>CAVXFU010000005.1:0-63549 GCA_963761145.1 Pyrinomonadaceae bacterium
CATCGCCGTCATAATCTGCGGGAATCGGTATGTCAGTGCTTAATCCCCATTGCATACCCAACGAATGAATTATTTGAAGATTTCAGGTAATACCAATTGCCATTTCTGAACACTGCTATATCGGTTTTGCCGTCACCGTCGTAATCTGCGGGAACGGTTTGTCCGTGCCGAAGCCGAATGTAATCCGGTAAATCCGGCGGTAGATTGCTGTATATACCACGCGCCATTTGACGGGCGAAAGACGGAAATATAATATTTGCCGTCGCCGTCAAAATCGAATAACTTCGCTTGAATTGGAAAGTCTGTCGGGGTTGACGCGAATGTCAATCGGTTGCGATGTCGCCCGTGCGCCAGTTCCGGCAACGGTTTGCGCCGATACTGAATAAATACCGCCCGGAGCATTATTCAGCGTGAAACTATACGGCGCAGTTAAGTCACTGCCGATAAGCGTTGTATCCAAATAAAATTCAACGCGGTCAACCTGGTTATTGGCTCGTGCCGGGAACCGCATTAAAAACGATGCTTTCGCCCGCTTGAAAAACTTGATTTGCCGTCGGACTCCTCAAGGTCGGCGGCGGAATCGGGAGCGGCGCGGGTTCGGGCGGCGGGACGGGATAAATCGTGATATTTACCGGTTCGGATAAAGTTACCGCGCCGTTTTGATCGAATGACTTGCTATCAAGGTGTAATTTGTCGCTGCCGGATTGTTCCAGACGATTAGATACGGCGCAGAGGTGTCAGTACCGATCAATTGATTGTTGGCGTAAAATTCGACGCGGGCGATTGTGCCGTTCGGATTCGTCGCATTCGCGCTGACGAAAATATTTGTCTGCAGAGTAAAAGTATCGCCCGAAACCGGATAAGCCAGACTGACTTCGTCGTTGTTTCGGGTTTCCTGCGTGACCGTGAAAGTTTGTCCGCCGATGGTGATCGTTCCCGTGCGCGTCGTAAAATTCGGATTGGCGGTAACGGTATAAGTTACCGTGCCGTTGCCCGTTCCGCCTGCGTTATAAACGGTGATCCAATTGACATTGCTCGCCGCCGTCCATACGCAGTTGGAATTCGTTGCGGTAATAGCGACACTGCCGCTGCCGCCGTTGTATTGATACGCAGCGAAATCCGGCGTGATGCCGAATGAGCACGGCAGATTAGGCGATGCGGAAATCGCATAGAGATATGAATAAAGGTCGGTTGCGTAATCGTTGACATCCGTGCCGTAATAGACGGTTTCGCCGTCGGGCGTAAAGCGCGCCCGCGAAAACGCACGGATATAACCGCCGTTTTCCGGTGTCAGATTAACCGTCCACAATGATTGTCCGGTATTGCTTACACCGTAAAGCACGCCCGGCTGGCTGTAAATCGTAACCGCTGACCGTGACGACTGTATTGGACGGATTGACGATGGCACTTCCGTAGATACTGCCGCCGGGAATGAAATCCCAGAGCTTTGCGCCCAACGGTGTATAACCGGAAAGCGCCGTCAGATTATGCGCCGCGTAAATCGTGCCGTCCGCGCCGATGTCGGGAGTTGCCAGATAAGTTTCCGAGGTTAAAATCGTTCGCAAAAGCGCGCCGCTCGTCGGCGAATACGCGCCCAGACGCGGCGGCGAACCGGGATTCGCGCCGAGAATGTCATAAACCGTGCCGTCGGGCGCGACTGCCGGTTGACCGCCGCCGGCGGAAACCGTCCGAATATAATTGCCGCCAAGCTCGAAAAATTCCAATCCCTGCGTATTGAACGTGAGATTATTTAAACCGCCGAAATAAAATTGATTCGAGCCGAAAACGATTTCGCGATTGGCGAATGATCCTCCGCTCGGCTGGAGGTAGCCTTGCCGGTTATTGAGAATTTGTCCGGCGGGCGAAACGGTGATCGCGCCCAATTGCAAATTATTCGGATCGCTGGCGCCGAAAACCGCGTAGATGTTGCCGTCCGGTCCGACGTTCGGACCCGCCGCCACCGACGCGCCGTTTGAATTGACGATCTCCCATTTCAAAGTTCCGTTCGGATTAACTGCATAGACAGAGTTGCTGCCCGCGAAATAAGCGGTGTTGTCCGCGCCGACGCTGACCGATTGAGAAACCGGATTTTTACCTCTGAAAATCCATTTCAAACCGCCGTTCGGCGTGAGCGCGTATAGATGTCCGCCAACTCCGGCGGCATAGATCGTGCCGTCCGTTCCGACTGCCGGACGACCTTGAATATACTGATCGTCCGCCTGAAAACGCCACTGCACTCTGCCGTTTGCCGATGGACGCGCCCTGACTGTCAAAGGTTTCGGATTGCTCGTGCCGCCCGCCGTGATGACTTCGACACTGCCCGCGCCAATCGTCGAAGCGTCGGAAACATAAGCCGTGATCGAGGTTTCCGACCAACTGCTGACCGGAGCGTTTGCGCCGTTGATGCGAACCGTGCCCGTGCCTTGCGTCGTGCCGAAATTCGTCCCCGTAATCTTTAAACGTCCGGCTTGCGGCAGATTATTGGTTGAAATCTGCGAAATAGCCGGCGCATCGACCAGAATCCGCGTTCCCCAAAGCTGCATCGAGAGATTTCTCGTGCCGGGATTCTCGGCGGTGCGTTCCCACGCGCTATTCGGCGTATCCCGGTAATAAAATCCTTCCTCACGGACGGCTTCAAGATTGTCGCTGCGCCAATACCATTTTGCGGTCGCGCCGCCGCTGCCCGGAATGACGATCGGGTCAATGACGAGCTGAACGGATATAAAATGTCTGCCGCTTGCCTGAAAAGCCGGTTCGATCCGCACGCGCAGATCGCCTAAACCCGAATTTTGAAAAAGAAAATTCGGACTGTCCTTCGGAATATAATATTCGGCTTGCAGCGCGCCGGGTTTATTGTCCGCGCCGAAAGCGTAAAACTTGACCGACAAGCCGAAATAATGCGTGCTCGAAGGTGTGGGCGAAACAGGTCCGGGTGTGTAGCCGTGAACATATATGCGGCTGATCGTCCCGACCAGATTGATGTCGTCGGCTAACTCCCGATTCGTCGTATATTGCGCCGAACCGGGTTTCTGCGACGGTCCGAAATCGGAAACCGAAAAAGGACCGCCATAGCCCTGCGTCCAGATAACTTCTTCCTGCGCCATTGCCGAAACAGACGCGCAGAACAATACTATCGTCAAGAAAAAAAACTTTAACCACTGTTTCATAAGACTTTCGACTTTGAAAAATTTAATTGGCATTTAATCCTCTCCCATAATAAATAGAAATCTTTCTTATTACAGTGCGAAAAGCTGTCCCGAAAAGACACCTTACTCATTGAGATTTTGGAGTTGGCTTATCAACATAACGTATAGGTATCAATTTAATCCCTAAATGTTATGCGGGGCAACACTTTTAAATTCCAGCAGTTATGTTTCAGATTACAGTCCTTTATGCAGAAATACGCATTGAGACGGTCAAATTATTTTAGACAAAAAAACTGTCTTTTGATTCCTCCATTTTTAGTTTTCAATTCCATCTCGAATTCCATCGGACTTTTTGTAACCCAAACTCGAATGTAATCTTGTTCGATTATAATAACCTTCAATTTAGATGAAGATTTCCGAGCGGGCTTGTTCGAGGTCTTCAAAAAACTCCATTTTCCATCAATTCGGCTTTGAATCGGGAAAAGAAACTGATCGCGTTGCGCGTTATCGCGAACCTTTGCCTTTTGTTAACGCGGCTCGTTTCCGTTTGTGAATCAAACTTTCATTAACTCCCAATTCCTGCGCCACCGAAACCACCGGTTGCCCTTCAAAAACCTTTTGCAAAGCATTGCGTTTAAATTCATCGCTTCGATTTTTTCCACATATCTTTGATATTCTGCCAAAAACAGTTTTCTCTCTACTTCTATTGAACCATCTCAGAAACAAACGGGCGAAAGCCAACGCTCGGCACCGCACCGTGAATTGTAAATCTCAGTCTTTTAAAGTTATTTTAAATCTGGAAATTCGACTTCAAAATTCGTTTTTCAAAACTGACTGCGCCGCGTGAAAGCCGCACATTCCGTGAACTCCGCCGCTCGGCGGAGTTGAAGACGAACAAATGTAAAGCCCTTTTGCGGGAATCTTATAAGGATCAAGACGGGCGACCGGACGCGTAAATAATTGGCTTAAAACATTTGCGCCGCCGCCGATGTCGCCGCCGATATAATTGGCGTTATATTTTTCCACGTCAGCCGTTCGCATTACGGCTTTTGCCAAAATGCAGTCCCGAAATCCGGGCGCGAATCTCTCGATTTGATTTTCAATGCGCTCGGTCATATCAACCTTCGAACTGTTCGGAACGTGACAGTAAGCCCAAGCCGTGTGTTTTCCGTCAGGAGCGCGAGTCGAATCAAACAGACTGGTTTGCGCCAGCAAAACGTATGGCTTCTCAGCGATTTTGCCGCGCCAAACTGCTTCTTCCGCTTCGGCAGTTTCATCGAAGCTGCCACTTAGATGAACAGTTCCGGCGAGTTCGCAGTCTTTCGCCGTCCACGGAATCGGTTCACACAGCGCGAAATCCATCTTGAAAACGCCCGCGCCGTATTTATAGTTTTCGAGTCTTTTTTTGTAACCGGACGGCAGCCGATGTCCGGCGATTTTAAGAATTTGGCGCGGCGTAACGTCAAATAAAATTACTTTTGCCGGCGGCAGTTCGTCAACGTTTTCGACGCGGCGGTTTGTTTCGATTACGCCGCCGAGTGATTTATAATGCGCGGCAAGCGTGTCGGTTAATTTCTGCGTGCCGCCGCGCGGAAATCCCCAACCGACCGAATGCGCCAGCAAACTCAGCACGAAACCGATTGCCGCGCTCGGCAGTTTGTCGAGTGAAATCATCGAATGTGCCGCGCAGCCGCCAAAAATCGCCCGCGCCCGTTCGCCTTCAAAGTATTTTTCGGTAAATCCGCGAGCCGAACGAAAAGATTTCAGTCCGAAATTCGCCAGCAGAAACGGATGATTCGGGATTCGCAACGGCGCGAGAATATCCGGCGCGAGTTCATTCCATTTTTCGACAAACGGCTCGATTAATTTCCGGTAATTATTCACGTCCGCGCCCAAATTTGAGGCGGTTTCTTCGATTGATTTTTTGAGTAGAACTGCCGTTCCGTCATCGAGCGGATGCGCGAGCGAGGCGGGCGGCTGAATGAATTCCAAACCGTACTTTTCCAGCGGCAATGTTTGAAAAAACGGCGAAGCGACCGCTAGCGGATGTATCGTCGAGCAAACGTCGTGAACAAATCCCGGCAAGGTCACTTCCGCCGAACGCGCGCCGCCTCCAATAGTTTCATTTGCTTCGACAACTAAAACGGAGATTCCGCGCCCGGCTAAACAAATTGCCGCCGCCAGTCCGTTCGGACCCGAACCGATGACGATTGCCTCGTATTTGTGATTTTCCACTTATTCTTCAAAAGAAAAAGCTAGATTCCTAAAACTTTTTTCGTTGCCGCCCGCGCTTTTTTCGCGACTTCGAACGGACTTTGGTCCCAATATTCCGGTCGAAAAATCTCGATTGAAACCATCCGGTCATAGCCGATCCGGTCAAAACGCTGTTTGATTTCCTTGATCGGCAAAATTCCTTCGCCGGGATAAAGGCGATGCGCGTCGGTTAGATTTTCCTTCGGCAGATTTTCCGCGTCGTTGATGTGAAAAATGAAAAGTTTTTTCGGGTCAAGCGTCTCAATCGCCTCAAAACTGGAATTTCCGGCATAAAAGTGAAATGTATCAATCACCAGACCGACGTTTTCCCGATTCACTTTTTCAATAATTTTCTTGTCCAAATCGAGCGTTTGCACCGAGCAGTCAGTTTGTCCGAGAAACTCAAACGCCAAACCGACATTGTGTTTTTCGGCGATGTCGGCAAGTTCGTTGAGAACTTTTACCGATTCATCAACAATTTCCGCTTCACCGGCATTTTCCGGCAATTTTCCCGGCACGACGACAACGTACGGGCAATTTATTTCACCGGCGATTTTCGAGTATTCTTCGCATTCGACTTTTATTTTCGCGTAATCTTCCTGATTGCGGAATGTAATATGTTCGATGGAATTTATCGAATAAGGTTCGAGTTTTGCTTCGTTCAAAAGAGTTTTCAGATCGGCGACCGTATTTGTTTTCAAAAAATCGCGCAGTTTCGCCGCCCAGATTTCAATTAATTCGTAACCGGCTTCGCTCGCTGCTTTAATGTCGGTTGGCAGATCGGCGTGCATCGTGGTCGCGCCGTTTAAGGCAATTTTCATTTTTCGCTCCTGTTTGTTTCGTCAATAATTATAAAAATTGTATCACGAGAGTTGAGGGAAAAATAAAAGGACGAAATTGTTAAAGCAATTTCGTCCCGAATAATTTATTTAAATCCTAATTAGTTTTCCGCCGCTGATTTATTTTCGATAATTTCTTTCGTTTTATCGCCAATTTTGAACATCAAATCGGCTTTCTTGCCATCGTAATGACAAACGACAAGATTGGTTTGTTCCTGAAAACTTTCAAAAAACAGCGTGTTTTTCAATTGATAATTTTCCGGATTTTCTTCGACGGCGGTTTCGACGTAAACGCGAACCGTGTCGGTTTTAACTTCCTTGCCAATCCATCTTAAAGTTTTCGGTTCGCCTTTTTTGTCGGTCAAAACGAAATTTTCGTTCAGATAAATCTGAATAATTTTATCTATTTCCGCTGATTTTTCGAGATCAATCTTTTGCGCGCCGCGCCGTTCCAGCATCGGTTCAAGATCGTGCGTGAAGATTTGAATGGAAATTTCCAGCAGTTTTTCCTTTGCATTGTAATCAATCCGCGTCAGCGTCGTGTGAAACTGGTGCAGACTGAACGAATTAACCGCCGCCGCGACGATTATCATACAAATAGAAATGATTTTAGGTAGTTTCATATTCATCAACGTCCTGATTTAAAGATTTGAAAGCGCGTTGGAACGGTTCGGCGCGGAAAAAAGTTGTTTGACAAATCCGTGTCTGCGGTTTCCAAATTCGGGTCGAGGATAATCGCTTTGGCTTCCTTTCGAGCCACTATCAATTTGGAAACATTGAAGTTATTATATCGCCAAATTTCCGCCGGAATACGAATTTCTTCACTCGTGCCGTCCACGTATTCAACTTTGAAAATCACCGGCATCACGAGTCCGCCGACATTTTTCAAATCTACGACGTAGAAATAATAACCGCCGTTTAAAGTTGCTTTTTCCTTTTCGCTCAATCCGCTGAGAAATGCCTGATAGCTTTCGCGTTCTTTGTCGGAAACTTTAAATTGGTCGTAATCGTTGTAAAAATCGCGCAGCGAAGGATACTGATCAATGCGTTTCGGTAAAGACGCGTTGCGCCGGTCGGATAAAGTTTCCGGTTTGGAATTTTCCTGTTTGCGCAGTATTTCCTTTTCCAAATCGGGATTGTTTGAACTCGGCTGATAAAGCCTGACATTTTCAATCGCGATGTCGGTGTGGTCGGTCGTGTAGAACCAGCCGCGCCAGAACCAATCCAAATCAATTCCCGAGGCGTCTTCCATCGTGCGGAAAAAATCGGCGGGCATCGGTCGTTTGAATTTCCATCGCTGGGCGTATTGTTTGAAGGCGAAATCAAATAATTCTCTACCCAAAATCGTTTCGCGCAAAATGTTTAAAGCCGTCGCCGGTTTGCCGTAAGCGTTGTTGCCGAACTGCAAAACCGATTCGGAGTTTGTCATAATCGGAACTTGATTTTCCGATGACATATATTCGGCGATGTTCTGCGGTTCGCCGCGTCTGGAAGGATAATTTTTTTCCCATTCCTGTTCGGCGAGATATTGCAGAAAAGTATTTAAACCTTCGTCCATCCACGTCCACTGCCGCTCGTCGGAATTAACGATCATCGGAAAATAATTATGTCCGACTTCGTGAATGACGACGGAAATCAATCCGTATTTCACTTGCGCCGAATATGTTCCGTCAGCCTGCGGGCGCGGTCCGTTGAAACAAATCATCGGATATTCCATTCCGCCGACCGGACCGTTGATGCTCTGCGCGATTGGATACGGATAGGCGAACGAATAGCGCGAATAAACATTTAATGTGTGAATAATCGCCTGCGTCGAATATTTTTCCCAGAGCGGATTTCCCTCTTTCGGATAAAACGACATCGCCATCACTTTATTGCCTTCGACGTTATGACCCTGCGCGTCCCAGATAAATTTCCTGGACGAAGCGAATGCGAAATCGCGCACGTTATCGCCTTTGAAAATCCACGTTTTCTTGCCTGTTGATTTGCTCGATTCGTTGGCGGTCGCTTCCGCCTGCGTGATGATTTTTAGCGGTTCACGCGCGGTTTCGGCTTGTTTCAGGCGATCAATCCAAACTTGCTTTAATACCTGTTTTGGATTCTGTAAAACGCCGGTCGCGGAAACAACGTGATCGGCAGGCGCGGTGATTCTCACGACGTAATCGCCGAATTCGAGCGTAAATTCGCCGCTTCCCAAAAATTGTTTATGCTGCCAGCCCGAAACGTCATTATACGCCGCCATTCTGGGAAACCACTGCGCCATTTCGTAGATATAGTTGCCGTCTTTCGGAAAAAATTCATAACCGGCGCGACCGCCGAAAACGCGCTGATTATTAATGGTGTAATTCCACGCGACATTGAAAACGAAAGTTCCATTGGGCGCAAGCGGCGCAGGCAAATCAATCCGCAGCATCGTTTTCACCAGCGTATTTTTCAGCGCATTGCCTTTCGCATCCGAAACATTGGTGATATTTACTTTGCCGTCGTAAGTTCTGGCGGCGAGCTGTTCGATCTGGCTGAAAGTTTCTTCCTTAAAGTCCGGCGCGGTGCGCGTCATCGCCGAATCGGAATCTTGTGCGTAAATGTTCTGGTCAATTTGCAGCCAGATATAACTTAACGTGTCGGGCGAAAGATTTTTATAAGTGACGGTTTCCTTGCCGATGATGCGCTGATTGACATCATCAATTTCGACATCAATCGAATAATCGGCGCGCTGCTGCCAATATCTCGCGCCCGGCGCACCGCTCGCCGTACGCTGTTCGTTCGGTGTCGGCAGAATTTCCTCAAGCTGCCGGAATTTATCCGACGGCTGCGATCTTGATTGTGAAAATGTGAAAATCGCGCAGTTGAAGATCAATAACAAGCAAAAGGCAAAACGAGATAATGACATTGATAATATTTCTCCAGAATTTTTAATAAGAAAAGTATTTACGCAGACCGTAGATATTTGTTTTCAATTGTATCAAAAGATACGTCAGCAGTTAGGCTAAATCTATTCGTATTTACTTGAACTGCCGCTCAAAGCACTTCAAATTTCGGGTCATTTTCGCTCTAAAAGCAGCCTACGACTTCTTTACTGAAATAATTAATTAATTTTTTGACCGTTTTTTTTTATTTTTTTCGCATTTATATACGAAAGAATAAATCATTTTTAGCATATAATTCCTCACCTGATTATTCAGTCGAAGTTTAATTATCAAGTTTAAGCAAAATAGGAGAAAATTTATGAAGAAAATCTTTTTCAGTCTGTTTTTTTTGGCAGCAGTATTGACCGCTTTTTTCATTGTCAGCCGTCCGTCAGGCGCACAGAATGCCCATATTGACGCGCCATTCAAAGAAAGCGACAGAAGTTCGATCAGTCCTGCCGCCGCGCGACAAATAGAAGCACTGATGCAGGAAAAAGCATCGCGGACGACGGCGCAGAAGAAAATTGATTCGCGACTTCTGTATACCATAAAGATGGAAAGCCGCGAAAGAATTGCCGAAGGCGTTGACACTTTAGTCACCGGACTGAAAGCTGACGAAAGAGGCTTTATCGAAGTTGATATTATCGCTGACGTGACAAAAAGGCTTTTACGGAAATTGAGTTTGATGGACGCGAAAATCATTGTTTCGCTGCCTCAATATCGAAACGTAGTAGCGAGCGTTCCGGTTTCGATGGTTGAGTCTCTGGCGGAAATGGACGAAGTTTTCTTTGTTAATCCCAAACAGGAAGCGTTGACTTCCAAAGCAAGCGAAAAGCAAATCGCCGAAAGCGCGTCCGCTAATTTTGACCGCTTTTTAAGAGGCGATACAAATTCCAACCTTACCGACCGACTTTCCAGTGTCCGTAATTTTATTCAATCAAACTCACTGACTGTTGCAGGCGGCGGAGATGTCGTTGACACAGGCAGCGTTAATTCGCAGGGCGACGTTACGCACCAAGCCAATCTCTTTCGTTCGTCCACGGGTTTCAACGGCGCGGGCGTTAAAATCGGCGTTATCTCTGACGGTGTAAATACGCTGGCGGCGCGTCAGGCGACCGGCGATTTACCGGCAAACGTCACCGTCTTGCCCGGTCAGACAGGCAGCGGCGACGAAGGAACGGCGATGCTCGAACTCGTTTACGACGTGGCACCAGGCGCACAATTATATTTTTCCACGTCAGGTCCTTCGCCAAACCAATTTGCTCAAAACATCCGCGATTTGAGGGCGAACGGCTGCACCGTCATTATTGACGACATCAGCTTTTTCACGGAAAGTCCATTCCAGAACGGTCAGGCGACGAATATTATTTCCGGCACCAGCGGCGGAGCAGTGATACAGGCGGTTAACGATGTTACCATCGGTTCACAAGCCGGTGCGCTGTATTTCTCATCGGCGGCAAATTCCGGCAATAAAAACGACGGCACTTCAGGCGTTTGGGAAGGCAATTACGTTGATGCAGGTCCGGCTTTCGGCGTTTTGACCGGCGCGGGAAACTTACATAACTTCGGCGGTTCGGTAGGCAACGCCATCACATCCGGCAGTGGTTCGCAGGTTACTCTCAAATGGTCAGACCCGCTCGGCGGCTCAGGCAATGATTACGATATATTCGTTCTCGACAGCAGCGGCACCTTTATTGTCGGCGCAGGGACAAATCCGCAAAGCGGCACGCAAGACCCATACGAAGCCGTTGCCGGTGACGCTAATGTAACCGGCAATTTAGTTGTCGTCGTAAAGTTTTCCGGTTCGGCACGTTTTCTGCACATTAATACCAATCGCGGAAAATTTGGCAACTCGACACAGGGTTCAACTTATGGACATAACTCAGGATTAAACACCATCAGTCTGGCGGCGACACCTGCGGGTCCGGCGCGTGACGGAGCAAACGGGTCAATCGGTCCTTTTCCGAATGCTCACAGTTCTGTAAATAAAGTCGAATTATTCAGTTCCGACGGTCCGCGAAGAATTTTTTTTAATGCTGACAGCACGGCGATTACGCCCGGTAATGTGTTAGCGACCGGCGGGCAGTTACTGCAAAAACCGGATTTCGCGGCGGCGGACGGAACTTCAACTTCAACGCCGAATTTCATTCCCTTTTTCGGGACCTCGGCTTCCGCGCCGCACGCCGGTGCGCTCGCCGCGCTGGTCAAATCAGCTTGTCCGGCGGCGACCAACACACAGGTTTATAATGCGTTCAAAACAACGGCGATTGATATTGAAGAGCCGGGAGTTGACCGTGATTCAGGCTACGGAATTATGATGCCGATTCCGGCAAAGGCGGCACTTTGTTCGGTTCAACCGCCGAGCGGCAGGAAATTATTTGATTTCGATGGCGATGGTAAAGCTGACGTGTCCGTGTTTCGTCCGTCCAACGGCGCGTGGTATTTGAATCAATCACAGAACGGGTTCGCCGGTGTGACCTTCGGACAGAACGGCGACATCATTACGCCTGCCGACTTTGACGGTGACGGCAAAACCGATGTCGCAGTTTTCAGAAACGGAACGTGGTATTTGCAAAGAAGTCAGCTCGGATTCACCGGTGTTGCTTTTGGACAGGCTGGTGATATTCCGGTTCCGGCAGATTATGACGGCGACGGCAAGGCTGACGTCGCGGTGTTTAGAAATGGAACGTGGTATTTACAGCGTTCACAACTCGGATTTACCGGCGTGACGTTCGGACAAGCGGGCGACAAACCGGTTCCGGCAGATTATGATGGCGACGGCAAAACTGACGTTGCGGTTAATCGAGGCGGAACCTGGTATATTCAAAGAAGTCAACTCGGTTTTACCGGCATCACGTTCGGCGACGGCAACGACAAATCCGTTCCGGCAGATTACGACGGTGACGGCAAAGCGGATGTCGCCGTCTTTCGTCCGTCGAACGGCGCGTGGTACTTACAGCGTTCACAACTCGGATTTACCGGAATATCATTTGGTATCTCGACCGATTTGCCGGTTCCGGCGGATTATGACGGTGACGGTAAAGCCGACATCGGCGTATTCAGAAGCGGAACGTGGTATTTACAACAGAGTACGCAGGGCTTTACAGGTGTCGCGTTTGGTGCGTCAACCGATAAACCCGTCGAAAATGCTTTCGTTCAATAACGATTTCAGATAACTGTAGAATAACTTTCCGAGAGAACGGCGGCAGTATAACAGTCTCGTAAACAAGATTGTTAAACTGCCGCCGCTCTTTTATTTAGCCAGGTTTTCCGCATTGAAATTATATTCCGAACCGTCCAATCTGATATGGCTCGCAACCTTTCGCTTTTCACGCACGTCTAAAATTTGTTATTCTGTTTACCCGACATTCTTTCACGTAGTAAAAAAAACCAAATGAAAAAAATAATTCTTGCCGCAAATATAATTTTCGCCATTTCTATTTCGATTTTCGCGCAAACTTATAATGACGCGACTTTGACATTGGTTACTGGCAAAGATAAAACGAATCGTGACGCGCAGGGAAAATTGGAAACATTAACTGCCGCCGAGCATATTTACCGCGCTGACGTTTATTCTTCAAATCGCCATTTTCCGCAGGCGCGTGAACACTGGCAAAAAGTTTTTGCGGTTTATCCGAATGATGCGGCGATTCCAAAAGCGTTGATGTTGACTGGACGCTCATTTATGTGGGAACGCGAATACGCGCAGGCGGTTGTGTGGTTCGATAAAGCCGTGAAAGATTTTGCCAACACCAAAGAAGGACGCGAAAGTCTGGCATTTAAAGGTGCGTGTCTGGTTCGTCTAGGGAAGAATGTCGAAGCGGCACAGGCTTATCAACTTTACACGACGATGTTTCCGACCGGCGAGCGCGTTGAATCGGCATTTTTAAATATCATTGACGCTTTGCGCGAAGCAAAACGATATGATGAAGCGAATCTCTGGGTTGATAAAGCGGCGCAGAAATTTTCGGGAATGCCGACCGCAACGAATGCTCTGCAAGGTCGTCTGCGAATGGAAATCAGTCGTCAAAGCTGGCAGAGAGCGGTTGATGCCGCCGACGCTTTACGCCTTTTGAATAACTTTCGCGGTTCGATGACATCGCTTGACGAAACAAATTATTTGAAAGCACTCGCGCTGGAAAAACTCGGTCGCCGCGCCGATGCGACGAATGTTTACTCGGCGATTCCGGCAAATTCATATTTCGGCGGTTTGGCAACCGAGAAACTCGGCAGTAAAGTCACGCGCACTTCGAGCGTTTCTTCGACAAACACCGGCGAATATCCGATTTTCTACCGTAATGAACTTCTTCGATATGCCAAATCGAAAGGCATTGATCCGCGATTTGTGCTGGCGATTATGAAACAGGAAAGCAGTTTCAAGGCAAATGCCAAATCGCCCGCCGCCGCTCGCGGTTTGTTGCAGCTTGTTTATGATACCGCGCTCAAATACAACAAACAGGCGGGTTTTCCGACAATGCAGGCTGACGATTTGTATCAGCCTTCGGTCAATATCGCCATCGGAAGCGTTTATATTTCAGACTTAAAAACGCAGTTCAGCGGTTTATACGAAGCCGTCGCCGCGAGTTACAATGGCGGCGAAGATAATGCCGCGCGTTGGCTCAACCGTTCTAATCCGAAAGACGCGGGCGTTTTCGCTTCGGAAGTCGGGTTTGCCGAAACCAAAAATTATGTTTTCAAAGTGATGAACAATTATCGCGTTTACCGCGAGCTTTACACCGAAGATTTGGTCAAACGCTAACCTTTGCCATTGTCCAAATCCCAGCCGAAAACTACAATCAGGCAAGTTAAGAGCGGAATGATAAACAGTGTGGCGATGTAATAATAATATTTTTCGGTATTTTTGAAATAGAAAATCTGTATCCACGCGTCGACAATCAAGTATGCAAAGACGATGGCGAGTAAGGCGTTGATAACTTTCCACGCCTTTAATAAATAATTTTTGCTTTCCGCGTTCATCCGATTTTCAATCAAACCTCGATTTTATTATTTTTCCCGCCATTAGATTTACAAAATCCATATTTAAATGCTAATTTGCTTTGAATCGGATTATAAAATCGAACAGCGAAATTAAAAATCGGAAATGGCACAAACGAGCGACAAAAAAGCATATATCAGGTCTGAACGCGAAGAAAATACGGTGAAATACATCGCCAAAGTTTTTGACGAACCGCCGTGTCAAATAACCAAAGCCCAGTATAACGCTATCGTCAAAGCACTGAAACAGCAGGATTGGGCGAATACCAAAGAAGACGAAGCCAGCGTCATCAGTCAAATCATCAGCCGCAGTCTCCAGCCGCCCACCGACGAGTCATAATCTATCCGCGCTTTTTAGGAAAATAAAATTTTGCAACTTTTATTAAGGTCGTGCGTGATGTATTTTACATAAGAACCGCGAACTCCTCCGTGATTCTTGTAATTTAAATTAATCAAACTTTAAAAGCCCGTCTCTGATAGAAGACGGGCTTTTTTTACGCGCGATTTTAATCAAATCTGCCAATCGCCAACGCCTTCGCGTTCGACCTGATAGCCGACTTTTTTCAAATGCTCGACGACTTCGCGTCCGTGCGGTTCGTCGCGGACTTCGAGCAGCATTTCGATTCCGACGCGACCGAGCGGCGCGAGCCACATCGCGCGGCGGTGAAAAACCTCGATGACGTTCGCGCCCGAAGCGGCGACGTGATTTAAAAGCGGCGCGAGCTGTCCCGGACGGTCGGGAACGTGCAGTTTGAGCATTATGTAGCGTCCTTGCCGCACGAGAACCTGTTCCAAAACTCTGGCAAGCAGATTCGCGTCAATATTGCCGCCGCAGAGAACCGTGCAAACCGTATCGGTCGGCTTGACTTTGATTTTCCCCGCGAGCAATGCCGCCACGCCTGCCGCGCCTGCACCTTCGACGACGAGACGGTTGTTTTGAACGCAATGAAAAATGCCGCGAGCGATTTCCTCTTCGGAAACTTCGACAATTTCGTCAACCAGTTCTTCGATTATTTTCAAGGTTTTCACGCCCGGACGTTTGACCGCGATGCCGTCGGCGATGGTCGTCTGCTGCGGAACTTCGACGGGTTTTCCGGCTTTTAAGGACTGATTAATCGAAGGAATATTTTCCGCCTGAACGCCGATGACGCGCACGTTTGAGACAAGACTTTTCATCGCCAGCGCAATGCCGGAAATAATGCCGCCGCCGCCAACCGGGACGACGACGACAGTTGTTTCCGGCAAATCGTCAACGATCTCCATACCGATAGTTCCCTGTCCGGCGATTATCAAATCATCGTCAAATGCATGTACGTAAATATATTTGTGTTCTTTTTCGAGTTCGCGCGAATAAGCAACCGCTTCGTCAAAGCTCGTGCCTTTTAAGATGACTTCCGCGCCTTGAGCGCGAGTGGCGATAACTTTGGTAAGCGGCGCGGTTTCGGGCAGAACGATCACGGCTTTCGTGTTTTGCAGACGTGCCGCGAGCGCAACGCCCTGCGCGTGATTTCCCGCCGAAGCGGTGACGACACCGCGTTTTTTCTCGGCGGGCGAAAGACGCGAAATTTTGTTGTACGCGCCGCGCATCTTGAACGAGCCGCTGCGCTGCAAACATTCGGCTTTCAAAAATGCCTTTGCTCCGATCTCGATTGAAAGTTTTTCGTCGGAAACAATCGGTGTCGGAATGATGATGTCGTGCAGGATTTTACGCGCGTCCTGAATGTCGGAAAGTTTTACGGTCATAAGCATTTACCATTTTTCAGCGATTATTAATTTGTGTCAATCATCCAACAGCAATTATCAATTATCAATTAACAATTAACCGAAAATCGTCTATGATGAATCAAACTATATCGGAGGATAATAAATGACGGCGCAAATATTTCTGTTTCAAATTGAAGGCATTTTCGGTCTGGGATTCGTATTTCTTTTATTTATCGGCATCGCATTGCTTGTAATAGCGTGGAAAACGATAAAAATCGTGCCGCAGTCAACCGTGATGCTGATCGAGCGGCTCGGCAGATTTCACCGCGTCGCGCAGAGCGGTCTGAATATTATCGTGCCGTTTTTTGAAGCACCGCGAGCCGTTTACTGGTCGAACGTTCGTCCCGGAACGACGCAGATTGATATGCGTGAACAGTTTATAGATTTACCGGCGCAGACTGTTATTACCCGCGATAATGTAATGATCAGCATTGATTCGGTCGTTTACTGGCAAGTCACGGATGCGATTAAAGGCGCGTATGAAGTCGCCGATTTGGTCGGTGCGCTCGTTCAATTAACATTTACGGGAATGCGTTCGGTCGTCGGAAAGCTCGATCTGGATCACACGCTTTCCTCGCGCGAGCAAATCAACAACGAACTGCGCGTGATTCTCGACGAAGCGACCGACAAATGGGGCGTGAAAGTCACGCGCATTGATGTCAAAAACATCACCACGCCCGACGAAATCCGCATTACGATGGAAAAACAGATGACCGCCGAACGAAATCGCCGCGCACTTGTTTTGCAGGCGGAAGGCGAACGGCAAGCGGCAATCACCCGTGCCGAAGGCGAAAAACAAGCGGCGATTACACGCGCCGAGGGCGAAAAGGAATCGGCGATTTTGCAGGCGGACGGTGCGGCGCAGGCGCGTCTCAAATCGGCGGGCGCGGACGCGCAAGCCATCGCGCAAATCTCCCAGTCAATCGGCAACGCGCGCGACACGACGCAGTATTTAATCACTTCGCGCTACATCGAAAGTTTGCGCGATATGACGAAAACCAACAACGCCAAAGTGATTTTTATGCCGATGGAAACTTCGGCAATGCTGTCGAGCATCGGCGCAATCAAAGAAGTATTCGGCGAAACCGGCGAAGCAAAAGAAGAAAATAAACTTCCGCCGCGCCAGACGCGTTCGCCGCGTGAATTGGGCGACTAATTTAGATTTATCGAAGATATTTCAGTTTTTATCAGGAGAAATAATTATGTTAAAGATTTTATCAGCTATCACACTCATTGTTTTTATCGGCTTAACTACGTCAACTTGTTTTGCTCAAACAAAATCCGTTTTGGATTTCAAAATGAAAGATATTGACGGCAAAGAAATAAAGCTCAAACAATACAAAGGCGACGTTTTTTTAATCGTCAATACGGCGAGCCAGTGCGGTTATACGCCGCAATATGAAGGTTTGCAGACGATTTACGAAAAATATCAGGCGCAGGGTTTTACTATTCTCGGCTTTCCCGCCAACAATTTCGGCGGTCAGGAACCGGGAACGGAAAAGGAAATCAAAGAGTTTTGCGAGTCGAAGTACAAAGTAAAGTTTCCGATGTTCGCCAAAATTTCCGTCAAAGGCGAAGATCAGCACGCGCTTTATAAATTTCTGACTTCCACCAAAACCGACGCAAAATTTGCAGGCGATATATCGTGGAACTTCAATAAATTTCTCGTCAACCGAAAAGGCGAAATCGTCGCCCGTTTTTCTTCGAAAGACACGCCCGAAAGCGAAGCCGTGACGCAGGCGATTGAAAAATATTTGAAGGAAAAATAAGAAGCTGCGGGCAAATCCACGGTTTCCGTTTGCTGCGGAAATTTTACGCTGTTTAGAAAAGCGGCGTGTGGGCAAGGGCGTGACACACAAAACTAAATGTCACGCTCTTGCCCACGCGCCGCTCTTCTGATTTTGTGTATTCATTCTCTTAGAAATTGATTTTCTGTTAAAATCCATCTGATGAAAGTTGTTAAAATTCTCGCCGCCGTTTTTATTTTGTTGCTGATTGTCGTCGGCGGCGTTTCGTTCTGGATTTATAAATCGCTGCACGCGCCGGTCAAACACGAAAAGACGAATCAATTTATACAGATTCCGAAAGGTTCTTCGACCAACGAAATTATCAGTAAATTAACCGCCGAAGGCATCATTAAAAGCGAACTTCCCGTACAGATTTATCTGCGTTCGTTCGGCGATTCAAGCAAAATTCAGGCGGGCGCATATCAATTTGCTTCGCCGATAACGCCGCTCGAAGTCTTGAAGGAAATGGAGAAGGGCGAAGAGCGCACGCTCAAACTGACGATTCCCGAAGGTTTCACGCGTTTTGACATCGCCAAACGTATCGCCGAAAAGTTTCCGCAAACGCCGCCCATGGACGAGAAAGCGATTTTGAATTTGATGGACGACGTTTCGCTGATCAAAGATTTTGACGCGTCGGCGAAAAACCTCGAAGGCTATATGTTTCCAACAACTTATAACGTTCAAAAAGATGTTACGCCGAAACAAATTATCCGAATGATGGTTGAGCAGTTTAAGAAAACCTGGAAACCCGAATGGAATGATAAAGCGAAACAACTCGGTAGAACACCGCACGAGATCATCACCATTGCGTCATTGATTGAAACCGAATCACGCATCGAAGCTGAACGTCCGGTTGTCGCGTCAGTTATTTACAACCGTCTGAAACAAAATATTCCGCTCGGCATAGACCAAACGGCGGTTTACATCGCCAAGATGCAGAATCGTTGGGACGGCACGATTCACAAAAGCGATCTGGAAGCAGATTCGCCGTATAACACGCGTCGCTTCGGCGGCATTCCGCCCGGCGCGATTTCTTCGGTCTCGGAAAGCGCGATCAAAGCCGCGCTCAATCCAGCCGAAACCGATTACATATATTATGTTCTGGACGTTTCAAAAACTGATGGAACTTCAGCCTTTTTCAATAACGCCCGCGACTTTGAACGCGCCAAAGCCGCATATCAAATCTGGCTCGAACAACAGCGCGGTAAATAAAAAAGCGTTCCGGTTTTTCTCAACGAGAAAAACCGGAACGCTTTTTTATTTGTGACAGATCAGGCGGAAAAATTAGAGGCTCTTTAAGTTTCCCTGAAACTCACGCCGGATATATTTCACCAGATTTTTTATTTCCGCATCGCTTATTACACCCTTAAAGGCTGGCATTCCATCTTCTTTTGCCCCGTTTTCGATGGTGTCAATAAATGAAGCGTCAGATTTACCCTTCATTCTGTCCGAAGTAAGATTCGGAGCTTTTATTTTAATGCCGTCAAGATCGGAGTTTCCGCCGGTGCCGTCTGCTTTATGGCATTTAACGCATTTTTCCGTGTATATTTTCTCTACTGACGCAAGCTCATCAGCCGTCGCAGTTGGCTGCGCGGCGATATTAGTTGTCTTGGCGTTTGTATTCGACGTGTTTGTGTTTGTCGAAGTCGTTTGTGCGCAGGAAAAAATAAAAAGCGCGAAGGTTGATGAAATCAGGCTGATTTTCAAAAATTTCATAATTTGTTTTGAACGATAATCTTAACTGAAAAGCTGAAACTAACTTGGACTTTATCATTTTTCGATACAATTCGGCGGTTTTCCACTCAAAAATCGGGTTACATTTTATAAAACGATAAAATATCCCGCGTTCAAATTTGCCGGATTGATTTGTAATTATTCAGTTGCCGCCTGATAATTTGATAGCCTGGATAAACGCTTTAGCCACGTTTTGCGCAGTTTCTTCGTCTGCAAAAAATATCTGGAATTGATTGGTTGCATACGAAACCGCCTGTTTATCGGTTACTTGTTTTTCATTAAATTTAAAGGAACTGACTTTCTCTATCTTGAAAGCCTTCAAATTGCTGACGGCTTCCAGATTGATAAAAAAACAACTTCCTTCTTTTCTTTGAAATTCCTTTTCAAGCGGGCAGCTTCCAACCGTAATGGCTGAAGAATTTAACTGACGAAGCGGTACCGAAATTTTCGCTTCATCATATCCGACCGAACTGGAGGTTGACTTTTCATCATTTATTAAATTTTTTGAACACGCCGACCGGGTTATTTCCTCGACAAGCTTTATTTCAAAATTTGAAGCGGCAGTAAAGTTTACTTCCTGATAAACGGTTTTTTTGGCAGTTTGATTGAGACAACCGGCATTTTCCTTACCGTCAACGTAAGTCACCTCTGATTTTGTTTTACCGCTGATTAATGCCAGCGTATTTTTCAAATTTGAACCCGAAGTTTTTTTTACAGTCTTTTTCTGCGCTGAGACAACGGAAAAAACTAAGACCAGTAAAAGAAACATTAAAGAAAGTTTAAAGCAAATATTACTTTTCATAACACTACTTACCTCCAATTCAACCGGATTTTTATGCGTTAGAGCATAATAAACTGGTTTCTGTAATTCAGCAAACTCTGTGTCCGACTAAATTTCAGTTTCCGCCGATTTCAAATATATAAACGCCCGATTTATTAAAATATTTCTCTTTTGGCAAATTTCAATTCTTTTGCGTATTCTTAATAAAAACTTTGCAAAATAATACTAAATTGCCGTAAATGATAAAACTTCTCGCACTCGACCTCGACGGAACATTATTAAATTCACGCGGAGAAATTTCCGAAAGAAACATCGAAGCAATTCGGCGAGCCGAAGATGCGGGCGTTTTGGTGACGATTGCGACGGGCAGGCGTTTTCGTGACGCGCTGCCGGTTGCTCATCAGTTAAAGCTAAACGCGCCGGTGATTTGTCATAACGGCGCACTTTTAAAGTATGCCGAATCACTGGAAACTGTTGCGGTTTCGATACTCACAAACGAAACGGTTTTCGAGATTTTGCGTGTCGGCAAATCTTTCGGCGGCAACGCGCTTTTGAGTGCTGACCCGAACGGAAAAGGCGTTTTACTTTACGACACTGTTTCCGAAGAAAATGTTCCGCTGCAAAAATACATCCATTGGTCGAAAAGTCTGCACGGCGCGGATGCTGAAGAAGCGGTTCTGCACGTCGAAAAACTCGAATCGGTTGTAAATGATTATGAAACGGTTCACGTTTCATTTTCGGGTGCGTGTGTTTCGATGGCAGAACTCGAAACGATCCTGCGCGGCGAATTAAACGACACGGCGACGATTTTGACGACCGTTTATCCGAAACTGAATTTCACCTTGATTGACGTTTTGCCGCCCGACGCGTCGAAAGGAATCGGCGTGGAAAAGCTCGCTTTATTGAATAATCTGACCGCCGAGAACGTGATGACGATGGGCGATAATTTTAACGATTTGGAAATGCTCGAATATGCCGGAACGCCGGTTGTAATGGGCAATGCCGCGCCCGAATTATTGGAAAACCCAAAATATCTGCAAACTTTATCGAACGATGAAAGCGGCGTGGCGCACGCCATTGATAAATTTATTTTGAACAGGTAAATTCAAATCACAGCAGTTTTCGTCACGCTTTTCATTGGTGTGCCGCCGCGTCTCGTATCATTTTAACTTTGCGACCCAGGAAATCGTTCGCCGCTTCAATCCCCTGGCTGAAACGGTCAAAAAAATAAATTCCGGCAAAAAAGATCAAAGTCGCGCCGCCGAAAAAAGAAGATGCGATTGGCTTACTTGAACAGGAAATTGTTAAAATAGCGAGTCAAAAAGATTTGTTGAAACAAACAAACAAGTAAATTTACAGGAGATTTTAATGGCAAACAGAATTGCAGTTATAGAAACAAACAAAGGCACGATTAAATTTGAACTGCTCGAAACGGACGCGCCGAAAGCGACCGAGAACTTTCGGCTTTTAGCGGAAAAAGGTTATTACGACGGCGTAATTTTTCATCGCGTGATTAAAAATTTTATGATTCAGGGCGGCGATCCGCTCGGCGAAGGCTACGGCGGCGAATCGGCTTGGGGCGGAAAGTTCGATGACGAAATCGAACGCGGCTCGAATCTTTATCAGGGACCGTATAATAAAGGCACGGTCGCGATGGCGAATTCGGGTCCTAATACGAACGGTTCGCAGTTTTTTATAATGCACATTGATTATCCGCTTCCGCCGCTTTATGTGAAATTCGGTCAGGTTGTCGAAGGTCAGGAAGTTGTTGATGCGATCGCCGAATCTGCGGTTAACGAACGCGACAAACCGCGCGAGCAAGTCGTAATGGAAAAAGTAACGATTGAAGAATAAAATCTAAACAGGCTGAACAGGATCAACTTTTTGTATTATGTATTCCTGTCAATCCTGTTCAGCCTGTTTGGATTTGTTTCCAATAAATGAGAGCCGTCATTCAAAGAGTTTCCCGCGCAAAAGTTTCGGTTGAAAATAAAATAGTCGGCGAAATCGGACAAGGAATTTTAATCTTGCTCGGCGTAGCTGTCGAAGATTTGGAAACGGATGCGCGTTACCTTTTGGAAAAGACGCTGAATCTTCGCATTTTTGAAGACGCTGCCGGAAAAATGAATCTGTCTCTGCTCGACATCAAGGGAGAGTTGCTCGTCGTTTCCCAATTTACGCTTTACGGTGATGTCAGAAAAGGTCGCCGTCCTTCGTTTATCAAAGCCGCCGCGCCGGAAAAAGCGAAACGGCTTTACGAATTTTTCGTCAGCGAAGCGCGAAAACAAATCGAACGAGTCGAAACCGGACGATTTCAGGCGATGATGAAGGTCGAACTCGTCAACGACGGTCCGGTGACTATTTTACTTGATAGTGAAAAATTATTTTAAAATTTTATGATTATGAACAAAAAATTTCTACTTCTTCTAATTTTCTAGTTTCGGTGACATTATTTTCTGTGCGCTTGCAATAACGCCAACAACAGCGCGAATAAAGCTCGCCAACGCCGAAATCAAAAACGGCGTTGCCCCGGTTGCCGATAATGAAATCGCCGTCATCGAAATGGAAAACGCAGCGGCTTATGGAACGATTAAAATCGAACTTTATTCAAATATCGCACCGAAAATGGTTGCGCGATTTAAGGAATTGGCAAAAGAAGGCGTTTATAACGGAACAACTTTTCACCGCATCAATCAATCGGTAATTCAGGGCGGCGATCCGATTTCAAAAGATGCCGACCCGACCAACGACGGTAAGGGAAAATCGGATAAACCGAATGTTCCGGCGGAATTTTCCGATATTGCTTTATGACACGCGGAATTGTCGGCGCGGCTCGCGGACAGGAAAACGATTCGGCAAATTCGCAGTTTTTTATTACGCTCAAACGCGAACAGGGTTTCGATCAACGCTATACGATTTTCGGCAAAGTCATCGAAGGAATGAACAATGCTCCGAACAATCGCCGGCGTAACTCCGAAACAGGGCGAACGCCCGCTCGAAAATGTCGTGATCAAAAGCGTGACGATTCAACCAAAATAAATTTTGTGATATTTTAATTTTATGCTCGCGTAGCTCAGTTGGATAGAGTGTTCCCCTCCGAAGGGAAAGGTCGCAGGTTCAAATCCCGCCGCGAGTATATTCATTTTCAAATGCTGAAAATCACCAGCCGCGACAACCAGAATTTGAAACACGCCCGCCGGGTGCGCGACGGTTTTGTTGAGGATTTAATTTTCGTCGAAGGGCGAAGGCTCGTCGAGGAAGCTTTGCGCTCGCGGCTGAAAATCTCCGAAGTATTTTTCAGCGAAAGTTTTGCCGAATCCGAAAGCGGTCAAGAGTTATTGGAATAAGTTTCAAAATTCCAATCTCGCCGAAGTTTCCGACAAAATTTTCGACTCGCTTTCCGACACGAAAACCACGCAGGGAATTATCGTTATCTGCGAAAAGCCGGAAACCGGCAGAGATTCTATCGAGATTGAATCTTTCGCGCCCGAAAAACTCGCGCTCGTCGTTTTGCTTCACCAAATAAACAATCCTTCAAATCTGGGCGCGATTTTGCGCACCTGTGAAGCGGCTAACGTCGCGGGCGTAATTACGACGAAAAATTCCGCCGATGTTTTTTCGCCGAAAGCTCTGCGCGGCGCGATGGGCGCGTCTCTACGGCTGCCGATCTGGAGCGGCGCGGATTTTTATGAGGTTTTGAGTTGGGCGAGAGATAATAATCTGGCTGCTCTGTGCGCTGATATTCACGCCCAAAAAAGCTATCTGGAAACAGACTGGAAAAAACCGCACCTGTTAATTTTCGGTTCGGAAGCGCACGGGTTGAGCGCGGATGAAAAAGCGAATGCCGGCGAAAGTTTCAGGATTCCGATGGAAAACGGTGTCGAAAGTTTAAATCTGGCAGTTTCCTGCGGCGTGATTTTGTTTGAGGCAAAAAGACAAATAACCGCAAACACGGCAGACAATAACCCGAAGTAAAATCAGTTTAATTCGCGTCGTTGTCATTTTTATTGATTCGCATTCGATGTACTTTGAGTGTTTGAATTGCCGCCGTTAACCTGACTTTGAAATTTATTTTGCGCCCGCGATTCATCAACAATTGCCAGACCAAGCGCAATATCGCTATTTAAAACTTTATTATTCACAGTTTTTGACTGCGCGAGTTTGTTTTTCGCTTCTTCCAAAGATTTTTTCGCTTCAGGATATTTGGCGGTTAAAAGATAGGCGCGTCCGAGTAAATACAAACCTTCGGCATCCTGCGTGGTGGCAGCATTTGTTCCGATGTAGCCGTTCGGATTCTCATCAACGCTGCGGCGGAGATTTTCGAAAGAATCGAATTCGGATTTCGCAGGAAAAGTTTGCGGCGCGGCGACAGGCGTAACATTCGTCGTCTCAGAGGATCTGTTATTTTGCGCCAGAAAATAATAAATGCCCGCGCCAATTGCGCCGCCCAAAATCAAAAGCAGAATCGAGGAAAGCAATCCGCTCATTTTTCCGCTCGTAGTGTGAATGTCATTGACCGGTTCTTCGTAAACGACAGGCGGCGTTTGCGAAGATTTTTCAGCCCTGATTTCGGATATCTGAGCGCGAGTTTCGTCGGTCAGACGATCATTGGTAACAATCGGCGGCTGAGTTTCCTCGATATAATCCGGCACAGAGTCCTGCGGCGTTTCTCTAAAGGGCATCACCAGAGGCTGTGTCGGCGAATCATCTTCGTCTTCAAGTTTATTTTCGGCAAGCATCGCGGCAACAGTCGGCGGACGCACAGCAGCAACGGTTGGTTCTTCGATTTCGGTTGGAACTGCCGCTTTGTCAGGCGCAAAATTATTTACTGTCGCTTCGTTAACTCGCGCGATAACTGCCGTCAAATTGTCTTCCGCGCCGCGTTCATAACAAATTTCCTTCATTCGCCGGCAGATATTGGCGGGCGTATCTTTGAACATCAACAATTCGCGAAGCTGAAAATCGTCAATATGGCGCGTGATGCCGTCTGAACAGAGCAGAAACGTCGTGTTCGGCTCGATCATTATCGTCTTTAAATCAACCTCAACCGAATGATCTGCGCCGAGTGCACGTGAAATCACATTACGGCTCGGATGATGGGCGGCTTGCTCCTGCGTCATTCGTCCGGCGCGAACTTCTTCTTCGACGACCGAATGATCCTGCGTTTCGCGGTAGAAATTCCCTTTCGGATCGAGACGATAAAGACGCGAATCGCCGACATGACCGATGGTGGCGATGTTGCCCGCGACGTGCAGAGCGACCACTGTCGTTGCCATCGTCGAAAGCTGTGCGAGATCGTGCGACATTTGATAAATCGCTTCATTGGCGCGTTCGATGGCAATTTTCATAATGTCTTCGGCATCGCCGCTCTGCTGCAAATTGATAAACGCTTCGCCTAAGATTTCGACCGCCATCTGCGACGCAACCTCGCCCGCCTGCGCTCCGCCAACACCGTCGGCGACGGCGAAAACTCCGCGCTCGTTCAATTCCAAAAACGAATCTTCATTCTGCGGGCGTTTCTCGCTCAATCCACGGTCGCTGACCGAAGCCGATTCAATCTGAAAATTATTTTCCGTCATTTTGTCTCCTGAATTGTCGAAATTCAACAATTCTTAAATTTAACCACAGATTTACACAGATGGCACAGATTAAAAAAAATTTGTCTGGGTTCATTCAGGAGTTTCCGTTGTTTCATTTTATAAGATTACGCCGGTGTATTTTCTCGGTTGATAGTTAATGCATCAACCGCATTGCGATGTGAAAAAGCCAAAAGCATTCCGAGCATTACGAAACTTGTGATAAGGGAAAATCCGCCGTGACTGACGAACGGCAAAGTAATTCCGGTCATCGGCAAAGCGCGGGTGATGCCGCCCATATTGACCAATGCTTGAAATCCAATGAATGCCGTTAAGCCGATAACGCACAATTTACTGAACATATCACGCGAATCGAGCGCGGTTCGAACGCCCGCGCTAACGAAAACGAGCAATCCTAAAATGACAATCAATCCGCCGAAAAGTCCGAGTTCTTCCGCCAGAGCCGCATAAATATAATCGGAATCGGATACCGGAATCAACTCGACAAATCCGAGTCCCAAACCGCGTCCGGTCGTGCCGCCTGAAGCTACGCCGAACGTCGCCTGCGCCGGCTGAAACGCTAAAACATCAAACCACGCATCAACATTTATTGATTTCTGCAAGCTCGGGTCTTCTTCCAGAAGCGTCGGCAGATTCGGGTCTTTTTTGACCAAATCTTTGTAATAATCGTCGTAATCTTCTTTCCACCAACTGGTTTCCGGTGTCGGCGGATTAAAACCGTCAAGCCAGAGGTGAAATCGCTGCTGGATTCTGTCAGGCAAAACTTTTTTAACCGGCGCGGCGAGCGTCGGAAGCAGCGGGATTTTTTCCTGCGTTTTTTCCGGCAGTGCGCCGACGACCAAAATGCTGATTAACAATGCGACACTGCCGACCAGAACGAATCTTTGCGGCAGACGGCGAACAGCGATCAGATACAGCGTCGCGTACACCGAACTGAAAACCATCATCTGCCCGAAATCTTTGAGAACGAAGAACGGCACAAACGGCAAAATCGCCATAAATAGCAGCGGAATGACATCTTTCGCACGCGGAATTCCCCAATAGGTTCGCGCGAGATTTTTATATAAAACTGCCAGAATCGCGGCGAAACCGATAAGAAACGGAATTTTCGCCGGTTCCCAAGGCGTCATATTACCGATGGATTTTCCCGCTTTGGATGTTATCGCAGCTAGAATCAGCGGAATCAGTGTCAGTAGAACGATAGCGAAACCGTTGCGCTGCATAAAATCAAGCACGTCGTCGCGCTTGAACAACAGAAAAACGCCGACACAGCACGCGATTGAGAAAAGCGGAATCAAAGTTCTTCCTGACAAAAAAACGTCGGTCAAATCGCCTTCCGACGGGCGCGGTTTTTCCTGTGACAAATCAACCGGCGACGGCGTGGTGGGCGGCAAACCCATCATTTGTTTTTTTTCCGCCGAATAATTTTCCTGTATATAATGCAGTTGGAGAGTTTTCAGTTTTTGTTGGCGGGCTTCCGCCTTGTCCTTACGCGAGGTGTATTCGGGGTCGCTGAACAGACGATACTGAACGGTTAAGCCGATGGAAAACAGCAAAACTGCCGCCGTATAGAGCGTCCAAATGCCTTTGTATCTTGCAAAAACCGAAAGGAAAATCGGCAGTATTGCCAAAATAAACAGGATGAAAATGTTTCTGCCCGCCGTCAGATATGAAGTTTCGTAACCGCGAATCAACGCGCCGTAGTGAATCGAATAATGCGCGATTGCCGTCAGCAGGACGATAATCAGCAAAATAAAAACGTGGGTTGATGCGCGATTTTTCATACTAAATCCAAATTAACTGCCAAAAATGACTCGAAATCTTTTGAAAATCGCTCTGCTGACTGTAACCTCGACGATTTCCAATCCGAAAAGGCGATTTCCAGACGAAAACCACGATTTCCAGTTAAAATTCACGATTTCCAATTAAAATTCCCAGTTTCCAAACGGAAATCACGATTTCCAATTTGCAAAGGGCGATTTCCAAATGAAAATCTCAATTTCCAATTAAAATTCACAATTTCCCGCTGGAAAATCGTGATTTCCAACCTGAAATCTGTATTTCCAACTCCTGACAGCGCAATTCCAACTCTGAACTGCCGATTTGCAATCGGCGAAACTGAATTTTGCCGACTTATCTGCCGCGTCTTTTCGGCGGCGCGTTCGGTTTCGGCACTTGCGGTTTCGGTTTGTATTGGTCGCCGAGCAAACCTAAATCGCGGGCTTTTAATATCACACGAGCGGCAATCGGCGCGGAAATCGCTGCGCCGTAACCGCCGCCCTCGACGACGACGGCAATCGCCAACTGCGGTTTTTCGAGCGGCGCAATCGAGATATACCAGCTGTCGGTGCGCTCGTACATCTGCGGCGCGTCGTATTCTACCCATTCGCCTTTGTCGTTTTTGCGTTTCTTTTTGACGGTTTTCAGCTTGCCGGTTTTTTCGTCGTAAACCGGAGCCTGTTTTTCCGCCGTGCCGGTTTTGCCGCCCGAACGAATGCCTTCGGCGCGAACTCCGGCGAAAACTCTTGATGCGGTTCCGCCCGAACCTTCCGTCACCTGCGCCATTATTTCCCTGACCTGCGCGGCTTGCTGGACAGATAAAATCTGCGAAAACATCTGCGGCGGCAAATCGAATTCGATTTTCGGCTTCATCAATTTCCCTTCCATATTCGCCGGCGCAGACGCAATCAAAGCCATCTGAAACGGTGTCATTTGTCCGGCGTAACCTTGTCCCATTCCTTCAAGTCCGACATCGTAGGCGGAAATATCTTTGCCCGTCACGATGGTTGACTGCTGCGGCGCGAGCGCGTTGCTGATGCGCGAATTACTGGCATTCCAGATGCCGGGGAAAAATCCAGACTGAACTGCTTCCTGCGGCGTGTCAACGGCTAAAATGCTGAATGCTCCCGCAGTTTCGCGGATTCGTTCTTTGCCCAAATCAACTGCCAACTGCGCGAAAAATTGATTACTCGATGCTTCGTAAGCCTGCATAATATTCAAAGTCGTGCAGCCGTACGGCGGTTCACAGCCGCCGTTCGCGTCGGTTATCGCCCGCGAACCGCGAAACGGCACAAAGCCTCCGCCCGAACTCGTAAATTGATCATTTTGTTTTCCGGCGCGAAACGCCGAAAGCATCGTGAAAGTCTTGAATGTCGAACCCGGAACGTAATATTCGCGCGTCGCTCGATTGAGAAGCGGTTTATTACGCTTGTCGCCTTCCAGTTTCAAATAATCGTCGAGCGTCTGCGCCTGACTCAAAGCGAACGCCGGATTGGAGTACATCGCCAAAACATCGCCGGTCTGCGGATTCAGCACGACAATCGCACCCTTTTTATCCTTTAATTGGTCGGCTAAGAACGCCTGTAAATCGCGGTCAATCGTGATTTTTACATCGCGCTGTTCGTCTTCCTTGCGCTTGATAGTCGTTAAAACTTCCCACGCTTCGGGCGTTGCATCAGTTTCCTGTCTGTACAATGTGCGTTCGAGTCCGGGCGTGCCGCGTTCGGTTCCGAGCAAATGCGCCATCTCTTTTTCAAGCGCGAAAGTGCGGCTGATGTCGCCGTCCTGTTCGAGTTTGTAATAAGCCAGCGCGCTGCCCAATTTTCCTGTCCGGTCGAGCATCCAGCCGCGCAGACGCGCCGCCGATGTTCGGCGATTACGCAGATCTTTATAGCTCAAAGCCGAAAACTGCTCGTTGTTGTCGTCGGCGAGATTCGTCCAGTAAAAATGAAATCCGTAAACGAATAACGCGAGAAAAATAAAAACAAACTGCCAGATTCGCACACTCCGGTTTGCCAGCGTCGTCGTCAGTTTGCGTTTAACTTCCTTCGGCAAATTTTCCTCGAACGCGAATTTCGGTCGGCGGAAATTGCTTAGAAAACTGAGCAGAAGAAAGACGATCAAAACGGCGAGTCCGATCAGATAAACAAGGGACAAACCTGCCGGCGTTCGCTCCAAAATCTGTCCGCCGAACAAATTTTCCGGTCGCCATTTATCCCAATCGAATTCTAAAAAGTGAAATAGAAGATTCATTTATCTTTACTCAAACGGCAAAATTGACCGCCGCGCTTCGACTCCAAATTTATTTTTCCTCGCCGAAATCCAGAACGATTCGCTGTTCGGTCGGCACGACTTTTTCTTCGCGTTTTTCGCTCGCTTCACGACTTTTCGGCTCGATAACCGGCACGACGTTTTTTGCCGGAACCGGATTTGCCAACGGTTTTTCTTCGATTTTCGCGTTCACTTCCGCCGGATTCTCAACGGGCAAAGTCGCCTGTGTAGAAATATCTTCCGTCTCATCAACTGTCACTTCTAACGGCTCTTCGACCGCTTTCGGAACGTGCTCGAGCGCAATCTCGACGTTGCCGAATTTCAATTTATCGCCCGCATTTATAATTATCGCTTTGCCGTAAGCAATACGCTTGTCGTTGATGAAAGTTCCGTTGGTCGAGCCGGTATCGGCAACCATCAACTGCTTTTCCGAGTTCAAAACCAGCGCGGCGTGAATCTTGGAAATGCTCTGATCGTCAATCTGTAAATCGTTTTCCTTCGTTCTGCCGATGCTTCGCCGCTGTTTTTCCGAAAAGGCAAATTCGACACGTTTCGTTTTGCCCTGAACGGTAAATTCAACCGTATAAATTTCCCTTTCCGGCTCGGCGGCGATTTCTGCAGACGGCGCGACAACCACGTTTTTCAAATCGGGAACGGAAACATTAACGGCGGCTTCGCGCTCGTCTTCGGCAAATTTATCGAAACTCGCCAGCAATTTTACGCCTTCGGTAAAGTAGTCCGGCTTGATTTCCAAGCTCATCGGCGCGTATGTGTGATAACGCATATCGTTGATATGGTCAACCGCGGCAGTCAAAAGTTCGTATTTTAATTTTTCCAGCGCATTTTCGGCATCGGTCGAAAATTTGTCCCACTGCATTTTCAACTTGATGTTGTGCGGCACAAATTTCCCTTTTTCACCTAAATCCCTGACTTCTGAATCAAGCAGTTTTTTCAAACGGTCGTTCAATTCGCTGGTCGCCAAACTGCTCGAAGGCTTCCAGTTTCTGCCCGTCAAACGGTCGAAAGTTTCACCGATTTTCGTCAGCACTCCGCGCACCAGCCAATCGGCTGAAACGGATTTTTTGGTTGGCGTTATGTTGTTTTCAGACATTAATAAAGTGGTTTTCCGCCAGTTGATATTTAACAGTAATCGGCTGTCATTGTACCCGATTTTTACCGCTAAATAAAGGTCAAATCCATATTTTCGGTCGGCGAAAATAATTTGCCGATTCTGATTTGCTGCGCCTAAATAATATTTCTCGTTTGAATGTTGCCCGTGGCAATATCTCGCCTTTTCATATTTGTTAAAAGTTCGTTGACATTTGTTAAAACTTTTTGTTACTATTTTAATGAGTTTTGCTTTTGCAGATTCGTTCCTTCCAATACTGCTTCAAGTAAGAATATAAACATTATGAAATTTAGCGAGCCGGATAAGAATTTTGAAAAAGGATTTTCAGTCGTTGAATTACTGGTTGTCGTAGCGATTATCGGCATTTTGACGATTATTACCACGGTGTCTCTATCTGCGCCAAGAAAATATCACGCCGACGATCAGGCGTTAACCGTTGTCAATTTTATTAGAGAAGCCCAGCAGCGTGCGCTTTCACAAAAGAAAACGATGCGCGTCGAAATTAATTCAACCAAACGGATGATAAATCTGATAAATGAAAATGAACCGGCAGATGCTGATAACGATGGAACGTATGATGCTCCGACTCCAAATAACGACGTAATCGTAAAATCTTCGGCATATATTGATAACAATGTATTTATCGGCGTAGTTCCGACAAATATGACCGCATCGCCGACTGAAGATTCGCCGGTTTTGCCGATTGTATTTGCACCGAGTCTTCATCCGACCAGCCTTAGTGATCGGGTTGCCACGCTGCGTTTCCGCAGCAACGGAACCGTGCTTAATGCCGGCACCAACGCGCTCGGTGCGGGCGCAACGCCGACCGGCGCAACGATATATGTTTGGACTAAAAAAGATTCCGACCTTTCAGCTACGCCAAGCGTTGCTGATATTCTGCGGGCAGTGACGGTTATAGGCAGTTCGGGTTCGGCTAAATTATGGAAGTGCGGTTTTGTCGGCACACAGTGTACGAACTGGTCTCGTTAATTTATGACATCCTGTGCAAGAAAAAATTTGGAAATGTTACGAAAAAACAAATAATCATTTCTGCAATTAATATTTCTTAAAAATGAAAATGCGAATTAAGAGCAACGAAAAGGGATTTACCTTTATTGAAATCATTATCTCGATATTGATAATGACCATTGGACTTCTAGCGACGCTTTCAGCAATTTCCGTCGGAGTAATACGCGCGCGTGATTCGGAACAGCGGAACATCGCCCGACAATTGACCAACGCCGCCGTCGAATCTATTTTCGCCACCCGCGATTTGCTTCAGGTTGATGAGAGCCTTCGTCCAGAAAATCCATTGCGTTGGGATGCAGTTGCCAATAATACGACAGCTACGCCGCAGGGAATATTTTTGACCGGCTACAATCCGATTCGGCGCGATTCCGGTAAAGATCAAATTGAAGGAACGGCGGATGATGCCTGTCCTGCCGCTGCCAATTGTGTTGTCACAGGTTACACGAACTCCAGCGAAGTTATTCCGGGTTTTGAAAGAGAAATTATCATAACCAACATTGCGGAACCATTGACGACTACAGTTTATCGGAGAAGAATAGTTGTCAACGTCAGATATTCCACCGGACAGGCGCAGCGAATCGAATCGGTTTCGACAATTATCGCCAATTTGCTGTAGTAATTCAAACATTCTTATTAAGACAAAACTTATTTATATGGCGGATAAACTAAATTTCGCAACCCGAAAACAAAATACTGAAGCGGGTTTTTCACTGATCGAACTGTTAATTTCAATGGTCGTATTCTTGATTTTCATCAGTGCCGTCTATGGCTTGCTGCGCATTGCTAATATTCAAAAAAGCACGGTGAATTCGCAAACCGAAGTTATGGTTAACCTTCGCGTGCCGCTCAATATGATCGGGCGCGACGCGGTAAATGCCGGTTTAGGCTACAGCCGTGTCGGAGGAAATATACCTGACAATCTGACAAACGCGCGAATGGGACTTCCCGCCGATGCCGATTCAAATCAGGACCTACTAACCGCCGTGATCGCCGGAGATAATGTCAACGCCAATAATTTTTTGCCGGTCGGTCAAAAAACCGATGTTGTCGCGTTTGCTTATCGAGATATGACCTTTAACAACGGCAACCCGATTACTATCACCGGAGCCAGTTCAATCGGCGCGGGCGGCGTTGTTGCGACCACCCAACCGGGTGTTGCTCTCGCCGTTAATAACAGTGCGACTCCTTTCGACCTGTATTTAATTTCAAATGGAACCAGAACCGCTGTCGCCCTCGCGACCGGCAGACCGGACAACAATAGTTTGAGATTCGAAACCGGTTCAGCCGATATTTTGGGAGTTAATTTGCCTTATGCGGGAGCGGTAAATTCACGCAGTTTGATGTTTAACTGCGCGGATCAGGCGGTCGGATCACCCGATCCTTGTATGAATTATCCGAATCCGTCTCCTGTTTCAGCCAAAAAAATCATCTGGGTAAGTTATCAGGTTACGCCCGACGGCACGCTGACGCGCACGACATACGGTAATAATTCAGGCGGCACAGCGGTCGATCAGATACAAATCCAGCCTTTAGCCTACAACATTCAAAATCTTCAAGTCCGCTATCTTTTACGTGATGGGACGAGCAGCCCGAATCCTTCAAATAACGGAGCCAATCAAAATGTTTTGAATAACGTCGTTCAGGTTGAAGTAACAATCTCGGCGCGAATCAGCGTTCAGGAAAACGGCGCCAGCTTTCAAAAGGTGGTGGACCTGAAATCAACTTTCAGCACGAAAAATCTTAATTACGATTAATTATTTTGAAAAGTATTAAAAAGAGAAAATGTATGAAAAAGTCGAACAGTGGTTATTTTAGTCGCAAGGCAAAATCCGAAAAAGGAGCCGCGCTGGTAATCGTTATTTTTGTGATGCTGTTATTGATGGGTTTCGCGGCGGTCGTGCTGTCGCGTGTTAATTCCGAAACACAGATGACATCAAACGATTCGTCTGAAAACAAATCACTCCTCGCGGCACAGGCACAGGTGGAATCGAACAGTCGAGATTTTGCCACCCTTTTTTCGAGAAAACTGGCTCCGCCCGCAACTGATATTGATGCCATCAGAAACACAACTATTCCCGGTTTTACTGATTACGATTTCTCGCACAAGCTGATTACTCAGAAAAAAGATTCCATTTCGACTTTGATTACCGAAGGCGATTACGCCGGATTATATTCAGTGCGCGATGAATGGGAAATTGATGTCACCGCCCAAGACAAAAACACCGGCGTAGAAAGCCGCATCAAACGCACTTTTAATAATGACCGAATCCCGCTTTTTCAATTCGGAATGTTTTACGAGGACGATTTGGAATTAAATCGCCCGCCGCTGTTCACCTTTGGCGGCAGAGTACACACTAATGCCAATTTGTTTATTACCGCTAACCCGAAGAATTCAAATCCGGCGGCGGGAATTTATTTTAATTCAAAAACAACCGTCGTCGGCGAAATCGTTAATGATATTTGGAAGATGGGAACGCCTTTGTCAGCAGGCACCGACGACCAGAACAGCGTCTTTTTTGCCGATGCCGGCGGAACCAACCGTGAGTTGTTGACCGGCAAAGCGAGCGTCAACTGCGCCAGCCCGTCCGGAGTGAATGTTTTTGCCGCTAAACCAAATTTACCGACTTGCAGTGCCAGAAATGCCTGGGATTCGACCGACAAATTACCGTTTCAGGGAAATATCGACAATCATAAACCGCGTCTCGATCTGCCGCTTTACCGTCTCGGCGTGAATCTCGTCGAAATCGTCAAGCGCGGAAAAAATGTCGGCGACACGACGGGCAACGGAAACAATCCCGTTGTCGCCGTTGATGGCGCTACTCAAGACGATTCTGTTTTGTCGTTTGAAAGATTTTCCAACAAGCAGGGCTTGAGAATTTCGCTTGCCGATGCGCAAAACAAACTTCCGGGCTGCGCGAGTGTCGTTGCCAACGCTACTTTTAACGAATGCGGCATTCAGCTTGACCGGCTGCCAATCGGCTATCTGCCGAAGCCGATGCAGGACGGTTACCAGGCGACAAGATTAAATACAACCAGATTTGCGCAAACTAACAAACAAATGTGGATCAAGGTCGAGTTAGTTGATTTTGATTATGACAACAGCGTTCCAACAACAAAAGATATAACCGAAGATATTTTAAGTCTGGGCGTTACCGAACACGCGCCGGTTGATGCCAATTTCCAAATCTTCGGCTACGACAATACAACCGATTCCCGCTCGATTATCAAGTTGCAACGCTTTACGATTCCGGGTCCGGCTATTACTAATAGCGGCACCAACTATCTTTCTTCCAAAACTATCGGCGGAATTAACAATAATTTAGTAATTCGTTACAAAAATACTTTAATAAATCCAAACACTCCACTACTTGGCTGTCTGATAGTAGCGGCAGCCTGCGGAACTGCGGTCAATGATTTTTCAGCACCGCTTCCCAGAGCCTCTGCTACTCAAACGATGGAAAACGCAGCGCACTTAAAATGGGCTAGACTGCCCGGTGATGCTGCATATAACAACTTAATCGTGCCTTTTCCGATTGAGTTATTTGACACTCGTGAAGGTGTAGCGAATGACCGAACGGATGCGCAAGGCGGCGTTCCGGGAACTGACAGTTTCGGCGCAGATAATGTTCCGAGAGCCGGTGTGATGAGTATGATTGACATTGACGTTGCCAATCTGCGGAAGTTTTTAAACGGCGGCGTGGGCAGTTTTAATAACCAGTTTCCGCTGACCACGCCGTTTGCGTTGGCTAAAGGCGTTGGTCAGTCGCTCAACAGCAACGACGTTCCGCAAAACAAGGGTTGGGTTCTTTTTGTTTCCGACCGGCGCGGCGATGCCGATTTTGACGGTCAGTATGATATGGAAGATGTCATTCCCGACGGCGTTATGCAATTTAACGAAGATGTCAACGGAGTTGGGGCTTTTACAACCGGCAATAATGTTTTCGAACGATTATATTATGCTAATAACAATAACTTTTTTGAAGCTCCGCAATATAGCGACACCTTTTCTAAAAGTCAGGCGGCATCTACCGATCACGGTTATTTCCGGCGCGGCGTTCGGTTGATTAACGGTTCGGTACTTCCCGGCAGTTATGATCGTCTCAACCCGACACAAACTAAAGGATTCACTTTTGCGAGCGAAAACGGCGTTTACGTTCAGGGTAATTATAATGCGACAGGTGTTACGCTGACTGGCACGACGGCTCCCGCGCCGCCCGAAAATTATTTACCGCAAGGCGGAACTTTGACGCAGGCAGGAACGGCAAACGCTACCACTCACGTTCCGGCGGCAGTCGTGTCCGACGCGGCGACGATTCTTTCCAATGCCTGGAATGACAGCCAGAGTTTTGCAACTCCGTTTGCGCAGGAATCGCGTCTTGCTTCCGCGACTCAGATTCGATTCGCACTGCTGACCGGCGATGTCATTACCGGCACCAATTCATCCACCGCTATCCGACCGAGCGCGACCGGCGGAGTCGGTAACGGCGGCGTTCATAACTTTAAACGGTTTCTCGAACGCTGGACGAATGTTCGACTTAACTATGTCGGTTCGCTGGTTAATTTATTTAATTCACAAAACAACAACGGATTTTTCAAATGCTGCGACGCGGTTTATAATCCGCCTATTCGCGACTGGTCTTTTGACACGACGTTTGTTGATCCGAATCGTCTGCCGCCGGGAACTCCGTATATTTACTCGATGAACTTTACAGGTTTTCAAAGAATAAATGAATACAGCGGATATTAATTAGCCGGCTAAAAAAATAGAAACCTGCGCAAGATCAAGGGGCTGTTTAAAATGCCTTTACTTTGCGCGGGTTTTTCCTGTTTAAAATTACTTGATAGTCAGCCGGGAGCTTATTTTGACTTTTAAGCTGGCAAATCTTATTTTCAAAGTAGAGTTTTTTCAAAACTTTCATTCAAATTAAAGCGTCTTAAAAAGCGACTTCGTTAAAATTCATTCGTTCGAATTCACACTTTAATTAACTTTGTTTTTCAGACTCACGTTAATTTATTGAATTCAATATTTAGGAGTATCAAAATATGCCAGTCGTTAAGCGTAAACCTACTTTAGTTAAATTATCTGTTGTTTTTATCGCTGCCGTTTTTTCAATTTTCTGTTTTCAAAAGTTCTTCGTCAATTCCGATAAAGTCAGCGCTTCGGCTTTCGGTCCAACGCCGTCGTTCACGAACGCCCCCGGTGAAGCCAATTGCACTGCTTGTCACACTGATTTTCAGGTCAACAGCGGAACCGGCAGCGTAACCATCGGTACGCTTCCCGCCGCTTACACGCCGAATCAGCAAATTTCCATCACGGTTACGACCAGTCAGGCGGACGCGGTGATTTATGGTTTTGAATTGACTGCGCTCGACAATTTGGGACGACGCGCCGGAAACTTTACGCTTCCGACTCAAGACCCTGAGCAGATGCAGGTTGTTACCGGAATCGTTGATTCCGCAGTCCGTTCGTATGTCGAACATACTGTCGCAGGAACGATTCCGACCGTTTTCGGCTCAAAAAGCTGGACGTTTATCTGGCGCGCTCCGGCGACCGGTGTCGGCAGAGTTACTTTTTACGTTGCCGGAAACGCTGCCAACAGTGACGGCGGACCTTCGGGCGACTATATTTATACGTCTAATAAAAGCATCAACGACAGCACCGCGCCGACGCGTACGCCAACCGCCGATTTCGACGGTGACGGGAAATCCGATGTCGCTGTTTTCCGACCGTCAAACGGAATCTGGTACAGCCTCAACAGCAGTAACGGCAATTTGCTCGCCGGTGCGTTCGGAACAGGAACCGACCGCATCGTGTCAGCCGATTACGACGGCGACCGCAAAAGCGATTATGCCGTGTTTCGACCTTCGACCGGAACGTGGTATTTACAGCGCAGCACTGCCGGATTTACGGGTGTGGCGTTCGGCGCGAGCGGCGACGAACCCGCCGTCGGCGATTACGACGGCGACGGCAAATCGGACATTGCCGTTTTTCGACCGTCAACCGGATTCTGGTATATTCTGCAAAGCTCGAACGGCGCAGTTGTCTCGACGCTTTTTGGACAATCCGGCGATAAAATCGCGCAGGGCGATTACGACGGCGATAATAAAACCGACATCGGCGTTTTTCGTCCAAGTCAGGGAACGTGGTATTTACAGCGCAGTACTGCCGGATTTACTGGCGTTGCGTTCGGAACCGCGACGGACAAACCCGTTCAGGCTGACTACGACGGCGACGGCAAAACCGATGTAGCCGTTTATCGCGCCGGAACCTGGTATATTCAGCAAAGCACTGCCGGATTTACCGGCGCGGCATTCGGTTTATCAACCGACCGCGCAGTTCCGGCTGATTATGACGGCGACGGTAAAGCCGACATTGCCGTTTATCGCGGCGGAACCTGGTATATGCAAAGAAGCTCGCTCGGATTTACCGGCGTAACTTTCGGCGCGGCTGACGATGTTCCGGTTCCAACCGGCAATATTGCCCAGTAAAAATACGCCCGAAAGCTGAAAACTTCAAGGAAGGAAAAAGGATAAACAAAGCAGACAGTTTTGTTTATCCTTTTTCTTTCGACTGAATATACTGTTTCAAAAGATTTCTGCTTCGCTGTTGGAGCGAGCGGCTTGTTCCGGCTTCATAAACGACTTCGGTTTACAAATTCTTAAACAATAAGAAGCGGATTGAAAATATTATTTTTCAATCCGCTTTTTATCGGTGATTGTATTATTAATATTATTAACCGTCTCCATTGCCCGGTGTCGGTGTCGGGCGCGGTGTCGGCGTGCGCGTCGGCGTTGGAATCGGGGTCGCCGTCGGACGCGGCGTCGGCGTTGGCGGCGGCGGCGTCGGTGTCGGCGTTCCCGGCGTCGGGGTCGGGGTCGGCGTTCGCGTCGGCGTTGGCAGCGGCGTTGCGGTCGGAACTGGTGTCGGCGACGGTGTTCGCGTCGGTGTCGGTGTCGGCGTTACTGCCGGTGTCGGACCCGGATTTGGCAAAGTCGTATTTCCCTGCGTATCTACCGGCACGGGAGCTTCGAGAAACTGCACGTTGCGCACGCCGATTTGCGTAATGCCTTCGACAGTTTCTTTTTGCCCGTTTGGAAGCGGATAAGCGGTTTCAACTATTACGCGCGGTTCAATCATTCTAACTCTGACCGAAGCGGCTAAAACGATTTGATCTGCCGGAGGTTCAAAAATCGTTCCGCTTCCCGTCGGCTTCAGGATATATCGAAACTGCAAATTGTTCAGATGTTCAGCAATTACGCTGTCCACGAATCCGTTCTGCCGAACACCGAAGGCGCGGCGCACTAATCTTCCTTCGGCATCGGCAAAATAATGAATAATATTCACGCGGCGCAGTGAAGCCGAACTGTTTCCGCGATTTGTGGCGACTGCCAGCGAACCGGTATCGCCCAAACGGTTCAGCCCGAACGTATCGCCTTCCGCCCAAACTATCTTATTCACTCCCGTATTGACATTCGTCACCGCTCCGAACGCGCCGGTGCCGCCGCTTGTCAGATAATAAATTTCGCCGACGGCAAAATCGGCGATGCGGCTGGCGGGAATATTGATGTCTCCGTTCATCCGATTGCTCGCGCCGATTGGTACATCTATCGAGTTGAATGACGGATCAATCGTCAGCAGCGTCAAACGGTCGGTTTCGGGCAGCACAGTGGTTGCCGGATTTGAATTTTTAACCACGGTTCCGGCGGGAACCTGATTGTCGGAAAGTATCGCGCCAAGACTGACATAACCGAGGTTTGTCGGGTCTAAATCGGTTGTGGAACGCGCTGATAAATAATCCTTTACGAAACGGGTCGGCAGCCAGATATTTGAAATTCCTTTTAAACCGTCGCCCGCCGCCAGAATATCGCGGTCAAGAAATTCCTGCGAATTACGAAGTCCCTGCCCTGCCGTCGTCATCTCGTAATTTGTGCTTGCAGTCGTAATTGAACCGCGCAGCAGTGAAAATGTCGCTGCCATTATAACGAGCATTATCACCATTACAACGAGCAGTTCCATCATCGAAAAGCCCGCTTGTTTAACGAATTTCGATTCTCCGTCTTCAGTTTTTATTGTCTGATTACTATTCATCGCTTTGACTCAAGAAGTTTCTAAACCTTTAATCTCTCGTTATTTACCGAAGAACTTGTCTAAATCCGGTTGCCTGCACGTATTGAAAAAACGGTGTTCCGGGCGGAAGACTGATTCGGGTCGAGAAATGTCTGGTCGAAACTCCAGTTGCGGCGCGGCGGCATATAAATCACCGATGTGTCATTTTCCCATTGCGAAATCGCCTGCGTCGAATGGAACAGCGGAATAAACGAACCGCGTGTAACTCCAGGCCATTTCGTTGCCGTCCATATTCCAAATTTCCAGAAAGCGCGGATAATTGATAATTCCGCCGCTTCTTCTTAAACCGGCTGCAGTTTCTTCCGGGCGTGCCAGTCAAACTCGGAAATCGTCGTTCCGGCAATAATTCCGGCGCGGACAGCAGTTCCCTGCGAGATTGAAGCGAGATTTTCGTCAGCCATTCGATAAGCGTCGCCGGATAAATTATCAGAATCACTGTACCTTCGGGAAACATTGCGCGCAAACTGTCAAACCAGGTTTTGGAAAGCGGAAAAAACGCGTCGCAGACAATTGAAGAAGGAACCTGTGCGCCGATATAACCGCCGTTATTCAAGGTCGAACCGCCCAACGGAATGCCCGCCACGCCGGTCGTATTGTAATTTCCCCAAATATAAACCATATTTTCCGACGCGACGGTGATGCCTTTGGTCGGTGAAAGTTTTCCGCCTGCGCCGCTAATGCTGAGTTTTTCACCATTGAATAATCTGACCGAGCGACGAAAATAAGCTGTTGTTAAAGCGCATCGCGGCGAGCGCGCGTGATTGCCGGTCTGGATTCAGTCGAACGGAACGCCCCACGAATTGCTCGCGTCGGGCAAGTTCGCTCGTCTTTTTCTGCAAAGTTCCCTTTTTGCTCATCGCGCCCAAGGTCGCATCCCAACCGAAATCAATTATGTCTTCGCCCGCATCCAAAATTCCGTTCGGACCGTATATATCTTCGTTATCAACCGTTCCGTTCGTGCTTTGATAAGAAGTGCCGTCGCTCAAATATTCCGCTTTCGGTTTATCGCCGCGCCGGTCGGAAACATATACTACATAACCTTCATCGCCTTTGATATTCGCGCTGACGGCATTCGTTCCGGCAAGCAGATTAGTGTCGTAAATGCCGTCAAGCCAGCGCGACAGATTTCGCATATTGAGTTCGACGACGCTCGTAATGCCGCGTTCGTGATAGACTTATCTTTCGGCAGAGAATTTCTAACCCAGCCTTCGCGGACATTATAAAGATTGATCGGAACGATTGCGATTAAAGCCGCCTTGCCGGCGAGAGCCTTGCGAACAATCGCCGCCGCCATCATCGTCAATATCCGAAGTGCTGAAGTTATAAACCCGCGATTCCGCATCAAAAAAAGCCGAATCGGATCGGGAATTTCGCCGTCCGCGATGGTTTGCGAATTGTTAGTCAGATTAACCAAATCAAATTCTTTTCCCGAACGGTCGCGGCTTCCCTGCACAAACGCCGCCCATAGCGGACGTTGAAGATAGACAATACCGTTCGGTTCGCCACCGGTCACGCCCATACTCAAAATTTCCTGCGTCACGTCAACAGTCGTGCCGTCGGGTTTAACGATTTCGATTAAAATTCTGCCGCTGAATTCCTGAACCTGTGCGGCACATAATAACCGGCGGAATTGTCTGCCGCGTTTTTTGAATCCGCGAACGGTTCGCGCTTTCGCCGTCGTCGTTCCGGTTGAATTTTTCACCTGACTTACCGTGCCGCCCCGAATCGTCCGGTCGTCGCAAATCATTTTCAAAATATTGCCGTCGAGCACCGACGGCACGAAATGCCGAAAGCAGAACGCCTTTGCCCGCCGGAATGCCGGCGACATTGCCTGCCCCGCTGCCCGCCGTTTCGTCATCAATCAAAATTCTGATTTGCGATTTGCTGTGATAACGCGAAGTCGAAAGAATTTCCGTATCGGACGGCAGCGAGCGTTTGATAATTTCGGCCGGCGAATTTCCTGCCAAGTTCCGGCGGCGTTTTCAATTCGTTCGCGCCGGTCGTGTTGGTCAAAACCTGTCCGCCGAAACTGATTCGCCGTGCCGTTTGCCGGTTTTACCGATTCGGTTTCCCAGTTCGGATTAGGCACGCCGTTCGGACTTTCCGGATAAAATCCGCGCTGCCCGTCGACCGTTCCCGGCAAATTCGGTCCGCCAACATGCTGCCGTTCGCCGGCATGAACGCTGCCTTTGGTGCTTTTAACATTGACTCCGTTGACTTCGAAACCAGACGTTATCAGAACCGCTCGATAGATTCGCTTCGCCGCCGCGCGTTGCGCTTCGCGAACAAATTCGCCAGCCATCGAAACGCGATTGAGAAATCGCATATTTCGCAGCGCGTAAATATTGCCGTTGCTGTGAATGCGTCCGTTAAAAGTCATAAAAGGTCCGGGTGAAAATTCTAAATCTTCGTTGCTGAAAATTCCGAATTGAAACAGCGGCACGAGATAATTGTTGAATTCGCGTTCGAGTTTGACCTGGGTTTGCGTCGTATCGCATCGTCGCCGGTCGAAGATAATTTATAAGGAATAATGGTCGAGTAAAGTCCGGCATACGGTCCTTCGGGAATGTTAACGCGCGGATAAATCGATCGTAGGCAAACCTTGCGTCGCCCGCAGCTCATTTAAACTTTCCGTGTCTTCGCGTCAGTATTTGGTCAAATGCAAATCCTTCATCACGTAAGTTCTGCGGCGGACTGCTTTCGATTGTATACAAATCGTCGGCGGTCGGACGCATTTTGTTGCGAAACAGATTGCTGAAATCGTTCGTCATCTTTTCCATTGCCGCGGTCGTCGCATAAAAAGTTTGAGTGCGCTGTAAATCGCTTCCGGCGATGCGCGCTTCGGTTGAAGAAAAAGCCAGTGCCGTGAAAGCGACGACCGAAAGAATCGCCACTGATAATAATGGCAATCGCCAGTGCCGCGCCGCGCTCGCTTTTTTTTATTTTTTTTCGATTTTTCAAACCGTTTGCAATACATTTTTCCATCTCCACCCCAAAGTGAAGTTGTTTATCTCGTTACGCGGGCTTCATCGTTCAGGTAACAAACGCCCCTAATTTCGCCGATTTTTCCGGCGCTTCCAACATAATGAACTTTTATCTCGATTTTTTTCAAATCGAATCGCTCAATTCTGGTAATTTCTATTTGCCGGTCGTAACCGCCGCGTATCAGCGTCGTGTCGTTCACGTCATCCGGCGTGCCGTAACTGCCGTCCGCGCCGGAGCCGATCAAATCGTCCGTCCGTTCCGTTTACGCCATCTGCGCCCGGTTCTCTCGAAATGTCTTGAAATCCGGTAACTGAAACCGCCGAACGTATTGGTCGCGTCGGCGTTATTTACCGCTCCGACATTGGCAATTTGACTGAAATCGAGACGGCGCGAGTTTCGCAGCGTTTCGATTTCTTCAATGGTTGAAACGATAATTGATTTGGCACTCGTCACATTCCGGCTGATTGCGCTGAATTCAAGCGCGTAGGTAATTGCGGCGGCGGTTCCGATTAAACCGATGGTGACAACGAAAATAGCGCAAACGGCTTCAACCATAGTGAAACCGACTTTCGCTTTTCATTTATTTGAGCAGATTGATTTTTGAGATTATTCGACATATACATTCCCCGATTGGTTATACCGCCAAATTTTGACGCGCCCGCCTGCACCTAAAACTGAAATCGCAAAAGACATTCCGTGGCTGAATCCGATTGTAAATAAAAAGCGCGTTGTTTTGCGGATTGTTCGCTCGCATCGAGAACCGAACCGTCCGGTTGAAAAGTAATCGCCGCCGCGCCGGAAACGAGCGGTGTCAGATTTGAGGTGTCGGCAAGCGCGGAAGTCGGCGCACCTGCCGGACGACCGTAGATAATATCGCCCGCTTCCAAACCCGAGCCGGAAAGCTCGCCCGCGCGATTTCTCGCATCGCCCAAAGCTCCGAATTTACCGCCATAGGTAATGATTTTTTTATTCGAATCATCATATCTGAAAGTTATCGCCGTTCTTTGCGACATCGCTTCCTGACGGGCTTCATTTAATGAAGTAGCCATTATTCTTTGTGCTGCCGAAAACCGAAACGCGCGTCTCGAAGAAATAATCTGCGGCAGCGCGAGCACTACCATAATTGCTAGAATCAGCAATACTATTACCAGTTCGAGTAAGCTGAAACCCTTTTGTCCGTGTGTGTAATTTCTTTTTAATAATGCTTTTACTTTCATACTGAATTCCCCGTATATGAAAAACCCTACTACATCATACAGAGAATAACTTGGTTATTTCAGAAAAAACATTGTTGGCAATGCTTTTGTTTTGAATGTGAGTTATGAAGACTCGATGTTGAAGTGCCTCTATCAATAGAAAGCTTTTGGCAAATAATTTCGCCTCAACTGTAAAGGTGGAAATTCCCGTCAAACCAAAACTGACGTCTGACGGGAAATTTGGAAGAAACTTAGATTTCGTTTTTCATATTACTTAATGAATTTAGCAAAAGTTCGAGAGATTAAATTGAATTTTCAGGTTCTTCAAGTCTAATCTCCCGACTGAAGTTTATGGTACGATTCGGATTAACATTCGGCTGAGTCTGAACCGGAACAACCGGCTGCTGCGGAATTACCGGCGTTTGCTGATTGCTCGGAATCGTGTTGCGTCGGCACGCTTGAATTTGAAGGCGGATTGCCGAGCGGAACCGGTTGAATAATCGTTGTCGTGCGCGTTCCGTCGCTGATTTTACCGGAAGTTATATTGCCTTCAAAATCAGGTCGGTAAATACGCGGCGTGATGAAAGAATAAAAATTCGGTCGAGTCACGAAATACGCCTTTGCGTTTGAACACATTGCCTAAAAGCGGGATTCTTGAAAGTCCCGGCGTGCGGTCCTGTGTTTCGCGTTCGCTGTCGAGCAGTGCGCCGCCGACAACGGTCGTTCCGCCATCCGGCACCATTACCTGTGTCTGCATTCTCTGCGTAGTGATTGCCGGAGCGAAACCGCCCGTGGCAACCGCCGTGCTGTTTTCCGCCACGACATTCAACAGAACTGTTCCGACATCGGTAATCTGCGGCGTAACTGCGAGACGAAGCGGAACCGAAACATATTCGGTCGTGGCAATCAAAGTGCCGCCCGCGCCGCCGCTGCCCGGTTGAATGGTCGTTACCGGAATTTGCGAACCGCTTTCGATTTGCGCCGGACGATTATTCAAAGTCGTGATGCGCGGCGTAGCGATTGTTTTCGCCTGTCCTTTCGCTTCACCGGCAGTAATTAACGCGCTGATTTGCGCCGAACCGAAAATGCCGGTCGTTAAGCCGATAACCGTATTCGGAATTGAAGAGAGCAGGCTGTTGTTCGGCTGAATTCCAAGACCGTTCGGAATGCCGCCCGGAACTAATCCCGTTGTATTTCCTGCGCCGCCCGCTCCGCCCGTTGTTTGACTTCCCGGAGCTGTTGCTAATGAGCGGCACGACCGTTACTGATCACGAGCGCGGCAAGCTGAACGCCTAAATCACGGCTGAAATTGCGCGTAGCAATGACGATTCTGGCTTCGATTTCGACTTGCGGTTCAGGCTGATCGAGCAATCCGACAAGCTGGCGAACCGCGTCAATGTTTTCACGAACGTCGGTAATGATCAAGGTGTTGCTGCGTCCGTCAACTTCGACCGCGCCGCGTCTGGAAAGTCGGCGTTGAATGATTCCTAAAATTCCCTGATCGGCAGCCGCTGCTGTTGCTGGTGCTTCCGGCTTGCGAGCTGTTGCTGGTTACGCCTGAAGTGAACGCGCCTGCGCCGCCCGAATCGCCGCTTAAAGTTCCCGACGCACGCGCGTAATTCAAACGGATAAATTCCGTATAAAGCGGCGAGGTGTCGAGTTGATTATCTGCTGATTTTCTGCGCTATCGCCTGCTCGTCGGCGAGCGATTTTTGTTCGGCGATGCGAAGAATCGGACCGTTCACCTGAACGCCCAGTTCCTGCGAGCGCAGAACCGAATCGAGCGCGACGTTCCAGGGAACATTATTGACGTTGATGGTCACCGGAACGGCTTTCACCGATTTATCAATGACGAAATTGATGCCGTATTGTTCGGTGATATAGTTCAAAATATCACGTACATCGGCGTTAACGACGTTCAAATTTATCGGCTCGCCGATAAATCCGGGATCGCCGTACATTTGCCTTGCTGCTGCGGCGTTCCAACTGTCTGCGCCAGAGCCATCAGGCTTAAAGAACTGATAATTATAAAAGCGAATATGACGCGTTTGCCGTAGCCGCTTAAATTTCTTAAGAGAATCCATGTTTCCTCCGTTGTAATTCGATCTCCTTTTTTTGAAGAGACTTGTTAAGTTAAATTTTCGTAGAATAGGCAGCGTAAGTCTTGAATACAGTTACGCATCTTGTGGTTTTGCTGATAAATTCAGCGCAATATTTGTTTGATTGAAAAGATTGAAAGGCAGGCTGGTGTGAGATTTCCTGCCATTTCGTCTAATTAATTGTTGTTTACCGACTTTTTATTTTCGGCAACCTTAACCGGCTTTTTGCCTTTTTTAGTTGATTTTTCCTTGACCGCTTTTTTCGCGTCCTCGACCGGCTGCCGGTTCATCTCATCAACCGGCGAAATAATCATACTCGGCGGCAGAGTCGGCGACTGCGCGTCTTTCGGAACAAGGGCGTTTTGCGTCGGTTCTTCGGTCTTGACCATCGGCTGTATCGGCGCGGTTCCCTGCACTTCCTGCTCGACCGTAAATTGACGCAAAGCTTTGTTTTCGACTGATGCGACGAATTTGTTGTTGCTCATCTTCGTCACTTTGCGAAACACGAGACGATTTTCTTCAATCGCCACGAGCTGCCCGTCAAAAAATTTCTCGCCCGGGTAAATCGTGTAGGAAAGTTTGATCGGTTTGGCTTCGACCATCGCGGCGTAACCGCGCGGCGTGCGGAAGATACCGATGACCGCCATTTCGTCGAGGGTGAGAACGCTGGTGACTTTCGGAATTTCCAATCCGTTAGCCGCTGCGTTTTCCCGCAGATTTTTGTAATAAGCGATGCGGCTTTCAATCGGCGGCGCAGTGATCGTAGTTACCGGCGGCGGACCGGGCGGTTTCGGTTTTTCACTTTTTACCTGACCGGAAGAGGTAGTCGTCGTGCCGGTCGTGGTGCGCGGTTTTGCCCATGTCGGTTTAGAAAATGGATCGCCGCTGTTTTGCGCGTTGACATTTGTGAAGTCTCCGCTTAACAATCCGAATCCGACGACGGCTAAACTAAAACCCAGAAGATGTTTAATATTCGATTTCTTAATCATAACTTTTCTCTCTCACAAAAATTTCAAAAGTTTTTTTTCGGTGATAATTCGTTACTTCGCAGGCGGCGCGGCAACCGGTGCGGCAGCAGGCGGCGTTGCTCCGTTCGGCGCGGGCGTTCCCGGTGCGCCTGGTTGTCCCGGTTTAACGTTGCCGGCGTTTACCATATTTTCCGGCGCGGCATAATAAGCCGTCAGTAAAAATTGCGCGTGCAGAGTTCGGTCGCCCGATTGTTTGTCCAACTGGTTTAATTTGAAATCGGTAATCGAAACGATGCGCTGTAATTTCGCCATTTTGTCGAAGAAGGCACGCAGATTGTTAAAGTTGCTGTCCACTTCGATTTCGACCGGTTTCGCCATCATTGCGTCCTGCATCACATCGTCGCGCGGTGAAAAGCGGCTGACAATCAGGCGGCTTTCACCAGCCGTGTCCTGCAAACCCTGAAGCACGTTGGTAATTTCGCGTTCTTCCGGCAGCAAAACTTTCAACTCGTCATATTCCATTGATTTGCTGGCGTAGAGCGAGCGAAATTCGTTGATGCGTTCAGTAGCGATTTTCGCGGCTTCGTTCTTTTGTGTCAGTAAAGCGACCTGTTCGTTCAAAGTCTGTACCTCGGCGCGTGTTTCGCTGGTTACGAAATACCAAACCGTCAGGTAAAGCAATGAGGCGATGCCGACTAAAACTATCAATTGAATGTGCCACGGTTGGGCTTTTATTTTTTCTAACATTTCGGTTTCCTTATTCGTCTCTCAGATTTGTTAAAAGTTGAGTTTGATAAACTGCGGTTAATTTTTGGCGACTTGCGGCGGCACTGCGCCGTCCGATTGTGTTTGCTGTTTTGGCAGCTGCTGTCTGATCGCGTCAGGCAGCGTCGCTCCACCGGCAGGTTTTGCCGGTGTCGCCGCGTTGCTTGCCGTCGTCGCCGTATTCTGCGAGGCTTTCGCTTTAGAAGGCGTATAAGCGCATCGAATCGTAAAGCCGACGATTTCCTGTTTCGGCGGAGCTTCCGCGCCAGCCGGCACAGTCGCCTGCGGCTGATTCGGCTTTTCCTTTCGCTGTGTTTCGATATTCAGATTCGAGAAAAGTCCGCCGGAAAATTCCAGGCTGCGACCGAATTGCGTCACTGTTGTTTCGTCTTCCGAATTTCCTTTCACGATCAACTGTTCGCCGGTTTGTTCAACTGATTCGAGATATAAACCCGGAACCATCTGAATTCTTTCGCGCATCGCTTCAAGAACGGCTGAAGGTCCGGCTTGTGAGTCACGAAGTTTTTTGATAGCTGAAATTCTCGAATCAATATTCTGAATTTTCGCTTCAAGTTCCTTCATCTCTTTCGAGACGGTTTCAAGTTCAGCTTCAATTCGTTTCTGCTCGGCGAGATTGTTTTCCGCATCAGTCTTCGCCATTTGCGTGCTGATTACGTCCCAACCGATAACCGCTGTCAGTAGAAAAGCGACCGCCATCATCATCATCAACAGACGCGAATTCGGATTGGCGATTTTACGTTCAACAATGACCGCTGTGCCGGCTTGTCTCTCAGTTACCGAATCTAATAGGTTTATTTTAATCATCTGAGTTCCACTCCTCTTAAAGCCAAACCGACGGCAACCGCCATCTCCGGCATAATTTCGCTTAAATAATCAGGATCGAATTTGCGCGTGTCCACTTTGATACTCCGAAACGGATCGAGAACTTCTACCGGCAATTCCAAACGGCTGGACAATTCTTCGGCGAGACCGGAAAGTTTTGAACCGCCGCCGGAAATTAAAATTTTCTGCACGACGACTTCGCCGCTGTCTTCGGTGGTCGCGCGGTAAAAATCGAATGTCTTTTGGATTTCCATCGCGACGATTTCGGTTACGTCGTTAATCAACGGGACAATGGCTTTTTCTTCAACGCCTTCAGTTCCGTCCATCACGCCGCGTTTAACCGATTCGGCTTGCTGAAAGCTCAGTCCGAGATTGCGCTGCAATACGTCGGTAAACTGACTTCCGCCGACGGTGATGTCGCGCGTGAATAATGAGCGTGTGCCTTTTACGATATTGACGTTCATTGTTGACGCGCCGATGTTGAGAAGCGTCACAACCTGCGAATCATCCGGCTGATAATTTACTTCGTAGCAGTTCTGCAAAGCGAATGTATCAACATCAATAACGACCGGCATTTTTCCGGCAAGCTGAATCGCCTGTTTGATATTGTCAATTCGCTCGCGTTTGCACGCCGCGATCAAAACCGATTTTGATTCCTCGTTTTCCGCCGTCACTTGATAATCAAGGCTGACATCCGCCAAATCGTATGGAATATGTTCTTCGGCGTGCCAGTCAATTGACTCTTCGAGTTCTTCCTGGCTCATCGGCGGCAGAACGATATTTTTGATAATGACCGAGTGACCGCTCACGCCGGTAACAACTTGATTGGTGGTTATCTGATGGTTTCGACAGATATTGTTAATCACATCCGCGACGACGTTCAATTCCATTATCTGACCGTCAACGATAGTATCGTCGGGCAAATTTTCGAAACCTAAACCGACGAGATTCAGGCTGTTCATTTTGCCGTCAAGTTCGACCATTTTAATCGAGCTTGAACCGACATCTAAACCGGCAACCGTTTTCTTTTTTCCGAATAGCATTTTTATCTACTCCTCTAGCAGGCTTTTTTTTAAGCCGTTCTGTTAATTACGAATCCTTTGCGAGTTTTTTCTTTACTCAAAACGAATCGGATTTTCCGACTGTGCGGGGATTTTTTTTGCCACCGTTTTTGCGGATTACCAAGACAGGCAGGACATATTTGGATAGGTCATACTGTTTGCAGAGCCGTAATACCGATTTCGTTTTTTGTGTTGGCTGAAGGCAATTCCAATTTTGATTTATGAAACTTTAACTTTCCTGGTGGCGATATGAATGACACATGCTCGCGTCATCACAAATTAAAATTACATTGTTTATAAAAGAATGTCAACAACTTTTTATCTTGTTTAACATTAATTGGCGTATTTATTTTCAAATTGAACGATCAGGCATTCAATTTGACTGAAAACGTTGAGTTTAGACAAATTTTATTTGATTATCTGATGCACTGCTGATGTGATAATCACGGCGGTTTCACGAGGTTTTTCAAGCGGAAAAAGGTGTGAACCTGGCAAAAAGTGAAATTCAAACGGAAAGTATTTTTTCATAAATGAAAGCCGCGCCATTTTCGCTTCCTGCGAATCAGTTCCGCCGATATACGCCGCCGTAACTTTTAATTTGCCGCGAAACTTCGGGAGATTGTGCGGCAAAGCGCGATAAATTTTCGCCTCGATTGATGGTTTAAACAACAGCTCAACGCCGCGTGTCGTCTCAATCGTTGCGTGTTCGGCATAATCGCGCAAAACATCGTCGTCAAAACGGGCGAATTTTTCCTTTTGCTTAAAGTGCTCGTAAACTTCCCGTTTCGATTTCCAGAGATTGCGGCGAAAGCGCGTCACTTGCGACGGTGAAAAACGGTCAAGCAAATTTAATGTCTTCAAAATTCTCACGCCGCCGCTGCTCAAACGGCTGATAATCGGCGCGTCGAGCAAAACTATTGCTTGATAAAGTTCCGGTCTTTCAATCGCCGCGAGAAAATGCAAAACGCCGCCGAGCGAATGCCCGACACCGATGATTTTTTCCTCGTAGCGTTTTTCGATTTCTTCGAGCAGTTCGTCGCGCAAACGTTCCCAACCGTCAGTCACAGGAAATTTCGGATTGTGCGCGTGTCTTTCAAGATAATTTATTTCAAATTCATCTTCGAGATATGAGAAAAGTTTGCTGTAAGTTTTGGCGGGAAAACCGTTGGCGTGAGCAAAGTGAACGATTGGTTTATCCATTATGTTCTTTAATCAAAGATTTATTGCATACCTAAAAACCTAAAATTATTCGCGCTTCTAAAGATTCAATCCGACGCGGCGCATCAGATTTTGAAAACGCGCGTCGCTTCGCATCGGGTCGAATTCGCGCCTGGCGTTCGCGAACGGCAGCAGGAAACCGTGCGAAGTATAAACCCGTTCAAGACATTGCAAAGACTTTTCCTTATCGCCGAGATTCGCATAAATCAAACTCAAACTATAAGCATCGAGAATTTGGTCTTTGCGAGGTTTCTGCAAAGATTCTTTTAACTCAGCCTCAGTTACAGCACGCACGCCGCCAGTTTGGTAAATTTTATTCCAAAGTTCCGGCAAAAGTTGTTCGGCTTCGGATTTATCATGCGTGCCTGAGCGAAGACTCTCGACTAAAAATGCCTGTCCGAGTATCTGTTTATTATTGGCGAGCGGCGCGATTTCTTCTGAACGAAAGCACTGCGCTTTAACTTCATCAAAGGGTTTGGCGTAAGTGCTGAATTCGCACAAATCCGAATTATAGTTCGGCGACATCGGTTCAATTTCGACAGCTTTTCGCAATTCGGTTTCGGCTTCGTCAAAACGCCGCTCGATCATTAAAAGCGTCGCATACCATTGATGCGCCTTTCCGCAATGCGAATCGAGTTCGATGGCGCGTTGATATTCCAATTCCGCCGCCTGCCATTGCCATTTGTCCATCGCTTCGATAAACGCGAGTGAGGCGTGCGCGTCGGCAGAATTCGGGTCAATCGCCAATGCTTTTTGAACGTAATCTTCAGCCGTTCGCCATTCATTCGGATTGTTGTTGAGCATCGAATATGTATCAGCCAAACCGAGATACGGCAGCGTAAAATTCGGATCGAGCGCGATTGAACGCCGGAATAATTCCGTTCCCTGCATCATTTCATCGGTGCGGCGAGTTTGCCATAGTTCTAATCCGCGACGATAAAGCTGATACGCTTCGAGATTTTCGGTCAAGCGTTTTTCTGAATTAGATGATTTTATGGAGTTTTGTTGAACCTGTAAATTTTGGGCGACAATTACATTATGCTGGCGGTAAGTTAAACCGGCGACGACGAACAACAGCAACGCGCCCGCGGCGATTCCCGCATATCGAACGGCTTTGTCGAATTTTATTTTAGATTTGTAGCCATCTCTCGATTGTAGGTTTTGAGGCAAATCTGCTAACAAACTTCCCGTGTTGATTTGCTTTGGCACAGATTTATTCTTTTCGCCGTTAGACTGGAAGATTTCTTTTTGCGAGACTTCGGCGTTGAAACGAAAACCGCGACGAGGAATGGTTTGAATCAAATCTTCCGTGTCGTTGAACTTTTTGAATGCTTTCCGAAGTTCGTAGATGTTGACCGACAAGTTGCTTTCTTCAACAAACGTCTCGCCCCAGACTCGCTCCATCAAAAAATCCTTACCGACGACGTTTCCGGCGTTTTCAATCAGGACAATCAAGGTTTCGACGACTTTCGGTTTGAGCGGAACGGGCGCGCCGTCGTGAAATAAAGTTTTTGAATTCACGTCCAGAGAGAATTTACCGAATTCGTATAAGTTATTCACTTTGTTTGATATAGAGTCGCGCTTAAGTTTCGCTCAGGTAAAATTTAAATATCGTTAAAGACTTCCGGCTCGAAAATAACGAATTATCGAACAGTTACGAAAAAGTTATTTTCGACGCTGGCGTAGTTTGCCCGTTAATTGTGATTTTACATTAAAACGAAAACCCGACAAAGCAAAACCGTCCGAGAACTCAAAAATACAAATTAATAACAATGCGAACTTTTCGCGCATTGCAAACGCTTTGTTTGGCTCAGTTTTACCTTTGTTAGATTTAAGGAGATTTTTCGATGAATATAAAGAACAAGCGAAGTTTTTTGACGGCTTTGCTAATTTTACTCGCACTCTTTGGCGCAGCGGCTAAACACACAAGTGCGGCGGTCAACAATCGGCTCGGCGAACTTGACCCGACCTTTAATCCCGTTTTGTTGAACAGCATGGTCAACAATAATAAATCTTACGCCAACGCGGTTACTGTTCAGCCGGACGGGAAAATTCTTTACGCCGGTTTGTTTCTTTCGGTCGAGCGTCAGCCGCGCAATTATATCGTGCGTTTCAATGCGGACGGTACGCTCGATTCTTCGTTCGACAGCGGCGGCACGGTTGACGGCTATATCAATTCGATTGCTTTGCAAACGGACGGTAAAATCATCGTTGCCGGCAAGTTTTCAAACGTCGCCGGTCAGCCGCAGCAAGGCATTGCGCGGCTTAACGCGGACGGTTCGTTTGACCCGACTTTCAGAGTCAGCTTCACGCCGAATGCTCTGATTGAAAATACGGGCATCGCCATTCAGACGGACGGGAAAATAATTTTTACCGGCAATTTCGGACAAATTGCCGGACAAACGCGCATCAATTTTGCCCGCGTCAACACTGACGGCTCGCTCGACACGAGTTTTACCGCGCCGGCAAATTGTTTCGGAAGACGAGTCGCGTTTCAAACAGACGGCAAGATTATTGTCAATTCATCTTGCGGCGGCTCATCGGGCATCTCGCGCCTGAATGCGAACGGTGCGCTCGATTCATCTTTTACTCCAGGAACGGGTGCGAACGGTTCGGTTGATGCCGTCGTTCTGCAATCGGACGGTAAAATTCTGGTCGGTGGTCAATTCACTACTTTTAACGGTCTAACGCGCAACGGTTTTGCGCGGCTCAACACCAACGGCTCGCTCGACACCGCATTTAATCCGAATGTTCCGCAGTTTTTTGAATCGCCATCCATAGTCATTCAATCGGACGGAAAAATCCTCGTTGCCCGCAAATTAAGCGGTATCGGCGGAACGGACAAATCAGTTTTACGTTTCAACGCCGACGGCACAACCGACAGCACTTTTGACGCGCCCGCTGACGGAACTACCTACGCGATTGCCGCCGCGCCGGACGGAACAATTTATGCAGGCGGCTTGCTCGCAACTTTCCAAAATTTCGTTCTCGTCCAAAAACCGTTTTTACATTTCAACTCAAACGGTTCGATTGACTTTGCGTTCGATCCTTACGTCACCTCGCCCGACGACGCGGCAATAATTACCAATGCCGTCGCGCAGCTGGACGGTAAAATTCTGGTCAGAGGTCAACTCATTCAGGTCAATCGTCAGCCGCGCCGCCTGCTCGCGCGCGTCAACGCCGACGGCTCGCTCGATACGACTTTTACACTTGCCGCGAACGTCACAATTTCCGACGGAACGCACGACGACAACGCGCTCGCCCTGCAGCCGGACGGCAAAATTTTAATCAACGGCAATACGAGCGGCGGCGGATTCAACCGCCCGATACGGCTCAATGCCGACGGCTCGCTCGACGCGAGTTTTACCTCGCCGAGCGTTGACCTCAGCGTTACCAAAATCGCGCTCCAAGCCGACGGAAAAATTTTGGTCGGCGGCGGTTTTACATCTATCGGCGGACAGACGCGCAACGGTGTCGCCCGCTTGAATACGAACGGCAGCGTTGATAGTTTTAACCCGAATTTCGGCGGCGGAAATTTATTCGTCGGCTCGCTGCTCGTCCAGCCGGACGGAAAAATTGTAGTTAGCGGCAGCTTTAGTTCTGTGAACGGAACGCCGCGCAGTGCAAATGTGAGATTTAACAACGACGGCACGATTGATTCGACGTTCGCCAATACGAATCTCGGCGGCGGCAAGTATTTAGCCATCCAGCCGGACGGGAAACTTATCGTTGACGAAGGCGGCTTCATTGTTCGAGTGAACGCGGATAACACGCTCGACAGCGGCTTTAACAATGTCGAATTTCGCATCTCGACCAATGTCACGGGCAACGTCAGCACGGCGGCGATACAGGCGGACGGCAAAATTCTGATTGGCGGCTCATTTCAATTTTCTCAATCAGAATTTCGCTCAACCGCGCCCGAACATCGCCAGACTAAACGCGAACGGTTCGGTTGACAATACATACATCAATTACGGCGGCGCAAGTTCCCAAGTTAATCAAATTACATTACAGCCGGACGGCAAAATTCTGGTCGCCGGATACTTCAAAACCTTCAACAACTTCGGACGTTTCGGCGTGGCTCGTCTTAACCAATCCGCCGCGCCGGTCAACAGATTTTCGGACTTTGACGGCGACGGCAAAGCTGATATTTCCGTCTTTCGCCCGTCGAGCGGTGTTTGGTATCTAAATCAGTCAACCGCCGGTTTTACGGGAATAGCTTTCGGCTTAGACACCGACAAACTCGTTCCCGCCGATTATGACGGCGACGGCAAAACCGATGTTGCGGTTTATCGCGGCGGAACGTGGTATCTGCAACGCTCGACGCTCGGCTTTACCGGCGTGAATTTCGGCGCGGCGACCGATATTCCGGTTCCAGCGGATTTCGACGGCGACGGCAAAGCTGAATTAGCCGTTTTTCGTCCATCGAACGGCGTTTGGTATTTTTATAATTTGGCGACGAATCAAACGAACGCGACGGCATTCGGACAAGCAGGAGACAAACCGGTCGCAGCAGATTACGACGGCGACGGCAAAGCGGACGTGGCAGTTTATCGCGCCGGAATTTGGTATATTCAGCGCAGCCAACTCGGATTTACCGGAATTTCCTTTGGCGACGGCAACGACAAACCGACACCGGCTGATTATGACGGCGACGGCAAAGCGGATGTCGCTGTCTTTCGTCCATCAAACGGCACTTGGTATCTGCAAAGAAGTCAACTCGGATTTACGGGCATTGCATATGGCTTAGGAACTGACGTTCCAGTTGCCGCAGATTATGACGGCGACGGGAAAACCGATTTGGCAGTGTTTAGAAACGGCACATTCTTTATTCTGCAAAGCGGAAACAGCCAAACAAACGCGCAGCAATTCGGCGCGGCAAGTGATATTCCGATTGCTGGTGTTTACGGTAATTAAAGACTGTTTCAGGCAGATGTGTTTAATAGCAAATGCTTGAAACAGTGATCTGTAAAAATCATTCGGCGGACTCTGCGGTTAATAATAGCCGCAGAGTCCGACGCATTAATAACTTATTTACCCGTTAAAATCTATTCAGCATTTCCCAAAAACCAACGTCAACCCATCTGCCGAGCTTATAGCCGACTTCTTTAAAATGCGCGACTTTTTCGTAACCGAGTTTCTCGTGAAATCTGACGCTCGCGTCGTTCGGCAGCGAAATTCCCGCCATAATCGCGTGAACGTCGGTTTCCTTTAATTCTTCCAGAAATACTTTATACAGTTCCGAACCGATTCCCTTTTTCTTCGCCTGATTTCTAACATAAATCGAAGCCTCGACCGAATGTTCGTAAGCCTGCCGCAATTTAAACTGTGTCGCATAAACATAACCCTGAATTTCGCCTTCAAACTCGGCGACGAGATATGGATAATTTTCGACAGTTTCCGCGATTCGTTTACGCATATCTTCCGCGCTCAACGGTTCGGTTTCAAATGTATGATGCGTATTTAAAATATAATAATCATAAATCTCAGCAATCTGCGCCGCGTCCGTTAATTCGACTTTTCTAATTTTCATAATTTTATTATTTACGGCGTATATTTTGAAAACACAAATTGAAAATATAACCTATTACAAGCCAGGTTAAAATGCAGATAATCAGAACATGCAGCATATAAAAATCGCTCATAATAAAACTGGAATCCGATTCGGTCGCAGGAAAAAAATTTCTCTCTAATTCACCAACAAGCATCACAATCCACCAATTTAGATAAGCAAATAATTTTAACGGCGTAGGTTCGTAGTACCAATGAAAATAATTATAATGTCCTCCTTTTTCATACATTCCCCAAACAAGCAAGAGGAGATTAATGGATACTAACGCTAATCCAATACGATTAGTAAAGAAAACTTTAAGTTGTTCTAATAAGAAATTCACTCGACAAAAATTTTACAAACTAAAATTCTTATTTAAGAATCTTTAACTCCATTTTTGCCACCGATTCAAGATGCACTTCGTCGGGTCCGTCGGCAAGGCGTAAGGTTCGAGCGTAAATCCAAAACTGCGCGAGCGGGAAATCCTGACAAACGCCGCCGCCGCCGTGCGTTTGAATCGCGCGATCAATAATTTTCAAAGCCATTCTCGGCACGACGGCTTTGATCATCGCAATTTCTTTTCGCGCTGCCTTGTTGCCGACTTCATCCATTTTCCACGCGCATTTCAAAACTAAAAGCCGCGCCTGCTCGATTTCCATTCTCGATTCAGCAATCCAATGTTTGATAACGCCTTGTTCGGCAATCGGTTTGCCAAAAGCGACGCGTGATTTCGCTCGTTCCTTCATCAATTCGAGCGCGCGTTCGGCGATACCGATCAGGCGCATACAATGATGAACTCTGCCTGGACCCAATCTTCCCTGCGCGATTTCAAAGCCGCGACCTTCGCCTAGAAGCAAATTGGAAACAGGAACGCGCACGTCGGTAAAGGAAATTTCAGCGTGACCGTTCGGCGCGTCGTCGTAGCCGAAAACATTTAAGATTCGTTCGATTTTCACGCCGTCCTGATTCATCGGAACTAAAATCATTGACTGCTGGCGATGCTTTTCGGCTATTTCGTCGGTCTTGCCCATAAAGATCGCCAATTTACAGCGAGCATCGCCCGCGCCGGTTGACCACCATTTTCTGCCGTTCAAAACGTAAGAATCGCCGTCCTTTATAATAGAACTTTGAATATTGGTCGCATCGGACGAAGCTACTTCCGGCTCGGTCATCGCAAAACACGAACGGATTTCGCCGCTCAAAAGCGGCTTCAGCCATTCTTTTTTCTGCTCGTCATTTCCGTATCTTTCGAGAACTTCCATATTTCCCGTGTCCGGCGCGGAACAATTGAAAACTTCCGAAGACCAGACGACTCTGCCCATCATTTCGGCGAGCGGCGCATATTCGAGATTCGACAAACCCGAAATTTCCGGCAAAAATAGATTCCACAAATTAGCCGCTTTAGCTTTCGCCTTCAAATCTTCCATTAATTCGGAAGGCTGCCAGCGGTCGCCAGAATTTATTTCCGCCTCAAAGCGTTTTTCATTCGGATAAACGTGTTCATCCATAAACGTCTGCAATTTGTTTTGCAGTTCACACGTTTTCGTTGAATAATCGAAATTCATAATTTTGGAAATTGAAATCTCAGATTAACATAGAGTTTCGATGACTTTCCATTTCAGCAAAACATATTTTCTGCTCGCCGTACTGCTTTTTGCCGTCGAAGTTTGCATCGCGCTTTTTTACACCGACCAATTTATTCGCCCGTTCCTCGGCGACGCGCTGGTCGTTTGTTTGATATATTGTTCGGTCAGAACTTTTATCCAAAACGATTCCCGGAAAATTTCCTGCGCGGTGCTGATTTTCGCCTGCGTCATCGAAATCTTGCAGTATTTTGATTATGTAAAACTGCTCGGTTTGGAAAATAATCGGGCGATTTCCGTAATTATGGGCAGAACTTTCGAGTGGCTTGATTTCGCGGCATATTTCGCCGGATTTCTGCTGATTTTAATTTTCGAGAAAATGCGGCAAAATAAATGACTAATGAGCGACACTACACCGGTTCGGCAGGGCGAGGAATTGAACGCTGAAAATCTGAAAAGTTTTCTGCGCGAAAATTTGAATATTGAATTTGACCAAATTGCGATTTCGCAGTTTCCCGGCGGCAGTTCAAATCTGACTTACGCCGTTAAGATCGGCGATGCGGAATTCGTTCTGCGCCGTCCGCCGTTCGGCAACACGGTCAAATCGGCGCACGATATGTCGCGTGAATTTAATGTTTTGTCGAAATTAAGCGAAGTTTATAAGCCTGCGCCGAAACCGCTTATTTATTGTCACGACGAAGCGATTATCGGCTCGGAATTTTATTTAATGGAACGCCGACGCGGTTTAATCATTCGCGGCAAATCACCGTTAATTTTAGAGAAATCACCGGAAATACAGCGAAAAGTCTGCCAATCTTTTATCGCCAATTTATCTGAATTACATTCGCTCGATTACAAAAATATCAGCCTGGAAAATCTCGGCAAACCTGAAGGCTATGCCGGAAGACAAGTGGAAGGCTGGACAAAACGCTATTTCGATGCGAAGACCGACAAACACTCCGACCTCGAAGCGGCAATCGAATGGCTTAACGTAAACATTCCCGAATCGCACGGCGCGACGCTGATTCATAACGATTACAAATTCGACAACGTAATGCTTGATCCCGCAGATTTAACGAAAATCGTCGCAGTTTTGGATTGGGAAATGACGACTATCGGCGAGCCTTTGATGGATTTGGGTTCGACTCTGGCGTATTGGATGGCGAAAGAATCGGGCGAACATCTTTAAATATGCCGTTTAACCCGCGCTGTTTGATGGAAAATATCTCGCGCCGCGAATTAGTCGAAATGTATCAGGAAAAATCCGGCAGGCACGTTTCCGACATCCACTATTATTATGTTTTCGGCACGTTCAAGCTCGCCGCAATCGCGCAGCAAATCTACGCGCGTTACAAAAAAGGCTTTACCAAAGATATACGCTTTGCGAATTTTAATCATTTCGTCAACGCGCTCGGTAAAATCGCCGCCAATTCGCTTGAGTGCGGAGAAATTTAACTTGTTTGTGGTAAATTATTCGTATGCTGAATTCATTAACTTATACATTGCCTGAAAATTTGCAAAATGCCGTCGAAGCGTCGTTCGATGATTGGAAAAGCGAAGATAAAATCGCGCGAATCTGGAAAAAAGATCAAACAGTTTGGACGAACGAAGACGAAGCGAAATGGCTCGGCTGGCTCGATTCGGTTGATGCGGAATTATCTAAAATCACTGATTACAAACGATTCGCCGCCGACGCGGAGCAATTTGAATTTATCGTGCTGCTCGGAATGGGCGGATCGTCGCTGTGTCCGGAAGTTTTGGCGGAAACATTCGGCAAAAAACAGTTTCATATTTTAGATTCGACCGTTCCGGCGCAAATCAAAACGCTCGAAGGCAAAATTGATCTGGCGAAAACTTTATTCATCGTCGCTTCAAAATCCGGCTCGACATTAGAGCCGAACACTTTCAAACAATACTTTTTCGAGCGTGTTGCGGAAGTTGTCGGTGCGGAAAACGCAGGCAAACAATTCGTCGCCATCACCGACCCGAATTCAAAAATGCAGAAGGTCGCCGAAGCTGACAATTTCAGAAAAATATTTGACGGCAATCCGGAAATCGGCGGCAGATTTTCCGCGCTGTCGCCGTTCGGCATCGCGGCGGGCGCGGCGATGCAGTTGGATGTTGAAGATTTTCTCAATCGCGCCGCCGAAATGGTTACGGCTTGCAAAAACGAAAATCCGGCGGAAAATCCGGGCGCGATTCTCGGCACGATTCTCGGCGTTTGTCATCAAAACGGGCGCGACAAATTGACGATTTTCACCGCGCCCGAACTTCACGATGTCGGCGCGTGGCTCGAACAGCTTATCGCCGAATCAACCGGCAAATCCGACGTTTCGATCATTCCCGTTGACCGCGAGGAAATTCAGCCGGCGGAAAGTTACGGCAGCGACCGCATATTCGCTTATCTGAAATTGAAAGATTCGGCAGACGATTCGCTGGACGATGAAATTTACGCAATCGAAGCGAGCGGACAGCCGGTGATAAAAATCGAACTCGCTGACGCAATGAATCTCAGTCAGGAATTTTTCCGCTGGGAATTTGCGACCGCCGTTGCGGGCGCGATTATGCAAATCAATCCTTTTAATCAGCCCGATGTCGAAGCAGCGAAAATCGAAGCGAAAAAGCTGACCGAAGAATACGAAGCGAACGGCGAACTTCCCGCCGAAACGCCGTTTTACGAAGCGGACGGAATCAAACTATTTACGAGCGAAGAATACGCCGCCGAATTAACCGCCGCCGTTGACGAGGAACAATCTTTGGGAAATTTTGAGGCAGACGACGAATCCAGCAAACTGTCAGCCTATGTCGAATCGCATCTTTTGCATTTACTGCCGAACGATTATTTCGCGGTTTTGGCGTATGTTGAAAGAAACCGAGAAAATGATGAATTGCTGCAAGCGATTCGGATGAAAGTTTTGGAAGAATATGCGCCTGCGACTTGTCTCGGATTCGGTCCGCGATTTCTGCATTCGACCGGGCAAGCCTACAAAGGCGGCGCGAACAACGGCGTATTTCTGCAAATCACGTCTGACGACGCGGAAGATTTGCAGGTTCCCGACCAGAAATATACGTTCGGCGTAGTCAAAGCGGCACAGGCGCGCGGCGATTTTCAGGTTTTGCTCGATAGAGAAAGACGCGCTTTGCGTGTTCATTTAGGCGCGGACGTTAAAAGTGGATTAGAGAAACTTTTATCGCTGATTCAGTAATATTATTTATTCTTAAATCGCGCATCGGGCGAAAGATACGCGCACAGCATCAAAGACACGCGCATAGCGTTAAAGACACCGCGCACGGTGTTCGCGCCGCTCGCATGGTGAAAAAGACACGCGCATAGTCTTACGGACACTTCGCATAGTATTCGCGCCATTCGCACGGCGTTCGCGCCGCTCGCATGGCGTTCGCGCCGCTCGCACGGTATTAAAGACCCGAGGCGCAGCGATATTTTCAATTCAAAGAAGAAAAGCCTGCAAATTAGTTAACTTGCAGGCTTTTCTTCTTTGACAGCTAAATTATTTCGCGTCGTTTTCGTCTTTCCCGTCGTCGTGAATCAGATTGCCGCTTTCGTCAATCGCATCTTTGTCTTCGTGTTCCTGCGGCGTTTTCTTGCCCGGCTGCGGGGCGTGTTCGGGATGTTCGCCGATTATTTCCAACTTTTCTCCCGCGTGTTCTTCCAGCACTTTTTTATCGTGTGCAATGTCTCTTTCATCCGGCATAATTTTGTGTTCTCCCTTAAATTCGATTAAATTTAGTTTCTTCCTACCGCCTTTTTCCAGGCTTCTTTCATCACCAATTTCGGACTGTTCATCGTCGCCATATAAAACGGCACGACGCAGCCGCATTTGTCGCAATCGGCGTTGTCGCCCATCATACATTTGCCTTTCGGTTTGCCGTCCGCACCGAGCGTGAACGCTTTTTCCTTGAACAAACAATTGTCCGTGACGCTTTTCGAGTTTTTCGATTTCATCAAATCGAGCGTCGAATCGAGCATATTGATTTTGCCCGGGTATTTCTTTTTGAGCCGAATATTTTATCAATCATCGCATCGCGTTCGTCCCAATCGAGCCATAACGATTCATCCAGTTTATTGACCGGCGTAAAAAAATCGAAAATAATTCCGCCGCTCGCCAAATCTTTCCATTCCTCGACCAAATCTTCGATGCAGTCTTTCGTCAAACTCGTGATGACGCACGAAATCTGGATTTTTAAGTTTGAATGCCGTTTGATGTTCTCTTTGATTTTGTTGTAAATTCCCGGCGCACGCATTTTCTCGAACGCTTCTTCCGTGCCGTCAATCGAAATCACCCACGTCACGTCCGTCCAATCGGGCAGTTCCATCGTGCCGTTCGTAACAATCGTATTGTATTTGAAATATTTGCGTCCGGCATCAATTAAAGGCTTGCGAACGAGCGGTTCGCCGCCGACCCAGGTGCAAAGCAGCATCGGATCGCCCGCCGCTTTCATCGCTTCAAACTGCGCGACCCATTCTTCGACCGTCTGCTCGCGCTCATTATGTTCTTCGGCGAAAAAATAGCAATGTTCACAGCGCAGATTGCAGCGTTTCGTCGCGTCAATCGAACCGACGGCGTTGTTGGGCATTCCGAAAGCCATCAGTTTAGCCAGACCGCCGAGATTTTTAAGCGTTTTGGTAATTTTCATCAGATCAAATTATATACTGCATAAATCGCTGTATGAATTGCCACTAGCTTCAGCTAGTGGACTCGGTAAATTTACGATGCGGCTTTAGCCAAATAAATTAAAATAATCAATCATCCATATAGCTTTAGCTAAAGCTATATGGAATTTTATTCATTTTTTGAAATTCGGCTAAAGCCTTTGTCTTGAATTCAACTCAACCACTAGCTAAAGCTAGTGGCAATTTATTTCACAATAAACTATTTCTAAACACCAACCGTTTCGTTTTCTTCCTCTTCAACCAGATACGGCGAAACGGTCGGCTGATCTAAATCTTCCTGCAAAACCTTGGCAATTATCGGCAGACTTAATGAACGAGTTTTAGCAATGTTCGGAACGGCTTTGCCTTTGGCGTAAACGTCGTGGCGACCGTTATCTTTATACCATTCGGCTAAACTCGCGGTTTTGTTCATTTCTTCGACGATTTGCCGCCAGCCGACGCCTGTGTTA
>CAVXFU010000006.1:0-45738 GCA_963761145.1 Pyrinomonadaceae bacterium
ATCGAGATTCTCGAAATCATCGCTTCCGAATCAAGCGGCAGGTTTTATGAAAAAGATGCCGCCAATCTCAAAGAAGCCTTTCAAAGCATCGCCGAGGAACTGAAAAACCAATATCTTCTCGGTTTCTACCCGCAGGACACCGAACGCGGCAAGGCGACAGGCAGTATCCGAATCGAAGTTGACCGGAAAGATGTGCGTGTAAAAACGAGAAAGCGTTGGAATAATTAGAAAATAGCGGGCAATAATTTGACGTGATTTGTAAAGGACAATGCCGGATTAATATCGTTTTCGACGGTTGTTGGTTACGATTATTGGTGCCGCTGTTGCTGGACGTCGGATTTTTTCTTCTGCCGGCGTAGGCGGTTTGCGTTTTTCTGTTTTGATTTTCGCTCGTTTTCCGTTCGGTTTCGCCTTGTCGGATAATGTCGCGCACGGCTTCCCAGAAATCCGCCCGCGAAAGTTTGGAAGACGGGTCTTCCGATTGATAAAATTCCTGCGCCGTCTGGTCAGATGCGCCGTGGCGTTCGATCACTTCAATCCACAAATCAGATTTGATGGCGAGCGGTTTCACGACAGCGAGTCGCTGAACGGTAATGCCTTTCGGACGCGCCTGATTTTTTTCGGTGGTCAAAAACTCCCAAAACTCTTTCTTTTTACTTTCTTCTATCATCTTAAATATTCGGTCAAATTTCTACTGTTCAAGGTGGAGCAAACGCCCTCCGATACGCAAAATATTCGTAGATGTAATTGTTCGGGAAGCGTCTTACGCCTGCAAAATCAACAATTGGCGAATTGGTATAAATGGTAATACCGGCAAAGGAAGTGGAAATCAACGTTGATTTTCTTCATTTATGCCGCTCTGTTAAGAGTGTCCAATGTTGGGTTATTTAATGCTGACAGTTAATTTACACTTATATTGGCTGAACGTCAAAACTCAAATGTTATTAGAGCGAATTTATGAATTGTCGGTTGGGCAAAAACATTTTAGTCGGCGATTTTCGGATTTAAATTTGCATTTCCGACAAAATCAAATTAAATTTGCAAACGAGTTTCAAACTCAGACTAAAAAGTAAGAGGAATAAAAATATGTTGAAAAAGATCGGATTGAAAATTTCAATTCTGGCGATGATTTTGACGGTGGCGGTTTCAGATTTGTCGGCACAAACCAGAATCAGTTTTAGACGCGGAAGCAGTTCGGCGACGGTTTCGGGAACTTTAGCGGCAGGCGCGACGAAAGGTTACGTTTTGCGAGCGAGTCAGGGACAGGTTTTGAACGGAACGCTCAGCTCGACGAACGGCAAAGCGGATTTCACACAGGGAAATCTGCACGATACGCAATATTCGCAGACGGTCGAAGAGAACGGCGACGTGTATGTCAGCATTGATAACCACGGCAGCCGCGCGACGAAATTCACGCTGACGGTTTCGATTCAGTAAACACGAATCAAAAAAATTAATAGGACTGAAGAGGATGAAGAGGATAAGAAAATTAATTTAAATTTTTCTTGTCTTTCATCTCCTTCATTCTTGCTGATCTTCTGTCCTATATTTCCAAACGCAATCCGTCACGCGCTTCGATTACTTCGCCGAACGGCGAAAACGCGCTCACTTCCTTTTGAAAATCAACCGCGTCCCATTCGGGATAAAGATGCGTTAAGACGGTGCGTTTCGGCGCGGCGTAGCGGACAAGATGCATTGCTTCGGCGAGTTCGAGATGCGTTTCGACCGGCTTATTTTTAACGAAAGAACATTCCAGAACAAACAAATCGGCGTTTCGCGCCAGCGTTCCGAGCGTTTTCGTAAAACCCGTATCAGCCGTATAAACAACAGTTTTGCCGTTTCTGTCGCGCAGATGAATCGCTAAACTTTCCGTCGTGTGCGGCGTGTCGGCGGCGACGGCTTCGAGTCCGGTCGAAAATCTCAAATTTTTCGAGCGGTTCGACTTCGATAATTTCAACGGGAAACGACTGTTTTAATAAATTATATTCGTTCGCGTCGCATCGAACGCGGCAATCAATTTGTGCAAACCTTTCGCGCCGAAAATCTTCAGCGGCTTAATTCTCGATTGCGTTGCGGGCGCGTATTTCGTGCCGAACAGAAACGCCGGAATGCCGCCGACGTGATCGAGATGAAAATGCGAAATCCAAATCGCGTCGAGATTCGCCCAATCGAGATTTTCCTGCGCCATTCGGTGAACTGCCGAAGCCGAACAATCGAGAAGCAGCGAGCCTGTTTCGGTTTCCAGCCAAAATCCCGAAGAGCTTCTCTGCGGATGCGGAACGGACGTTCCCGAACCTAAAATCGTAAATTCCATAAAACAATTAAACCGCAAAGGACACAAAGGACGCAAAGGAAAATTTATAAGAGTGAAAAGACAAGCAAATCGCCAAAAAATGAAATTCCTGTTTATTCTGTTAGTCCTGTAAATTTTTCTCCTTCTTTGTGGTAAATTTTTTATATGAATGAAATTGATATTTTAGCCGTCTTCGCGCACCCGGACGATGTGGAATTAACCGTCGGCGGAACGCTTTTGAAAATGAAATCGCTCGGTTACAAAACCGGCGCGCTCGATGTCACGAAAGGCGAAATGGGAACACGCGGAACGGTCGAAGGTCGCGCCGCCGAAGCCGATGAAGCGGCGAAAATCTTAAAGCTCGACGTGCGCGAAAACCTCGAACTGCCCGACGGACACGTTTGGCTGACCGAAGAAACGCGCACGAAACTGGTCAGAGTTCTGCGCCGTTTGAAGCCGAAAATTTTGCTCACGCACCAGATTGACGATCCGCATCCCGACCATAATCACATCACGCAGTTGGTTCGAGAAGCGGCGCGGCTGTGTTCGATGCAGAAATACGACGCGGATTTCGGGCAAAAACGCACGAACGCGCCGATTGTCGCGCACAATATTTTTTCGCAGCGCATTACGCCGTCGTTTATCGTGGATATTTCGGATTTCATCGCCGAAAAAACCGAAGCGATTCGCGCCCACGCTTCGCAGTTTTACGATCCGAATTCAAAGGAATTAGAAACGCGGCTGACGGGCAAAGGCTTTATTGACGAACTCGAAAACCGTTCCCGATATTTCGGTAGTTTAATCGGAGTCGCGGCAGGCGAACCGTTTTTCGTGCGCGAGGCTTTAAACGTCGAAGACCCGATTGAACTTCTGACGCGCCCGATGAATTTGTATTCTTAACTCACCTTATCGTTAGATTGATTTTGCGGCTGTGCCTTTCCGCTTCAATTTCAAGAAATTTGAGGCTGTGCCTCGAATTTCGACGGCAAAAAGTGAGGCATAGCCTCAAGTATTAAGGAGCGATTGACAGAAAGGCACAGCCTTTCCGCACATCAGCGGGCATAGCCCGAAAAAATCAAAATTGAAGGAAAGACTTTTTGCGATCATTTATTATCCTGAATTGACGTTAAATAGGATTTTCACGGCTCTGACGGAAAATTCACAGCTCTGACAGCTTTTTCACAACTCTGACGACTTTTTCACGGCTCTGACAGCTTTGTACGCGCCTGATAGTTTTTGTACGGTACGGTGTGCGTCTGTTGGCGCGAACGTCCGTTTTTACTTTTTCTCGTAAATTATCTGCCCGTTAAAAATCGTATAAATTGGTTCGGTTTTTAGAATCTCAATCGGCGCAATCGTCGTTAAATCTTTTGAATGCACGACCAAATCGGCGAGCATTCCGACTTTTATCTCGCCTTTTTCTTTCTCGGCAAACTCCGCGTAAGCCGATTCGTAAGTGTGACAGCGCAGCGCGTCCTGAATCGAAAGGCGTTCCTGCGGCTGCCAACCGCCGGCGGGCATTCCTTCCGCATCCTGCCGCGTCACCGCGTCGTAAATCGTCGCGTAAGGATTAATCGCTTCGACGGGGAAATCCGTGCCGAACGGAATGTGGACGTTGTAAGATTTCATCAAATGCCACGCATACGCGCCCAAAACGCGATATTCGCCGAGCCGCGAATCAGCCCAACGCTTATCCGAAACCGCGTGCGTCGGCTGCATCGAAGCGATGATGCCCAATTCTTCAAAGCGTTTGAAATCAGCCGGATTAACGACCTGCGCGTGTTCGATGCGATGGCGCGGTTCAGGAATAATATCAACAAAATCAAGTATGGTTTTTGTTTTATCAGAGGCTTCCTTTGCGGCTTTTGCTTGTTCTTCCTGCGTCACAGTTCTGATTTTATTTTGATTTTTTTTAGCTTCGGTAAAGCCATCCAAAGCCATCCGATTCGCTTTATCGCCAATCGCGTGAAGCGCAATTTGAAATCCAGCCGCGTCGCGTTCGACGATCATTCTGGTCAATTCTTCCGGCGGATGGCGCATAATGCCGACGTTTTTGTCGTCGTCGGTGAACGGCGCGAGCATCGAAGCGGTTTTTGAACCGAGCGTGCCGTCAACGTAACCTTTCAGCGCGGTTAATTTCAAACGATTCGGATCATTTTTGAACGACGCAAATTCTTCGCGCTGACGTTTTAATTCGACAATCGAATCTTCAAAATCCTGCCATTCGGCGACGCGGACGGTTAATTTATCCTGCGTTAAGAATGCGCGGTAAAGTTTCGTCGTTTCGTAACCCGAATTATCCTGAACGCTTGTGATGCCATATTCACGCGCCATTTTCAGCGCGAGTTCCATTCCTTTAACGCGCTGTTCCTGCGTCGGCTGCGGAATCAAATTACTGATTAAATCCTGCGCCGTTTCCTTAAAAATTCCCGTCGCTTCGCCCGACGCCTCGCGCTCAATTTCGCCGCCTTCGGGATTTTTCGTCAGCTTTATCAATCTTCGCCAACTTCAAAGCCGCCGAATTCGCCCAGCCGACGTGACCGTCAACGCGCACCAGAAACGTCGGATTATTCGGCGCAATCGCATCCAAATCCTGACGAGTCGGAAATTTGTTGCCCCAAAGCGTATGATCCCAACCGCGCCCGATAATCCATTCGCCCGTTTTAGTTTCCTTCGCCTTCACCGCGACGCGCGATTTCGCTTCGTCAACCGTTTTTGAATCAAGCAAATTCACCGTCAAAAGCGACAACGCGCCGCGAAAGAAATGAACGTGCGCGTCGTTAAATCCGGGTGTCACGAGCTTGCCCTTCAAATCAATCTCTTTAACGGCTTGATATTTACCTCGCAATTCGGCGGACGTTCCGACCGCGACAATTTTTTCGCCGTCAACCGCGACGGCTTCGGCAATGGTAAATTTTTCGTCAGCCGTAAAAACTTTGCCATTGTATAACAGCAAACTGATTTTCTGTTTCGTCTGCGCCAGAACGACGTGCGGCAAAAGGACGGATAAAAGAAGCGCGAGTTTTAGTAGATTTTTTAACATTTGAAATTTTCTATTTAATTTTTCCTTCGGGAACAACAAAACTGTCGCGGATAAACGCCTGACGTTTCGCGCCGTTCGTGCCGTCGGCAACTTGGACGGTTAATTTTCTCGGCAAACCAGCGTGTTTTTGGTTGGTTGAAGTATAACCGATAACGTATTGCGAATTGAGTTCGGTGAGAATTGATTTTAATGATTGAACGAGAGCGGTTTCAAACTCTTTGTCTTTTCCCTCTGCAATATACGCCGCACCGCCGGTTTTCAAGGCTAAAAATTTAATAAAATTTTCAGATGTCGTTTTAGAGTTTTTTTTCTGTGTTGTTTGATTTCTTTCGTTGGATAAATCTCCGGTCAAGCCGATGACGAAAATCTGCACGTCAATTGTTTTCAGCAAATCAAACAAATCTTTTTGCTTATAATAACTGTCGCGGTCTTCGCCGTCGGTGATTAAAATTATTGCGTTTCGCTCAGACTTACCGGCTCTTTCCCCCTGAAATTTATTGGCGGCAAGATAAACTGCGTCAATCACCGCCGATTTTCCCGCTTCAATAAACAAATCTTCCAGAGCGGAATTCAGGTCTTTTTTGTGCGTTGTCCAATCCTGTAGAATCTCTACGTTGTCGCTGTTAACAAACCGCACGACAAAAGCCTCGTCCTGTGGTCGGATATTGTTGATAAAGGTTGTTCCAGCCGTTATGACTCTGCTTAATTGAGATTTCATTGAACCCGTATTGTCCATTACCATCCCAACATTTAAAGCATTAGCTTTTTTCTCGAAACGAGTGATTTTTTGCTCTGCGCCGTCTTCGTAAATTTTTATATCTTCTAATTTGATGTCGGCAAATGTGTTGTCCGGCTCTAAAACCATCAGATTGGCTTTGATTTCGACTGACTGCGAAATGGACTCTTTATCGTTAGATTTGTCTTTTTTCGAGTTTTCCTGCGAATAGGCGAAACTAACTGCAAAAAGACAGAGCAGTAAAGATGCAAAAATGATTTGTAAGATTTTCATTTGAAAAATACCTCTGAAATTTTTGATTGATTATAAACTTTTTCCGACAACACAGCTAACTACCGACTCTTTGCCGTCCAGAATCATTTGGATTTCACCGCGTAACCCGTTAAAATTTTCCGTGCAAATCTATTTCGCCGTCAACAAATCAATGAAAAAAATTCTATTCGTCTGTTTCGCCGTTCTCGTCTGTTTCGCCGTTCAATCTTTCGCCCAAATTTCGACGAGCGTTTTGGTCACAATCGTCAAAGCCGAAGACGAACGCCGCTACGATAAAACTTTAGAAGATTTACTGAAAAACGCCGACGCGAAAATCCGCACCCGCGCCGCGCTCGCCGCCGGACGCATCGGCGACGAACAAGCAATTTTGCCGCTCGTCAATGTTTTGGAAACCGATTCGTCAACGGAAGTTCGCACGATGGCGGCGTTCGCGCTCGGCGAAATCGAATCGTTAAAAGCAGCGGACGCGATTATCAAAAATCTGGCAGATACGAAAACAAATGAGGAAACTCGCGCCCGCAGCGTGGAAGCGGCGGGAAAAATCGCGGCGGCGAACGCCAAAGACGAAAAATCGAAACAATTGGGCGCGGCAATTTTAGCGACGCTTAATTTTGAAAATGAAAAGCGTTCCAAACCTTATGAATCTGTAATCGAATTCGCGCTGACGGCAGTTCTGCGCGCTCGCCCCGTTGATGCTGAAACAACGCTCGTTAAATTTATTGACGCTTACACGCCGCAAATCCGCGCCAACGCGCTCAACGCGCTCGCCCGACTTCGCGCCAAAAACGCCGGTGAACAATCGCGCAAATTTTTACAAACGGACGCAGACGCGATTGTCCGCGCCAACGCCGCCAGAGTTTTGGGCGCGGCGGAAGACAAAGACGCATTCGATTTGCTGTTAAAAGCCGCGACGACCGATGCCGATTCGCGCGTTCGCGTCTCGGCGATTCGCGCCGTCGGAAGTCTGAAAGATTCACGCGCTGCCGATAAATTAATCGATCGCGGCGTTGTTTTGCTGAAAGATTACGCGACGGCGAAAACGACTTATGTTTATCCGAATCAGAAGAGCGAACTGCTCGAAATTGCCGTCACTTTGGGCAGAATTTTGCCGAATTCCAATCACGAAATCGCTGTTAGTGTTTTACAGGCTTTCCGTGATATGAATAAAATTCCGTCGCCAGAAATCGAAATCGCGTATGCCAAAATTGCGCCCGCCGCGTATCTGAAAAATTATCGAGGGAAAAATCAAACCGCGTCGTGGCAAACCGTCAGCGCAATCGCGCAGGGCTTGGGCGAATTCGCCAATTTGTCCGACGAAAATCTAAAAACGCAGGGACGCAGCGAGTTGATAAGTTATTTCTCGGAGTTTTTGGAAACGACCAAACCGGAACAGGCGGCGGAAATGAACAAAGCCGCGCCCGATTTACTGAGGGCGATTGCCGCATTCAAAACCGATACGCTGCCCGATTTACTCCGCGAATTTATCGCCACGAAAGACGCGACAATTCGCGCGACCGCCGCCGAATTACTCGCCGAATTGCCGCCGAATGATGAGAACTTTAAAGCACTCGAAACGGCTTTCACCAACGCGATGCTGACCGACAAGCAGACGAACGACGCGCAGTTGGCGATATTGGACGCGCTCTACAAACTCGATGCCAAACGCGCCGAAAAATCTCTGTTGATCGCGCTCGTCGCGCCTGATTATTTAATTCGTCAAAAGGCGATGCAGTTAATTAAAAACGCGGATGCGGCAAATGTTTCGCCCGCGCTGAAAACGGCTTTGGAAAAATCCGACAAAACCGTCGAGCCGCTTTTCGCCGCTTATAAAACCAAACTCGGACAGATTTTCTACACCAACGCCGATTATACACGCGCCGTTTCGCGTAAAAATGCGAAAGCGATTTTGACGACCGACAAGGGAACTTTTACGATTGAATTTTTCTCCGAAGACGCGCCTTTGACGGTTGATAATTTTATTCGTCTGGCGAAAGCGAATTATTTCAACGGTTTGGCGATTCACCGCGTCGTGCCGAATTTCGTGATGCAGGACGGCGACCCGCGCGGCGACGGCAACGGCGGACCTGGTTTCTCAATTCGCTGTGAATTGAATATGAAATCTTACGAACGCGGCGCGGTCGGGATGGCTTTGTCGGGCAAAGACACGGGCGGCTCGCAGTGGTTCGTCACGCATTCGCCGCAGCCGCATCTCGATGGCGGTTACACAATTTTCGGTCGTGTGAACGAAACCGATATGAAAATCGTAGATAACCTCGTGCGCGGCGATAAAATATTGACGGTGAAGATTGTCGAGGGAAATGCGCCGCCAAAAAGTGCGAAAAGTAAGTGATGAAGAAGTACAAATCTTGCAGCTTTACCCGAAGTCGAATTCGCTAATCTCGCGGACGAATTAGCGAAACACAAAACTTTGGGACAAGTTTTAACTTGGGCAGGCGCAAAATCGAACGAAGATTTTCTGCCGCAAATTGTCGCCGAAGTTATCACGCAAGATGAATTTACGCACGATGTCGTGATTCCGTATAAAAAGATATTTCTTGTTTACGATACGACCTGACTTGGTGCAGTAACGGCAGTTGCCGTTTGGAAACATCAACCGAACGCTGATGAGCTTTTAGATGCTCGCTTGAAAAATAATTGGAAACCTACGCCTTCTAGTTTGAAAGATGGTGATGAAATTCTAGGACACGCGGCTTGTCTAATTAATAAATAAAGCTATGGAAGAATTACAAACTCAGAAAAAAAGAAACGCCATCGGTTTGACGAGAGAAGAGCGCAAGCAAGTTGAGGTTGAAGACAGTCTCGAAAGTCTGGCAAAATATCTCGATGATTGGGTGAAAATTCCCGTCGTCGGCTGGCGATTCGGATTGGACGCGATCATCGGTTTGATTCCGAATGTCGGCGATACGGTGACATCGCTCGCTTCGTTTTACATTCTCGTCGCGGGCGTGCGTTACGGCGTGCCGAAAATCACTCTGCTCAGAATGGCTTTTAATATCGGGCTTGATTACGCGGTCGGCGCGATTCCGGTGGTCGGCGACGCGTTCGACTTTTTCTGGAAGTCCAACAAGCAAAATATGGATTTGATCAGGGAACGCGGAATCGGCAAAGGACAGGGAACGACAAGCGATTATCTGTTTGTTTTCGGCATTATTGGCGTTCTGATACTGATTCTCATCGCTTCGATTGCCGTGAGTTTATACATTATCACCGTCGGTTTTTACGAGTTCGTCAAACTTATCGCGAATTAATGATTTACGGAAAACATAATGATCGAGCCATTTTTTATAATTGAATCGGCGGGCGAAAAAGTTCCCGTAATTTTGAGCGTGCCGCATTCGGGCGTGGAGTTTCCCGACGAATTGAAATCGCATTATCGCCCCGAAATGATGGCGCAGCCGGACGACACCGATTGGTTCGTTCACGATTTATATGATTTCGCCGCGTCGCTCGGCATCACGACGATTCACGCGAAATACAGCCGCTGGGTGATTGATTTAAACCGCGATTCCGAAAGCGTACCTCTTTATACCGACAGCAGAATTATCACCGAATTGGTTCCGAAAACTGATTTTCTCGGCAATGAAATCTACATTGATAAAGCGTATATTCCCGACGAAGCGGAAATTTCGCGCCGTCTGGAAAAGTATTATCGCCCGTATTATCGTAAAATCGAAAGTCTTTTGGCGGAACGAATCAGCGAGTTCGGCAAAGTTTTACTGTGGGACGCGCATTCGATTCGCCGCTTTGTACCGACGATTCAAAGCGAGCCTTTTCCCGATTTGATCTTGGGCGACAACGACGAAAAATCTGCTGACGCTGAAATTATCGAAATTGCTTTGAGCAATTTGAAACAGGGAAAATATCGGCGTGAATCACAACACGCCGTTCAAAGGCGGAAATATCACCAGAACTTTCGGTAAGCCCGAAACGAATATTCACGCATTGCAGTTGGAAATGGCGAAAACCGAATTATATGGCTGAAGACGAACTGACTTTCAGCGAATCTCGCGCCGACGAAATGCGAAAAGTTTTGCGCCCGACGCTTGAAAATCTAATTGAGTATTTACGGAAATAATTACCTGCCCGCGAAATATAAAAAAGAAACGAAAAGATTTTGATTTAATTTTTCGTCAGTTTCGTGTATTTCGCGGGCAAAATTCAGATATGAAATCTTATCGTTTCAAAGCATTACTGCAAAATTCGGGCTGGCTCGAAAACGCTGTTGTTGTCGTTGATGAAGCTGGGAAAATAATTTCCGTCTCGCCGGATGAAACTGCGAACGCGATTTATATTGACGGCTATGCTTTGCCGGCTTTTCAAAACGCGCATTCGCACGCCTTTCAGTATGCGATGGCTGGATTGGCGGAAAATCATCCGGGCGCGGATGATTTTTGGTCGTGGCGCGAAGCGATGTATAACCTCGCGCAAAATCTCGATCCCGACGAAATGAAAACAATCGCCGCGATGCTTTACGCCGAACTTGCGCGACACGGTTATTCAAACGTCGCTGAATTCCAATACGTTCATCACGATAAAAACGGCACGCCTTACCGAATTTGGCAGCGATGGGCGAAGCTTTGATCGAAGCGGCGAACGAAGCGCGGCATTAAAATCACGCTGATCCCGATTTTTTATCAAAAAGGCGGTTTCGGCGTGAACCGAACGAGCGTCAACGAAGATTTATCTCCGAAACTTTTGAAGATTACGCAAAGACTTTTCGAAGCGACGGCGGAAGTTTGCGAGCGATACGAACACGCCAATGTTGCGGTCGGAATTCATTCGATGCGCGGCGTTGACCAAAAGATATTTTCCGCGCCGCCGACGAATTGCCGAACGATGTTCCGTTTCACATCCACATTTCCGAACAGTTAAAGGAAGTCGAAGACTGCGTCGAATTATCTCGGAAAACGTCCGGTCGAATGGCTTTTGGACAATATTGATTTGAGCGAAAGATTTCATCTCGTTCACGCCACGCATTTAACCGAAACTGAAACCGAACGATTGGCGAAATCGAAGGCGAACGTCGTGCTTTGCCCAAGCACCGAAGGAAATCTCGGCGACGGCATTTTTCCGCTTCGCAAATATCAATCTTTCGGCGGCAATTGGAGCATCGGAACGGACAGCCATATCGGTCTGAATCCGTTTGAAGAATTGCGTCTTCTCGATTACGGACAGCGTTTAATTTCGCACAAGCGCAACACTTTTCGGTTCAGACAGCGGCTTGTCGGCAGTTGCAAAAGCGACTGTCGCCGGACGCAAAGCGATGAATAATTTTGAGCCGGAATTTTTCGCGGTCGGCGCGGATTTCGACGCTTGCGTGATCGACGCCGACGAGCCTTTGCTGGCAAATGTCGACGTGGAAAGTTTGGCTTCTTCGATAGTTTATACCGCCGACGCTTCGCAGATTTACGGCACTTTCGCGGCAGGAAATTTGATTCAAACGGGCGAAAATTATCAGTCTATCAAAGAAAAATTCGCCGAATGCGTCAAACAATTCCGGGATATTTGGATTGGAGAAAAATAAAACGGACGAATATTATCAAAGTTTTGATAATATTCGTCCGTTTTATTTTTCTCCGTAAATTAAGCTGTTGCCGCCTTTTGTGCGGGAAACATTTTTTCGAGCGCGCTTTTCAATAACGCCGACTCCGAATTCGCCTGCCGCGCGGGTTTTTAGTTTTCCTTCCGCGTCGAACAGATAATAAACCGGAACCCAGCCTTGTTCGTTCAAAAACGCATCTTTTAACAGATGTTTGTTATCAATCGCGCAAACATCGTCAATGCAGTGTTCGGCGATGGTCGCTTTGACCGTTTCGATGTCCGTGTCAGCCGGATAGCGCGGCAGATGAATCGCTACGGTTTTTAAGCCGTTGTCTTTATATTTTGCTTTTAATTCCTGCAATTTCGGCATATTTGTTTTGCAGATGCCGCAGCTCGTCGCCCAGAAATAAACTAGCGTCGGCGAGCCTTTGACGTAATCGTCGGCAGTTTCCTGCAATTCATTTAACCATTCGGTCGCGCCTTCAAATTTCGGAAGCGCGTCTCCAATTTTCATTGGCATAATTCTTTTACTCCTAAAATTGATAAAGGTTAAATAGTCGCCGCCGATTAAAAGCAATCAACTATTAACCATTTACCATTTAACGATTAACAATCAAATTAAACATTTAAATTTTCCTGTCCCGGTGTCCAGTCAGCCGAGCAAAGTCCGCCGGTTTGCAAGCCCTGCAAAACGCGCAGAGTTTCGTCAACCGAACGCCCGATGTTCAAATCGTGAACGACCGCATATTGCAAAATGCCTTCCGGGATTGATGATATACAAACCGCGCAGAGCGATTCCTTCATCTTCGACCAAAATGTTGAATTGACGCGCCAATTTTCCGCCGACATCCGATGCGAGCGGATAATTCATATCGGCAACGCCGTTCTGGTCGCGCGGCGTTTTAATCCACGCGCGGTGCGAGTGAACCGAATCGGTCGAAATGCCGATAACTTCCGCGCCGATGCCGTTTAGTTCCTCGATTCTATCCGAAAAAGCCGTCAATTCCGTCGGGCAGACGAACGTGAAATCGAGCGGGTAAAAAAGTAAAACGAGCCATTTGCCCGCGTAATCGGAAAGTTTGACGTTTTCCGCCAATGTTTCCATATTTTTCGTCGAAGGCATATCGAAATCCGGCGCAACTTGCCCGACTTTCGCTGTTACTAATTCCTTCGCTAATGCTGTTCCTGTTGACATATAAAATTATAATTTCCTTTGTATTTATTTTATGAATTTTTGCCGCAGAGAATACCGAAGTCGTTAGAGAAGTTATAAATTGTAAAAAAGTTTTTCTCTTTTTCTTCGGTATTCTCTGTAGCGAATGTTTATTTACATTCGGGACATAAACCGCGCAGCGTCAATTCCAGCGATTCGAGTTTGAATTTGGAAAGTTGTGCCGCGAGCTTGATCAGTTCTTCGGGCATTTCCAAATCCATATCAACCAGTTTTCCGCATTTACTGCAAATCGCGTGATCGTGCCTTTCCGTTTTCGCGTCAAACCGATTCGCGCCGCTGAATCCGAAATTGGATTTCCGCGATATGTCCGGCTTCCTTCAAAAACCTGAGCGAATTATAAACGGTCGCAAAACTGATCGTCGGCAAACGAAGTTTCGCTTCATTGAAAACCTCGTTCGCCGTCAAATGATGTTCCGCACGGCGAATCACCTGCAAAACAACCTCGCGCTGCTTCGTCAAACCCAAACCGCTTATTTGTTCCGTTGCCTGTTTCATATCTCAAACTTATATTTAGAATAATTCTAATTCTAAAAAAAGTCAAGATAAATTTGAAAAGCGGATTAATTTTATTATTTTCGAGCGCGGCGTGGCAGCGGTTTCAGGTCTTCCAGTTTAATTGCATCTTCTTCAGGAATCGGTGCAGTCTCGCCGGACGGAAAAACATAGATGACGGTTCTTTGTGCTTCGGCTTTCGAGAAAACGAACTGGAATCTCTCGACCGGAATTTTCTGGATATTTGTCAGGTACTTCGAAATGCCGTCAACGCGGGTTTTTACTGATAAATACGTATCTTTTTCTCCAACATAAATGATAAAAAAAGCAACGGAATTAGCATCCTGTTTTAATTCAACAGCGACATTTGCCAGCCGCGGTTTTTCATCTTTGAAAGGCAAGTGTTCATATTCATCTGTTTTTCTTGGAAGATAGCAAACATCTGGAATTTGAGCTTCCGCCCAAGCGGTCTTTTTGCACTTTATAGATAATCCTTCTATCTCAACTACCGCAGTCACAACGGTTCCTCCCATTTCAGAGTTTGTTGCAACTTTGATAACCGGTGTGCCTAATCCTTCGATAATAGTTCCGTCAGAAACTGTCCAGTTATAAACCAGAGAATCCGCGTCGTCTGATGTTACATTAGCTGTAAAAGTTATCGGCTCACCGGCGACAGTAACACCTGCCGGACCGATTACTTCAATTGTCGGACAAGTTGATTTCGTTTTATTGTCTGGCAAAATACAATCTTCGCAAGTAGGCGGTGTTGCGCCTGCGGGAACAATCCAGAATTGAATTAATTCGGTTTTAGCGAAGCCGCTAACCAAAGAAACTCTGGCATTTTCGATTCCGACTTCAGCTAAAGTATCAAGAATTTCCTGCTCTTTGGCGGCGACTGCTTTTTTTGAGGTATTTTCTTTATGGCTGATAAGGACAAAAAGTTGTGCGCTCGGGTTATTCGTAAGCCCGATTCTCAAAGAATCTAAACGCTCTTTTTCTGAACGGAAAATGGGAATTGAAAATTCGTCAACTTTGAAAGGATAAATGCACTCGCATATCTGCTCACTCGCAGAAACTATATTCGCGCATTCTTTGGGCAATCCGATTATTTCAAGCGTCGCTGTATTAGAGCTTCCGGCATCTTCGGCTTTCTTTAGAACTCTTAACTTTAAGGTTCCCTGACCATCAATTATCTTGCCCCTTGTAACCGTCCATTTATACTTTAAATTCGGTCTTTCCGATTCATTACTCAACGCGGCTGTAAAAGTCTCTATTTCGCCACCATTAATAATCGTCGGCGGACTTGATACATCAATCGTTGGACACGGCGAAATTTTATCAGCCTGCGCGAATGTTGCGGCGCAGGCTGATAAAATTAGAATCGTGGAAATTAAGAGTTTTCTCACACTTCCTGATTGGCGGCTTTCGCGTCGGCGGGCGCGAGATACAAAATTCTGGTGCAGCTTTCGCAGGTGATGATTTTGTCGCTGGTTTTCATATTGACCTGCATTTGCGGGCGCAGTTTCATAAAACACGCACTGCACGAACCGTTGACGACTTCGGCGACGGCGATTCCGTCGCGGCTTCTTTGCGCCAGACGATTGTAAACGGCGGCTTTTTGCGCGGGCAAAGTGACGAAGATTTCGTGACGTTTGGCGGTTTCCGATTCAAATTCTTTGCGATTGGCGTTGAGTTCTTTATCAAATAGTTTTAATGCTGCCGCGCGGTTCGATTCGAGCGAATTTATTTCGTCTTTGCGTTCCGCCAAAACGCTTTCGACTTCTTCGATTTCGGTCATTTTCTCCAAAACCTGCGTTTCGAGCGTGCCGATTTGTTTTTGCAAAGCGTCTGTTTCACGCATCGCCGTTTCATATTCCTTCTGATTTTGCGAGCCTTTCAGATTGCGGTCGGCACGCGTCAAATGCGTTTTGTTTTCGGCGATTTTGTTTTCCAAATCGGCGCGTGCAGCTTGCGCGGCATCGCGTTTCGCCTGTATTTCGCGAATAGAAGAGGCGTGCTGTTCAAACTCTTGTTCGATACCTGCACGCCTCTCTTCTGCGGATTCGATGGCTTTTTTTAATTTGCGGATATTGGTATCCGTTTTTTGTAATTCGATTAGCTTTTCAAGTTCTGAACTCACGTTAGGAAATCTCCTGATCAAAAATAACTTTTATACTAAGGAAATTTTCACACATTCCTGGAAGAGAGTAAAGAGTAGAGAGTCAGGCGAAAGATTTTAATTTGAAAATCTTCAAATGAAAATTTTAACTTTCAATTTTTCTAAACTCTCTGATTTGTATTACTACTCTTTACTTCTTGACCGCCGAATATTCTATACGACGGTTTTGAAATTTTCCGTCGTCGGTCGCATTATCTTTAATCGGTTTGGCTTCGCCATAGCCTTTCTCGGTCAGCATTTCCGGTTTGACATTAAATTTTATTAACGCTTCGCGGACGGCTTTGGCGCGGCTTTCCGAAAGCGTCTGATTTGCCGCGTCGCTGCCGTCGCTGTCTGTGTGTCCGCCGACTTCAATAACTACGCCGGGCGGAGCTTTTTGCAGATAACCGGCGGCTTTTTGCAGAAACGCCATTCGTTCCGGCGGAATGTCCGATTTGTTGCTCTCGAAATTAATCACGAAAAGATTCAAAGCCCGTAATAGATCATCAATCGAAAAATTGTTTCCCAACTCGTCCAGAGCCTTCGTTGCGCAGCGTTCGGCTTTATCAACTTCACCGGCTTTGATATTGAGACATTCGTTGCTGATTGGTTTGTCAACTTGTTTGCAGCGAGCGATAATCGCCTCGCCCTTTACGCCGTCTTCGCCTTTGATGTCCTGCGGTTCGCAAACCCAATTCGGATGCTTGATTTCGATTTTCTTCGTTTCGCCGGCTCGCAGTGTCGGCAGATTAATCGTTCCGTTATCGTCGGTACTCGTTCCCCAATACGCGCCGTTGACCAGCACGCTGCTGCCTTTCGGCGCGCCTTTCACGACCTGCTGAAAACCCGTATCTTTCAGGATTAAAATGTAAACAATGAGCAGTACGAGAATTGCGAACAGAAACATCGCCATCAATCCGCCCGAAACCCAGAGCCAGCCGGGAACGCCGCCTTTCGCTTTTTCTTCCTGCCGCTTTAGTTCGGCTTCCTGCGTCGGAGTCGGCGGCACGTCCTGATATTTGGCGCGTTCCATGTCGGGCAGACGAAAATAAGGCGTAGTTGCGCCGTAGTCATTATCGCCGCCGCGCCCGCCGGAATCTTGTCCGCCGCCGTAATTTACGTCCTGCGGCAATTTGATATTGCCCTGCGTGCTGCCCCAATCGTTTTGCTGATTGCCCGCGCCGGGCATCTGTGTTTTGTTAAAATCTATGTCGTCGTGCCGCACGTTTGCTACCGTGTTGCCCCAATCGTCAGCGGCGGGCTGTGCCGGATGTTTATAATTGGTTTTTCCCCAATCGTCATTATCATTAGTCGGCTGTTTCGGAAATTTTGAATCGTTCACGGCTTTTATCTCCTTATTGTTTCGCGAAAAAAAATTAAACGCAAAACTGCATCAACGGCGATTTGCTTCGCCTTCAAACGTAGAACACAGATGTATTGATGTCAAGAAAAGAAGCAAAGCGTGTTGACATATTAGAAGTAAAAACGGTTGCAATAAAAATGCATTTTCATTTCAATCGCTCACTTTTCACTTATTTAACGTTCGGCGGTTGCGCGTTTTTCGTGCGAATCGAAATGCCTTCAGTGCCGAGCAGAAAAACGCGGCGAGCTTCGTATGAAGACATATTGGTCGGCAGATAATTGAGCAGATAACGATTCTTTTTGAGTTCGTCGCAAATAAATTTCGCCGCCGTTTGCGCTTCTTCAATCGGGTAAACTTTGCCGCCCGTGCCTTCCGCTAATTGATTGATGACTTCGTTCGCCTTCGGCTGATTGCGTCGAAATGCGCCGCCCGTTCGGTCGGGAATTTGCAGCGCGTAAACGGTGATATTCTGATTTTGCAAATCGCTCAAAGTTTTATCGAAAGTCGTTTTGCTGCCGCGATCAAGTCCGTCGCTGATTAAAACGACGACGGTTTTCCTCGTTCCGGGCATCAGCGGCACCAGAATTTCGCTGACTGAACTGCTTAACGAATCAAAAAGATACGAATTGCCTTTCTTGCGAAACGTGTTAATCGAAGTTTCAATCTTTTTCGCGTCGTCCGTCCATTCCTGAACGATTTCCGGTTTTTCGTCGTAACCGACGACGAAAATCTGGTCGCCGTCGAAAATTTCGTAGGCAAATTCCATCGTCGCTTTTTTCAAAACTTCGACATCGGCGCGAATCGTCGAAGAATTATCAACCAGAATTAAAATTTTTGCGGGCGACGGATCAAAGCTGAAATTTTTGATTTTTTGCTCAATTCCGCTTTCGTAAAGCGATAATTCTTCAGGCTTTATCGGTTCGCCGGCTTTTTCGGTACGCGAAGCGACGACCGATAAAATCGTGCCGTCCGAATCGAGCGTGCCGGTCGCGTTGCGTCTCGATTGAGCGTCTGCCAACGTAAAATTTACAGTTAAAACCAAAATCAGCAGGCAAATTTTTTCAATCGAATTTTTCATCGCTTTGTTAAACCTCAATCATTTTTTGAAACCGTTTCCTTTTTTAGAACTCGCGGCGGTGTCGTTTGATGAGTTTGATGCGCTTTCGGTCTTAGTCGTTGATTCGGCAGCGGAAGTTTTTTCCGTCTTTTCACTTTTGTCGGCTTTCTCGCTCGTTTCGCTGGTGCCTGATTTTCCTGTCGCCGCTTCTTTTCCTTTATTGGAATAATCGGTAACATACCAACCCGCGCCTTTAAATTGAAAACCCGACAAAGACCATTGTTTTTCCAGTTTTCCGCCGCAAACTTCGCAAACAGTCAACGGTTCGTCAGAAATTTTCTGCATTTTCTCGACCTGTGCGCCGCAGTCTGCACATTTGTATTCGTAAATAGGCATAATTTTATTGCTTTAGAAATTATAGAAATTGCCTTTGCGTAAAAGCAAATGCTAAACGAATACGGCGAAAACTTCGTTGGAAAATAAAAAACCTTTTGCCGTAAGTTTCAAACAATTTCCTGCAAATTCGATCAATTCCAATTCTTTCAAACGCCGCAAATCTTCGGCATATTTTTCAATCAAATCAAATCCGAAACGCTTTTCGTAGTCAGCTAAATCAATGCCTTTCGTCAAACGCAGACCCAGAAATACAAACTCCGAAGCCACATTAACACGCGTTTCCTCCACAATTGCCGAACCTTTTCGCTCAATCATTGCGACGTATTTCGCCGTATCGCGTTCGTTCGAATAGCCTTAGATTTGCGCCGTCAAAAGAATGCGCCGAACAGCCGAAACCGTAAACCGCATCGAGCGTCCAATATTTTGAATTATGTCTGGACTCGTAATTCGGCAGCGCGAAATTTGAAATTTCGTATTGTTGGTATTTATTCGAAGCGATTTTTTCGAGCAGCAATTCATACATTTCAGCGGCTAAATCTTCGTCGGGAAGAGGCTGACGACCGCTGCGGATTTGTTCGGCGAGCGGCGTTGCTTGGTGAATTTCGAGCAAGTAAAGCGAAAGATGTTCGGGCTGTAATTTCAACGCTTCGTCGAGATTTCGTGCCCAATCTTTTAAGGTTTGACGCGGCAAACCGGCGATCAAATCAAAGCTGACATTTGAGAAATTAGCTTGTCGTAAAAGCTCGATGGTTTCGCGCACGTCCGCCGCCGTGTGTTTTCGTCCGAGCCGCTTAAGTTCCGTGTCATCAAATGTTTGCGCACCGAAACTCGCGCGATTTATGCCCGCTGATCTATACGCTCTTAAAGTTTCAAGCGTGACGGTCGCCGGATTCATTTCCATCGTAATTTCCGAATTTTCGGCGACGGAAAATTTTTTGCGAACCGTTTCTAAGATTAATTCGAGTTGTCGCGCCGTCAAAAGTGAAGGCGTTCCGCCGCCGAAATAAATGGTGTCAACAGTTTTTTGAACAGGGAAAATTTCGATTTCTTTGACGAGCGCGGAAACGTAGCTTTCGACGATTTCCGCCGTTTTATAAACGTCCGTCGCGAAGTCGCAATACGAACAGCGTGAGCGGCAAAACGGAATGTGCAGGTAAACACCTGAAGACATTTTATATTACAAACGAGCGTTGGAAATGATTATTTATCAACCTGCTTAAACGCGCGTTCGTTGGAAAACGAACGCTCTTTGCGAATGATATTTTTCTTCTGCTTTTGTTTGATGCCGATTAGAGTTTCGCGGACGAATTCGTTTTTCTTTAAGATGTTTTTCAGCGCATTTGCCGAATCATTCGATTGGTTGGCGGCTTCGTTTCCCCAAAGCTCAACGTAATCGCTTTGCTGCGGCACACGTTCAAAAATCGGGCGAATTTCGACGCGCTGCGCCAGAATCATCAGATACGTCGGCTTATCGTTAATCAATTCGACGCGGCTTTTAACTGCTTTCGGATCAGAGACTTCATACCAATTGCCGCCGACTTCCGCCGCGATTAATCGCTTCATTTCAAAACCGTTTTCTTCGCTCAAAGCCCGATAAAAAAGTTCCGGACTGAATTGATAAAAACCGTGTCCGAGGAAATTATTGCCGCCGGTGATAATCATCAAATGTCCGTTTTTGGCGACCATTTCCATTGCGTTTTTGAGCGCGGTCGGAAAGTTGAAAACGTGTTCGGTCGTGCCGCCGTCGAGAACGAACGTGAATTTTTCCTTCAATTCGTCGCCGATTGGCTGGTTCAAATCGTGCAGAATCGCCGCGCCTTCGTAATCGGAAAAATCCATCGCCTGCATTTCGTTCGCGCCTAAATATCGGAAAAATTCCGCGCTGGTTTCGATGTTTGGAAAATCTTTCAGCCCGAAAACGTCCGAAATCAATTGATAATCGTGTCTGTAAAATTGAAACTGCTGGCTCCCGAGCGTTAGGGATTTGCTGAAATCAACCTGCCGGTTACGCGCCGATAAAAGAAATTTGGCAACGTCAATGTCTATTCCCATAAATTAATTTTCCAGTTTGGTTTCGAGCGCGAATTTCCAGTCGTTTTCCAGTTCGGCGATTGGCGCGGAAATCAATTCCGCACCGTTGATTTTTACCGTTAAATTTGCGCCGCCGACTGTTCCGATAACTGTCAACGGGCAATTTAATTCTTCGGCAATCGCTTGAATTTTTTCCAGATTTTCAGCCGCCAAACTAATGACAATGCGCGACGGCGATTCGCCAAACAGCACGGCTTCGCTTGATAATTCAGTGTTGTTCAAATCAATTTTCGCGCCGGTCGCTTTTCTGTTGAGCGACGAAAAACAGCTTTCGGCGATTGCCGTTGCCAAACCGCCGTCCGAACAATCGTGTGCCGATTTGAGCAGATAAACGTCGGCTAATTTCAGGCACGTTTCCTGTACGAGCTTTTCCAAATCCAAATTAATCTGCGGAACTTCGCCCGATTCGATCAATTCGTCGGTCGAAAATCCGAGAATCGTTTGCGCGTATTCGCTGACCGACAAATCGTCATTCGTTTCGCCCAAAAGCGCAATCAAATCCGTTTCATTTTTGAATCCCGGCGTGATGATTTTTCGCACGTCTTCGATTAAACCGACCATTCCAATCGTCGGTGTCGGCAAAATTCCGCGTCCTTCGGTTTCATTATAAAACGAAACATTGCCCGAAACGACGGGCGTTTCAAATTTCTCGCACGCCTCTTTCATTCCGTCTATGACTTCGGAAAAACTCCACATTACTTCCGGTCGTTCGGGCGAAGCGAAATTCAGGCAATTAGTGACACCAATCGGTTTCGCGCCGACGCAAACGACGTTTCGCGCGGCTTCGGCAACATTTAATTTCGCGCCTTCGCGCGGGTTGACCGAGACAAAACGCGCATTGCCATCGAGACACATCGCAATCGCGCGGCGCGTCTCTTTGACGCGCACGATTGCTGCGTCCGCTCCGGGCAAAATCGCCGTGTTCGTGCGAACCATTTGATCGTATTGGCGGTAAACCCAATGTTTCGAGCAGATATTCGGCGCGGACAAAAGCATTTTCAATGCTTCGGTTTGGTTTTCGGTCTTTGGTTTTCGGTCTTCGGTTTTTGAATTTGAACTGTTCGATTTAAATTTTGAACCGTCCATCGGACGATCATATTTCGGAGCCTCGTCGGTCAATTTATCAACCGGCAAATCAGCCATCAATTCGCCGTTGTGAAAGATTTTCAAACGATTGCCTTCGACGACTTTGCCGATTGTCACTGCGTCTAAATCCCATTTATTAAAAATCTCGACAATCTCCTTTTCGCGTCCTTTGATGCGCGACGATCAGCATTCGTTCCTGTGATTCCGAAAGCAGCATTTCATACGCCGTCATATTCGTTTCGCGCTGCGGAACAAGCGTCAAATCGAGTTCCAAACCTGTTCCGGCGCGTGCCGCCATTTCGACCGACGACGACGTTAAACCCGCCGCGCCCATATCCTGAATTCCGGCAATCGCGCCCGAACGCATCGCTTCGAGACACGCCTCCAAAAGTAATTTCTCCAAAAACGGATCGCCGACCTGCACCGTCGGACGTTTTTCCAACGCTTCTTCATCGAATTCCGCGCTCGCCATCGTCGCGCCGTGAATTCCGTCGCGTCCGGTTTTCGCGCCGACATACAGCACCGGATTTCCAACGCCCGACGCTTTACCGAAGAAAATTTGATCTTTTTTGACGATTCCCAAAGCGAAAGCATTGACGAGCGGATTTAGATTATAGGCAGCATCAAAAACGACTTCGCCGCCGATGGTCGGAACGCCGAAACAATTGCCGTAGTGTGCGATGCCTTCGACGCAGCCTTTCAAAATAGATTTATTGCGATTAGCGTGTTTTTTATCGTCAAGATGTCCGAAGCGCAAAGAATTCATCGCCGCAATCGGACGTGCGCCCATCGTAAAAACGTCGCGCAAAATTCCGCCGACACCGGTTGCCGCACCCTGAAACGGTTCGATAAAGCTCGGATGATTGTGCGATTCGACTTTGAACGCGACGCACCAATCGTCGCCGATGTCCAAAACTCCGGCGTTTTCGCCCGGCGGCACAATTACGCGTTCGCCCGTTGTCGGCAGTCGTCCGAGATGCCTCCGCGATGATTTATAAGAACAATGCTCTGACCACATTACCGAAAAAACACCGAGTTCCGTCATCGAAGGCTCGCGTTCCATTATTTCCAGAACTTTTTGATATTCGGCGGGCGTAAATCCGTGTTGCGCGACGATTTCCGGCGTGATTTCTGTTTCGTTGGTCATTAAATTAATTTTCAGTGAAAAAATGAAATTGTCATTTTAACTTTTTAGAGTTGCGATGTCGAATTTGTCGCAAAATAAAAGCGTAAAGTATTTATTTTAACTTTACGCTTTGTTTCGTTATTTCACGTTGATTTTTACGCTAAAGCGGCGATTCCCATCGCCGTCCATTCTTCTTTCGCCGGACCGTAAACGCCGATAAGCGGAAGATTTGCCTGACGCATTAAAATCGTCATCTGTCCGCGATGATGCGCCTGATGATTAATCAAAATGCTCAAAGTCGCGCCGCGTTTCCACGTCATTCCATACATTTCGTCTTCGATTTCCAAAGTGTCGTCCGTCCAGTTTACAGCGACTTCTTCGCCAACTGACTTCGCCGCTTTTTCAAAAGTTTCGGCGATTTCCGTCGCGCTCGTCGGAACCGGTGCGTCTTCCGGCGGACAGTCAATTTTCAGTCCGACTTTACCGGGCATTTCGCCCAAAGTTAAAACGATGTGCCACGCTAAAAATCCGAGCGTTCTGCCGTCTTCGACAACTTTCCGGTTCAGCGATTCGTCGGTTAAATTACTGAAAAGTTTGGTTGTTACTTCAGTTTCATAAGCCCAGCTTGATTGGAAATCTTCGACTTTTCGATACATAAAATCTCTCCTTTTGAATTTGAAATGAAATAGTGTTGCACGTATGAAACTAGCACGGAAATACAAAAAATCCAAACGCTGCCGCTTGGATTTTTTGGCTGGAACTAAATTTATTTCGGCGTCGGTAAAAGCGACTTGTCAATTTCGCCGCGCAGAAAATCCGCTTTGAATTTTCCTTCTTTCATATAAATGGCTTCGCCCGCTGCGTTAATCAAAATCGAGAACGGCAAGCCGCCTCGCCAGTCTTTTGAAACGGCGGCGATAACGGCTTCTTCATTCGGCGTTTTCAGAAGATACGCAGGCATTTCGGCTTTCATTTGCGCCAAAAATTTCGGTACGTCGTTATTTATTTCTGAAAGTTCGTCAAGCGAAATGGCGATTACGTCAATTTTATCTTTGTAATCTGCGTTGATTTTGACCAAATCGGGAAATTCTTCGCGGCACGGTTCGCACCACGTCGCCCAGAAATTTATCAGTAAAGGTTTGCCGTTTGGCTTTAATAGCTTTTGCAGCGCGTCGCCGTCAATCTGCGTGACTTTCGGCAAATTGACGGCAACCAGCGATTTGACGCTGACGGCTTTTTTGACGGGAATTTTCGCTTTTGTTTTCTTGGTCTGCGCGAAAGCCGCAGTAGAAAAGGCGAAAACGCAAAAACATAAAACTGTAATCGGTAAAGTTTTTATGAGTAGAAAGCGGGCAAAAGAACAATCATTGCGCTTGTCCTTTTGTTTCCCGAAATAAATTAGAAATTTCATTTTAATTTTTGGCAAGACGTTTAATCGTGCAGCCGATAGCGTTGGCGGTGGTTTTCGATACGGTTTTGCCGTTCAAGTTCGCGTCCAGCGCGTCGCGCAGAAAATTCGTCGAGACGTTTTCGCCCGAACGGTCGTTGTCAATTGCGCCGCGGTAAATAAGAACGCTTTTCTCGTTCAGATAAAAAGTTTCCGGCGTGACGTTCGCGCCGAGACGGTCGGCTAAAATGTTCCCTTTGTCAATTAAAACGGGGAATTTATAGTTTTCGACAGCGTGTGCCCGAACTTTTTCCGGCATTTCGGTCGAATTTGAATTGATGCCGATAAGGTTAATTCCTTTCGCCTGATAATCGGCGGCGAGTTTAACGATGCGCTCGTTGTAGCCTTTGACGACCGGACATTGAATAGACAGAAAAACGAGAATCGTGCCGTTTTTACCCTTCAAATCACCAAGCGATTTTTCCGCGCCCGTCGTGTCAGCCAGTTTGAAATTTTCCAATGTCGCGCCGATTGCCAAGCCTTCTTCAGCGCTGACGCGGCTGAAGGAAACAAACGCAGCGGCGACTAAAACAAATACTGCTAAAAAACTCAATTTCTTCATCTTTGTAAAACTCCTTGTAATTTTTTGCCGAAAACTCACTTTAGCAATTAATCGCTGTTATTACCAAACAAAATAATTTTACGCGAGCCATTCGTCTAGCCGAAAAGACGCGGCAGACGATTTTTCAGATTTTTCGGCAGCAGAATTTCCATCGCGTCATCAACCGTCACAATTCCGGCAATTTCGCCTAAATCGTCAACGACGGGCAAAGCCAGCAGGTTATATTCGGCAATCGTCTGCGCGGTTTCTTCCGCCGAATCGTTCGGATGCGCAAACTGGAACTTATCGCGCATAACATCCGAGAGCGCGTATGTCGGATCGGCGAGAATCAAACTGCGGAGCGAAATCAAACCGGCGAGTTTCCACGAATTTTCTTCTTCGACGACATACAGGTAATAAATCATCGCCGGCGTTTCCGCCATTTCGCGCAAACTGGCAATTGCCTGCGAAACCGTCAGAGTTTTCGGAAAAGCGACAAATTCAGTCGTCATCAAACCGCCAGCCGTGTCTTTGTCAAACGGCAAAAGCTCGGCAACATCGGCTTTTTCATCGTCTTCCATCAAATTGAAAAGTTCCTGCGCTTTTTCGTCGTCCATTTCGCCAAGCACATCAACCGCGTCGTCAGGCGACATTTCTTCCAGAATATCGGCGGCGCGTTCTTCGTCCATTTCTTCCAAGAATTCTGGCTTGATTTTCCGTGGACATTTCTTCGAGCGTGTCGGCGGCGATTTCGTCGTCGAGAGATTCGACGATTTCCGTGCGGTGAATCGGCGAAAGGGCTTCGGCAAGCTGCGCGATTTCGACCGGATGAAGCCTGGCTAATTTGTCTTTTGAAGATTTTAACTGCACGGCGGTCGTCGCTTTGTCTGTCGCCAAATAACCAACATCCGCCCAATCTATGACTTCCACCGGACGTTTGGCAAAGTAAAATCCGTTCGGCATCAAACGGCGCATAAATCCCTGAAGGCTGACATCCGCGCCGCTGACGCGCCATTCGCCCGCGACTTCGATAATCTGCACATCGTTAACGCGCACAACACGTTTGCCGTCAACGTCAATCAATTGATTGTCCAGAACATCTTTCGCGAGCAAAACTTCTCCTTTGCGGCGCGTAAACGGTTTTAAATCAATAATTTCCGAGTTCATTCGCACGCCTGTTTCATCAAGCGAAGAAATTTTCGTGCGCGGCATAAAAAACAAACGCCGCCGGTAACGCGCGACGAGTCCGAGAACCGGCGGATAATCTTCTTCGCCGTAACGCACGATAACATCTCTGATGACGGCGATTCGTTCGCCTTCGGCATCGAAAATCGGACGCGCCAAAATTTGCGACAAGATAAAGCATAATTCAAAGATAGATGAAGTTTGCGAAACATAAAACTTTGGAATTAATGCAAAAGAGTTTAAGTTTTAACAATTTTCTTTTATCAAGGAATTAACGAACAAAACCAGCGCGAAAATAAAAAAGATTATGCCGATAAATTCGGTTAAAAAAGCGATCAGAAGAGAAACAGCGATTAACATCAAAATAAAACTGACAAGCAAATATTCCATGTTTCTTTCATTGAATAAAACTGTGTCCCGATTGATATACAAACACATCAGCAGAAGAAAGCAAGTTGCAATAGATAAATAATTCATTTTTTATTACAGAGACCTTTTCCGTCAAAAGTCACCAGTTTTCTCTGTAATTTACGAAAAATCTCGAAATGTTTGTCGTTACATCCTGAAAAAAAAAGCGTTTCAGAAGACAATAAAGCACATTACTCAATTAAACAAGCAAAAGGATTGTTTTCCCGTTATTAGACAAAAAATTAATAACGTAAAAAAACATTTTACACAGTTTAAAGTTTTCTGGAATACGTTCGGCTTTGCGCTTTTTTATAAAGTAAGGCGCAAGAGGTTCGCGCAAAAAAATCCCAAAATCAAATCATTTCAAACTTTCGCGGCGACAGAAATTCCGCTGCCGAAAAATCCCAGAAAGATAACCGATGAAAAAAGTTTTTTACAGTATAACCATTCTCTGTCTGCTCACAGTTTCGACTATTGCTCAAAATCGCTCAAGAGTTTTTGATAATTTCGATACATTGCGCGGCGTGCAGGTCGTTACGCCGACAATTGCGCCGATGATTGCGACCAAGAATAAAAAATTAGTCAAAAAAACCTCGTTGTGACTCCGAAAGCGATGACTGCCTCCGACGGTTTGAATTTGAACCAATCTTTTAACTTCTCAAAACTTTCGATGGCGGCGGGAAATTCGATGGGCGCGTTTACGACCGGCGACGCGACGGTTGATTCGTATATTGTTGATTCGTCAGCCCGATACAAAGTTGATCCGCTGCTGATTTACTCGCAGATGCACCAGGAATCAGGGTTTAAGCTGAAAGCAACGTCGTACAAGGGCGCACGCGGATTAATGCAGTTAATGCCCGGAACCGCGATTCGCTTTGGCGTGACTGATATTTATAATCCGAAGCAAAATATTGAAGCGCGGCATCAAATATATGCGCTGGCTGCTCGACAAATTCGGCGGTGACGTTTCGCTTGCGCTCGCCGGTTATAACGCGGGCGAAGGCGCGGTGATGAAATACGGCAACCAGATTCCGCCGTATCGCGAAACGCAGGAATATGTGCGCCGCATCGGTTCGAGATACACGGCGATTACCAATCCGAATCTGGCGAAAACCGTTCGCAAAGTAAGCAGTCAGCAGGCGATTAAACTGGAAAATAAAGAATCTGCGCCGCTGACGGTTTTGGAACGCAGCGCATTGACGATCCGCACAGCAGACGGCAGAATGCGGCTCGTTAATCAATAAATAGTTAGAATTGTTCTCTTCTCCTCTGGTCTGAAGAAGACTTGCGGCTGGAAAAGTTTCCAGCCGCGTTTTTTTGTGCGAAATTCATTGATTGCTGTATGATGAGCAATTAAATAAGTTTCCCGTTTTAAGTTGAAATCTTGAATCTAACCATTAACTTTTATGTTTTGCATCAAATGCGGCGCGAAAAATTCGGACGAAGCGATTTACTGTCAAAAATGCGGCGCGTTGCTCGAAGCCGAAGAAGAAACACGCATCGCCCGTCCGCAGAAATTCGGAAAAATAGAAACTATCGCCGCTGAAACTGATCGGAAGATTCCGAACAGCAGATTTTTTCAATTACTCCGACCTTAATGTTCGTCAAAATCGGCTACGGGCTGGCGATTCTCGGCGCATTGCTTTTAGTGGCTTTTTTTAGCGCGTTTATTCCATCCGTGATTCCGCCTTGATTCCGATTTTGTTCGGATTTATCTTTGCTTTTGATTCCGGCGTTTTATCATCTCAAGCAAAAACTAGTGCGTTACACTTTGACCGATTCAAAGATCGAGATTGATCAGGGTTTAGTTTCCAAAACGACGAAAAATGTCCCGCTGCGAACGATTCAGGACGTAACGGTTTCGGCGACCGTGCCGCAGCGAATGCTCGGATTCGGCAATTTGATTATTGAAAACGCAGGGGAAAATAACAGTCAAATTATTCTGAGAAATATTAATTCGCCGAAAAAATATGCTGACGTTTTGCTCAAGCAAATGCAGCGAGATTGAACAAATAAACTGCCGGATTTATCGCTTTATCGGCTAACCGATTTATTTATGAAAACTATATTTGTCACCGGCGGTGCGGGCTTTATCGGCTCGGCTTTTATTCGCCTTATTTTAGAGGAAACCGACGACGTTAAAATCGTTAATTACGATGCGTTAACTTATGCGGGAAATCTGGAAAATCTGAAAGGTTTGGACGAATCGCGCCACCAATTTGTCAAAGGCGACATTTGTAATAAGACAGAAGTTCTCGACGCTTTGCCCGATGAAACCGAAGCGATTTTCAATTTTGCCGCCGAATCGCACGTTGATCGTTCAATCGCTTCGGCGAGCGAATTCGTTTTGACGAACGTGCTTGGAACGCAGATTTTGCTCGACGCGGCGCGGGCGAAAAACGTCCGAAGATTCGTGCAAATTTCGACTGACGAAACGCAGGGAACTTTACCCGAAGACACAGATTCGTTTTTTACCGAATCGTCGCCGATTCAGCCGAATTCGCCGTACGCCGCGTCGAAAGCCGCCGCCGAACATTTCGTTCGCGCCGCGTTTGAAACTTTCGGCGTGGATACAATAACAACGCGCTGCGGCAACAATTACGGTCAGCGGCAATTTCCCGAAAAGCTGATTCCGCTGATGATTTCCAACGCGATGAACGATGAACCGCTGCCGATTTACGGCGACGGCAAAAACGTCCGCGATTGGATTTTCGTCGAAGATCACGCCCGCGCGATTTGGCTCGCTTATCAGAAAGGAAAATCGGGCGAAAGCTACAATATCGGCGCACGCAACGAGCGGCAGAATATCGAAGTCGTCAAATCGATTCTCGATGCGCTCGGCAAACCGCATACGTTAATTAAATACGTTGACGACCGCCTCGGACACGACCGCCGCTACGCGATTGACGCAACGAAAGTCGAAACGGAACTCGGTTGGAAACCGCAGACGAACTGGGAAGAAGGCTTGCTGAAAACGATTCGCTGGTATCAAGAAAATCAGGAATTGGGTCAATCAAATTCGCAACGGCGCGTATCGGGATTATTATAAAAATCATTACGGTATGGAGGTCGGCGCAAAATAATTTTGCAGCAGAGTAATAGATTTCTATTATGAAAATTCTAATTACCGGTGCGAACGGAATGGTCGCCCGTGCGACCATAAAACACTGTGAGTCAATCGGCGATCAAGTCGTCGCTGTGACGAGACAGGAAATGAATATTGCCGATGCCGCGCAGATAGCGGCGATTTTCGAAAGTGAAAAGCCCAAAGCAATTATTAATTGTGCGGCTTACACCAACGTTGACGGCGCGGAAACGAGCGTCGAAGCGAGTTGGCAGGCAAATGTGGTTGGCGTGGAAAATCTCGCGCTGGCTTGCAAAAAGATTGACGCGGCTTTCGTGACAATTTCAACCGATTATATTTTTGACGGTGCAAATCGCGATTTTTATACGCAGCGCGACACACCGAATCCGATCAGGGCTTTTATGGCGAATCGAAACTCGAAGGCGAAATTAGGGCGCGAAATGCTTATGCGCGTTCGATTATTGTGCGTTCAGGCTGGATTTACGGCGCGGACGGCACGAATTTTTTGTGCGTGATGGATAAACTTCTCGCCGAAGGAAAAACGATCAAAGCGATTTCCGACGCTTACGGCACGCCGACTTATGCAAATGATTTGGCTGTAACGGCTGCGCGAATTAGCCGAACTCGATTTGCCAAATATTTATCACGTCACCAATGCGGGCGCGGGAACGAGTTACGCAGGTTTTGCGAGAAAAATCGCCGAGATAAAAAATTTCGACCAAAATTTAATTGAAAACGTGTCGGGGAAAGATTTGAAACCGTCCCGCGCCGCGTCCCGTAAGTTCAAAACTGGCGTGTTTGTTCAGTGAACGATTTGGACTTGCGCCGCTGCGAAATTGGGAATCTGCACTCGCCGAATTTTTAGGCTGAGACGACCTCATCTGAAAACAGAAAAAGGCGCGGTTGATTAACCAAGCCTCCTTTCTTTATTCTTTAAAACACGCAGGTAAAAACCTTGCAATTTTATTGCAAGGTTTTTACGCTTTCCTTTCCAGAGTCGTTTAGTTTCAACAGATTAACTCTTCGGTTTATCCTTTTCGTCACCAACCGTGAAAATTATATCTTCCTCCATCCAAGGCGTGGAATCGTCGTCTTTGTCCGGCGTGTAGTAATTATAAGCATAGCCATAGCCGTAATAACTGTATTCAGCCGAATTTGATTTGATACCGTTGAGAACCACGCCGTAGATTCGTGCGCCGATGCTGCCGAGCCGCTGCTTAAATCGGCGCGTCAGATAAATCGAACTTTTACCAGCCAAAGTGACGAGAACCACGCCGTCAACGATCATCGAAAGAATCGCGGCATCGGTAAAAAATACGGATGGTGGCGAGTCAATGATAATGTGTTTGAAATTGCCTTTCAAAAACTGCAAAAGGTTTTTCATTTCGTTGGAACTCAATAATTCAGCCGGATTCGGCGGAATCGGACCGCTGGTAATGATTTTCAAATTTGGCAAGCCGTGACAGGTCTGCATTAAACTATCAGGATTTTTATCGCCGGAAAGATAACTGGTCAACTCCGTTTACGTTCGCCACGCCAAAATGTTTATGAAGACGCGGACGACGCAAATCGCAGTCAATAATAACGACATCCGCGCCGGATTGGGCGAGCGTAATCGCCGTATTAATAGCTGTTGTCGTTTTGCCTTCGGCGGGCTGCGAAGACGTTACGAGGATTGTCTGCGGCGGTTTTCCGGCGGATGAAAACAAGAGCGAAGTTCGCAAATGACGATAGGCTTCCGCCATCGCCGAGCGATTATCTTCGAGCGCGATCAATGCCGTCGAAGCATTTCCGTCACCATTTTTGCCAGTCAGAGTATTGAAACCGATTGTTTTGCGCCGGTCAGAAACGCCGCTTGTATGCGGAATCAGTGCCAGTGTCGGCAATCCGAGATGTCTGCCGATGTCGTCGGAGATTTGATCGAATCATCGAGATAATCAAGCAAAAATGCCAGACCGATGCCTGCCGCCAGCGAAATCAGAAAAGCGATGAAAATATTTCGATTGCGCTGCGGACCAATCGGCGCGGTTGGCGTAACGGCGCGGCTGGTAATTGAAATGTTGTCAGGCAGACTGCTGCTGATGGTTAACTCCAACTGCTTTTGTCTCTGAATATAAGTGTCGAGCAATCCGCGATTAGTTTCGATTTCTCTTTTGAGAGTCGTTAGTTTGGTGGCTGCTTGTCCCTGAATATTAGCGGACGACATCTCGTTCATATACGTGGCGCGAAGCTGATTTTCACGATTGGTTGCCGACTCAAGCTGTGACCGCAAACCGACGAGTGCGCCGTTGATTGCATCTTTCTCGATCTTCGACTGGTCACGCTCGATTATCTGTGAAACTTCTTTTTCGGTTTTTTCTCTGGTTTCTTTGAGTTTGCTGATCTGCTCGTCTTTTTCCCTTACCGCAAAATATTCAGGCGTATATTTGACCAATAATTGCGCTTTTTCGGTTTCGGCGGCATTGATTTGTTTCTCAATATCACGAATCGTGTCCTGCAATTTAGCTTTTCGCTCGGTGTTGATGCCGAACCGTTTCCTGATAAATCCGACTGTCGGTCAAATCGGGAATGCTCGTGCCTTCGCCGCGCTGATTGGCGCGAATAGCAGTATTATAGCGGGCTTCGATTTTGCGCCGATCATCAATCGCCGCCAGCCATTGACCGCTCACATTTTGCAGAATACCGGCAGACAAATCTCCGCCTTTTTCCTGAAGCGGTAAATTGCTCGAACGCATAAAGTTAATGAGTTCAACTTCCTGACCGCCAATATTGCTTTTCAGTTCTTCGATTGATTTCGTTAAATCTTCAAGCGATTTTTTGCCGCCTTCGGTTTCGCGGTCAGTATCTTGCTGAATAAAAATTTCGGCAACCTTATCGGCAGTTTTCGCCGCAAGATCAGGATTCGTGCTTTGAACGAAGATGTTGACAAGATTAGTTCGTTCAGTTTGAACTACTCTCAGACCGCCGATCAATATATCTGCATATCGTTCGGTTCGCTCTTTTTCTTCTGGTGTCAGTGTTATTTTTCCGGCATTTTGATCGGTGTTAGTTTCCGTTAAAACGGCAGCGAAGATTCTTTATTTTGGACTTTTTCACTCGTAAACATCGAGCGGAACGTCGAAAGAAAACCTCGATTTTGATTGCTGAACAAATTCGGATCGCGATGCAGATTCAGACTAGTAACCACTTCACGCATCAAATCCGGGTTTTGCAGAAGTTTTAATTGAGTATTGTAATAATTCTGATCGGCTCCGAAATTAATATTGATCGCCTCTTTGCTTTGAACCTTAGGTTTGCGCGGTTCGATCATCATTTCCGTTTTCGCTTCGATAAATGGAAGGCTGCCGATACATATAAAATGCGACGACGGAAGTCGTCAAAATCGTCAATGCCAAAATTATCGGCAGACGTTTGTAAACAACTAAAAAATATTCACGAACAGAACGGTTTTCGTCAAATTCATCGTCGTAGATGGGCGAATAACTCGTCGGCTCGTTTTGATGTGCATTTTGCAGATCGCCGACGTTCGGTAAAGGCAGTAATCTCTCGTCTTTTTCCATACTTCTGGTTAATCTTATTCAATAAAATTTCAATATAAATTTGTGAGAACAATCTTGTTTTATAACATATCCGACAGAATATTTCCTACTAGACCTCCGTAAAATTTCACTAAATTTTCTGAAAAATATGCATTTTTTTTCTTTTTAGAAGTAAGGAAACATTTTGGGTAAATAAACATCGTTTGTAAGGTTTGCAAGTATTTCGCCTCTTTTGTTTCAGTTACAGCGAAAATGATATGATTTATTTTTATAAAAATTTCGTAATTTTACGCTTAATTATTCATCTTATTTTATATGACAGGAACTTCCGTAAATGAACCGATTGCGGCAAACGATTCAGTTGATTACAACTTTAATTTAGGCATCGCCGGCTACAAATATTCAGACCTTTATGATGCGCTAAAGCTCCGCGAGATTGCTGAAAAATTTTACGATTCAATTAAAAATGACAATCCGATTCTGCACGAGGCTTTAGCGAAATATATCGAGAATCGTGGAAAAGGTTACGAGCGCAAAGTCGAATCGAAAATTTTGACTGACTCTGCGCCCTACCTTTCCGAATTTGTCGCGCAAATGTTCGGCATCAACGGCGAACGCGCCAAATTGCAAAAAGAAATCACAGAGCAAAACCCGATTTGGACATATAAATTTTTCGTCCAACGTCGGGCAATCAAAAAATTCACGGCGGAAAAACTTGCCGAATTAAGCGAAATTGAATTAGACGAAGCCTTGCGCGAACTTCAGTTTACCGCGTTTGATGAAACCGTAGTTTATGACGAAGAACTGGCAATTGCCACAATTGCAGACAATCTCGTCGCCGCCGAAGAGGCGCTGACGAAAAATCTGGAAATTTCACCGAAGATTCAGAAAACGCTCGACAAAGTTAATCTCGCTTACGATAAATTAAAAGACAAAACTTTCGGCAAAGTCTTTTCAAAATACATTGCCGAAACTGAAGAAACCGGCGCGATTTTGCCAATTAAAGCCGTTCTGCATCTGCTCGAAGCGTGGTCGGCGATTGCTTTTTTTAAAAGAAAAAACGCTGGTATGCGTTCAAAACGCCGCACGGACTCGATTATCAGAATCTCGTGCATTTGATTCATCCGAAAGCGGATTTGCCGAATCTTCTGCACGGCGCGGCGGAAGAACTGCGGCGGCGCGACGGTTTTAAATTGACCGATGATCGCGGAACGCAGCGCGACGCACTTTACGAAGTTGATTATTGTTTGATTTGCCATGAGCGCGAGAAGGATTCGTGTTCGACCGGCTTGCACGAAAAAGACGGCGCGGCGAAACGCAATCCGCTCGGAATCAAACTCGAAGGCTGTCCGCTCGACGAAAAGATTTCGGAGATGCATCTTTTGAAAAAACAGGGCGATTCGATTGGCTCGCTCGCGCTGGTGACGATTGACAATCCGATGTGCGCGGGAACCGGACACCGGATTTGCAACGACTGTATGAAGGGCTGCATTTTTCAAAAGCAAGACCCGGTGAATATTCCGCTCGCGGAAACAGCAACCTTAACCGATGTCTTGAATCTTCCTTACGGTTTTGAAATTTATTCGCTTTTGACGCGCTGGAATCCGCTAAACGCCAAGCGTCCCTATACTTTGCCGTATAACGGAAAAAATGTTTTAGTCGTCGGTTTAGGTCCGGCTGGTTACACTCTGGCGCATTATTTATTGAACGAAGGTTTCGGCGTGATCGGCGTTGACGGGCTAAAAATCGAACCGATGGCGGACGAAATCACCGGCGCAAATGGCAAAATGTGTCCGCGTCCGGTCAAAAATATCAACGATATTACCGAAGAACTCGACGAGCGCGTTTTATCGGGTTTCGGCGGCGTCTCCGAATACGGAATTACGGTTCGCTGGGACAAAAACTTTTTGACGATGCTGCAATTGATGCTGACGCGCCGCAAGCGTTTTCGCGCTTACGGCGGCGTTCGTTTCGGCGGAACTTTTACGATTGAAGACGCGTGGGCATTTGGTTTCGATCATATTGCGATTGCTACCGGCGCGGGTCGTCCGACGATTGTGCCGATGAAAAATAATCTGATTCGCGGCATTCGGCAGGCTTCGGATTTTCTGATGAGTTTGCAGTTAACCGGCGCGTTTAAGAAAGATACGCTGTCGAATCTGCAAGTCAGATTGCCTGCCGTTGTGATCGGCGGCGGTTTGACGGGCGTTGACACAACGACGGAAATTTTCGCTTATTATCCGGTGCAGGTCGAAAAAATGCTTGAAAAATACGAGCAGATTGTTGACGAATTTGGCGAAGAGCATTTCTGGAAACAATTTGATCCTGAAGAATTGCGCGTGATGCAGGAATTTCTCGAACACGGAAAAGAAATCCGTGCCGAACGGACGCGCGCTTTTCAGGCGAATGAAAAGCCAAATTTCGTTCCGCTTGTCCAAAGTTGGGGCGGCGTTTCGCTCATTTATCGCAAGCGTCTTCAGGATTCGCCTGCGTATCGCCTGAATCACGAAGAAGTTCAAAAGGCACTTGAAGAAGGCATTAACTTCGTCGAATGTATGAATCCGACCGAAGCCGTACCGGACGAATTCGGCGCGATCAAAGCGTTGATTTTCGAGCGTTTGAATTATGCTGCGGAAACCGGAAAATTTGAAAATACGGGCGAACATATTGAATTTCCAGCCAGAACCGTCTGCGTCGCGGCGGGAACTTCGCCGAACGTAATTTACGAAAAGGAAAAGCCGGGAACTTTCAAAATGGACGAATGGCGGCAATTTTTCGAGCCGTTTGAAGTGCAGAAAAACGTGGACGGGAAAATGCACGCCGTTCAATCGAAACAGGGATTTTTTACGTCTTACGAACACGCCGGAAAATTCATTTCATATTACGGCGACAACCATCCGCGCTACGCCGGAAACGTCGTCAAAGCGATGGCTTCGGCGAAACACGGCTACGAAAAAGTCGTAGAAATTTTCGCCGATGAATTGGCGACGCGCGGCGATTTGCCGCAAACGGAACGCGACTCGATTTTCGACAAACTCGAAGCGACTTTGGACGAACAGCTTCGCGCTTACGTCGTCAAAATCGAACGCTTAACGCCGACGATTATTGACGTTATCGTCAAAGCACCACTGCAAGCCAGAAAATTTGAGCCGGGACAATTTTATCGTCTGCAAAACTTCGAAACGAGCGCACCAATCATTAACGGCGCGAAGTTGATGATGGAAGGTCTGGCGTTGACCGGCGCGTGGGTTGACGAGGAAAAAGGTTTGCTTTCGATGATCGTTCTCGAAATGGGAACGTCGTCGCGCCTTTGTTCACTGCTCAAAGAAGGCGAAGAAATTCTTGTCATGGGACCGACCGGAACGCCGACGGAAATTCCCGAAAACGAAACGGTTTTACTTGCCGGCGGCGGACTCGGCAACGCGGTTTTATTCTCGATTGCCAAAGCCCTGCGCGAAAATAAAAACGAAGTGATTTATTTCGCCGGATATAAAAACGGGGCTGATTTGTTCAAACGCGAAGAAATCGAAAAAGTGACGGACAAAGTTATTTGGGCTTCAGATTACGGCGACGAAATAACGCCGAATCGTCCACAGGATGCTCATTTTCGCGGCAACATCGTGCAGGCGATGATCGCTTACGCCGAAGGAAAACTCGGCGAACAAACGGTTGAGTTAAAGAATGTTGACCGCATCATCGCCATCGGTTCCGACCGGATGATGAACGGCGTGCGCGAAGCCAGACACGCGGCTTTGAAACCGTATTTGAAACCGGAACACACCGCAATCGGCTCAATCAACAGCCCGATGCAGTGTATGATGAAGGAAGTTTGCGCTCAATGTCTGCAACGCCACGTCAATCCGCACACGGGCGAAGAATTTTTCGTATTTTCGTGCTTCAATCAAGACCAGCATCTCGATTTCGTTGACTTCAAAAACTTGAACGACCGTTTGCGGGCAAATTCGGTGCAGGAAAAATTGACGAATTTGTGGTTGGATAAAGTTTTCAAAAATAAGGTGAATTTATGATTGAAAGATTAAGCAAAGAGCGATTGGAAAAAATCAGACAGATGATTGTTAATCCACGTCCGGGAAGTAAAGTTGCCGAGGCGTTAGAATTTGGGATAGACCTGACTTTAACTCTTGGACAATTAAGAAAAACTCCGCAAGAGAGAGTTGAGTACCAGCAAAGCGCGATGCGAAGTTTGGAAGAATTTAAGCGACAAGTCAAAGAAAGCAGACGACGAAAAAATGATCGAATTTGAACCGGCATTGAAATCTCTAACCGACCAAGGAGTAGAGTTCGTTGTAGTGGGCGGACTTGCTATTTCTGCACATTCGACGGGCTATATTACTACCGATATAGATACTCTTTATGGTTGCGAAATTCGCATTCTGACAGTTGAAGGTTTAATCAAAGCTAAACGCGCTGCCGGTCGCGCGAAGGATTTGCTCATTTTGCCTGAACTCGAAGCCATCAGAGAATTACTTACCGAAACGAGCGAAGAATAGACGATAATCTGAAAAATGCAGGAAGAAAAGACTTTGCGAATGCCGTTGGGCGCGACTCTGCCTCGTGAGGAAGATCGTGATTTGGGTTTCGGTGCGGTGGTCGCGGGCGAGAGCCGGCAGCGACTGTTGAATCAGGACGGCAGTTTTAATGTTCAGCGGACGGGTTTGCCTTTTTTGTCGTCGCTCAATCTTTATCACACATTTATCTCGATGTCGTGGAAGGAATTTATCGGGCTGACCTTGCTTTTATATTTTTTGAGCAACGTCATTTTCGGGCTTGTTTATTCATTGTTCGGCGCGTCCGCGCTGGTTGATACTTCGGAAATTCCGACGGAAAACTTGCTGCTTCGCGGATTTTTCTTTTCGGTGCAGACGTTTGCGACTATCGGCTACGGCACGATACATCCGGTCGGCGTTGTTCCGAATCTGATTGTGACCATCGAATCTTATTATTCGATGATCGTCACCGCGCTGATTACGGGCATTGTTTTCGCCAGATTCGCGCGTCCGACGGCGAAGATTTTGTTTAGCGAAGTCGCCGTCATCGCGCCGTATCGCGGCATCGAGGGTTTAATGTTTCGGATGATAAACGGCAGAAGCAGCCAGCTTATCGAGGTCGAAGCGCAGGTATTATTTGCCAGATTTGTTGAAATAGACGGCAAAGTAACGCGCCGGTTCGATTTTCTTGAATTGGAGAGAAAGCGCGTATCGTTTTTCCCTCTGGCGTGGACGGTTGTGCATCCGGTTGACGATGCTTCGCCGATGTTCGGGCTGACCAAAGAAGATTTGCTTAAAACCGACGCAGAGATTTTGATTCTGCTGTCGGCAACCGACGAAACTTTCGCGTCCGTCGTTTATACGCGCTCTTCATACAAAGCGTCCGAGATAATTTTCGGCTGCAAATTTACCAGCATCTACAATCCGCTCGAAGAAGGCGCGCAGCTTTCGGTTGACATCAACAAACTTTCGCAAATCGAAAAGGTTATAAATTAAATATGTTTACAGGCATTATTGAGGAAACCGGCAGAATCGCCGCATTTGACGCGCACGCGGGCGGCGCGAAAATTAAAATCGCGGCGAAAATCGTCACGCAGGACACGGCGACGGGCGATTCGATTGCGGTCAACGGCGTTTGTCTGACGGCTTTGAATATTACCAGCGAATCGTTTACGGCGGATGTTTCGCAGGAAACTCTGAATCGTTCGACGCTCGGCAATTTGAAAGTCGGCGCGAAAACTAATCTCGAACGCGCCGTTACGCCAGCCACGAGACTCGGCGGACACATTGTTCAAGGTCACGTTGACGCGCGCGGAACATTCTTAGGCGCGAAACAGGACGGCGATTTCTGGACGGTAAAGATCGGGTTTCCGAAAGACATCGGGCAGTATCTCGTGTATAAAGGCTCGATTTCCGTCGAAGGCATCTCGCTGACCGTCGCTAATCTATATGCCGATTCGTTCGACATCGCCGTTATTCCGAAAACGTGGGAACTGACGAATCTTTCCACGCTCAAAACGGGCGACGCGGTAAATCTCGAAGCCGATGTCATCGCCAAATACGTCGAACGCATCTTGCTTTACGGCAAAGGCGAGGCGAAAAGCGAGGCGATTACGGTGGAGAAATTGAACAAACTCGGATTCGTTTGATAAATATTTGTGACAGATAAGGAAATTTCAAATATGCGGCGACTGATTTTCAGCTTTAGCGTTTTGGCAATTTTACTTTTCGCGTGGCTTGGTCAGCCCGTAAACGCGCAGATTACCGCGCGCGGCGTGCGTGCCGACTTTGACGGCGACGGCAAATCGGACATTTCGGTTTTCCGACGCTCGACCGGCGAATGGCACGTTTTGAAAAGTTCGGGCGGAACGCAGTCCGTTCTATGGGGCGCGACGAACGACCGAATCGTTCCCGGCGATTTTGACGGCGACTGCAAGACGGATTTTGCGGTTTATCGTTTCGGCGATTTCACCAACAATTCGTTCAACAGTTATTTTTATATTCTGCGTAGTTCGGACAACAATTTTCAAGCGCGTCAATGGGGCAGAGCGACCGGATTTACCGCTCATATTCCAACGATGCCCGCCGATTTCGACGGCGACGGCACGACGGATTTGAGCGTTTATCAGGTAGGAGATTCTATCCCGTCGCAAGGACGTTTTGAGATTTTACAAAGCTCGAACAACGCGGCGACCTCGACGAATTGGGGCTACAATATTGATTTGCGCGTTCCTGCCGACTATGACGGCGATGGCAAAGCGGACGTGGCGGTTTTCCGAAATTACAGTTTTATAAGCGAGCCGAATCGCGGCTTTTGGTACGTTCTGCAAAGCTCAAACAACGCCGTTAGAGTCGTGCGTTTCGGGATGCTGAATGACATTCCTGTTCCCGCCGATTATGACGCGGACGGCAAAGCGGACATCGCCGTTTATCGCCCGTCAACAGGCGTGTGGTATCGCATCAACAGCACCGACAATTCATTCGCCGCCGTGCAGTTCGGCGCGACGGAAGACAAACCCGTTCCCGCCGATTACGACGGCGATAATAAAACGGACATCGCCGTGTTCCGCCCGTCAACCGGCGTGTGGTATCTGCAAAAATCAACCGAAGGCTTCGCCGCCCAACCGTTCGGCACAAGCGGCGACACACCGATTCCGGGCGCGTTCGCCGTCGAATCGGGATTCTAAAGTTTCGCTATTCAACGCGAAAGCGTATCAATATCACAATTTTATTGAGTTTTTTGTAAAAAATGTGGACATTGACCCAATTATCAAAATGGTTTTCCGCGACAATGCCGCCGTCCGCGCCGAATGGATGTCCGCTTCGCCCGTCGCGCGTCGCTAAGGAAAAACGGGCGTAAAATTTCAGGCAGTGAACTAAAAGTAATGCTGAGAAGTTTTTATCAATTGCCACTAGCTAAAGCTAGTGGATAAGATGAGCCTGTTGTCCGGCTTTAGCCGAATTCCAATTATCAAATATTCCTCTTTGGCTTTAGCCCAATTGCGCTAAAGCGGTAAGGAATAAAGTTCAAACAGAAGTTCGGCTAAAGCCTTTTGTCATTTATCAAACTTATCCACTAGCTAAAACTAGTGGCAATTGAGACAGCATCACTTTTAGTTCACTGCCAAATTCAATTAAATGATTATCCAAGCCAAAACCGCCGAACAGATCGAACAGGCGCGAATGCTGTTCCGCGAATACGAGCAATGGCTCGATGTTGATTTGTGCTTTCAGTCGTTCGAGGAAGAACTCGAAAATCTGCCGGGAAAATACGCCGCGCCTTCGGGCAGATTGTTTTTAATCGAGGTTGACGGCGCAACGGCGGGCTGCATCGCTTTGCGAAAGTTCGACGACGAAATCTGCGAGATGAAACGCTTGTTTGTCCGCGACGAATTTCGCGGCACGGGCGCGGGCAGGCAGTTGATTGAAAGATTGCTGGAAGCGGCGCGGGAAATCGGTTACAAACGCCTTCGGCTCGACACTCTGCCCGACAAAATGCCGAAAGCCGTCGCGCTTTACAAGCATTACGGCTTTCGGGAAATTGATTCGTATTACAAAAATCCGCACGAAACTACGCTGTTTATGGAAAAGATTTTATAAATCAGAAGCCCGCGCGTGAGTAAGGGCGGAACATGCAAACTTGCGTGTTCCGCCCTTGCTCACGCGCGGGCTTCTGATCGTTGCCGACGCGTTTGATTACTTCACGATTTTACGCGGAATCTTCTCGTCCATCATCGCCGTTTGATACACGAACGCCGCCATAATCGTCGCCGCCTGTTTCATATCTTCGGGCTGAATGCGGTCGAAAACGTCCTGATTTGAATGGTGCGTGCGCGTGTCATATTCGATTTCGTCCTGTATGAACTGAAATCCGGGAAGATTGATGCGGTCAAATGATTGATGATCCGTGCCGCCCGTGTTGCTCAAGGTAATCGTCGTCGCGCCCATATCTTTGAACGGTTCGAGCCACGCTTTGAAAATCGGCGCGGCGAGCGAATTGCCCTGCATATACACGCCGCGAATCTTGCCCGTGCCGTTGTCGAGGTTGTAATACGCCGAAAGTTTTTCGTAGTCCGCCGCTTTAACGAGTTCGGGTTTCGCCTGCTCGCCGCCGACCATCGCCGCCATCATATTGCCGCCGCTTTTCATCTCGCCGAAATGCTGTTTGACGTAAGCCTGCGAACCGTAAAGCCCTTGTTCTTCGCCCGACCAGAGCGCAACGCGAATCGTGCGGCGCGGCTTTAAACCCGATGCCTGAATGATTCGCGCCGCTTCCATTGCCACCGCTACGCCCGCCGCGTTGTCGGTCGCGCCCGTTCCCGAATGCCACGAATCCATATGTCCGCCGACCATCACGACTTCATCTTTTAATTTCGGATCGCTGCCCGGAATTTCCGCGACGGTGTTATACGCCATCTCGTCGTTATCGTTATACGCGGCTTGAATTTCAGCCGTCATTTTCAAATTCTCGCCCTGCCGAATCATTCGCACGAGGCGATTGTAATGCTCGGTCGCCATCGTCATCTGCGGAATCATTTTCGCTTCGGCTTCCTTCTGCCACGGTTGGAGACGCTTGCCGGTGAAATATTCCTGAATCGTTTTCGGAACTTCCTGTGCGACGCTCGCCTGCGCGACGAAAATCGTGCCGCCGCTGCCGCTGGAACTGTTGTCAACGAGCATCGCCGCGCCTTCCTGCATCAGAAAATTCATCCGTTTTGCGCCGCCGATAATGCGCTCTTCCAACATCTTCAAGCGTTCGGGCGACATTTGCTGATTGGTGCGCGGAACGCTCGCCGGATCGGGCGCGTTCGCCATTTTCGTCAATGTTTGTTCGGTTTCACGCGCTGCCAGCGGTTCAAACGCCGCTTTGATTTCACGCGCGTCGGAAACAAGCACGATTTTATCCTTTAATTTGCCTTTGTATTTGTCGAAATCCGCATCGGTTTTCGCGTCGAAATAAACCACGTCCGCCGTCAACGCGCCTTTCGTTGACGGCGACCACGCTTTCGGATAAGCAATCAGCGGAATGTCATACGGCGCGGAAATCTGCGCGTCGAAACTCTTCAAAGTCCAGCCGCGCCCGAACGGTCCCCACGCTTCGAGATGCGCGTTCTGCATTCCCCATTTCGTCATCTGGTCACGCGTCCATTCGTTGGCGCGCTTCAACTGCGGCGAACCGGTCAGGCGCGGACCGATCACGTCGGTCAGATAACTCAAAGTCTGCATTACCTGTGAATTTTTCCCCGTTCCTTCATCTTTGAATTTATCAATCGCTTCCTTCGGTGCCTGATAAACGGCAGGCGCGGTTGTCGTCTGCCCGAAGGCAATCGTCGGCAGCAGAAAGGCGTAAAGCAGAAAAACGCTCGTCATCTTGCGTCGTAACATTAATTTTATTCTCCTGAAATTTTAAAAGTGACTTTCGATGTAAAAGTTTTGTTTGATTATACTGAAAAGAGTCGGGAAAGGTTTCAATCGAAGCGGCGAAACGACTTTTTTGCGCTTATGTTGTCCAGGTCAAAGTGTAAGCGGGCGGCACGTTTTTGACGATCAATCGGCTGCGTCGGGCTTTGCCGTAACGGTTGCGCATATGTTCGCGCAGCTTTATCGCCGAAGGAAAATAATAGCCGTGCGCGTATTGAAACGTGCGAAAAACGCACGCGCCCTGCTCCATAAATTTATCAACTTCCGATAAAATCCGCTCGCCGACATCGTTCGGCAGTGAAACAAAAGGCAGACAGCAAATAATAAAGCCGACTTTGCCAAAACCTGTTTTTTGATAAATCGAAAAAGTATCGCACGCGTTGCCGCGCACGATTTTCATGTCGGGAAAATTTTTCTTGAGGTGTCTGACCAAATCTTTGTCGAGTTCGATGCCGACATAAGATTCGCGGTTCGGCACTGTTTCCTGCAAAAATTTCGTAATCGCGCCCGTCCCGACTCCGAGTTCGAGAACGGTCGCCTCTTCGTTCGGTCGAATATCGGCAAGCATTTTCTGAGCAAGTTCCGGCGACGACGGCGCAATCGAGCCGACTTTGAGCGGATTTTTCAAAAATGCCTGTAAAAATTCTATGTTTTCGTTCATCGCTCTACAACCTAACCGGCGGAAGCCAAGGTTTCCGCGTCTGAACTTTGTGTTACATCGCTGACGTGAATTTTATAATCACAACCTTCGGTTTGGCAATAGCGAAACGTACCTTCTTTCTTGGTGTACTTTTCAAAAATGAACGGCGCGTGGCATTTCGGACACGGCTCGACGATTGGTTTGTCCCAGAAAACGACATCGCATTTCGGATAATTCGTGCAGCCGTAAAACGCTTTTCCGCGTTTGGATTTTTTGACGGCGATTTCTCCGTCTTTGCATTTCGGGCAGGCAATTCCTAATGTTTCGCGCTTAATGTAATCGCATTTCGGATAATTGGAACACGAAACGAATTCGCCGAAACGCCCGTTGCGAAGCACGAGTTTCGCGCCGTCTTTCGGACAGATTTCGTCGAGTTCGACTGGCGGCGCAACCGCAATCGTCGCGCCCGATTTTTTATCAATCTTGCGGATATTTTTGCATTCGGGATAACCGCTGCAGCCGTAAAACGAGCCGAAACGACCTTTTTTCAAAACCATATCGCGCCCGCACAGTTCGCATGGCTCGACTGTTTCCGTTTCCGCGCTCGCTTCGCCGTTTTCAGTAGTCGCGCCGCTCGCACTTGGTTTTTTCGCCGAAACTTCGCGCGTCGTTTTGCATTCGGGATAATTCGAGCAAGCCAGAAATTGTCCGAAGCGTCCGAATTTAATCACCATCGGCAAGCCGCAGTTTTCGCAAATTTCGTCGGTCGGAATCGAGGCTTTCTTTTTGTCTTTTAAACTTCTTCGGCGGATTTCAAATCAGTGGAAAATTTGTCGTAAAAATTGCGCATAGCGTCGCGCCAGTTGAGTTTTCCTTCCTCGATCTCATCAAGTTCTTCTTCCATCCGCGCCGTGTAAGTTGGGTTGAAAAGATCGTAAAACCCGCGACCAGAACATCGTTGACGGTTGTTCCGAGAGCGGTCGGATGAAAACGGCCTTCGAGTTTTTCGACATATTCGCGATCTTGAATCGTCGTCATAATCGCCGCATAAGTCGAAGGTCGCCCGATGCCTTTTTCTTCCAGAACTTTAACCAGAGTCGCTTCCGTATAACGCGGCGGCGGTTCGGTAAAATGCTGTTCGGGCGTGATTTTATTTAAGTTCAAGCTGCTCGCCTTTTTCGACTTTCGGCAAAGTTTTTTCTTCGTCCGTCTTCCGCGGCTTCGGCTTTTTCGTCGCGTCCTTCCTGATAAACTTTCAAAAATCCGTCGAATTTCTGCACCGAACCGTCGCGCGAAACGTAAATCGTCCGGCTTTGATATCGATCGTCGTCGCATCGAAAATCGCCGGCATCATCTGCGAAGCGACGAAACGTTTCCAGATCAGCGTATAAAGCTTCAATTCGTCCGCCGAAAGATAATTTTTCAGAGCATCGGGCGTGCGGTTCGCGTCGGTCGGGCGAATCGCTTCGTGCGCGTCCTGCGCGTCTTTTTTCCGCGATAATTGACGGGTTTTTCCGGCAGATATTTGTTGCCGTAATTACCGCCGATAAAATCTCGAACTTCCGCCGAGAGCGGTGTCGGAAACGCGCGTCGAATCCGAGCGCATATAAGTAATCAGACCGACCGAGCCTTCTGTGCCGATTTCGACGCCTTCGTAAAGTTTCTGCGCCGGACATCATGCGTTTAACGGAAAATCCGAATTTGCGCGCGGCTTCCTGCTGTAGTTTCGAAGTGATGAACGGCGGCGACGGATTGCGTTTGCGTTCTTTGGTCGTCACCGAATCGACCACATAATTTTCTTTTTCGGCTTCGGCGACGATAGACTGTCCTTCGTTTCGTCCTTGATATGCGTTTCGTCTTTTTCAAATCCTGGATCGAAACTGCCGGTTTTAACGGTCAGATCTTCGATTTTATAAAGCCGCGCATCGAATTTCGGCGGCAAAGCGGCGCTGCAAGTTTAGCAATAATCGTCCAGTATTCGGTCTGCACAAACGCTTCGATTTCGCGTTCGCGTTCGACAACCAAGCGTACGGCAACTGTCTGCACGCGTCCGG
>CAVXFU010000007.1:0-752977 GCA_963761145.1 Pyrinomonadaceae bacterium
TCGATTTCCTCCGCCGCCAGCGAATCGAGCAGATAGGCATTGAGATTTTGACTGTTGTATTCCAATTTATTCATTTCCCGAACATTCAGACCAGTTTGTCCTCGTACCTATAAGACAAAAAGGCAAAAATATTTCATAGACGAAAACATAATTAATTATTTGCCTCTTATTTCATCATTCGACCTTTAATTTTCATCAGCGCAATTGCCGACGCAGACTTCGAGTTTGTCACGAATGCGGCAGGCGCGAATGGTCAAAGCGTTTGTCGAAACGCCGAGTTGAGCGGCTAAAGCACGCCGGTTTTCAATCTTGATTCGTTCTTCGCCGTAATAATAACTGATAATTATTTCACGATTTGCCGTTTCCAATTCGCCGGTACAGCGTTCGAGACAGGAGAGCATTTTTTCCTTAAATTTCTGTTCCTCGCGCTCGGAGTCGGATGCGGCAAACTGATTTGCGTCCGAACGCTGCAAAACGTCATCGAGCGGCAAATTCGATTTATCCGCGCCGCGCAGAGATTCCATAAAAACAAAACGCGCCGTAATATAACAATATTTCGCGGGCGTTTCGACTTCAATCGTTCCTTGCTCTTCAAGCCGTCGAGCCACCCGGTTTAAAGTTTCGTCCGCCAGATCATCCGGCGCGAGACAATTTTTGCGGTCGAAATAAGCGACGAGACGACGCCGCATTTCCAAATAACTGCGCCCGTCCGAATCGTTTCCCTCATCGAGCCATTCGAGCAGTCGCTGAAAAGCCGTCGAAGTAATCGCCCAATTTTTCTTCGATGCCTTTTCCATAAGCGATGTTTAGAGTTAAATCGTTTGAACGCCTGACGATGTTTTAATTTTTCTGCCTGAAACTTTTTAAAAGTATGAAAAAATACGTGGATAAATTCAAGCAGTAACCGTTTAAGTCAGCGTTCGATTGTGGGGATAAAGGAAAAACAGCTAAACTGTTAACTAACAAATTTTTTCGACGGCGATTGGCATTCTTTTATTGGTTTGCGAAAAGTCGTCGGTATCTAACAAGGGAAGGTAAAAATGCAAATAAAATTAAAACCGGTTGGCGTGCAGGTCGTCGTCGTTTTCGGCGCGTCGAGCGGCATCGGAAGACAGGCGGCGATTGATTTCGCCAAGCGCGGAGCAAAGGTCTGCGTCGCGGCACGCAGCGAATCGGGCTTGAAATCGCTCGTTGAGGAAATCGAGGCGAACGGCGGCGAAGCGTTTTATGTCGTCGCGGACGCGGCGGATTTCGCGCAGGTCGAAGCAGTCGCCGACAAATGCGCCGAACGCTTCGGCAGACTTGATACCTGGGTTCATTCGGCGGGAACATTCATTTTCGCCAAAATGGAACAGACCGAGCCGGACGAGTACAAACGTTTAATCGAAGTAAATCTTTTGGGACAAATTTATGGCGCGAAAGCCGCTTTGCCGCACTTGAAAAAATCCGGCGGCGCGTTGATTCATATTTCATCGGTCGAGGCGTGGCGCACCGTTCCGTATCAATCGGCTTACGGCGCGTCGAAACACGGCATCAACGGATTCGTTCAGGCTCTGCGCGTCGAACTCGCGCACGATGAAATTCCCGTCGCGGTTTCGCAGATTTTGCCCGCCGCCATCAACACGCCGATTTACGACAAAGGTCGCAACAAAATGCCATTCAAACCGCGACCCGTGCCGCCGATTTATCATCCGAAAATCGTTTCTGACGCGATTCTTTTCGCCGCCGAAAATTCGACGACCGATTTGATCGCGGGCGGCGCAGGTGTCGGCGTGGTTTTATCGGAAAGATTTTCGCCGCGTTTTGCCGAATTCGTCACCGGCTTGATCGGATTTGTCGGGCAAAAGACCGATGAAAAAATCGAAGGCGAATTTGCGGGCAGTCTTTTTGAACCGCTCGGCGAATTCGACACGGTGGAAGGCAGATTTTCCGGCGAACAGTTAGAAAGCGACCCGATAACGTGGCTCTCGACGCATCCGGCGGCAAAAAATGTTCTGCTGACAACCGGCGGAATCGTCGGCGGATTGCTCGCGTGGAAATTTTTAAAGAACAGAAATCAACAGGAAAATAATGAGCAGATTACAAATAATCGAAAATAAAAAGCCGCAGACTTTGCGCGGCGAATTACAGAATTCAAACAAATCGAGCGTGAATTTGCGACGCGGAATCATCGGATTATCGCTCGTCGGGATGGCGGCGATGACGGCGGTGACGCTTTTGCAGACGGGCATTGTCAAACATCTGCCCGATCCGCCGCTCGATAGTTTCGATTCGGACCAAGTAAATTCGTCGGACACGGCATACGCGCTCGGCGTTCCCGACGGCACTTTATCTTTGGCATCGCTCGCCGCGAATATTCCGCTGGCGGCTTACGGCGGCGAAAACCGCGCGGAAACGATGCCGTTGGTGCCAATCGCTGCCGCCGCTAAATCAACTGTCGAAGCCGTCGTCGCCGGTTGGTATTTTTATCAAATGCCCTTCGTCGAAAAGAAATGGTGCGCTTACTGCATCGTCGGCGCGTTCGCCAACGTCGGCATCGCCTGGTTGACCTTAGCAGAAGCGAAACAGGCTTGGAAAAGTTTGGGAAAATGAGAAATGAAAAGTAGAACAGGCGAACAGTCTGTTCTACTTTTTTAGTGTTATTTTCTATCTTTGAAAGACTCAAAAAGTTCCGTGTGGCGGCTCGTCAAAGGCAGAAGTCTGCCGTTGATAAACAGATATTTAATGTTCGTGCGCGGTTCTAAAATATCGCCGTCGGTGACCACGATATTGGCGATTTTCCCTTGCTCGATTGAGCCGAGTTGATTGCCCAAGCCGAGAATCTGCGCCGGATAAAGCGTAACGGATTTCAGCGCGTCGTCTTTTGATAAACCGTATGCGCCCGCCAAACCTGCGTGATACGGCAAATCGCGCACTTCCGCGCCGCCGTCGCCGGTCGAGATGCAGAATTTCACGCCTGCCTGCGCCATTTTCGCCGGTGCTTCAAACAAATAATCGTAAGCGTCGTCGTCGCGCACGGGCAGATTATAAATGTTTGTGAAAATTACGGCGATGTCGTTTTTCTTTAAATCGTCCGCCGCCTTCCACGCTTCCTGACCGCCGATGATAATCGCTTTAATTTTCATTTCGCCCGCGAACTTCGCCACGCCGCGTATGTCGCGCTCGCGTTCCGCCGTGAAAATTATCGGTTTTTCGCCGCGCACGTAAGGCACGAGTGCCGCCATTTTCAAATCGGTTTGCGGCGCGGAAAGATTTTGATCTTTAGCGTAAACGTCCTGCGCTTTGCCGTAATTTTCCGCGTCACGAAAAAGTTTTTTCAAATCGTCAATCCGCTGGTCGCGGCGTTTTAAGGCTTCGCCGAAATCAACTGTTTGTTGTGCGCCGAACGGATTAAAACCGCCGCCGCCGAGCGTAATGCGCGGAAAATTGATGACCAACCCGAAGTTTGGCACAATCGCCATTTCCGCCTGCGTCGAGCCGTTGAGATTGATAACCGCCGCCTGACCGGAAACGATTCCGCCCTGCGGCATCGAAAGCACGGTCGTGATGCCATTGACGCGCGTCACGTTGACGTGCGACGAATGCGGATTGATGCCCGTAATCGCTTTGGCATTCGAGTTCATATCGCCGGTTTCGGCAACGTCAATCGTCGCGGGCGCACCGCCGCCGATTTCCGCCAAACCGAGATTCGTTCCCGCGTCAATCATTCCCGGATAAACGCTCAAACCTTTCGCGTCAATGCGTTCTGCGCCGCTCGGAATCGAAACATTCGCGCCGACCGCCGAGATTTTGCCGCCGCTGATAACGACCGTTCCGTTCTCGATAATTGCGCCCGAAACAGTCACGATGCGGGCGTTGACGATGGCGAAGGTTCCCGCTCTGCCCGTTTTATTCTGCTGTGAACCGTCGCTCTGCGCGAACACGCCGAAAGCCAGAAGGAAAATCAAACCGCCGAGACGCAGAGACGCAGAGAAAGATTCGAGTAGTAAATCGCTGGAAAAAAATCGGCGTTTATTTGTGTTCGTCTGTGATTTCATATTCTTAAAATCTCTGCGTCTCTGCGTCTCTGCGGTGAAAAATCTATTCGTCATTACTGATCTCCTCCGTCGGCTTCGTCCAAATCTTCCTTGCGATGTTCGCTCGGTCTAGCGGGCGGTGTGGTTTTTTCACCTGCGCCCGGCACGCGGTTGACATCCATTTTTTCCAAAGTCTCGCGTTCCTTCTGCAATTCGGCGCGGCGCGAAATATCTTTGCTGCGGTCGAAATAAATTTCGCCTTCGATCATCGTGATTTCGGGATGCGCGTAAACGCTGAACGGGTGCGCCGACCAAATCACAAGGTCCGCGTCTTTGCCGACTTCAATTGAGCCGGTGCGCTTGTCAATGCCGAGCTGTTTCGCCGGATTAAGCGTAATCATTTTCAACGCTTCTTCTTCGGGAACGCCGCCGTATTTCATCATTTTCGCCGCGTCGAGATTCAAACGCCGCATCCGCTCGTCCGAATCCGAGTTAATCGAAACGACGACGCCGGCTTTCCACAGCAGATAACCGTTATACGGAATCGAATCGTAAGCCTCTAACTTATAGCTCCAACTGTCGGCGAAAATTGACGCGCCCGTGCCGCGTTTGGCGATCTCCGGCGCGATTTTATATGCTTCGAGCGCGTGCTGCAGCGTGGCGACTTTGAAACCGAATTCGTCGGCGATGAGCAGTAAATTCAAATGCTCGTCCGAGCGATAACCGTGCGAATGAACGAGTCGTTTGCCTTCGAGAACTTCGACGAGCGGTTCTAATTCCAAATCGCGTCGCGGCTGAATATTTGTTTTCTTGGCGCGAAAATCGTCCCATTCTTTTTTGTAATCTCTGGCGCGAACAAATGCATCGCGGATCACTTCCATCACGCCCATTCTGGTTCGCGGATAACGCGGAACCGCGCCCGGAGTCGGATTAAAATTCGTGCGTTTCGGATTTTCGCCGAGCGCGAATTTAATTCCCGGCGGTGCGTCTGGAATCGGAAATTCTTCGACCGCTTTGCCGAATTTGAATTTGACGACCGTATTTTGTCCGCCGATGGCGTTTGCCGAACCGTGCAGCAGATTTGCCGACGTTACGCCGCCGGCGAGCGCACGATAAATCGAAATATCTTTCGGATTCAGAACGTCGCGGATACGCGCCATCGAAGTCACGGAATAAGAAAATTCGTTCACCGCCGTCCATCATCGTGTGCGAGTGGCAGTCAACGATTCCGGGCGAAACGAATTTCCCGCCTCCGTCAATCGTCTGCGCGTTCGCCGACGCTTTTAAGTTCTTACCGATTTTCGCAATCTTGCCGTTTTGGATGAGAATATCCGTGTTCTCTAAAGTTCCCTTCGCGGCGGTCAGAACGGTCGCGTTGCGGATCAAAACTTCCGTCTTCGACTGCGCCGAAACGAGTTTTAGCGAAATCAGGTTTATCGAAATTAATAATAAGAAAACTGTTATTTTTTTCATTTTTATACTTTTGAAAGTGATATTGTTACGGCGTTTTCGTACCGCTAAACGGAATCGCGCCCTGCGGACTGGTCATCGTGCCGCTGATTTGATTGCCGTTAACTTTGCCGCTGACGAATAAATCAAAGGTCGAGCCGCCGAACTCAACCGTTGTGGTAAAGGTGAAACCTTCCGCCGTCACTTTGCCGTCTTTAATCGGTGTCGTGCCAAGCTGTGTTTGCAGATTGCCGCTCAAAGTTTCGCCCTGCTGCGTTAATCCCAAAATTCCCGCCAGCGGTTGTCCCGGAATTTCAATATTGATCGAATAATTGCCGCCGACACTCGCCGTTGCGGGCTGTGTTCCGCCGGTGGTCGGCGCGATTGGAGTTTTCGGTTTTTCCTTCTGCTCGAATAATTTACCGTCCACGAAAACGTGCGTGACAGCTTTATCTTTACTGAAGATGTCGCCGCGGACGACGGTCAAGTTGGCGATTTTTCCCTTCTCGATTGAGCCGAGACGATTGTCAACGCCTAAAATTTCCGCCGCCGATAAAGTCATCGCCCTGATCGCCGCGTCTTTCGCCAGACCGTTTTCGACGGCTTTACTGGCGTTCGTCGTAAAATCGTTGATGCTCGCCATTCCGCCCGATTGAAAAGCGAATTTAACGCCTGCCTGCGCTAATCTTCCGGCGGTTTTCGGCGTTTCGGCGCGAAGACGCAGAGTGTCGAGATTTTCCGGGTCAGCTTCGGGCGAAGCGTTGGCGGTTCGTTTCGGGAAATTTAAGGAAAGCAAAACGGGAACATTCTGCGCTTTCAAACGGTCGGCGACCTTCCACGCTTCCTGCCCGCCGGAAATAATCGCGTTCAAGTTAAATTCCTTTGCCATATCGAGCGCGCGGATGATTTCGATTTCCGTGTTAGCGTTAAAGACCATCGGCATCTGACGACTTAAAACGGGCAGTAACGCGTCGAGCGATTTATCAGCTTCGGGTCGCCGCATTCCGCGCGGATTTTTCTCGTAGGTTTTGCGGTTCGCGTCGAGCGTCTGCGCGTCGAGCAGCATCTGGCGCAGCGCGGAAAAAGTTCCCATCAGCGAAGTCGGATATTGTCCGGTTCGCAGTGTGACGAACGAAAAATGTTCGGCGAACACGGGGCGAATGACCATTTCCGAAACCGTTTCGCCCGCGAGATTGATTAAAGCCGATTGACCGTTGAACACGCCTTCGCGCGAGGCGATTAGGGCAGTTGTAAATCCGGCATTGCGGACGGTTTCAAACTGCGCTTCGCCCGCTTTTAACTGCTCAACTGCCGATTCTTCGGGCTGTAAACCTTCCGGGTAATTCGAGTTTGTCGCCGCCGTTGTCGCCGTTGTTGTCGCCGCCTGTTGCCCGCGTCCGGTTGGTGTCGCGGGCGCGGCAGATAAACCGAGACTCGTATTCGTGTCGAAAAATCCCGGATAAACCGTCAAATTCGCGCCGTCAACAACAATCGCGTCAGCCGGAACGCTGGCATTTTCGCCGACCGCTTCAATCAAGCCGTCGCGCACGACAATCGTGCCGCGCTGAATAATCGCGCCCGACACGGTGACGATTTGCGCGTTCGTAATCGCGTAAACCGCCGGTTTGAATTGCGCTTGAATATTTGAATTAAAAACTGCGAACACGAAAAGAGCGACGTAAAGAACAAGAAAAGATTTCTTCATAAAATTACCGGAAAGATTTGTGCAAAATGAAACTGCCGAAATTCTACGCAGTATAAACGAAATTGTTTCAGATGTAAAAACTTTTCGGCGGCGGCGAATTCTGGCTTTAATCATTTACCATTTTCGATTAACCATTTACCATTAACCATTATGAGCGCGATTATTCTTTTTGACGGCGTGTGTAACTTTTGCAACGGTTCGGTAAATTTCATCATCGAGCGCGACCCGGAAGCGTATTTCAAATTCGCGCCTTTGCAGTCGGAAATCGGGCAGAAGTTATTGAGCGAACACCACATTGATAAAACCCAAACCGATTCGGTTGTGCTGATTGAAAACGGCAAAGCATTTCGTACGAACAACCGCCGCTTTAAAAATCGCCCGCAAATTGAGCGGCGCGTGGCGTTATTTCTACGGATTTTCCATCGTGCCGTCGTTCGTCAGAGACGTTTTCTACAAGCTGTTCGCCAAATATCGCTATAAAATGTTCGGCAAACAGGAAGCATGTATGATGCCGACACCGGAAATTCGCGCCCGTTTTCTGGCAATGAGCTAACGCCGGGCGTGAATTATCAATCAACGGCGGTGAATATACGCCCGCAATCTGTGAATACGCGTCCGTTGCCTGTGAATGTTCGCCCGTGACTTGTGAATCTGCGTCCGTTGCTTGTGAATCTGCGTCCGTTGCTTGTGAATCTGCATCCGTGAGGTGTGAATACTCGTCCGATGGCTGTGAATATTCAACCCTAGCGTGTGAATACTCGTTTGATGGCTGTGAATATTCATTCGTGATGTGTGAATACTCGTCTGACAGCCGTGAATGCTCGTCCGATGCCGGTGAATGGTCAAGCGTCAGGCGCGAATGTTCGATACGCCTCATTAAAAAGGTGTGTTTACGTCAAAGATAAATGTTTTTGAGATAAAATTTTAAGGAGAGTTTAATTATGAAAGCAATTTGGAACAATGAAATTATAGCGATGAGCGACGACACGATAGTGGTCGAAAACAACCATTATTTTCCGCACGACTCGATTCATCAAACAGTTTTTCGCGTCGAGCAACACGCACACCGTCTGCGGCTGGAAAGGTCAGGCAAACTATTACGATGTCATCGTCAACGGCGAAACCAACTCCGACGCGGCTTGGTATTATCCGGCGGCGAAGGACGAAGCTAAAAACATCGAAAACTACGTCGCCTTTTGGAAAGGTGTGCAAGTTGTCGCGTGAAAAAATGCTTTCTACAAAAGACAAAATTTGAGATTGATAATTATGCAAAAATTTACTTTAAGACTTTTCGTTGTGTTAGCTACTTTTTTAATTGGTGTTTCTGCCGTGATATTTTGTTTTTTTCACCGACAGGTTGATTTGGACACTCAATCTGCGAACATTATTAAAACCGAGAGTAAGAGCATCGTAGATGTATCACATTCAATAACACAAGTTGATGAAGACTATGCTGTTTATTCCACAATACTTGCCGACAGCCGATATAAAAATAAAATAATTATTATCAGTGATTATACTCTGCAAAGTGCATTTACTCCTTATAGTCTCAATCAGGACATTTCTAACTTATCGGAAGACACAATCAGTAATTATCAGACAGTTAAGGAAGACAATCAAAAATTGGAAAATAACTTTGCGGTCGAAGACAATGTGTTGCTTCTTAGCGAAAAAGAACGCTCTATACTTTTTCGGAAAGGACAAAACGGATGGGAAAAGTTTTACAAAAAGTATTCTAATGTAAAAGGAATAATTTCTTTCTCCAGAGTCGGATTTAATCAAGAGCGAACGCAAGCTTTGGTTAGTGTTTCAATTGGTTGCGGCAGTTTATGCGGTGAAGGCAATCTTATATTTCTGGAAAAGGAAAACGGAAAGTGGAATGTCGAACGTAAAATAGGACTTTGGGTTTCGTGATTTAGTTTTCTAATAATTCTGTTTTATTGAGCGGTGTTTCAAAATGCCTGCTTTTTTGATCGTATTGAATAAGTTTTCTATCTTATCAACTATGCAATCCTTAACAACTTTAGAATACGGAAAAATGCTCGCGCTCTGGAAATGCGTTGCAGTCGTGGCTTAGAAAATTACGGAATCAGACTAAATATGAGAAAAAGCATTTTGCTCATCGCTTTCACTTTGGTAATTTGCAATTTGTCCTTTGCTCAATCACCCCTTCCTGAGTTGAAAAAGGTCAGAGAAATAAAATTGCTCGAATCTACACGCGAAGATGTACGTCGAATTTTAGCCGATTATAAATTGGAAGATTCTGATGATTGGCGGTATTCGCAGACGTTTTCTACGTCCAATGCTGAAATTTATATTGAGTATTCAAACGGACAGTGTTCCAATGAATTTGACGAATGGAATGTTTCCGAGTGGATAGTGACGAATATCGAAATTTCTCCAAGTGGTTCTTTTTCACTGAATGAAATAAAAAAAACCGGCATCAAATACTCAAAATTTCAAAGGGAAAAAAGTTTCGTAAACATTCCTCGACGCTATGTTTACCACGATAAAACTTTAGGTACGGCATTTGAGATTAGAGATAATGATGTTCTGACAATCTATCTTTTTCCACCGAAACAATCCGTTTTGCCTTTGTGCGGCAATTCAGAGCGAAAAAAGTTTTACTCGATAAAAAGTTGGTTCGTTGATGAGCCGTTAAAAGATAGGTATCTGAGCATTGATCGCAATTATCCGGCTAATGTTATTGATCTGATCTTGAGCAAAAATGAACTCATCGGCGATTGCCCGCCGCTTGATTCGACATCGAGCAAAAGCTGTGCGGACGAAATCAAACAAATCACGGTTCTCACTAAAGCCGTTGACCCGGATAACGATGTCTTAACTTACAACTATATAGTTTCAGGCGGCAAAATCATCGGCACAGGCGCGAATGTCGTTTGGGATTTATCGGGTGTCAAGGCGGGAAATTACGAAATTACGGTAGGCGTTGACGATTCGTGCGGCGTTTGCGGAAAGACGATGACTAAAATTGTCGTCGTCAAAGAATGTCAGAATTGTTCGGCGAAATAAATTTTGAAATATGCAGTCCTTAACAACTTTAGAATACGGAAAAATGCTCGCGCTTGTCGCTCGTTATGCGAATACGCCGATGGGCAGAGATTTGCTCGAAGATTTGCAGCCTTTGACTGATCGGCAGCGGCTTGAACAGGATTTGCGGGCGATTGGCGAGACGATTCGGCTCGAGCGAGGAAAAGCAGGTTTCGTGGTCGTTCAGCGGACTTGAAGACCCGTCGGACGCGGTGGCGATTTTGCGAGATTAAAAACGCGACGCTCGAACCCGTGCGGCTTTTGGAAATCACGCGGCTTTGCAATCAGGCGTTGTTTGCGCGTTCGTCAATTCAGCCGGAAAAAGATTTTGCGCCGACTTTGTGGGCGTTGGTCGAGCAGATTCCCATACAGCTTTTTCAGACAATCGAACGCACGAATCGCAAACTGCTGCCGTCGGGCGAGATTGACGACGCGGCTTCGCCCGAACTGCTGCGGCTCAGGCGCGAGATAAATAATCAACGGGCGCGTCTGCAAAAAGCTCTCGAATCAACGATGCGAATGGCGGGCGACGCGATTCAAGACCAAATTGTCACACAGCGTAACGAGCGTTACGTGATTCCCGTCAAAGCCGATTTTCGCGGCAAAGTCGGCGGCGTGGCGCACGGATTTTCGTCAAGCGGCGCGACGGTTTTCATCGAACCGCTCGAAGTCATCGAAGCCAACAACGATTTGCAAAACTTGAAAGGCAAGGAAGAACGCGAAATTGCCCGAATACTTATTCGCGCTGACCGAAGATTTGCGCGAACAGCTTCCGGCAATCGAAGCGGCGGTCAACGCCGTCGCCGAACTCGATTTCGTCAAAGCGAAAACCGAATTTGCGAGAAAATTCCGCGCGATTGTGCCGCAGATTTCCGACGACGAAACGCTCGATTTAATTGACGCGCGGCATCCTTTGTTGGAAGAAAATCTGCGCGAAACTGCCAATCAAATCGTTCCCGTTTCATTCAAACTCACGAAACGAAATTCCGTGATGATAATTTCCGGCGCGAACGCGGGCGGCAAAACCGTCGTGATGAAAACCGCCGGATTATTAAGTTTGATGGCGATTTCCGGTTTGCCCGTTCCGGCGCGTGAAGCGACGATTCCCTTTTACAAATCCGTTCTCGCGGACATCGGCGACCATCAATCTTTGAGCGGCGAATCTTTCGACTTTCTCGTCGCACATCTCGAACATCGCCGGAATGATGCGCGAATGCGTCGCGCCGTCGCTCGTTCTGCTCGATGAAGTCGGCACGGGAACCGACCCGGACGAAGGTTCGGCATTGGGCGTGGCGATTGTGGATTATTTCCGCCGCGAATGCGGAGCGCAAATCGTCGCTTCGACGCATTATCGCGGATTGAAAATCTACGCCGCGAACGATGAAAACGTCATCAACGCGTCGGTCGAATTTAACGAAAAAACTTTGCAGCCGACGTATCGCCTTTTAGTCGGTTTGGCGGGCGCGTCGAGCGGAATCGAGATTGCCCGACGCTTCGGAATTCTGGATGAAGTTATTGAAACAGCCAGACAAAATCTCGACGTTTCCGCGCAGAAAGCCGAAAGTTATCTGAAAACTCTGCAAACCGAAACGACGAACGCCGAAGATTTGCGAAAAGCTCTCGAAGAAGAACGCGAAGCCGTCGCCTACAAATACGCGACGCTCGAAATCGAAGCGAAAAAGCGCGAAAAGGAACGCCGCAAACAATTTGAAAACGAATTAGCCGAAACCGTCGCCGGTTTTGAAAAACAATCGAGAGCGTTTATCAATTCCATCGAAGACAAAGCGTTAAAAGCGAAATTGGAAAAAGAACGCGCCGCCCGCAAAGCCGAATTAAATCGCGCTGTTTTATCGCAGGTTCAAACCGACAACCGGCGTTCGGCGTTCAACCGCCAACCGTCGGCAGGCAGTCAGGAAACAGCGATTGACCAACCGCTTCAGGTCGGCGCGAGAGTCCGCACGAGCTTCGGCAGCGTCGGCACAATCGAGAAAATTGACAAAGATTCAGCGGAAGTTTTCGTCGGCGCGATGCGTCTGCGCGAGAAATTATCAAACTCTGCAAAACCTTTCGGTTCAATCCGACGACGCAAATCAACCGAACGAATCCGCCAAACAAACACGCGGCGAAAAATTACAGGCAGCGGCGAAAAACTCCAATCTGCGCCTCGACACCGAAGACAAAGCGGCGGAATTAAATTTAATCGGACACACGACCGCCGATGCGGAATACGAAATTGACCGCTTTCTCGACGAAGCATATTTAGCCGCGCTGCCCAGAGTTCGCATCATTCACGGCTTCGGCACGGGCGCGTTGAAAAACTTCGTCCATCATTTTTTAAAAGGACATCCGCACGTCGAACGCTACGCCTTCGCGCCGTCCGATCAAGGCGGACACGGCGCGACGATTGCCGAATTGAAACAGTAAAGAAGAAATTTATGAAATTACAAAAAATCTTTATTCGTTTTAATAATTGTGTTCGTTTCTTTTCAACTTTGTATAGGACAGGAAAACCAAAGGCGGAACAGATTGATGAGCTTGGACACATTTGCAGTGAAGATTTGACTGGCGCGATATGGAAATTTTTATATTCAATTGAATAATGATCCGACAGCCAACGGGCTATATAATTATTTATACGGCGGTAATTTGACATGAAGGCAGAGAATCTTTGACCTCATTGATAATATGACCAAAATTTATCGCGATACGCCGAATCGATAAATCGCGTCTTTTGCTTTTGAGAGGCGAAGAATAGAGAACAGGAACATACTGAGTTTTGGCTTGTTCCGGCAGGAACTAATCCAATAAAACCCGAAACGGAGCTTACAGAAATATAAATATCACGTAACAACGACTCTCTTTGATAAAAGTTGGGCTAACTTTAACTAAGGTATACGGAAAATTAGATATATATGAAAACGGTTTTGCTGACTTGGATTGTGATTTCAGTCCGAATAGAACTGCAGTATTGCAAAAGTTTTGCATTATCTAACGCTTCACTAATCGGAGATATTTGATAATTATACTCGATTGTTTATGACAAATCAAATAAATACGCTGATAAAATTGCCAAGTATTGCAGACTGGATAAATGATATTAACGGAAAACATACAAATTCCGAATAAGTCAGTTAAAAGCTGTTTACGGTGGAAATCGTGAAAGCTCGCGAAATATGAATTTTCGATTGTTCCCAAAGGCGAATTTGCACAACGATTACGCCGCGATAAGAAATTAAAATAGTCAATGCTCTATCCGCAACATTTTATTGACTGAACTGAAAAATCGCGCCGACCTTGTGCGGAAAATTAACCGCAGACAATGCACGGTGATACAATAAAATTCGAGGTGAATCGAATGACACAACAGCAATTTGTTCAAGAATTCAAAAGTTATCCGAAAGCGCAAAAATCAATTGTTGTCAGCCAGCTTTTGCGAATTTTGGCGGAGGATTTGGAAGAAACTCCATCACAAAACGGAAACGAATTTTCAGTTGAAGAAAGAACAGCGATTGTCGAAAGTTTGGCGGGCAGTTTGAAAATGGAAAATCCGCCGATGACCAAAGAGGAAACACGCGAAATGTATTATGAACATCTTTCGGAGAAACATAAGTGACGAAAATTCTAATTGACACAGATGTCTGTTTGGATTTTGTGCTGGCGCGGCAGCCTTTTTTTGTTGAAGCAAAAGAGATTTTTTTTAAACTCGCTCAAAATAAATTTGAGGCTTATATCGCTGGAATTACAGCAATTAACATTTATTATTTCGGCAGAAAAGAAAAAGGCAGAGACGCTGTGCTGAAAGAATTAGAAAAATTACTGCGCCTCGTTGAAATTTGTTCCGTCAATTCGGCAATTTTACAAAATGCCATCAATTCGCCCATAACGGATTTTGAAGATGCCGTTCAAAACGAATCTGCTGTGGCTGAAAATCTCGACGCGATTGTAACGCGTAACGTGAAAGATTATAAAAACGCTTCGATAAAAATTTATTCGCCCGCCGAGTTTCTGCAATTTCTGCCAACTGTTTAATGCTCTACGAACAAAGTTTCATTGACGAACTGAAAAATCGCGCCGACCTTGTGCGGATTGTTGAGGCGCACGTTCCTCTCAAGAAAAAGGGCGCGAATTTTTGGGGCAATTGTCCGTTTCACGGCGAAAAGACGGCTTCGTTTTCGGTTAGTCCGTCGAAAGGTTTTTATAAATGTTTCGGCTGCGGAAAAGGCGGTTCGGCTTTTAATTTTGTGATGGAAATGGAAGGTTTGAACTTTCCCGAAGCGATCAAGCGCGTCGCGGAAATTTCGGGAATTCCGCTGCCTGAACCGATTGACGATAAAAATTACGAGCGCAATAAACAGCGCAAACAGGAACAGAAAGCGATTGCCGATCAGGTGATTGAACTCAATCGATACGCGCTCGAATTTTGGGAAAATCATTTGCAGGAAAATAATCCCCATTCAAAAGCGGCGCGTGAATATCTGGAAAAACGCGAGATTTCCGTCGAAACTCAGAAGGCTTTCCATATCGGTTTCGCGCCCGACAGTTGGGACGCGGTGATGTCGCTTTTGAAATCAAAAGGCGCGGACGAAAAATTAATCGAAGCGAGCGGTTTGGTTTCGATCAACGAAGAAAAAAAACGCGTTTACGATCGATTTCGCGGGCGCATGATGTTTCCGGTTCTGGATATCAAAGGCAATCCGATTGCGTTCGGCGCGCGAATTTTGGCGACGGGCGAACCGAAATATCTCAATTCGCCGGAAACTCCGGCTTATACGAAAGGCGAGCATCTTTACGGGCTTTTTCAGTCGAAAGAAGAAATTCGGCAGAAGAAATTTGCGATTCTGGTTGAGGGTTATCTTGATTTAATCGCGCTTTATCAATACGGAATCAAAAACACGGCGGCGAGTTTGGGAACGGCTTTTACGCCGGAACAATCGAAACTTCTCGGGAGATTCACAAAAAAAATCGTTATCAATTACGACGGCGACAATGCGGGCGTGAAGGCGGCGCGGCGGGCGATTGAAACGCTTGTTAAAGATGATTTTGAGACGAAAGTTTTGATTTTGCCCGACGGACAAGACCCGGACGATTTTCTTAAAGCGAACGGCGCGGAAAGCTACAATCAGATTCGCGGACACGCTTTTCCGTTTTTGCAGTTTGTTCTGGAAAATCTCGACCGCGAACGAAATATGGCTTCGCCGAAGGAAAAAGCCGAAGCGATTGAAGATTTGATGCCAATTTTGTCGGCGATAAAAAATCCGATTCAAAAGCGCGACGCATTCGACCAGACGATGAGTTTTTTGCGCGTCGAAGACAAAATCTTGCAGCGCGATTTGTGGAAAACCGTTAAGCTCGGAACAAAGTTTGAAGCGCAAACCGTCCGCCAGCAAGTCGCCCGCGCGACGCAAGCGAGAATGACTGTCGCCGAACAGCATCTGCTTGAACTGCTGATTTACGACAAAGATTTGCGCGACATAATTTTGCCGCAACTCGAAGAAACCGATTACGAACAACTGGCAACCGCCGAAGTTTTTCGCGCTCTTGCTCGCTTTAAAAGAAATCGGCTCGGATGTGACGGGCGAAAATTTGCTTGAACTCGTCGCGGACGATGCGGCGGCAAGCGATTTTGTTCCCGTTCTTTTAATGAGCGAACCGGCGCGGGAAATTGACGAGGCGATGGACGAAGTTTTGAGAGAAGCGGAAAACTGCGTGGCGACTTTGCGTTCAATGGCGATTGCTTCGCGCATTTTGGAAATCAGTCAGGAATTGGTTTTCGCCGAACAAACCGGCGATATTGAATTGCGCGACGCGCTCGTTAATGAACAAATCAGTTTAGCCCGTATGAAACGCGATTTTGAAAAACGAATCGGCGGCAATTAATCGGCTCAAATTTTGATTGCCGCTCTTTAATTTGGCGCGCCGAATGTTTTTCTCGCATCTAATAGATAATTTAGTAATTTTGGTTTATAATGACAGATTTTACGTTTGGAAATTATTTAAGATTTGAAAATTAAGATAGTTAGCGTATTTATTGAGCCTTGCCGCTGAAACCTTTTCTTCGTTTCGGGCGTTTAGAATTATTTCGCAAACAACGATTTACACGGATATTTAATCAAAAGCTATTCATAAATTTATGGCAGACTACGACGAAAAGGAAGATTTAATGGATCGGTTGGTCGCGCTCGGCAGACGCAAGAAATTCTTGAGTTTTGACGAGCTAAACCGCGAGATTCCCAACAAAATGATGTCGCCCGACGACATCGAAGACGTTTTAACAAGACTCGAAGGAGCGAATATTTCGGTCGCCGACACGGACGCGCAATTGCTTGAAAAAGCGGCGAGTCTCGCGCTCGACGACGACGCGGAAGAAATTGACGAAGACGATTTGGATTTGGATTTGTCAGCCGGAACGCTCGATAAATCGAACGATCCGGTGCGTTTATATCTGCGCGAAATGGGCGTTGTGCCGCTTTTAACGAGAGCGGGCGAAGTTACTATCGCGCAGCGCATCGAGCGCGGGCAAATCAAAACGCGCAAAGCGATTTCGCGTTCGCCGATTGCTGTCGAAAGACTGCTGCAAATCGGCGACGATCTGGAGTCGGGCAAAGGTTACATCCGCGAAACCGTTAAGTTTTCCGAGCAAGCGGAATTGACCGGCGAAGAAGACAAGGCGGAAGAATATCTGCGCTGGACGATCGAAGGCATCGGCAATATTCGACTCAATTTCAAAAAAGCGTTGAAGGCTTACGAGAAATTGTGCGAAGAGATGAAAGAATCAAAGGGCAAAAAGACGAAAAAGCTGATGCAGCTCAAACGCCAGACAGCCAGACATCGTCTGGAAGTTTCGCAGGAAATGAAAAATCTGAATCTGACCGAACGCGCGATGCAAAAACTGATCGGCGCGATTCGCAAAGTTTCCGACGAAATTCGCAAAGCCGAACGCGAAATCAATCGCGCTGAAGATAAACTCGAAAGCAAACGCATCACGCCCGAACATAAAAAGGAAGCGACCAAGAAAATCGCCGAATCAAAGAAAATTGTTCAGGAAATCGAAGCGAAATATAATCTTCCGGCGGTCGAAATCAAACGCTCTTTGCAGACGATTCTGGTCGGCGAACAGGAGACGAATCAGGCGAAACGCGAATTGGTCGAAGCCAACTTGCGGCTCGTCGTTTCGATTGCGAAAAAATACACTAATCGCGGTTTGCAGTTCCTTGATTTGATTCAGGAAGGCAACATCGGTTTGATGAAAGCGGTGGATAAATTTGAATGGCGGCGCGGTTATAAGTTTTCGACTTATGCGACGTGGTGGATTCGGCAGGCGATCACTCGAGCGATTGCCGACCAAGCCCGCACGATTCGCATTCCGGTTCATATGATCGAGACGATTAATAAATTAATCCGCACTTCGCGTGCGCTCGTTCAGGAATTGGGGCGCGAACCGACGTCCGAAGAAATCGCCAAGAAAATGGATATTTCCGTTTCCAAAGTGCGAAAAGTTTTGAAAATCGCGCAGGAACCGATTTCGCTCGAAACGCCGATTGGCGAAGAAGAAGATTCGCATCTCGGCGATTTTATCGAGGACAAATCCATTATGAATCCGGCGGAATCGGTGACTTTCGGCAACTTGCGCGAAATCACCGACGAAGTTCTCGCAACGCTCACGCCGCGCGAAGAGAAAGTTATAAAAATGCGTTTCGGTCTCGGCAACACGGGTTCGGAACACACGCTCGAAGAAGTCGGACAGCATTTCGCCGTCACGCGCGAACGCATCCGCCAAATCGAAGCCAAAGCATTGAGAAAACTTCGACATCCGTCGCGCTCGCGTCGTTTGAAGGCGTTTTTGGAAGGCAAACAAACTTAAGGAAAACTTGCCTGAATAGATTTGCGGTTTGCGATTGCTTTTTGCCGTCGCAAGCCGCAAAATTATTTTAAATGGAGATTTCAACGCAGATTTTCTGGCTCGTAATTTTATCAATGGTTGTCGCCTGCATTGCCTGGACGGTGACGCAGGAAGAGATTTTCGGCGAATGGCGCGAATATTGTAAAGATCGCTGCGAAGACTGCGATTCGATTCTCAAGCGCAAATTTTTCTATGTTTTTACCTGCGAATATTGCTTCAGCCATTGGACGACCGTTTTGATTTTACTACTCACGGGATTTCAATTGTTGATTGCCGATTGGCGCGGTTATATCTTAGCGTTTTTCGCAATTCCGTGGATAGCCAACCAAATGATGAGCATTTACCGTCGCCTGCGCGTCGGAATTAAGCATGAAAATTTAAAGGCTAAGGTGGTCGAGGAAAGGCTGGAATAATTTCAGATTGTGCAGTTTGTATCAACGATGCTCAAGCCCAATCAGATAAACGAGCGCGTCGCCTTCGAAATTAATGCGCGTGAGTTTCTTTTCAGTATCTTTTGCAGCCGCTGCCTTTGTATCTTTCGCCCGCTCTAAATAATCTTTCAAATTGCTGCTCGTTTCGCGGTCGGTGACAATGCCTTTATTCGCAAAAGCATTTTCGAGGGCTTTATCAACAGTTTGATTTTTTTCCTTGCGGTAAATTATCCAGTAATTTTCCGTGCCGGGATTGCCCTGAAATTCGTTCCAGCCGCTTTCATACGTTTGATTAGCCTTAATATCAGATTTCCCGTCGTTTTTGAGCGGCGTTGGAAAATTGATAGTCACGATTTTCTCGCCCTTCTCATTTAAGCCTTCGCCGAAAACATATAAAAACCCGTCGGCAGGCGGCGTTAAGCGGATTTGAAATTGATAACCGCTCTCGAAAATTTCCTGCCCGCTCGATTCAAACGGCTCCTGAAACTTTTTGCCGTCGCGCATTTTCTGCACGAGCAGCGAATAACTCAAAGCGCGTGTATTTTTAGCGATTGGCTGATTTACAATTGGCGTTTGTTTAGAATCGCCGCTTGAAAAACTTCGCCACGCTAACCAACTGCCGAAGCCAGTCACAGCCAAAACCAACACGCACAAGCCGGCATATATGCCTGCTTTGCTTTTCGATTCCTGCGGCGGCAATTCGACTGGCTTGAAATATGCCGGAACAGACGGCGGCGCAACGTGGACTTGCATCGGTTCGACGGTGGCGCGTATCGTTTGTTCGAGAGTCTTCTGAACCGGCGCGGGATGTGTTTCCAGCGCGGGCGGCGGCAAATCTCTCGTTGACTTTTCCAAATCTGAAGTATTGAACTGCAAATTCTTCAATGCCGCGCGAAGTTCCGCCGCCGTTTGAAAACGATTTTCCGGGTCAATCTCCAGACATTTGTTGATAATCGCGGCGAGCGGCGCGGAAATTTCCGCGTTAAGTCCGCGACAATCCGGCAGAGGGTCTGGCTTTTCCGACCAAACCAGATGGGCTCGAATCGTTGATGTCGCGCGTTCGGGCGAATAGCCGGTCAGCAGATGATAAATAGTGGCGGCAAGGCTGTAAATATCGCTTCTGGAATCGGTTTTGTTCAGCACAAATTTTTCCAGATTCGGCGAATCTATTGATTGCAGAAGCAGATAGGAATTCGCGTCCACGCGCAAAACCTGTTCGAGCGGCGCGTAAAAAGGCGTGTAGCCGGTAATGCTCTGGTCGGTCAAAGATAGCGTCGTTTCGTCCAGATGTCCTTTTGCCGTCCCGAAATCGAGCAGGAAAATCTTGCCGTGCGGGTCAATTTTTATGTTGTGCGGCTTGATGTCGCGGTGAAAAATCAAAAACGAGTGCAGATATTCGAGCGCGTCGAGTACCTTTTCAGAAATCTCCAAAACCTCGCTGACGGAAAAGCGTTTGCCCTTTTTCAGACGCGCCATCAAATCTTCGCCCGCGATAAAATCCATCACGATAAAATTCGCCTCGTCTTCCTGAAAGCAATTCGTCACCTTCGGCAGATTCGGGTGCGTCAAATTGTATAAAAGATTCGCTTCGTGATGAAAAGCCTTGGTCGTCTGCTCGTTATTATGCGCGATTTTCTTAATCGCCACCAGATTTTTGCCCGTAAAGCGCGTGTCTTCGGCAAGATAAACCGCGCCGAAACCGCCCGAACCGATTTCCTCGCGGATGAGATAACGATTGTCTAATTTTCTGCCGTTGGTCAGCATAATTTTTCGAGTGAAAGATTTTAAGGAGTTCGCGCCTGCATCTGAAACGGCACGACGAGCGGTAAATCGGCTCTGGTTTTAACTTTATAAATCGTCTGCGGCAGCGGTTCTTCCTGCGTCAGCGCGCGCGAGTTGACCGATTCGGTTTCGCTCGCTGTCAGCGCAACGCCTTCGCCGTCTTCCGCGTCGTAGATGTCAACGGTCGCCGCCCAATCCGCCAACCATTTTTCCAACTTCTCGCGGTTGATGCCCTGCGCTTTCAGAGCGAGTTCGATGTCTTCAAATTTGACGGGCGAGATGACGACGACGAGTTCTTCGCCCGCGTAATTGGCTTTTCGCGGGTTGACGTTGAAATACGGGAATGAATCCGACGCGGGCGGAATTTCAACTAAACTTCCCGCTGCGACGCGATTGTCGCCGCCGCGCGTTCGCAAAGTCGGGTAAATAATTTCCGCGTCGCCTTTCGAGCCGTCGGTGTAAAATTCACGGTTGACGATATATAAATAGCCCGAACGCGAAGATTCGATGGTAAAGCGCACGCGATCGCCTTTTTGAAACTCGGTCGCCGAACCGATGCGCTCTGCCGTCCAATTTTCCGTCTTGCCGATGATTTTCACGGGAAATGTCGGCGCGTCATCTTCTCCGGCGGCAAGCGGGCGCATTCGCCAGAACGTCACGCCGAGCTGTTCGTTTTTCAAAGCCGCGTTCGCATTGACGGGATTTTTCACCGAGCCGTTAATTTTCACGGGCAATTTAATGTTCGGATTGACCACTGCGACTCTTTTCACCAGATTATATTGCCGTTTAGCGTTGCTGACGACGGCGATATTTTTCCGGCGTTTGGCATTGGAAACTTTTGTCACCTGTTTCGGACCGCCGCCGACACCCGCGCTGACGCTGGCGGTTTTCGAACGCTGCGCCTGAAAATCGAGCGAATTTATCGAACGGCTAGCCGGTTCTTCATCCTGCGCCAGCGTTGAATTCGTAATTACAAAAAAACAAATTATTGTCCCGAATATCTGTTTAAGCAAATTTCTTTTTGACATAAGATAAAATTTATTTTCCGGCGAAAGCCAATGTTAAATTCGTCGCCGCGCCGGGCAGAGCGCGCGGATTTTGCTGAAAGTTCGTCGCTTTCTGGACGTTGGCGCGGGTGTATTGGAAAATTTCGCCCGCTGTGATCAGTTTGTCGCCGTTCGTGTCGGCTCTGCCCTTCAAACCTTCGAGCAACGCCCAGGTAAAAACGCCGTGATTGCCCCATTTAGCCGCTTCCTGCGACGTTTCGTTGACATCCGACGACGTTAAAATCGCGCGTCCCGTCTGGTTGAAAAGCTGGTTGGTCAGATAAAAATTCGAGATGTTATTTTCGTCGCCTTCCTGCACCAAATCTCTGCCTGACACGATGGTCTTTGTTTTCTGGTTCACGCCTGCGCTGTGGCAGGTGTCAATCATCACGACGACGCGCTGCGCCGTAACCTGCGTGTCGAGCATCTGTTTCAACTCGCTCATCGGAAACGCCGTGCGCGGCATATCTACGACTTTTGTATCGGACAACAGGAAATACAAATTTTGCGACGCGAGCGGATCGGGCGCACCGTGTCCGGCGATAAAGACAAATATCAAATCGCTTGAACGGGCGCGTTTAAATGTCTCGTTCAAAGCCGAGCGCACAGCCGCCAGCGTGGCGTTTTTATTCAGCAGAAGTTTAATATCGGCGGACGAAAAAGAGCCGCCGGTCGGAGTTTGCAGAAAATCCGCAATCGCCTGCGCGTCGTCGTCGGCAAAGCTCAGATTTCGCAAACCCGCATCCTGAAATTGATAATCCGAAACGCCGACGATGACTGCATATTTCTTACCCGTAAACCGTTCCGCCGTGCCGTTCGTCCAATCAGGTTTTTCGACGACCGCCGTTTTATCGCCGAGAACGATGATATATGACGCATAAAATTCGCGCTGTTTCGTGTCAACCGCTTTGATTTCCAGCACGTTTTTGCCTTTATTTAAAGTGTAACCGCCGAGTCGGTCGGCTTTCTGCCCGCACAAAACGACTTTGCCTTCCGCATCGCGCGTCTTGTTACAGCCGCGATTGATGCCTTCGCCGTTCAAGGTAACGACGATGTTGCCGTAAGTAATATCGGCGGCAAACGGGTCTTTGACGCGAAATTTCAGCGTCGGCACGTCCTTTATCGGCAATCTAATCACCGGCGCGGTATAACGGTTCGCGGAAATCTCCGGCATCTCCAAAACGAACGGTTCGCGCGAAGCAAAACTCTGCGCCAAAGTTAAAACGGGCGCGATCAATAAAAATAAAAACAGCGAAAATAATTTAAGTTTGAGCGGCATAAATTTATCGGTGGAAAACTCGGACGAGTTAAGTGACGCAATCTGTTAACTATTAACTGTCAACTGTTAACTATTTTTTCAGAATGTAAAAATGCATCGGAAATAGTTAACAGTTGACAGATAACAGTCGGCACATCGCTCGCGCCTGAGTTTTCAAACAGCATCTAAGGTTTGCGCGTCGGTTTAACGGGTTGGGACGGCGTGGTCGGCAGCGGCGCGGAAGTCGTCGAAGCCGTCACATTTTTGACGTTCGATACCGGCACGGCTGTCCAGTTGCTGTCGCCCGCTTCCTGCAAATAGTCGTAGATTATGCCCATATTCGGCGGCAAAGTTCCGCCGTGCATTCGCTGATACATCTCGACATATTGTTTCAAATCACTGCCGACTTCCTGCACGTTGTTCGTCGTGCGTCCGCTCATTTTCGTCAAAGCGTAATACAGACGAGCCTGCGGATTCGCGCCGCGCCTATCGAGTTCGATGGCTTTAGCGAACATTTGCAAAGCCTGTTCTTTCTCGCCCGGTTTGCGCGCGGTCAATTTTAAAACCTTTCCGTAGAAGAAATACGCCGTCGAGTCGTCGGAACGAATCGCCAATGCCTGACTCAGATTTCGCGCCGCGAGTTTATACATATCGTAATAAAACGCCGAAACGCCGTTGTCGCGTTTGAGCGTCGCCATTATGTTTTCAAACTCGCCGTCGCCCGCGATCAATTCGCCGTTCTGGACTTTTAATTTAATGTCATCAGCCATTTTCGCCTCGTTTTTCTGTTACGCGACTCAGAACGACAGCAGTGTTTCTGTCCATTGAAAGCGATTTTCCGCGCAGATTACTCGCGCCGATCAGGGTTTTGGAAAGTTGATTCGTATCGGCGGTATTGATATAAGCGGTGACGGCTTTGCGGCGGTCTTCCGTCCGGTCGCGGTCGGCAAAGCGGTCGAGTTCGATGCGCGGGTCTTCGATGGCGGCGGTCTTCAAAGTTTCATAAAATGTCTGCGTTTCGCGCACATCGTAATTGCGGTTGAGCATATAGCCCATCGCCATTTTGTCGGCTTCGTCTTCCTGCGCGAGCGACCATTCGAACGATTTATTGTCGGCGATTTTCGCCACGAACTGCGCGATTCCCGCACCGAAAAACGCGCCGCTCATCGCACTGCCGATTCCTTTACCGCCAAATGCGCCGAACAGTCCGCCGCCGACCGCGCCGATAATTCCGGCTTTCATCTGCTGATCTTTAGTCGCGTCTTCGATCCATTTCGCTACTAAAACGTCCTGTTTCCAGTGGTCGCGTTCAATATGCGCGATTTCGTGCGAAAGAATGTAGGCAAGCTGTGCTTCGTTATCAACGAGCGAAAGTAAACCGGTCGAAACATAAATCGTGCCGGTCGAGAGTGAACGCGCGTCGGGCATCGGATTACTGGTGATTTTAAAGCCGAAACGCTTATCGGATGTTTCCGGCACGAGCGACTGACCGACGCGGTTAACATAATCCTGCGCCAGAAGATTGTCGTAAAGCGTGTCTTCGGTCGGAATCTTATCGCCCGCGAAAGTTACCGCTTCGTCGTCCGAATCGAGCGTGTTGATTTCAAAGGCGCGTTTGGCGTGTTCGCGCTGAAGCCGGCGGAACTCAAAATCAACGTCGTCTTTGAATTCCGCATCTCTGCCGTATTTATCAACGGCTTTGGTCAAAGTTTCTTCGTATTTACGAATTTGTTTTTCAATCCGTTTCTCGTCCTTATCGTTTTGTTTAGTTTCTTTCTTTTGCTGCTTTTCAACTTTTTTTTTGTCTTTGTCATCTTTAGTTTCCTTGTCCTGAGCCGCCGTAAAAATCGGCGCAACCAAGCTGACGAATAAAAGAGCCACCATAAATTTAGCGCAAAATTGTCGTAATTGGGTTTTCATATTTGCCTCCGTTTTTAGGTGCGCTTGATGGAATAGGTGAGAACAAATAGCAAGAAGCACATCTTTGCCTGAAAAATTGTTCGAATGAAACTGCTTTGTTGGTTTAGAAGCGTCAAAAATGACATATTTTTTTCGAAATTGCAAGGTTTTATTTAGGATTTCAAGTTTTGCCGGACGGCGAATTTCAAATCGCGGTGCATCCGGCATTTTGAATTCGGCATCAAATTCAATCGCTTTACAAGCCAACGCGTCAAACTCGTTTGATTTGCGGTATCTTTTTCGCGGTCGGCAGGTTAAAATGTATGATTCGCTTGCAAAGCGGAAAAATCTTGATTATGAGCAAACGGATTGTCGAAAGTTACAAAAGGAAATTAAACGGTGAAGAAGGCGTGATTATTAAACGCGGCGCGTCTTTGCGAATCGCGCTGTGTTATCCGAACACGCACGCCGATCGGAATGGCAAATCTCGGACTTCATACGATGTATGAATTGTTCAATAAAATTCCCGAAGTTTCCTGCGAACGAGTTTTTCTGCCTGACGCAGACGAAATGCGCGAATACGAAAAATCACGCACGCCGCTTTTATCGCTCGAAACACAAACGTCGGTCAAAGATTTCGATGTCGTCGCGTTTTCGATTTCGTTTGAAACCGATTACCTGAATATGGCGCGAATGCTGCAATTATCGCAGATTCCCGTCTGGTCAAAAGACCGAAATCATTTTCACCCGCTCGTCGTGATGGGCGGCGCGGCTTCGTTTTTAAATCCCGAACCGATTGCCGATTTCACGGACATTATTGCCGTCGGCGAGGGCGAAATTTTAGCCTTTCAGTTGGTTGACGCGATTTTTGAAAATGAAACAAAAGACGAAATTCTTTTAAGTTTAGCCAGAATCGGGCGCGGATTTTATGTGCCGTCGCTTTACGATGTGATTTACAACCAGGACGGAACGGTTTTTGATTATGTACCGAAAGAAACAGGCGTTCCGAAACGCGTCGGACGCGCACTGGCTTCCAATAATCCGAAAGAAGGAACTTTGCGCCGCGCTATCAAACGCAACGAAGTCGAAGTCGTGGATTTCTTAATGAATCAAGATGTTTTCGCGCCGTCTACCGCTGTTTGGTCGCCTGAAGCCGAAATGGGCGACAGGCTTTTGATTGAAATCTCGCGCGGCTGTTCGCAAGGCTGTCGCTTCTGCTGGGCTGGTTATAATTATTATCCGCCGCGTGTCGTTCCGGCGCGTGACATTCTGGCAAAAGCTGCCGAATGGCGCGGAAAAACCAACAAAATCGGACTCGTCTCAACCGCCGTTTGCGATCACCCGGAAATTTCCACGATTTTGAGCGAACTCAGAAAAATGGAATATAAAATCACCGTTTCGTCGCTTCGTTTAGACCAGATTTCTGAAGAATTGCTCGACGCTTTAGTCGAATCAAACGACCAGCAAATCGCCGTCGCGCCTGAAACCGGCTCGGACAGACTGCGCCGCGTTATTAATAAAAACCTCACAAACGATGAAATCGTGGACATCTGCGGCGCGGTTTTTGATCGCGGAATGCTGACTGTCAAACTTTATCTAATGGTTGGTTTGCCGACCGAAACGCAGGAAGATTTGGAAGAAATGATTGTCCTTGTCGAAAGGATAAAAGACCGAATGCTCGTTGCCGGAAAAAGATTCGGACGCGCCGGAAAAATTATTCCGTCATTAAACGGTTTAGTTCCGAAACCAAACACGCCGTTTCAATGGGACGCGGTTTGCGACGAAAAGGAATTGAAAAATCGTCTGAAATGGACGGCGAAAAATCTTTCGAAAATTCCGAATGTCGAAGTGCGTATGATGTCGGCGAGAATCGCGCACGAACAGGCATTGTTTTCTTCGGGCGATAGAACAATCGGAAAAGTTATCGAAGCGGCGGCGCGTTTGAAAGGAAACTTAAACGACGCACTGCGCGAAACAGGCGTTGACGCTAAATTTCACACTTCGAGAAACCGTTCGTATGACGAATTTCTGCCGTGGTCAATAGTTGATTCGGGTTTGTCGTTCGAATTTTTAAGAACCGAACACGAAAAATCGCAAGCCGCGCTTTCTCAGCAAACCGTGTCCGGCGGTGGAAAAATGCACGACTTGCGGCGTGTGTCCGACAACGTGGCTGGCAAACGCTCCCGTTGGACTTGCGCAGATACAATCTTTGAGAACCGTGCGCAGTTTGGCAGTTACGCTGTAGGTCCTGATTCTTTAAATAAAAATCCGGTCGGCGTGGCGGTGTTGTCAAACTGATATTTGTATTTATACAGACCGAAAGGCAGAATGTTGATTTGCTTGGTGTAAGAGACGCGCGCCGTAATGGTATTGTTTCCCGGCTTGATTTGCACAATCGCATCTGTCGGAATATTGTTTGCCACCATCGCTTTTTGCAATTTTCCTTTCACCATATCAGCCGGCAGAATATTCGGTCGGAGTCGCCATTCCCTGCACGACCGCCGTTTGCATATCCTGTTTGAAACTTTCCGCTTCATAAGCCACCGGAATATAATTGTAACCGGCGTGTGCAACTAAAAATAAAACTACTAACACAGCCACAAGTTTGACACTCGCGCCGCCTTTTTCGGAATCTTTATGCTTCATTTTTTTCGTCATTGCTCAATCCTCTAATTCGAAAATCTTTCAGATTAGATTATTCGTGCAAAACCTTTTTCAGGGTTTCGTGAATGATTGATGTTGGAATATTTCTATTTTCGACGATTATCGGTTTGCCGATTTTCCTTAATAAAATCCATTGCAGCGATTTGCCGACTGTTTTTTTATCAAAAGCAAAGGCTTCAGAGACTTCTTTGAGGTTGATGTTTTTCGTGTCGGGAAGTTTTCCGACACGAAGCAAAACATCGTTCAACAAGTTTAATTCATTTTTATCTAAAATATCAAGTGTTTTCGAAAGTTCGGCAGCAAATAAAATTCCGTACCCGACCGCTTCGCCGTGTTTGAAGTATTTATAATCGGTAATTTTCTCCAGCGCGTGCGCCAGAGTATGCCCGAAATTAAGAATTTTGCGCGATTTTCCGTCGTTTCTTTGACGTTTTCCCTTTCGTCCTGCATTACGATTTGCGCTTTAAAGGCAATTTGCGCGGCGAATCAAATTTTCGAGCGCATCGTAAAATTTCTCGTCGGAAAAGTGTTGTTTCAATTTTTGACAATGGATAACTTTCCAAAAATTCGGCGGTTTGATGAAAAAGTTCCGTATCCGCAATTGCCGATTGCTTGACGGCTTCGCAAAATCCGGCGTTGAATTCACGTCGCGGCAGAGTTTTCAGCGTCTGGACATCAATTAAAACGCCTTGAGGCTGGTGAAACGCGCCGATTAAATTTTTTCCGTAATCGGAATTAACGCCGGTTTTACCGCCGACGGATGAATCAATCATCGCCAGCAAAGTAGTCGGTATTTGCAGAAAAGCCAATCCGCGCATAAAAATTGCCGCTGCGAAACCGGCTAAATCGCCGACCACGCCGCCGCCGAGCGCAACGACCGCATCAGTTCGCGCCAAACGATTTTCACTGAAAAATTTCAGAAGATTTTCAAGCGTAGGAAGGCTTTTATATCGTTCACCGTCTTTCATCAAAAACGGGAAAACATCAAAATCCTGCGATTTCAAAACTGCTTTTAACCTGTTCGCCATATAAACGAAAAACTCTTGCATTCGAAACAATTACAATCTTTTTCGTTTCGGGCGCGAGGCAATTTCGCGCCCATTCGCCGCTCGTTCTCAGCAAATCGCGTCCGACGTTTATTTGATAATCGTGTGAATTATTTTGAAGTTTGACCGCTACTTTCCTGCATTTCATTAATTGAAAGTAACTTAAAGATTTAGAAAGACTCAAGCGGGAAATTCGGCTGGTTTTAAAAGAGAGAGCAGGTGAAGCAACGTGGAAGTGTGCCGCACCTGCCAATTCGTGATTACTGTCCTCACCCCAGCAACCACTTGAAACGAAGGTAATCACCAAACGTTTCAGTTGGCTTACTATACAATGAATTTTTATTATTTTGCAAGTGCGGTCAAAGCAACTTGAGGAAAAAATTTAAAAAATGTAATCGGAAGCTATTTCGAGTTCGATTTCGGGGAAATTTTCCTCGATTGCCTCGCGCATTTCTTCGCCGGATTTCGAGCTGTTACCTGTTTCGGTCTGAAAGGCTCGCGTTCGCTGTTCAGCAGATTTCCATTGCGCGTAACTATACCAAATGCCGTCGCTTCCGTAATGCAGACGCGAACCGAGCGAGTCGTACTTTTGTCGAAAATGAGCCGTTCTTTCTGACCACGCTTCGACAAATTGCTGCACAAGATGCGGCTTAACACGCCAGCGATATAATACGATGAACATACTTTGTCCGATAGAAAATCAGCCGCGAAAAGCGCGAACTGCATACCGTTTTATGAGCCTTTTGCGCTTTTTTCGCGGCAGTCAATTTCCGCGTAGTTATTTATTTTGTCAGCCTAAATTTCTCCTAATAATTTCCGCCAGTTGATTCGCCTGATTTTCGATTTCCGTCTGATTTTCGCCTTCGATCATCACGCGAGCCAGATTTTCTGTTCCTGAATAACGCAGCAGCAAGTCGTCCCTTTTCGCCGAGTTCGTTTTCGAATTTCGCGGCGGCTTCGGCAATTTCCGCAACCGCTTCAAAAGGATGTTTTTCCTTTACTTTTACGTTAACCAAAATTTGCGGAAACTGCGTAAATCCTCCGGTCATTTCCGACAAGTTTTACCGTTTTCACGAATCGCCTCGAGCAGAAAAAGCGTTGTCAGCATTCCGTCGCCGACCAAACCGTGAAACGGAAAAATAATATGTCCCGATTGTTCGCCGCCGATCGCTGAATTGGTTTTCAGAAGCTCGTGCTAAAACGTATTTATCGCCGACGGCGGTTCGCAGAAGTTTAATATTTTTCTGATTCAGCGCGATTTCCAGGCCGATATTGCTCATCACAGTCGAAACAACCGTTTGATTATTCAATTTGCCGTGCAGTTTGCAGATGATTCGCCATAATCCACAAAACCGCGTCGCCGTCAACCAGATTTCCCTTTTCGTCCACAAACAAAGAGCGGTCGGCATCGCCGTCGAACGCCACGCCGAAATCGGCTTTTTCGGCTAAAACCTTTTTCTGTAGATTTTCCAGATGCAGCGAACCGCAATTTTCGTTGATATTTTCACCGTCGGGCGCGTCATTGATAGCGACGATTTCCGCGCCGAATTTGCGAAAAGCTTCGGCGCAAGTTCGACAAGCCGCGCCGTTTGCGCAGTCCATGACAATTTTATAACCGCGCTAAATCGAGCGTTTTGAATTCTTCGCAAGATGATTTGAGATAACTTTCCTGATAATGTTCGGCACGCGCCACAATTTCGCCTGGCTTCGCCTGACTGATTGATCTTCCGACGCTTAATCGAATGAATATCTTTTTCGATTTCCCTTTCGGTCGCTTCGTCAATTTTTTTTCCCGACGGCAGAAAAATTTTAATGCCGTTGTCCTGATACGGATTATGCGACGCGCTGATGACGATGCCCGCATCGAAATGAAATTTTTTCGTTAAAAAAGCCACGCCCGGCGTAGTGATAACTTCTGCCGATTCGCAATCTGCGCCGGCCGCATTTGCGCCGACGCAAAATGCTTGTTCAATCCACGCGCCGGATTCGCGCGTGTCGCGTCCGGTGACAAATCGAGGACTGCGTCCGAGATTTTCCGTAAATTGCCGCGCCAGCGAATTGCCGATAATTGCAATCGTTTTTTCGTCGAGCGGAAATTCTCCCGCCTCACCGCGTATGCCGTCTGTTCCAAAAAGTTTTTTCATAAAACTAAAATACAAAGTCACCTGTAAGATATTCAGTTATAACCGCATTTACTCGCAATAACAAATCTGCAACTGCCATAAGAACATTTTATATGAAACCATAAATTAAGTTCAATACATTTGACAACCTTTCTCTTTTTGCGCGAATCTTTAAAGACGCAGACAGCAAATCTGTTTCGAAATCCGCGATTAAATCCGACAATCAAAAATTTCTGATTTCGAACTCTTCCGTAAATTATATGAAAAAATCATTCGCAGCCTTTTTCTTTGTCGTTATCTGTGTGTCCGTTAATGCTTTCGCGCAAGACAGTTCGCCGTCGCCGACACCGACACGCCCGCGTGTCAGCGTTCCGGTTCCGACCCAGACACCGACACCGGCGGCGCGTGTGATTTTCACCGACGCGCCAAGTCCGAATCCAACGCCTTTTGCGACTCCGCGACCGGTGACGACACCGATTCCGGTTCCAACGATGACGCAGCCGGTGACAACGATTTACCCGCCGACGCCGAACGTGTCACCGATTTATCAGCCGATGCCGGTGATGATGCCGACACCGCGCCCGGTGCCGACGTTTTATAAACCTCTCAGTTTAGCGCAAATCAAAATCAAAATCGCCGAAGCCAAACGACAGATGCTGGCGCGTCCGATGCCGACAGCGATGACCGAGCAGTTTTTTGATGACCGATGTGATTCGCATCGCTTATTACGATTACAAAACCGAAAACATTGATTATATCGTGATGATGAAAACGGCATTTCTCGATAAGAAAAACTCGGAAATTGACGACGACGACTTCGAGCGGCAAATTTAGTGACGGTCAAAAACATCCGCGCCAACGGCGTAAACACGCCGGTAATGGTTATTGACGCGGAAAACAAAGCGCATCTGCCGCTTTTGGTGCAATATCCGGTCGAACGCGACGGCGCGTATTACGAAACGGCTTATTATATTTCGACGCATCCGGGCATCGTCACGCCGGAAGTCGTCAATGCCGGAAAGATTTATATCAGAAATATCATTGATACGGCGCGGGAAAATTTGCAAAAAGAAAGGCGTGTATATTTCGTCCGCAAGTCACCGATATGGCCGAACGCCTCGCCATCGTCGAACACGTTGACCATCTGCGTTTCAAAACCGAATATCATCCAGACGATTTACAATGATATTTTCGCGCTTTTCGCTTTGAATGAAGGACAAACTTATCGTTATTCGATCAGTTCGGCAGGCGCGGGCGGAATGGTGCAGATGATTCCGTGGACTTATAATATGATTCGCTCGCGTTATTACAGGGTCGGATTTGAATGCCCGATTTTGTCGAAGGAATGCGCAATCACACGAATGCGGCGCAGGCGATGCTGTTTTATATGCAGATGACTTGGAGCGATTTAACTGCCAGCGAAACGGTCAACCGCGCATTGATGGACAACATTGCGACACCGGCGGAATTAATGTCTGCCGGATATAATTCCAATCCGGCGAAAATTCGCCGGTTATATTAAACGCGGCGGCGCGAATTGGAAAAATTTGATTCCGACGCGAAACGCAGATTTATCTGCAAATCAACGCTTCGATGGACAAATTCGTGCCGTATCTGCCGCGCACGAAATAGAAAATTTTCCGATTTGCGCATAAGTGTCGCTGATGCGCCCGAAAGCAGAATTTAACCGAATAACCGCAAACGAAAATCCCGACTGCCTCTGGCTTGTCGGGATTTTCGTTTGCGGCACGCTCGGCGGTTTTCGGAGTAGAATTAAACGACGGCGAATCGATAAAATCTCCGCGATGCCGATTCATTCTGCAAAGCTCAAGCGTGATTTCATCTTTCAAATCAACGTATTAATCCGCAAATCAATTCCCTTTTATAAAGCTGCTGAACTGGCTGAAGATGAAAGCCAAACGAAAATGAGTTAAGATGCTTATTTAAATTTATATGCAGGAAAGATTACAAAAATTATCGCGCAAGCCGGAATCGCTTCACGCCGCGCGGCTGAAAGACTGATTGAAGCGGGCGAAGTTTCCGTCAATGGCGAAATCATTACCGCGCTCGGCACCAAAGCCGACCCGGAAAAAGATCATATCAAGGTTCAAGGGAAACTGATTAACCTGAAAATCGCCCAACGCGAGAATGTTTATATTTTGCTGAACAAACCGAAAGGTTATCTGTCGAGCGCGGCTGATCCGGAAGGCAGAAAGCTCGTCACCGATTTAGTGCCGCCAAAACTAGGCAAACTGCATCCGGTCGGACGGCTCGATTACAACACCGAAGGCTTAATAATATCTGACCAACGACGGAGATTTCACTAATCTCGTCGCGTCGTCGAAAACCGTCGAAAAAGTTTACGAAGTCAAAGTCAAAGGTTTGCCGAACGCCAACGCGATCAACAAACTGCGGCGCGGCGTAACTTTAGACGACGGCTTCAAAACCGCGCCCGCTACAATCGAAGAATTAAAACACACGGAAAACAACGGCTGGTTTCGCGTCAAACTTTGACTCGAAGGACACAACCAGCAAATCCGCAAAATGTTCGACTCAGTCGCCCATTCGGTCGTCAAATTAAAACGCATCTCCATCGGACACATCAAAGACGATAGAATTCCCGTCGGCGCATATCGCGAACTCGACGAGGATGAAATCAAACAATTTACCGTGAAACCGGTCAAGAAATAGACTTAAGCTCTACGATTATGCCGCTTTTCGGCAAACGAAAAAACCGGATGCGCATTAAACCTTAAACCGACCGGGTAAAATTTGATTTATTTTTCGCTTTGCGCTCCTGAATTCCGATTCGAAAATTATCGAAAAGCCGTGATGAAATCAGGGCTTTCCTGTAAAAATAAATTGCCTCCAACTTTAGTTGGAGGATAGCTTGAAATTGCTGAACGGCTTGAGCCAAACAGGAGAATTTTAATCAATCATCCTTTTTGCTTTAGCACAACTTGGGCTAAAGTCAATCGGAATATTTTTCACAGAAATTCGGCTCAAGCCGTCGCTTCTTTTGGTAAATCCGACCTCCAACTAAAGTTGGAGGCAATTTAAATTTTTTTACAGGAAAGCCCTGGTGATAAAATCCGCTGACGCGCTGATTTTAGGTCATTTCAAGTCAATGGCTTGATTTTCTCTTGACAATTTTCTTATTCCGATTTAATTTAGTCGCCGAAGTTCTAAACATTTAATTTTCCGAGGAGATTTACGATATGCCTAAAACTATAAGCAAAAGCGAGCTGGGACACGCGAAGTTTCTCGAATCCGTTGAACGGCTGATTGCGGCTGACGCGACGCTTGATGCGGCAAAGCTCAATGCGCCTGCCGATTTGAAGTCCGACGCGCTGGCGACGATGCGGACGGACGCGGTGGCGAGGTTTGAGAAGGTCGGCGATTCGGTGGCTAAATGGCGCACCGTCGCGCTCGCGCGGCAGACGGATGCCGATAAAATTCCGGCGATGGCATCGCAAGCCGTCGCGCTGCTCACGGCGCAGGGCGCGAGTGCCGAAACCATCGAAGACGCTCGCTCGTATGTGCGGAAAATTCAGGGCGCGGGCGGAAAAAAACCGAAGGACGACCCGAACACGCCCGACGTTGACGAATCGGAAAAAGGCATCTCGAAATCACAGCAGAGCAACGCGGCAAAGCTCGGTTTTTTCGGCGAATTAATCGAGTTTCTCGAAGCGCAGAGCATTTACGCGAACGTCAAAAACGCCGGTTTCACCATCGCTGATCTGCGCGCCTTTAAGGACTCGACACAGACGAAACACGATTCTTCGATCACTTCGGCGACCGTTCTTTCGGTTGACCGCAGCGACCGCAACGGCGTATTTTACACCAACGCCGACAGCGTTCTGAGCCGCGCCAAACGCTACAAAGCCCTCGTGCGCGGCGCATACGGCGCGAACAGCTCCGAATTCGCCCTCGTCAACGCGATTCCGTTTCGCCAACCGTGAGTTTTGATTATCTGATTAACGTCAGTATTGGATAAGGATATTTGCCCGCGAATAAACGCGAAAATACGCGAAATAAAGAGAATTATAAAAGAATAATCAAAAGTTTCCGCTTATTTTCGCGCCTGTTCGCGCCCTTTCGCGGGCAATGTTCTTTTTATACATTTTCAGTTTCTTATCCAATACTGAGGTTGATTAAAAAGCCGCGAACAGTCATTGTTCGCGGCTTTTTTTGTTGGTGTTCTATTTGTGCGGCAGTGAAATTGATTGTTTTTCTCGAATCGGCAAGCTGATTTACGAGTGTCTCAAAAGCCATACGTTTTTGGGATTTTGGTTATGAGACGGCTTATGACACAAACCGGATAATTGAGCTAATTGAAGAATAATGATTAAGCGTTAATAGAATCAACAATTAGCGTGTCTCAAAAACGTATGACTTATGACACATTTTGAATGGTATTTATTTGATTCAAAACGGGGCGTTTTTGAGTCCCTTTTTTATGGAATATTTTCATCAGTAGGATAATATTCTAAGGATAAGTCAAAAGCCTTGCGAATCCGCGAATCAGCTCCTACCGTTCGGTTGATTAAAAGTTCAAGATTTCTCAAGCTGTGTTCTTCGTGCGTAAATTTCTTCTCATCTATAAACCAACGTTTTATCGTCTTTTCTTTATCATTGGTTGCTATTTTGATTGTAGTCCATGGGGTATGAGTCCCGTCGAGATTGCCATATTCATTGCTAAGTTGGAAGAAACCTATATTCTGAAAACCTTCAACTAAGCGAGCTAAATCGTCCTGAGACATAGTCCACTGTTCCTTTACGCCCGTATCATCCCTCAAGCTGGTCTTACCTATGAAAGTAACTTCTCCCGTTCCTTTGATAGTTAATTCATATTCTCTGTCATAGAGAGAGCCAAAACTATAATAATGCTTAGTAATTACAGTATCGGCATTTATCATCAGTGGAGTTTTTTCTACTGCTGAAAATGATGTGGATTTTTGTTGGGCGTTTCCACAACCTGAACACAAAAGGAGACAAAGTAGCAGAATCAGTTTATTCATTGTAATAACTTTCTAAAATTACAGTAATCCTAAACAGGAATTATGAAAGCATATTTCCGCCTCAAAAAGGGTCGTTTCTGACACAATTAAATTATAGCACTAGAAAATCAGGACACTACTTTTTTCCGGCGAACCTTTGGGAATGCTTGCCGAGGTCTTGTATATCAATGCCGCAGGCTTGGAAACCGCTGCCGCAGGCTTGTAAGTCAATGCCGCGAGCTTGGACGCGCTTGCCGCAGGCTTGGAAATCGAACCTGTGGGCTTGGAAACGCTTGCCGACAGCTTGGAAATTGATGCCGGGGGCTTGTAGATGTCTGCCGAAGGCTTGTGGACGGATGCCGAGAGCTTGTGGATGCCTGCCGGATGCTTGTGGACGCTTGCCGAGGGCTTTTACACGCTTGCCGAATCGGTTTTAACACGAGCTATTGCCGCATTTAGCGATTTTCTATCGCAGAGCGCGGTGTTCGACCATCAGACATAAATCCTGCACGACTTTGATGCCTGCTTTGGCGAGCGTTTCGGCGACTTCGTGGTTGTAAATTCCCGACTGCATCCAGACGGCTTTCGGCTTTTTCGCCAAAATGTCGTCGGTGTGTTTGGCAACGTCGCTCGAACGGCGGAAAATGTTGACCAGATCAATGTCGCCGGGAATGTCAGCGAGTTGGCGATAGACTTTTTCGCCTAGAATTTCGGTCGCTTCGGGGTAATAGACCGGCACGGGAACGATTTCAAAGTTCGCGTCCTGCATATATTTCGGCACATAATACGCTGGTTGAAACGTCTCCATTTTAATGCCGATGACGGCGATGCGTTTTGTTTTCCCGAGCAGTTGTTTGATTTCGGCATCGCTGCCGAGTAGGTTTTCTTTCCAGTTTTCCATAGTTTTTTATTTTATCCCGCGCGTTTCAAACAGGTCAAAACCCGCTTTTAATGCGAAAGATTTTCAGCATCAACATTTGTCGGTCGGGCATACCAAAATGCCCAGAGAATTAAAACAAATTGCAGTGGCAGGCGCAGAAGAAGCATCAACGGACTGAATTCGGGAAACAAATCCGCGTTCATGCGCCATATAGATATTTGCCGGAAAAACCGCGATAAACAGCGCGATTAACCCGAACGCCGCGTAGCGCGTAAATCTTGGAACGAACAGCAGAATGCCGAGCGCGATTTCAAACACGCCCGACAGATAAATCAGCAACTCCGGCGCGTAGAAATAATCCGGCATCATTCGCAAATAAAGTGCGAAATTGAGAAAATGATTGATGCCCGCCAAAACCATCGCGGCGGCTAAAATCCATTGCAGAATCTTTTTCAGAGTGTTCATCGAAAGCTATTCTAATGGATTATTTGATATAATAACATCAAGTTTTTAACAATTATTTTTAATATGAATTTTGAATTAAACGAAGAACAACAGCAGATAAAATGGAGCGTGCGCGAATTTGCCGAAAGCGAAATCAAGCCGCACGTGATGGAATGGGACGAAACTCAGCATTTCCCGATTGAACTGCGTCCGAAGCTCGCCGAACTCGGCTTGATGGGCGTGATTTTCCCCGAAGAATACGGCGGCGCGGGAATGGGTTATATCGAATACGCGACGATTATCGAAGAAATCGCCCGCGTTGACGGCTCGGTCGGTCTTGTCGGTCGCGGCGCACAATTCGCTTTGCTCGAATCATATTTATATGTTCGGCACCGAAGAGCAAAAGCAAAAATATCTCGTGCCGCTCGCGCAGGGCGAATCTTTCGGCGCGTGGGGTTTGACCGAAGCGCAAGCCGGTTCGGATTCCGCCGGAACGCGCACGAACGCTGTTCGATCCAACGGCGATTGGAAAGTCAACGGCTCGAAAAATTTTATCACGCACGCGATTTCCTGCGATACTTTGGTCGCCGTTGCCGTGACCGATAAAGAAAAAGGCAACAAAGGAATTTCGGCGTTTATCTTCGACAAATCGATGGAAGGTTTTCGCTCGGACAAAAAGGAAAACAAGCTCGGAATGCGCGCTTCGGAAACGGCTTCGGTCGTTTTTGAAGATTGTTACGTTCCCCGACGAAAATCTGCTCGGCAACGAAGGCGAAGGCTTTACTGCAGGCGATGAAAATTCTCGACGGCGGCAGAATTTCCATCGCCGCGCTTGTCGGTCGGCATCGCGCAGGGCGCATTTGAAGCCGCCGTCAAATATGCCAAAGAACGTCAGCAATTCGGTCAGCCGATTGCCGAATTTCAGGCGATTCAATTCAAATTAGCTGATATGGCGACGCAGATCGAAGCCGCCAGACTTTTGACGATGCAAGCCGCTTATTTGAAAGACAACAACAAAAAAGTGACGAAACAATCGGCGATGGCGAAACTTTACGCTTCGGAAATTGCCGTCAGAGTCGCCGAAGAATCAATCCAGATTCACGGCGGCTACGGCTACACGAAAGATTATCCGGCGGAAAAATACTGGCGCGACGCGAAACTCTGCACCATCGGCGAAGGCACGTCCGAGATTCAAAGAATGGTGATTGCCAAGCAATTATTGAAGGCGTAAACAGACGTGAACAAACTAAAAAATAAAAGACGAGTTTTCATTGAAATCTCGTCTTTTATGTTTACGCATCGCTTAAAATTTCTTTCGGATTGATAATTTCATTTCTTCGCGCTTCATTCTGAAAAACCACACAATGCCCGCGCTTGCCGAAAAAATCCCGAAATAATCGTCAAAGTTTCCGGCGTGATGTGATACATTAAATCGCTCGCAAAATAGCTCGACAAACCGAAAATCGTCATCTCCGCGCCGCGGTCCAGCGTCGAAATTCGCCCGCGAATATAATCGGGCAAACTGCGTTGAAACATCGTTTCCTGCACGGCATATTCCACGCCGACAATCAGCCGCGAAACAAAACCGAAAATCATAAACAGCCACAAACGTCGGCATTAAATCCGGCGAACGCAAATAAAATTCCGTGAACGATTAGAGTCCAGCCGATAAACGAGCGTATTCAAATTTTTCGCGTCGAGAAAAGTCCGAAACGCGATGCGCGATCATCATTCCGATAAACAATCCGAAACCGCTCGCCGTCCAGAGCAGCGCGACGGCGATATCAGGATTCCAAATTTCTTTTTCGGCAAAAACAACGCCGCCCATTCGCTCGAAAATGATGTTGATCGCGCCGCCGCCCGTCGCCCAGATAACATTCATTAAAAAATCGTCAGCGCGAAATGATTTCTAATCGTGTAGCGAAAACCTTCTTTCAGTTCGAGAAAAAGATTCGCGCTTGATGACAGATTGATTTCCGTGCTAATGCGCCGCTCGGTGGGTTATCCGGAAACTTCGCCGTGCCGTCGAATTTTTCGCGCACGGCTTCTTCGGGAATCAGCCAGACCGAATACGCCGAAACAGAAACGAAGCGGCGTTGATGATAAAAGCGACTTGGTAACCGAAAACCGCCGCCGCCCAGCCGCCAAGCGCCGAACCGATTGCCATCAGCAAAAATCTCGACGAAAACATCAAAGCCGTTCCCGCCAGCAAACCATCTTTTCCGGTTAAATTCGGCGTTGCGGCGTTTTTCGCGCCGTCAAAAAACGCGCCGAAAGTCGAAAGCAAAATCGTCCCGACATAAGCAATCCAGAGAGTTTCCGGGACTGGTCACAAACAAAAAAGCAAGCGCGATACCAACGCGCGACAAATCCGCGACAATCATCACCGTGCGCCGCGAAAAACGGTCAACAAAAGTTCCGGCAATCGGCGAAAAAAGCGCAAACGGCAGCAGACGGCAAACGAACAAAATCCCCGCCGCTTCCGGCGAAGCGTCTGAAACAAGCCGCACCAAACCCAAGCCGGCGATAAAATTAAACCAGTTTCCGAGTTCGGAAACGAACTTGCCCCACAAGCAAATTTCGAAAATTGCGATTGCCTTTTAATAGTTGCGCGTAAGTTAAATTCATAAAATCAGTGGTTCGGTTTTAAATGTTGGTATTATTAAATCGACTAACAAAACTTCAAAATCCTCAAAAAAAAAGCCGTCAGGCTTGAAACCTGACGGCTTTTACCTCGAAAATAACTGAATTTTCAAGTTCCGGTAAAATTCGGCTGACGTTTTTCGAAAAATGCCTGAACGCCTTCTTTGAAATCATTTGATTTGCCCGACTCGATTTGGCATTCGTGTTCGAGATCGAGCTGCTGTGATAAATCGTTTGAAAAAGTCGCGTTGAGCATCTGCTTAATGCGTCCGATTGAACCGGTCGGCGCGAGCGCGAGTTTTTGCGCCATCGCCATTGTTTCTTTCATTAAATTTTCCGCCGGAACGACGCGATTTATCATACCGATTTGTAACGCGCGTTCCGCCGATAAAGTTTCGCCGGTCATAAAAATTTCCGCCGCGAGTTTTTCGCCGATCGGCGCGCGGCAGAAAGAAACTGCCGCCGCAGTCGGGCGATAAACCGATGCGCACAAATGCTTCGTTAAAACGTCGCGTTTTCCGCCGCGAAAATCAAATCGCAGGCAAGCGCGAAATTCGTTCCCGCGCCCGCGCAAACGCCTTGCACGGCGGCGACGAAACGGAATCGGCGTTTCACGAATCAGCAAAATCACATCGTGCAGAGCCTTTAGAGGTTCTTCCAAAAACGCTTCGATTCTGCCTTCTTTTTGCCACATTGACTGCATCTCGCGCAAATCGCCGCCCGAACAAAACGCTCGACCTTCGCCGGTTAAAACGACGGCGCGCGCTTTATCCGCAATCGCTTGTTCAATCGCCGCGCGCAAATCTTTCGTTAATTGCAGCGAAAGCGCGTTCAGCGCTTCGGGACGATTCATCGTGATAGTCGCCATCGTTTCGTTCAATTCGTATTTGACTGTTTCAAAAGACATATATTTATATTTACATGACAGAACATCGAGATATAAATCTGTTTCTATTCTCGAATTTCTCAACGAACTTCACTAATTCTTCAAGCCAATCTGCACTCGTGATTTATTTGCCTGATGACATTCCTTGCACAAAACCGAGCGTCCGACTTTCGGCTGAAACGGAACGTGATCGTGTTTGCCGCAATGGTCGCAAACAATATCATAATCTGCGTCGGCGCATTTTCGCTCTTCGCCAGCTTTTTTCGAGCGGCATTTCGGACATCTCTGCGGCGGCATCATATTCCGCTGATAAAAAATTTCCTGTTCTTTTTCGCGTAAAAACAAACATTTCTTTACACTGCACACACGAAATTTCAATATCCGGCATCGTTATTTTCTCCTCTCAAATCTTCGAAGTCTTTGCCGAAAGTGTATCACAAAACAAATAGAATTCCTAATCAATTTCGTTTACAAATCCGCGCTTAATTCCTGGACGTGATTTTTAACGGTTTCGCCCAGAGTTTCGAGATTATATCCGCCTTCGAGACACGAAACGATGCGTCCGCCGCAGACTTCATTCGCCCATTGTTTGACGGTTCTGGTCATTTCGAACAAAATCTTCGTCCAATAACTTCAATTGTCCGAGCGGATCAGCTTCGTGCGCGTCAAAACCGGCGGAAATAAAAATCAAATCCGGCTTGAAATTTCTGCGAATGTCATTGAGCGCGTTTTCAAACATTCGTTTTTATTCTTTGGCAGGCGTTTTGCGCTTTGGCCGGAACGTTCAGCGTGTAGCCTTTGCCGCGCCCGAAACCGGTTTCGCCGCGACTGCCCGTTCCCGGATACCACGGATATTGATGCTGCGAAAAAAAGAAGACGGTCGGATCGTCAAAGAAAATTCCCTGCGTGCCGTTGCCGTGATGCACGTCCCAATCAATGATCGCCACGCGCTCGATTTCCTTATATTTATTCTGCGCGTAACGCGCCGCGATCGCGACGTTATTGAACAAGACAAAATCCCATCGCGTGTTCGCCCGTCGCGTGATGTCCGGGCGGACGAACCGCGCACAAAAGCGTTGTCAGCTTCGCCGTTCATCACCGCGTCAACCGCGCGACACGCGCCGCCCGCCGCATAAAGCGCCGCATCAAACGAATGCATCGAAATAATCGTGTCGGCATCGAGATGTTCGACACCATTTTCAAACGCGCCTTCGACACGCTTAAAATGTTCCGCCGTATGCGCCGCCTGAATCGATACCTTTCGAAGCTTTTTCCGGCGTGATTTCCGTCAAAGTTTCCCAGAATTTCGCATCGTTTTTGAGCGCGTTCATCACGACTTCATAACGCTTCGGCGTTTCAGGATGCCCGATTCCCGTGTCGTGTTTTTGATAAATCGGATGATGAATTAATGCTGTTTTCATTATTAGAATTTACCACAAAATAGATTTTCAACGCAGAGATACCGAGACACAGAGATTTTTTCGAATTCTTCTTCCGCGTCTCGCGCGTCTCTCGCGTTGAAAATCATTTAAATAAAAGCCGTTTCGTGAAGCAATTCACCTTTCGCAAATCTCTCGAAACTCAAACACGAAACATCTAAAAAATTTGCTTTGCCGTCGAGAATAATTTCCGCCATCGCGCGTCCCGAAGCGGGCGAATGCATCACGCCGTGACCGCTGAAAAGCCGCTGGCAGAAATACAGATCTTCAATCGCACAGCCGCCGATAATCGCGTGATGATCGGGCGTATTTTCGTAAAGTCCGGCGCGGCATTTTTCCAAAATTGGCTTCGTTTCGTATAAAAATGTGGAGCGATGTTCGGCGCGTTCATAAACTTTGGCGATAAAAGATTCGTCGAAATTCGTGTCGAAAGAATTTTGCTCGCTCGCGTCAGGATAAGCAAAAAGAATTTCGTCGGCGGTTTGTCGGCGAAGTAATAAAATCTCGCGCCGGACGAAAATGAAAGCCGGTTTCAAGGTCAATCACCATCGGCAGATTTTTCGGGCAAATTGTTTCGGCTTTTCGCCCAGACGATTTGACGCTTTTGCGGCTTGACGGGCAAATCAATTTCAGCAGTTTGCGCCAATTCACGCGCCCGTGCGCCGGTTGCGAGAACGACTTTTTCACATTCGATTCTGCCTTTATTCGTTTCAACTCCGACAATTTTTCCGTCGCTTGTTTCGATTGAAAAAACCTGCGTGTCAAATTCAATTTTCGCGCCGTTTTGCAGAGACTTCGCCGTAAATCCGCGCATCACGGCGAGCGGATTGATAAAACCGTCGCGCCGCGCCGAACGTGCCGCCGCGAATATCTGAAACATTCAGAATCGGACAAATCTCCGAAATCGTCTGCGCGTCAATCGTCTCGACCGCTTTCACACCAAGCGTTTTTTGCGTTTCGACGTTGCGCTTCAAATAATCGAAACCGTTTTCACTCGTCGCAAAAAACAAATAACCGCGCGGTTCATATTCGCAGTCAAATTCCCAATTCTTAAAAAATTCGAGCGAGTAAAGCGACATTCGGATGTTGATTTCCGTTTCAAATTGCGCCCGCACGCCGCCCGTCGCTTTGCCGGTCGAACCTTTTCCCTGCTCGCTTTCGCGCTCCAAAATCAACACATCTTTCGCGCCGCGTTCCGTCAAATGATACGCGACGCTCGCGCCGACAACGCCGCCGCCGATAACGATAATTTCCGCTTTCATTTATATTTTTTGTCTGCCAAAGCTCTGCGGAAGATAATTATTTGGCGAAAACCTGCGAAAAATCGGCGAACGATTTGAATTCGAGCGCGTTGCCGCTTGGGTCGAGAAAAAACATCGTCGCCTGTTCGCCGACTTCGCCCGCGAAACGGATTTTCGGTTCGATGATGAATTCGACGCTTTTCGATCTTAATCTTTCGGCAAATTCTTTAAATTCATCCATTGGCAAAACAATTCCGAAATGCGGAACGGGAACGTGATCGGCATCAACTTCGTTTTTGTGCCGAATGCCAACCGCGTCGGGCGCGAGATGCGCGACGATTTGGTGTCCGAAAAGATTGAAATCAATCCATTGGTCGGAGCTTCTGCCTTCTTCGCAGCCGAGAATTTCGCCGTAGAATTTGCGCGAAGATTCCAAATCTTTAACGGGAAATGCTAAATGAAATAAATTGCTCATAATTTTTTCAGATATTCTTTGCCATCTGCCGAATCGCCCCTAAGTGATACGCCGTGTGTGCGACGATGCCCATTGCGACGGTTATCGAATCCAATGCCCAGTCTTCGTTTTTGTCGAGCGTCTCGCTGACTTTGCGGTAGATTCTCGATATATTTTCGCGCAGCTCGTCCCATTCGTTTTCGCTGACTGTCTTGATGCGCCAGCTTTGTTTGAAATCCAGCACGCGCATATCTTTGTTGAGATAATTGTCGAGCAGTTCGATATAAAAACGGGCGTGTTCGCTGTGCGCGGCAATCGTCGCCGCGTTTATCTCTGCCGAAGCCTGTTCCGCACTGAGTTTGCCGAGCGTCGCAAACGTTCCCGCGTCGCAGTCGAGAAAAACCTGTTCTTCGGCAGTCGGCATTCCTTCAAAAGTTTCCTTCAATAAAATCGAAAGTGCCTGCGTAAAATCCGCTTGGTTAATTGTTTTCATTTTGTTTCGCAAATTTCATAATCTGTCTGATCGCGCCGAGATGATAAGCCGTGTGCGCGATAATCGCAATCGCGTCGCCGATGTTGTCTTCGTTCCACGTTTCGACTTCGGCAAAACAGCGCAGAACATTTTCATAAGCCTGCCGCACCGAATCGCGCAGATGATTCCATTCGGTCTCGTTCACTTCGTCAATCAGCCAGCTTTGTTCCCAGTTGACCGTTTCGGTTCTGCCGTTAATAAATTCGCAGAGACGGTCGAGATAAAATTTGGCGTGTTCGGTGTGCGCGGCAATCGTCGTCTCGCCGAGTTCTTTTGAAACTTCCTCTGCCGTTAAATTGTCGAGCGTGGCGAAAATGCCTACGCCTCGGTCGAGATACGCGCTGCCCTGACCTTCGGGCGAACCTTCAAAAGTTTCGCGCAGAATTATCAAAACGTCCTTGAGAAAATCTTCTTTTTTGATCGTATTTTTATCCTCGTTCATCTGTGCTAATCTGTGGTTTTCTATTGCTATGAATGAAAACACCGAAAAATTTGTTTATGAATTTGCCCGCAGTTTACAGGAAGAAACCTTTGTAAAAATGACTTTAGGCAATTATCGCGGAATTGATCCGCATTTGCAAAAACTGCTGGTCCGCTTAGTCGAAACTAAAAAAGGTACGCGTTTATTTTTCCTTTTCCGGCAGGATACGCGCGACACGGCGAAGAATTTCGAAACTTACGAAGCCATTCAGAAAATCCGCGAACTGCTCGGCGCAGATTTTTTCAGCGGGCATCTTTTTACGTTAAATAACGATTTTCAATTAGACATCGGCAAGAAAGGAAAATCGCGGCTTAACACGGCGAAACCGACGTTCAAGACGAAACCGGAAATCGCGCACGACCGCGAAAAACAGACGCTCGTTAATCAAAACGCTTTTTATCTGAAAGCGTTGGGGATTACGACTGACAAAGGCGAAATCCGCGACAAACAGCGGGATAAATGGCGGCAAATCAATAAATTTGTCGAGACTTTGGGCAATCTGATTGATAAATCTTCGCTCGCTGAACGAAAGGAATTGAACATCGTTGATATGGGTTCGGGCAAAGGTTATCTGACGTTCGCGGCTTACGATTATTTCAAAAACACGCGCCAGATTGACGTTAAAATTACCGGCGTTGATACGAAAGCTGAACTCGTTTCGATTGACAATGACATTGCGAAAGCGTCCGAGTTTGAGAATTTATCGTTTGTCGAAGGCTGGATCGGCGATTACGCACCGGAAAATGTTGATGTTTTAATTGCGCTGCACGCCTGCAATACGGCGACCGACGACGCGATTTTCAAAGGCATTTCAGCAAACGCCGAACTTATCGTCGTCGCGCCGTGCTGTCATCAGGAAATTCGCCCGCAGATACGCGCGCCCGAATTCTTAAGCGGAATTTTCCGTCACGGCGTAATGCTCGAACGCGAAGCCGAAACCATCACCGACGGTCTGCGCTCGCTTTTGTTAGAAAAAAGCGGCTATTCAACCAGAATTTTCGAGTTCATCGCCACCGAACACACGCCGAAAAACAATATGCTCGTCGGCACCAAAAGCGACCGAAAAATTGATTCGGAAAATCTAAACGGACAAATAAAATCAATTAAAGAATTCTACGGAATTAGAGAACAGCGTTTAGAAAAGTTGCTTGTTAGCTGAGGGGCGGTAAACCTTTCAGCTTGCTTTTTCATCTGAAAGACACTTATTATTAAAAATTGCGTTTTGAGGCGTGAAAGATTAAAAATAAGTTAATAAATAATAGGAGACCATTAAAACAATGAAACCTGAAGTGCATCCAAATTACGAAGACATAACCGTGACCTGCGCCTGCGGCAATTCGTTCCAAACTCGTTCGACCGGCAAAGATTTGAGCATCGAAATCTGCTCGGAGTGCCATCCGTTTTTTACCGGCAAACAAAAATTAGTTGACACCGCCGGACGTGTTGACCGCTTTAACAAACGCTACGCTCGCGGCGGCGCACCCGCACCGACACCGGTCGGAACCGAATAAATTGATAACATTTAGTCATCAATATTAGCCAATCAGATAACGCCGACGCTTTTTATGCGCCGTTCGCTCCTTGTGTAAAATTTATACGCTCGAAGTGAAAGGCAAAAAACGTCGGCGTTATCTCTTTTTTATCGCTCGTATTTGTAATTTCCAGTTGATTAGACATCTTTAATTTAAAGTCTAAAATCAAATTGAACAGTTATGAAAAACAAAAATCGAAAAATCAAATTCTTAAATCTTTTTCTCGGTTTGCAAAAAGATTTAATCGTCGGCGGACAAGCCGTGATGGAAGGCGTGATGATGCGTACGCCGTCAGCCTACGCGATTGCGTGCAGAAAATCAGACGGAACAATCGTCACGACTGCCGAATCGCTGCCGAAATGGAGCGATAAACACAAATGGCTCAATCTGCCCGTTCTGCGCGGCGGCGCGACGCTGATTCAGTCAATGGCTCTCGGAATTAAAGCCCTGAACTTCTCTGCCGAAGTCGCGCACAGCGATATGGAAGCGCAGGAAGCCAGAGAAAAAGTCGGCGAATTTGCCGCCGAAACCGTCTTAGCCGACGGCACAATGAATGAAAATTTCACGAAAGCCCGCGTGACAGTGACGATGCCCGAAAAAACCGTCAAGAAAAAACCGGCGGAAACAGCTGGCGCGGTCGGCTCGATTGCCTTCGCGCTCTTTTTTAATGTTCTGCTGTTCATCGTCGCGCCGCTCGTTTTGACGAATATTTTATTCATCGCGCTCGGTTGGGCGACCGCGCCGGAATTTGCGGCGGGCGCGTCGTGGTTTGAAACCGTCAAAGCCTACGTCTGGGAAATCAAACCCAATTCTTGGATCGCGTTCAATTTAATTGACGGCTTAATCAGAATGCTGTTTTTTGTGGTGATGATTTTTACGATGTCTTATCTTAAAAGACATTCGCCGCGTGTTTGAATATCACGGCGCGGAACACAAAACCGTATTCACATGGGAAAAAGATTTGGATTTAACACCCGACAACGCGAAACAGCAGCGTCGTCAACATCCGCGCTGCGGAACGTCGTTTTTAATGGTCGTAATGCTCGTCGCCATCGTTCTGTTTTCGGTAATCAAATTCGATGCGCTCTGGTTAAATTTAGTCGTCAGAATTGCTCTGATGCCGCTCGTCGCCGGACTTTCGTATGAAATTATTCGCTACGCCGCGAAAAAAGAATCAAGCGCGATTTTCAAATTTATGACGCTTCCCGGACTTTGGCTGCAAAATATCACGACGCAGGAACCGGACAAAGAACAACTCGAAGTCGCCATTCAAGCGTTGAAAGAATCTCTGAAATTAGAGCCGATTGACGCGGAAGAAGTTTCGGCGAATCATCGGGAATTGGAAGTTGTCGTTTAATTTTTAGAGGTGAAAATTATGAGTGCGGTTTTAGAATCAACTCAGACAAAATTGGTAACAGCCGACGAACTTTTTACAATGCCGGATACTGAACGCGGTTGCGAACTCGTGCGCGGAAAAATAATCAAATATATGCCAGCCGGAAATTTGCACGGAATAATCGCATTAAAAATAGGTCGGATTGTCGGAAATTTTGTTGAAGATAATGATTTAGGCGTGGTTATCGCTGCCGAGACGGGCTTTTTGATTTCCCGCAATCCAGATACTGTTCGCGCTCCTGACGCGGCATTTATCAGCAATGAAAAACTTGCTGAATATGGCATTACGGAGAAATTTTTCCCTGACGCGCCCGACTTAGCGATTGAAGTCGTTTCGCCGAATGATAAAAAGAGAGAGATTGAAGACAAAGTTCAGGATTATTTAGCTGCAAAGGTGAAACTGGTTTGGATTATTTACCCGCAAAAGCAGATCGTCGCCGTTCATCGTCAAAGCAAAGTGGTTAGTATTTTGTTTGAGACGGATGAATTGGAAGGTGAAGAGATATTACCAAATTTCAAGTTTCCACTCGAAAAATTGTTTAAAAATTTACCTAATACAAAACAAAATTAAAATGTTAGACAGACTTGCTGAAATAGAAAGAAATTACGAAGATTTGACCGCGCAGATTTCATCGCCTGAAATTATGTCGGATATGTCAACTTACGCCAAAACGATGAAACAGCATCGCACTTTGGAAGAAATCGTTGTCAAATACCGCGATGTCAAACGGATGAACGAAGAACTCGCGGGCGCGAAAGAACTGCTCGATGCGGCGGGCGACGATGAAGAAATGCGCGAAATGGCGCAAACCGAAATCGCCGAACTCGAAACGAATCTGGTGAAAACCGACGAAGATTTGAAATTTCTGCTTCTGCCGAAAGACCCGAACGACGAAAAGAACGTTATTCTCGAAATCCGCGCCGGAACCGGCGGCGACGAAGCGACGCTTTTCGCGGCGGAGGTGCTGCGAATGTATGCGCGTTATGCTGAACGTCAAGGTTGGAAGATGGAGATTATGGACGTTGCCGACACCGGTGTCGGCGGATTGAAAGAAGCGTTTGCGATGATCGAAGGCGACAAAGTTTATTCGAAAATGCGCTATGAATCCGGCGTTCACCGTGTTCAGCGTGTTCCGCAAACCGAAACTGCCGGACGCATTCACACGTCGGCGATTACGGTCGCCGTTCTGCCCGAAGCCGAAGAAGTTGATGTCAAAATTGACCAGAAGGATTTGCGGGTTGATTACTTTTGTTCGAGCGGTCCGGGCGGTCAATCGGTCAACACGACTTATTCCGCCGTTCGTTTGACGCATTTGCCAAGCGGCGTGGTGATTTCGATGCAGGACGAAAAATCGCAAATCAAAAATAAAGAAAAAGCGATGCGAATTCTGCGCGCGCGGGTTCAGGAAATGGAAGAGCAAAAACAGCACGACGCGCTGGCGAGCGAACGCAAATCGCAGGTCGGCAGCGGCGACCGTTCCGAGAAAATTCGCACATACAATTTCAAGGAAAATCGCGTCACCGATCATCGCATCGGCTTGACCGTTCACCAGCTTGATTTAGTAATGGAAGGCGCGATAGACCAATTTATCGAAGCTTTAACGACGCATTATCAAACCGAAAAATTAAAAGCCGAATCAGTTACGGCATAAAGTAAAGAGTGAAAAACGAATGGTTTTCACTCTTTTACTTCTCACTTTTAGAAGATGCCTGTTACGCGACTTTTTCTAGTTCGACACGGACAATCACACGGAAATGCCGAAGGGCGTTTCGGCGGACATTCGCCCACGCCGCTGTCCGAATTGGGAAAACATCAGGCCGAAATGACCGCCAAAGCACTCGCTAAAGAAAAAATTCACGCCATTTATTCGAGCGATTTGTATCGCGCAGTCCAAACCGCCGAACCGCTCGGTAAAATTCTGGATTTACCGATTATCACTACGCCAGCGTTTCGTGAAAGAAAAGTCGGCGTTTTGGAAGGTTTGACGTTTGACGAATCAAAAGCCGCGCACCCGAAAGATTATTACGCGCTCGTTAACCGCAACATTCATCACGTCATTACCGAAGGCGAAAGTTATCGCCAACTGCTCAAACGCGCCACGCGCGAACTGCACGAAGTTCTCAGCACTCATCAAGGCGAAAACGTCGTGATTTTCTCGCACACCGGCGCGATTTGTTTTCTGACTTTATATCTGCTCGGCGCGATAACGCGTTACACGAAAACAACGCCTTGGCTCGTTACTTCAAACTGCGGAATCAACCGTTTTGAAATTCGCGGACGCAATAATATTCGCGTTCACGCTTTTAACGACACGCGCCATTTGCAGCAGCAAATCACCGGAAATGATTCGTTCGGCGCGAGATAAATTTCAAGAATTCAGTTGCGCGAAAATCGCTTTCACAGCGGTTGCGCCCATTCCGACAGCAGCTGCTGACCGTCGGCGCAATCGGATTGGCAACATCACCGACCGCGAAAACGCCTTTCATATTTGTCTCGCAAAATTGATTGACTTCGATATATTTTTCCTTATCCAGATTCAGTTTCCCGTCTAAGAAATCCGTATTCGGTTCAACGCCGATGCGAAGCAGAATCGCGTCCGTATTTCGAGTGTAGATTTCTCCGGTTTTAAGATTTCTAAACTCTACTGTTTCGACTTTTTCGTCTCCGCCGATTTTCCGCACAATCGTTTCGGCGAGAATTTCTATCTTCGGATTACTTTTCACCTGCGCGATAAATTCGTCTCGGGCGCGAAACATTTCGCCGCGATGAACGAGCATCACGCGTGTCGCTGTTTCCGATAAAATCAGCGCGTTCTCAAATGCCGCATCGCCGCCGCCGACAATGCAGACGCGTTTGTTTTCGACGAGAGGCGCGTCGCGTTTGCCCGATTTGATAATTCCCTTTCCTTTAAATTTTTCTTCACCCTCGATATTCAATTTCCTGCGCCGAACGCCGGAAGCAATAATAATTGTTCGGGCGCGGAACGTTTCAGCGGTCTCGATTTCAACAAGTTTATTTTTAAAATCAACGCGAGCGATTTTTGATTCAAACCGAGTTTCAAATCGGCAATTTTCCACTTGTTTGAGAAAAGTGTCGCGCAGATCGCGCCCGTTTTTCGTTTCGATTCCGAGATGATTTTTTATCGGATTATAAACTCTGAGCAATTGCCCGCCGAACTCCGTTTCGCGTTCCAAAAGCAGCGCGTCTAATTTTAAATCATCGCACCACAACGCCGCTGAAATTCCCGCCGCGCCGCCGCCGATGATAATCACATCATAAATCATTTCCATCTCGTTCATTCTCGTTCTTTTTTGTGGACTGTCGTTTGCTTAAAGTACGCGAAGTATTCACTTTTACTTCACTGATGAGGAGGACGAAACTTCGATTTCAAAGCTATTTTTTCGCGAAATACGGAAAGGCAAATGCGCTCCGATTGCCATTTTTTGTCAATGATATGTTCCGATTTTTGTCACCTTTGACGAAAAATTTCCGTGTCCGTTCAATCTGATACTGGGGTTATCTCTTAAATTCTCCTTAAATAAAACGCTTACCGGAACAAGCGGAACATTTTCCGGGCTTGGCATTCGCCTTGCTGTCTGAATGTTGTTGGTTTAGGGCGCATAGTATCTAAGCTCACGAAAGTTTCTCAAAATTATCCTTAAAATCAAAATCGTTATCTTGTACAAATTATGAAGCTCGAATTTGAATCCAATACATCCACGATGCCGCACTTCGGAAACGGTCACGCTGCCAACGCTGATTCTGAAACGCAGACGCTGTTGATTCCTCAAATTCTCAAAGCCGGAATCAAAGCGGCGCAAACCGGAGAACGCAACGAAGCCCGCCAACTGCTCATTCAAGTTACCGAAGCCGAACCCGATAACGAAACCGCATGGCTCTGGATGGCTTCGATCAGCGAATACCCCGAAGAACTTATAATCTTTTTAAACAACGTCCTCAGCATCAATCCGAATAACGCGCGCGCGCTGGAATGGATGAAAGCGACGAAAGTTCTTCTCGCCTCGACTTTCGTGCAGCGCGGCGTTGACGCTTCGAACGATGCGAATATGGATTTCGCCCGCCAATGTTTTCTTCAGGCGATAGTTCACGATGCGGAAAACGAAACGGCGTGGTTCTGGCTGGCTTCGATTTCCGACGCGGCTGACGAAAAAATCGCTCATCTGCAAAAGGTTTTGAATATCAATCCGACGAACGAAACCGCGAAAACCTCGCTGGAAACAGCGAAAAAGCAGGTCGCCGAGTCGGTTTTGCGAAAAGCGAATTCGGCTGCCGTCGCCGGCGAACGCGAATCGGCGCGAGCGATGCTGCAGGAAGTTTTTCAGTATGCGCCGGAAATGGAAGGCGCGTGGATTTTGAAATCTTATCTCGCCGATACTTTCAGCGAAAAAATTACCTGTTTTGAAAAAGTTTTGACGCTCAACCCCGAAAACGAAATGGCGATTTCCGGCATTAATTCGTTGCGGGCAATGATGGCGAAAACCGAAGCCAAGAAAGCTGAACAAGCTGCGCGAATTGCCGAGATGGAAAGTGCTATCGCGGCGGAACAAGTTTTAGTCGTCAGCCAAGCGCAAATTATCAGCTCGGAAAACGAAGAAATTATTCCGACACAGGAATTAGAATTTCCGCCCGCTTTCGCCGACAGCGAGCAGGACATTGAAATATCCGAAAATAAACCGCTGAACGCAAGATTTCAGCCAGCCGACGTTCCGGCTTTTAATCAAACGCAAGAGTCTTACAGAGATTTGTTACAAGAAGAAAGCAATATCACCACGCCGCCTGACTTTAAGGAGAATTTCGCTGGCAATGAAGTTTCAGCCGAAAATAAATTTATGAATCACAACCAGTTTAACAATCAGTCATCCGTGTCGAACGAATCGGCGCAAACCGAATTCGCTCACAATTACGACGAAACGCCGACCGATCCATTTGCCAGCACTTTTTCGGAAAGCCGAACTGTTTTTTCACCGGCGGCAGGCGAAGCCGCAGAAGGCGAATCTTCGGCGAAGTCTTCGGCTTGCCCGTTCTGCAACAACGAAAACGACCCGAACGCATTTGTCTGCGGCTCGTGCCGGACGATTTTGACGCTTTCGGATTTGGAAATGCTGCTCGCCCACACGGAAGCCGACCGCGAAACTTTGAGCGGTGCAATCGAACAAATGGAATCGGAAAGAAATTCGCGCACTTTTTCCGCTGATGAATTAAAAAATTTAGCCATCGGGCATATTAATCTGAAAAATCTGCGACACGGCGTTGCCTATCTGCAAAAAGCTGCGCAGATGAATCCGAACGATGTAATGCTTGGTTCCAAGTCAATTCCTGAAAATTCGTCTGTCGGAAATCGAACAGCAGGAAAGCAATCACAGCGCGATGTCGAAAGGCAGAAAAATTTTGATTGTGGACGACAGCGCGACCGTTCGCAAATTGATTTCGAGCAAATTAGAAAAAAGCGGACACGAAGTTTTAGCGCGGTTGATGGTATTGACGCACTCGAAAAAATCAAGGAATTTATGCCGGATTTGATTTTGCTCGACATTATGATGCCGCAGCTTGACGGCTATCAGGTTTGCAAACTCATTCGCACCAATGAATTAACTAAGGACGTGCCGATTGTGATGATTTCCGGCAAGGACGGTTTTTTCGACAAAGTGCGCGGTCGAATGGCTGGAACGACCGGTTATATCACCAAACCGTTTCGGACCGGAAACTTTGATGAGAACCGTCGAAACTTATATCGCCCAGCGCGGCGTGATAATGTCCGACGAAAGCGAAACCGAAATGTAATCTGACGGCGGCTGACCGCCAGCTGCAAATGTTTTTTGAAAAGCCTCACCGCTTTTTCGTCGTCAGAATCCTCACCGAAAAGATTTATGCACGACATTAATCAGAAAATTTTATCGGCTTTTGACTTGCCCGTACTTGATTTAACGAGGTTTTCCGAACCGCAGTCTTCTCCAGCGGTCGGCGAAAAATATCTCGTTTTCGTTTTGGGCGAGGAATTTTACGCTGTCCTGTCGAAAACAATTGCCGAAGTCGCTGCGTCGCTCGCCGTCACAAAGCTCCCGAATGCTCCCGAATGGCTTCTCGGCATCGCCAACTTGCGCGGCGAGGTAATCTCCATTATTGATCTGCCGGGAATTCTGCATAAAACAAATTCAAAGCCCGCGCTGAAACCGAAATTCCTCGTCTTGCGTTCACAGCCTTTTGAATCGGGCGCGGCATTTACCGCAAACCGTATCAGCGAGATTGTAGTTCTGTCCGACGCGGAAATTCAATTTGACCATGCCGAAAATGCCGCGTGCGTTTTCGGCAAAGCCGTATATAAGTCTCAAACTCTCAATTTGATTGATGTAGAAAAGTTACTTGCCTCGCTGAAACTCTAAAAAAATTCTTCTTTGCCCTTTTGCGTCAATTTCACTCTTCCTGCAAACGGACTTTGGAACTTGAGAATTAAAATTATGGCTCAAAACTCCGTAAATTCGCTTAAAAGTAAAATCTGGCTGGCAACTGGCGCGTTGACTTTGTTCGTTTGCGTCTTCGGAATCGGTTCCTGGCTGGTCGTCTCGCTTTTCACCGAAAATTCGTTTTATATTCTGTTATTCAGGTCTTCAATCATAGCTCTGCGATTTTAGTTTACGGCTGGTGGCTTGCCAATGAAGTCATTCGCCCGATTGAGAAGGTTGCGCTGCTGGCGAAAAGTCTTGAACGCGGCGCAGGAATTTCGATGCCGAAAACTTCCGGCTCAACCGAAACCGACGAACTGCTGCAAACTTTGCACCGCAATAGCCAGCAGATGCAAAATCTCGTCGGCTTAATGGATAAAGTTTCCGGCGGCGATCTCGACGTGACGCTCACGCCTCTTCAACACAGCGACCGACTGAGCAATTCGTTTCAAAAACTGCTCGCTAAAGTTACCGAATCAATCAACGCCAAACGTGATTTAGACCGGATAAATGCTTCGATTCGCCAAATTACTGAAGAAGTCGCCCGCGTTAAAGACGGCAATTTCGATATTCAAATCGAATCGAGTTTCAAGCAAACCCAAGAAATTTCCGACACCTTAAAATTTTTAGTTCATCATTTGAACGAATTGATTTCCCACGTCAAAACCGATTCGAAACAAACGCAGACAGCAGCAAAGGAAATTCAGAAAACGATTCAAAGCGTCATCGAAACGGATGAAAATCGAATCAGAGAAATGAATCTGGCGACGCTCACGCTCAAACAAGTTCCGCAAACAGTTCAGAAAATTTCCGAAGAGCTTTTCGCATCATCGCAATCGGCGCAGAAGTCAATCGAACGCGCTCGAAACGGTTCGGAAAAAGCGGAAGAAAATGTCAATGCGGTTAACGTGATTCGCCAGCAAATCCGAGAAACAGTCAAGCGCGTCGGGCGTTTGGGTGAACGCACGCAGGAAATCGGCAAAGCGGCGAAAAATATCGAAGACTTGGCGCAGCGAACAAATATGATCGCGCTCAACGCTTCGATTCAATCTGCCGAAATCGGTGATAAAGCGCGTGGCTTTGGGACGTTTGCCGGAGAAGTCGAGCGGCTCGCCGAACGTGCCGCCAACACCAACAAACAAATTTCAACGCTCAACAAAACCGTTTCGGCGGAAATCGGCGAAATCGAACGCTCTTTGCAGGACAGCATCGGCGAAGCGGCAAATCTTTCACGGTTCGCCATCGAAACCGGCAATTCATTGAGCGAACTCGAAAAATACATCAGCCAATTTTTGAACTTGCAGGAAAAACTCGTCACTTATTCGGGCGGACAAACAGCCGAAACACAAACCGCATTTCAAAGTTTTGTCGGCTCAATCGCGGAAACCGAAACGGCGGTTAAAACGCTGAAAGAGACGGAATCGCAAATCGGACAAATATCCGTTTCGATGGAAGGTTTACAGCTTTCCGTCGCCAAATTTAAGACTCCGCAGTTTGTCGTCAAAGAAACTCAGCCCGACCGCGCTTTATCTGCCGATTTCGAGCCGAAACTTTACACCTAGAAATCAGAGGAAAAACTAAACAATGCCGAATAACTCGCTTTGGAATTTGATAATAAAAATCGCGTCGTTTTTGGCGATCCTTTTTTTGCTGTTCGGTGCGGCTTTGACTTACGCATCGCATTTCGGATTGACGAAAAATTCGGTCGCGGTAGTTTTGACGGTTTTTTCCGGCGTTATTCTGGCAATTTTTGCGCTGATCACCGCAAATTTCGCTAACTACAAAACCGAACACCAAATCAGAGACGCAACCGACATCGCCAACCAGATCGCGCACGGCGAACTGCCGCAGGAAAATATAAAAAACGAAACCGATTTGTCCGCCGCGCTTCAAAACATTTCCGATAATTTAAGAACAATTTCTGCCGAAGCCGACCAAATTGCCGGGGGCGATTTGTCCGTAAATATCAATTCGGTTTCAGATACGGATGTTTTCGGTCAATCGCTGCGAAATATGGTCGAAAAATTGCGCTCGATGATTCAGACGCAGGAAGAACGCGATTATCTGCAAAAATCCATTTTCAAACTGCTGCGCGAAGTGTCGGAAGTCGCCGCGGGTGATTTGACCGTGCAGGCGGAGGTTTCGTCGGAAATGACCGGCGCAATTGCCGAAGCGTTTAATTCGATGACCAAAGAACTGCGCTCGCTGATTAAACAGGTTAAAGATGTAACTTTTCAAGTTTCAAGTTCGGCAAATCAAATTAACGACACAACCGAACAATTGGCACGCGGCAGTGAAGCGCAGGCTTCGCAAATTTCGCTGACGACGCAGGCAATCGCGCAGATGGCTTTGCAGATTCAGGAAGTTTCCGGCAACGCATCGCTTTCGGCGCAGGTGGCGGGCGACGCGCTCGGCAACGCGCGTTACGGAACGCAAGCCGTACAGGACAATATCGGCGCGATGAATTCGATTCGCAAACAAGTTCAGGAAACTGCCAAACGCATCAAAAAACTCGGCGAACGCTCGCAGGAAATCAGCCAGATTGTCGGTTTAATTGACGATCTTTCCGAACGCACGAGTCTGCTTGCTCTGAACGCTTCGCTGCAGGCTTCTGCCGCCGGTGAAGCCGGAAAAGATTTCGCTCTCGTCGCCGAAGAAGTCGAAAGACTAGCTGAACGCTCGAATTATTTGACTAATCAAATCGGCGCGTTGACGCAAACCATTCAAAGCGAAACGAAAGATGTCGTCGCTTCGATGGAGGAAACTATTCACGAAGTCGTCGTCGGCTCGACTTTAGCTGACCGCGCCGGACAAGCACTGGTCGAAATTGAACAAGTTTCGACGCGTCTTGCCGAATTAATCGAATCAATTTCCGAATCCGCCAAGCGGCAAGCGCACAGTTCCGAAGACATTTCACAGGCGATGACAAATATCTCAAAAGTCACCGAACTCGTCCAAACCGGATCGAAACGCGCTGCCAATTCAGTCAAGTTGCTCGTCGAATTGTCCGACGATTTACGCGGATCGGTCGCGCCGTTCAAACTGCCGGAAGATAAGTTTGCCAACCTCAAATTGTCGGCGCGTGACAGCAGTTCGTATCTAAACTAAAAACAAAAATCAGCCTTCACTAAAACCATAAATATATGGATTCCGAGCTTTTACAGGGATTTCTCGCCCAAACCGAAAATTATCTGCCCACAATCCGCAGCGGAATTCTTATCTGCGCTCAAACGGGCAATGTTTACGGCGAATTAAATACTTCACTGCGCCAGATGAGCGCGATAAAAGACGCAGCGTTGATTGTCGAACTCGACGAAGCGGCGCAAATCGCCGGAGAACTCGAAACGCAGTTCAAAGAATTTTCGTCGCAGAAAACTCTTTTAACAGGTGAGCAATCACGCGCGCTGCTCGATAAACTCACTGAACTCGAAGCCTCAATCGCGCATTTAAATTTCAGCAGTGGTGATTTTTCCGATGACATCGCTGATTTTCTCAATGAATCATTTGAAAATTTAGGCTTAACAGAATCAGTCGCCGCGAAAATTATCGAACCAGTTGCGCCTGTCTTTGTCGAAACTGTCGAAACTGTCGAAACAGAAGATTTTTTCGCCGACGAATGGGAAGAAGAATTTGAAATTGACGATGAAATGCTGGAAATTTTCGGCGAAGAAGCTGAAGAATTGATTCAGAATATTCGCGCCAATCTGGAAAGACTTGAAAAAGATACGAACCAGAAAGAAGCTCTGCTGGAAGTTCGCCGCAGTGCGCACACGCTGAAAGGTTCGGCGGGCATCGTCGGTTTGAAGGAATTATCTCAGGTTGCGCATCGCGTCGAAGATTTACTCGATTATCTGGCGGAAAATGAAATTGCCGGCAATGAGAGAATTTTTGAACTGCTTTTACTTTCCTCCGACTGTTTCGGTTCGCTGGCGAGAAATGAAACATCCTTGCAGCTAACGAAACGAATCGAGCAATTATACACGGACTTTGACGCGCTGATGAAAGAACTCAAGTCCGAACCGATTGCGCTGACGGATAATTTTTCGCCAGTCGAAAATCCGCCGGAAACCCAACCCGAATCGTTAATCCCAGAAGCTGAATCGCCGATTGAAATTCAACCCGAGATGATATATCTGTCCGCCCAAATCGTCAGCGAATCGAACGCGGGCGAAATCCGGCAGCCGGCAGACCGGCAAAAAACGGAAATCATCAAACCAAAATCCGAAGAACGCGAAACAAATACGCCGCCGGAAATTTCCACACACAAATCAGTAGTCCGCGTTTCGCTCGAAAAGCTCGATGATTTGGTGAAACTCGTGAGCGGTTTGGTCGTCAGCCGTTCAGTTTTTGAACAGCGTCTGGCAGAACTCGATTTGCAAATTGGCGAACTTCACAACAGCACACGCCGCTTGAATTTCGCCACGCACAAAATCGAAACGGATTTTGAAGCCGGAATGCTTGATGTCGGCAATCGGCAGACGGTTGTTGTTGGTCTTCGCCCTTCAAATTTCGGTTTTCGAGCTTCGAATTCGCCGTCGGCAAGCCCAAATGCCAAATCTTTCGATTCGCTCGAACTCGACCGATACACGGAATTTCACCAGACGATGCGTGAGCTTATCGAAACGACGGGCGATACTTCCGCGATAAATTCAGAACTCGATTCGCTGAAAGGAAATCTCGAAACGCTTTTTGAAAATCAGCGACAGTTAATCGAACAAATGCAGGACAAACTTCTGCGTCTGCGTCTCGTCTCATTCGGTTCGCTCGCTATACGGCTTCAGCGCACAGTTCGCGTGACCGCTGATGAAGAAGGAAAAACGGCGGAACTCATAATCGAAGGCGGCAATCTGGAAGTTGACACGCAAATTCTCGACGCGCTGATCGAACCGCTGCTGCATTTGCTCCGCAACGCGGTCGCGCACGGTGTCGAACCACCAGAAACACGCCGATTGCTCGGAAAACCCGAAACAGGCAAAATCAAAGTCACCGTTTATGACGAAGGCACACATTTTATTTTGTCAGTCACCGACGACGGACGAGGACTTTCCGCCGCCGCGTTGAAAGCCAGAGCCGTACAGCGCGGAATCTTAAACGAATCGGACGCGGAAAAAATGACCGATCAGCAAGCCTTCACGCTCGTTTTTCACGCCGGATTAACGACCGCCGATGAAATCAGTCTGGTTTCCGGTCGCGGTGTCGGAATGAACATCGTCAAAACCGCCGTCGAAAGGCATCAGGGTTCAATTTCGATTGAATCTGAAACGCATCGTGGCACAACTTTTACCGTTCGATTACCGATGTCTTTAGCTGTTACCCGTGCGCTTTTGATCAGAACAAATGATCAGACTTTCGCTTTTCCGTTGAAATTAGTCAAGCAGATTACGGAAATTTCCGAAGCAGAGCTGCAACTCGCCCGGAAAGATCAGACAATCACATTTGGAAAAACGAATTACAAATTCAAATCTCTCGGCGAAATTTTGAATTTACCGCCATCGGATTTGCCGAAGACAGATCGAATTCGCCTTTTACTGATTGAAGTATTCGGACAACATTACGCATTGCCGGTTGACGAGATAATCAAACCCGAAGAAATCGTCATTAAACCGCTCGATAATCCGCTCAGAAAAATGCCGGAATTTCTCGGCGCGACAATTCTCGGCGACGGCAGCGTCGTACCGGTTCTTGAATTAACTTATTTGCTTAAAAAGGATGTTCCAATTACCGAGTTGCCGAATTCCGAACTGGAAGAAAACGCGGCGATTGATAAACAGCAAGCGGAACACGAACAGCGCAAAGCGAAAATTGTCTTAATCGTTGACGACAGTCCGAGCGTGCGCCATCTGACTTCAAATATCATAAAAAATGTCGGCTGGACGGCGATTGTCGCCAAAGACGGTTTGGAAGCATTGGAGCTTTTACAGGATTTGCGCGATTTGCCCGATGTGATTTTATCCGATGTCGAGATGCCCAGAATGAATGGCTACGAACTGCTTGCGTCTTTGAAAAAACAGGATAATCTGCAAACGATTCCGGTGATTATGATAACGTCGCGCGCCAACAACAAACATCGTCAAAAAGCCGTTGATCTCGGCGTTTCCGAATATCTGGTAAAACCTTTCGACGAATTGAAACTAATCGAGATTATCAAAAAATTGTCTGCTTGATTTTCAGGTTTAAGGCACGAAATTATAGACGATTACGCCGGTTACCTGAACCGCTTGCCCATTGGCGTAAGTCGGCAAAAATTTCGCCGCTTTCGCCGCATTAACTGCCGCCTGTTGCAAATATGTATCTCCCGAAACTGCCTTCGCGCCGATCACATCTCCGCTTTCATTTATAGTAACGGAAACACCAACCGTTCCGCGAGCGCGAGAAGCTCTGGCGGCTGGCGGATAAGCGGGCTTCGGTAAACTAATAACCCGGTTTAAAATATCAGAAGTTTCAGTGCTTGCAGTCGAATCGGAAGGACGCTGTTTCATAAATTCCGCGTCTTTTCTTCTGCCCTCTTCCCCTAAATTTTTTATCAGGAAAACACGATAGCTGTTGACGACGGAAATTCTCTTGTTTTTTTCGTTCAGCGGTAATTTGTCGTGGATGGAAATCGCCTGCAAATAAAAATCTTCAGCCTTTTCCCTTTTCTTCTGGCGGTCGTAAAAAACAGCTATTCGATGCGTGTCCATCATGGCATCATAACTTTCGTTTCCGAAAACTCTTTTTTTAACTTCCAGACTTTTCAAAATGTATTGCTCAAATTCTTCGTCGCTGACATTTCCATCTGAAAATTTTATTAGATATTTCAGATATGCGCTGAATTGTGGTAAATTTTCACCGTAAACCGCTTCGGCTAACGGCAAGTTTTCTTTAAATATTATTCTCGCTTCTTCATTTCGACCGCGCTTAATCTGAATTTCCGCCACGTTCGTCGCCATTGTCAAACGCTGCGCTTTTTCCTCCTGACAATTGGCTTTAATCAAATCAAACGCTTTTTTTGCCGGAGATAACGCTTCGTCAAATTTGTTTTGTTTGTAAAACGCGACTGAGACGTCTGACAGGCGGTAAACTTCTACCAGCGCAGTTTTGCAAACGTCACTCGTTTCAACGTTTTTTTGCGGCGACGGCATTTGGGCAGTAGTAACTGTTGACAATGAACCGGTTAATAAAATAACTGCTGAAACATTTGATAGTTTTCCATTCATACTTGTTCCTTTTGCAGATTTATTTTTTGGGAGGATTGCTGGGACGAATTTCGATTTTGCTCGGCAAAGCGCGTTCGTTAAAATTTAATAAATCAACGACGATTTGGGCGATGTCTTCCGGCTGAATCTGCCACGCTTTCTCGTCCGACGGTTGCTGGTCGCCGAAATACGTGTTCACGCTTCCCGGACAAATTGTCGTCACTTTAATATTGTCGGCGCGAACTTCCTGCATCATCGCTTCGGAAAAGCCGTTCAAACCGAATTTCGAAGCGTTATACGCCGCCATTTTCGGATGCGCGTTTTGTCCGGCGAGCGAGGAAATGTTGATAATATACCCGCCGCCGCGCTGTTTCAGCATCGGAATCGCGTAATGACAAGCGTAGAAAACGCCGAACAAATTCGTTTGCAAAGTTTGCTCAAATTCGCCGGCAGACATTTCTTCAACCGTCTTCCCGATAATGCCGATGCCCGCGTTATTGACCAAAATATCAACGCCGCCGAAAACTCTTTCGCATTCTTTGAGCATCATTTCGACCTGCGCTTCGCTTCGCACATCGCAAACTTCGCCGTCAACTTTGCCCAGCGAAGAAAGCTGTTCCAAAGCGCGTTTGAGTTCGGATTTGTCACGCGCACAAATAAAAATATTTGCGCCCGCCTTCAACAAACTCTCAGCGATTGCCCGCCCGATTCCTTTCGTGCCGCCGGTTATGACGGCGATTTTATTTTCAATATTCATTATCCTTTTAATTTTTCCTTTAAGATTTCGTTAACGATCTTCGGGTTTGCCTTGCCGCCCGAAGCCTTCATCGTTTGCCCGACGAAAAAGCCGAACAATTTTTCGTTGCCGCCGCGATAAGCAGCGACTTGATTCGGATTCGTTTCAATAATATCGTCAACGATTTTTTCAATCGCCGACGAATCGGAAATCTGCTCGAAACCTTTTTCCGAAATCACTTCCGCCGCCGATTTTCCGCCTGCGAACATTTCACGTCAAAACTTCTTTCGCCTGATTATTGTTAATTTTTCCCGCGTCGAGAGTCTTAATCAGTTCGGCGAGATTTTCGGCTGAAACAGGCGAATCGTTCGCCGCTTTTCCGGCGTTGTTTAGTTCGCGCAGCAGTTCCGACAGAATAAAGTTCGCCGACACGCGCGGATTGTTCGATTCTTTCGCCGTTGTTTCGTAAAACGCCGCCAAATCTTTGTCGGAAACTAACTGCGAAGCGTCGTTATACGAAATGCTGTAATCGCTCATCAAACGGTCGCGCATCGCGTCGGGCAATTCGGGCATTTCCGCTTTGATTTGTTCGATAAATTCTCTGGTAACTGTCAGCGGCTGCAAATCCGGTTCGGGAAAATATCGGTAATCGTGTGCGTCTTCCTTGCTTCTCATAATCCGCGTCCGGTTGTTTTTTTCGTCCCAAAGTCTCGTCTCTTGATTAACCGTTTCGCCCGCTTCGTGCGCCGCAATTTGCCGTTCGATTTCAAACTCAATCGCCTTTTGCATAAAGCGCACCGAATTTAGATTTTTCAATTCAACCTTCGTGCGAAACTTTTTCTCGCCGATTTTCCTCACCGAAACATTCGCCTCACAGCGCAGATTTCCCTTTTCCATATCCGCGTCCGACGCGCCGACCCATTGCAAAACGCGGCGAACGTGATTCACATAATCGTAAGCCTGCCACGACGAACGAAAGTCCGGCGCGGTCACAATTTCACCCAAAGGCGTTCCGGCGCGATTCAAATCTATGTATGAATACTTATCCACGTCAGGCAAACCTTCGTGAACGTTTTTGCCCGCGTCTTCTTCCAAATGCATCCGCTCGATGCGAATCGTCATCGGCTTAAATTCTTCGGCGCGTCCCGATTCGTCGCGCTCGGCGGTCATAATCGTCAATTCGCCGTCCGACGAAAACGGTTTGTCATACTGCGAAATCTGATAACCTTTCGGCAAATCAGGATAAAAATAATTCTTGCGCGCGAAAATCGAAGTCTCGTTGACTGTCAAACCCAAAGACAACGCCGCTTTTGCGCCGAGATTGATGACATTTTCATTCAAAACCGGCAACGCTCCCGGCAAACCCAAACACACCGGACAAGTATTCGCGTTCGGCTCATCGCCGAAATTCGCCGCACAAGCGCAGAAAATCTTCGTTTCCGTCGCCAGCTGCGCGTGAATCTCCATCCCGATAATCGCTTCCCAACCTTCTTTCATAATTTTCTTCTTTAATTAAAATAAAAACGCGGATTATTTATCAATCATAATCCGCGCTCTCACAAATTCAAAATTATCAGTCGTTTAATTTCGTCTGCCGTTTGTCGTGCGAGGCGCGAGAATGCGCGGCGGTGTTGGCGGAACTATCACTGGCAGATTGTTGCGATATTCAATGCGCGGCTGGCTGCCGTAACCTCTGCCGAAATTTCCGCGTCTGAAACGATTATTTTGATAACCGAAATTCGGAAAACTGAAAAAACCGTTCGGCGCGTAATTGTGGTACTCATCGGTATTTTGCGGATAGTTCGGCGACGAGGTTCGATAATTGTTTTGATATTCAACCGTTGAGCGTTGGCGTTCGAGATTTAACTGTTCGCGCTGTAATTTTTCCGTTTCAAACCGCGTAGATAATTCGCTGCGTTCACGGCGGGTTTGTTCGATTTGCTTTTCTAATTCAGCGGGCGACGGAAAGCCGAGTCGCTCGTAATTTTCGCGCAAATTGCGTTCAGCCGCCAAGCGTTTCTGCCGGTATTTTTCCAAATCATCGTTCGTCACGGTTCTGGTTTGCGCCGCAGCGGAAAGAATCGCCGTCAAACTAAAAATTAAAACTAACAACAATTTAACTTTCATATTTTCGCACCTCAATTTGATTTATCCCAAGTATAACACTTCTTCGATGCGAAAAACGATAGAAAAAAGCGACAAAAATTTACAGGGATGAAGGAGATGAAAAGGATAAATTCAGGATGTTTAAAATCCCTCTTCATCACTTTTATCCTCTTCATCCCCGTAAAATTCTTAAAACCCGAAGCTCAAACCAACGCGCCCGTTTCTGTCAAATGTTCGAAAACCGTTTTCGTAATAATCGTCGCCAAAAAGGTTTTCGATCGTGCCGAAAACTCGCAAGTTGAATCGTTCGCTTTTCAGCGGAAAGTTATAACCGCCGGTCAAATCGGCGCGGCGGTTGCCGTCGAAGCGAAAAACCCGGGTCGGAAAACCGAGCGGCGCAAGATAACTGCTCGCCGCGAGAAAGTCGAAATTAACCCACGCGCGTTTGAATCTTTGGGTCGCAACTAACGTGAATTGATGATGCGGAATGCCGAGCGTTTCGATAATTCCGACAGTCGGAACCTGCGAAACTCTTTGGTCGCTGTTGGTGTAAGTGTAGGACGCGAAAACGTCGGTTGAATCGGTCGCCCGAACTTGTCCGCTGAATTCCGTGCCGCGAGCGATGCCGCCTTTGGTGTTGGAATATCCGCCGAACGGTCTGGTCGTTGTGCCGATAGCGGGCGCGTTGTTCGAGAAAAAGATCGTGTCAATCAATTTCGTGTAGAAATAAACGGCGGTTAATTTGGCTCGTTTGTCGAACAGATTTTGTTCCACGCCGCCGTCGAAAGCGATTGTTCTTTCGGGTTTCAAATTCGGATCGCCGAGCGCGGTAAAGCCGAGAAAAAACGTGCTGCCGAAGCGTTCGTACAGCGACGGAACGCGGTAGCCGTTGCCGACGTGAGCGCGAATTTTGGTTCCAGTTTTTGAAAAAAAGTATGAACCCGCACCGTCGAAAGTATAAGCGTTCGGCGGATTTTCGAGCGTCAGATTGTTATACGGCGCGTTTGTCAAACTAAATTTCGGCGATTTCAAATCGAAGAACTGGACGCGAAAGCCGCCCGCTAATTGCAGTTTGTTGTTGAACAGTTTCACCAAATCCTGCGCGTAAACGGTGTTGCTAGTTTGATAAGCGCGGGTGAAAAAATTGCCTGTTCCGCTCGGCGTAAAACCGTCGTTGCCGAATTTTTCGTGCTCGTATTCGTAGCCCGCAGTAATTTCGTTGACGCGGTTCGGTGTCCAGTTAAAATGCCCGTTCAGAGTGTTGAATCGTGCCGTCGAAAAAGCCGGTCGAAGCCGATTGGAAACCGATACCAAGCGTGCCGTTGTCATTTTTCCGCTGCGTTCGCAAGCCCGAATAGTAACCTTGAAAAACTAATTTGTCGCTGAGAACTTGCGTCAGAACGACTTGCCCGTTGAAGAACTTCGACCGCTGAAAATTGTCTGGGTCGTTCGCGTCAGGAATAAAATTCGCGTTTCCGCGATTCAGATTGCCGACCGTCACGCCGCTGTTGTAGCGATTTAATTCGTCGCGCGAAAGCGGAATCGCCTTTGCAATCGTCGTGACCGGAACGCCGCTGAACGCCGCCGCGATGAAATTCGGATTTGAGTTGAGACGAACGTAAGCGTCGGAGACGAAAAATCTCGCCGAAATGTTCGTGCGCTCGAACGGGTTAAATTCGATGCGCGATTGCAGATTCGTATTGTTCGCGTCGTCCTCGCCGTCAATTCCCTTTTTATAAACGGTGCGCGAACCGCCAAAGTTAAAGCCGAATTTGCCGTCGGTCGTGCCGTTCGAGACGTTACCGCGAAAACGGCTTAAACCGTAACCGCCGCCCGCGCCCGACAAATTGCCGTGAAATCCGGTTGGTGGTTTCGGCGTTTGAAAATCAATCGTGCCGCCGACGGCGTTCGTGCCGTAAAGCGACGAACCCGAACCGCGCAGAACTTCGATTTTGTCCACGCTCGTCAATGTAAAATCCGACAAAAACGGAGTCGCGTCGCCGGTAATCGCCGTCGGGTCGCGGAAACGCACGCCGTCAATCAAAATCGCCGTGTCCTGATTTCTCAAACCGCGCGTTTTGATATTCGCCGTGCGCCCGAAACCGCCAAGCTGCTGAACGCGAAAACCCGGAATCGAGCGCAAACTTTCGACCAGCGAAAAATCGGCACGGTCGCGCAGTTCCTGCGCGCCGATAATGTTGACGGTTTTGGAAACTTCGTCGAGCGTCTGCGTCGTCAGTCTTGCCTGAAATGAATACGACGGCGTTGCTCGAGCGAAGTTCAGATGACAACTGATAATTCCAATTGTCCGTTTTCGATCTTCCTTAACGCTCGCCTGTTTATCCGTTCTATAAAACGAGTAGATAATTGCCGTCCGCAACATTTGCAAATTGATAATTGCCGTTCAGTCGTCGTGTCGTCGAATTTCAAAAGTTTCGGTTGTCGAAATGAGTTTGATATGTTTGGTTGGCGACGATTTTGCCTGCGTCGGTTAATTTTCCCGAAACTGTTGCGCCCGTCTGCGCCCAAATTCTGATTGTCAAAAAACAAATTAAACTTAAAACTTTTATAATTCTCATATTTTCCTTTTCCGCCCAGCGCGGAAGTGGTTGGTTGTAATAAACAAATCGCTCAAAGTTCCTGACTTTCGATTTCACAGTTGCGTGGGCAGTCGCGGATTTGCACCGCGTTCCTTTGGGCAGATTGTTTTTCCGTCGGAACGCCGTCACCCTCGACGGCAATGAACGCGATTCGCGTTCAAAACGACTTCGGTAAAACTCAAATTTGACGTTCACCAAAGTTTTTAGATTGCTCGCGCAATCTTTGCCGTCGGGGGTGACGGCGTTCCTTTGTTCCTTTAATAAATCGTTGTGACTCTCCTTTTTCCGCTCGACGGATTTTCGTCGAGCAAAACTTTTACGCCGAAGGTTTCGAGTAAATTTTCGGCGGTTAAAACTGTTTCGGGCGAACCTTTGGCTAAAATCGCGCCCGTTTTCAGTAAAATTATCTCGTCGGCAAATTCCGACGCGAGATTTAAATCGTGCGTGATGACGATTGCCGCCGCGCCGACTGATTCACAGCGCGTTTTTATCAGGCGAAACAATAACGCCTGATGCGCCAAATCAAGATTCGCCGTCGGTTCGTCGAGCAACAGAATGTTCGCTTCGGTCGCCAACGCTCTGGCAAGCACGACACGCTGCCGTTCGCCGCCTGACAGTTGGTTCATTGCGCGATTTGCGTAGTTTTGCAAATCGCATTGCGCCAATGATTCGAGCGCGATTTCCAAATCTCGCTCCGATTCCCAACCGAATGCCGCGCCGTGCGCGAAACGTCCCGACAGCACGAATTCGAGAACGGAAACGGGAAATTTCGTCTCGGTTTCCTGCGCGATGACGGCGATTTTTCTCGCAATTTCGGCGCGTGAATAAGTTTCCAGACGCTCGCCGTCGAGTTTGATTGCGCCCGCGCTCGTCGGCAGATTGCCGTTCAGAGATTTCAATAAAGTCGTTTTCCCTGCGCCGTTGCCGCCGAGAAGCGCGATAATCTTTCCCGCTTCGAGCGTCAGCGAAACGCCTTGCACGACCGTGCAAACGCCGTAGTTGATTGAAATATTTTCGGCTTCGAGCATAAATCCAACAAACACAAGTCGCCGCGCTTCCGTTTTTGAAACGGTCAGAGCTATCTCCGATGCGGTCACGGTCATCTTTGATATGGTCAGCGGCGTTTTTCCTCCGGTCAGCGTCATCTCCGATGCGGTCAGCGACGTTTTGCAAGCGGTCAGCGTCATTTTGCAAGCGGTCAGCGAGGTTTTCCCTGCGGTCAGCACCATCTCGGAAGCGGTCAGCGTCATTATGGAACCGGTCAGCGTCGGTTCGGAAGCGGTCAGCGTCACTTCCGAACCGGTCACAGCCATCTCACACGCTCAATTTCTTCGCAAAAGATAGATAAACAAAGGCGCACCGACGAGCGCGGTGATCGCGCCGACGGGTAATTCGCGCGGCGCAATCGCCACCCGCGCAATCGTGTCCGCCAGAACGACGAAAATCGCGCCCGCAACTGCCGAAAACGGCACGACCAGCCGATTATCGCTGCCAATCGAAAGCCTGACGAGATGCGGCACGATCAAACCAACGTAACCGACCGAACCACTCGCCGCTACCGAAATCCCGACGAGCGCGGCGGCGGTCGTAAACACGATTAGGCGCGTTTTCCCAACTTCTACACCGAAATCAAAAGCGTCGCGTTCGCCGATCATCAATAAGTTCAACGCTCTCGCCTGCGAACTCAAAACAATCGTCCCGATGATTGCCGCAATCAGCGTCAGATAAAACCCGTTCTTCGTCGCCTGCGATAAATCGCCGAGCAGCCAAAAGGTAAAACTCCGCAATTTCGTCGCGTCGAGCAGAGAGGTCAGCAAAACGAGTATCGAAGACAGAAATGTCGTGACAATCACGCCCGCCAAAACCAGACGCTCGACGCTCATTCCCGTCCGCGATTTCGCCATTTGATATACCGCCAGCGTCGCCAAACCCGCGCCCGTCATCGCCATCAAAGGTCTGGCAAACTCGTTTGACGCGAAAAAGATAAACGCCAGCATCGTCCCCAACGCCGCGCCGTTCGACACGCCCAAAAGATATGGTTCAGCGAGCGGATTTCGCAAAAGCGACTGCAAAGACGCGCCCGCGATTGCCAGGCTCGCGCCCACCGTCGCACCGAGAAGTATGCGCGGCAGGCGAATATCGAACAAAATCGCTGATTGATTCGCGTCGAGATTCGTGAAAGTCAAACTCTCGCTGCCGAGCAAAATCGCCGTCGTCAAAGCCGCCGCGAGCAGCAAAATCAGCGCGACACCGAAGCGAACGCCTTTGATTTTCAATTGTATGGTTTGAATTTTCACCGGAAACTTTCAGGATGCAGGGCGTGCGCTATCTGCTCCAAACCGTCAACCACGCGCGGTCCGGGACGCGACAGCAAATCAGCCGGAATTTTGTAAACTTTACCCGTTTTCACTGCCGGAGAATCAGCAAAAACCTCGTTCGGCTCACGGTTGTTTTCGCTTTCCGACAAAATTATTTGTTCTGGATTCATCGCCAAAGCCGTTTCCTTGCTGATCTTCGGATACGCCGTCGCTATGTCTTTCGTCAGCGATTCACCGCCCGCGCGGTTAATTAAATCCGTAATAAACGAATCTTTCCCAACTGTATAAAGCGAGTTTTTATCAATCTGCACGAAAATTTTCACGTCGGGCGCGGCGGCGGTTCTCGCTTCGACATCGGCGACGCGCCGCTTCAAATCGTCAACCAACTGAAACGCCTTCTGACTCGCGCCGAAAATCTCGCCGATTTGATAGATGCTTTTGTAAATGTCGTCGAGGCTGTTCGGATTCGTCACGAAATACGCGATGTTCTGCGCGTCGAGCGTTTTGGTGAAGTTCTCCATCTGCGAAGCCGTCGAAATTAATACGATTTGCGGCTTGAGCGCAATGATATTTTCGATGTTCGGCGTGAGCGTGTCGCCGATGCGACGAATCTTTTTCGCCTCTTCCGGGTAATCGCAATAGCTCGTCACGCCGACCAGTTTATCGCCCGTGCCGACGGCAAACGTAATTTCCGTCAAATTCGGCGCAAGCGAAACCGCGCTTGTTATTTTTTCCGGCAAACGCACGCGCCGCCCCAAATCGTCGGTCACTTCGCGCATCGGCGCAGGCGAAGTTTGAGTGATTGTTTCATTTCGGCAGTTTAGAAAAAACAGCGAGCAGGTCAGCAGAAAAAATGCCGCTAAGCCGAATGAAATATGACCTTGCGTGTCGCCGCGATTAAGTTGTTTGAGATTAAGTTTGTTCAAATGAAAAATCCTGCCCTTCACCGCTTTTCGCAAAATCGAACGAAAGGCAGGACGGACAGGATTTTCCACTCAATATACAAAAGGAAAAAAATACACTGACACCCATTGAGCCAAACGTCCTGACGCGAGACGATTTCGGCTAAAAAACTTCGGAAAAGGTTTCCTGACTTTTGAGGAATAATGATGAAATAATGAACGATAAAATAGAACCAACGGCTTATTTATTCTTCATCTTTCATATTTCATCCCTAATTTACAGTGGCGCGACCGTGCGAGATTTTCACCCGCTTTCCCTGTTCGCCGCTTTTGTAAAAAAAGCGGCACCCGAAGCATTTTAGGTTAAAAAGAACTATGTTTACCAAAATTCACGAAATCCGTACACACATACACACGCTTTGCAAATTAAGGTGAAATGGAATATATCGCGCCCACTGTTAAAAGTCAAAGCCCTAAACTTTCAAATTTCGGCTGCCGAATGCGATAAAAGCCGACTAAATATTCTAAACTCAACACATAATACTTGAAACTTAAATTCTTAAACCTTATTCTAAATAGATAATTATATGGCTCAATACGAAAATGTTGTGACGGTGATTTTAGGCGGCGGCGCGGGTTCGAGATTGTTTCCCTTGACCAAAGATCGGGCGAAACCGGCAGTTCCGCTCGGCGGGAAATATCGCCTGATTGATGTTCCGATTTCTAACTGCATCAATTCGAGCATCACGCAGATTTTTATTCTCACGCAGTATAATTCCGCATCGCTCAACCGCCATATTTCGCGCACTTATCGCTTTTCGTCGTTCTCAACCGGATTTGTCGAAGTACTTGCGGCGGAACAGCGCACCGACAGCCCAGATTGGTTTCAAGGCACGGCGGACGCGGTTCGCCAGACGCTGCCGCACATTCGAGATCGGCTCGTTGATACGGTTTTGATTTTGTCGGGAGATCATCTTTACCGGATGAATTATGAACATTTTCTGAAAAAACATTTCGACACGAACGCCGATGTCACGATTGCCGTAATTCCTGCCAATCCGCAGGACGCGCAGGGTTTTGGGCTATTAAAAACCGACAGCGACGGGCGAATCGTGGAGTTTAAAGAAAAACCCAAAGGCGACGCGCTCGAAGAAATGCGCGTTGACACGACGCAGTTTGGCTTGACGGCGGAAGAAAGTCAGGCGCGACCGTTTTTGGCTTCGATGGGCATTTATATTTTCAATTACGACCGCCTCGTCGAATTATTGAATGAAGATGCGACGCGTTTCGATTTCGGCGGCGAAATTATTCCGGCGGCGATTGAAAAATTGAACGTGCAGGCGCATCTTTTCAACAGTTACTGGGAAGACATCGGAACGATTCGCGCTTTTTATCAGGCAAATCTCGATTTGGCTTCGCCTTTGCCGAAGTTCGATTTTTTCGACAACGCCGACCCGATTTACACGCGCAGCCGCTATCTGCCGCCATCCAAAGCGCACAGCTGCGATATTGACAATTCGATGATCAGCGAAGGCTGTATTTTGAACGGCGTGTATGCCCGAAACTCGATTATCGGTTTGCGAAGCCGCATTGACGGCGGCGTGAAAATCGAAAATTCGATTATAATGGGCGCGGATTTTTTCGAATCTTTTGAGGAAATTCAGCAAAACGTCAACGTCGGCACACCGCACATCGGCATCGGCGAAAACTCGATAATTCGCCGCGCCATTATTGATAAAAACGCCCGCATCGGTAAAAACGTGCAGCTCATTAATTCGGAAAACATCGAAACCAAAGACGGCGAAAACGGCAGTTACTTCATCCGCGAAGGCATCATCATCATCCCGAAAAACGCGGTAATTGCAGACGGCACTGAGGTTTAACGGGCAGAGACTGACAATCGTTTATAAATTCAGATTGGCGACGACAAAGTTTAATTATAGCGTCGTCGCCAATCTGAATTTTTCTATATCAAGGGGAAATTTTATGACCGAATTTATCGGTTGGGCAAGTTCGATTATTTTGTTTTCAACCGTCAGCCGCCAAATCTACAAACAATGGCAGGAAGGCACGAGCGAAGGCGTTTCAATCTGGCTGTTCATCGGTCAAATCGCCGCATCAACCGGTTTTGCGGTTTATAGCTGGCTTCTGTGGAATCCGGTTTTTATCTTTACCAACACACTGATGGTTTTAAACGGAATCGTCGGTTTTATAATCAGCCTTTATTTAAAAGAATACGGTGTCAAATCAACTGAAAATGTTTAGAAACCTTGCTGTATCTTTTCAAACTTTGATTTTACGATAGTTAAGCGTTCGGCATAAATTTGTCATTCGCCGCGACAAAGTTCCATCGGCGTTAAATCTCGCCAGCGAATTGCACGGCGAATCGTTGACTTCGCTGAACGAACCGCCACAAATTCTTTTCTTCGAATTTATTTTTTCCGTTTTGCTGACAAAGCAAAACAAACGAGCATAAAACCGCCGCCGAATCCGGTGAACATTAGAAACGATTTCCACCAACTCAGCCAGCCGGAATTATTTACAGAAGCGGCAGTCGTCGCGTTATTTTTGTTCGGCGTGTCGGAAACGCGGAAGAAATCGCCTTTGCCGTCGTTAGTGCGAAGCAGGCGCGTTACTTCTTCGAGATTGAATGGTCGTGCGCCGCGTCTGCCGAAGACGGCGATTTGGTTGCCGCTTTCGTCGGCGGCACGGTCGCGGTCTAAGCCTTTCGAGACATTAAGCGCGGGACCTTTTGTTTTGAATGTGGCAATCAAACGCGGTTCGGGTTTCGGGCTGAAACCGGCGAAGGTCGGCATCGTTTCGGGGTCGGTCAACTGCAAAACCTGCAAACCGTTTTTGCCGTCCGCAACGTAGGCGTAAAGGCTCGCATTCGTCATCGCCACTTTCACGCCGTGCGAATCGTTTAATTTTCCGTCGGCGTTGAAAATCTGCGCGAGCATTGGCGATTCGGGCTTTTCAACGTCAACGATTGCCAAACCGTTTTCGCCGTCAGCGACGTAAGCATAAGTTCTGGCGACATAAATATCTTTCGCGTGCTTGAGCGGAACGGAAAGCGTCGCGCCGTCTTTCTCAATAATTCGCGCAGTGCCGTCTTTTTCCATCAAGCCGCTGACATCTAAAACTTTCAAACCGTCGTCGTCAATGACGAACGCGTAACGGAATTGAACGGAAACGGCTCGCGGATTTTTAAGTTGCGCCGCACCGATTCGCTGTTTGATTTTCGGATTCAAAGGGTTGTTAATATCAACGATAATTAATTCGCGGTTCGTCGTAATAAACGCGTTCGTTCCGGCAATTGTGATATTGTTCGCGCCGTTCAGAGCGTTTTCGGGATTAAAAGTTACGGCGCGTTTCAGGAAATTATTGCGCGGTTCGCCGTCGAGCAAAGTCGCGGCATTGACCAAAATCAACCCTTCCTCTTTATCAACCACATAAAGATATGCGTAAAGCGGATGAATCGGCTGTTCTTCGTTAATCAGCGGACTCGGCTTGCCCGCTCTCATCGCTTCTTCGTGCAATTTGTTGGCGGTTTCCGGGTCAACCGAACGAAGCGTTCCTTTTTCATCACGAATCATTCGCCAACGTGCCGGATCAACAGCGAGCGTCGAAGGCGCGGCGACCGCCGTCGCGTATTTCGTGTCAACGTAAAATTTCTGACCGAGCGGCGAAATCGGCGCGGTCGTGATGCGTTCGGAAAAGCCTTTGTGGTCAATCTGCGCGATGTCATAGACGCGCAAACCGCCTTTGCCAGCCGCGACATAAGCGTATTCGCCGCGCACCTGAACCTGCAAAACTTCCGGGTTTCCGGCGTGTTCGTAAACTTTTTTCAGCTCGCGCCCAGCTTTTTCAAATTTTTGAAAATTGTCCGGGTAAGCGATTTTGTGCAGAGTGCTGCCGATGACGGCTTGCGGTTCACTGTGTTCGGTCACGGCGACGGCTTCAAGCGAATCTTCGGCGGCGACGAATGCGTAATGCCCGATAAAATTGACGAAGTTCGTGCCTTGCAGTAAAATCTGCGCCATCCAAGCGTTGTTATCGTTGTTTTCGGAAACGTGACAATCCGAGCAATTTTTCGTTTCTTTGGCGCGAACCGTGTGCGGAACGTGCGTGTTAAATGCCTGCCCGGAAAAGCCTTCGGCGGAAACGGTTTGCTGTTGATGATAAATCCATTCGCGGTTTTGATTGCGCGAACTGACCAGAACTGCCGACGACGAACGCACCGGCGCGACGCGATGCCCCGTAACCGTTCCGTCTTTCCCAAGCATAAACGCGTCGTCGCGCAAAACCTGATAATTATACGACGTGAAATTGCGCGAATCGCCGCCTTCGTTATGACGATTCGGCATTTTGCGGTTCGCCTCCATCGAAAGATGACAGCCGAAACAACTCGTCATCCACGATGAATGACACGCGTAACAAGTCATATTTTTATCGCTGTGCGCGAGCTTTTCTTCGGACGGAACTTCGCCCCAAACTTGATTATCTTTCTGTATCGTCTTCGCATACGCCGATTTTTCGTTGTAGTCTTCCTTGTGATTCGGGTTTTCAATAGCCGTGTCAATCGTTTGTTTGACGCGCCAGCAGCGATTCGGAACGACGGTCGAAAATTGCAAAATATCGCCAGCCACGAATGTTACTTCAGCGTCTTTCTCATCTTTGCACGGTTCTTTTTTCAATCTCGCTAAATTGCCCGATGTCACGCGCACGAAAATTGTCTGTTTTTTGCCGTCAGGTTTGCGAAAATCAAGACGCGATAAGTCGTTTCCGACGAGCGGTTGTTTAGCTTTCGTGCGCCGTTCGACTTCCTTAGTATCGTCGGGATTTTTTGCGTCCAATTCTTCGGCGGCGAAACCCGACGTGAAAAGAGTTGATCGCTGCTGAATCGAACCGTGACAATCTACACAGCCGATTTCGACTGCCGCGCGCGGTTCGTTATACAAATTTCCGTCGCCGTGTGAATCCTGCTGAAAATGACAATCGGTGCAGTGCATTCCGCGTTCTAGATGAATGTCTTTCAAATGCACGGCTTTCCCGAATTTTTCCGGATCGTCCGGCGCAATCGTTTGTCCGTGCGTGTCGAGCCATTCGCCTTTGCGATTTTTATTGTAAACGGCGCGAAACATCCAGCCGTGACCATGAAAATCGGCAAACTTGGTGTTTTTTAACTGCTTGTTAAATTCATCCGTGCCGGTCTTTTTCAAAAATTCCGGGTCAGACCATTTTCCGCGCAAACTTGAACCTTCAGGATTAACGTTTAATTTTTCGGCTTCTTCTTTCTGCGTCGGATTTTCCTGTTTTTCGGGATACATAAACTTCCCGTCGGTTTCGTTGTCCCACCACGTCGTGCCTAAAAAAGACGCGACCATATTCGTTCCCGGATGCATATGGCAAACCATACATTGCGAAGTCGGAATTCTGGAAGTAAATTGATGTTTGATCGGATGTCCGGGCTGATTTTTCGGAATGCTTTCGTCTTTCGTCTGTGATTCGCCGTTGTTTCCGGCAACAGAATATTGCTCGGAATGCGCCGGATTGCGGTCGTTCGCATAGATAACGTGACAAGCCGTACAGCCGCTCGAACGATAATCGCCCGCGTGATCGTTCGTTCCGAGAAAATTCAAAGTCGGATCCATTAAACGCGTTTTTTGAATTCCGAGATAAACCGGATCAGTTCGATTGTTCGTCCCCAAACCGCGCGGACTCAAGCCTTTGTCTGGTTTTCCGCCTTCTTCTTCACGGTCGGGCAAAGCGACTTCGAGACGACGTTTGCCGCCGCGTTCAAAGACGCGCAAAATATTTCCCGGCTGCGAGATTTCCCAGCGCGGAAGCGGTTCGAGAAACGGCAGAATGCCTTTAAAGGCTTGCTGTTCGCGCGTCGGCGCGGGAATTTGAATCAAACTTTGTGGATTGCCGTTTTCGTTGTAACTTTCGCCGAAACGCGCGTCTTTTATCGGATAACCGCCATTGTTATAAAGTGCCGCGCCCCACAGCATCGAGCCGTGCGTCATCATACTTCGGCGGTTGGTGTGGACATTGTCGGCATGACATTGGTTGCAGGTCGTCGCCGCAACGCGAAAATCGCCGGGATTGACGAAGCGGACAAATTCCGAACTTTCTTTTGCTAAAAGCGTGTTCGTTCTTTCAGGATTCGCGCTCGAACATTTTCCGTCTTTGCAGTTCCATTCTTTGGGAAATTGCGGTTTGACGTGCGCCGTTTCAGCCGTTTCCGCCGCCGGATTGCCGCCGTGACACGACGTGCAGGAAAGTCCGAGCGCGTCGCGCCCGTTTTGCAATTCGTCCAGAGCATCGCCGCGCGAATTGTAGCGGTGCATCGGCTCGGTTTTGCCGTGACATTTGATACAGCCTTCGAGCGGCGCGTCATCATCCGCTTTTTTGATTGTTGTCGCCGCGTTCGCAGATTTTGTATCGCTCGTCGTCAATGCGCCGTTTTCCGGCGAATGTCCCAAAACGGTTTTGTTGGCAACATTCGCCGGCGTGGATTCGGCATCTAACTCCCCGGCAGAAGTCGTCGGCGCGAGAAAATTCCGCCCGCCGACAACGACGATTAAAGCGATGAAAAATAATACGGAAACTAATTTCAGCCAATAAGCTTTGTCTTTCGGCGGCATATAGACGTTCCTCAATAAATCAACTTAACCTGCGCGAACAGCGAATACTGCGACTTGCTCGGATTCGGAACTTCGGGCGAGCAAAAATTAATTACAATCGGCGGACAGTTGCGCGGTCGGTCAGTGAAAATATCCCGAAAACCGCGTCCCGGCTGAAAATACGCCGCGCCCGCCGTAAACTGCACGTTGTTAATCAGCAAAGGGCGATAAGTCACGCCGAGGCTGTAATCCACGCCGATTTCGTGACGCACCTTCGGGCGAAACAAAACATATTCAAGCGATTCGGTGCGGTCGAAACGCAAATAATTGACGTTAAAAACCGCTTTCAAATTCTGCGTTACTTCGATATCAACGCCCGCGTTATAAATCTGAATTCCGGGATTGACGAAATTCGCCTGTCCCTGAGTTTTGCTCGAACGTAAAGTCGGCAGCAGACTGTTCGGCTGAACCAGCCCGACTTCGGTTGAAACAAGACGAATTCCTTGCCGGTTCCAATATGAAAACTGCCCGCCGACAAAGTTCGGATCGTCGAGAATCGCGTCGAAGCCTTCCGCACGGTCGTCAGTCGGATTTTTATCGCCCGACGCATAAAAAGCCGACGCGCGAAACCGCAGATAATCGCGGTCAATCGAAGCCTCGACCGCACCCATAAATGCACGAATATCGGTTCGCCGATTGGCAATCGGATTAAAATCGTCTTCGCCGAAAGCGTAATAAAAAGAATTCGTCAGATTCAAAATGCCGATGTGACCGTCGCCGTTAATGCCTAAATAACCGGCTTTGATCGAGTGCGGGCGAAAGCTACCGACCAAAGTCGGGCGGACGAGAAAACCGTTGCTGTCGTAATGCACGTCCGCGCGGTCATCGTTATAAAGCGCGGAGGTTTGAATCGTGTAACCTTTGAAAAGAAAATCCTGCCGGAAGAAATTGGCGATATAGACGTTTTGTTTGCGAAAGCCTTCGAGCGAATTCAAACCGCTGTTCGTGTCTTTTTCAAGCTGGCGAAAGTATGCAAAATTAAACTGCGATTTGTTGTTGTCAAAACCGCCGAACAGCCGCACGCCGAGATTATTGTCCGAATAAATGAAGCCGCGAAAATCCGAAACGAACGGCTGAATTCCAGCGCGAACCGAAACGAAATCGTAGTTTTTATTAACGTCGAAAAGTTTGACTTCGGCAAATGCTTCTTCGAGTGAAAAATGATAATCGGTACGATTCGTGCCGCGCCGCACATCTATGTTAACGATACCGTTTTCACGGGCGTTCAAATAATTCGGAACACTGAATGTCGGCGAAATTTTTATCGCCCAATCGCGCGGGCGAAACACCGAATCGCCTTTGAATAATTCAAAAGAAAGCTGAATTGTTTCGTTAAACGAAAGGCTTTCCGGTCGCCCGAAAAAGTTATTTGAGTCCGGCTCGGCACTCGAAACATTAGTCGGCGCGGGCGTTCGCCTGATTTCGATTCCGCTCGTGCTGACGGCGGAAAAAATCATAAATTTGTCATTGCCGAAAATCGGGTAATCGCCTTTGATGACGCTTTGATTATACGGATCGAACCAGCGATTTCGTCGAAACGGAATGTCGCGCCCGCGCCCGCCTTTATCGCCGTAGCGGTCGTATTCGGGAAAGCCGATGCGCCAGCGGTCGCGCACTTCGCGGCGCGAATCGTCAGTTTGCGGAGCGGATTCGACGGTTTCATTTCCGACTAAACCGAGCGGCTCACCGCTGTTCGGCGCAGTAAATTCCTCAGGCTTTTGCGCTTCGACCGAGAAATCAATTTTTGTTTCGGCTTCCGGCGAAATCAAAATGTTTTCGAGAATTTTACATTCCGGCGGCAGCGGTTTTCCGTCCGCGCCGCGCTTTGATTCATCGCAGACGAGATTGGCAAACTTGCCGTATTCGCCCAATTTACTGCGGTCGAAACGCGCCGCGAAAGGCTTCTCAGCGGTCAAACGATACGCGCCTGCAACTAACCGAAAGGAAAACTTCCCGTCAGATTTGGTCTTTTCAGTTTCGCGGCTCGCGGTTGTCTGATTGACTGCTATAACCGACACGCTGCCGAGCGGTTTCCCGGCGGCATCGGTTACTGTGCCGGACAAACGCCCGCTTTCCCTCTGCGCCAAAATCGCATCGGCGGCAATAAAAATCAGCCCCAACGTAAATATGAATTTGATCGAATAACTCATAACCAATCAGGACAACGAAAGCTAAAATTCAGAATGGATAAATCATTTTCAAACAAAATTTTGTAAATCGTATTTTTGAAAACCTTTCAACTTCAAAGATTTTCCAATGTTTTTCGGCAAGTTTCGGCTTGCGCCAAATTAAATTTCGGACTCAAATCAAGTGCGCGGCGCAGATATTGGCGAGCCGATTCTTTGTCATTCAGCGCGTTAAAAATCATTCCGGCGTGATAAAAAAGCCGCGCGTCCTTTGTTTTAAAACGCAACGCCTCGATTATTTTCTCTCTGGCTTCGTCGAGTTTTCCCGTTTTCAAAGCCGTCCAAGCCAGCGCATCCGCGCCGTAGATGTCTTTGCGCGTTTCGTATTCCTTCGCCGCAAGTTGATAAGCTTCTTTTATTTTCAAATCGTGGTCAGCGTAAAAAATCGCCAGTCCGCGATTATAGAGCGTGCCGTTTATCCGGCTTAAACGCCCGATTTGCTCGACCAATTCGTATTGTCTCTGCGCGTCTTCACTTCTTCCCGCAATTTTGTATAAATCGCCGAGCGCGGCGACGAAATTGATGTCGGGCAGACGTTTGACGGCGCGTTCGTAAAACTCAATCGCGCCCGACAAATCACCTTGCGCCGCCCGATTTTTCCCCATCGAAGCGAGCGCGTTCGTATAATCGGGAAAAGCTCGAAGCGCATCTCCGTATTTTTTTTCAGCAGCTTCGTAATCACCAACTGCAAAAGCTGTTTCGCCCAGTTGCCAGTAACAGTAAGCGACGGTTTCCGGCGGCGAAACACCAGTGGACTGCACGATTTTTAGTGCCGCCGAGTAATGTTTTTTCGCACCGCTCATATCGCCTTTCAAAGCGACAAGCCGCGCCAGACGCTGTTCAATCGCCGACCGCGTAATCGGCTGAATGCCGCCGAGCGATTCCATTTTGCGAAAAGCGTTGTCCGCATTTTGATATTCGCCGAGTTCCATCAGCGCGTCGCCTAAAATCTGATACGCATAGCCTTTATTCGGTTCGAGCGCGACTAATTTCTCCGCGTTGTCACGCGCCTCTCTAAATTCGTGCGATGAATATTTGGTCAGCGTGAGAACGGCTAAACCTTGCTTATTCTGTTGCGGCGGCAGAATTTTCAACGATGCGTCTGCGGCGCGGGCGGCGAGATTCAGAAAGTTCGCGTCGCCGGTTTCGCGCATCAGCCGCAGATATTCGGACGCGAGTTTGTTATAAGCGACAAAATCTTCGGAGTTACGTTTGACGCGCTCTTCAAGAAAGCGAACCGTTTCATTCGCTGACGGTTTTAACGATTGCTGTTCGGCGTGTTCCGGCGTGAGAGATTTGGACGAAACCGTTTCCTGCGTCGCGCAGGCGCACAACAGCGACGCGGCGAAAATCCACAATAAAAATTGAAATAGCGAAGATTTCCTCATAACCCGAAACAGCGGTTTGGTCTGGCGAAATTTGCCGTCAGACCAAACCGAAAACGCGGAGATTAGTTTTTTGTCGGGTCAACCGCCGGATTTTCCAGCGGTTGGTGCGAGCGTCCGAAAAACGGAAACGTATTGGTCAGCGGAACTTCATTGCTGTTGACGTTATCGCCCATCAGAATTGTTTGGTTGGTCGTAAAATACATCAGCGTATCAACCGTGTCGTCGCCGAGCCGCCGCCCGTTCGGGAAGCCCGTGTAATTCGGCGTCGTAATTCTTTCGCCGAAGCCCAAACTCGCATTCGGTGTCGTTAAATTAAGCCGCAGCATATCGCCCCTGAAAACGGCAATATTTGCCAGAATAATAATGTTCGACTGCGCGGTTCCGATGCTGTTCAAGGTAGCGATGATACTGCTGGCGAACTGACCGCGCGCATCGTCGGCGGGCGTGGCGGCGTTGTATTCATTTTTGCGCGGATACGGCAGCAAAACCGTATTGACGGCGGGAACGCCCATTCGGTCAACCTGCAAATAATCGCCGCTGTAAACGATGCTGCCGTCGTTTTGCCGAACTGAATTTCTCTGGCGCAATGTTATCGCGTCAACGCCGATCTGATTGTCCGGCGCGGAACCGCGCAGCATACTCGCCGGAACTTCAATGGCGATAGTATGAATGTTGTAACCGGCAAAGCTGTCGCGCGAACGCTGCAAAAGCGTCGGATTCGGACTGCCGGAAGTAACCGAAGTTGTAAAGCGATTAAACGCCACAATATCGAAATAAAACGGATCATCGGTCAATCCGGCGAAAAAAGAAATCGAGCTGACCGGATCGGTCGTTACGACAAAAGGCGGACCGGTCGCCGCAAAGCTCGGCAAAGTCGTCGGCGCGTTGAATTTCGCATAAAACGGCGGCGTTCTGATTCCTTTTTTGCGCGACATCTCGACAGTTGCGGTTTGCGGCGAACTGCGCGAAGTCTGCGGCGAAAAAGTCACGTCAATAAATCTGTCGGGAACCGCGTCGCCGGTGTTTTCAATCTCGAAACGATAAACCACGTCGGGCGCGAAAAAGCTCAGATTCATCGCCTCCGACGGCACGATGAATCCTTCAAAAGTCATCGCCAAAACTACTCTCGAATTATCGTTCGGACTGAGAAACACGAAAGCGTCCGCGATGTCGGCACCGACATCTTCCGCGACCGAAGTTGATTCGGCGTGGTCAGCGGCGCGAATTTTTAGAATTGGCGCGAATGAAAATCCAAGAATTAAAGCGAATAAAAAAACGACCTCAGCCATTTTTTTTATTCTCAGATGAACCATAATTAACCTCCTTATTTTCAAAACAAAAATAATGACAGAACCCCTTGTTCCTTGATAACTATGCGAAACTCACCTGATGGGAAGTGCGACAAGTATATTTCCCAACGGATTTTGTGTCAAGTATTTTGTATAAGCATTTACAAAACAGTTCGACCAAAGACAAAAGCACGAAGCAGAATGTTCGCAATCCTGTCCGTTTAAATTTTCTGCTTCTCAAAAAATGCGCGGCATCAGCAGTTTAACTTGACTTATAAATTTTCGCGCTTAAAATGTAAGCGCACGTCTTTATCTTCAAAGTTAGGTCATTGTGAATTCTGCGGTTGCCTCAGCCGGCAAGTTTGTTCCAATCTTCGGCATATAAAAAACAGCCGCCGGAGATTTACAAAGTCTGTCTGCGGACAGATTTCGGGAAAAATATATGAACTATCGGCACAGAAAATTCTTTTCAATCGTCAAAGTTTTTTTCGCGGCGGTCAGCCTGATTTTGTTTATCAGTATCGGTTCTATTCCAATTTTTGCACAGGCGAACAGTTTGACCGCGAATGAAGTTCGGACGCTTATCGCGCAAGCCGTCTCCGCCGCTGTCGCGCTTGATAAAAAAGTCACAGTCGCCGTCACCGATCACGAAGGCAATGTTTTGGGCATTTTTTTAATGACCGGAGCCGACGGCAATTCGCGGGTCAGCGGCGGCGGCAGCGGCGGTCTCGAAAATTTCGTCGCGCCGACAATTTTCGCGGTGATCTCCAAAGCCGGAACCGCCGCGCTGCTGAGTGCCAACGGTAACGCTTTTTCGACGCGCACGGCGAGTTTTATTATTCAGGAACATTTTCCGCCCGGCATTGACAATCGTCCCGGCGGACCGCTCTACGGCGTGCAGTTTTCTTCGTTCACCTGCTCGGATATCGCCGTCGCCGGGTTGCCGCTCGGCTTATCGGGCGACGCGGGCGGCTTTCCGCTATATAAAAACGGCGTAGCAGTCGGCGGTATCGGAATCGAAGGCGACGGAATTTACACGATTGACCGCAATACGACGGATAATGATCAGCCTTTTGAGGAGATAATCGCGGCGGCGGCGGCGAAAAATTTCGAAGCACCGGCACTGATTCGCGCAGATAATATTTTGATCGAAGGCATTCGTCTGCCGTTCTCCAATGTTCCAAATCCGCCGACTCCGGCGCAAATTCCCTTTTCAAATCTGCCGGGAATTGTTGTTCCCGGTTATCCGATTCAAGCCGCGCCGCCGTCAGCGTTTCTGCCGACGACGCTCAACGGCGTTGCCGGTGAAGTTGATCCGCGTTTTTATCCGGGAAGTGCGGGTTCCGCGCTTTCCGCCGCCGAAGTTCAGCAGATATTAGGCAATGCCGCCGCGACCGCCAACATCACGCGCGGTGCGATCCGCCAGCCGATTGGCAGCAACGCCCGCGTTTCAACGGCGGTTGTTGACGTGGATGGCAGAGTTTTAGGCGTTTTCCGCCAACAGGACGCACCGGTTTTCGGCTTTGACGTTTCGGTGCAGAAAGCTCGCACCGCCGCATTTTTGGCGCGTCCAGATGCCGCCGCCCAACTCAGAACAGCAGGTTTCGGCTCGTATGTTGATCGTGCTGTCGCTGACGGACTTTCGCTAAACGGCGCAACTGCCTTCAGCAACCGCGCTATCGGTTTTCTGCATCGCCCTTTATTCCCCGACGGCATCAATAACACTGCCGCCGGACCGTTCAGCACCCAACCCGGCGCGTGGAGTCCGTTCAATGTCGGATTACAGCTTGATTTAGTGATTCAGCGCGTCACGATGGCACCTGCCGGCTGCCGCCGAAAAGGGATGATGGGCAAAATGCCGATTTGTGAATGTTCGCAGATTCCAGGTTTGCTGAACGGAATGCAGATTTTCGCGGGCGGCACGCCTTTGTATCGCGGCAATACTTTGGTCGGCGCAATCGGCATCAGCGGCGACGGCATTGAGCAGGACGATTTTATCAGCGCGGGCGGCGCAAATGCTTTCGCGCCACCGGCGACGATTCGTTCCGACCGGATTTTTGTGCGCGGCGTGCGTTTGCCGTTTTTCAAATTTCCGGCACAGCCGACGCTTTAATTTTGCAGAATTTTTAGCACGCGCAGTTTGGAATATGTCACGAACAATCGCCGGCAAAATTTTTATCAATTCAATTTATCTGCTCTTCGCGGTTTCGACGATTTTCGCGCAGGACTTCGCGCCCGCTTCTGAAAGTAAAAAAGGCTCGATAAAATTTACGGCGCAGGTGGAAATTGACGGAAAAACTCAAAAGCTCGACCGCAAACGATTTTATTTAATTCGCGGAAGCCGCGAGCAAAACGCTGAACTGCTCAAACAAATTGCCGAAACGACCGTTGTCTCGCGCGATTGTTACTTTGCCGATTTGCGCCGCAGCGAACGAAAAATCAGTGACGAATACGTTTGCTGGCTGAAAAAAAACGACTGTGAATCAGCTTATTGCCGCGAAATTAAAACGACGGAAGAAGCACTCGCCGTTCCCGAATTTGCCGCCGCTTATCGTCAGGGAATACGCGAATATAAACAGCCGCTGCTCGCCTTGAAATGGCTGACGACGAATTTGCCCGACGGAATTCGCAACGGTTATTACGAACAGCAAAAACCGTTGACTAGACAATCTCGTCGCGCTCGCCAAAAATTACGCGCAGGCGGCGACCGAAGCGAAAAAAGGTGCGGGAAACGGTTTTCAATCAATTATGACCGACCGCCTCGGCAACGCTTTTTTTCTCGACATTGACATTGTTCCGCCCGAAGGCAAAAAGACGGAAACTTATCTGGTGACGAATTTGATGCCGATTGTTTTCGGCGACACGAGTTACGTTTGGACTTGCGAAATCGAGATTGATCCGGCAAAACCGCAAACTCCATTTGTGCTGAAATCAGAAATCGGCAAAAAGAAATGCGAAATCGTAACGAAAAAACAGCCTGAAAATTGCAGTTTGCCCGAATGCGTCAAAGCCGCTGAAAAACCGGCGACTGATTAGAGAATATTTTTGCTGATAATATTTGATGAAACCAGACGCGACGAAATTTTTTATGACGAAACTGACGATTTTTGCAATCGTCAGTTTAATCGTGTCTGCGCTTTGCCCGCTGAACGGTTTCGCTCAACGCAGGCGCGGGAAAACTTACACCAATTTCGCTCACAATATCGCGGCGCACCGCAAAGAATCCTGCAATTCGTGTCATAAATCTCCGAACGGATTTTCAAACGCCGAAATGTTGACCGGTGAAAAATATAAATTTCCCGACATCAACGACTATCCCGAACACGCATCGTGCCTGGATTGCCATCGTCAGCAGTTTTTCAAAGGCGCGCGACCGGCGATTTGTTCTATTTGTCACACGAAAGTTTCGCCGCGCGACAAAGCGCGATTCGCGTTTCCAAAAGCGAATCAGGCGCAGGAATTTACTATCAGATTTCCGCACGACGTTCATCAGGATATTATCGCCGAGCGGAAAACGCCTTCGATGCGCGAAGACGGCACGACAGCGGCGCATTTTGTGAATGCGAATTTTAATTTCGCCGATGACGATAAGAAGACTGATTACAACAATTGCACGATTTGCCACGCACCCGCAAAAGCTAAAATTTACAACACCGCGTCGCGTCAGCCGCAATTGGCGGCACTTGAAAACGGATTGGTCGCGTCGGCGCACGTTGATAAAATCACCGCGCCAATCGGATATTTCAAAGGTGTGCCGAGCGGACACGATTCGTGTTTCAGCTGCCATTACAGCGAGCAAAAACCAACCAGAACCGATTGCGCGGGCTGTCATATTCCGAATTCTCGTCCGGCAGCCGAATCAAACATCATTGAGCGTCTGTCGGTGAAATTTAATCACGAACAGCGCACCGAAACGGGAACAAATCCGCACGACAAGGAATGTTCGTCGTGTCATTTGCGAATCACGCAGTCAAACAGTTTGCGTACGCTCAATCCTGACGTGCCGGTTTTCACCTGCGCGACCAAGGGAAACGGTTGTCATTCCGACGAAATAAAAGGCGAAGTTGATTTGCGCGGCGAAGATTTGCTGGCGAAACAGGCGAACGCGCAGCATAAAATTCAAAGTTGTTCGTATTGTCATAATTCATATGTCGGCTCGTTTCAGGTGCCGGAAAGTCATAAATTGATAAAACCTTGAGAAGTTCGCGCACGAAAATTTATCATAACAATTCCGAATCGCGGCTCGGCGGAAAATTGGCGTTCGCCTGTATTTTGGCGTTGCTTTTGCCAATTCTGGTTTTGAGTTTTAATGACGATGACGAAAAAATGTCGGTGATTCGGATCGTGACATCGCCGCATCGCGCATCGTTTTTCGGCTTGCAGAATTACGAAAGATTTTCGCACAGCGTTCGCGCTCACGCCGATGCGAGCTGTATTTCGTGCCATCAGCGTAATGACAACTCAATCACGCCGCAATTCGCCGGACATTCGGCGTGTATCAATTGTCATTTGACGCAGTTTCTTACGCCGCAGTCGCAGATGTGCGCGATTTGTCATTCAAATGTGCAGAGTTCGCCCGCGCCGATGCGTTCCTTCCCAACGAACTTCAAGGAAAATTTTAATATGAAATTTGACCACGCGGCGCATAATACGGGCGACGGACGACCGGGCGACGGCTGTGTCGCGTGTCATAAACCGCTGAAACGCGGCGGCGCGGGGTTGTCAATTCCGGTGAATTTGAACGCGCACAACCAATGTTATTCGTGTCACACGCCGAATCGTGTAGTCGGCGGACGTGACATCGGTTCGTGCAATGTTTGTCATTCGGTGAGCGGTTATCGGCGAACTTCGACCGGCGCGGCGGCGTTTCAGGCAAGTTTTTCGCACGCGACGCACAGCTCAAAGCAAAAACTTTCGTGCAGCGATTGTCACACGATCAAAGCGGGCGCGGCGCAGTCGAGACAAGTCAGTTCGCCAATCGTCGCGCAGCATTTTTCTTCAAATCGTGCAATGAAATGTATGACTTGTCACAATGATAAACGAGCGTTCGGCGACCGAAACTTCGCCAGCTGCAAACTCTGTCACACGAAAGCGACGTTTCAAATGACACGCTGAAATACAAAGTCACGATAAACATCAGCAAAAATCTTGACAAAAAATAGATATTGGGCGATTATTGACCGGATTAAATAAAAATTACATTTCAGGAGCCTGTTTATGAATAAAACTTTGATCAAAGTTTTCACAATCGTTTTGGCATTCACCGGTTGTTTTGTCGTCCTTTTCAGCGGCGCGCCGACGGTGCAGACAGGTTTTGCCCGAAATCTCGCTTTTAATTTCGGATTTATGGACGGCAAAGATATTCCGACCGGCGCGAAATCGAAGTTAACCCTAAATAAAGACAGCACTTCCGAATACGGCGAAGTCGCCTTCGATCACGATAATCACAGCTTTAAAAAATACAGCCTGGACGGAAAAACCGACATCGGTTGCGTCGAATGTCATCACACAGATCAACCGAAAGCATCTCTGACCGGATTGCTTTTAACTTCGGAACGCGATGTGGTGCTGACTGCCGACGCGCTGAAAAAACCCGGCGCAAAAGATGTTAAAAGTTGTCAGACCTGTCATTTCCGCGAAAATGATATTCCCGAAGGCAAAGAGTTGCCGAACGCGACCTACAAAGACGCGAAAGGCAAAGCGGACACGAAAGATTTAACAAACGAACTCGCCTATCATATCAACTGCAACTCCTGTCACGACGCGGCGGCGAAACTTCGTCCCGAATTGAAAAAGAAAGCCGGTTTTGCAACGGAAAAAGATTGTTTGGTTTGTCACACAAAAAATTAAATTCGGCATCGAATTGCGGCGAGTCACAAAGTAGTTTTTATGAGTTTGATTCAATGTCCGGGTTGCGCGGCGACGGTTGAGGCGTCAAAGTCTTACTGTCCCGAATGCGGCGCACCGATGGAGGAAGAACTGGAAAACAACAGTGCTTCCGAATTCGATTCGATGATGCGAACGCAGAACATTAATAAGACGACGCAGCTTCGAATGCTGGAAGAATTCAACCTGTCGGGATTTTTCCAAACACCGACAGGAGCGGATGAACCGGCGCTTGTCGAAACCGAGCCGGACGCGCCCGCGCCGCCGATTCAGCGACAAGAACCGTTGTTTGATCCGAGCAAAACGCAGACGATTATTCTGTCGCCGCAAATCGAACTTCCGGCGACGGCAGCGAAAAAACCGGAAGTCGCGGCAAATTCCAATAAAAAGCTGTTCGTCGTGCTTGGCGCAGGTTTGGTTTTTTTCATTTTAATTGTCGTCGGTTTAGTAATTGCCGGTCTTTTATACCGGTTTTATTCAAGATAAAAAGTCCGCCGAAAAATTTCTTTTCAGATATTCGCTGCAATGCGCGGCAAGCGGCAAGCAGTAAGCTAAAGCTAAACTCCACAAAAACTCAGTATTTCTTTCGGGTTAATGGTATGAACGAGTTCACCAATCACGAGGAAATCATTGACGCTATCCGGCGCGTCGAAATTGTCGCGGAGCTTGTCGAACAGCAGCCGAACGGTGAATTCGCCAACGAACTCGATATGGATGTCATCGTTTTCGGGCGTAATTATAACGGCAAACAGGTCGGACCTTATACGCGGCTGCTCGAATTTGCGCCGAACGAAACAATTATCGAAAGCGGAACGTGGGAAACCAGCATTTTCTATGTTTTAGTCGAAGGCAAGCTCGAAGCCTTCGTGCAGGACAAAAACGGCGTTGATAAAAAAGTCGGTGAAATTCCGCCCGGCAAATCGTTCGGCGAAATGGCGGTTCTTGCCGGAACGCCGCGCACCGCGACCGTCCGAGTCGCCGCTGATTCCAAACCCGCAAAGGTTCTCGAATTCACACGTCCCGCGCTTCGACTGCTCCGCAAATTCCCCAAATTCGGCAAAGTTTTAGACCGCAGTTACCGCCAATACGGTCTGGATTTGACTTTGAACGAAATCAAAAAATTCGATCCGCAGAATTTCAACGACGATTTGATAAAACGTCTGGGCGACGCGGCGCGTTTTGTCGTTTACGAAAAAGACCACGTTTTATTTCAATCGGGAGATCCGATCAACCGTCTCGTTTTTATCCGCAACGGCTGGCTGCAGAGAGTTCGCGGCGCGGATTTCAATCCGAACGTCGCCGAACTTTTAATCAATGCGGGCAAAGATGTCGGACTCGATTTTCTCGGCGCGGGAAATTGTCTGGGCGTTGAAGCGTTTGGCGGCGAAGCGAAATGGAACTATACGGCGACCGTAATGAACCGTTCGGAAGTAATGGAAATCGCCGTCGCGCGGCTGAAAGAACAGCCGGATTTGACCGACGCGCTCGTTTCGTCTTTGAGCCAAGAAACGGACAATTTGAAAACAACGCTCACGCCGGCGAATCGAAAAACGCTCGTTTCGACCAAACGCGAAATCGAAACCGGCATTACCGACACGACGAATTTGCTGATAATGGATATGGATTTGTGCATTCGCTGCGGCAATTGTTCGCTCGCGTGTCACAAAGTTCACGGACATTCGAGGCTTTTGCGGCGCGGAATACACATCGAACGCCGCATCAAACCGACCGTTTCGACGATTCAGCACGCGCTGATTCCGCAGGTTTGCCTGCATTGTCAAGACCCGGAATGTATGACCGGTTGCCCGACCGGAGCGATTGGCAGATTTGCCAACGGCGAAGTTGATATTGAGCCTTCAACCTGTATCGGCTGCGGCGATTGCGCGACGCAATGTCCATACAACGCCATTACGATGATTCCGCGGGCGGATAAAAAAGCATCGAGAAACAGTTCTTCAAAAAACGGTGCTTCAACCTTTTTTCAGAAATCAATCGTTCCGGCTCTTTATCTCTACAAACGTGTTTTCTCGCTCGCGCCTGTTCCACTGCCTGCGCCTGTCACACAGACTGACGATTTGCTGGCGGTAAAATGTAATTTGTGTCAGGGAACCGGTTTGAATCCGTCGGGCGCGAAAAATAAAGCATATTCGTGCGAAGAAAATTGTCCGACCGGCGCACTTGTCCGGGTCAATCCGCGTGAATATTTCAGCGAAGTGACAAACACTATCGGATTGATTTATCAGGACAAAACGCACGCCATCGGGCGCAATATTCATAAAAGCGATCCGCTTTCTACCATCTGGCATATTTTTGGCGTTTTGCTCGTTGCGGCAATCGGCGCGGCTGGTTTGTATGGGACTTTGAAATATACGCAGGACGCGCTGCTTTCGCCCGCTTCGTGGGTGACGATGCGCTGGCTGACCGGACTTTGCGGACTCGGAGGAATCGTCTGGACGATGGTTTATCCGCTTCGCAAACAAATTTATCGCCGCCGCGCCGGTGCTTTGCGCTACTGGATGCTTTCGCACATTTACCTCGGTGTTCTGGCAGGTTTTCTGATACTCGTTCACGGCGGCACGAAATCGGGCGGTTTGCTTACTTCCCTTTTGATGATTTCGTTTGATCTGGTCATTGCGTCGGGAATTTTCGGCGCGTTGTGTTACGTGATCGTGCCGCGCATTTTGACGAAGATGGAAGGCGAACCGCTTTTGCTCGAAGATTTACAAGAGCGGCGCGAAGAATTGCGGGCGAAAATTGCCGAGATAACCTACGACGATTCGGAACCGACACTGCGCGATATCGTTAAAAATCGCGTTTGCCGAAGATTTTTGTCGCTGTCGTATTTGTTTCGCCAATATTTCAGCAAAGAAGATTTGAACGCGATGCTCGCCCGCGCCCGCGAAGAATTCAAATCGGCGACCGGCGAATTGAACCGCGTCAATCACGGGCGATTAATGGAAGCAGTCGAAAATGCAGCGACTTTGCGGCGGATTGATGCGTTGTGCTATCTGCACCAATCGCTGAAGTTATGGCTCGCGCCGCACGTTTTATTTACGTCGCTGATGCTGTTTCTGCTCGTCGTGCATATCGTTCAAGTCGTTTATTTTAATGTTCGTTAGTATCCGATCTGCGGAAGCCTGCACGAAGTAAGGGCGCAAATACACTTACTTCCGCAGCGTGTTTCTGCATTTAACCAATGAAACTGCAACGCGGAAAATTTACCATCACCCGCGCCGACGGAGCCGATCCTTTGACTTTGGACAAAGACGGCTTGATTATCGGGCGTTTGCAAAGCTGCGATATTACTCTGAATCACCAGACCGTTTCACGAATGCACGCCGGAATCAACTGCATCGGCGGTGAATATTTCTTAATAAATTTAAGCGTTTCCAACACTTTGACGCTCAACGGACGAGTTTTGCAAGCCGAACAGGTTGACGCGCTCGCCGACGGCGATGTAATTCAACTCGGACCGTTCGCCCTGATCGTCACGCGTAGGAAAGAAAGTTTATCGCTGCTCGTCGCCCATCAATTTACCGGCACAGTCAACCGCAGCACCAGAAACCTGCCCACGCTCGGCAATCTTTTGCCGCCGGAAGCGAATGCCGATGTTTCAGACGTTTTGAAGGTTTTCTGGGAAAAGCGCACGAGAGACCGCGAAGACTTCGGCACGATTTTGCGTCCGGCAGGTAAACCGCTTCCCGGCAAGGCGCAAATCAACTGGAAACCGACGAAGGATTTGAGTCAATCGTGGCGCGTCGGATTATTTACGTGGTCTTTGATAATTATCGCGCTTCTTAGTGTCACGGCGATTTATTTTTATCCGCAGGTTTTCGCGCCTGCCGATTTGTCGAATCCGCATCTGCGTTCGTCTCTAAACGGCACGGAAGCCGGATTTATCGCCAATCGTCCGAACGCGAACGCCTGTTCGACGTGCCATCAATGGAATGCAACGATTGATAACGCCTGCGCGAAATGCCATCAAGCCGATGCCTTTCATTCCACGAATACGAAGGCGCATTCCGCCGCCGGAATCAACTGTACGAGTTGTCATTTTGAACATAAAGGCAAAGATTTCGAGCCGCGCATCGCCGCGCTCGATTCTTGTACAACTTGTCATAACGACAATAACCGGCAGCTGTACAACGGGAAAAGCGTTGCTACGGCGCACAAAAATTCTTTAGGCTATCCGACCGAAAATAACGAGTGGAAATACGGCGGATTGATGCCGGAAACCGAGCGCGCAGCGCCCGAAGTCGTCGCTTTCCGGCAGGACGGCGACAACGAACAGATGCGCCGCGTTAAAGATTTTCACGCGATTCATCTTTCGCGTTTGACTCCGCCCGCCGGAGTTCCGACCGACGCAAGCGGCGCGATGTCGTGTTCGAGTTGTCACAAAAGTTTCGACCCGATTGACCGCGAAACGCCGCGCCAAACTTGTGTCGTTTGTCATAACGGTTACGTCGAACGGAAAACCGAGCGCGTTTTAGTCGCTAAAGAGCGTCCGAACTGCGTTTCGTGTCACGTCCAGCATTTCTACGACAAAAACCGCTGGCGAGAGTTTCTAAATGCTTCGACGCGCGACCGTCGCACCGCCGAAATTGATTCGCAAATAAAAAAATTGGGAGTGGAGCAGTGAAATTTTCGCAAATTATAATTTCCGTTTTTTTGCTGGCGATGCTCATCGCCGTCAATCAACTGCCGTTCGGTTTTTCAAATAATTTCGGCGGCTTATCCTATATCGGCTGGACGAGCATCGCGTTTTTTATAGTGATGATCGGGTTCGTCGTCGCGGCAAAAGATTTAGCCAGAACTTTCCGATTTCTGACGCGCAAAGATGCCGGAATTTTGCCCGCGCCGGTTCGCGTTTTATCGCCAGCCGAACTCGAAGAACTAAAAATCAAACGCTACAAAGGTCCTGAATATCCGCACCCGATTATTTTTACCGACCGCTGTATCGGCTGTCATTCGTGCGTTGACGCTTGCCCGCACGACGTTTTAGACATTATTGACGGACGCGCCGCCGTCATCGCCGCCGACCAGTGTATGGAAGATACTTCGTGTCAGGTCGTCTGTCCGGTCAATCCGAAAGCGTGCATTGTTATTAATACGGCGAAAAAAATCCGTTCGCAGCCCGCGCCTGTCCGAGATGCGGCGACTTATCAGACAAACGTGCCGGGCTGTTATATTATCGGCGATGTTTCGGGCGTTCCTTTGATTAAAAATGCGGTCAAAGAAGGCGCGGAAGTTATGGAACATATCCACGCTGAACTCGCCAAAGCCGCACCCGAACCGAAAGCTGAATTTGATGTCGCCGTCATCGGCATCGGTCCCGGCGGCGCGTCGGCGGTCATTACAGCCTGCGAAAAAAATTTGCGATATGTCGGCATTGAACAGGAACAAATTTTGTCCACGATTGCCGCGTATCCGAAAGGGAAATATATTTTCTTTTAAACCCGATTCAACTGATTGGAGCGGCGGTTTGAAAGTCGCCGGTCTCGGTTTAATCAAAGGCAAATTCGACGAAGAGGCAGCGGCAAATCCGGCAGACGCGGAATTTGAAAACGCGCTCGGCGCGGAACTCGAACGACTCGGCAAAACGCAGAGCGAAATACTTTTAGACGAATTATCCAGAGAAATTCCCGCGCAGCTTCATTCTGAAATCGCGCCGCAACTCGACGAAAAAACGACGGCGGAAATCAAGCGGCAATTCAAGATTTATCTGCTCGAAAAAGCCAAATCGCGCTCCGATCAATCAGCCGAACAATGGAGCGAATTTTACAAAACGCATTTCGCCAGTCTTTCGCAACAGGAACAGGACGCGGTTTTGAAAGTTATCCGGCGCGAGCTTGCCGAAACATTACAAAGGAAAATTCCCGGCGACCAGCGCGAGCGAATTTTATCCATCTGGCTTGGCAGACTCCAGGAAAAAAACATTGTCATTAACGAATACGAAAGCTGCAAAAAAATCGAACGCGCCGGCGACGGCGATTATTTCACGATCCAAACCGAACGCGGCGCAGCGAAAACTCCGGTGACTTACAAATCGCGCCGCGTCGTTCTCGCCATCGGTCTACGCGGTTCGCCGAACAAACTGCGGCTGCCGAACGAAGAAACGATTAAAGTCACGCTCGAAGGGCGCGAGCAGAACAAAATTTTATACAGTCTTTCAAATCCAGATTTGTATCGCGGGCGCGACATCATCATTGTCGGCGGCGGCAATTCGGCGGTCGAAGCGGCGGTTGATTTAGTGGCGAAACGCGACGGCTCAAACATTACGCCGCGCGCGCCCGAAGAAACCAATCGCGTGACGCTTCTGGTTCGTAACTATCTCGCTACAAACGTCAAATTCGGCAATAAACTTCAGCTTTATCAGTGTCTCGATGACGGTTTGCTCGATGTCAAATTCGATGCGGGCATCAAGGATTTGCGCGAACGCGAAGCAGTAATTATGGACCCGCGCAACAACAAAGTAATTGAAACGATTCCAAACGATTTCGTTTTCGCGCTGATCGGCGGCGAGCGTCCCGACAGATTTTTACAATCAATCGGCATCACGATTTCCGATGCATAATCCGATTTTAGTATTCATTTTCTATGGCAGTCAACGAAGAAATTATTCAACAAGCCGCGACGGAAACAGCGGTAAAAATGCCGACGCAGCCGATTTTCAGCCGCGCTCTGAAATTTTTGGGTTCGGTGCGGCTCGGCGTAGCTTTGCTGATAATTCTCACCGTTCTTTCAATGGTCGGAATGTTGATTATGCAGCAGAATGTCGAAGGTTTCGACCATTATTACGCTGCGCTCAAACCGGCGCAGCGCATCGTTTACGGGCGGCTCGGTATCTTCGACATTTATCACACATGGTATTTTAACGCGCTGATTCTGCTGCTCGGGTTGACCTTAATTTTGGCTTCGATTGAACGCGCACCGAAAACCTGGAAAATCGTGCGAAACCGTAAATTAACGGCTTCGCGTCGTTGGCTGCTCGCGCAAAAATCATCGGCAGCGACGGAATTTTCCGCGTATGATTCGGAGCAGGCAAAAGACAAAGTGTTTCGCGCCATGCAGTCGGTCGGATTGAAATCGAAAGTGAACGAGGAAAATGGAAATATCTATTTTTTCGGCGAACGCGGCGCGTGGAATCGGCTCGGTTATCTGATGATTCACGTCGGATTTCTGCTAATTTTAACCGGCGGTTTTCTGACCAATCAATTCGGCGTTGACGGGCAAATGCCGCTCGCGCCCGGAGAAACTTCGGCGCGAATGCTGCAAACCGAATTTGTTCTCGACAAGACCCAGCAAAAACAGGTCGCGCTGCCGTTTGAAATTACGTGTCTCGACATCGAGCAGAAATTGATTGACCCGAAAGGCGCAATCACTGCCAACAATACGCTCGATTGGCTAACGCGCATTCGCATCACGGACGCGAGCGGCACACGCGAAGAACTCGTCCATATGAACGCGCCGATTGACCACGCCGGTTATCGGTTTTTTCAGGCGAGTTTTATCAACGAAGGCAAAGCCAGAAACGCGACACTGAAAGTTATTCCCGAAACGGGCGAGCCGCAGGAAATTACGATTTCGCGCGGCGGCGAAGCCATTTTGCCGAACGGCGCAAAACTCAAATGGGAAAATTTCGTCGCCGATTTCGTCGTCGGCAAAGACGGACAAATCGCGTCCAACAGCGGCGATTATAACAATCCGGCGTTGCTGATGACGCTGACAACGGCAAGCGGCGAAGCGAAACGCGCTTATGCTTTTTCCAGAGAAATGCCGCCGAACGCGCCGGTTAATCAGCCGATTGCGGGCTATCGTTTCAAACTCGCCAATTTTGAAAAAGTCGCCGCCGCGCACGTTCTTTCAATCAACAAAGACCCCGGAAAAATGCCTTTCTACATCGGCGGAATCATTTTAATCGCCGCTTTGCTCAGCGTGTTCTTTTTCTCGCATCGCCGCGTTTGGGCGTTAATCGAGGAAAAATCTACGGGAAATTACGAACTCGTTTTGGGCGGAAACACCAATCGCCATCAGGTTAAATTCGATGACGATTTGAAAAGAATCATCGGTGCGCTTAAGGCAGAAACACGCACGAAGTAAGTGTGCAAAATGTAAAGCTCGCACACTTACTTCGTGCGTGTTTCTGCAAAATCTATTTGAGGAGTATTCAACAAAATGCAGGAAATTCATCAACCGATTGTTTTTTCGGATTTGCCCGAAGACGAGCAGCCAACTAATTGGCTTTCTTATTTGCCCGTTGCTTTTGCCGTCGGCGGCGCAGTTTTACTGACCGTTCTGCGGATGCAAATCGGCGGCGAAAAATTCATCGCTGACGGCGCGTTGATGATGCTCGCGCTGGCGTGTTACGTCATCGCGGCGGCGTTTCAATTAACAAATCTCTACGCGCCGTCGCAGACAATTCAGCGAATCGCTTTGTTGACGACGACGCTCGGCGTTTTCTTCAATCTGGCGAGTTGGCTGGTGCGCTGGGTTGCGGCGCACGACCGTGAACTCGCCATTTTGAAAAATAACGGTCACAGCGAAATGCCATGGTTTTGGCGATACATTCCGTTCGCCAATTTATACGATTTGAGTCTGGCGTTCGCGTTCGGCGCGGGTTTGACGACGCTCGTTATCGCGCACCGCAAAAACTACCGATTTTTAGGCGCGTTCAGTTTGCCGCTGGCGACACTGATTTTGCTTCTGGCAAGATTTATCGGCGATGAATTCATTGATTTGCCGCCGGTTCTTGATTCTTACTGGCGACCGATTCACGTCGGCTGCGCATCTCTGAGCTACGGCATCGCGCTTGTCTGTTTCGCCGTCGCCGTCGCATATTTGTTGAAAGACGGCTTGAAGGTCGAAAAAATGGCGATGTGGGCGAGCATTTTCGCGCTTCTCGTTTTCGCTACCGTCAGCAAATTTTCAGTTTTAACAACCGGCGTTTATTCGGCTTCGGTGCTTTTGCCGCTTCCGAACGGACGCAATATGGGAACGGCTCTGCGGCTCGAGCTTCCCTACGTCGGAACGGCGATTGTCATCGCCGCTGTTTTATTAGTCGGCACGATGATTTCCTTTGCGCTTTATCTGGCACAATCGGACGAAAGATTTCGCAAATTCGGTCATTTACTGCTCAAAGCCGCGTTCGTTTCGCAAGTCGTCGGAATTGCGCTGTACGCGTGGCAAGTCAAAGTTCTGACCGGCGTTTCGGGTGTTTTGAAACAACAGATTGACCGCGATCCGGCGCAGTTGAGCGTTTTGGGCAAATGGCTGCTCGAAAGCGAAGGTTTTCCCGCCGAGCAAATCGCGCAGATGCCGAACACGCAGCTGCAAAACGTCGGCATCGAATTTTTCCAACAAAATGCCAACACGTTTTTCCTGAGCCTGAAAGCGAATCCGGTCGAATTTTCCGCTCTTGTCACAGCACTTGCCGCGACGATGTTTATTATTATCTTTAGTTTTCGAACTGAAAAACTGCGCGAAGCACTTCCGAGCCGTGAAAGATTGGACAATTTGATGTATATTACGGCGAGTTTGGCGTTCGCCGGTTTAGCGATTTTGCTGATTACGGGCGCGGTTTGGGCGAACGAATCGTGGGGCAGATATTGGGGCTGGGATTCAAAAGAAACCGGCGCGTTCGTGGCGTGGCTGACTTACGGCGCATTTCTGCACACGAGAATTTCGCGCGGGTGGACGGGACGAAGCTCCGCCTATTTCGCCGTCGTCGGCTTTTTGCTCGTGATTTTTACATATCTCGGCGTAAGCTATTTGCTTCCCGGTTTACACAGTTACGCTTGATTATTTATGGACAGAGAGAAATTTTTATACGGAATTATCGGACTGCTTTTAGGCTGTATCGTCGGCTTTTTGTTTGCCAATAATTTGAATCAGTCACAAACTCAAATCGCGTCAATTCCGACGGCGACGACAAATAATTTAACCGCGCCGAACCCGAATTTGCCGCCCGACCATCCGCAAGTCGGCGGCAGCACGACCGCACCGACCGGCGCACCGCTCGCGGAAGTTACCGAAGCGTTGAAAAAAGCCGAAGCGCAGCCGAACGACTTTAAAGTTCAACTGGATGTCGGCGATTTGTATTATCAAATTCAGCGTTACGACGAAGCCGCGAAATTTTACGAACGCGCAGCGAAACTGCGTCCCGACTCGGTTGAAATTTTGGTGAAAACCGGCAACGCTTATTTCGATGCCGAGCAATTTGAAAAAGCCGAAAAATGGTATGTTTCCGCGCTCGTCAAAAAACCGGATGACGTTAATGTGCAGACTGATTTGGGTTTAACTTTTTATCTGCGAAATCCGCCCGACGTTGAACGCGCGATTAAAGAATATAAAATCGCGCTCGAAAAAAATCCCAATCACGAACTAACTTTGCAAAACCTGGTGGTCGCGCTCAGGGAAAAAGGCGACGCGAAGGGCGCGGATGAAATGGCTGACAGATTATCAAAAGTCAATCCGAACAATCCGCTTTTCAAAAGCAACTTGAACAGTAAATGACGGCTTTACATAAAAATTAACCAAACGGAGAAAACAGCGCGGCTTTAATTGTTATCTATTAACTTTTAACTATTACCTAACAAACACAAATTCAACGGTTTGACAGATAACAGTGAATAGCTGGCAGTTTTCCTGATTTGCTCACGGGCTCTTGAATTTTTGTGCAAAGCCGTAAATAACATTGGACAGGTGCAATTTTTTTGACTTTGACATCTCAAAGTGATAATTCTTCATTGAGTAGATGAAAAGAGATTTAAGTTTTACGGAATTGCCTGTTTTTCGATTCAGAAACAACCTCCAAGCCGCAGTTGAAATTGACGCGCTGGCGGTTGAAGAACCGCTCGAAATTCGTCTTGGTTTTGCGGTCAACGGTAAACCCGAACACAAAAGCATTTCAATCACGATGCGAACGCCGGGCGACGATTTTGAACTCGCCGCCGGATTTCTGTTTACAGAAGGAATTATCAAATCAACAGACCAAATAAAAAAAATAAAATATTGCGGCGTTCGGGCGAAAAACGGAAGTTACGATAATACGGTGCGCGTTGATTTGCGGTCGGATGTCCGGATTGATTTTAAAAAACTGGAACGGCATTTTTATACGACTTCGAGCTGCGGCGTGTGCGGGAAAACCTCGATTGAAGCACTGCAAACCGGCGTTTGCTCGCTGGAAGAAAATACGAATTTGGTTTTCTCGGCGGAAATGATTCATCAATTACCGGAAACTCTGCGGGCGCGGCAGAATGTTTTCGACCGCACGGGCGGACTTCACGCCGCCGCGCTTTTTAATTCGGCGGGCGAAATGACGGATTTACGCGAAGATGTCGGGCGGCATAACGCGGTTGATAAATTGATCGGAGCGCAGTTTTTGAAAAGCGAAACGCCGATTTTTGATAAGTTACTTTTGGTTAGTGGACGCGCGAGTTTTGAATTAGTTCAAAAGGCTCTGATGGCGAAAATTCCGATTTTGGCGGCGGTCGGTGCGCCTTCGAGCTTGGCGGTCGAACTCGCCCGCGAATATAAAATGACGCTTTTGGGTTTCGTCCGAGATAATCGTTTTAACGTTTACTGCGGCGCGGAACGCATCGAAAGCGCAAACGAATTTGAAGGGAAAAATGCTGAATCCATTAATTTTGAAAAAGCGAAAGCGTCAATAATGACGGCTCAATAATCGTTTAATTTTATGAAACTTCGGATCAGAGGAAATTCACTGCGACTGCGGCTTTTGCGCGGCGAAATCGAGCAATTCGGGAAAACCGGACGCGTTTCTGAAACGATTCGTTTCGGCGCGTCGCCCGAAGCGCAATTGAACTACGTCCTCGAATTTGACCGACAGGCGCAAAATATCACAACGCATTTTGCCAATAATCAAATCACTGTCAAAGTTCCCTACGCGGTTGCGCAAAATTGGATCGAATCCGACGAAATTTCACTGAAGAGCGAGCATTTGATTGAAATTGGCGCGGCGGATGATATTTTGAAAGTTTTGATTGAAAAGGATTTTGTGTGTCTGGACAGAAAAGATGATCCGGACAATGACGACGCGTTTCCTCATCCGACCGGAAAATGCGGCTGAATTTTAGATTGCAGATAATAAGCAAGGGGATTTTGAGCAATGGCGAGCGAAGAATTAAATCAAAAAGTTGATCCGCAAGAAGGTTCTCAAATTAACGGCGCGAACGAAACCGCAAACGCTTCCGGCACTCAACAGTCGAGTCATTGGACGGCTGGAAAAGAAAATGTGCGCGACGAAAACGCTATAATTCACGAATCCGTTTCTGAATCAAACGATGCGCATAATTCTCAAAAGCAACTGCGACAGTCGGACAACGACGACCGGCGAAATTCCCACGAAAATTCAACAAATCCAATTAACGGAAACAGGAACATTCGCGCCGAAACACCCGAAGCATTTACCGGTTTGCGCGTTTCGGAACCGGAAAATTTTGCCGCCGGTTTGCCTGCAATCGTCGCGACAATGAAACACGCGCTCGGCGAAATGGGAGTGATTCGCACCTTAAAAACGCTGACGACGATGAATCAGAAAGGCGGTTTCGACTGCCAATCATGCGCGTGGGCTGACCCGGACGGCGAGCGGCATTTTGCCGAATTCTGCGAAAACGGCGCGAAAGCCGTCGCCGACGAAGCAACGTCAAAACAAGTCACGCCGGAATTTTTCGCCGCGCATTCAGTCGCCGAATTGTCGCATAAATCCGATTTCTGGCTCGGCAAACAAGGGCGCGTCACGCACCCGATGCATCTCGCAAAAGGCGCGACCAATTATGAACCGATAAGCTGGGAAAACGCTTTTGAGGTTATTCGTAAAAACTTAAATGAACTCGAATCACCCGACGAAGCGATTTTTTATACTTCGGGCAGAGCATCGAACGAAGCGGCGTTTTTATATCAGCTTTTCGTACGGCAGTTCGGCACGAACAATTTGCCCGACTGCTCGAATATGTGTCACGAATCGAGCGGCACGGCATTGACCGAATCAATCGGCATCGGCAAAGGAACGGTCACGCTCGAAGATTTCAACAAGTGCGATTTGATTATTATTCTCGGTCAAAATCCCGGAACGAATCACCCGCGAATGCTGACATCACTCGAACAGGCGAAGCATAACGGAGCGAAAATTCTGACGATGAATCCGCTGCCCGAAGCCGGATTGCTGAGTGTCGTTAATCCGAATCCGCAGGAATATAAAAACCCTCTGAAATTTCCGATTGTCGTTTTGGGCAATAAAGCAACGCCGCTCTCCGATCTTCATTTGCCCGTGCGTATCAATGGCGATATGGCGGTTTTGAAGGGAATGATGAAGTGTATGTTTGAAGCCGAAGCCGCGAATCCGGGAACAATTTTGGATGTAGATTTTATCGAACGCGACACTGCCGGTTTCGCCGAATTCAAAGCAAATATTGAACAGGCAAATTGGGACGACATCGCCCGCCAAAGCGGAATCAGCCGCGCGATGATCGAAGACGCGGCGCGGCTCTATATGAAATCCGAACGCGTGATTACGTGTTGGGCGATGGGTTTGACACAGCATAAAAATGGGGTCGGCACGATTCAGGAAATCGTCAATCTGCATCTTCTGCGCGGAAACATCGGCAAAGAAGGCGCGGGCGTTTGTCCCGTTCGCGGACATTCAAACGTGCAGGGCGACAGAACCGTCGGCATTTGGGAACGTCCGCCCGAGGAGTTTTTGAAATCGCTCGACGACGAGTTTAATTTTACCGCGCCGCGCAAATACGGCTATGATACGGTCGAAGCGATCAAGGCGATGCGTGTCGGGCGCGGCAAAGTTTTCTTCGCGCTCGGCGGCAATTTTTTGTCCGCCACGCCCGACACCGAATACACGGCGAAGGCTTTACAGCGAACGAAATTGACGGCGCAGATTATCACGAAGCTCAACCGCACGGCTTTGGTTACCGGCGAAGAAGCCTTGATTTTGCCGTGTCTCGGACGCTCGGAAAAAGATTGGCAGAAAGGCGGTTATCAATTTGTTTCCTGCGAAAATTCGATGGGCGTGGTACAGCAGTCGAAGGGCGTTTTAGAGCCGACATCTGAACATTTGCGGAGCGAACCCTGGATTATCGCGCAGATGGCGAAAGCCGTTTTAGCGGAAAAATCAACGGTTGATTGGGACGCGATTGTTTCTGATTACGACAACATCCGCGAGCGAATCGAGCGTACGATTCCCGGTTTTGAAAATTACAACGAACGCGTCCGACACGGCGGCGGTTTTTATCTGCCGAACGAACCGCGCGACGGCGTTTTTCCGACGGCGACAAAGAAAGCGAATTTCACCGTTCACGAATTACCGATTCACAAATTTCACCCGAACGAATTGGTGATGATGACGATTCGCTCGCACGATCAATTTAATACGACGATTTACGGACTCGAAGACCGTTATCGCGGCATTCACAACGAACGGCGCGTCATTTTGATGAACCCCGAAGATATGCGCATCCGCAATTTTGAAAGCGGACAAGTCGTTGATTTAACGAGCCATTTCGATGACGGCGTTGAACGCCGCGTCAAACATTTTATCGTCGTGCCGTATGACATTCCGAAAGGCTGCGCGGCGACGTATTTTCCCGAAACAAATGTTTTAGTGCCGATTGATTCGACCGCCGACCGCAGCAATCAACCGACTTCAAAATTTGTTCGCATCACAGTCGCGCCGCACGAATCCAAAATCGGCGAAGCCGGAATTGTCGGCAAATTCGACTACGATTACGTCGAAGGTTATGCGCACACGTCCGCCCGAAGAAGTTTGAATCACGGCGGCGAAAAATCGGATTTTGTGAGCAAAATGAACCTTGAAACCGTCGTCAGCGCGGCATTTTGGGCGGTGATAATCGGCGCGGCGGCAAAAACCGTTTACAAATCGCAGTTTGATAAATAAACTTTAAATTTCGGCGGTGAAATAAATAAACGGTGCTTTCGTTTTCGGATCGTGACCAAACGATTGCGGCGCGTTTCGACTGCTGCGCGCTCATCCATCCGTATATCGCTCACTTTTCCGGCTTTCAAAAAGTCAAAGCTTTCAGTTTGATATTTTCACAAAATCAAGTTTGTCAATGCTCATTTTCTTGACCACAAATTGAGCATTGACAATTAATTTTAGTTAATGTATAAATGACATTAAGGTTATTGTCATTTATACATTAACTAAAATTATCGAATTTTTATTGATGCGAAAAAACTACCTGGAAATGATAGAAACGAAATATTTTTTGAGCAAAGAGAAGATAGTTTTCGGACGGTTTCGGCTGACCGTTGATTGTGTGGTGTTCGGGCTTGATTTCGAGTCGAACAGTCTCAAATTGGTGTTGGTGAAACGCGGCGAAGAGCCGTTCAAAGATTGCTGGTCGCTGCCCGGCGGGTTTGTATACGGTCAGGAAGAAACGATAGAAGCGGCGCGGCGAACTTTGGCGGCGAAAACCGGATTAACGGATGTTTTTCTCGAACAGCTTTACACGTTTGATTCTTTAGAACGCGACGAACGGGCTGGAAATGGTTTAAATTCCGACGTTGACCGCATCATTTCGGTAGCATATTTCGCCCTCGTTTCGCCAGCGCAGCACCAGATTCAGCAAACGAGCGGCAGCAATGCGATTGACGCGCAATGGTTCGCGGTTGATGATTTGTCGAAGCTCGATTGTTTGAGTTTCGATCACGCTTCGATTATCGAAATGGCAATTGAACGACTGCGCGGAAAACTTTCTTACGTTCCGATTGGATTTGAACTGCTCGAACGTAAATTTACCTTAAAACAATTACAGCGTGTTTATGAAATCGTGTTGGGACACGATCTCGACAGCAGTAATTTTCGGCGGCGCGCGCTGCGCATGGAAATTCTGGAACCGCTCAAAGAAAAACAGGAAAGCGTTTCGCATCGTCCGGCGCAGCTTTATCGTTTTAACGAAAAACGTTACCGGCAGTTGGTCAAAAAAGGTTTCGATTTTGAGCTTTAGAAAAAACGCTTAAATAATCGAGAAAATTAAACGAAAATGAATTTCGACAAATTAAAATTAACGGCGAAACAAATTCTGGCGATTTCCGACAATGCGCCCGAAAAATTATTTTCCGGCGATTTGGAAATTGCCAAAAGCGAGTTTCACGCGTTCAGCCGCATCTGGCATCCAGATCACAACACAGAATTTGAAGCGACAGCGGTTTTTCAGCGCGTCACGGAGCTTTATCGGAAAGCACAGGAATTGATAAAAGCTAATCGTTGGCGCGGCGCGGGCGTTTTGGAATTATCAAGCGAGAGCGGCACGGCGAGTTTTACCGACCGGCGCATTCCGTATTTCAAAATCGTTGATTTTGAGTTGGGCGATGTATATCTCGGCGAAACGAATGTCGTGTTTTCAGTCGAGCGGCAATACGCCGACTTATTTGAAAATGCCAAAAGACAAATCGCCAAATTTCGTTTCGCTAACGATTCGATGCGTAAGGAAATCGAGCGAAGTTTACCGCGCACACCGGAATATTTCGCTACGGCGACCCGTTTGCTGATGATTCTGCCGAAAACGTCCGACCAGATTTTGCTTGAAGATTTGATCGAATATCTCGGCGGCGCAATTGACGCGCATCACGTTGCCTGGATCGGAAATCGTCTGCACAATCTCGCCTGTTATTTTGAATACGCCCAAATCGCGCATCAGGACATCAGCCCGCGCACCATTTTCGTTTCGCCGAAATTTCACACCGGAATGCTGCTTGGCGGCTGGTGGTATGCGCGGAATAAAGGCGAAAAAATCAACGCGCTGCCGAACCGGACAATCAAATTCGCGCCGGCGGATGTTATCAGAAACAAAAAAGCGGACGGGCGCGTTGATCTGGAATTAATCCGGCAAACCGGGCGTGAAATGCTCGGCGACGCGAACGGCTTGCGGCTGGAAACAAACGCGGAAATTCCGGCGGCGATGGCGCGTTGGTTTAACGGCGCGACGAGCGGTTCAGCCGTCACCGATTACGAATTGTGGAGAAATGTTTTGGAGATGGATTTCGGCGCACCGCGTTTTGTTCGGCTCGATGTCGAACCGGACGCGGTTTACGGCAGATAGTCATTAAACCGACTTTTCTGCCAATTACAAATAACAATTTAACAACAAAATAAAAGGAGAAAAATTATGGGACACGCCAGATGGAGCGCAGACGATTGGAAGGATTATTCGAGTTCGACGGCGGGAAAAGCCACCGACGAAATTTTTACGTCGCGCGGGTTGAAAGAGGATTTTGATCCGGCGAAAATCACGGTTCGGGAATCGCGAGATTCGGCTGAAAATCCAAACTCGAACGCGATTATTATCGCCTGCGATGTGACCGGTTCGATGGGTTCGCTCGCCGACAATCTGGTGCGCAAAGGAATCGGCATAACATTCGAGGAAATCCTGAAAAGATTGCCCGTGACCGATCCGCATTTGATGGTAATGGGCGTTGGCGATGTCCGATATGATTCCGCGCCGCTGCAAGCCACGCAGTTTGAAGCCGACATTAAAATCGCCGCGCAGCTCGAAGAGATTTTCATCGAACACGGCGGCGGCGGCAACAGTTGGGAATCATATAATCTGCCGTGGTATTTCGCCGCGCAGAAAACTTCGATTGACTGTCTCGAAAAACGCGGCAAAAAAGGCTATCTGTTTACTGTCGGCGATGAGCAAATTCCCGAAGATTTGACCAGAGCCGATGTGCAAAGAGCGATGAATCTTGATTTGCAGATGGAACGACTCGCCAACCGCGATTTGCTGACAATGGTCGGGCGATATTACGAAGTATTTCATTTGATGGTCGAAGAAGGTTCGCATTATCAAAGTCAGGGCGAAACAGTGCGGCGCGGCTGGGTTGATTTGCTCGGACAAAGGGCGATTCCGCTGGCGGATCACACGAAACTCGCCGAAGTTATCGTCTCGACAATCGAAGTCGCCGAAGGACGCGATAAAGATGCGGTGGCGAAAAGCTGGGACGGCGACACTTCGCTCGTCGTTGCCCGCGCGGTCAGCAATATAAACTCTAATCTGACACGTTCGGCTGGTGACGGAAGCGGTGTCGTCCGTTTCTAATTGCAGGAAAAAGAAAAGTTATAGTGGATTTGCTTTTCTTTGCGTGCTTTGCGCCTTTGCGGGAAAAAATATGCCCCGCAAAGGCGCAAAGCACGCAAAGCATAAATAGACGAAGCCATAAATTTTGTTGCAGTGGCGAAGTTCCTGTTCGGTGAAAACAGATGACCAAAATTCTCCGCAGCGAAAACGGACACAACCAGTCAAAAATTGCCGAAAAATCCGCCGTCGTGATTATCGGCGCAGGATTCGGCGATGAAGGCAAAGGTTTGCTGACCGATTTTCACGCCGCGCAATACGGCACAAACTGCATCGTCGCGCGTTTTAATGGCGGCGCACAAGCCGGACACACGGTAGTTACACCCGACGGGCGAAGACACGTTCACAGCCATTTCGGAAGCGGGACTTTAACCGGCGCGGCGACTTTTTTGAGCCGCCAATTTGTCAGCAATCCATTTTTGTTTCACCGCGAAAGAATCGAACTCGAACAAATAAATATCGTTTCGCCCATCGTTTTTGCCGATGAACGCGGAATGGTCACAACGCCTTACGATATGCTCGTCAATCAATGGGCTGAAACGGCTCGCGGCAGTCAAAAGCACGGCAGCTGCGGAGTCGGATTCGGCGAAACAATCGAGCGGTCTCTCGACGAACGATTTGCGATTCGTATCTCTGATTTGGCTGATGTCAGCAAGTTAAAATTGACGCTCGACGCTATTCGGCAAAACTGGATTCCAACCCGACTGCGGCGATTAAAGATTCCGAAACTGTCTCACGAACAGCAGGAATTACTTCTCGCCGAAAAATTGTGTGACGATTTTATAAAAGCGGCACAGGCATTTTATTCGCAAATCAATTTAGCCCGACCCGATATTCTGACGACGACGGCGGGAATTATCTTTGAAGGCGCACAGGGTTTATTGCTGGATGAAGAATACGGCTGGTTTCCGCACGTTACGCGTTCCAGTACCGGATTGAAAAACGCCGTCGAATTAGCTGCCGAAGCCGGAATCAATCGGCTCAATTGTGTTTACGCGACGCGAGCCTACGCGACGCGCCACGGCGCGGGGCATTTGCCGCACGAATTAGCTGCCAAACCTTACGCGAAAATTGTGGATTCAACCAACATTCCGAATCCGCACCAGGACAGCCTGCGTTTCGGCTGGCTCGACCTGGATTTGTTAGGCGCGACGACTGCCGCCGATTACGAACGCTACGCGTCAAACGCCGCGCACATTAAAATTGACAAACATTTAGCCGTGACCTGTCTTGACCACCTCGACACGCGAGTTTCGTTTGTGCGCAACGGTTTACTACACGAAACACCGGTTAATAAGTTCCTCACAGCCGCTGCGCAGGCAGTAAACGCTTCCGAAATTTTTATCAGTAATGGACCAACCCGCCAAACAATTACTAAATTTGTTTGTTAATAAGAGAATTATTCAAATTGCGAAAAGTCGTTTATAAACCGACTTTATTCAATCTCATTCAGCGTTATCGGATTTGGGTGCTTTTACAACGGACGAGCGAAAGACAAGAATTTTATTGTCGCGCCGATATAATTATTTTCTCCAATCAAACGAAGACCGTGAAAATAATAATAAAAAATAGAAAAGCCGCTCTAACAAACGGCTCTAACTCGTTGAAAACAATTGGTGGAGATGAGGAGGGTCGAACTCCTGACCTCTGCATTGCGAACGCAGCGCTCTGCCAAACTGAGCTACATCCCCACAAGTGAATTTAATGATAAAAATCTATCGAATCCGTGTCAAATCCGCGTGCGGAATTATTGAACGGTGGCGGCTAAAAGCGAACCTTTCGGATCGTAGGCATAAGCCGCGCCGTCTTCGATTTTGCCGATAATTCCGTGAAAAACGATGTCGTCGCCGGATAAAACGACGATCACATCGCCCGGGCTGTAGCGCGTGTAATCTATCTCGAATTTTATCATCGTGGCGTTCCCGTTTTCGTGGTTAACGGTTTCGTAATCGAACGTATCGGCGTTGTAACTAATGGTCTGGCAAAAAGCGACTTCCGGCATTTTATAAATCTCCTAAAAGGGAATTTAACCATATTGAGCGGCAAAAGAGAAATAGCCGCAGGAAACGCGACAGCAAGTCAATCGCGCCGCTGGAAATTTCAGCAGTTGAGTTTGAAATCAAGAGCAATCGCGTCGTGGTCGGAAAGCGGCGTATTTTCCCTGTCAACAAGATTGCCGACGGTCTGCGGATTGCCGACGATTTCCAGCCTCTTTCCCGCAAACCAGTCTAATCTTCCAGACACTTTTCCGCCGACGCGTTTTGCCGCCCAAAAGATGAACGGAAAACACCATTCGGGAACCCAATCGCGCAGATTCGTGTTCTTTTCAATGCTTTCAATATCGTAATGCAAAGTTCCCGCGCCGAGTTCATTGAATTTTTTATATTCATAACCGCGACTCTCGATTTCGCCGAACAAGTTTTTTTCAAAATGTCGGTCGGGATGCGGCAGATGATTTTTGACGACGTTTTTTACGCCGAGCGCGACGCGCCAGAAATATCCGGCAATCGCATGATTCGCGTTTTGCGCGTTGTAAGTCGTCGTATTCCAATCGCCGCCTAAAATAGTTGGCAAGGCAGGAAGTTTATCGAGCGCGTCGAGAATTATTTTCATCTGCAAATGCCGGTGTTTGCGCGATGAATGCGCGTCGAGATGAATTGTCACGGCGCGAAAATCGCCCGCCGGATGTTCGATGTCGGCAACCAGAGCGCGTAAATATCCGAGCCGTTTTTCCTTGCCCCACATTTTATCTTTGCCGTTCGGCAGCGGAATCGCGTGAACGTTTTTCAAAGGATATTTTGAAAAAATCGCCAGCCCGTGAATCGAATTCGTGTTTTCGCCCGCCGCAAATTCCTCAACGCCGCTTCCCTTTTGCAAAGCGATATAAACCGGTGCGAACGCATAATTCAGTTTCAATTCTTTTGCCAATTCCTGCGCAACGAAACGATTTTTACTGCGTGCCATTCCGTAATCGAGTTCGGTAAGCAGCAGCACGTCTTTGTCCTTTAACCGGTCGTGATTTTTGAGCGCGTCAACGATTCCTTCATACACGTTCCCGCGCTCGATATTCCACGCCAACGCGCTGACAAAGTTCTTCGCGTCGCCGCGTCGCCGCGTCGCCGCAGTGTTGCAGTCTTCCCGCACGACCGCATTCAAAAGTCTTTCAACCGTCGGTTTGACCGATTGATAGACGGCAGAGCGTTCCATCTCGGCGGTCGAATCGAATTCGAGCAAATCAGGGAAAACCTTTTGCAAATCGTGGTCTAAAATCGCCGGTGAGTTTTCGGGCGAAACGAATTTAGAAATCATAAAATAAGATGTAAAAACGCGGCTTGAAAATTAGAATTATTCGTCGTCGTATCTTTCCTTAGTCGGAACGATGGTCAGGAATTCCTGTATAATTTTTTCAGTGTAATGGGCGAGCAGTTCGTCAATTCGTTCGCGGCGTTTCGAATGAAAAATCAAGCCGACGTGCTTTGATTTCGACACGCGATAAACGATTTCCGTGTCCGTGTAATGCGAAGTATCGGGCTGATCCTGATTTGCCAGACTCAAAACGATTCCCGCGTAATCCTGACGAAGTTTCGGCGGCTGATACGGATTTTCCGGCGCGGCGATTTCGAGTTTTGCCCATTCGCGCCAGAGATTAAAACCGCTCGCGTGTTCCAAAACGTCGGCGATATACGCGCCGCCGACGCGTGCCGCGACTTCCAGCAAGTAAAATTTCCCGTCCGCTTTGCTTTGCAGAAATTCGGCGTGCGCCACGCCGCACTCGTAGCCGAAAGCCTTTAAAAGCTGTTTGTTGAGTTTTTCCAACTCTTTGCGTTCCTTGGATTTATACGGCAAAATCGCGGTCGTAAAAACGCCGCCCTGATGCGAGACATTAAACGGCGGTTTGCCGTAACCGCTGACACCGCTTGCGACGACTTTGCCGTTTTCGACTGCCGAATCAACGTGAAACACATCGCCTTCGATAAAGCGTTCGATTAAAAATTGCGACGGATGATCACGCCAATTATTTCGCGCGTCGTAATCGTTCAAAATCTGCCAGACTTCATTTTTCGTCTCGCATTTCTTGATGCCGTGCGCGTTGACTTCCATACGCGGCTTGATAATCCACGGCGCGGGAACGCGATCAAGGAAATCTTCAATTTCCTTTTGATTAAACGTTGCGGTAAATTCGGGACACGGCAATTTGGCTTGGCTCGCCATATTTCGCATTCGCAGTTTATCGCGGAAACGAAGCAGATACGCACTGCTTAAACCTTCGATTTGCAAATGTTCGCGCGTTAAAGCGGCGGTCAACACGTCGAATTCGTCAACGCCGACGATGCGGTCAATCGGGTGCGTGCCGGCAATGTTCGTCACGGCGCGAACGTATTCTTCCGGCGCGGCATACGCCGGCACGGTTTTGACCTCGCTAATGCTCGTCCAAGCCCAGGGTTCATCAAGCAGATTTTCGCTCGTCACCAGAGTAACGCGCCAATTACGTTCGTGACATTCTTCAAAAAATTCGTTTCCCTTAAAATAGCTGGCGATGCAGACAATGTGTTTTTTCATAAAATGAATTTTATTTTGCGTTCAAAGAGTGGCACAATTTAACCGTCACAGACAACAAAAAGTTATTGTTTTGACACTAACAAAAACGGATGATGACTGGCAAATTCAGCAGTTTGGGAACTGGAGTAAATTTTAATGGGCAGTTTTGATGTAGCGGATTTTGTTTCAAAATTAATTATATATTTGATCGTTTGGGTTTTCGCGGTTTCGGCACACGAAGCGGCGCACGCCTGGACTTCGTGGAAATTCGGCGACGATACGGCTTATCGTTTGGGGCGCGTCACCTTGAATCCGATTCCGCATATTGATCCGATTGGAACGCTTCTGCTGCCGATTCTCGGCTTCTTTATCAGCTATTCGAGCGCGGGAAATTTTCCGCTGATCGCGTGGGGCAAACCGACACCGGTCAATCCTTTGAACTGGCGCAACAAAGACACGGCGAACGTCTGTGTTTCAATTGCCGGAATCGTCGTTAATTTGCTGATTGCGATTGTGGCAAGCATCGCCATCAAATTAATGATTACCCAGCAAATCATTACACCGGACAATTATCAGTCGGGTATGATTTCCATCTTTTTCAACTTTCTCTACACGATGGTGTTGATGAATGTGGGTTTAGCAATTTTCAATCTGCTGCCGTTTCCGCCGCTTGACGGAAGCAAGGTTTTGCAGACATTTTTGCCGCGCAGTTTCGAACCGTTTTTTAACCTTCTGGAAACTTACGGATTCTTGATTTTGCTCGTTTTATTACAGCTCGGCATAATCCGCGCCATCGTTGTTCCGCTCAACCAATTAGTTTTGAGTCTGTTGGGCTTAAGATAATTTTAGCTATTTATGAAAAAACGCATCTTCAGCGGAGCGCAGCCGACGGGCGATTTGCACATCGGCAACTATCTCGGCGCGTTGAAAAACTGGGTTAATTTGCAAACCGAATACGAGAGTTTCTTTTGCATCGTCAATCTGCACGCCGTCACGCTGCCGCAGAATCCTGAAACTTTGCGGCAGAAAACTTTGGATTTAGCACGGATTTATCTCGCGGCGGGCATTGACCCGGAAGTTTCGACCGTTTTTATTCAATCTGACGTGTCAGAACACGCCGAACTCGCGTGGATTTTGTCGTGTGTCGCGCGGATGGGCGAGCTCGAACGGATGACGCAGTTTAAGGACAAAGGCAAGGGTAAAGGCGAAAAAGTCGGTGTCGGATTATTCACTTATCCGATTTTGATGGCATCCGACATTCTGCTTTATCAAACAAATCTAGTTCCGGTCGGACAAGACCAAAAGCAGCATCTCGAACTTTCCAGAGATTTGGCGATCAGGTTCAACCGCGATTTCGGCGAAACTTTCGTTGTCCCCGAACCGTTCATTCCGCCGGTCGGCGCGAAAATTCAATCCTTGCAGGACGCGACGAAAAAAATGTCGAAGTCCGACGAAAACCAAAACGGCGCGATATTTTTATTGGACGACGCGGACACGATTCATCAAGAAATTCAAAAAAGCCGTCACCGATTCGGGAACGGAAATCACCTTCGACGATGCGCGTCCGGCAATTAAAAATTTACTCACGATTTATCAACTGATGACCGGAAAAACGCCCGAAGAATGCGAAGCAAACTTCGCGGGCAAAGGCTACGGGCATTTCAAAACCGAAATTGCCGAAGCCGTGATCGAGTTTCTCAAACCGTTTCAGGAACGAGTCAAAAATTACACCGACGAAGACTTGCAGGCTATTCTGAAAACCGGCGCGGAAAAAGCGCGGGCGATTGCGCGGGAAACTTTGCAGGACGTTTACGCGAAAATGGGCATCGTCGGAGCATCAAATTAAATTTTCAACAACGAAGACTGCGGCGCGACGAATTTAATTCGTCGCGCCGTTTTGATTTGAAAACTATTCGGCTGAAATTATTTTTCCGGTGTTTCCGGCGGCACGTCGCTCTTTTTCTTTTTGCGCTCGATGTGGCTGGCGGTCAGCCATTCGGCGAGTTTGGCGGGTTCGTCGCGGTAGTGATTTTTGATTGCCGTGTCCAGTTCGCTGCGGTTTTCGAGCGTGTCTTTGATAATCGCTTCGGTATCGGCGGTCGCGCCGACTCCGGTGCGCTGCGCGTCGGCTTGGTCGTGCGCGACTTCCCGAAATTCGTCAACGTCGGTGTTCAAATCGGCGAAGAACTGCGTCGTCAGCGCGAGTTTGTCGAAATCGGCTTTACTGGCGGGCGCGTCGGCGATAAAGGAATCGGCGCGTTCGATGATGTCCTGATAAGTCAGCCCGCTGCGCGGCATTTTGAACGTATTCTTAAAATCCTTATTTTTCCTTTCGATAATTTTCGCCGACCGCGCCACACGCCGCAAATCGGCAACGATTTCCTCCGACCGCGCCACTTTGCTGCGTGTGCCGCTCGTTCGCGCACCGTCCGCCGAAGCCGACGTAATACCGGCTCGGTGAAAACGCTCGATATTGTTCGCATTGGCGGCGAACATTTCGACCGTCGAAGGCAGTTCGCTTGCCAAATCCTTATTCGCCGTGCCGTAAAACCCGATGCGTTCCGCCGCTTCGAGAATGTTTCGTTTCCTGTCGCTCATAAATTTTAACTCCGTTTTAAACTGATGAAAATAACCGACACCCGTCGAATTAGTTAAGAGATTTCGGCTGATTCCGGTGCGGTGTGTTTGATTTTATACACCTTTTCGCCAAGATTTTCAAGAGAAATTCGGTAGTGAACTAAAAGCAATGCTCGGTCAATTCTTTGCTATGTTAGGAGCTAATGTAGACAGCCCCGCGATTTATCGTGGGGATTAATCCGATAAATGTTGGTAGTCCCGAAGGGACGAAAGAAACTGTCAAGATTCCCCGCGATGAATCGCGGGGCTATTAACAATTCGTCCCGCCGGGACGATAAACTCCAAAACCTTACTTTTGGTTCACTACCGAAAATGCTTGATAACGGCAATCTGAACGGCGGTCAGGGCGAAAAAAACTCTGCAAATGATTGTTCGGGCGTTGGTCAGCGAGATTTTGCGGTTGGTCAGCGATTATTAAACGGCGGTCAGCTAACTTTGCACATCGGTCAGCGGTTTTGAACGCCGATCAGGACGATTGTAACGGCGGTCAGCGAATTCGGGCGCGGGTCAGGACGATTAGAACGCCGGTCATAATGCTCAAAGCGTGGGTCATAATCGTTAAAACGCGGGTCAGATGAAAAATTTTCCGGTCATTAGCGTGCGGACACAGCTCATTTCGTCTTTTTCCATTGTGGGAATTTGCGGCGCGGAAGTGTTAAAATAAATTTCACCGAAATCTATTCAAATAACCGAAAATTCTTTCGGCAGTAAACAATTTTAAGGAGCAAAAACTATGGCACAGCAAGCAAAATCTTATGACATTCCGAAATTTAAAGAACAATACGACAACTTCATCGGCGGCGAATTCGTCGCGCCGAAAAACGGCGAATATTTCGACGTAATTTCGCCCGTTGACGGCAAAGCGTTTACGAAAGTGGCGCGTTCGACCGCGGAAGATATTGAAATGGCGGTTGACGCGGCGCATAAAGCGGCGGAAACGTGGAACGTGGCTTCGGCAACGACCCGAAGCAATCTTTTGTGGAAAATCGCCGACGTGATGGAAGCGAATCTTGAGCTTTTGGCGCGTTGCGAGACTTGGGACAACGGCAAGCCGATTCGGGAAACGATGGCGGCGGATTTGCCTTTGGCGATTGACCATTTTCGATATTTTGCGGGCGTCATTCGTGCGGAAGAAGGCGGCGCGACGGAACTCGACGCGAACACGGTTTCGCTGAATATCAAAGAACCTTTGGGCGTGGTCGCGCAGATTATTCCGTGGAATTTCCCGATTTTGATGGCGACCTGGAAAATGGCTCCGGCGTTGGCGGCGGGAAATTGCACGATTGTCAAACCTGCCGAACAAACGCCCGCTTCGATTATGGTTTTGATGGAATTAATCAAAGATATTCTGCCGCCGGGAGTTTTAAATGTTGTCAACGGTTTCGGTCCCGAAGCGGGCAAACCGCTGGCGACCAACGAACGAATTGCGAAAGTCGCGTTCACTGGGGAGACGACGACCGGACGCTTGATTATGCAGTATGCGTCGCAAAATCTGATTCCCGTGACATTGGAATTAGGCGGCAAATCGCCGAATATTTTCTTTGAAAGCGTGATGGACGCGGACGACGAATTTTTCGATAAATGTCTCGAAGGCGCGGCACTTTTTGCTTTGAATCAAGGCGAAGTCTGCACTTGTCCGTCGAGAATTCTGGTGCAGGAATCAATCGCCGACAAATTTATCGAGCGCGTCATCGAACGCACGAAAGCGATCAAAATGGGACATCCGCTCGACCCCGAAACGATGATCGGCGCACAGGCGAGCAAAGATCAATACGAGAAAATCTTAAATTACATCCAGATCGGACGCGATGAAGGCGCGGAAGTTCTCTGCGGCGGCGCGGCGCATAAAAACCACGACGGCATCGAAGAAGGCTTTTACGTCGAACCGACGCTCATCAAAGGACACAACAAAATGCGCGTCTTTCAAGAAGAAATCTTCGGTCCGGTCGCATCCGTCACGACTTTCAAAGACGAAGCCGGACGCCATCGCCATCGCCAACGACACGCTCTACGGCTTAGGCGCAGGCGTTTGGACACGCGACGCGCACCAACTTTACCAAGTCCCGCGAGCTATCAAAGCCGGTCGCGTCTGGGTCAACTGCTATCACAATTACCCCGCCCACGCCCCGTTCGGCGGCTACAAAAAGAGCGGCTTCGGACGCGAAAACCACAAAATGATGCTCGACCATTACCGCAACAACAAGAATATGTTGATTTCTTATGATAAGAAGGCGATGGGATTTTTCTAAACTAATGTGTAAAAAAAGAGAACGGTATTTTATGAGAAAGCCGTTCTCTTCGTTAAAATAAAGCCGTTAATTATAAAGGACATTGAGAACATTTTGATTCGAAGTGAGGATATTCACATGAAAAAAGTTTTGAGACTTTCGTTGTTTTTATTTATTACATTGGCGGTTGACCAGACGGTTGATGCAGCAATAAATTTGGCGGCACAAAAAAATCCACTGGGGAAAACCGAATGGATGATCGAATCTTATGGCGCGGCAGATGATCAGCAGGCTGTTGAAACAATTTCAAATGAGGACAATCATTTTCCGTCAATCAAATTTAATGCCGGTAGAACCAGCGGATATATCGCTGGTTGTAATTCAATTCAATTTACATACATCGTGCGGAAAAGAAAATTCAGCGTCAAGGTAAAATCGTCCACTATGAAGGCTTGCGCTGACGATTTGATGAAGCAAGACCGCGAACTAAGTTCTGCGCTTGAAAAATCAGAATCTTTCAAGATAAGCGGCGACAATCTTGAAATTAATTACGACAATGGAAAAATTATGCGACTCAAGCGTTCAGTCCAATAATTCGTAATATTAAAAAAAATCCGCGGATAAAAATTACTGATAAAGCGAACCGTTATCGCCACAATAAAATATGTTGATTTCTTATGACAAAAAGGCGATGGGAATTTTTTTAAAAGTTAATCAACCGCAGTTGATACGGATGAACGCAGAATTATTAAATTTGCGTTCATCCGTAAAATTTAACAAAACATTATGGAAATATTAACAGTTGTTCTCTTCATCGCTGTTACAGTTTTGCTTTATTTATTTTTCACGATAAAGACAAAGGAAAACTCATCAAAGTTGGAATTTGAATTATGCAAAAACGATTATTAAACTAAGGAAAATTCTTTAAGACAAGAATTTGATCTAAGTAAATCAATCAATTACAAAAAAACGTCGCTGATTAATATGAAAAACATTTCAAAAGCAAAAATAACCGAGAAAGCGAAAATCAATGTCGCAAATTATCTATGATGTTCCGCGAGGTTGGTTGAGTAGGCAAAGCAAAAGTTAATCGGAATATTTCAATAAGCGAAAAGTTCCTGTAATCTTTCACAAATCGTCTGTGCCGTTTCTTTGTTTAGAGCGGATATTTTTTTGTTAAGGCGGATTTTATCAACAGCGCGGATTTGGTCGAGCGCGATGTAGTTTTCTTTTTTGTTTAATTCAAAAGCGATTCGTGTCGGAAAATTTCGTTTGCTTGAAGTAATCGGCGCGACGAGAATCGTGCCAAGCGCGTTATTGACTTCGTTTGGCGAAATAATTATTGCCGGACGAGTTTTGTTGATTTCACGCCCGACGGTCGGATCGAGATTTACACAATAGATTTCAAATCTTTTAATTACCATTCTTTTTCATCAAATTCAGTCGGTCCGACTTGATTCCAATCGGCAAAATCTTCGCCGTCGTCGTCTGTTTCGGCTAAAGCGGTTTGAAACATTTCATTCCAATTTTCGCGCGGGTTTGATTCGTTTTTCTTCGGTTCTTGAACGGGACGAAGCAGCAAACCTTCGGGCAGAACTTGAAATTCAATGGATTTCTCGAATTGCAATTGTTCAAGCAAAGTTTTAGGAATCCGGACGCCTTTTGAATTACCGATTTGGACAATATTTGCTTTCATAATAACATTGTAATTACGCATAAAATTGTTGTCAAACAATATACTGCCGAACCGGAAGACAAAATTACCGGCGTGGCGGAAATCAAAATTGCTGACAACCATTTCCCTTCTGCAAGATAATTAGGAAAAAAAGGCGCGGCTTGATAACTCGGCGGGCGCGATTTTTAATGCAGTTCGGCAAACATAATCGCGCTTGCGCTCTGATCCTGGCGGGCGTAGAGAATTTTTTTGCCGTCCGGTGAAACGCTCAGATTGGCATAGTAATTAAGCGGTGATTTATCGGTGTCGGTAATTTGTCTGGTTTGGCGGGTAGTAAAATCGAAAAACTTTATGTGAAACGGCTGCTGGGAATCAAAAGCCGTAAAATAGATGCCTTTTTGACTGACGAACCACGAACGCATTGCGCCGACTTCCGCTAATTCGGGAATCGGTTTTTCATCCGCGCCGCCCACGCCGACTTGCCACAGACCGAATTTTCCGACTCCTTTTGAATAAATAATCGTTTTGCCGTCGGGCGCGGCGAACATTTCAAACGCGCCCTGTTTCGTGATTTGCACGGCTGACGTTTCGTCGCCCGCGTTCATTTTCCACATCTGATTATCGCCGCCGCGATCCGAGACGAAGAAAATCTCTTTGCCGTCCGCGCTCCACGCCGGCAGGAAATTATTGCTGTCCGGTTCGGTCAGGCGGCGCGGCGTTCCGCCGTTGACTGAAACGATAAAAACATTGCCTTTGCCGGCAATTTGCACATCGCAGACGATTGATTTACCGTCGGGTGAAAAGCGCGGACTGCCCGCCGCCGTTTCTGAATCAGTTAATTGCCGCTGATTTTTGCCGTCCGCGTCGGCGATCCAGATTTCGTCATTGCCCGTGCGGTCGGAAACGAAAACGATTTGCGAACCGTCGGGTGAAAACTGTTCGCTGTGGTCGGCGCGAGTCGAACGAATAATCGGTTTCGGCGGCTGGTCGGGCGCAATTTCCCAGATATTTTCGTCGGCGGTTTCTTCGACGAAAGCGATGGTTTTGCCATCGGGCGAAATCGTTAAATCCGCCAAGTTTTTGCTGCCGGTCGGAACCAAACGCGGTTCATCGCCATTGATTGAAATTTCCCACAAACCGAGTTGATTGGTTTGACGAAACGAGGTAAAAAAAAGTGCTTCGCCGTCGGGATTCCACGCCAAGCCGTAAATTCGCACGTCGTCATCGGTAATTTGACGCGGTTCGCCGCCAATTGCCGGAACAACGAAAATTTCGCGGCGAAAACTGCTGAAATATCTGATAAAAGCCAGAGATTTTCCGTCAGGCGAAAATCGTGGATTGACATCAACGGCGGACGCGGCGGGCGTGGTCAGCCGCGATTTCACGCCGGTTTCCAAATTGATTGCAAAAATTCCAGCATTGTTAGCGGATAAATCGAGTTCGGCGGCGGCAAGCGATTTGCCGTCCGGCGAAAATGAAAGACTCGCGTAACTCGCCCGGTCGTAAATTTTGCGCTCTGCGCCGCCGAGCGCAGGAATTAGAATTATTTCGTTGTGATCGGGAAAAAGGCGAACGAAAGCGATTGATTTGCCGTCGGGCGAAAATACCGGGTTGATTTCTTCGTTCGGCGTATTCGTCAGGCGCACAGGCTCGCCCGCGCCGATGAGTTTGATGTAAATATCGGAAGTTGCGCCGTCAATGCCGCCGTCCCAGGTAAAAGCCAACTGCTTGCCGTCGGGCGAAAAAGCGGGCGAATTCTCGCGTCCCGGCAAACCGGAAAACGGCGCAATCTTTGATGCGAGAATTAATTCCGGCTGTTTTTTGAAAAAATATTCGCGATAAACGGCGAGTGCGACAAATGCCAAAAGCAGTCCGACCGGAATTATCCAAAGCGACGAAAGTTTTCGTTTGACGGGCGCGGCGGGCAATGTCTTTTGATCGAAATTGGAAGCAGCGGCTCGAACAATTTCATTATCGTTCGGCGACGGCACGATTTCGATGCTTTCTTCGATCTGGATTTCCTGAACAATCTGTTCTTCAATAAACTGAACGATTTGCCCTTTGCCAAACGGCGCAGCTGCAACGCTTTTGGTAACTTCGGGTAAAAAACGATAACCGCGTTTCGGTACGGTTTCGATAATTTTCGCATCCGTTTCGCCATGCGCCGCGAGCTTTTTTCTGAGCCACGAAATGTTGCGCGTCAGCGTCGCTTCTTCGACGAACGTATCTTTCCAAACTGCATTGAGCAATTCGTCTTTTTCAACGGCGCGTCCGGCGTTTTCGACCAGCAAAAATAGAACATCGAATTCCTTCGGCGTGAGTGGAATAAGTTCGTCGCCGCTCATCAAGCGGCGTTTTTTTACGTCAATGTGAAATGACGTAAATTCGTAAAACTCTTTCATTTGTTGGCTTTTACACTATCCGAAATTTTATCCGAAAAATTTTCCGTACATTTATCAGGACTTTATGAAAGCCGTTAGATAAATTTCTCACTAAAGAAGATGCAAAGAATCGGATGCGCTTCGGATTTTAATTTGAAACGAATGGCAATTATACGAAAGACCAATGTGCTGATCAAAACGGCGCGAAAATTTATCATTCATCAACCCGCCGCAGCCGAAAAAATTTGGTGTGAGCAATGCGGCGAACAAATGATACAGGCGCAAACTTCTGCCGATTTATTCGGTATCAGCAGTCGAAAAATTTATCGCCTGATTGAACGCGAAGAAATACATTTTGTGGAAACCCTCGCCAACGAAATTTATGTCTGTCCGATTTCAATTAGAAAGGTCTTGGAAGAAACCAGTTGATGATTTCGCTTTAATAAATATAAAAGCAAGCAAAAAACTTCTGGATTTATATTTTTTTTTAGGAATTAATAAGGAAATAAACAATGAAAACAGTAAATTACGCAGCAAGAAAATTCGCCCTGACGATGTTGTCGGCGATAATTCTAGTAACGGCAACTTCGATGGTTTTTGCCGGCAAAGGAAAAATGAAACAGTCAAAATCGCAGCAATCTGCACTCTGGCAGCAGATTGACGAAAGCAGTTTGCAATCGCGCGGCGCGCAACGCGCAGTGACACCGGAAAAATATCGCGTGTTTCGGCTCGACCAACCGCGGTTAAAAAATTCGCTTGCCGAATTGCCGCTTGAAAATACGGCGGCGGCGCGGGAAACGCCGTTAATAATGGAAGTTCCGATGCCGGACGGTTCGGTTCAAAAATTTCGGATGGAACAAACCGCCGTGTTGTCGCCGGAACTGGCGGCAGATTTCCCCGACTGGAAAACTTTTACCGGTTACGGCGTTGACGACCCGACGGCAGTCGGACAGTTCGACTGGAACATTCTCGGTTTTCACGGCTATGTCGAAACCGGTAATGGCGTGGTCTTTATTGATCCGTATCAAAAAGGCGACACAAAAAATTATCTGGTTTTCTACAAACACGAATTCGGCGGTCCGCTGACGCCTTTCAGCGAACGGGAAGTCAGTGCAAGTATGACGAAACTCATCAATACCGACGGTCGCGCATTCGCGCCGCAGTTCAGTTTCGGCACGAGCGTTCGCACATATCGTTTAGCGATTGCGACGACCGGCGAATGGGCGCGCGCCGCCGCCATGGTTGACCCGGTTAACCCGACGCAAACGCCGCAGCAAATTCGGACGCTGGCTCTCGCCGTTATTCAAACAAGCGTCAGCCGGCTGAACGGAATCTATATGCGCGAGCTCGCGTCGCAGTTTCAGCTTGTCAATCCGTCCGTAAGTGATGAAACCAGAAATATTATCTTCGACAATCCGAACACCGATCCGTATGACAATACTTCGGGCGGTGCAGGGAACGACCAATTGGCAATTAATCACACGACGCTTATGAATCGCGTCCAACTTGCGAATTTCGACATCGGACATCTCTACGGCACGACCGGCGGCGGCGTTGCGGCAAAGGCTTCGCTATGTGACACCAACACTAAAGGACAAGGTTACTCGGCGCGAAATGATTCTCCGACGGGCGATCCGTTCACCGTTGATTACGTCGCGCACGAAATCGGACACCAATTCGGCGGCGACCACACTTACAATAATTTAGATACCGCGACCAGTGGCGGCGTCTGCAACACCCGCGCAATGGAAGAAGCGTTTGAAGTCGCCAGCGGTTCGACGATTATGTCTTACGTCGGCATCTGCACACCGGGACGCAATTTACAGCAGAATGTGGACTTCGGAATTCCGTCCTTTCACATTTCGAGTATGACGGTCATTAACACCAACATTACGACCGGCGATCCTTCGACCACCGGCTGCGGCATCGCTTCGGGAACAAACAGCGTTCCGGTAGTTAATGCCGGCGCAGCTTACACGATTCCGAAATTAACGCCGTTTGAGTTAACCGCCAACGCGACTGACGCGGATTCGGGTGATGCCGCACTTTTCCTGTATTCGTGGGAAGAATACGACCGCGCGCCGACTTCGCCGACGCCGACTCCGACACCGACAGCATCGCCGTCACCGTCGCCGACTCCGTTTGTCCCGATTACGGGCGCGAGCGGTCCGGGCGCAAATCCGGTTAACACTTACGATGTTGACACCGACGGCGTTCTGCGCCCGCTGTTTCGCGCCTTCGCGCCGAGAGGAAGCAATGCGCGAACATTTCCGAGCCTTCAGTACGTTTTGAATACGGCAAACAACGAACCGGCGGGCAGCAATCAGCCGCCGCTGACTTACACGGGAACGAGCGCGACCGGCGCAACTTGTAATGCAACCGAAGTGAACTGCGTCGTCGGCGAACGTCTGCCGACTGTGAACCGCGCCATGAATTTCCGCGTGTCGGTGCGCGACCGGCGCGGCGGCGTTGCCGATGCCGGAACGACGGTGACGGTCGCGGCGGCGGCAGGTCCGTTTGTTGTCAACACGCAAAACACGGCGACGGCGTGGACCGGCAATACGCTGCAGACAATCGCGTGGGACGTTGCCGGAACAACCGGAAACGGCATTAACGCAGCAAACGTCAACATTCTGCTCTCGACCGACGGCGGACAGACTTTCCCGATCAGATTGTCGCAAAACACGCCCAACGACGGCAGCGAAATAATCACCATCCCGAACATCACGACGACGATGGCGCGAATCAAGATTCAGCCGACGAATAATATCTTTTTCGATATTAACAACGTCAATTTCACGATTAATGCTGCGCCGACGGCGGTTCGCGCGCCCTTTGATTTCGACGGCGACGGCAGAACCGACATCGCCGTTTTCCGCTCCTCAAACGGCACCTGGTATCTGAATCGTTCGGCATCGGGATTAACCGCTGTTACATTCGGCGAGTCAACCGACTTGATCGCTCCGGCGGATTTTGACGGCGACGGTAAAACCGACGTTTCCGTTTTCCGTCCGTCAAACGGCTCGTGGTATCGCATCAACAGCGCAACCAACACGTTTTCCGGCGTGCAGTTCGGACAAGCGGGCGATGTGCCGCGACCGGCGGATTTTGACGGCGACAATAAAGCCGACATCAACGTCTTTCGCCCGTCAAACGGCGCGTGGTATCGCATCAATTCAAACGGCGGACAAGTGGTCTCGAATGTTTTCGGACAAAACGGCGACGCGCCTGTTCCGGCGGACTACAATGGCGACGGTAAAGCCGATTTAGCGGTTTTCCGCCCGTCGGCGAACACCTGGTATATTGCCCGACCGACCGGCACACCGGCGCAGAATTTCGACGCGGTTAGTTTCGGCGCGGCAGGCGACATTCCCGTTCCGGCAAATTATGACGGCGACACGAAAACCGACATCGCGGTTTTCCGTCCGTCAACCGGCGTTTGGTATCGAATCAACAGTTCCAACGGGCAAGTCGTCGCCGTGACGTTCGGGCAGAACGGCGACATACCGACGGCGGGCGATTATGACGGCGATAACAAAGCCGACATCGCGGTTTTCCGTCCGTCAAACGGTGCTTGGTATATTATGAACACGCAAAGCGGTTCGCCGTTCATTCAGTTCGGCACGAGTTCCGATAAGCCGGTTCCCGCCGCGTTCACCAATCAATAAAACGAGCAATCAATCGAATAGGCAATTTTTGTATTTTCGATTAGACGGCAACTGTTAAGAGGGACGGATATAAATTCCGTCCCTTTTCTTTTTGCGCCGAAATTCATTTATAATCGGCTGACGATGCAAAATATCCCGCGAGTAAAAGTGACCGAGGACGCGAAAAAAATTATCGCCGAGCTTCGCGCTAAAAACGGTAAATTAATGTTTCATCAATCGGGCGGTTGCTGCGACGGTTCTTCGCCGATGTGTTACGCGGACGGCGAATTTCTCGTCGGTTCGGCGGACGTTTGGCTGGGAGAAATTGACGATTGCGATTTTTATATGGCGAAAGACCAGTTTGAATTTTTCAAACATACTGAACTGACGATTGACATCACGCCCGGACGCGGCGCGTCTTTTTCCTTGGAAATTCCGATGGGCGTGAGATTCATTACCAAATCAAGAGTTTTCACGCTCGAAGAATCGCAGAATTTGATTGAAACCAGACTTGGCGATATGGTTTAAAGAATTATGTCAGAGCAAATTACCGTTTACGAAAAACCGACTTGCACGACCTGCCGCAATTTGAATAAATTGTTTGAAGAAAACGGCAGTTGATTATCGAAAGGTCAATTATTTTATCGAGCCTTTGACCGAAGAAAAATTGAAAGATTTGCTGCGAAAAGCTAATCTTGCGCCGGTTGAAGTATTGCGGCACAAAGAATCGCTCGCCAGGGAATTAAATATCACGCCAGACACCGCGCCCGACGAAATTATAAAATTAATCGTCGAAAATTCGAGTCTTCTGCAGCGTCCGATTGTCGAAGTCGGCGACAAAGCAGTTTTGGCACGACCCGTTGAAAAAGCGATTGAATTGATAAAGTCTGTAAAATAAAATTATGAGTTTAACGAATGGAAACGGCAATGGTAACGGGCATCGTCCGAAACCGAAAAATGTTTTAGGCACGGAATTGAAATGCTGCTGTCTAAAGCCTCTGACGGGATTTTACCGCGACGGCTATTGCCGAACGGGCGCGGACGATACGGGCAGACATACGGTTTGCGTGCGCGTAACGACAGACTTTCTGGAATTTTCCAAAGCCGTCGGCAACGATTTGTCCACGCCCAGACCGGAATATAATTTTTCCGGCATCAAAGACGGCGATAAATGGTGTCTGTGCGTGCTTCGTTGGAAAGAAGCGTTGGAACACGGTGTCGCGCCCGAAGTCGTTTTGGAATCGTGTCACGAATCGGCGTTGAAAGTCGTCGCGCTCGAAGATTTGAAAAGCCATCGGCTGGAAGAGTAAATGGATTCGATTGAACATCTGCGCCAACTTTTCATTTATAACGATTGGGCAAACCGGCGCATTATCACCGCTTTGAAAGAGGCGCGAAGCGAAAAATCGCGGCAGATTCTCGCGCATCTTTTGATCACCGAACAGGAATATTTTGAACGGCTTTACGGAAAAGATTCGTTCGGTTTTGATTTCTGGCAAGATTTATCTTTGGAAGAATGCGGTAATCTGGCGCGCGCGACTGCTGAAAGATACGAAAAACTGCTGCGAAAATTCGACGACGAAGGTCTTGGATCTGAGAACCAGTTACCGCACGAGCGAAGGCGTTTGGTTTGAAAACACTTACCGCGAGCTTTTGACGCACGTTTTGCTTCATTCTTCGATTCATCGCGGAAATATCATGCTGAAAATGCGCGAGGAAAATTTCGCGCCGCCGAAGATTGATTACATAATTTATCTGCGCGAAACGAAATAATTCTGTTAATGGAACAGCAAACCGAACAATTAACTTTCGATTTTTATCAGGTTCAGCCGCAGATCGTTCCCGAAACTCGCAACGAGGAAATGACGCTCAAAGCTCGGCGAATTTTCCGGTCCGCTCGATCTTTTATTGTTTTTAATCAAACAGGAACAGGCGAACATTTTCGATATTCCGATTGCGCGAATCACCGACGAATATCTGAAATATATTCGCCTGATGAAATCGCTCGATATTTCGCTGGCGGCCGATTTTCTCGTGATGGCGGCGACGTTGATCGAGATAAAATCGAAAATGCTTTTGCCGCAGCGAAATAGCTGACGAAACAGGCAGAAGAAATCGAAGACCCGCGACAGGAATTGATTGATCGTTTGCTCGAACACCAGAAATTTAAAAACGCGGCGGAAATGCTTTACGAACGCGTGACCGTCGAGCAAGCCGTTTTCCGGCGCGGACAAATCGAAACCGACGAAAACAATACGGAAACGAACGCGACGGTCTTCGATTTGCTCAATGTTTTTCAGAAAATTTTATCCAGACACGTCGAAGAAGTGCAGATGGAAATTCACCGCGAAGAAATTTCGCTGGCGGAAATGATTAGAGATTTGAAAAAACGAATCTTCGGAGCGCAAGAATTGAATCTGCTGGAGTTTTTCGCCGAAATCCGCACCCGCCGCGAACTCGTTACAGCGTTTATCGCCGTTCTGGAAATCGTTCGCACCGAAAGCGTTAAATTAACGCAAAGTCACGACTTTCGGCGAAATCATCTTCAAAAAAATATCAACCAGCGAAACAAAGTAAATAATTCTGGTTAGAACCATAAAATCTATATTCACAATGAAAAGTCTATATTCTTCGTGAAAAGATATATTCGCTGTGAAAAGTATTAATTTGTCGTGAAAAAGTACTTATTCGTGGTACAAAGTATTAATTTGTCGTGAAAAGTATTTATGTGCTGTGAAAAAGCTATATGTGCTGTGAAAAAGCTATACGTCAGTCGTGAAAAGTATATATTCGTCGTGAATCTTTTATGTGGGACGTGAAAAAGCTATGTGGACTGTAAAAATCCTATGTGGAGCGTGAAAATATCGTTAAAAGCGTATTTTTATCGGAAATTAGCAGTTTATAACCGATTCGTGTGATGTTTTAATTAATTAAAGCGGTTTTTTGGCGCGGTTTGTAATAAAATTCTTTTTTGAGTTTTTATGAATGTGACTGACGAAAATATTACTGAAGAAAAACAGACGCGCAGCATCAGCGAAATCGTTTCCATTATCGAGGCGTTGATTTTCGTCGCCGACGAACCGATTACCGTCAAACTTTTAGCGGAAGTTTTAGCAGAAGACAAAGAAAGCGTCGAAGCGGCGATTGAAGAACTGCGCGGCGAATACGAACAGCGCGAAGGCGGTTTGCAGATGCGCGAAATCGCGGGCGGCTGGCAAATCTCGACGCGCACCGAATTTCACGACGAAGTTCGGAAGTTTTTGAAAACCAGACCGAGCGCGAAATTATCGCTCGCCGCGCTCGAAACGCTCGCCGTTATCGCTTATAAACAACCGGCGACTGTTCCTGAAATTTTGGAAATTCGCGGCGTGCAGTCGGCTTCGGCGATTAAAACTCTGCTCGACAAACGCCTGATCGTCGCCAAAGGCAGAAAGGAAACCGTCGGGCGACCGATGCAATACGGCACGTCGAAGGATTTTTTGATCCAGTTCGGCTTGAAGGATTTGTCGGAACTGCCGTCAATCGAAGATTTTGAAGATTTATCCGGCGGAATTTGATAGTTTCTCAAATTCCCGCTGCACGTCCGCAAAAGTTTTCCCAAGCAGATTTTCTCCGATGAAAAACTCGCTGTTAGTAACTTCTGAAACGGCAATTGTCGGTAATTCGCACTGGCGCAAATCTTCCGCATTTTCAAAGTAAATTTTCGCTAAATTCAATCCCCAAAGCTCGCCGAGAAACACGTCTATTTCAAACTGCTTTCCGTCCGATTCGTAAAAATAACGATTTTTGCGGATTTCGTTTGTTTCGACGCGCTCGTTTTTTTGTACTTCCCTGCCTTCAAAAATTTCAAAAGCGCTGATGTTCCGCTTCGTTCAAACGAATCTCTGAAATTTTCCACTGTGATAAATCTTCGAGCGGCTCGAATTTGCTGTCAAAATCCACGTCCATTCTTTCGTTTCGGGTGTGCGGATCGAGCGCAGGCGAAGCCGCGTGTTTTCGATGTAATTGTCGAAAATTTGCAGATGTCGGCTGGCTCTCGTGAGCGGCGCGGGCAAATCGTGGATTATAAAAACGCGGCGCAATTCGGTTCGGTGATGTTTTGTTCATTTCGTCTGATGATTTATACTCGTTTTTTTTCAAACTATTTATTATTATCGGAGATTAACAAATGCGATTTTTTATATTACTATCTTTTGCAATTTTTTTAATCGGCTGCGGCAAAACCGAAACGCCGATTAATAGCGCGAACACCGCAAATACCAAACCTGGCAAACATGAACGCGCCGATTGCCAACACAAACAGCCCGCTGAACACGACCAAAACGCCGGAAGCGGCAACGACCAACAACGCGCCGACGCTCGCGCCTGTCGTGCAAAAATATTATGAAGCGTTAAAGAAAAAAGACGACGCGGCACTCAGAAAAATCTATTCGCAGGCGACTTTGAAATCATTGGAAGAAGATATGAAAGACGAAAATAAAAAGTCTTTGGCCGCTTTTATCACCGAACTCGAACCGGTTCCCGACCAGCCGTTTACCGTTCGCAACGAACAGATAAACGGCGATACGGCAGTCGCGGAAATGCGCGGCGGCAGTTATCCGAACGGCATCCGCATTAAATTCGTCAAAGAAAACGGCGAATGGAAAATGACTAATGAAAGCCCCGAAGTTCAAAGCGTCAAACAGTCAGTCAGTAATTCAAACGCCGCCAAATAATCGTTTACAAACGAAAACAGGCGTGCGCGTAAAAATTTTATTTACGCGCACGCCTGTTTTCGCTTTTTCAACTTTACAATATCAAGATTTCTGATAGTATCTCAATTTGTTTACGCGACGATAAAAGCTCGCGCAAACTAATTCTAAAAATAAATTTAACAAACCAGATAAATAAATATATGAAATTAAAAGCGATTTCAACCTTGAGTGCATTGTCGCTCGCAATGATTTTTTCAGCTTGCAGTGCAACAGTAACGACAAACACAGCCAACACAGCCAATAAACCGGCAAACGCTCCGGCAAATGCGGCTAATACAAATACCGTCGTCAATACAACCGGCAGCATCTGATGCAAATATGGTATCGAACGCTCCGGCTTCGACAGCAGACGGCGATGTTGTAAAAATTGACGAAGCGGGTGTCATGATGACGGTTCCGAAAGGCTTCAAACACAGCAAAGACGGCGAAGATATTATCGTTCAAACCGAAGACGAAGGCGTTGACATTCGTTTCACCGTTCCGAAAGACGGCGATTATGAAAAAGCCATCGTCGCGGCGGCAACGGAAATTGACGATTATCTGAAAGACGTAAAAATCGAAGATAAAGGTTCAAAAATCAATGTCAACGGAATGGAAGCGACTACGATGAGCGGAACGGCAACCAACGAAGGCGAAGCCGTAATGTGGGATTTGACGATCATCAAAGCTCCGAAAAAACCGGTTCTCGCTAACATCTATGCTGAAAAATCAAGCATGGAAAAACACGGCGCGGACGTAAAGAAATTTCTTGAAAGCGTTAAAAAACAGTAATCAAAGTTTCATTCGGAAATAAAAGAAAGCCGTTCGATAATATCGAACGGCTTTCTTTTTCTTAACCAGTAAATTTAAATTTTCACTTTACGCATTCGCCGCTTTGTAAGCCGGAAGCGTAACTCGCGCTTTCGGTTCTTTTTTCAAACCCAAAGCCCAATCAGCCTGCATCAGCGTGTGAATATCGCGCGTTCCTTCATAAATGACTGGCGGCTTTACAGTTTCGCAGATAACGTTCGACCGGATAATCGTTCGTGTAACCGTTCGCGCCGTGAATCTCAATCGCCATCGAAGCGGCGGTTTCCGAACGAACGGTCGCCTGCCATTTCGCCAGACTCGCGGCTTTCGCTGACGGCTTGACCGTTGTTTTTCATCCAACCGCATTTCAGCCACAAAAGATGCGCCATTTCGTAATCGGCTTCCATATTGGCGATTTTTTGTTTCACGAGCTGGAAATTTGCAATCGTTTGTCCCTGAACTTCGCGCGCGTTGGCATACGCCACTGAAGCATCACGCGAAGCGCGAATCACGCCCGTCGCGCCCGACGCGACCGTATAACGCCCGTTTTCGAGCGAAAACATCGCAATCTTAAAACCTTCGCCTTCGTTGCCGAGCATATTTTCTTTCGGAACTCTTACATCCTGAAGCGAAAAATATCCGGTGTTGCCAGCCTTGATGCCGAGTTTTCCGTGCAGAGTTCCCGATGAAAAACCTTCCATCGTGCGTTCGACGATGAAACAGCTAATTCCCGAATGATCGCGCGCCTTTTGTTTTTCCAAATCAGTCCAGCAGAAAAACAAGAAATTATCAGCAACGTCGCCGAGCGAAATCCACATTTTTTCGCCGTTCAAAATCCAGTCGTCGCCGTCACGTTTCGCACTCGAACGCATTCCGATGACATCGCTGCCCGCATTCGGTTCGGTCAAACCAAACGTCGCCAATTTTTCGCCTTTCGCCTGCGGAACGAGATATTTTTGTTTTTGTTCTTCAGTTCCCCAAGTCAGCAAGCTCAAAGAATTTAAGCCGACGTGAACCGACATTGCCACGCGCAGAAAAGTATCGCACGCTTCTAATTCTTCGCAGACCAGACCGAGCGAAACGTAATCAAATCCCGCGCCGCCGTATTGTTCGGGAATGCACACGCCCATCAATCCGAGTTCCGCCATTTTGTCGAAAACGCTGCGCTCGAAATGTGATTTTTCATCCCATTCTTTGATATACGGCGCGACTTCGCCCGCGCAAAATTCTTTAACGGTTTTTTGTAATGCCAAGTGTTCTTCGCTTAATTCAAAATCAATCACGGTGTTTATTTTCCTCTCTTAATATTCTGTTTATGATAAAATTTTGCAGGTAATTCCAAAAGCAGTTTAGCATTTTGCGTAAATTTAGGCGAAAAGCCATTTGTAATCAATCTGAATCTATGTTGTCAATTAAACTAATATTTAAAGCCGTATATTTCTGTCTGTTGCTTCTTTCAATTTCGGGAAATCTCGTTTTCGCTCAAAACAAATCGAACGAAAAAATTCCGCCGATGCCGAAACTTCTCTCTTTGCGCGAGCAAATGCAGATGCGTTCGGCGTGGCTGCAAAAGCGTTTCGACACGCTGCTTTTGCCGATGATGCGGAAACACAACGTTTCGATGTGGATTGTCACGAATGAAGAATTTCACACTGATCCTTTGACCGACGCGATCACGCCACCGATTCCGATAGTCGGCAGACGCGATTTTTTTATCTTCGCCGATAACGGAAAAACTTTGGATAAGATCGCCATCGTGCGTTACGAAGAAGAACAGTTGAAAAGGTTTTATGACTTACAGCTTCCGCCGCGCGATAAAATCGGCGAAACGATTAGAAAAATTGTCGATGAACATAACCCAAAAACAATCGCTTTGAATATGGGCGGCGGGCGCGGACAATCCGATGGAATCACGCACGACGCATACAAATTTTTAGCCGAAACGCTCGGCAAAGATTACGAATCGCGCTTTGTTTCGGGCGGCGCGTTGATCGCCGATTATCTCGACACGCGTCTGCCCGAAGAGCTTGACGAGTATCGCAAAGCGGTTTTGGCGACCGACGTTTTGACGCGCCGTGCTTTCTCAAACGAAGTCATTACGCCGGGAAAAACGACCGTCGGCGATGTGCGCTGGTGGTTTTTGCAGCAGATCAACAATCTCGGTTTAACGACGTGGTTTCAGCCCGATTTACGCGTTCAGCGACAGGCGAAGGCAAATTCGAATTCACAGCAATTTTTATCGGTCGCCGACGAATCAATGATTTTAGAGCCGGGTGATTTGATTCATATTGACTGCGGTTTGAATTATATGGGACTTTCGACCGACTGGCAGAAACAGGCTTATATTTTGAAAAAAGGCGAAAAAGATGCGCCCGAAGGTCTGAAAGCCGCCTTGAAAAATACGAATCGTTTACAGGACGCGATTTTCGCCGTCGCGCGTCCGCAAATGACCGGCGCGGAAGTTTACAACGCGGCGATGGCGGAAATGAAACGGCAAAATATCGAAGCGATGATTTATTCGCACCCAATCGGCACGCAGGGTCACGGACTCGGCGCGGCGATTGATTTCCGCAAATCGCTCGGCGGCGGCGGACGAACGTTTTCGACTCAATTCCTTCACTTCAATCGAACTGAATACTTCCACAAATGTCCCCGAATGGAACAATCAAAAAGTAACCGTAATGGGCGAAGACGATGCCGTGATGACCGAAAAAGGTTTTGAATTCGTTCGCCCGCGCCAGACGGAGTTTTATTTAATTCGATAAATAAATGATTTTAATTTCCGAAGCATTAAAAATCATCGAGCGTGAGATTCTTCCGCTCAAAACCGAATTGATTGATTTAGAAAATTCGGTTAGTCGAGTTTTGGCGGAAACAGTCAAAGCCGATATGGATTTGCCGCCGTTCGACCGCTCGCAGATGGACGGTTTTGCAGTCAAATCGAATGATACGCGCAATGTTCCGGCAAAGTTGAAAATTATCGGTGAATCCGTCGCGGGAAAAGCATTTGGCGGCAAATTAAAATCCGGCGAAGCGGTCAGGATTATGACCGGTGCGCCCGTGCCGAAAGGCGCGGACGCGGTGCAGAAAGTTGAGGAAACCAGAGAAAAAGACGGATTTATTGAGATTTTGGAGGCGACGAAAGTCAGGCAAAATATCAACCTCTTCGCTTCGGAAATTACCAAAGGCGAACAGATTTTTGATAAAGGTGACTTTATCAGCGCGCAGATGATTGCCGCGATTGCCTCGTTCGGTTACGCGAAAATCAAAGCGTTTCGCCGCCCGAAAGTGGCGATTCTTTCGACCGGAAGCGAGATTGTTGACATCTCCGAAACGCCGCAGAAAGACCAGATTCGCAATTCAAATTCGCTGATGCTGAAAGTTTTCGCGGATAAATTGTGCGACGCGGAAATTTTACCGCTGGTAAAAGATGACGTTGAAAGTATTGCGAAAAGTGATAGAAAACGCGTCGAAAAATTACGATGTTTTAATCACGACCGGCGGCGTTTCGGTCGGCGATTATGACTTTACAAAACCGGTTTTACGCGACTTGGGCGCGGAGATTTTCTTTGAACGAATTTCGTTAAAACCCGGCAAGCCGACGGTTTTCGGCAAATTAAACGAATGCTTGATTTTCGGTCTGCCGGGAAATCCGGTTTCGTCCGCCGTGACGTTTTATCTGTTTGTCCGCACGGCGATTTTGCGAATGCAGTCGGCAAAAAACTGCGAATTGAGAAAAGGCTTTGCCGTTTGTTCGACGAAACTGAAAGCGGCGAAAGAGCGCGATTCGGTTTTGCCCGCCTCAATCGTGACAAACGAGCGCGGCGAATTGATAATCGAATCGCTGCGCTTTAACGGTTCGTCGAACTTTATCGCATTTGCGCGGGCAAATGCTCTGGTTTTCGTGCCGCAGGCGAAAAATCTGGAAACGGGCGATGTCGCGGAAGTTTATTTTCTGCCGTAAATTCTTATGAACAAACTTTCACACTTTGACGAACGCGGGAAAATCAAAATGGTTGATGTTTCCGATAAGGAAACGACCGCGCGGCGAGCCGTCGCAGCGGGCAAAGTTTTGCTGTCAAAGGAAACGCTTGAAATTTTGAAAACCAGCGAAAATCCGAAAGGCAATCCGCTTGAAATCGCCAGAATCGCGGGAATTATGGCGGCGAAAAAAACCTCCGAATTAATTCCTTTGTGTCATCAAATCAACCTTTCAAAAGTTGACGTAAAAATCGAAATTACCGAATTCGGCATATCGCTCGAAGCCGAAGCGAAAACCAGTTCGCAAACCGGCGTGGAAATGGAAGCGTTAACCGCCGTTTCGGTCGCCGCGCTGACGATTTACGATATGTGCAAAGCGGTGCAGAAAGATATTCAGATTACGGAAATTCAGTTAAAATCGAAACTTGGCGGTAAGTCGGATTACGAACAATCTAAATGATTTTGCCCACGAAATACACGAAAAACATGAAAAAGATTTTTAGTTTCCTTTCGTTTCTTACGTGTATTTCGTGGGCAGTAAAAATTATCTAATCAAGCTTTGCGCCGCCGCTTCGCCGGTTTCGATTGCGCCTTCCATAAAGCCCTGCCAATCGGCGAGATGTTCGCCGGCAAACAACACTTTTCCGTGCGGACGCTGTAAAATCGGGCGAATGCCGAACCATTGTCCGGGACGATAAAGCGCGTAAGCACCGTCGGTGTATTGGTCGCGCTGCCACGCGTAGGAGGAAATTTGTTTCGCCAGTTTCGGCGCGTCTTCGTTGAAATCAATCAAATCGCGCGTGATGATTTTCATTCGCCGCTCGTCCGACTGCGAAGCTAAAACGTCCGCTTTTTCGCCGACCGCATAACTGGTCAAAATTCCCTGTTCGCCCGTTTGATTCTGCGTGCTGTGAAAATAATAATGCGAAGTCGTGTCGGAAACCATCGAAAAATTTTCCGCCTTCCAGAAACGCTTTTCGTAAAGAACCGAATTCTTGCAGATTCGCGCGTAAATCAATTGCTGCGCGGCTTCGGTCTGAACCGTCGGCAGCGCGGGATTGAATTTTATTTTCAAAAGACTGTTAATCGGCGCGGTGCAAATGACGGCATCGGCTTTGAAATTTTCCGTCGCGGTTTTCACCGTCACGATGCCGGCACGTTGATTTACTTCTTCGACCGGCAAATTCAACCGAATATTTTCCGCGCCGATTCGTTTCGCAAATTCAGCGGCGAGGCGCGAGTTTCCGCCGGTCATTTTGTAATCCATTTCGTTTCTCGGACTCGATTCGGCATATTCCGCCAATGCGCCGAACGCTGAAACGTGGCGAATTGATTCGCCGAAATCGGTGCTGTCCATCAAATCTCTGAGCCGCAAATCCGTTTCCGTATAACCGATTTTTTCGAGATAAGTCCACCAATCGTATCTGTCGAGATTAGTTCGCTGCGCGACGGTTAACTTATCATAGCTTTTAATTAATTTCTCAAACGCGGCTTTTGCCTGCGCGGAAAATGTCCATTCGTTCGGGCGCGAAACTTTGCCGTTTTGCAAAAGGTAGTCGTCAAATTGGTGTTTCTGCAAAGGAATCGCAAAATCGCGGCAAAGCGATTTCAGTCGTTCGTGACTTTCACCGACCCATTCCGCGCCGAGTTCAAATGTCAGATTCGGATTTTCTTTGAAAGTCTGCGAAAAAACGCGCCCGCCGATTCTGTCTCTGGCTTCTAAAACAGTCACGTTCCAGTTGGCGTTTTTTAATTTATAAGCGGCGGCTAAACCGGAAAAACCCGCGCCGATAATGACGCAGGAGCGTTTGCGTTTCTGGGCGAAAACGTTTGACGGCGCAAGCGCGACTCCGAGCGAAGCCGCGCCGATAACTTTCAAAAAATCGCGGCGATTTGTGTTATTCGGCATAATTATTTTCGGGAAATACAGATTTGCGAAATATTATACTTTACTTTTTGCAAAAAATTACGCGGCGCATACACAAAAAATGCTTATGCCGAAAATACTGAAATTTGTAAGATAATTCTTTTCATATATGACAAATTTATATTCTAATATTCCCAACCTTCTCAGTCTTCTTCTCCAATATCGGTTTTAGATACACTTTACTCTTCGATAAACGCGGACAATATTTCTTTGAAGTCTGGGTTCAGCAAGCGGTTCTTCTTTGAACGCCCAAGCATCGAGCGCAAGCTGCCACATCATCGCCCAACGCTCGGCGGCGGTCGTGTTTTTCAAATCGTTGGTTTCTTCTTTTAACGAAGTCTTGCGGATTTGGATTGTTCTTTCTAAGACTTTCATAAGCGCATCTTATCACGAAATCATATCCGAATATCCCCAATTTTCTCAGTCTTTTTATCCGAAGTCGGTTTCAGATACGGCGCGTTGAAGGATTAGAGAGTTTTCGGGTCAACGGCAACGATGCCGAGGTTTGAGTAACGCGCGAAATCCGAAGTGTTAAAGGTCAAGATATGAGTGACCTGATGAACGCGCATTGCGGCGACGATTCGCGCGTCGTGAACCTGAACGCCCGATACGCCAAAATCAAAAACCAACTTGCGCCATTCACGGTGAACATTTTCATTATCGGGCAAAAGCAGAAAAATCTTTTCGACCAGTCGCAGAGAATGATTCGCCTGTTCGACAGATAGACCGAAACCGTTGCGCGAAACGGGGCGCGTGCAGACGTTCCAAAATTCGACGCAGGTTTGCGGAAGAAGGTGAATTTTATCGCCGTTCGCTTTTAGTTTTCTGATTGCCGAAAGCACGACCGCGTGCTGCGCGTCGGCACGAATAGTAAAGCGCAATAAATTGTTAGTGTCGGGAATATAAATCACGGGTGATCTCCGTAAATTCCTTCACGGCTCATCGCGTAATCGGAAAGCGGTTTAGCATCGGCTGGTAGATTCTTCTCGAAATAATCGGCGAGTTCGTCGGCGAGTTTTTCAAATTCCTCATCGTCCGATCTTTCATCCTTCGCCAATCTCTCAAGCGCGATATCTTCAACCTTGCGCTTTTTAGTCTCGGCTTCTTTGACGATTCCCTGATAGATGTTTTCGGGAACTTCCAAAACAATCGAATGTGTCATCTTTCTCACCTCTCAAACGCATTTTAACGTAAAAACAATTTAACGCATAAACTTTTGCAGTTGAATAATCTCAGCAATTCTCGGTTTGGAATTATTCCAACCGAATTCTGTATAAGAGAGCCATTTTTTGGTAGAGATCCGCCATTGTTTCAAACTCCAGAACTTGAAATAAACTTCTCACTGATTCCCATAATTTGCTCTTGGTTTTCAGTCCCTGCCAGACGGCTCGGAACAATTTGTCACAACCTTGTTGAATTTGGTCAACCAAAAACGCCAAAATCATCAATAAGGCTAAAACGGTTGCTAAGTTCTTAAATCCGTGTCCGTAATTATGTTCAAAATTGTAGCCTTGATTCTTTAACGTATTGAATGTTTCGTTCTCGATCTTCCAGCGCGCCCGTCCGCCGCGCATTACCTTTTTGACATTTCTTTGACTCAGTTTCAGATTCGTGATCCAACTCCATTTTTTGACTTCGCCGTTCGGTTTGCGTTCCTCATAAAACAGCCCATTGACCTTCACGTCGCACGCGTTTTCGCCAAGCCAAACTTCATTTGTCCATTCATAATAATGCTCCACTCCGGCTTGATCGGTTTCGCTCAAACTCTTCACTTGTCCGCTCCGGCGGCGTCCTTCAAATTGCCTGAAAAGACTTTTGTGCGAGTCCGGTTTGATGCTTAAAATATAACTCCAGCCGTAGCCCGTGATTTGCCGAACGTGCGGAGCATTGGCATATAAGGCATCTTCGACCAACAAGACAGCTAGTTCGGGATGCTCCTTTTTGAGCCGTTGACAGAGCCTTTTCGCGCCATTCCGCTCGCAATCATTTTTTCGCTCCCCATCCTGTTTGATAATCGGCTCAAATTCGATCGGAAACACTTCGCGTTTCTCCGGATGCACCACCACCGCTCCCAATCCGCTGTGCTGATAAGAAATCTCGCCATTCCTCAACTGCTTTGTCGTGCAGCTCGGACAATGCACTTTCTGTGAGGAAAAATGCTCGACTCCATCGACTGATACCAAGACCATCTTTTCCCAATACCGATACTCTTTGATGATTCCCGCTTTCTCTAAAATCCTAAATAACGAACCGAACAAACCTCGTATTTCGGTCGTCTCGAACTCGTCTAGAATGACTCTCATTTGCGTATCGCTCGGAATCTCTCCCCGAATCCGGTAAATTGAACGCAAGTTACTTTGCTCAGGCATCGTCTGCTTTTTGAAGTCCAGCAACGACGGCGATTTGAGCGAAAACATCGCAAACCCTGACTTGACGACCTCAGCTAACTGATACTTTGCATTCCTCGCCCGCGTATCTGAAAACTGTTGAAACTGCTCGTCCAGAAAACTCATCAGCCAATCAAACTTTAGATTCTCCACTAAAAACTTCTTACTTTCTCGCATCTCCTCAGATTATTATTTCTGCTTTCTGTTTCCAAACCGAGAATTGCTGGAATAATCTGGTTTAAGTCGCCAACGGCGACAAACAATATAGCGTAGGGTGAAACCCTACGTTTGTCGGGTAAAGATTTCCGACGCTGAAAGTGTCGAACAAAAAGGCGAACGATTGTTGCTCGATTTCAGCGAGCGATTGTCCGGTTTGCCGCATACCTAGCGATTCTCGCTAGGCTATAATGTTCGTCATCTTCGATGACCGCGCACTATCTAAAATTGGCAAATCGTGTCCGAGTTTCAAACCGACAAGAACCCAATCTTCCAACACGGAGCGTAGTTCGTCTCCGCATTCGCGCTCCGTGTTGGCAAAAGCGACCACGCCTTTACACGCCGGAATGCGCCCGAAAAACGTGCCGTCTTCCAGCTTGTCGTATTCGGCTTGCGACAAGGCGCGGTCGAAATAATCGCTCAAAATATATTGTCCTGTCATAGCGGATTTATTTTATCATTTCTTACTTCGCTTTTTCTTCGGAAAATAATCAGGCTTCGGCTTTGGAATTGCGCCGCCTTTCTGGACAAACCAAAATTCCAATCTCCTTTGCGACTTGTTAATATAACCGCCGTCTATCATCTTTATTTGCGAAGTCGAAAATCCGTTTTTAAGTAATTCCCTGTGCGCGGCTTGAAACATTTTATTAAGGTGAGATTTTTTGTCTAAATTGTTTCGATTTCTCGAAATAAATTTACCGTTTTCATCAATTTCAAAATTGGAGTTCAGATAACCGATTATGTAAATTTTGCTTTCGGGAGAATCTTTCAAAAACTTTTTCAAAATATTTTGAGCAAATTCCGAATAATCTCCTTCCGTGCCTTCAACGGCAGGATAATTGTGTTCAATCGAATTAAAATCAATTTTAGAAGCTGAAAAATCGTTGAGGTCAAAATAGGAAGTTTCAAACAAAACAGTTTCTTTCGGGGCAATTAGATTTTCGTCACAAGGCTCAACTTTGTCATTTTTCCGAACCACAAAAAATTTAGTCCGAATCGGTTCTTTATTTATGCTGCAAAATTGAATCAAAAGTTTTTCGGTTGGAAGTTTCACAAAATTCCCCCAAATAGATTTCATTAACGAGCCGCGTATATATGCTGAAGCAAATGAGTATTGCTGCCCGCCGTAAATCTTGATAAGGGCTTTAGAGTTTGGCAGTTGATTTACTTCAAGGGCTAAATTATTAACTCTAGCCCTCATTTCATCAAGCGGCATTTCGCCGAATTCGTCAACCAATTTAGGCTGATTGTCCTGCGCCGAAATTGAAATGGTTAAAAGCAAAAATGCTAAAATTTGCAGGATAATCTTTCTCATATTTTCACCTCAAATACGAATATTCCCAATCTTCTCGGTTTTCTTCTCCGAAGTCGGTTTCAGATACGGCGCGTTTTCCTGTTCGCGTTTGTCTGTAGAATCGGTCGAATGCCAGCGCATCCATTCCGAAGGCGCGTCGAAGGTTTCGCCGCCGTGTTGGGTCAGGCGTTGGCGGATGCGGCACATCACGGGCGTGTTGATGCCGACGCCGGAGATGACGGCTTGACCTTTGGTTAAAGCAGGCAGTTCGGCGAGCATTGCGCGTCCGGCGCCTTCGACCGATTGGGCGACGGTTTGCTGGTCAATCGGGTTGACGATTCGCATAATGATTTGCGTCATACATTGCGAGAGAACGTCTTGATCTAGTTTGCCCGGTCGCTGCGTGATTAGCCCGATGCCGACGCCGAATTTTCTGCCTTCAGACAAAATTTGTTTCAAGATATTTGTTGAAACGACGCTCGCTCCGGCGGGCGCGAAACGGTGCGCTTCTTCTAATAAAGTGAAAACCGGATAATTAATGCGGTCGCCGCTTTCCTTTGCCGTTTCGCCGCGTGTCGCCATCATTCGCGCTTTGTTGACGCGGCGCAATAATGTGCCGACAATGACTTGCTGTTCGTGCTGTTCGATGTCGGATAATTGCAGAATCGTGCAGCGTCCGGGCGCGAAAAGGTCGTTTAATTCGATGTGTTCGTGCGCGTGAAAAATGCTGTCGGGTTTGTCGAAACGCGAATCCATTCGCCACAGCAAGCCGTCAATCGAAGAAACATTGCCGCCGCCGTCTTTTTTCGATTCGTCACCGAATTTCTGTTTATTCACTTCGTCGCGCAAATCGTGGTAATCGTAGGCGTAATCCTGCCGCCGTTCGACCCGCAATCTTTCATTCAGACTGCGAAACGCCTGCGCCAGAAAGTGCAGCATTTTGTCGCTCGTGCCTTCGGGCAAAAGATATTTCACGTCGGCTTCGGTCAACGTTGAAAAGCGGACTTTGATTGTTTCGGGTTTGAAAATTTTCACTTCCGGCTTGTAGCCGTCTTCGCCGAAAAACTGCGAATTGCCCATAATCGAAGACATTGTTTGATATTCGCTGTGCGGGTCAACGATCAGAACGGCGGCGCGGTTATATTGATTCATCAATTCCTCAATGAAAACGCCCGCCGTGTAAGATTTGCCGGAACCGGTCGAAGCCAAAATCGCCAGGTGCGTCGAAACGACATCTTTGACCGACAGCACAATCGGAACTTCGCCTTTTTTGCGCGTCAGCAAACTGCCGATATGAGCCGAACCGACATCCGCCGTTTTCTTTGAACTGAGCATCTGCGACAAGGTTTCGCTTGAGGCGAGGTAAACCGCGTCGCCCGGATTCGGCGGAATGCGCGGATTGTTAAAATCTTTGACCGTTACGTCGAAATAGCCGATGGTTTCAACCTGAATCTCGTAAATCTCGCAAGCATCGCCGTCGAGTCCGATCAACGAAGAAACAAGTGAGGGCGGCGTATTCGGGTCGGACAAAAATGCGTCGGGCAAATTTCTGACGAGCTTTCGCCCCTTTATCGTGCCGATAATCTGCCGCTCGTTGTCGCCGTCCGTCGCCGTATAATAAACGAACTCGCCGATGCGCGTGCGCTTGTTGTCTTTGGTGATAAAAAGATATTCGTGCGGCATTTCGCCCGGACCTTTGACCGTGCCGGTCAGGAAATCTGTTGTCATAATTTTCAGTTTTATTCAGTGTATTTTCAGGCAAATTATAGCACGTGGATTGATAGTGAAAAATAAGCCGTTCCAGGGTTCGGCAAAGTTTTTTATTTTCTAAATCTTCCGGTCAATAGTTTTGTAGCCAATGTCGTTTACTCTATGATAATCTTACACAGCGTTGATAAATATTTTCTGATTCGCTGGCGTAAAAGTTTGAATTTGCAGCAATTTTGTTCTCATCTCCCAAGGCAAATTTGTGTTGTTTCGCTTTACTCGTCAATAAACCAATATTATTAACGAAAATCAAATAATTTATGAAAATCAAATTTGTTCTTCTAGCCGTGTGTCTTCTGGCGTTCGGCTCAATTAACTTTGCTCAAACGAAAAGCAAAACAATATCAATAAAAACAACACCGGCAGGCACGCCCGAACAGGTCGTTAAAAATTTATACGCGGCGCAGAAAAATGAGAAAACCAATCCGTTTGCCCAAATAAAAAGTCGCGTTTTGGTTGATAAGTATTTCACCAAAGACTTCGCCGATTTGATTTGGAAAACCAACGCGTCGGAAACCGGCTGGAACGTTGATCCGCTTTACAATTCGCAAGACCCGCAAATTACCGATTTCGTCGTCGGCAAACCGAAAGAAGACGGCAGTCCCGATAATGTCTTTCTGAAAGTTACCTTCAAAGATAACGGAAAAGCCGAGTCGGTCGGATTTAACCTCCGCCGCGAAGCGAACAAAACCTGGAAAATAGACAACATTGAATACAGCGACGGCGAAGACCTTGCTTCGATTCTGCGGTATTCAACGGACGAGGAATATCAGAAAGATTATGATGCCGATCAAACCTTTAAAGGCGGTTATACGGTCGGAGCGATGATGTGCGATGTTGCGCCGACAATGAATCGGATGTTTTATCGCGTGACCTGCGATGGTCAGGAAGGCTTTAAATTATATTCAGTCGACGGTGATGAAAAGGAAACCGCTTTTATTTACACGGACGACAAAGGCAGGCAGCAGGGCAAATTCGTTTTCAAGAACGGCGAAAAAAACGGCAGATATTTTGACGCTTCGGGCAAAGAAGTGAAAGTCATTCGGGTTCAATAAATATCGTTGGAGATATCAATACAGGCTTATACCTCGGTCGGAAATCCGTCAGACATTCCCGACTGAGATACAGAAAGAAAAGGAAAAATGAAATCAACAAAAATTTTACTATCAACATTGAGCGTCGCAGCGCTCGCATTTACAATTTCCTGCGGCAATGCAGCGAGCAACAACACAACGGCAAACAACGCCGCCAATAAATCGAATGCGGCAGTTGTCGTCAATACTAATCAAACGGCGAAAAACAGTCTGGCTTCAAATACGAAGACCGCAACCGACAGCAAAACTTCTGCAAACAGCGGCAAAACTTCTACTGCGGCGAAACCGGCAGATTCCGAAAGCGAACCGGTCAGCGGCGAATTGCAGACGGGGAAAACCGAATCGGTGATTTTGTATGTCGGCGAAGAAACGGGCGATTATGCCGCCTATTGTTTTACCAACGATTCGGATGCCGGTCGCGCCATTTTAGCCGCGTGTAAAAATAAAGAGCAGTGCGAAGTTAAGGCGACGCTCGGCGAAGGCGACAGCGAATGCAAAGTTCCCGGCTTGGAAGCCACGCTTTCCGCTTCATTCAATATTGCGAAGGTTGCTTCGGCTAAATCGCTCGGTCGGAGAAAATAGTCGGGGAGCAAACACGATAAGGAAATAATTTATGAAAATCAAAAATTTAATTTTAACGATTTTAGTATTGGCAACAGCTTCTTCTTTTGGCTTAGCCCAGAAGAAAAAATCAACAACAGCAGTAAATACGCCCGAACAGGTCGTTAAAAACTTATACGCGGCAAAAGGCGCGGCGAGCCCGTTTTTTCAAAAGAAAAGCCGCGCGCTGGTTGATAAGTATTTCACCGGCGAACTTGCCGACGCGATTTGGAAAGATGCGACTTCTGCCGGCGACGGAGTTGGAGCATTAGACTTTAATCCGCTTTTTTACGCGCAGGATGACGACATCAAAAACTTCGTCATCGCTAAAGCGGATGCCAATAATATGGTAAAAGTCAGCTTTAAGAATTTCGGCAAAGACGAGCAAATTCTTTATACGCTGACCAAAGAAAACACCGCGTCCAAAGTCTGGAAAATAGACACCATAATGTATAGCGATGCGGAAGACCTCGCTTCGATTTTGCAGTACGGAATGATGACCGAAGCCGAAATGAAAGCGGCTGAAAAAGAAAATAAATTAGACGGCGATTATCTGGTCGGCGCGGTCAAATGCAACATTATGACCAATAAAAGCGGTTATTGGGCGCGAGTAAAATGCGATGATCAGGAAAACTTTCAGGTCGTTGACACCGAATCGCTGACCTTCGGCACTTTTAACCCGAACGAAAAAGGCAGAAAAGGTCAATTCATTTCCCCCGAATACGGCGTGATCACAAAATTCGTTGACGCTTCGGGCAAAGAAATAAAGGTTAGCCGCGTCAAGTAAAATCCGAACTGAACAAGTCTGATTTTTATTTTGCAGTTTGTTCGGCGACGGTAGATTAAACAAATATTAGGCGAAACCTGATACGGTTTCGTCAATCTTCAAGGAGAATCATTAATGAAAATTAAATATTTATTTTTGACCGCCTTATTTATGGCGGCGGCAGTTTCGACTGGTATTGCTCAAAACAAAACCGCGGCAGTAATAACTCCTGACGCGGTTGTAAAAAAATTATACGCCGCGCATACCGCCAATAAAAGTCCGTTTAACCAAACGAAAAACCGCGCGCTGGTTGACCAGTATTTTGTCAAAGATTTAGCCGATATGATTTGGAAAGACGCGGTTGATGCCAACGGCGAAGTCGGCGCGATTGATTTCGATCCGCTCTATGGCTCGCAGGAAGAAAGCACCAATCTTGTCGTCGGAAACCTGCGAGAAGCCGGCGGTCCCGATAATGCTTTTGTGAAAGCGACTTTCAAAACAGCCGGAAAAGCTGATTTCGCCGACTACGAACTGATGCGCGAAAAAGGCAAAGGCTGGAAAATCGTCGGTATTTCCTACGGCAACGGCGAAGATATCAGTTCGATTCTGCGGTATTCGCAGGATGCGGAGTTCAAAAAGGAATTTGACGCCGAACAAACTTTTACCGGCGAGTATTCGGTCGGGAAAATGAAATGCAGCGTGGAGCGAACTTTGAACGGAATGAAGCATCGGGTTTCCTGCGGCGACGATGGAAGCTTCAAATTGTATCAGGTTGAAGGAAATGAAACTGAAACCGAATATTTGGAATTGGACGAAAAAGGCAACACCAAAAGTAAATTCGTCTTCAAAAACGGCGCGAAAGACGGCAAGTTTATTGACGCGGCGGGCAAAGAAGTGAAAGTTACTCAGAGCAAATAATCACAACTAAAAATAAGCCGCAAGATTAAAATTTGCGGCTTATTGTTTTACAAATGATTCGGAAGCCGGTCGCACCATTTTAGATATAATGCAAAGATAAAGATCACTGCGAAGTGACGGCAACGACCGGCGAAGGTTCGTGTAAAGTTCCGGGACTCGAAGCTGACCTTTCCGCCAGCGCGAAAATTTTAAAAGTCGAATCGGTTAAATCGCGCGGCTCGAAAAAATAATCAAAAAAGCGAAAAAACTTATCGTATGATTAAGAAAATAATAATGAATTTAACAAAAATTTTACCGGCTGGAATGACTTATCTTATGCTGGCAATGATGATTTCAGCTTGCAGCAGTTCTGCATTGACAAACAATGCGGTGCCAGCGAACTCTGCTCAATCTAATCAAGCGAACACAACTGCCGTGAAAAATGCTGATTCGGCTAAAGCCAGCAACACTACTGCCGCCGATTCTAAATCTGCCGCGTCTTCGCTTGACAGCGTTTACAGCGATATCAAACCCGGCGACTGCAAAACTATCAGCGTTGAAAAAGAAACAGGTGCTTCGGTTCAAAAATGTTCGGGAATCGAAGGCTATGATCTGCTGGTGGAAGATGATGATTTGCGGCAGTCAATAACCGTGTTGTCGCCGGATGGAAAGCGGCATCCGCTCAATTACTGGGAAGTCATCACGACAAATTTCTCCAGCATCGGCGATAAGGCTGAATGGCGCGTGGAAAAAGACGGCGGGAAAGTGCGTCCTGTCGCTTTAATCGTGCGCGTCAACGCTAACGAAAACCCTAATTCACCGAGTGATAAAACTTCGTATCTGGCAGTGGCGAAAATCACGATTGGAAACATTTGTGTCACGGATAAAATCAAAGGCGGAGCAAGCGGCAATGAAGACGCCAGAAAAGCGGCGGACGCGTCGGCAAACAAACCTTGTCTCAAATAAAAGAAAAATTGCCTTCAAAAAATTAAGTCCACAATTACAACTATTTTCAGGAAAGCGTGAAGTTATGAAATTAAATAACAATGCGATTATCGTTGTAAGTATTTTTGCGTTCACCTCTGTCTTTACCGCCTGCAATCAAACGGCGACAGTAAACACTTTACCGGTGAACGCAGTCAACAAAGCGAACGCTGCAAGCGAAACTAAAACCAATTCGTCAGCGGCAAAAGAACGCAGATCAAATACAAAAATTTTACAGGCTGGCTCGAACCCGATTCGCAGTGCGATAGTCGGGTGATAAACTGTAATTAACACGAAAATTTCAAGCAATAAATACCAAGGAAAAAAATGAAAAAGAAATTACAAATGATGATGATGTTCGCCGCTTTCGGCGTAATTTTTGGTTGTGCAAACACGAGTTTTGCTCAAATTAAACCGCCGATGGTCGGCGGCTTTAAAGCAGTTTCTGTGGAAGATGCCGCAGTTGTGGCGGCGGCTGACTTCGCCGTCAGCGATCATTCGGAGAAAAACGATGTTTCGCTCGAAATCGTCGAGATTCAAAAAGCCGAGCGACAGGTCGTGCAGGGAATGAATTACCGAATCTGCGTCGAAGTCAGAGTCGCCGAAGAAGACAACGACGAAACGCAATTCGTTTTGGTCACGGTTTATCAGAATTTGAAACGAGTTTATAAACTCGTCAGTTGGAAGCCCGATGCCTGCCCGGTCGTTGGGAAATAAATTTGACGGCATCCGCACCGTTTAGTTCGTCACCGCAAAAGGTATCGTTTCAGACACATTTCGTTTGACGCGATGCCTTTAATTTAAACAAATAAGGAGTTTATGAAATGAATTCAATCAAATTTTTGTTATCTGCATTGAGCGGCGCAACGCTCTGCCTGACGCTTTCTGCTTGCAGCAGCGCAGCAAATAACAACTCGGCGGCAAACAACGTCGCCGCTGACAAATCAAACGTGGCGACGGTCGTCAATTCCAATCAGACGACGGCGAATGTCTCCAATACGACATCGAACGTCCGTTCTAAAACCGAAACGTTTACACCGGCAAAAGATTCGCCTGAGCGCATCGCCATTATGGATGCTTTGCGCGTTCCGGTTGGCAAAGAATTAAAACAGGAAGTTATTTTCACTGTTGATAAATTAAAAGTGCAGGGCGATTGGGCTTTCTTTGCCGGTCAGCCGAAAAGCAAAGACGGCGGCGCACTGAATTGGAAAATCACCAAATACCAGAAATTCATTGACAGCGGCGATTTTGAAGAAGGGCTTTACGCGCTTTTGAAAAATACCGGCGGCAAATGGGAAGTTGTGAAGTATTTGATGAACTGTCACGATGTTTGCTATCTCGGCTGGGACAAAGAATACAAAGCACCGAAAGCGATCTTTGAATAACAATGTTCGCCTTGCCATTAAATTCAATCGGGAATCGCGATAGATTACCGACCGACAATAAAAACAAAAGGAAGGCGAAAATACAAAATAAACCAAAAAAAAAGAAAAAGGCATCTGACGCGATGCCTTTTTCTTTTTGATTTAAGTCTCCTTACTGTCCAGATATATAGGCAGCCGGAACGGGTCTGTCGGAATTCGTTCCGAACTGGATAAACGGATTGCCGCTCTGCGTGTTTGAGCTATACCACACGCCGCTCGACGGACGAAAGACCGCGAGGTCGGCGCGTCCATCGCCGTCGTAATCGCCGGCAACCGGAATGTCCTGATTCTGCCCGAATTGCGTGCCGACGGTCTGCGCGTTAGAACTATTGATGCGATACCAAACGCCGGTCGCCGGACGGAAAACCGCGACATCTGTTCGAGCATCGCCGTCGTAATTTGCCGGAACGGGAATGTCGCCAGTCGCGCCGAAGTTAATCGCATCAAAATTCTGCGCCGGTGTGCCGGTCGGTCGCGCGATATACCAGCGATTTTCCGTCGGTCGGAACACTGCCAGATTTGCTCGCCCGTCACCGTCGTAATCGCCCGCTACCGGAATATCGTTCAGTTGTCCGAACGCATTGAAAACAACTTGCCCGTTCATCGAATCCAAACGATACCAAACGCCGTTCGACGGTCGAAAGACATTAATATCCGCCCTGCCGTCACCATCAAAATCCGCCGGACGCGGCAAGTCACCGTTTTGTCCGAACTGAACGCCGGAAAAAGTTCCGGTCTGGCTGTTGAGACGATACCAGGTTCCGTTTGACGGACGGAAAACCGCAACATCGGTTTTGCCGTCGCCGTCGTAATCTGCCGGAGCAATCAAGTCACCGTTAGCACCGAATTGAATCGCCGCAAAACCTTGACTCGAACGCTGTAAAAACCAATTGCCGTTCGCCGGACGAAAAACCGAAACGTCAGTTCTGCCGTCGCCGTCAAAATCAAACGGCGCGCGTGTCGCCGTCGCTTGCGTGATAGTGAAATTCACGTTGTTGATATCAAAGAAAATGTTGCCGACCGCCTGGATTTTGATTCGCGCCGTCGTCGTCGCCGTGTTCGGAATCGTGACTGATTCTGTACCATCATTCGGCGTGTTCGGTGAAAGCATAATCGGGAAAGTCTGCCCGCCGTCGGTCGAGAGCAGAATGTTGACATTAGCCGCGTTAATTGGCGCGGCGGTCGTGCCTGCGACGTTCCACGTAATCGTCTGCGCGGAATTTCCAGCCCAGATAGTCGCGGTGTTTTGCGAATTGACGACGAACGGACCTGCCGCCGCATTGACAATGACCTGTGCCGCGCCGTCGGCAACTCCGCCGCCCGCCGCGCTGTTATCGCGCACGGTGACGCGGAAATTCATTGTTCTGGCAATCGAAGGCAGACGCTCGCCCGTGACGCAGTTTGTTCCGGCATCGGCACTGCACGCATAACCGTTGGTCGAACCGACCGTCGGCGCGAACGGCAGAGTTCCCGTATAAGTCGCGGGCGGCGTGTTCGCATTATTCAAAATATAATACAAACTCGGAAACGTGCGCGCGGGTGAAGTCGTCGCATTGTAAGCGCGGAAAATCGGGCGCGCCGTGCCGTCTTCATCGGTGTCAACCGCGCCGGTCGAGCGCGTCGCGCCGCCGAGGTCGAATTCTTCCCACAGATAAGTCAGCGAGTTGCCATCCGCATCCGTTGCCGAAGCGGTCAAGGTGAACGGCGTTTGTCTCGGAATATTGAAAGTTCCTGCCGCCGCGACGGTCGGCGCGGTGTTGCCCGTTGCCGTTGTCGAGCCGCACGTCGGATATTGCTGCGGAACGGTATTCTGCAAATAATTCAGCGATTGGTCGAAACTGCGAAGATTGAAATATTCAATCGAGTTGGCGGACAGATTGCGCGGTGTGCAGATTCCTGCGTAACCCATAATCGTCACGCCGCTCGCCGGCTCATACGCCGAATTCACCGAGCGCGTATTGCACGAACCGTCAATGTCGTTATTAAACGTATGGCTCATCGCAAATTGATGCCCGATTTCGTGCGCCACATAGTCAACGTCGAAGCCGTCGCCCTGCGGAGTCGGCGCGCCGGTAAATCCCTGCGCTTTGCCGGTCGGGTCGCATAAACTTGGACTCGCGGCAAGCCCGTCCGGATTTGGCGTGACGGAAAGAACGTGACCGATGTCGTAGTTGGCGTTGCCGTAAATCATATCAAGCACAACTTGATTGCGGTCGGTATCGGCGTTGCTGTTGTTGGTAAATCCGCCGGTGTTAGCATCGGTAAAAACGCTTCGCAAATCGCTGACAATCGTGAAGGTCGTCGCCAGTTCGCGGCGATAAACCACAATCATCCGGTTGACCGTCGTTTGAATTGCCGCGAGCGCGTTTGCCTGACTGCCGAAAAAATTCGTGTATTGGCGGCTGGCGGAAACGGCGAGTTTGAAAGTTCTGAGCTGCGTTCCGTTGCTGAAAACGGTCGGCGCGGACAAAAACGAAAGTCCCGCATCATCGCTTTGTGTGCCGTGAAGATTGCACGAGAACGGCTCACGGTTTTGATTCAAATCACCTTTGTAATAGACGATGTAATTTTTGTGGTCGGTCAGCGAATACGGATCAATCAAAAAAGTTCCGCGCATCCCGACGACGTAGCCGTGAAAGCCGTTGGCGTTCAAATCGAAACGCGCCGTCGCTGTCGGGTCATCAATTCCCTGACCGCTAAAAGTTTTCCACGTCGGAAACTGCGCCGCGATCTGCGAGGCAAAAACCGGCGATTCTTCGAGACGGAAACGCGCCGTGCCGCCGTCGGGCGTCGGAACTTCCAAAATCACTTCTCTCTGCCGCGCCGCATCGGTAAATTCGAGCGGTGCCTGCGCCGTCACGTTTTTCAAAGCGGCTTTATCAAGGCGGTAAACCAGATATTTTGATGAATCGCTTGCCCGCCGATTGGCGACGGGCAAACTCGCTTCATCTACCGACTTCCAAAGATTTGTTTGTTTATCTTGACCGCCGGCGAAAATTTCCGGCGAGCAAACTGTTACGCAAAACAACACGAATGTTGCGCTGAACACTCGTAGAATAGATTGATTTTTCATAATTTTTCTCCTGACTGACTCTAAAATTCATAAATGCAAATCGGTATTTGCGTGACTTTGTAAAAACTGTTTCCAATTCTGTAAACGAGAAAGGAAAGGAAATAAGGGCATTGCCGAAAAAATTGTTTTGCTCAACCGACGATTAATTTTCGGTTAAATTGAACATCACCTACGCTCGACGCATTACCTCTGATTAATCACGGTCGAAGTTCGTTCGTCAATTTAAAAAATGAGTTTTTTAAGGAAAGTATTACAATGCTTGAGCGACTATTTTAGCCACATTGGTAAAATAGTCAAATCATCTCTTCATAAAATTCCGAAAATCGAGATTTTGCGCGACTCATTTTATTCGTTTTTGATTATTTTAACTTTCCGGCGGCGATTCACGCGCAGACGACAGCCAATTGATTTTGCCAAACGCGGAAGATCAAATAAAACAGGTTTTCTTTGGGCGTGATGAATTTGGAAATTTAATACGGCAGCAGAAGCTAACCAAAAATTTGAGGCTGACGGCGCGGCGCAAGCCGAAATTATGTCGGCGGAAGTTTTGCCTTTTCTGTCCGCAGTAATGAAAGGCAATCAAAATTTCGCACTGCCAATCATAATTGCGGAATAACGTTTGAAGACACGACTCTGCGCAAAAAATCAAATTTACAGGCGTTATTCCGCACTTGTTTCACTGATTTTCAAATTCAAGCAGTTTATCTTCGATGTCGTTTAATTCTTTTTGCAGATTCGCTTCCATCGTCGTCGAAACTTCGTCCTGTTCAAGCTGAATCGCTTGATCTTCCGGGTTGCGTTCGAGTTCAAACTGCAAATCTTTATTAACTTTGTTTAATTGGCGATTGATTTCGTCGCGGCGTTTTTCTAATTGTTCTTTGGTCTGTTCCATAATTTTTTTTCGGCGTAATGATTTTTCAAAAGTATAACGCCGATTGACAGGCAATCGGAAACCAAACAAACCGGATTGCCGTATAAGTCTTTGACTATACCAATATAATTTTAATTTGAGGAGAAAATATGAAGCAAATTTTTGCTGTCGTTATTTTTACAATATCAATTTTGAATGTGTGCTTCGCGCAGAAACCGGATGATTCAAAAACGGCTTTGGCGACAATTAATAATTTGTTTGCGGAAATGGCGAATCATAACCCGCCGGCAATCGCCGCGATTTTTATGACCAAATCGCAGCTTGCCGTCGTCGTTAAAAATAAGGAAGGCAAAATTGCAGCGGATACATTTACAGGCGAAGAGTTTTCCAAATTTTTCGCCGATAAAAAAGACGACATCAAAGAAAATATGTATGATCCGAAGGTCAAACTTTTCGGCGATTTAGCGACGGTTTGGGGACGCTACGTTTTCTTTGTCAACGGTAAAATTCTGCATTGCGGCGTAGATACGTTTAATCTCGTCCGCATTGACGAAGGTTGGAAAATCGTCAACGCCGCTTCAACAATTGAGCCGCAAGGCTGCACCGACAGGGAAAAAAAGATGAAAGTTTCGGCGGCAAAATAATTGAGGAAAATCGTAAAAGAAAAAAGCACGGAGATTCGTTCATCCGTGCTTTTTTCTTTTTTCTGTTGAAAATTTACGCCTGAATATGCGCTTCGACAAACCATAAAAGTTTGTCAATTTCGCGCGAAACTTCGGTGAATAAATCAGCCGTGTCTTTGTCGCCGAGTTCATCAGCTTCGTCAATTCCCTTTCGGACGTTTTTGCCGAAATCCGCCATCGCCGTCGAAAGCGCGTCAACGTGCGCCGTGCCGTCAACAATTTCGAGCGGATATTCTGACAAACTCGATTTCTGCGCGACAACGCGAGACGTGCCGTAAGCCGTTCCGCCAAGCGCGGTTATACGCTCGGCAATCAAATCGGTGTGCGCTTCGGCGGCAGTCGCCACTTGATCGAAAAGTTCGTGCAAGCCGATAAAATGAATGCCTTTCACATTCCAATGCGCCTGTTTCGCCTGTGTTTTCAAATCAATCGCATCAGCTAACCGCGCGTTCAAAACCTCGATAGCTTTTTCCCTTTTTCCTTCCGCCAAATCGTTTTTCGTACTATGCATAGCTTCTCCTTTAGATTAGAATTATTCTAATTCCAATTCAGTCAAAAGTCAAACATAAAAGCAACTCAAACAGGTTTTTCGGTTTCATACCCAGTTAAAGTTAGATTATATTTAGCTTTGATATTGCAAAAGTTTATGTTTTTACAAAACTCGAATACCCCGACAAAAGTCATTGAGAGCGCGTCGCAAGTGACGAACGTTGCTTACTCATCGGTTGATAATCTGGTTAAATCCGTCATCGAACAATTGCCTTATATCGCTTCGGGCATCGTCGTTCTGGCGTTCTTCTGGATTCTTTCGAAAATCTTCAAAAGCGTTTTTTGGGCGGCATCGAACCGCACGAAGTTGGACAATCGCCTGCGAATTTTGTTCAGCCGGTTAATCAGCATAGTGATTTTGATTTTGGGAGTTTTTACCGCTTTAACGATTATCGTTCCGTCGTTTCGCTTCGGCGATTTGATTGCGGGTTTAGGTTTCACTTCGTTTATTGTCGGTTTTGCGACGAAAGATATTCTCAACAATCTTCTTTCCGGCGTGTTGATACTTTGGAAAGAGCCGTTCAAAATCGGCGATTATATTTTCATCAAAGACAAACAGGGCAAAGTTGAATATATCGGCGTTCGCGCCACAACTTTGAGGATGGACGACGGCGAGAAAATTATAATGCCGAACGGCGATATGTATTCGCAGCCGCTGACGATTCGCGGCGCGGGCGCGGAACGCCGGATGAAGCTGAAAATTAGTATCGGTTACGATGCGGAAATCGAAAAAGCGAAACAAGGCATTTTAAAGGTTATGAATCAGGTTGAAGGCGTAGTTCCCGAACCCAAACCGAACGTTTACGTGACAGACTTAGCTTCGGAAGGCGTTAATCTTTCGATTTATTTCTGGATAAACACTAACGAAAACAAACCGATGGAAGTTTTCGACCGCGCGGCGACGGGCATTAAACGAACGCTGAGCAAATCGAACATCGAGATTTACCCGACCAGCCCGATTATCGTGCAGGAAGCGAAGGTTCAGCTTCTATCTGAAAGTGAAGACGTTAAAAGTGATGTTTTTGATAATTAACCGAGGTTGCCGTTCAGAAGAATATAAAAATTATGCCCGCGAATAAACGCGAAAAGGCGCGATAAAAAAATTAATTTTTACTTTTTCGCGCCTTTTCGCGGAAAATCAAATAATCGTCGTCACGATTTCACGAATACTGCGCTGCAAATCCCTATCGTCGGTAATCGGCGAAACGAGCGCGACTTCCGCCGCGTCAATCGGAGAGATTCCTTTGGCAATCATCTGTGCCGCGTAAATCAAAAGTCTGGTTGAAACGCCTTCTTCCAAACCGTGTCCGCGAAGATTGCGAACTTTGTGTCCGATTGTCACCAAATCTCGCGCCATCGCTTCGTCAATTCCGCCTTCTTTCGCCACAATTTCCGTTTCCGCATCGGCGGACGGATAATCGAATTCCATCGCCACGAAACGCTGGCGCGTAGATTGTTTCAAATCCTTTAAGATTGATTGATAACCCGGATTGTACGAGACGACGAGCATAAATTCGGGCGGCGCGTCAACGACGGTGCCGCGCTTTTCAATCGGCAGACGGCGGCGGTCATCGGTCAGCGGATGAATGATGACGACCGTATCTTTGCGGGCTTCGACAACTTCATCGAGATAGCAAATCGCGCCTTCCCGCACAGCTTTCGTCAACGGTCCGTCGTGCCACACGGTTTCGTCGCCTTCTAATAAAAATCGCCCGACCAAATCGGTCGAAGACAAATCTTCGTGACACGCAACGGTAATCAGCGGACGCTGTAATTGATACGCCATATATTCGACGAAACGCGTTTTGCCGCAGCCGGTCGGACCTTTGAGCATCACCGGCAGTTTAGCGGCGTAAGCGGCTTGAAAAAGTTCGACTTCACGATTGATGGGCAGATAATACGGTTCGTTTTCGACTTTGTATTTTTCGACGGCTAATTCCATAATTTTCTTTTAGAAACGAAAATCAATCTTATCATTCGCCGGAAATTCACCGCAACCGGAAGATTTTAAAGTTTCGCGTCGAATAATTATGCGGACGAGCATCGCGACTTTTCGCCTTTCGCTTGATAATTTTTGAAATTAAAGTGACAATTCGTTTCGATTGGCAAATCAAACGCTGATCTACTCTAAATCCGAAATTATATAATGATATGAAATTACCACAAATTTTACTGCTCGCAGTAGTTGTAACTGCGGCGATTAACTGTACTTCGACAGCCAGAAGCCCGGCGGAAAATACGAACGCGAACACCGCCGCCAACAACAGTGTCGCATCAACGGCAACTCCGCTTCCGGCGACGGAAGGCGCGGCTCAAACAAGCATTGCGCCCGACGCGTTGGTTAAAGATTTGTATAAAACGCACGACAAGGAAAACGGCGCGATTGTGCAGGGCAAAAACCGCGCTATTCTCGATAAATATTTCGACAAAAATCTCGGCGGATTGATTTGGAAAGATATGACGACCAATCAAAACGAAGTCGGCGTGATAGATTTCGATATTTTCTATAACTCGCAAGACCCGGAAATTAAAAAATTCGCAGTCGGCGAAGCAAAAATTGACGGCGAAAAAGCGACCGTTCCCGTGACGTTTGAAAACGGCGGCAAAAAAGAAACTTTGACTTATTCGCTGGTCAAAGAAAAAGCCGCGTGGAAAATTTCCGACATCAATTACGGCGGCGACAGTCTTTTGAAATATTTTAAAGATGCGGCGACGGCAGAAAAGACCAACAACACTGTAAGTTCAACCGGCGAATTTGAAGGCAAATATCAAATCGGCGACACGACCTGCACGGTCAAACCTGTAAAAATGGCGTTTGAAGTTCGTTGGGAAAAAGGTTCGGGCGTGGAAATGTTTTTCTCCGAAGGTCGCGCTAATGACCGCGAAATTTTCGCTTCCGACCCGAAAACCGGCAAAGCGAATTCGTTCGCGTTCGACGACGAAAATTACAACAGCGGAACTTTCTATCGCGCCGACGGCAAGGAATTTCCGATTGCGCGAATCAAGTAAGCCAAACAAATTCGGCTTTTCGACATCATAAAATCTCGTCCGATCAATCGCGGCGGGATTTTTATTTTCGCCGAATTTTGTCGTATGCTTGCGATTGCAATTCATTTCGGCATCTAAAACGGAGACACAAACAATAATGAAACTAAAAAATTTAACTTTTCTCTTTTCACTCGCCCTGGTAATCGGCGTAATTTCAGTGGAATTCAGCCACGCGCAAAATACAAATAATATGCCCAAATACGCCGAAGATTTTCATTCGTTTTCCAATCCGCAGCAGGTCAGAGTGACGAATGTTGATCTCGACTGGACGATTTTATTCGATAAGAAAATCGTTCAGGGAACGGCGACTTTGGGCATCGAGCGAACGGACAAATTCGCGCCGATCATTCTTGATACGCGCGATTTGAAGATTGAAAAAGCCGAAACATCGAGCGACGGAAAAACCTTCAAAACGACTACTTTCAAACTCGGCGCGGCAGATAAATTTCTCGGTTCGTCTTTGACCGTCGAATTGCCGAAGAATGCGAAATTCGTCCGCATCGCTTATTCGAGCAGCCCGAACGCTTCGGGCTTGCAGTGGCTTGAACCGTCGCAGACTGCAGGAAAAAAACAGCCGTTTATGTTTTCGCAGGCGCAGGCAATTCACGCGCGTTAGTTTATTCCGCTTCAGGATTCGCCGCAGATTCGCGTGACATATACGGCACACGTTCGCACGCCGAAGAATTTATTAGCCGTGATGAGCGCGGAAGGAAATTCGCAAACTTCCGCCAGAACCGGAGATTATAAATTCAAAATGACGCATCCGATTCCGCCGTATCTGATTGCGATTGCGGTCGGCGATATGCAGTTTCAGTCGCTCGGAAAACGAACCGGCGTGTACACCGAACCGGCGATGATCAAAGCGTCGGCGTTCGAATTAGCCGACACGGAAAAAATGGTCGAAGCAACGGAAAAACTTTTCGGCGCGTATCGTTGGGGCAGATATGATTTGCTCGTTCTGCCGCCGTCTTTCCCGTTTGGCGGAATGGAAAACCCGATGCTGACGTTTGCCACGCCGACGATTCTGGCGGGCGATAAATCGCTCGTCTCGCTGGTCGCGCACGAACTCGCGCATTCGTGGTCGGGCAATCTCGTGACGAACGCGACGTGGCGCGATTTCTGGCTCAACGAAGGTTTTACGACCTACATCGAACGCCGTATTATCGAGGAAGTTTACGGCAAACCGCGCCGCGAAATGGAAGCGACCTTGGGCAGACGTTCGCTGGAAGCGGAAATGCTCGGACTCGAAGAGCGCGACCAGATTCTGCACGTAGATTTGAAAGGACGCGACCCGGACGAAGGTTTTACCGGCGTGCCGTATGAAAAAGGCGCGTTGTTTCTGCGCCATTTGGAAGAAACCGTCGGACGCGATAAATTTGATAAATTTGTGCGCGGATATTTCGACAGCCACGCTTTTCAAAGCATCACGACTGAAACTTTCGTTGATTATTTGAACAAAAATCTGATCGCGCAAAATCCGAAACTTTCGACTGCCGACGCGAACGAATGGATTGAAAAAGCGGGCTTGTTGAAAAACGCGCCGCAGCCGCAGTCCGATGCTTTCGCCAAAGTCGAAACGCAAGTCAACAGTTGGCTGAAAAACGACATCACGGCAAGCGGAATTCAGGCAAAAGACTGGACGACGCAGGAATGGCTGCATTTTCTGACGAAACTTCCCGCCGGAATCGGTGCAGATCGAATGGCGGAACTCGACAAAACTTTTAGTTTGACACAGCGCGGTAATTCGGAAATCGCGTTTCAGTGGCTTTTGATGTCCATCCGAAATAATTACACGCCGGCAAACGCGCGGCTCGAAGAATTTCTAACGACCATCGGACGACGCAAATTCGTCAAACCGTTATTTGACGAACTCGTCAAAACGCCCGAAGGAACCGCTCGCGCGAACGAAATCTACGCCAAAGCGCGTCGCGGTTATCATCCGATTACGCAGGCGGCGGTTGATGCGATTTTGAAACGGAACTCCTAACAAAGCGAAAATACGCGGGGAAGGCTGGCTTACGATAGATGTAAGCCAGCCTTCCCCGCGTATTTTCGCCTGTGACTACCTTTTTATAATCAGTGAAAATGCGCTATACGAAAAGATAAAAAATATCCGAACCTCAAATAAAAATATATGAAGTCAAAGGTAATCTAAAGGATATTGACCTTAAAACTAAACATTTTAGAATAGATTCTACCGATATTGAGCAAAGTTATTCTGGCTATATGGAAGACGATGCTGTCGAAAACTCAGTAGTTCAAAGCGCACAGTTTAATCAAATGTATTCAGCAACTATTTAGGAATCAACAAATCCAGAAGAATTAATACCAAAATATAGATTCATAAAGTTTGACCATATCTAAAACCAATCGTCTTTCAAATCTTTCAAAACAACCTGCGCCGTGTTGTGTATCGAAGCGGCGAAAAGTCTGCGGATAATCAAACCAGCAATCACTCAGGAGAATCTATAGCAAAAAAGAAAGTCTTCGATAATAACCGAAGACTTTCTTTTTGAACGTTAAAATTGTTCGGTCGTTTTTAGTAGCGCGAACCGCCGCCGTAGCCGCCGCGTCCGCCGCCGCCGCCGCCGCGATTACCGCCGCCGCCTGCACCGGCGCGATCTTCACGCGGTTTGGCTTCGTTGACGAGCAGTGCGCGACCGTCAACTTCTTTGCCGTTAAGTGCTGAAATGGCGTTTTGCGCTTCTTCTTTGCTCGACATTTCGACGAACGCGAATCCGCGTGAGCGTCCGGTTTCACGGTCTTCGATGATGTTTGCCGATTGCACTGAACCGCTTTCACCAAACATTTTTTCCAAATCTTCGACAGATGTATCAAAGGAAAGATTTCCTACATAAAGTTTCGTTGACATAATAATATTGTACCTTTTCCCTGTTCGGGAATTTCAAAAGAAGCGGCGAATCAAATTGGTCTGCCGGAATTGCTAATGCCTGCGGAAGAATCGGGTTTCGGATGCTCAGATTTTCAAGCGAGCGACTTCTGTAAACTAATAACGAACCTGCTCTCGAACTATCCAAAAACCATTTTGACGAGCTGCGCCAATAAAGACGCAAGAGAAGGATGAACGCCTGTATGATGCGCCCTTTGCCACAGAGTTGCAAGCTAAGTTATTGATTTTATTTATTTTTTCGATTTTAGATGGTCGTTAAGGCAAAGTTTAATAATCGAAAAATCCTATTTTTTCTTCTTTAATTTCAATATGCCGGAAACAAATCGTTCGCACATCAACCGTTCGGGTAGTCGAGCAGTCAGTAAATTCAGCTAGGTTAGCTTCTAAAAAAAGGAAGCGGCGAAGTATCAATCAAAACTTCGCCGCGTCTTTTTTTTGTTTTTTCTTAGCCGAAAATGTTCCGCACTTTGTCTATAAAGCTCGCGTCCTGAAAATTGACTTCCTCGATTTCGGCGAGCTGTTCGAGCAGTTTGCGCTGTTCTTTGGTCAGAGTCTTCGGCGTAATTAAAGTCACGGCGACGAACAAATCGCCTTTACCGCGACCGCCGAGCGCGGGCATTCCGTGTGATTTCAGGCGAAAAACCGTTCCCGTCTGCGTTCCCGCCGGAACTTTCAAAGCCTCTTCGCCGTCCAGAGTTTTCACTTTAATCTCTGCGCCGAGCGCAGCTTGCGCGAACGTTACCGGCGCAGCGGAATAAAGATTCGCGCCCTGCCGTTCGAATATCTCGTGATCCTTAACGTGAAGCACGACGTATAAATCGCCGGTCTGCCCGCCCTGCGTGCCGCCTTCGCCTTCGCCGTTAACGCGCAAACGCGAGCCGGTTTCGACACCCGCCGGAATTTTAATTTCGAGCGTCTTTTCCTTTTCGACGCGTCCCGCGCCGCGACATTTCTTACACGGCGTTTTGATGATCTGACCTTTGCCGCCGCAATTCGGACACGTGCGCATTACTGAGAAAAAACCCTGCTGATAGCGCGTCTGCCCGCTGCCCTGACAGGTAATGCACTTTTCCGGCTCGGTTCCCTTCTCCGCGCCTTTGCCGTCGCACTCGTCGCACTGTTCCAGCCGCGGAATGCGAAGTTTTTCGTCTTTGCCGTTCGCCGCGTCTTCCAAAGTGATTTCCAAATCATAACGCAAATCCGCGCCGCGCTGTGCCGCGCTTCTCTGCCGCGAACCGCCTTGCCCGCCGCCGAACATATCGCCGAAGCCGAAAATGTCGAAAATATCCTCGATGTTGGAAAAGCCTGCGCCGCCGAATCCCGCGCCGCCCGCACCGGCTCCCGCGCCCACGCCCTGATGCCCGAAACGGTCGTAAGCTGCACGTTTCTGCGCGTCGGAAAGCACCGAATAGGCTTCCGCCGCTTCCTTAAACTTCTCTTCCGCCGTGTGGTCGTCCGGGTTCTTATCCGGATGATGCAGAATGGCGAGTTTGCGGTAAGCGGTTTTAATTTCCGTCTCGCTGGCGGTTTTGGTAACCTCTAAAATTTCGTAGTAATCGCGTTTGCTCATAAATTCTGATAATTTAAAAATTGAAAAATCCAAGTTTCGCCTTACGAACTTGGACAAAATAGATTATAACAATTTTTTTTAATTGGCGAAATATGCTTCTGGTCATAGACAATTACGATTCTTTCACCTATAACCTCGTGCAGTATCTGGGTGAACTCGGCGCACGAATGGAAATCCGCCGCAACGACGAAGTGACGCTTGACGAAATCGAAACGAAACTCAAACCGGAGAGAATTTTAATTTCGCCCGGACCCGGAACGCCCGATGATGCGGGCATCTCGCTCGATTTACTGAACACTTACGCCGGTCGCGTGCCGATTCTCGGCGTGTGTCTCGGACATCAGGCAATCGGTCAGGTCTTCGGCGGCAAAGTCGTGCGCGCGCCTGCGCCGGTTCACGGCAAACCGGTCGAAATCCGGCACGACGGCAAAACTATTTTCAAGGATTTGGCAGATAATTTCCAAGCCGGACGCTATCATTCGCTGATCGTCGAGCGCGAATCGCTGCCCGATTGTCTGGAAATCTCCGCCGTCTCGCCCGACGGATTGATTATGGCGATGCGTCATAAAACTTTCCCACTCGAAGGCGTACAGTTTCATCCCGAATCAATTCTCACGAGCGCGGGCAAAAAACTCTTGCAAAACTTTCTCAATATTTGAGATAGTAGATAAAGAGTCTGTTTTCTAAACTCTGAAACTTGCAGCTCAAAGCCAAAAAATTCACGCACCTCAAACCGACATACTGCTGATTTTTGAATCGAATTTTCTACTTTTCTTAAACTTTTACTAAATAATATGCTGACAACAAAAACCGAATGGCTGATTGCCGCGCCGACGGCGGCGACCAGTGAAAAAGCCAACACGCCGCTCTACCCGTTTCTCGTTCGCCTGATGCGCGGCGAGGATTTGACGATGAAGGAAGCAGCCGAGTTTTTTCGCGTGCTGACCGATAAAGATACTTTTCCGCAGCAAATTGCCGGTGCGCTCGTTGCGCTGACGGCGAAAGGCGAAACCTTCGCGGAACTCGCGGGAATGGCTCGCGTGATGCGTGATCAAGCCGTCAAAATCACCACGCGACAGGCAAATTTTATTGATATTGCCGGAACCGGTTCAAGCCGCGCCAAAACTTTTAATGTCTCGACCGCTGCCGCATTTGTCGTCGCCGGTGCGGGTCTGACGGTTGCCAAACACGCCAATCGCGCCGTCGCCAGTGGAACGGGCAGCGCAGACGTTCTCGGCAAACTCGGCGTGAAAATGACGGGCGAACCGGAAGTGGCACAGGCGAGTTTGAACGGCACAGGAATTTGTTTTATGTTCACGCCGAAATTTCACCCGACATTGCGGCGCGTCGGTTCGATTCGCAGCAATCTCGGAATTCGCAGTTGTTTGAATCTGCTCGGAGTTTTGGCGAATCCGGCAAACGCGCCGATGCAAATCGTCGGCGTGTGGCATCATTCGCTGGTCGAGCCGATGGCGCAGGCTTTGTCATTGTTAAAGGCGAAACACGCGTGGGTCGTCCACGGCGAAGACGGTTTGGACGAAATGACTTTGAGCGGCGAAACGCTCGTGACGGAAGTTTTCGGCAGCAAAGTCCGCACATTTAAAATCACGCCCGAAGATTTTGGTCTGAAACGCGGAAAAATCAGACACCTGAAAACCGATTCGCCTGAACTGAGCGCGAAAATTATCAGCGATGTTCTGACAGGCAAACGCCGCGACGAAGCGCGTTCACTGATTATATTAAACGCCGCCGCCGCTTTGCTCGTCGGCGGAATGGCTGATTCGCCGACGCACGCCGCCAGACTCGCCGAACAAAGTATTGACAGCGGTCAGGCGCAGAATAAACTTGAAAGGTTGATTCAAACGACGAACAAGAAGTAGCTGGCGATTTGCGATTTACGATTGCCGTGTGTAACTTTTAACTCGTTATGCCTCTGAATCGGCTTTACGGCGCAATCATCAACCGGAGAAATTCGCTTTACGAAAAAGGCATTTTTAAATCATTTGCGCTCGGCGCGTTGACTGTCAGCATCGGCAATATTACGGTCGGCGGAACGGGAAAAACGCCGCTCGTTGCTTACGTCGCGGAAATTTTGGCGAAAAAAGGCGAAAAGGTCTGTATTCTAACGCGCGGTTACGGACGCGAAAATCCAAAACAGAGAGTTTTAGTTTCCGACGGCGAAACGATTTTACAGGATGTCAAAAAATCGGGCGACGAACCGTTTGAATTAGCCAGTAAACTTCTCGGAAAAGCCGTTATCGTGGCGGACGCGAACCGCGCCGCGGCGGGCGATTGGGCGCGTGAACAGTTCGGAATCACGGCGTTTATACTTGACGACGCGTTTCAGCACCGGCGCGTGCGGCGCGATCTGGACATCGTTTGCGTTGACGCGACCAATCCGTTCGGCAGCTGGAAAACTTTACCGTCGGGAATTTTGCGCGAGCCGCTGAACAATTTGAAACGCGCCGCCGCGATTGTCATCACGCGCGCGAATTTGGCGAATGATTTGCCGGAATTAAAATCGCAAATCGCTGCGTATAATGCGGACTGCCCGATTTTCGTTTCGGAAAATAAATTTTCACGATTGATAGATTTGAAGGAATTTTTGGTCGCATCGAAAACGCCGGCAGATGATGAAACGCTGAAAAAGAACAATTATTTTGCGTTTTGCGCGCTAGGCAATCCGAATAATTTTTTCGAGCAATTGCGGCGTGAGAATTTTGAATTGGCAGCGACCCGAACATTTTCCGATCATCATTTTTATACGCAAAACGACATCGAAAAACTAATCGAAAAAGCGCGGCAAAGCGGCGCGAGTTTGCTGCTGACGACGGCAAAAGACGCGGTGAAACTTAAAGATTTAACTTTCGATTTGCCGTGTTTGGTGGCGGAAAACGAACTGCATTTCACCGGCGAAAACGATTTCAAAGAATGGCTTCTGGAACGCGCGGCAATCAACTGAATTCGATTTTTATTCGGTGCAGTCGCCCGAATTGTTCCAGTCGCAGACGAAAAGCTGCGGCGCGAATTCTCTGGTTTGTCTTTTGACATTTTGCCAGACGACTGATTTGCCGTGCGATTCTTGCGTCCAGCCGAGTTTTTTACGGTTGCGCCAGACGTATTCGTAGGCTTGCTTTTCGTCCGCGCCCTTCAAATGCTGGGCTTCGTGAAGCAGAATCGCGGCGCGTTCGGTGTCGTCCGCCGGAAAAGCGAAGAAATCAGGGTAAATGGTCATTACTTCGAACGGAAAGTTTGTCGCGGCGTAAGCGTTTTCAAATCTGGTCGAAGCATTCAGCCAATTATCGTTGCCGCGAAAACTCGTCAGATGTTTCAAAAGAAAAACTTCCCGGTCGAAGCCTTTTTCGTCCAAAACTTTTATCGCCGCTTGAATTTGCTGTTTTTCATCGTATTTCAGCGCGGCAGAAGTGAAAATCATCGAAAGGTAAAAACCGAGCAGGGCGACGAAACAAACTGTCGCGCAAATAATCGCCCGCCGCAAAATAGTTGATTTTACGGGCGCGTTTTTATCGTCCGACGCGACCTCGATCAAATGAAATTGACAGCGGGCGCACTCGTTCGAATCGGGGAAATTTACCAGATGACAGTTTGGACAGCGTTTTTTCATTGGCGTTCGTGAGCGGCTTCGGGAGATAAGCCGATAATTATTTAAAAGACGTAAGCGGTTATCTTTTCCACATTTAAATCAAAACAAACCTGAATAAGGTTTTGCGCATCATATTCCCAAGTTGCACAAATCATTCGATAAAGATTAAGATTTCAGAGTTTATTTTTACATTTCCCAAGGAGTAATTAAAGTGAGATATATCAACTCCGCAATTTTTTTAATTGCAATTTTAGTGTTTTCAAGCACGGCGACGCGCGCGCAGGAAAGTCAGGCACAGGTTATTGACGAAGTGGTCGCGCAGGTCAATGACGGCGTAATTACGCTTTCGCAGGTCAAGCGTGAAATGAAGGAAGCGATTGATTCGTTCATCAAAGAAGGCAAAACGCCCGAACAGGCGAAGGCGGAAGTCGAAGGCAAGCAGGGCGAAGTCATCGCCGCCATTATCAACGAAGAATTGCTGATGCAGAAAGGCAAGGAAATGGGTGTTGACGCGGATGTCGAAGCGCAGATTAACGGGCGTTTCGTCAGCATTATGAAGGAGCAGAACATTAAAACGCTCGACGCGCTTTATGTAGCGATGAGCGAACAGGGCGTTGATCCGCAAGGCATCCGCGATTTGTGGCGCAAACAGATTATCCGCGATACGGTTTTGCAGAAAGAGGTTGACGGGAAACTTTACTACGGCTGGACATCGAAAGAAATCAAAGCTTATTACGAAGCCAACAAAGCGAAATTTACCAAGCCAGAAACTGTCACGATCAGTGAGATTTTTCTCGGATTCGCCGGACGCGACGAAGCGGCGGTGCGGGCGAAAGCTAAAGAATTAGTGACGAAACTGCGCGGCGGCGCGGATTTCGGAACTGTTGCGGTGGAAAATTCCGAGCGTCCGAACGTTAAAGAAACAAAAGGCAAAACCGGCACCTTAAACGTTAAGGATTTGGAAAAGACGTTTGCCGAACCGTTGAAAGATGTTAAAGTCGGCGGCATCAGCGAACCGATTGAAGTCGCGGAAGGAATGGAAATTTTGCGCGTTGACGAGCGTTCAAACGCTTCGCAGGAATCGGTTTTTGACTCGGAAGAAGTTAGAAAAGTAATGACGTATGAAAAAATGCCTGATGAGCGCAAAAAATATATGTCAACTCTGCGTGCCGATGCTTATATCAAAATCAGCGAAACTTATCGTCCGGTCGTTTCACCGGTTTTGTTTGCCGACGAACGCAAAGCGGAAGTCAAGAAAAGCGACAAATAATATTTGAAAATTGAAACGTGCAAAGTGAGAAGTAAGATATTTTCTGCTTCTCACTTTTTATTTTTCCACTAAAATTTATGCGACTCGATTTGTTTTTAAAAGTCAGCCGGTTAATTGCCAGACGCAGTTTGGCGCAGAAGTTTTGCGATGCCAATCTGGTGAAAGTCAACGGCGCGAAGGCAAAATCGTCGCGTGAAATCAAGACGGGCGATGAACTCGAAATCAAGAAAAACAATCGTCTGACGCGCATTAAAGTGTTGGACGTTCCCGCGCTAAAACAGGTTTCGCGTGACGCGGCGGCGAATTTATATGAAGTTTTGAGCGAAGAAACGCTCGGCGACGAAATTTTCGGTTAAATTGAACCAAGAAAATGATTCCGTCGCGCTTTCGTATATGTCATACTCGAAAATGACGGTTGCGGAGGTTTTTATGCAGCGTAAAGTGTTCTGGATTTCGTTTTCGATGCTGGGTTTGTTAGCCGATGTGATTTTCCCGCTGATGTGGGGAATGATTGCGACCATCCCGATTTTGTTTTTCTGCTGGTGGCTCGCTTACCGCACCGAATGGTTTGAATAAATTAGAAGCCCGCGCCTAAGCAAGGGCGCAACACGCTAATTTGAGTGAATACGCCCTTGCTTAGGCGCGGGCTTCTGACTGCGGCGCATTTAATTTTTCAGTTGAAATCGGCAGCAGAAACAATCCTAACAAATAGAAAATCACGGCGAAAAATTGAATGTAACCAGTTCCGGCGGCGAAGCGCGGCAAATCAAGCAGCCACGTAAAGGCTTCCTGCGTCGGATTTTCGAGAATGCCGCGCCACCAACTCGAATTGGCGGGCGCGGTCAGGTAGGCGAGTATCAAATATTTTGAAACGAAGGCGAGCGCGAACACGCTGCCGAGACTCTGCAAAAGGCGTTTGCCCTGAAATTCGACGAACAGATTGTTCCAGAGCGTCCAGAAAAAACAAAAGGCGAAAACCCAGAACGGCAAACCTTTTTCCGGCAAAAGCGAATTGAAAATCTGCGTCGAGGCGAAAAACAGCGCGAGCAAAACCGCCGCGTTAGCGACGTTTTTCACGGTCGAAAAGCGTTCCGTTAAACCAGCCGTCGAGCTTTAACAAACCCGAACGAAAAAATAAAACGAGCAAAAGCGTCGCGAAAATCAAACAAACGAGCGCGGGTTTGAGAAACAAAAAAGCGTTGTCCGTCTGGTCGAGCCGCAAGCCGCCGAGCAGAGCGACTGTCAGGAAAATCAGCGGCAGAAAGATGTATTGCAGATTAGCGGTTTGATTTTCGGATTTCGGAATTTGAACTTTGGGCTTGCGTGAAACTTTGGTCAATTCTTCATCGTTTCGCGTGACGAATTCAGCGGGTCGGAATTTCCAAAAGTTCGCCTTCGACGATTTCAAACGCATCGTCGTCCCAATTTTCCAACGCCGTTTTTCGGTTCTCGACATTCGACATAAATTATTTTCTTTCGCGCAAAATTTTCAGCGGATTAAAATCGCTCGCCGTCACTTTCAAGCCTTCTTCAAACTCGTTTTTCAATTCTACAGGCGATTTCATTTGCAGATTCGCGTCGTCGGATTTGAAGTTTTTGTCCAAGATGATGACGCGGTTGATTTGGTCTAAACCCGATTTGAAAAGCGCATCGTCGCTCGAAACTCTGCCGAAACCTTGCCGGTAAAAGCTGTAGGCGATATAAAACTGCGTCTTCGCATCACGTTTTTCCGGGTCGGCACGCTGAAAATTATCACGCGCGACGATGAAATTGTCCTGCCGGAACGCCTGTTAATCCTTCGTCGAATTTCGCTTTATCAACTTCGTAAGTCCCGATAGCAACCTGCGTTTTCGTCGTCACGTTTTCAATAGTCGTCTGCGCTTTAGTCGGAACTTCTTCCAAAGTTTTCGGCTCGACTGCATAAAGCCAGACAACGAAAACCGCGTAAACGGTCGTCAGAAAGATGCCGACAATTTGAATGTGCTTTTCCTTCATTGATATAATTTTACTCAACTTAAACAATACACAATTCCCGACTCAAAAGTTTATGAAAAAATTCTTATTAATTCTTTCGATGATATTTTTCGTTTTTGAATACGCTTCGGATGCACAGGAAAAATCCGAATGGACTCGCGTTGAAACGGCGGATAAAGATTTGTCAGTTTCCTTTCCGTCAGACTTTTTAGTTGATGCGGAAAAACAGGAAGACAGAAATCAGCAGATGCGTATAATCGGTTTCCAAAACGACGTTGTAATGGAACTGGCTGTTTATGACGAAAGCGAACCAAAGAAACGAATACAGCAAATCAGTTCAGCGGTTGAATCGAAAAAGCTCGGTAACGGTAAAGGAGATTTTGTTATCAAAAGATTTTCTAACAAAGACGATGCCGAATACTTTTACGAAACTGTTTTTCTAGCTTCGGACAAGAAATTTTATCGTTTATCGGTTCATTCCAAAGACAGCGATAAAATAGAATTCAGCCGATTTCTTTATTCGATAAAAGTCGGCGGGAAACCGATTTTTATCAATAAGAACGTCGCACAGAACGATTCAGAGAAAGTTATCGTTTCGTTAGCCGGATTAAAAACAAGTCCAACAGTTCTTGAAGCGTTGAACAAAAAATTTAAATCTTCGGAAAGAAAAATTACATATATTTGGGATACCAAAGTAACGCCGACCGAAAATCAGGAAAATTGGAGTCGTCCGTATATTATTTTGGTGCGTCCACTGCCATCAAACTCGGTTTTGGCGGTCAAACCGGGTTATTTTTTGCGAAGACGCGAAGGAAACGGTGATGCGACGTTCAAGGTAAAACTTTTGGCAAATGGTCAAATCGGCGATATTACAGTTTTTTCCAAAGCCGACCGCGCCCTTCTATTCGATTTGATTGAAGGCGTAAAAGAAATCAGATTTCTTCCTGCAATGAAGGGCGATAAGCCGATTGATGCCGAATGGATTGTAAAGGTTGAGGCTTTCGGACTCTGAAACTAACTGAAGATTAAGTATAATTACACGATACCAAACTTAAGGAGATAATTTTATGAAAAAAGTTTTAGCATTAACAATTTTGACCATCGCTGCGACAAGTTTCGCTTCCGCGCAGACGCAGCCGAAGATTGACGAACCGAAACCGCCGGTGACGCAGGAACAGCTGGATAAAGAAAAGATGAAGTCTATGGATATGAAAATGGACATGGATATGGATATGAAGCCGACTGATGCTGACAAAATGGCGAAGTTTGATGCGGACGGCAAGATCAAACGCGGCGCGGCTATCGGTTCGGCGAAAAGGGTTTCGCTTGCTAAAGCGTTGAAAAACCCGTCGAAATACAGTGATAAAGCGATTTTGGTCGAAGGCGTAATCGTTCGTTCGTGCAAAATGGAAGGATGCTGGCTGGAACTTGCGCCGACCAAAGACGCGAAGACCGTTCGCATTAAGATGAAAGATCACCGCTTTTTCATTCCGCTCGATTCGGCAGGATTAAATGCAAAGGTTGAAGGAATGATGTCAGTGAAAACTTTGAGCAAAGAACAGGTGAAACATATGGTGGACGAAGACGGCGCGAAATTCGGTAAAATTAACGCCGACGGAACGGTCACGGAAATTTCCTTTGAAGCGTCGGGCATTGAACTGTCGAAGAATTAATAAAGTTAAAGTTTTCAACGAAAAAGGCAGGTGACTTTATAAAGTCACCTGCCTTTTTTTTATCAAATTTGACCGAAATTATCTCGCCGGAATTTTGATTTCGCGTCCGGTCGCCAAAATCGAAGTCGGAAGCAAACCGTTGAATTTAGCAAGTTCGACCGCCGAAACGCCTTCACGCGCCGCCAGTTTCGCTACCGTATCGCCTGATTTCGCCTTCACAACGCGAACGCCGGAAGATTGCGGCAACGCATTCGGCGTTGTCGGGCGCGTATAGCTCGTGTTTCGCACATTATTCCCCGGAACCACGACTTTACCTTTCGGAGCGGTTGTATTGCCGTTAGCGGCTTGCAGCTGCTCGACGGTCGCGCCCGTTCGGTTAGCAATATTCTGCCAATTTTCGCCGGCGGTCGTGTTCGTAATGCTCGCCAGATTGACGTTTGCCTTCGGCATTTTCTTGAACAGCGCGACGACTTCATTCGCTTTGCCCTGCGGAACGCGAATGATATACGGTTCGGGCGGCGACATATTCGTGCGAAGTTCCGGATTCAGATAACGCAGATATTCAACCGTCGTGTCCGAAGCCTGTGCCAGAATACCTAAACTGGTCGAAGCCGGAACGCGAATTTGGTCATAAGTCAATTGCGGCGCAGGTCGAACGTGACCGAAGCCGTATTGATTAGGATTGTTGGCAATAAGAATCGTCGCTAAGATGTTCGGCACATAATTGCGCGTTTCCTTCGGCAGATACGGATAAGCCTGCCAGAAATTGGCAACACCCGCACGGCGGATGGCTTTATCAATATTGCCTTCGCCGCAGTTATACGCGCCCATCGCCAATTCCCAGTTGCCGCCGTAGCGATTCGCTAAGAATTTCAGATATTGAGCTGACGCGCGGGTCGCTTTTTCAAAACTGTTGCGCTCGTCGAGCTGCGCGGTTTTGCGAAGTCCGAAACGAGCACCGGTTCCGGGAATAAACTGCCACAATCCGGAAGCAGCCGCCCACGACATCGCCTGCGGTTTCCACGCGCTCTCGATTTGTCCGAGCCACGCGACGTTTTCGGGAACGCCTTCTTCGCGGAAGATGCGCCGCGCCATCCGCATAAACATTCCCGAACGATACAAACCGGTTTCCATCGTCGTTTTGCCGCGTCCCTGATAATAATTGACGTACTGCTGAATCATCGGATGAACCTGAAAGTTGAATCCGAGTGATTTGTTGGACACGGCGTATTGAATGTATTGATATTGCTGCTGCGCGACCGGATTGTTTTCAATCTGCTGTTCTTCCGGCGTTAATTCGAGTTTCGCTAATTCATCAAGCGGCGAGGCTTCAAATTTCTGTTCGTTAAAGCCCTGTGTCGGATTGAGCGGATTATTTGTATTGGCGGCAACAATTGAATTCGTATTGGCGGGATTTTCGGTCGGTGCGGTCAAAACGATTTTGGCGACTTTATCAGCCAGATCGTTGTCAACATTCCAGCCGCACGTTGCCGCCAGACTGCGGATTTGCGGCGACTGCGCGTTTGACGGAAATTCAATGCGGTAAACAGTTTCGATTAATTGATTGTAGCAATTTTGAAGTTTCTGGTTGCGGCTGACATTTACGCCGGACATTAAAAAAACCTCAACCGATTTATTAAAATCTTCACCGGCTTGCGGACGGCGATTATCCTGCATATTAAACAAACCCTGTTTGAAAAATTTGCCGGATTCGTTTGTTACCTGATTAAAACGGGCTTCGGCTTCCGCGACTTCGGGCGTTTGCGCCAAAGCGTGGGAAGCGAAGATTGATATTAAAATTGCGCTTAAATTAAAGACCTTAAAAAGGCGTGTTTTCATTAAGTTCGTCTATACTCCTTTGTAAAAATTCGGGGTTAGGGCGAATCGTCAAAAACGACCTAAAATATAAAAATGTTAAACATTCTAACGCCTGACCGCTAGAAAAAGTTCCTTTATTATCGTTGGATTATCTTTTTTCAGGATAGAAAACCTTTATAAAGTAACATACTAAACAAACGCGTGTCAAAATTTCGCGGCTTTGCCTACTTCGCCGCCTTCGTCCTTATCTTTTCAGCAGGCTTTTTTTCCTGCAGAGCCTCGCGGAAAACTTCCCGCACATTCTCAACAAATATAAAGGTTAAATCATCCCGAACTTCCTGAGGTAAATCTTCTAAATCACGTTTATTCGGCGCAGGCAGAATTACCGTTTTAATATGGGCGCGTCTGGCTGCCAGAAGTTTTTCTTTGACTCCGCCGACGGGCAGGACGTTGCCTCTTAAAGTGATTTCGCCGGTCATTGCCACTTCCTTTTTGACGGCTCGCTGCGATAAAACCGAGACAATTGCCGTCGCCAAAGTGATTCCCGCGCTCGGTCCGTCTTTCGGAATCGCGCCTTCGGGCAAGTGAATGTGAATGTCGTATTTTTCAAAAGCGTCTTCTTCGATGCCGAGTTCGACAGCTCTTGCTTTCGCGTAAGAAAACGCCGCCTGCGCCGATTCCTGCATCACTTCGCCGAGCTGTCCGGTCAATTGCAATTTGCCTTTGCCTTTGGTTTTCAAGGCTTCGATAAATAAAATATCGCCGCCGACTGCCGTCCAAGCCAAGCCGGTAACAGTCCCGATTTCGTCTTTTTTCAAAGCTACTTCGGGAAAGATTTTCGGCGCGCGCAGATAATCTTTGACCGTGTTCGCGGTTACTTTAACTTCCTGAAATTCGCCTTCGAGTTCAGCTTTTTTGCGGGCGATTTTGCGGCAAATTTTGCCGATTTCCCTTTCCAACTGCCGCAAACCGGCTTCCTGCGTATATTCGCCGATGACTTTCTGCAAAGCCTTGCGGTCAAATTTGGCGTCCGTTTTCTCCAAACCGTTTTCTTCAATTTGCTTTGGAACAAGATGCCGACGGGCGATTTCCAGTTTTTCTTCTTCGGTGTAGCCCGACAGGAAAATTATTTCCATACGGTCGCGCAGTGCCGGTTGAATCGTATCGAGAACATTCGCCGTCGTCATAAACATCACGTTCGACAAATCGAATGTCACATTCAGATAATTATCCCGGAATGTCGAATTTTGCTCAGGGTCGAGAACTTCCAAAAGCGCGGACGACGGATCGCCGCGAAAGTCCGCGCCGACTTTATCAATTTCGTCGAGCATAATCAGCGGATTCATCGTTTCAGCCTGCTGAATCGCCTGAATAATTCTGCCCGGCATCGCGCCGACATACGTTCGGCGATGTCCGCGAATTTCCGCTTCGTCGTGCAAACCGCCGAGAGAAAGACGCACGAATTTTCGATTCAAAGCGCGGGCGATCGAGCGTCCGAGCGAAGTTTTCCCAACGCCCGGAGGTCCGACGAGACACAAAATCGAGCCTTTCGGTTTTTCTATTAACTTGCGAATCGCCAACGCTTCGACAATTCTTTCCTTGACGCGCTCCAAACCGTAATGATCTTCGTCGAGAATTTTTTCGGCTTTTTTCAGATTGAGATTGTCTTTTGAAGATTTCGACCACGGCAAATCGGTCATAATGTCGAGCCAATTGCGCAAAGTCGCCGTTTCCGCCGTATCGGGATGCATTCTTTCGAGCTTTTTAAGCTGTCGAAGTGATTCTTCTTCGGCGTGCGTCGGCATTTTCGCTTTTAAAATCTTGTCGCGATATTGCTCGATTTCCTCGAAAAGTTCGTTGCCTTCGCCGAGTTCCGACTGAATCGCTTTTAACTGCTGGCGCAGAAAATATTCGCGCTGCGAACGGTCAATATCGGCACGCGCCTGCGTGTTAATTTCCTGCTGAACGGTCAGCACATCAATTTCCTTGCTCAGCAAATCGTTGACGCGGCGCAGACGCAAAATCGGATCAAAAATATCGAGAACGCTTTGCGCGTCTTCAACTTTTAATTCGAGATTCGAGGCGGAAAGATCGGCTAATCTGCCTGCAGTCATCGAAATTGGCGATGATCGCCAAAACTTCCGGCGAGATGTTTTTGCCCAAATTCGCCGCGCGTTCCATTAATGAGCGAACATTGCGAATCAACGCTTCGACTTCCAGCGAATTGGTCGGCGGCGCGGGTTCGGGAATCGGCACGAGACTGCCTTTGACGTATTCATTTCCGGCAACGACTGATTCGACGCGGGCGCGGGAAAGTCCCTGAATCAAAATGCGAATTCTGCCGTCGGGCAGTTTCAGCATTCGCATAATGACGGCAACCGTGCCGACTTTATACAAATCTTCCTGCGTCGGTTCTTCCTTATCCAAATCCTTCTGCGAAACGAGCAGAATCATCCGGTTTTGGCTCAAAGCTTCATCAATTGCCTTGATCGAACGGTCGCGCGACACGAACAAAGGCACAATCATAAACGGGTAAATTACAATATCGCGCAGCGGCAGAACCGGCAATTCCGGCGGAATATTCATTTGCGGGTCGCCAAATTCGGTTTCTCCCAGCTTTTCTGTGAAATCTTCAATTTCGTCCATATACAATTAATGTTAAGGAAAATCGGCGGAAAGGGCAAAGGTCAGTTGAGCGCGGCTTTAGTTTTCGCCTGCCTGAAAATTAAATCTTAAGGATTTTTTAAATTTTAAGGTGTCGGCAGCGGCAGCGGTGTCTTGACGACAACCACGCGTTTTTTCCCTTTTTCGAGTTTTTCCTGGAACAGTTCCAATTTTTGAAGCTGTTCCGGCGACAAAGACGGCGGCGGTCGGTTGGGCGCGTTCGGTTTCGGCGGAGACGGAATCAAAGATTTGCCGGTTTTTCTGTCTCGAATGCCGTTTTCGTCAATTATCACATCGCCCATTTCGACCGATTCATCTTTATTTATGACGATGCTGTCCGCGTCCGAATTATTTCTGCCGGATTTTGTCGTTCGCGGCGCGGTTACGGTTTGCTTTTTCGATTCTTTCGCTGCGCTTTCAGCCGGTTCGATTGGTGAGACTGGCGCAGGAATCGTCGGCACATTTATGTTCGTTTCATTTTCAGCCAAAACCGTGTTGGCGTTTGTATTGGAATTGTTGCCGACGAAATCATTGGCGTTTTCGATTTTGGCGGCGGAAGCGTCATTGCTTTCCGTGTTCGTATTTTCCGCGCTGACGTTTGGCTGAGATTTGAATTTCTGACTGTAAGCGGCAAACAAAATCAGCCCGCAGATTAAAATTCCGAAAGAAGTTATCGCCGCAATTAACGCTTTCGAGCGTTTCGGATTGCGGCGCGGCAAGCGGTCGCAGAACCGTTTCCTTTGCGTCGGCATCTTTACCGGCAACGATTGTTTTATAAGATTTTTCGACGGACGCGTCGTTCGCCGCGATTTTTGTTTTGACTTCGGGTTCCGCGTCGAAACGTAATATTGGTCGGTGCGCCAATGATTTTCGTGTCCTGCGTCAAAAATTCCGCCGACAGAAAATCGCCTGAATACTGAACTTGATGCAAATAAATCAACGGTTTTATCCGCTTCGCCGAGCATCTGCCGCATCGCCGCCGCTGATTTCGGGACGTTCGTTCGCGTCCAACGCCATTGCTTTTTGCAAAACTTCGGCGACACCGCGCGGAATTTTCCGATTAACCAAATTTGCCGATAATCAGCGGGTCGGATTTTTTGTTCAAGACATTCATCGCTCTGGTCAGCGCGTCGGCAGGCGGAATTCCGGTCAACAGATGATAAAGCGTGGCGGCGAGCGAATATAAATCGCTGCGCGGTTCGGTTCCCGCGCCTTGAATTTGTTCCAGTGACGCGTAAGTGCGCGAAAATCCGAAGATGCTTTTGGCGGCGGTTTGATTGTTTGAATCGGTCGGATTCCCTTTTGCCAGACCGAAATCGAGCAGAATGATTTGACCGTTCGTGCGTCAATTTCAGATTTTGCGGTTTGATGTCGCGGTGAATAATGTCCTGCGCGTGCAGATATTCGAGCGCGTCGCAAAGTTGATTTCGCCCAATCTAAAACGATTTCGAGCGGGAAAGCCTCGCCGTTGCGCTCCATTCGCTCGGCTAAATCTTCGCCCGCGATAAATTCCATCACGAGAAACTGCCCGTTGTTGTTCGTCGAAATGATCGCTGACGCGCGGCAGAGCGATGTGTTTCAAACTGTTCAAAAGTCTGGCTTCACGCTCGAAAGCTTTGCGCAGATTCGCGTCTTCAAAAATCGTTTCCTTGATGGCAACGATGCTTTTAAATCGTTCGTCGGTGGCGACATAAACGTTGCCCATTCCGCCCTGACCGATTTGTTTATCAACGCGATAACGATTTTGTAAAATTGTTCCTGTTTCGATCATATTTTCAATTTCCGGCGAAATTATTTCCGCTATTCTACTACAAATGACGCACAGTCTTTAATCAATGCAAAAGAAGCAGACTGTTTGGATCAATCTGCTTCTTTTCTTTAACGTCAATTGTCGGAAAAAAGTTTACCTGAATGCGCCTGAACCGACGTTCGGCAGATCAAAAATCTTCGCTAAAGTGTTGAGTTCATAGCGCACGCGCTCCCAATTTTCTTCGGTTTGACGATTGAATTTTCGTCGTTTCATCACCGCGTTGATGTCGCTCGCGATATTCAGACATTGACGAACTTCGTCTTTATTTTCAATCCAGCGATCTCGACGGTCGAATTCCCGACGCAATTCGTCGGTCGCTTTTTCCAGATCTTTCGCGCGATTATTGATTTGATCTTCGCGCCGCGAACCGTCGAGACGACTGTGATCAAGCGCGTTATCAATTCGCCCGACGAAATTATCAACCCGTTCTTCGACGCGTCCAATGATATTTTCGACCTGCGCTTTCGTGTAATTTTTCCCGCGCGCCCGGCGCTGCTGTTGCGCGTAACTCGCGTCAGCCATCGTCAAAATCATCAAAACTACCGCTAAACCCGTCACCATTTTCAAAACTTCTCTGTTCATTTTTTGCTCTCCTAAAGTTTATTAATTTTTTCTGCAAGCGATTTTTTTTCGAGGAGAGACGCTTGAATTTTTTCAATGTCCGCGAATTTTCCGCGCACGAATAATTCGACGCATTACGATTTCAAAAAGCCGAAGAAACTTCACCGGTTTTTTTGAAATGCGCCGCTCAAATTCGTTTTTTTCGTCGCTCGCTATGCGATAATAACGGGATGTTTGCTTTGTCAAAAGCGTTAATTTATGAAACCCTTTAAACTCCACCTGAAAACTGCTTTGCTCGCTTCGGCGTTGGCACTCGTCGCGCTGACGGTCGCGCTTTTGCTAATCAGCGCACGCGTTGCCAATCAAGTGCAGGACGAGCAGAAAGAACTCGCGCGGCTTCAAGCCGACAATCTGGCGGAACACCTTTCGCTGTTTCCAGCGCAGATTGACGAAGAAGATTTGACGCAATTAACCAACATCGTCAACGGTTCGCGTCCGAATCTGGTGACGGTGCGCGTTTGGAAATTCGACGGCGCAAATTTCGTCGAACGTGCCGCGTCAGAAGACAGTTTGCCGGCGGAACCGATTCCCTTTGAAACGAAAACCGCTTTAGCCAACGGTTCGGCTTCGCAGATTATCAATCGTTTGAAGCCAATCGAAAACGATTCGCTATTTCGCATTTTCGCGCCCGTAATCATTAACAACCGCGTTGACGGCGCGGTCGAAGTCATCGAAAAACTCGACACGATTTCAACTATCGCGCTGCGCTATATTTCCAATTTTTCGTGGATCGCTTTCGCCACGATTTTGCTGATGACGACGGCATTTTATCTGCTGTTTCAAAGAATAGTATATCGCCCGCTCGACAAACTTCTGTCGGCGATGGAAAAAGCGAAAGCCGGAAATCTGTCGGTCGAAGTTATTGAAAAGGAAAATGTTGATGAATTCGGTCAGCTTGCCGGCGGCTTTAATCAAATGATCGGGCAAATCCGCGAAATGTCGGCGGAACGCGACAAACAAAACGAAAATCTGCACGAAAAAGTCCGCGAAGCGACCGCTGAATTACAGCACAAAAACGAGCAGCTGGAAATCGCCAATCTCGAACTTTTCCGCGCCGCCAGAAAAATGAGCGAGATGGAACGCCTCGCCGCGACCGGACAAACCGCCGCCGAATTCGCTCACGAAGTCGGCACGCCTTTGAATTTAATCAGCGGGCATATTCAGCTTTTGCAAACCAATCTGCCGAACGACGAAAAAACAAAAAGCCGCCTGCAAATCATCAGCGGACAAATCGAGCGCATCGAAACTATCGTCCGCGAAATGCTCGACCGCACGCGTTTCGGCAAAACCGAACACGCGACTATCAATCTGAATTTGATCTTGAGCAAGATCTTCGATGCAGTCGAACCGACGTTGCAGGAATCGTCCGTCGAATTAATTATCAATTTAGAACCAAATCTGCCGCCGATTTTCGGCGACGCGGAACGTCTGCCGCAGGTATTTTTCAATCTCGTCAAAAACGCGCTGGATGCAATGCCGGACGGCGGCAAATTAGAAGTTTCGACTCGCTCAGACGGCTCGAGAATCATCGCTGAATTCGCCGACAACGGCATCGGAATGAGCAAATCGGTCGCCGGACAAATTTTCCAGCCGCTTTTTACAACCAAAGAACGCGGACGCGGAACCGGTTTGGGCTTGGTCGTCGTCAAGCAAATTATGCAAAGTCACGAAGCGGAAATCGAAGTCGAAAGCGAAATCGAAAAAGGCACACGGGTTCGATTGATTTTCTCGCGGAAATCCGTTTCGGACGAGCCGCAAATCAGCGAAAAATGAATCATTTTTTTCGCGAAAGTTCCAACTACTTTTAACCTCAACTTTATCCGATTAAACGACAAGGCTGCAAAGGCGGCGACTTTTTTTGTCACACCAAATGGCATTTCTGATTTTCAATCATCAATCTTCAAATCGTATAAAGTCGAGCTTAATGACGTTTCACGACATTTTCTCAGAACATTCCGCAGAACCTCGGCGTAAGCGGTTCAACTGTCTTTTCGGACAAATCCAGAATTTACAAAAATCTTATGCGGCAGGTTTACACATTTTACGCAGACGCTTTTCGGATTGCCGTCCAATCTATTTTTGAACAAAAACTGCGCGCGTTTTTAACTCTGCTCGGCGTGATTATCGGAGTCGCTTCGGTCGTCGTCGTCGGCGCGTCAATCAGCGGCTTGAATTCCTACGTTTCGACGCAGATTTCCAAAGTTCTCGGCACGAATCATTTTATGATCGCGCGGATGGCTTTTTCCGGCAGAATGGCTGACGAGCAATTTGAGGCGGCAAACCGGCGCAACAAAAAATTGAGTTGGGACGAATACGAATATCTCAAAGCCAACTGCGAAACGTGTTCGGAAGTCGGGGCGCAAAAATTTGCCAGTGCTGATCTGAATGAAAACGGCGTTGAAATGCCTTCGGTGACAGTCAACGGCGTGACGGCGAATTTCGAGCAAATCGAAGATAAAACTATCATCGAAGGCAGATTTTTCACGACGGACGAAGTTGATCGGTCGGCGAAAGTCTGCGTCATCGCCGACGACGTGCGCGAGAAATACTTCAGCGACCGTTCGCCGGTTGGATTAACGTTAAAACTGCGCGGTTTGCCGCTCAAAATAGTCGGCGTGGAAGACAAACGCGGACAGCTTCCGGGCAGTTCGTTTAACCGCGCGATTTACATTCCCGTCACTTTGCACCTACAGCTTTACGGGCGCGGCGCAGACGGCATTCAGATTCACGGCAAAGGCGCAAACCCCGCAGATTTTGATAAGGCGATTGAGGAAGCGAGACTGGAATTACGCAACAAACGCGGATTGGTCGGCAGTCAGGAAGATACATTCGGAGTGGTCAACACCAAAGAACTCGGCGGGCAGATTGACGAATTTACCAACAGCATCGCGGCGGTCGTTATCCCGATTACGTTAATCACATTAATCGTCGGCGGTATTGTCGTAATGAATATTATGCTCGTTTCCGTCACCGAACGAACTTTTGAAATCGGGTTACGCAAAGCCATCGGTGCGACGCGCAAACAAATCCTTTTGCAGTTTCTGATCGAATCGGCACTGCTCTGTGTTTCCGGCGGAATCATCGGTCTGCTCGTCGCCGTCGGCGTGACGCAGCTTATAACTTTGCTCGCCGGAATTACGATGAGCATCACGATTACCTATGTGATTTTAGCAATCGCGGTTTCGAGCTTCATCGGAATTTTAGCCGGACTTTATCCGGCGTTCAAAGCCGCTAAACTCGACCCGATTGTTGCGCTAACGAAAAATTAAAGGAAATTTACCTCAGAGACGCGGAGACGCAAAGAAAATTGATATGCGAAAAAAATAAATTATCAAAATAAACTTTTCTACAAGAACTCTGCGTCTCCGCGTCTCTGAGGTAAAAAACTATATTTAATTATGAAATTTTCAACATCAATGCCGATGGAAATTACGCGGATGGCTCTTGACAGCATTCGCGCCAATAAATTTCGTTCGTTCCTGACGATTCTGGGAATCGTCGTCGGCGTGATGACGGCGATTGTCGTCGCTTCGATTTTGACCGGAATGCGCAACAGCATCGTTCAGATCGTCGAAGATTATGGCACAAATAACATTTACGCGTTTCATCTGACGACCGGATTCGGACCGAACGACCGTTCGGAGCGCAATCGCAAACCTTTGACCGAAGCAGATGCGGCGGCGATTTTAGCGCAGACGAGCGCGGTCGAAGACATTGCGCTGGTCGCGCCCGGAATCGGCAATTTCGGCAGGGAAAGTTTCGACGATACGATGACTTACGAAGGCAAAACTTATCGCTGGGCGAGTGTTGACGGCGTTTCACCGAATTACGACCGAATCAGCAATCTCACTCTGCGCGAAGGCAGATTTTTCTCCGAATCCGACAATCAACAGCGTCGTAACGTTCTGGTCATCGGCATTAATACCGCCGACGCTCTTTTCCCCGGCGAAGAATCTGGCATCGTCGGCAGAATCATTCGAATGAACGGCACGACATGGGAAATTATCGGTGTCCTGGAAAAACGAAAGGCGGGATTTTTCGGCGAGAATGAAGAAGACAGAAAAGTTTTTTTGCCGTATCGCACCGCCCGCAAAGCTGCGCCGCAACGCAATTATCTGCTGCAAATCATTCAGGCTAAAAGCGGCAGATTAGAGGAAGCACTGCTCGATTCCGAATCAATTCTGCGTCAACGCCGCGCAAACAAATTCGGTGATCCAAGCGATTTCGACATCAAAACGGCGAGCAAATTTATCGAACAGTTCGACAGTATTACGGCGATGGTCGGTTTGATTGCGATTGCTATTTCGAGTTTGGGATTACTCGTCGGCGGCATCGGCGTGATGAATATAATGCTCGTTTCCGTCACCGAACGCACGAAAGAAATCGGCATTCGCAAAGCCATCGGCGCGACTAAAGGCGCAATCGTTCTGCAATTTCTGCTCGAAGCGATGACCCTAACCTTTTTCGGCGGCATTCTCGGCGTAACTTTAGCCGTCGGCATCAGTAACCTCGTGATGCTTTTGATTCCTTCGATACCGGCGGCGATTCCTTTGTGGGCGGTTATTTCCGGCTTGACGGTTTCAATCGCGGTCGGCTTGATTTTCGGCGTTCTGCCTGCACGAAAAGCCGCCAACCTCGACCCGATTGAGTGTTTGCGATACGAATAATAATTTGAGTTTAGAAGTTTTCCTATGGAATCTTACACAACTTCTTCAAAATCAACTTTGTCGTAAATGTCTTCCATTGTCAGCGAACATTCAATTGAAACAAACGCGATTTCGGTTTTATCGCCGATAAAATCTATCAAGTTCCAACTTCCGTCCGCTTGTTTCGTGTAACGCATAACTTTTTTCGCATCCTGCGAAACCAAAACATATTCGCGCAAAGATTCCAGACTGCGGTAATTATCGAATTTTATACTTTTGTCGTAGCTTTCGGTTGACGCGGAAAGAACTTCGACAATCAAAATCGGATTAGTTAGAGTATCGAGATTTGCATTGGGCAAAAACTCCGACTTTCCGCAAACAACCATAATATCAGGATAAGTAAAGAGTCCTGTTTTCGGGATCTGAACGCGCATATCGGATTGATAGACTTTGCAGGGACGTTTTTTTAACTGCTGATGCAACGCCGCAAAAATATTTCCGTTAATCGTATTATGCTCGTCGCTTGCACCTGCCATCAGAAAAATCTCGCCATCGAAATATTCGTGCTTTTCCAGCGATTCTCTTTCCGCCGCCAGATATTCTTCGGGCGAAATATATGTTTTTTGCGGTAAAGCTGACATAACAACCTCAATTTACACTAGAAATTTACTTCAATCGAACCGTAATACGAAAATTTTGCCGACCGTTCTTGTTTCTCGTTAAGCCTAATCAATTTTATCAACAATCATCGAAAACAATGTGCCGCTGTCGCTCGACTTGGTTTTGTCGAAACCGTTAGTGAAATCCAGAGTTATCTGCATTCTGCCCTGCGGAGTTTTGACAATCGTCATCAGTTCGGCATCAAAAAATTTCGAGTCGCCGCGCTTTTCGATTTTCGGGTTTTGTGTAACGAGCGTTTGATAGCCGAGTTTTTTGAATAAACTCGTCCAGCCGTCATACGACAAATCCCAGTCGAATCCATACTGCGTCCAGGTGTCCGGCATTCCGCCGATGCGAAAGCGGTTGACGTATAAATGGTCTGAGACGTTGTTTTTGTCAAAGTAAAAATGATAGCCGTTGTTGATGTAACACTTCGCCGAATCGTCCGTTTCTTCGATTTCGCTGCATTCCTGCGTGTCGAGAAGCAGGGAAAAATAAACCGTCTGTTTAACGCCGGGCGTAAAGCCTTCGACCGGAAACAAACTTAATTTTTTGCCTTTGCGGTCGTATTCAATCAGACTTTTGATTAGCTTCGCCGCGTCGCTGTCGGCGGTGCGGGCAAGTTGTCTTTGACGTTTTCGCAGCCGTTCGGCAGATTGCCGCTGAAGACGGACAAGTTCCGTGCGCTGTTTGATAACCGCATCGGTGGACGCATTTAGTTTTGCCGAAACACTCGTCGGTTTGCCGCCCGCTTTGCACGCCTTCGCCGGATTGCCGCAGCAGCGGTCGAGTCCTTCCGCTCCGCATTGCGCGTAAGCTGTTTTGCTCGACGCGCTAAAAAACAATACTATTCCGATGAAAATTAAAAGGTATTTTGTCATAATTGTTTGTTCGTCAAATGCCGCTAATATTGTAAATTATTGCGCTAAATCTTTCGCGCAGCGAAATCCGGTGCGGCTGTAATTTTCCGCGCCCGTCGCCGCATAGCCGATGCGATACGTCGTCGTCGCAAAATCTTTGGTCGCTTCAAAACTCCCGCCGCGAATCGTCTTTAAATTCGTTTTTCCGGCGAAAACGTCGGGCAGTTTGCCGTTCGGGTAAGCCTGGAAATCGCTCGCCGTCCATTCCCACGCATTGCCCGACATATCGTAAATGCCGAACGGAGACGCGCCATCAAATTTACCTGCTTCCGCAAAACTTTGACTCGCGCCGTTAGCGTTGGCAAACGAAACTTTCGAGTTTTGATCGAGGTTTTCGACATCTTTGATTTGTTTGTCAACACTCCTAATCGGATACGAATTTTCCTCATATTGAGAAAGCAATTCTTTACGCTTTTCCCTTAATTCGGTCAGTCTTTTGTTTTTGTAATCGGCGGTGTTGACGAACCATTCGTTTCCCCACGGATACAAAAGATTTTTCGATCCGCGCGCCGCAAATTCCCATTCTTCTTCAGTCGGCAGCCGCTTGCCCGCCCATTTCGCATAATCATCGGCATCTTTCCAATCTACGCCAACGACCGGAAATTTGTCCTGGTTCAACGGATATTTTCCGTTTTTCCAATTCTCCGGCGATTTATGATTTACATCCTTAACAAATTCGGCGTATTTTTCGTTGGTAACTTCAAAAACGTCCATATAAAACGGCTGAACCGAAACTTTGTGCGCGGGCTTTTCCGCTTCGGAACTGCCGTTATCGCGTCCCATCGTAAATTCTCCGCCCGAAACGTAAGCCATTCCCGGCGGCGCAATCTTATTTGCGGTCGTCGAATTCGCCGAATTTCTGATTGCCGCGTTGCTGTTTGTCACAGTCGAAGAATTCCCGGACATCGCCCAGATTAACACGCCGATCAGTGACAAAACGACGATGCCGCCTGCGATTCCGGCGATTAAATTGAACGGTTTCTTTTCCGACGGCGCGGTTTTCGCCCGGTTTTCGATTTCACTGCTTAATTTGGCGAATTCTTCCCGCTCGCGTTCGATTCTCAGTTCTTCGGCTTCGTTTTGATCTTTGGTTTTCCCTTTTTTCTCGTCACCGATTTTAATTGAATTTGCCGTCGGCGCGGGCTGTGTTTCGCGGATGATTTTTTCGGTGTCGGCAGATTGATAATATGTTTTCTGATTTTCTTCCGACGCGTTTTCTCGGGCAAGCTGAACTGTTTTATCGGCAGAAAATTCTTTGATATTTTCGTCCGCTACAGGTTTTAAAGTTTCCCGGCTGATTTCCGTATTTTCATCGCTAAACGTCAAATCCGCTTGATTCGTCAGATCGAGATTTTCAAATTTTTCGGTGGCGATGTTTTTTTGTTCGGATTTGCCGCGCAAGTTATAAATCGCGCGTTCGACCGCCAGACGCATTTCGGTCGCCGTCGGAAAGCGTTTGCCGACATCTTTTTGCAAAGCCGTTTCGACAATCAGCCGCGATTCGGGCGAAACATATTCGGGCAGAGGTTTCGGTTCTTCGGTCTGAATCTGATTGACCAAACCCCAAACCATTTCGTGTTCGTATGGAAATTCGGCGGTCAGCATTTCATACAAAATCACTCCCGCCGACCAAATATCCGTCTGCGGCGATTTATTTCCGGCAAACGATTCGGGCGACATATACGCCGGACTGCCGATAGCTTTCGTGGACATCGTGCCGTCGCCGACGATGCGTGAAATCCCGAAATCGGTAATGCGCGGGAAATCGCCCTGAAGCAGAATATTGTCCGGTTTCAAATCGCGGTGAACGACTGAGCGGGAATGCAGATGCTCGATGCCGCGCAAAATTCCCGTCATCATTTCCAGAGCCTGTTCTTCGTTCGGTGCTTTGCCGCCGTATTTTTTGAGCCAGCCGTTAAGCGAACCGCCTTCCGCATATTCGCTGATGATAACGATATGATTATCGGCGATAATCATATCAATCACCGACATCACATTCGGATGTCCGCCCGCTTCAATCCACGTATCAACTTCGGCTTCGGCGGCTTTCAGATTGATTTCCTCGCCGAGATTCGACAAAAATTTCAGCGCGTGCCGAACTTTGCGCGTTGAAACCTTCAACTGCTTTTCCGCCAGCCAAACTTCTCCGAATTGCCCTTTCCCAAGAAAGTTTACAAGGCTGTAATCACCAATTTTGTCGTCTTTTTCGAGCATCAGTTTTTTCTGACCTGCTGATATATTTTTTTGTGTAGATATTTGTTGGAATTTTGTTTGAAATTTTACACTTTATTCTGTTGAAACTCAACCATTTGCTGTGATTTCCGGACATCGGTCAACTTAGAATTCTGCCTTAATACTTTGCGGCATCTTTTGCGGAGCTTGTTTATTTTCGGCGATGTGTTTTTCCGAAAGACATTCGGCATAATGTAAATTTGCAAATGAGTATCATCATCCAAAAAAGCGGGATTCTTTCGACGATTCAGGATTTGGGCAGAACCGGATTTCGGCGTTTCGGCATCAATCCGAACGGCGCGATGGATTCGGCGGCGGCGCGTTTGATTAATATTTTGCTCGGCAACGATGACACGGAAGCGGTTTTGGAGATGCACTTTCCCGCGCCCGTTTTGCGCTTTGAAGCGGCGGCGATCATCGCGCTCGGCGGCGCGGATTTCGGCGCGATGCTCGATGGTGAATCAATCGAAAATTGGCGACCTTACGCTGTAAAAGCCGGTCAAATCTTAACTTTTCTTGACAAACTTTCCGGTAATCGCGCGTATCTTTCGGTAAAAGGTGGATTCGCCATCGAACGCTGGCTGGAAAGCACAAGCACGAATCTCGCGGCGAAAATCGGCGGTTTCGACGGCAGAAGTCTGCGTAAAGACGATACGTTAAATTTTAATTCGAGCCTCGAATCGCCGCATTTGCAGTTCAACTATAAAATCTCCGGCGCAATTATTCCCTTTTACAGTTCGCTGCCGACCGTTCGCGTCGTCGTGGGCGCGGAGTTTGAGCGATTGACGGCATTGAGCGAAACGGATTTTCTGAAGAGCAATTTTACAATCAGCCGAAATTCCAATCGAATGGGTTTTCGATTAACGGGCAAATTGCTTTACACGCTCGATAAAATCGAATTAGTTTCGTCAGCCGTCAGTTTCGGAACCGTTCAGCTTTTGCCCGACGGACAACTGATAATTTTAATGGCTGACGCGCAAACTTCCGGCGGCTACCCGCGAATCGCGCACGTTGCGTCAGTTGATTTACCCGTTCTCGCCCAAATCGGCGCGGGCGACAAAGTTAATTTCGAGTTGATTTCAATTGAAGAAGCCGAAAATTTATCGTTGCAGTTTGAAAATGATTTGAATTTATTAAAATTCGGCGTAAATTCTAAGAATGTTTTTGAACGTTGATTTAAATTGCGATATGGGCGAAAGTTTCGGCGCGTGGACGATCGGACGCGACGCTGAATTGATGGATTTCGTTTCGTCTGCGAACATCGCCTGCGGTTTTCACGCGGGCGATTCGACCGTTATCAGAAAGACGATTGAATTGGCGATTAAAAAAAACGTTGCGGTCGGAGCGCATCCGTCATTTCCCGATTTACAAGGGTTCGGCAGGCGCGAAATGAAGTTGTCGCCCGACGAAATTTTCGACATCGTGCTTTATCAAGTCGCCGCCGTCAAAGGAATTTGCGAAGCGTTCGGCGGCAAACTGCATCACGTCAAACCGCACGGCGCACTTTATAATCAAGCGGCGATTGATGTGGAAAGCGCGGCGGCGATTGCCGAAGCAGTGAAACAAATTGACCAAAATTTAATTTTCTATGGTTTGGCAAACAGTTTTTTGATTTCCGAAGCCGAACGAATCAATCTGAAAACCGCGTCGGAAGTTTTTGCCGACCGAACTTATCAGGCGAACGGATTTTTAACGCCGCGCTCGCAGGCAAACGCCCTGATTACGTCAGACAAAACGGCAATCGAACAAGTTTTGCAGATGATTTTCGAGCAAACCGTAACGGCGACGAGCGGCGAGAAAATTTTAATCAAAGCCGAAACCGTCTGCATACACGGCGACGGTCGGCACGCGCTCGGATTTGCAAAAGCGATTAAAGAAACTTTAGAGGCGAAAAGCGTGACGATTCGGGCAATTTGAGAAACTAAACAGCGACTAATTCTAAATTTTACATTCTGCATTTTGCATTTTATTTCGTAAAACCAAATGTTTTTTACGAATAAAATTTAGAATGCAAAATGCAGAATGTAAAATCGAATTATCTTTGACTTGCCCGTTCGATCTGCAATTTTCGCAACAGCGTATGAAAAAATCTTCCGTTTCATCAATCATTCTCGGCGCGGCGTTTTTGATGGCAACTTCGGCAATCGGTCCCGGATTTTTGACGCAGACGACGGTTTTCACCAAAAGTTTGATGGCGAGTTTCGGTTTCGTTATTTTGCTTTCGGTCGTTCTCGACATTTTCGCGCAGCTTAATATTTGGCGCGTGCTGACCGTCAGCGGAATGCGGGCGCAGGACGCGGCGAACGAAACCGTCGCGGGCAGCGGCTATGTGCTGGCGGTTTTAATCGTTTTCGGCGGTCTGGCGTTCAACATCGGCAACGTCGCAGGCGCGGGTTTGGGTTTGGAGATTCTGTTCGGCATTGACGTTAAAACCGGCGCGGCAATCAGCGCGATTATCGCCATCGCGCTTTTCGTTTTCAAAGAATTCGGCAAAGCGATGGATGTTTTCGTGAAAATTCTCGGTTTGGTGATGCTCGTTTTGATTGTTTATATCGTTTACGAATCCAGCCCGCCGATTGCGGAAGCGGCGTTTCGCACCGTTTACCCGGAAACGATTTCGCCGCTGGCGATTGTCACTTTGGTCGGCGGAACGGTCGGCGGCTACATCACTTTTGCGGGCGCACATCGCTTGATTGATGCGGGAATTACGGGCGTTAAATCGCTTCCGGAAGTCAATCGCGGCGCGACGATTGGCATTGTATTAACCGCGATTATCAGATTTTTATTATTTCTCGCTTCGTTCGGTGTCATCGCGCTCGGAATGACGATTGACGACAAAAATCCGCCCGCGTCGGTTTTTCAAAACGCGGCGGGCAGCGTCGGTTATAAAATTTTCGGCGTGGTGATGTGGGCAGCGGCAATGACATCAATCGTCGGCGCGGCTTACACGTCGGTTTCGTTTCTCAAAACCTTTCACCCGAAATTAAACAGTTGGAATAAATACGTCACGATTTTGTTTATCGCATTTTCGACCATCGTGTTTTTATTCGTCGGTCAGCCGATTACGGTTTTGGTTGTGGCGGGAACATTTAACGGGTTTATTCTGCCAATCGGTCTGGCGTTGATTTTGCTCGCTTCGCGTAAAACGAAAATTGTCGGCGAATACAAACACCCAATTTGGCTGCAAATAGCCGGTTGGCTGGTTGTTTTAACAATGCTCGGCTTTAGCATTCAAACCATTGCGAGCAAGCTTTGATAAAAATCGAAGTCAACTTTATCCGCTCAAACCTATTTTCACGCGCTCAGAGTGATTATTAAACTAACCTCAGCGGGATAAGCAGAAACCAATAAAATAAACCACGAATCAACACGAAAAATTACATCAAAATTGCCCGGTTTTAGAATTTCGAGTAACAAAAATGTAGATGAATTAATAGGCTGTAAACCATTTTATTTCCATCTTGTAGGGCGTTTATAAATAAAACCGTCGCCTCTAGCTACTTGATCCGGTAACTGACTGTTTTTTAGGTCTGGTTCGTGGATATGCAATTGCCCATTAGTTATTGCTCTTATTTCTTTAGAGAAACGGTTAGGTGGAAAACAAGCGATGACCTGTTTTTCGGGGAACAGAGATTTGATAGCGTAAATCGGAGGAACTAAATCGCTGTCGCCGCCAAGCAGAACCGCAATATCAAAATTATCTTGATATGCATCAACAAGCATTTGGACAGCTATGTTAACATCCGTTTGTTTTTCATTGTGAATATAATTTGGGCGACGGCATCCCGTACAGTCATATTTATTTTCTTTGTAATTTCCGTAATAAATATCTATATTGCCGCGCATTTCAAGCACTTCAAGATAATCTTTTTGTCTAATTCGCTTATCATTCGGCGCAGTTATTCTTGAAGTAAAATACTTGGTTTTAATAACCTCTGAATTTTCAAGTTTTCTTGATAGATTTTTGGCAAGTTTCGGATAGTCAAGCCAATAATAAGACTTCCAATTATTGGATCTAAGCCCAAAATAAACGTTAAAGCCGTCTACATAAAATATAATTCTTCGAGTTTCTTTGTTCATATTGCTTGACATATGAAAGGGTTTTGCTAGAATAGCTAAGTATTAACAACCTCGGAGATCGCATCTCCGACCCGACGCTTGCTATTTCTAGCAAGCGTTTCTTTTTACACTCAATGGTTTCAAAATTCTATTGATTGTCTGCCCTTTCAGGATGGCGTTGAAGTAAATCCCAATTGTTGCCGCCTAAATTAACGAATCTGCTTTTCTTATTTTTTTTATTATCCTTACGTATTGTCCCGCTTAATTGTTTTCTATCCGTGAACCGCCCATACCCTTTCAGTTTTTCAATTAGATCCGCAATATAAAGTGGTTTTCCTTCACTTTGTAGAATTTTTTCGCAGGCATCATTAAGTGAAATTTTACTTTGATTCTTTTCTGTATATTTGTTTCCTGCTAATAATGTGAAACTGTTATTTGTTTGCTCAACTGATCCAATATTATTGATTGGCGGTGCAACTAATATTTCTTCTTTTGATAATTTTGTTCGTAAAACTGAAATTACGTTTTCATCTTGCAAAATTTCTTGGTTCAGTTTTTCAACCTTGACGCGTTTTATCCCGATTTCTGCCTCTAAATCACTCAAAACATTTGCGTAGCTCTTTCTATCCATAATTTTTCCTCTTTCTTATCCCATCAAAATATGATATAAAAACAGTGAGAGCGGGAAGAGCCTTAAAAGCTCCTCTAAAAATTGCTCTCATTGTATCAGGGCGAGTAGAAGATGTTTGGCGACTGAATCTACCCGTCCTTTTCATTTTTATTTATACCCTACATTTACCCGCTCGTCAACTCAATTTACCCGCTTTGCAGAAAACTTTATAGCGGATAGCCGAGTAGGGTACATTAAGTAGGCTAAACATCTGATAAATCTCTAAAACCAACCGCCTTGGACATCTTTCAAAACGACCTGCGCCGTGTTGTGTCCCGAAGCGGCGAAGACTCCGCCGCCGGGATGGGTTGATGCACCGGTTAAGTAGAGGTTTTTGATCGGTGTTTTGTAGGCGGACATTTCGGGCAGCGGGCGAAACATAAACATTTGGTCGAAGTCCATTTCGACGTGCATTACGTTGCCTCTGAGCAATCCGAGACGCTGTTCCAAATCGAGCGGCGATTGGACGAATTTTTCGATGATCGAATTTTTGACGTTTGGCGCGTAGGAATTTACGACATCAATCAACTTGTCGGCTTCGCGCATTTCGATGTCCTGCCAGCGTTCGCCGCTTGATAACTCGTATGGATAATATTGCCCCCAAATGAACAAAGTGTGTTTGCCTTCGGGCGCGAGCGTCGGGTCTAGCGAAGAAAAGGTCATCGCCAGTGCGCCGGGATTTTTTGACGGAATGCCGTTCAAATAATCGGCATAAGCGCGGTCGAGATAATCCATCGTCGGACAAATCAGCTGCAAACCGTGATGACAATCCGCCGCATTTCCGCCGTTTGGCGCGGAAGTGTAATCGGGAAGTTCCGAAACGGCGCAGCGAACAATCATCCCGAAACCGTTGCCGATTCTGACATTTTCGATTCGTTCGGCTAAACCTTCCGGCAGATTTTCTTTGCCAATCAGTTTCAGAAATGTTGTGTGAACGTGTGCGTTTGAAACGATGCGCGTTGCGTTAATTTGTTCGCCATTTTCTAAAATTATCGCGCCCGTTTCGCCATTTGCGACTTCGATTTTGGCGACTTCGGCGTTTAATAAAATCTCGCCGCCGTGATGTTCGAGACATCGCGCCATCGCTTGGGTTAATTCGCCGCTTCCGCCGCGCGGACGCTTCACGCCGCTTCTGTGAATCATCGAATGCCAGCCTAAAAAGTCGCCCGAAGCCATCGCCGTCGGCGGCGGACCGGATTGCGCCGCGAGCCACGCCATCGCCGCGCGTAAACCTTCGTGTTTGAATGTTTGTTTGACCAACGCGCCATACGAAGTCATTAATTTGCGAACCATATCGGCGGGATTTTTCGACTTTGTGCCGAAAATCATATGTCTGCCGAGATTCATCATCGTCGGCGGTTTCAAAAATGCCTTGAAAACGCCTTCGTTTAATTTTTCCCATTCGGTAACGAATTTTTTATATCTGTCCGCATCTTCGGGCGAAATTTTCGCAATTGATTCGCACGTTTTATCAACATCCTTCCAAAAATAAATTGCGCCTTCACCGTTCGGCAGCGGCGCAAACGCAAACGGGTCGCAGTCAATATATTCCAAGCCGAATTTCTCAAGCTCCAAATCTTTAATAACCGGCGTGAGATGAATCATAATATGCGCGCTTGAGCCGACATCAATTTTATAACCCTCGATCAAATCATCCTGCGTACAAACCGCGCCGCCGACGATGTGGCGACGTTCTAAAACGACGACTTTCAACCCGCTTTTCGCCAGATAACAGGCGCACGTCAAACCGTTATGTCCGCCGCCGATGACAGCGACATCGTATTTTTTATTCATATCAATAATTAGTATCGTAAAGCCGAAACAAAAAAAACAAGACAGCAAATGAAATATCTTCGCTTGCCTGTCTTGTTTAGTTTTAGTTTCAACTGATTCTATTTTTCGTCTTTCAAAAACTTCAAAATTTCGGGATTAACTTTGTCAGCATGTGTCCAGATAACGGCGTGCGGTCCGTCTTCGATGACGACGAGTTTGTTTTCTTTGATTAATTTCGTAAGTCTTTCAGCAGTCGCTTCAAACGGCAGAATACGGTCGGCATCGCCGTGAATAATCAGTGTCGGCACGTCAATTTTCGGCAGATCGTCGCGGAAATCGGTCAGCCACGTCGGGACACAGGCGAGCGTCGCAATTGCCGAAGCACCGACGGCGACATTCCAACTCATTTGCACGGCTTCATCAGTAATGCGAGTTCCGCCGAGTTTGTCCACATTGTAAAAATCTTTCAAAAACGCCGACAGATATGCAGGTCGGTCGTCTTTGATGGCTTGCATAATGCCGTCGAAAACCGACTGCGGAACGCCTTCGGGATTGTCATCGGTTTTCAGAAGAAACGGCGGAATAACTCCGATCAGGATAGCTTTACTGACGCGCTCCGAACCGTAAGTTCCGAGATAGCGCGTAACTTCGCCCGTTCCCATCGAAAAACCGATCAACACTGCGTCCTGTAAATCGAGTTCGGTCATTAATTTGTGCAAATCTTCGGCAAAAGTATCGTAATCATAGCCGCCCGACGGTTGGCTCGAAGTACCAAAACCGCGCCGGTCATAGGTGATGACACGATAACCGGCATCAATCAGCACGGCAGTTTGTTTTTCCCAGGAATGTCCGTTCAGTGGAAATCCGTGAATTAAAACAACCGGTTGTCCGTTTCCCAAATCTTCATAAAAAAGTTCGATATTGCCGGAGTTTTCTTTTCCGACGGTTAAATATGACATTTTTTACCTTCCTTAATAATTTTATGCTTGTTCAGTATAACCTAAATTTTATTGCAAAAATAAACGAGAATTCATTGAAATCATCCGTCAAATTTGTCTCTGCTCAAATCACAAAAGACTATAAATCTCATCTCGCCAGACAAACGAGCGCACGTCAAACAGTTGTGCCCGCCGCCGATCACGGCGACATCATATTTTATTTCCGAAGTTTTGATTCATTATTTTTGAAATGCCGAATTTGAGACTTAACTGAATAAATCAGATTGTGTTTTATGCAGACGACTTTCGGCGATTTCGATATATTTCGGTTCGATTTCGATTCCGACAAAGTGGCGGTTAAGATTTTGGCAAACTAAAGCCGTCGTTCCCGAACCGAGAAACGGGTCAAGAACCAAATCCGTTTCGCGCGTCGCTGATTGAACGAGCATTTCAATCAATTTGATCGGCTTTTGCGAAGGATGCCCGACTTTTTCCTTTGAATTACCTTTCAAACTCGGCACGCGCAAAATATTCGTCGCATATTTCCCCTTCTCAAGATGCATCTTTCGCGCGTCCAAATCCTTATAGCGTTTGTCCTTCAAATATTGCTTGATCGTCTCGTCATCGTAAGAAATTCTGACCGCATTTTTATTAAAATAAGGCTTCGCGTCTTTCGATTTGCGAAGCACGAGAACCATTTCATAACACGACGTAAAACTGTCGGAGCGTTCATTATAGCCGACGGCGCGATCCCAGATCAGCATATCGTGAAACTGCAAAATCCGCGTCGCCAGCGAGCAAACGTGCAGCCACAAATGTTCGCGTTTTCCGAGTTGTCCAAAGATAAAAAAAAGCCCTTCGTCCTTCAAAACACGCGCCGATTTCCTAATCCAATCTTCCGTCCAATTCAAATAATCTTCTTCCGTCTGCCATTGATTATCCCAATCTTCACCGAGCAAAACTTGAAAATACGGCGGATCGGCGACGATTGCCTGAAAAATATTTTCATCGAAATCGTTCAATTTCTCACAGCAGTCGCCCTGATAAATTTTTGATTGCCGATTGATAGAATTATCCATAACGAGTTTATATTTGATGTCCCAAAGGAACTTTTTTATATTTTAGGCATCTAATCGAGCGTCAAGCAATTTAACAAATCAATTCGATAAAATCTTATGAAGAAAATTCTCTTTCTCCTTTTCGCCGTTTTATTTCTGTCGGACATTTTGAACGCGCAGGAAAATTTCTTCCAAACGGGTTATAACAATGATGTTACGGAATTAAAATTTAACGCGGCTAAAAATCTTCTAGTTTCATATTCAGCCGCAGACGGTCGGATATATCTATGGAATATCGCAGACGGGCGCGTTTTATGGCGGCGCGAAACAGACTTTATTCAAAAAGCAAATGAATATTATACTCTGACAAGTTTCGCGTTTAGTCCCGATCAAAAATTTATTGCTTCCGGCAGCGGAAATGGAACGATTCAACTTTGGAATGCCGAATCGGGTGATTTTTTGTGGCGCGCCGACGCTTTTTCCGACAGCATCACGACGCTTGAATTCAGCCCTGACGGAAGAAATATAATTGTCGCCGGCTCGCCGAAAAAAAGTGCGGACGGAATCAAAATTTTGCGTGTGCCAGATGGTCAGACTGTTAAAACGCTCGACGGAAATCCCTGCACGGTAATTTCAATGTCTTTTGAAGACGGCGGAAACATTTTGAAAACGGGAAATTTAGACGGAAATGTTTCTAAATGGAATTTGGACTCCGGCAAACAATTAAATGGCAAAACTGTTTCGCTGTGCCGTACCAAACGCACTTATGAATGGGAAACTTCTTTTTCACCGGATTTACAAGTTTCGGCGCAGCGAACAGGCGAAAAAGAACTTACTGTCAAGAATACTGAAACAGGCAAGATTATAAAAAAAATCGAAGCGGACGGTTACAGAATTTATTCAAGATTGAGCGAGAACGGCAAAAAGTTATTTATCAAAAGCGACAACGGTTTTACGATGTATAATTTGGCGACAAACGAGAAACGCGAATTTGACGAAACATCGCGTACAGGTTCGACGATAGATTTAACGAACGATGGAAGTTTGTTTGCCGAAGGCAGAGGCTATGGCGGAAATCCGATTAAAATAACGGAAACGACAACGGGGAAAGTCCGATATTTAAATGGACATCCCGGCGTGATTGGCGGAATTGATTACAGTCCTGACGGGGAAATTTTAGCCGTTGGCGGAAGCGACGGAATAATTTATTTGTTTAGCCCAACACAAAAAAAATTGTTGAAGAAACTTACCAGTCATACCAAACCAATCAAAAAATTGGCGTTCAGTCCTGACGGGAAACTTTTGGTTTCGGCTGATGACGACGGAATTTTGAAAGTTTGGGATTGGCAAAATGAAAAAATTATCAAAGAATTGAAATCCGACAACGGTATAAACACGCCGGAAAAAATTGAATTCAGCCGAAACGATAAATATTTTTTGATTATCGTCAATGGTTCGCTCGCAATTTTTAATGTAAGTGATTGGAGTTTATTGAGAGCTATTAAAACTAAAGAAGGCTACGAATCGAAAGGCGGCAATATGACAATCGGTTATTCAAGCGTCCCGATTTCAAGTGCCGCCTTTACCGAAAACGGTGCGAAAATTATTACGACACATGCCGACGGAACTATGAGGATTTGGGAGACAATTTCGGGAAAAGAACTAAGAAAACTCAATGTCGGCGAAGCCGCTCCGCTCTTGATTATGTCCGGCGAAGAAAATGCGATTGTTCCAATTGGCAAGTGGGGCGAACAAAAATTGAACCTAATTGATACGAAAACCGGAAAAAACCTGAGAACTTTTTACGAAGAATTCAAAAGCAAATTTGAAGCGATTTCATTGAATCCGAGTGGGAAAAGCTTCATTACGAGCAACTCATCAGGCGACATTGTTTTGTGGAATTTGGAAGAAGAAAAATCTGTCCGCGAATTCGATATTGGCTATTCAGGCAATGCCTCAATTGCTTTTAGTCCGAACGGAAAAACTTTTGCCGTCGGCGGCGATAATCAAAATTTGTTTTTGTTCGATGTCGAAACGGGCGAAAAACTGTGGCAAATGATTCCATCTTACAAGCCGAGCGATTTGGAAATTCAGTTGGAAGAAAGAGGCAAAAAAGGACGCGCCGAAGTCGAAGCCAGAAAAGCCGAGAGAGATAAACAGGCGGAAACTGAAGTACCAACGATTGCCAAAAAAATCACCGCGCAAATTTTCGCATTACGGCGACGCGGAAAGTTTTTGGGATCAGAAAATCGCTGAATCGGGCGCGGCGAATAAAAGCAAATTGAAACTGCCGAAGGAAAAAGCGAAAGTCGCGTGGTTTGCGCTGACGAACGATGCGGATTTGCCCGTTTCGATTGATACGAATAGTATGATTTTCAATCCGAAATGCAAAGGTTTGTGCGACGGCGCGGAGATTTCCTTAAGGTATGTGATGGAACTGAAAAACGGCGAAACGAATGTTAATGGTTTCGATATCGTATTCAAAAACAATTTTGCCGCCAAAAACGACCGTTTATTTCAGCGTCGCGCTCAACGGATTTCGCGGCAAGCAAACGATTTATCTCGGCTTTACGTTCAAAAAGATAACGCGGACGACGAGCATTCTAATGATTACGGAACGGAGCAGAAACTTTATCTGCGCGAAACGGATTTACCAAAGTAGAATTTGCGAAAAAGTCGTCGCTTTCGCATTGGAAGCGACGACTTTTATCGTATAATTCAGTCAAAAAATGATTTTCTAACTTTTTTTGCCGTCTTTAAATATCATAAACGGCGAGCCGATTAACATCAGCAAAGCTAAACCGTGTCCCTGAATATCGGTTAATATGCCGATGTAGAATCCGAGAAATGCCAATACTAATCCGAGCAGAAAGCGGAAATTTCCGGCAAAAACCGGCTTGTCATAATTTTTGTAGTTTTCAAGATTAATCTTTTCTGCACAGCAATTCATTTCGTTTTCTCTCCTTTTTATTTCATTTTAATTTTGATTGAATCGGACATTTATTTTTTCGCCAGCAGATGAAATTTGTCCGAGATGATAACTTTGATGAATCGTCCGGCTGAGCAACACATTCAAACGATTTCGATGCGGCTCTTTGGCAAAATCTTCGTCGGAAACTGACGTGTGTTTTTTGAACCAATCGTCGGGCGAAAGTTCGGCGAATTTTTGGGAAAGTTCGGCGTTTATTTCCGTCCAATATTTCTTTAGTTCTTCAATCGAAGAGGTTTCAAAGTCGGATTTGTCGGGATTTTTTAAAAAAATTTCTTCCAATTGCGGATAAAGTTTGTCGCCTAAACCGAGAATTTGAAACAAATTATCGCTGACCGCCGCGAGATGTCCGAAGAGATAAACTCCGCTGTTTTTTCCCGGCGCGATTTCATTTTTCAATTCATCGTCGGAAATTTCGGCGAGAAATTTATCAACTCTTTCGTTCACCGATTTCCAAGCGTCAATCGCCATTTTCACTGAAATGTCCGTCGTGTTTTTTTCCTGTTGTGTCTGCATTTTTGTTTCTCCTGTTTTTGTTTGCCCGCGAAATATGCGGAAAGACGCAGAATGTTTTCTGATTTTATTTCCGTGTATTCAGCACTTTCCGCGGGCAATAATCTTAAAAATTACCAAGGCAATTCGTTGCCGAGATGAATGAATTTGCCCGTGTATCCGTCTGCCGGAAGTGTTGCGAGATCAACCGAAGTTTTCGCGCCTTCTTCGACCGTAATATCGCCGTTCGGATTCATATCAGTGACGACCGAACCCGGATGTGCGGCGTTGACTTTGATATTTGTATCTTTTAATTCGTAGGCAAGATGGACGGCGTAACCGTTCAAAGCCGTTTTTGAAATATCGTAAGCCGGAACTTTGTAATTGTAGATCGGCGAATTCGGATCGCTGTGCAAACCCAAAGAACCCAAGCCGCTCGACAAAAATACGATGCGTCCCGCGTCGGATTTTTTGATTAACGGAACAAATGCCTGTGTCACGGCAATCGTGTTGAAAAAATTCGTGTCGAAGGTTTTGCGGAAAATTTCCTGCGAAGTTTCGCTTGCCGGCGTAATATTTCCGCTGCCGTCGAATTCGAGACTGATTCCCGCGTTGTTGATTAAAATATCGAGTTTTCCGTATTTTTCATCAATCGTATTTCGCCGCCGATGCGTGCGTTTCCGCATTATCAACGTCAAGCAGAATAAATTCCGCGTCAAAACCTTCGTCTTTCAATTTCGTTTCGGCTTCCTTGCCGCTGTCTTCGCTTCGTGCGCCGACCAAAACTTTGATAACCTTTTTGCGCCAACTGCCGCGCGGTTTCAAAACCGATTCCGCGATTTGCGCCTGTAATTAATGCAATTTTTTTGTTTTGTTCACTCATTGTTTTTTCCTCTTTATCTAAATTTTATTTTTCCAAAAATCAATACTGTCTCATTCCGCCGTCGGTGAATAATTCGCTGCCGTTAACGAAACTGCTGTCGTCCGACGCGAGAAACGCAACCGCCGCCGCGACTTCTTCGGGTTGTCCGATTCTGCCCAACGGAATCAGCGAAACTATCTGGTCTTTGAACTGTTTTGCCTGTTCTTCCGTTTCCGCCAAACCATCAATCGCCGGAGTTTGAATCGGTCCCGGACTGACAGCGTTGACGCGAATTTTTCTGTCTTTCAAATCTATCATCCAGCTTCGCGCAAACGAACGCACGGCAGCTTTTGACGCGCAATAAACGCTGAAATTTTCCATTCCCGAAGAAGCGGCGGTCGAAGCGTTCAAAACTATCGAGCCGCCTTGTTTAATCAGCGGCAGAACTTTCTGCACGGTGAACAGCAAACCTTTAACGTTGTTGCCGAAAATCGTGTCGAAATGGTTTTCCGAAATTTCACCAAGCCGCGCAAATTCGCCGCCGCCCGCGTTGGCAAAAAGAATATCAATTTCGCCTTTCTCTTCTCTGACCGTTTCGTAAAGACGATCCAAATCTTCGAGTTTTGAAACGTCGCCCTGCACGCCGAAAGCGTTTTCGCCGAGTTCCGCGACCGCCGCGTCGAGTTCTGCCTGCCTGCGTCCCGTGATAAAAACGAACGCGCCTTCATCAACGAATCGCTGCGCCGTCGCTAAACCGATTCCACTTGTTCCGCCGGTTATTAGTGCCGTTTTTCCGTCTAATCTGCTCATAAATATTATTTCCTTTTTCTGTTAATTCGGTGTTAATTGTGACTTTCAAAGTAACAATTACATTCAAAAAAATTTACTTTCTAATGTCCGCGATAACTTCTGCGAGACTCGTTTCGCCCAAAGTTCCTTCAAACGAATTCTGCGCTTTTTCTAAAACTTTCCGCATCGTCGCCTCGATATTACAGCTCACCATACATTTGCCCTGCACCGGATAATCGTGAATCGCAAAAGTCTGCGGCGCGTCAACCGCTTTGTAAATTTCCAAAAGCGATATGTCTTCCGGTTTTTTCGCCAGCAGACACGCGCCTGATTTTCCCGTCGTCGTCGAGACGAGATTGGCTTTCGACAATTTCGCCAGAATTCTTCTTACAAAACTCGGAGAAGTATTAATGCTCATCGCTAATTGTGTTGATGTCGTTGCCTGTCTCTCGCAACTAAAGCCGAGCGCAAGCATCAAATGAACCGCGATTGAGAATTGTGTGTTCGTTGCCATAACTGTTACTGTATTAGATACAGTTAAAATTTGTCAAGCTGATTTTTAATTTTTATTCGCCCACGAAACACACTAAACTCGGGAAAATTGAAACAGATTAAAAAACTTTTTTTATTTTCGTCCGATTCGTGTGTTTCGTGGGCGAAATCTTGAATCTTCATTTATTAAGCAGAAATTTCTTCGGCGTTTACATTTTTTCTGCCGCGCCAGTTGGCAAATCTTTTGAGCGTAAGCGCGATTCCCGTCCAAACCAAAATCGCGCCGCCGACGCAGGCGAGAAAACCGACGAGTTTTCCGACGAAACCGCCCGATTCGCCCGTGTGCATAAAACGCATCCACGAACGAATTTGTCTGCCGGAATTCTGCTCGCCGTATTTTTCCCATTTAGCGATTTCGGCGGTTTTCGTGTCAATCGTCAGCGTCGAACGCCCGAAAACGTTCCAGTAAATTCCTTCGTCAATCGTAAAAACGGCGGCATCTTTCGTAATCGGAAGGCGCAGACTGACGGATTTTTGCGCCGTGTAATTTTCGGCTTTCGTCCAGATGTCGTTGATCGTTTCCGGTAAAACAAAAGGCGATTCGGCTTCGGCATTCGGCGCGGCGTTCGGCGGATTTTGCTGCTGCGGCGCGGCATTTCCGGTCAAAGTGTAAACCAGATTTCCCGCCCATTGATAGGAGATCACCACGCCCGTCAACGTTACAATAATCAGCACGAGCGATGACCAGAAACCGATAACCGTGTGCCAGTTGAAATCTCTGGCTTTGCCTGTTACCTTCCAGCGCAGCGTGAGCGCGGCTTTAAAATGTTTGCGCGTGAAACGGGTCGGAAACCAGATATAAACGCCGGAAATCGCCAGAAACAAAAACAGCAAATTTGCCGCGTCGTTCAAAGATTTGCCGACGGCGCGACCGCTGCCCGAAAGCGCGAGCCAGCGATGCGCGTCTTCGACAACGCGAAAAAATCCGCGCCAATTTTTCGCGCCTTCGCCCGAAATTGCGCCCGTATATGGATTAACGAAAATTTGTTCGCCGCGCCCGACCGCGACTGTTGCCGCCGCTGTTTTGTCGTTTTGCAAAGTGATATTTGATAATTTGGCGTTCGGTTTTTCCGCGCGAACTTTGGCGACAATTTCCGAAACGGGCAGCCGAATGGCGTTATTTGATGGAACTTCGACGACGCGCATTTCGCGCTCGGCAAATTGTCAGAATGTCCGATTCAAACGACAACAACGCGCCTGTCACGCACATTACGAAAATGAAAATTCCGGCGAGAACGCCCGAAATTAAATGCAGCCAAAATAAACACTTTGCGAAATGTTTTCATTTAACAGTCAATGTCTCCGAAGTTAAAATGCGAACTTAGATTACCAATTTGCATCTTAAAATCTGAAATCGAAATCTTCAATTGCGTTTATACTTCCGCCCAGCGGCGCAGTAAATTGTGGTACACGCCGGTTAATTGAATAACCGACGGATGTTCGGGCGCGTCTTCGCTGATGCGCTGAATCGCCATATCCATATCGAAAAGAATCGTCCGCTGCCCGTCGTCGCGGATCATACTTTGAATCCAGAAAAACGATGAAATCCTCGCGCCGCGCGTGACGGCGCGAACATTATGCAGACTCGTCGCCGGATACAAAATCAGATGTCCGGCGGGCAGTTTGACGCTGTGAATGCCGAAGGTGTCTTCGACGACGAGTTCGCCGCCTTCGTAATCTTCCGGATTCGTCAAAAAAAGCGTCGCCGACAAATCCGTGCGAATTCTATGCGCCGTTCCAGTCACTTGCCGAATCGCGTTGTCAACGTGATTGCCAAACGAATGTCCGCCTTCGTAGCGGTTAAAAAGCGGCGGGAAAACCTTAAACGGCAGCGCGGCGGAAACGAAAAGCAAATTTCTTTCGAGCGAAGTCAAAATCAATTCGCCCATTTCTCTGGCGAGCGGGTGAGTTTCCGGCAGTTGCAGATTGTCTTTCGCCCGTGCCGATTGATGTCCGGCAGTTACGCGCCCGTCAATCCATTCAGCCTTTTCGATTTTCTGCCGACACTCAGCTGCTTGTTCGGCAGTCAAAACGTCGGGAATTTGACAGATAACATAAAAGATTAACTTTCTCAAAATCTAAATCCGGTGACTGACCAAAACTGAACGTCCGGGTCCGGGAACGATTTGCCCGCCGGTGATTCGGTCGAAATAGAATTTATTGGTCAAGTTGTAACCGTTGACGCGGATGTCAATGTTTTTCGTCAATTGATACGAAGCGGTCGCTTCGATCAGCCAGTAATCTTCGACGAAACGCGTGTTAATTGTGTTGGCATATCGCCGGTCAACATATCGTGCGCCGCCGCCGAAATTGAGGCGAAACGGTGTTTGATAAGTTGTCCATAGATTAAATGAATTACGCGGCGTATTGATGAAACGCTTGCCGACTTCGGAAATCGGAATGCCATAAACGAGCGTCGGCAGCGTGTTCGATTCGACGATTTTGCTGTCGAGCAGCGTGTAGCCGGTTAAAATGCTCCAATCTTTTGTGATGTTGCCCGTCACGCCGAGTTCGATGCCATTCACGCGCTGTCTGCCGTCGAGCATCTGCAATGTGCCGTCAAGTTGCGGCGTGCGAGCGTTTGTTTTTTCCACGCGGAAAACCGCGCCCGAAAGCAAAAGGCGATTGTTTAATAAATCCCATTTCGTTCCGACTTCGAGTGTGTTGGTTTTTTCCGGGTCGAGCGATGTTACCGTCGCGTTTTCATAACCCAAACCCGACAGCGACGGATTAACCGCCGTGCCGTATGACGCGTAAATACTGCCGATTTCAACGGGTTTATAAACAGCGGCGACACGATAATTAAACAAGTTATCGAGTTTGGAAACCGCAGTACGCGTCGTTCCGAAAGTCGGAATTCCGGCAGTCGAAACAATTAATGTCGGCGGCAGAAAACCTTCACCGTTATAGCGGTCGTATCGAAAACTGCCGTTCACCTCAAATTTCGGATGCAGTTTGAGCGTGTCAAGAAGATAAACGGATTGCGTATTGGCGAGAATATCACCCGGCAGCGAATTTCGATAAATAGTTCCCGTGTAAACGTCAAACGGATTTGGATTTAATAAAGTTGTCGAAGCATTTAGTGCGGCGCGTGTGTAACGCAGATTTTTTTCACGAACGAATTCGATTCCGGTGACGAGCGCGTGTTCGATGCGGAAGGCTTTAAACCGCACCGTCAAATCCGTTTGATTATCATAAGCCTCGTCTATCGTCTGCCACGCCCGCATTTCGCGGGTAATAATACTTGAATTGACGCTGCCGAAACGCGGCGGCGTAGCGATTGAATCGCGCGTCGAACGTCCGTAGCGAAACTGATTTCGCAGACTCATTTTGTCGTTGAAAACGTGATTTAAAGTAACGGTCGCCAAATTGGATTTTAAAACTTCGTCGTCGCGTTCTTTGAAACCGTAAAAAGTATCGCGCGAAATTGGCGCGGGACGATCTCGAAAAGCAACGAGCGCGTTGTTCGTATTCGGAACCCACGGAATGCCGTAATCGGTAATGTTATCCTGCGCGAGATGGAAATATCCCAAAGTCAAAGTCGAGTTTGAACCGATGCCGAAAGTTAAGGTCGGCGCAACGCCCCAGCGATTGTTTTCGATAATATCGCGTCCGGCGACATTAGAATCGTGCGCCAGTAAATTCAGCCGAAAAGCCGCGCGGTCGTCGAAAAAAGCCAGACGTTCGAGCGGCAAATTTATGTCGCCTGTGACGCGCTTGGTTTTATCCGACCCGAGAGCGACATCGAAATTATACGCCGGTTTGAAGCCGGGAGTTTTGTTAATCAGATTAATCGTGCCGCCGGTCGAACCGCGCCCGCTCGTCGCTGACGACGGACCTTTGACGACTTCGACCTGTTCGAGATTAAACGGGTCGCGGCTTTGCGGACTCAAATCGCGCGCGCCGTCAACGTAAATATCGTTACGCGCGCTGAATCCGCGAACCGTGATATTATCGCCGCCGACATTCCCGCCTTCGCCCGCCGCGACGGTCAAACCTGGAACATTTCGCAAAACATCGCGCAGAGTCGTCGCGCCTTGTTCTTCAATTGTTTTGCTGTCAATAACCGTAATCGTCTGCGGAATATCGCGCAGCGGTTCGGTGTATTTCGGCGAAGACAGAGTGGAATTTTCGTCAACGACTTCGACCGTTTCCGCCGGACCTTGCAGTTTCAGCGCGACTTCCTTCGGCGCGATAATCGTATAAACAACGCCGGTGTTTTGCAGAATTTGTTTGAGAGCCTGTTCTTCGGTGTAATTTCCAGAAACGCCCTGTGAAGCGATGTCCTGAACGTCTGCGGGAACCGTAATTCGCCAGCCGGTCGCGCGTTCAAAAGCCGCTAAAACTTCATCCAGAGTTCCGGGCGGAATGACAAATTGTTTCGCCGCGCCGTTTTCATTGACCGTGAAATTCGCAGCATTTTTCAGCTCGTTATTTTTAACGTAGCTAAGATTCATCGCGCGGCTACTGCCGACGGTGAATCCGAAAATAATGCCGGCGGCGGTTATCGAAATAATCCACTGACGGGATTTTCGCAGTTTTACACTTTTTCTTTGCTTATTCTTTTAAATAATCGGCTCATCGCTTCTCCGCTTGAAATCTGAACAAATTCAAATTTCGTCTGATAAATTTAGTTGTCGAATTTATTTGGCGAATCGGCGGCGATTTGTTTGCAGGCTTCTCAAAATCAAAATTATCCGGCTTACTCCGCGACTGATTAACAGCCGTCATTAGCCGACATTTTTTTGGAATTAGAAGTAAAAGCGTGCTAGGATAAACCTCGCACGCCATCCGCGAAATAAATTCTTTAGTCCAGCGTTTGGTTTGCATCAAGCCTTCAGCACCACGAATGTTGAAGGCTATTTTATTTTTTAAACTTGAAATTGAAAATCGTTTTCAATTAGCAAAGTATAATTGTCTTGCTTGAAGGCTGTCAAGATGATAAATACCGAAAGTTTTCCGAGAATTTGATTAAGTGCGGTTTCTGCTGAGAAGGAATTCAACCTAAATTCTATATTTTTCATTCTGCATTCTAAATTTTCACCGGAAAATCGCTTTTGTTTTACGAGTAAACTGAAAAGCGCAGAATGCAGGATTTGCTGAACTTTCAAGCATCGTTTGAAGCCGAAATCAGCCGTTTGATTTCGTCAATTTTTTCGAGCGCGGCTTGTTCTCCGGCGCGGATAAATTCGTCTATTTTGCCGATTTCGTCGGGTCTAAGATGCGCGATGTCGGGAATGATAACGACATCGGCGCGGTAATGATGCGCTTTGGAAGCGGCGCGAAGAAGCATCATCGCCGACTGGAAAAAAATGCCGAGCAAAGTGGAAGGCGAACCCCAATAGGTCGCGCCCGAAGCCAGCACGTCAACGGCGATGACGAATTCCGCACCGAGTTTTTTGACGGCTTTGGTCGGCACGTTGGAAACTACGCCGCCGTCAATCAGTCTTTTTCCGTCAATTTCAACGGGAACGAATACGCCCGGAATCGCGCAGCTCGCCCGAATCGCCATCGCCAAATCGCCCGTGTCGCGTAAAACGACTTCCCTGCCGGTTTCCAAATCACAGGTGATTGCCGCGAACGGAATCGGTAAATCTTCGATATTTCTGCACGGGTAATGTTCCTTGATAAACGCGCCCATCGGAGCGTTTGACAGTAAACCTTTCGGCGAATATGAAAATCCGGTCGTGCGAAACCAGGTGACCTTTCTGCCGATTTCGGTTATTTCCGCGACGCTCAAACCACACGCGAAAGCCGCGCCGACAATCGAACCGGCGGAAGTTCCGGCGATAAAATCAATCGGGATGTTGTTTTCAACCAACACTTTGATTACGCCCAAATGCGCGAAACCACGCGCCGCGCCGCCCGATAATGCCAAACCGACTTTTTTTCTTTCCATAATTTTATGCGCCGACTCGAAATTGATTTTAACTTTTCTTTGTGAAAAACTTAACTGCGATTTAACAATCAATTATGACACCGACCGAAAATTTCTCTTTTGAACATCTGCCGACCCGTGCGGATTTAGCAGCGGGCGAAAAGGTTTGCCCCGTTTGTTCGCGCGAAGTGCCGCACGAATTTGTGCCGATGCTGGTTCTACCCGACGATTTGCAGAATCTGATTCGCGCCAACGCGCCCGATACAAACACGTTTCAAGCCGTCTGCGCTCGCTGCGTTCGCCTTTTTGAGCGCGCGAAGGAACAGATTTTCAATGACGCGGCGATGAATAAGGACGGTTCGTTTGTGCTTTCAACGCCTTTGCGCCTTGATTCGGACGAGCGATTTACCGGTAAAGGTGTGACGATTGCGTTTCTCGATTCGGGATTTTACCCGCACAAGGATTTAACCGAACCGGCAAATCGGATTTTGGCTTATCAGAATATGAACGCGATTGACGGCGAAGTCGCGTCGCTGTTTCAGCCCGACGTTGCCAGTTGGCACGGAATGATGACGAGCGTGGTCGCGGCGGGCAACGGCGAATTATCAAACGGTTTTTATCGCGGCATCGCGCCCGAAGCAAACGTCGTTTTGGTAAAACTCGCCCGCACGGGACGTATTACCGAGCAAAATATTCAGGACGGTTTGGAATGGATTTTGGCGCACCGCGAGCAGTTCAATATCAAAATCGTGAACATTTCGGCGGGCGGCGATTTCGAGCATTCTTATCTGCACGATTCTTTGTCGCAGACGGTCGAAGATTGCGTTTCGCTCGGTTTGACGATTGTTTGCGCGGTCGGCAACGCCGGACATCTGATGAATCATCCGGTGTTTCCGCCTGCGTCGTCGCCGTCGGCGATTTCGGTCGGCGGTTTGGATGATAACAACTCGATTAATCGCGCCAAACGCGGAATGTATCGGTCGAGTTACGGTCCGACGATGGACGGTTTGCAGAAACCGGAGATTATCGCGCCTTCGATCTGGGTTCCCGCGCCGATTCTGCCCGATACGCCGACGGCACAGCAAGCCGCGCTTTTGGCGGAACTGGACAAAGCCGACGACGCGAATTTGTATTCGATCATCGAAGCGCACCCGAATCTCGAACCGGAACTCGATGCCGCGCTCGACCGTCCGGCGCACAGCATCCGGCAGATTATCCAGTTGAAACTGCGCGATGAAAACGTTATTACGCCGCATTATAAATACGTTGACGGCACATCGTTCGCCGCGCCGATTGTCTCATCGGTTGTCGCGCAGATGCTCGAAGCCAATCCGAATCTGACACCTCAGCAAATCAAACGCATTTTAATCAACTCCGCCGAACGCCTGCCGCACTACGAAGTTGATCGGCAAGGCTGGGGCGTTCTCGATCCGCGCCGCGCCGTCGAAGCGGCGTTGGCGTTTAATTCATAATTCCTTTTTTGATAGTCAAACAAAATTGGTTTGGGTATTTATTACAGAACAATTGAAAAACGAAAAATTATATCGCTTGAAATCAGTTATTATAATTTTCAGTATTCAATGCGCGGATTGCCGCTTGACCGGACAATATATTTTACTCGTTCACGCTTTTTCCGAATGAAACCAAATGAAATGACAACAGCAGAGTTGTCGACAATCGCCCGTCGGATTCTGCTCGAAAACAATTTTGCGCCGGACGCGCCTTTATCGGCAATCGAAGTCGAATCGCTGGCGGCGCGGCAGGCGCATTCATCAGCAAACTCTTCGATTCGAGACTTGCGTTCCCTTTTGTGGTCTTCGATTGACAACGCTTCTTCGCGCGATCTCGATCAAATTGAATACGCGGAAAATCTTCCGAACGGCGATATTAAACTGCTCGTCGGAATCGCCGACGTTGACGAGCTGGTGCCGAAAGATTCGCCGATTGACCGCTTTGCTCATAAAAATACGATTTCCGTTTACGCGGCAACTCAGGTTTTCCCGATGCTGCCCGAACAACTCTCGACCGATTTAACTTCGCTGCTGCCAGACGCAGACCGTTTCGCCGTCGTCGTCGAAATGATCGTGCCGGCAAACGGCGACGTGCAGACGAGCGACGTTTATCGCGCATTGGTTCGCAATCAAGCCAAACTTTCCTACGAAGAAATTGGCGAATGGCTTGACGGAAACTCGGCAATACCCGAATCAGTTACCGGAATCAAGAATTTGGAATCGCAGATTCGACTTCAAAAGGAAACCGCCGCGCGGCTTTATAGCTTGAGACAAAAAAACGGTGCGCTCGAATTCGAAACCATTGAATCGGTTCCGGTTGTGCAGAACAATTCAATCACGAATCTCGAAACCGCCGATGCCGATAACGGCGCACGGCGCATTATCGAGAATTTTATGATTGCGGCAAACGTCGAGATGGCGGAATTTCTGCAAAAACATCACTCGCTTTCGCTGCGCCGCGTCGTCAAAACTCCGGCACGTTGGAACCGAATCGTCGAAATCGCTGACAATTTCGGCGAGCATTTACCGGCAACGCCCGATTCCGGTGCGCTTGCTGAATTTCTCGAACGCCGGCGAAACGCCGACGCACTGCATTTTCCCGATTTGTCGCTTTCCATAATAAAACTGCTCGGCGCGGGCGAATACGTCGTGCAGCAACCCGACGCGGCGGAATCAGACGGGCATTTCGGATTAGCAGTGCGGGATTACGCGCATTCGACCGCGCCGAATCGCCGTTATTCCGATTTAATTGTCCAGAGATTGGTTAAAGCCTCGCTCGAAAAGCAAAATTCGCCGTATGCTTTTGAAGAATTAACTGAAATCGCCGCGCACTGCAACGAGCGTGAAAGCGCGGCGCGAAAGGTCGAACGGCAAATTCGCAAAACAGTCGCCGCGTGTGTGATGGCTTCGCGCGTCGGTGAAATTTTCGACGCAATCGTCACCGGCATCACGCCGAGCGGAACTTTCGCACGAATCATTCGACCGCCCGTTGACGGAAGAATAGTCGCGGGCGAAGCGGGCTTGAAAGTCGGTGAAAAAATCCGCGTCCGCTTGATTGCCACCGATCCGGCGAAAGGTTTTATTGATTTTGCCTGCGCTAATTCGGAAACTTAAACTTTGAGCGGCTCAAGTTCACCGAGCATTGTCGGCACCAATTCCGAAACGGTGCCACCAATGCACACCGATTGAAGAAGATGTTTTGGGATATTTATTGATTTATCCGGTCTGTGATCCGATTTTATCCTTATGCATCGGTGGTAAAAAGTTTTTTGCGTAACATCATAAAACAAACACAAATTGACGCGAAACGAGCGTATCTAAACCACCAAGCTGAACAGACGTTTGGACGGAATCAACCAAATCGCAGAAAACAACGGAGCGTTCGACAATTATCAAACAAATAAATTTATTTCTCGAAACATTCCCGAAAATTGCAAAAGTTTTTTTGCTTAAAATTTCGACGCGAACTTGAAAAACTTAGGTAAATAAAGCGTTTTTTGATGGAAACATACACGAAAAGGTGAGGAAAAAAGTGAGCGAAATGATGAGTAACAGAAAAAGGGCGAAACTAATTCGCCCTTAAACTATTGAAAATAAATGGTGATCCGAGCAAGACTCGAACCTTGCGACCCAGTGGTTAAAAGCCACTTGCTCTACCGACTGAGCTATCGGACCACGTTTTCGAAATATGTCCGCGGATTGCGAACATTCAACCGAATTTACGATTTTACAGATTGTAATTGGAGTTGGCAAGTTTCGTGTGAAATATTTCTCACAATTCTATTTTTTGAACCAACTTTCCATCACCGAATTCTGCAAAATTATCGTTTGGTCGCGTTCGGGTCCGGTGGAAATCAAGCCGATTTCCACACCGATTGAGTTTGACAGAAACTCGACGTATTCACGCGCTTTTGCCGGTAAATCTTCGATTTTCGTGGTGCCGAGAGTTTCTGATTTCCAGCCCGAAAGCGTTTCGTAAACGGGTTTGATGCGCTGTAAATCCTGCGAAACCGCCGGAAAAGTTTCGATTCGTTCGCCGTCAATTTCGTAGCCGACGCAGACTTTTATTTCGTCGAGCGCGTCGAGAACGTCTAGTTTCGTTAAGGCGACCGAGTTAAAGCCGTTGAGTTCAGCGGCGTATTTCGTTGCTACCGCGTCGAACCAACCGCAGCGGCGCGGGCGTTTTGTGACCGAACCGTATTCGTTGCCGCGCTGACGAATTAAATTTGCTACCGTTTCTTCCGCATCGAGCATTTCGGTCGGAAACGGACCTTCGCCGACGCGCGTGGCGTAAGTTCGGACGATTCCGAGAACGCCGGAAATATGATGCGGCGGAATTCCCGCGCCGACCGCCGCGCCGCCCGCTGTCGGGTTTGACGAGGTAACATACGGATAAGTTCCGTGGTCAACATCAAGCAAGGTCGCCTGTGCGCCTTCCAGCAAAATCTTTTTGTTCTGCTTTTTGGCTTCGGCTAAAAAATGCGAAGTCTCGGTGACGAACGGTTGCAATCTTTCGACGAGCGGCGTAATTTCGCTTAAAATTTCGTCGGCGCGAAGCGGTTGCTGTCCGTATAAAACGATGATGCGGTTGGCTTCTTCGAGATTGCGTTCGATGCGCAGTTTCAAAACTTCGGGGACGAGCGCGTCGGCGACACGAATGCCGCGTCTGCCCGCTTTGTCTTCGTACGCCGGACCGATGCCGCGCAGCGTCGTGCCGATTTTTTCGTTGCCCAGACGTTCTTCGCTCGTGTGATCTAAAGCGCGATGATACGGCATAATCAAATGCGCGCGGCTCGAAACTTTCAGGCGTTCGGGCGTGATGGAAATTCCCTGCGACTGCATTTGGTCAACTTCCTCGAAAAACGCTTTCGGGTCAATCACCATTCCGTTGCCGAGAACGCACGTCGAATCTTCGTGGATAATTCCCGACGGAAGCAGCCGCAAAACAAAGGCTTTGTCGCCCACGTAAACCGAATGTCCGGCGTTGTGTCCGCCCTGATAACGCGCGACAATATCAAATCTGTCGGCTAACAAATCAACAACTTTTCCTTTTCCTTCGTCGCCCCATTGCGCGCCGATAATTACAATAATCATAAATGGTTAATTATTTTTTTCAGTTAATTGCTAATGACAAAAGTTTTAATTCTCGTGCCTTCTTCCGCTTCGACATCGAGCAGTAACTTGACGTTTTTCCGATTGAACGGCGGCTGGTCGAGAACGACTGCCGAATCGAACTGCACGCGAACGCTCGGACCGTGCGGAATGTCGAGATTCGGCTCAAACTCTATTTTCGGGTTCGGATAATGTTCCGTGACGATCAGATATTTGAATTTTTCGGCGTTTCGCTAAAACTTTGGCAATTTCCGCGTTTGAAAGATGCTGCAAAACCTGTCGGATCAAACACAAATCGCCTTCAGGCAATTCGTCTTCGACGATATTCACGCACTTGAATTCGATTTTGTCGCGTCTTATAAGTTTCGTTCAGATGCCTGACGAGCGAAAAAACAACATCGCAGCCCGTGTAATAAAATTCAGGCGAAACGAAGTTTGACGCGACGCGAAAATCGCCGCAGCCTAAATCTACGACTCTTTCGATTTTATTTTCGGCGATAAATTTGCGAATCGTCTCCGCATAGATTTTCGCGTATTCTTGGTTTGAGCCGTCGCCCGAATAAAACTCGCCTTCTTTGCCGCCCCAGGCGTTTTTTTCGTAAATCTCGCTGAACGTTTCGGCAACCGATTTGTCGGCGAACTTCTGCTGATTTTCGGCGGAGATTTTTCGCCGCCGCTTTTCAAGCAGCGACGCGGGAATTAATTTTTTGAAAATGCTTTTTATCATCAAATGACCAGACCTTTTACTGCATGCTTTTTCGCCAATCTTCCGCCAACATCGAATAAATGACGAAATCTACGAATTTGCCGAGATGAAATCCCGATTGCCGCTCAATTCCTTCCTCGACGAAATTTAATCTTTCGGGAATCGCGCGGCTTTTGACGTTTTCGCTCATACAATTGATTTGAACGCGATTTAATCCCAAATCGTCAAAAAGATAATCGAGCAGAACGCGACAGCAGCGCGTGATAATACCTTTTCCCTGCGCCTCTTTCGCCAGCCAATAGCCGATGTGCGCGGATTTGTTCATCAAATCCAAATTATGAAAACCGACCGCGCCGACAAATTTTCCGTCTGAGATAATGCTCGCGCTGAAACTGCCTTTATTGGCAAATTCCGACAGATTGAATTTGATAAATTCACGCGCCGTTTCAATCGAATAATCGTTTGTCGCCCAATTCATCCACGGTTTTAGCTGTTCGAGATTTTCGCGCACAACCGTTGTCACTTCTTCGGCGTGATTAGGCTGCGACAAAATCAATTTCAGGTTTTCATCAATTTGACAGCTAAACATTTAACTTCTCGCCAGATGGTACAGTTGGATGTATTTGCGAGCCGCGTTTTCCCACGAATTATCAATCTTCATTCCGTTCAGCTGCAGTGTGCGCCACGCGTCCGCGTCGTAATACGCGAATAACGATTCGTAGATTTTTTCTAAGAATTTATCGCCGCGAAATTCGTCGAATTTAAAGCCGTTGCCCGTGCCGCTGACTTTATCGAAATTCTCGACCGTATCGTCGAGACCGCCGACGGCGCGGACAATCGGCACCGTTCCGTAGCGCAGCGAATACATCTGATTTAATCCGCACGGTTCAAAACGCGACGGCATTAAGAACATATCCGCGCCCGCTTCGATGATATGCGCTAAATTTTCGTTATAACCGATGTAAACGCCGACTTGCTGCGGCGCGTGATTGCGCAGTTTTTGCAGAAAATCTTCCGATGATTTTTCGCCCGAACCGAGCGCGATGAAATACGCGCCGGTCGCCAAAATCTCGCCGATTGTTTGCTGGATCAATTCAAAACCTTTCTGCGAAGTCAAACGCGTGACCGACGCGAAAATCGGACGGTCGAGATTTTCCGGCAGAAAGAATCTTTGCAAAAGAGCGCGTTTGCACGTCCGTTTGCCGTCGAGATTGGCGGCGTTAAAATGCGCGGGCAGTTCGGCGTCGGTTTCAGGATTCCAAACGTCGTAATCCACGCCGTTGACGATGCCGTAAAGCCTATCGCTTCTTTGCCGCAGCAGCCAATCAAGCCCGTAACCGTTTTCCGTCTGCTGAATTTCGTAACCGTAACGCTTTGAAACGGTCGAGAGCATATCCGAATCAGCCAAGCCCGCTTTCATCGCCGAAGCCGCGCCGTCGAACGAAAAAGCGTTTCTGCTAAAGTCGTCGCCGAAGCCGATTTTCCACAAATCTTCCATTCCGAACACGCCCTGATACGCGAGATTGTGAATGGAAAAAACCGTCCGCGTCCCGAACCAGAACGAATCCCAACGCCGCAGTTTAGCGATCTCGACCGCCGCGAAACCGCAGTGCCAATCGTTCAGATGCACAATGTCAACCGGCTTTTCCAATCGCCGCAAAAGCTGAATCGCCGCGTGATTAAAAAACGCGAATCGCTCGTAATCTTCGCGGTAGCCGTAAATCGAATCGCGGAAAAACATCTCCGGCTGATGAATCAGAAACGTCGGCGAACCGCTCGCCTCCGAGTAGTAAATTTGCGCGTGCAAATCGCGCCCGCGCCACTCGACCCGAAAATCATCAATCGCCAGATGGTCGAGCAGATTTTCTTTGGTCTGCCGGTACAGCGGCGTAATCAACACCGCATCAACGCCGTTTTGCCGCAAAGCCTTCGGCAGCGCGCCCGCGACATCGCCTAAACCGCCGGTTTTTGAATATGGAACTGCTTCCGCAGATAGAACCGCTACGCGCAAAATATGTTTCCTCTTTTATTTGAAAAGTTGTTCAAGCCATTGAGATTTTAACAAGACTTCCGGTATTCGTCTATTTCTCAATTATTTTCTTGCCAAACGATGTGTTCGCTGTTATTTTTTTATCACTAAATTTTGTTTTCACGATTAGAAATGAACAAACTCTTCTACGTGGACAATCTCGATGTTCTTCGCAAATTCGTGCGCGATGAAACAATTGATCTTTGTTATAGTTCACCGCCGTTTAATTCCAAGCGCAATGACAATCAGATTTACAACAACAGCGGCGGCGGCGGGCATTATGATTACTCGCAACGAGCCGACAAAACCGATGATTGCCGAAGCGAAATCAGCCGGACAATTCAGAACCGAACATTATCCCGCGTTTGACCGATTGCAAATCATTACAGTTCAGGATATTTTAGATGGAAATCGGATGAATCTGCCGCTGATGGAAGAAGTCACGAAACGGGCGCAAAGGGCAAAGGCGGACGCGCAGATTGGACTGAATTTTGAATAAACTTTAATAAAGACGGGCTTTTAAGGCGTGAATATCGTTTTACAGGCACAGCGGCTTTTAATTGATGAGAGGTTACTTTTCAAAAAGTAACCTCTTACTTCGACGCGGGAAGGCGTGACCTTAACGCTGTCAGGCGTTACTTCCGCGCGGGAAAGCATTACTTTAACAGGGGAAAGCATTACTTTAACAGGGGAAAGCATTGCAGTATCGCAGGAATGCGTTGCTTTGACAGGGGAAAGCATTACAGTATCGCGGGAAGGCGTGACTGCTTCGCGGTCAGGCGTGACTTTTATCGGCACGGCTTATTTTTCCATTTATCGCTTCGGCGCGACATTCAGCGTCGAACCTTTTCAACATCAAACAGGAGAAAATCAATGAAATTCCCAAAAGAGAAAGCACAGGTTTTAGCGTTGTCGCACACGGTCAGCAATGGTTTGACCGCCAATGCGGGGACGTTTCCGCAGCCGCCGGTGAAACCCGGCGATATAGATACGGCGATGACGAATTACGATGCGAAAAGCACGGAAATTGTCGCTGCCGAAGCCGTCGTTAAACAGCTTTACGAAGAACGCGAGGTATTTTATGAAGAAATTACCGACGGCACGACGCGGAATTTAAGATACGTCGAAGCAATCGCGGGCGGCGACGCGGGAACGCTCGCGCTGGTCGGTTGGGGCAATCCGAGCGCGCGCACGCCGCTTCAGCCGCCGGGACAGCCGCGCGTGCTGGAAATTATCGGACAGGGCGACGCGTGGGTGCAGATTGATTGGAAAGAGCCGATTGACGGCGGCAAGGTCGCTTCTTATGTCGTGCGCCGCAGTGAGAACGGCGGCGATTTCGTGGACGCGAAAACCGAAACCGCTTCGGAATCAATTCTGCTCAACCAGCCGACCGGCAAAAAACTAGCCTATCAAGTCGTGGCAATCAATCGCGCGGGCGAATCGGTGGCGAGCAACACGATTAGTCTGGTGCTGTAAAACTGAAAAAATCCCGACGAAAAGGGCGAAACATTCAACATTGAATGTTTCGCCCTTTTCTATGTTTCTAATCTGCCGCTAATTTAAGTCTGCATCGAAGCTAAGAATTCCGAGTTGGCTTTCGTTTTGCTCAACCTTTCAAGCACGACTTCCATCTGCTCGACGGGCGACAAAGGATTCAAAACGCGGCGCATCACCCAGATGCGGTTTAAGTCTTCTTTGTTAATTAAGAGTTCCTCTTTGCGCGTTCCTGAACGCTGCAAATCTATCGCCGGGAACAGACGTTTGTCGGACAATCTTCGGTCGAGATGAATTTCCGAGTTACCCGTTCCTTTGAATTCTTCAAAGATCACGTCGTCCATTCGCGAACCCGTATCAATCAAAGCGGTGGCGATAATCGTCAACGAGCCGCCTTCTTCGATGTTGCGTGCCGCGCCGAAAAAGCGTTTCGGTCTTTGCAGAGCGTTGGAATCAATACCGCCCGACAGAATCTTGCCCGACGGCGGCACGACCGCGTTATGCGCTCTCGCCAGACGCGTAATCGAATCGAGCAGAATCACGACATCGCGTTTGTGTTCGACGAGGCGTTTCGCTTTTTCGATGACCATATCGGCAACCTGAACGTGGCGCGTCGGCGGTTCGTCGAAGGTCGAAGAAATGACTTCGCCTTTGACCGAACGCTGCATATCGGTCACTTCTTCGGGTCGTTCGTCAATCAGCAGAACGATGAGCGTCACTTCAGGATGATTCTCCGTGATCGAGTTGGCGATGGTTTGCAGCAGAACGGTTTTACCCGTGCGCGGCGGCGCGACGATCAAGGCGCGCTGCCCTTTACCAATCGGCGTAACCAAATCAATGACCCGCGCCGCGACAGCTTCGGACTTGGTTTCCATCGTCAACTGCTCGTCAGGATAAAGCGGCGTTAAATTGTCAAAGAAAACCTTCTCGCGGCTGTGTTCGGGTGCTTCAAAGTTGATCGCTTCGACTTTGATCAGCGCGAAATATCGCTCGCCTTCTTTCGGCGGGCGAATCTGTCCGCTGACCGTATCGCCGGTTCGCAAATCGAATTTGCGAATCTGCGACGGCGAAACGTATATATCGTCGGGTCCGGGAAGATAGTTGTATTCGGGTGCGCGGAGAAATCCGAAACCGTCGGGCAGCGTTTCAAGCACGCCTTCCGAGAAAATCAAACCGCTTTTTTCGGTCTGCGCGGCGAGCAGTTTGAAAATCAATTCCTGCTTGCGCATCCCGGACGCGCCTTCGACTTCAAATTCCTTTGCCACGCCGGTCAATTCGGAAATAGACATTTCCTTGAGCTTCGCTAAATCTAAAGCGCCGCCCGCCGTCGCCGAAGAATCCGTTTTTTTATCCGCGCCGTCGTTATTATTTTTATCCGCGTCACGCGTACTTTCAGCAGCCTCAACCGGCGCATTTTGCCCATTCGCCGAATCTCCGTCTGCTGCTGCAAGCCCGTCATCTTCGTTTTTTGTTACCTTGCTTGTTCTGGTTCGTGTTGTTCTGGTTGCCATTTTCGTTTTTCGTTTGTGTAAATTTTAAGAGTTTTAAGAGAATATATTGCAGATTTCCGAAATTAGAAATGTAAAGATATTCATTTAATCTTTAGAATTTATAATTTATATTTGTTTTCAAATTGGAAATTTTTTTGTATGGAATTCCGTTGTGATGAGTAATAAAATCAAGCCTTTCAGCTCGTCTAACTCTACAGAGTTACTTGGGAATAGTTTATTATTACCTTATCCGGCAAAATAAATCAACTAAAATCTATCTTTTTCCAAAGAATTTCCGATTTCCCGCCAAACTTCGTCTCTGCCTTTTCCCGTCGTTGACGAATAAGCGATGATTTTGCTTTCCGGCAAGGATTTTTCTATGTCTTCTAAACTTTTTTTCAATTTGATACTCGACAGCTTATCGGCTTTGGTGGCGACGATAAAGTGGTTTTTATGATGATGTATCAGCCATTCGTTGAGTTGCTTATCAAGTTGCGTCGGCGCGTGGCGCGAATCAATAAGCTGAATCGAAACGATCAGCTCTTCGCGCCCGGCGAGATATTCTTCCGCCATTTTCCCCCAATCGGCACGCATCGTCTTGGAAACCTTCGCGTAACCGTAACCGGGCAAATCGGTAAAATAGAAAGATTCGTTAATCAGGAAAAAGTTTATTGATTGCGTTCTGCCCGGCGTGTTCGACGTTCGTGCCAAGCCTTTGCGCTGCAGCAGCGAATTCAGCAGCGAAGATTTCCCAACGTTCGAGCGTCCCGAGAAAAGCGATTTCCGGCAATCCGTCAGTTGTCCAATGCGTCTGGTTAAACGCGCTCTTTGTAAATTCGGCAGATGTAACTTTCATTTTGTGTTCTTTACTTACAAAATAAATTTTTCAACGCCGATAAGCAAAGAGCGCACAGGCTTTCTATACTCCTTTGCGCTCTTTGCCAATGAAAATACGCTAATCCACAAGTTTTTTGGTGAATAAAAAGAACTGCTCAATAAATCGCCACCGGCTGAAGCTACTGGCAATTGATCGGGAATTTCAACGCCTTTCTGTTCACTGCCTGGATTTTATGCGTCACGCGTTTTTCGCCATTTCCTGTCGCGCCGCGATCATTCGCGCCATCATTTCGCGGCGGGCGGCGAGGAATTCTTTCGCGTCGGGCATTTTCATAATCAGCGTTTCAAGATTTTGCAGAAATTTCGGATTGTTCATTATTTCTCTGATTTCGGCTATATACAGCTCGATTTTTGCGAAGACAATCAGGTGTTCGCCGTGCGCGTCGGCAAACATTTCCTCGTCAATCGCTTCGTGATTAACGAACGAAGCCGCCATATCCCAATAGCTCGTCACCATCCGAAAATACGCCGACGATTCCGGCGCAATTATCGCCTTCATCACGTCCGCCGCACTTCCCGGAGCGAACGACATCATCCAGTTTCGCGCCTCGCGCATTTTCGGCTCGCGCCGCAAATCATAAAATTTTAAAATCAAATCAGCCGATTCAGCTTTACTCATAAATTTTCTCCAGTATTGTTTATTTTTTTTCGGAAAGACTCTGCAAAAGTATGTCGAATTTAAGTTAAAGTCAAAGATTGCCGCGCAAATTCGAATTTAATTTTTATTGTGATTAAGCCGACTTGAAACTTTGAAACTTTAACTCGAAACTTATGACTGATGCTTTTGACCGAAAAAATTGAAACGCTCGTTTCCCTTTTGCCCGACGCGGAAAACGCCCGCCGTTTCTATTCGCAGCTCGCCGAAAAATTTCCGGCGGAAGTGAAAAAACTGGCGAAAAACGAAGGATTGCTCTCTGACGTGCTGACGCTCGCCGCTTTCAGTCCGCTTCTGGCGACGACAATTCTGCAAAATCCGTCGTATATTCAATGGCTCAACCGCCAGCGCGTTTCGTCGAAAGTGCGCGGCAAAGACGAACTTATCGAATCGCTGGCGCGGTTCGCGCTTGTTAATTCGACTCTTGAAACGAATATTCTGCTGGCGCGTTTTCGCCGCCGCGAACTGCTCAGAATCTATCTGCGCGATATTCGTGAACTCGGGACAACTGTCGAAATCACCGAAGAAATTTCCAATCTCGCCGATGCGATTTTGGAATACGCGCTGCGCCAAGCCGCGCAGGAACTCGACAATCGTTTCGGCAAACCGCTCGAAATTGACGAAAAAACGCGCACTGAAAACGCCCGATTCTGCATCGTCGCGCTCGGCAAACTCGGTTCGAAGGAACTGAATTATTCGTCGGATATTGATTTGCTTTTTCTGTATTCAAACGACGGCTCGACCAGCGGACGCGGCTCACGCGGCGCAATTACGAACCGCGAATATTTCGTCAAGCTCGCTGAGCTTTTGACCAAACTCGTCGGCGGACAAATCGGCGAAGGCGCGGCGTATCGCGTTGATTTACGGCTGCGCCCGAACGGTCGCGTCGGCGCGCTGGCGATTTCTCTGAACGAAGCCGTGAACTATTACAAAACTACGGCGCGAAGCTGGGAACGTCAGGTTTTGATTCGCTCGCGCGTCGCGGCGGGAAGCCCGGAAGTATTTCAAAAGTTTTTTGAATCGGTTAAATTGAGCGTTTTCTCGATTACTGAAACGGTTGAAAACGCGCTTCGGAACGTTCGACTTTCCAAGGAAAAAATCAACGCCGAAAAAACATCGGGCAAAAACTTCAACGTCAAACTCGGACGCGGCGGCATCCGCGAAATCGAATTTATCGCCCAGGCTTTGCAATTAGCCTACGGCGGACTGGATGAATGGCTTCGCGCCGCGCACACTTTAATCAGCCTCGCGCGACTCGCCGACCGCCGGTTAATTTCCGAAACTGAATTGACCGAACTGTTCGAGGCTTACGCTTTTCTGCGTCGTCTCGAACATCGTCTGCAAATGGAAAACGGCTTGCAAACCCACGTCGTGCCGAATGACACCGGCAGGCGTTCGCTGGTCGCGCGGCAAATGAACTGCGCCGATTTGCCCGAATTTGAACGACATCTGCAAACGCACACGGCAAATGTCAATCGCACTTTCGCGCGCGTTTTCGGCACGGCTGATATTTTATCCGCGCCGCTTGGCGAGGCGGAAGATAATCAAAAAATCGCGGCGGAAAATCGTCTCGATCCTATTATTTCGTCGCTCAAAAAATCTGATGTCAAAATTGATTTGAACGATGAAAACCGTACGACGCTCGAGCATTTAGCGAAAATCTCGGCACATTACGCCGCGCTGATTGCCGCCAATCCGAGTTTGATAAGCGAACTGCCGGATGTTGAAACAGGTTTTATCGAGAAAGATTTTTCGCGCATTTTACTTTCCGCCGCTGCCGCTGAGACGGATTTCAAATCCCAATTAGGCGTTTTGAGGAAAAACTGGTCGAAATTTCTAATGGAAATCGTCGTCTTCGACGCGTTTGAAAAAATCACGCGCCGCGAAGCCAAACGCCTGCAAACCAAATTAGCCGAAGCGACGCTCGAAACCGCGATATTTATTACAAAACGCGAACTCGCTAACCGGTATTCCGCGAAGATTGACGAATTTTCTTTCGCCGTTCTCGGTTTGGGCAAACTCGGCGGCGGCAGTCTCGATTACGGTTCGGATCTGGATTTGATTTTAATTTACGACGATGAAAAGTCGCCGCCAATCGAGGGTTTATCGCACGCTGAATTTTACAGTCGCGCGGTCGAAATCTTCGTCAATGTGATTTCGAGTCTGACGCGCGACGGTCTGCTTTACCGCATAGATTTGCGTTTGCGTCCCGACGGCAAAAACGGCGCGAACTCGACCGGCAGAAAGGCTTTTTTGAATTATCTCGAAACACGCGCGGCGATTTGGGAATGGCTCGCCTATGTCAAACTGCGCGGCGCGGCGGGCGACTTGCATCTGGCGAAGCAAACCGAACTTCAAGCCCGCCGAATCATTCACGAAAACGCTCGTCAATTAACCCTGCAAGATTCGGGAATCAAGACTTTGACCGAGGAAACCAGGCGCATTCGCGAACGGCTCGAAGCGGAAAAATCTGTCGGAGGTCGCGGCAGGGAAATTGACATAAAATTCGGCGCGGGCGGAATGCTGGACGCGTATTTTGCCGTCCGTTTTTTGCAGTTGCGCGACAATGTACCGGACGATGCAGAAAATCGTTCGACCGTTTTCACGCTTCGCAAACTTTATGAAAACGAATCTTTAAGCGAGGAAGATTTTCAAAATTTTTCCGCCGGTTACGAATTTCTAACCGAACTCGACCACAATCTGCGCCTCGTCGTCGGACGCTCGACACGCCTGCCCGTCGCCAATCAAAACGCGCTCGAGATCATCGCTGCCCGAATGCATCTGCCTTCCGTCAAAGATTTATTCGAGCATCTGACCGCCCAACGCCTGAACATCCGCGAATCGTTCGACCGTGTTTTAGCCGAATCGTTGTGACAGTCGAAAAAAGTGTCACAACGGCAAATCCGAAACGCGTTTTTCAAATTAAAATCGGTGCTTGATTAAAAATTATCATCCGATTTTATGAAAACATTTACAACATTCAAAATTTTATTTTTGCCGATTGCTCTGATAATGACGATGACTGTCACGGCGCAGACCATTTCGCCCGACGCGGCGGAAATTTTATCGAACGCCGATGTGCTTTTGATGGCTGAATCAGGTCTGCCGAAGGCGATTATCGTTCGCAAAATCAACGAATCGAAAAGCGATTTCGATGTTTCGGTGAAAGGTCTGGTCGGATTGAAAAACGCGGGCGTTGACGAAGAAATTATCGAAACGATGCTCGGACGCAGCGAGGGACTTTATCGTCAAAACTCTTCGTTTCAGACAAAAACGACACCAACCGCCGAAACGGTTTCGCCAGTGGAAGCAATCGTATTCGCCAAAAAACCGCTCGCTAACTTCGGCGAACCGCAAGAGCTTTTGCGGGCGGCGAAAACCGTCGCCATCGAAAAATCTTCGCTTAACCCGACGCGTCAGGCTCTCGAAAAAGAACTGCTCAAGCGCAATGATTGGCAGAATTTTAATCTAAATCTCGTGCGTCACAAAGACGGTGCTGATTTATATATCGAAATCGGCTATGTTCCGCTTTCGTGGATCACGCACCGCTACGTTTTCCGTATCTACGACAACAAAACCGGCACCATCATTGCGGCAGGCGAAACAACTTCGTGGGGCAGTCTGGCAAGCAATTTAGCCAGGGAAATCTCGAAAAAGCTCGCCAAAGTTTATTAAAACGATATTATCGTTCAAAATTACCCATCCAACCAAAATCGAACGCAGCAATATTTGCTGAATGAAACGAACGCGAAACTGCCGGTCCGCAAAAAATATCAAAGTAACATCCGCGCCGCTTTTGTTTAAAAATATCGGTGTTATAATTGTTTCCATTATGGGACAAATAACTATTGACGTGCCTCAGAACGTGAGGCATCATTTTCGGTTAATTTCCGAAGATTCGGTAAAGGAACTGGCGGCGAAAATCGAAGAATTAATTCAAAAGGAATTCAAATTCGACGAGGATAACATTCTGGAATTGTGGGCTGACGGCAAGGAAACCACGCCGCAAAGATCAAGGGAACCGCGCAGAAAATCAGACCGTTTGCTGAATGTCTAAAAGCCGGCGCGCCCGTTAACGCCCACCTCGCGGCGTTTATTAGTGATGAAACCTTTCAAGATAAGAGACATCGAGATTAATCCGCCGCTCGTGCTGTCGCCGATGGCGGGCGTGACCGATTATTCGTTTCGCCGCGTGGCGAAAATGTGCGGCGGAATCGGCTTGACCGTTTCCGAATTCATCTCGGTCGAAGGCTTAACGCGCAATAATCCGAAGGCGCGGCGGCAGATGCGTTTCTGGGAAGAAGAACGCCCGTTCGCCGTGCAGATTTTCGGCGGGCAAATCGAGCGAATGGTGATGGCGGCGCAAATCGCCGAAGAAGTCGGCGCGGATATTTTGGATATAAACTGCGGCTGTCCTGCGCCGAAAGTCGTCAAAAACGGCGGCGGTTCGGGGCTTTTGAGAGATTTGCCGCGACTGGAAACGATTCTTAAAGAGATAAAAAAAGCGATTACGATCCCGCTGACGTTGAAATTTCGCGCCGGTTACACTGAGTCAACTCTGAATTACGTGGATGTGGCAAAGCTCGCCGAAGACTGCGGCGTAGAGCATCTGCAATTGCACGCGCGGACGAAAGAACAAGGTTATAAAGGTCTTGCAAACTGGGATTATGTGCGCGAGGTCAAAGAAGCGGTTTCGATTCCCGTTTCCGGCAGCGGCGATGTTGTTTCAGTCGAAGGCGCAATGAAAAAATGGCGCGAAACAAACTGCGACGGAATTTTAATCGGTCGCGGCGCAATGCAGAACCCGTGGATTTTCCGGCAAATCGAAGACGTTGTTGCCGGACGCGAACCGTTTCAGCCGTCGCTCGAAGACAAGCAAAGAGTTCTGCTCGAATATTTTGAAATGCTGCGCGAAGATATGCCCGAACTTCCCGCCATCGGCAAAATGAAACAGCTTGCCGGACAATTCACCAAAGGCTTAGTCGGCGGCGCACAATTTCGCCAGACGCTTTACCATTCACATTCAGTTGCGGAAATTTTAGACAACATCGGCGTTTATTTTGGAATCTTAAACGCCGGACAGACTTACGGCGACGGCGCAGTCGAATCCGACGACTTAAACATTGATTCGTGCAATGCCTTTTCGGAAACAGATTGTTCAGGCTCGATTATTTCAAACAATACGGCAACCGCCGTCTAAACTTTTTTTCTTTGGAGATAAAACTTATGAAACTTTTAAAATTTGCAACTTTCTCTCTGGTGCTGCTGGCTTTCGCCTTTTGCCCGGTCAACTTATTTGCGCAAAAAATGTCGGCGGAAGATATTCTGGCGAAACATCTTGACTCGATTGGTTCGGCTAAAAACAGAGAGGCGGTAAAAACGCGAATCATCATCAGTGATGCCGAGTTTCTGCAGCAAAAACAAAATCCCGTGAAAGGGAAATTTATGGTTGCTTCTTCGACAGACGGCGCAGTGTTCGGAATCAATCTCGATGCAGCTAACTATCGTCTGGATACGTTTAGTTACGACGGTAAAAAAGTTCGCGTCGGATATATTCAGCCCGGCGTTCGGTCATTTTTGGGTGCTTTCATGCTTTCCTACGACACGGTGCTGAAAGAAGGTCTGATTGGCGGCACGTTGTCTTCATCGTGGGCATTGCTAAACGTAGAAGGCAGAAAAGCTCAGGTAACTTATGCCGGAACGGAAAAAATTGATGGAAATGAAACTTATGCTCTGGAGTTTATTCCAAAAGGCGGTTCGGACATAACCATTAAGATGTTTTTTGACGCTAAGAATTTTCGTCACGTTCGCACCTTATACAGCCGCGTCATCGGCGCGCGAATCGGCAGCGGCGGCGTTAACAGTTCGGCAAGTCAGGTCGAAACTCGTTACAAACTAGTCGAAAACTTTTCAGACTTCAAAAAATTCGGCGAATTGACACTGCCGAGTTCTTACAAAATTGACTACACCATTATCGGCGGCGCGGCAACCGTCAATTATCTTTGGAAATTTAAGGTTACGGACGCGTCTTTTAATCAACCGCTCGGAGAGAACGCTTTTGAAATTGATGCGAACTGAAAGTTTTATGAAGGTCAGAATATTCCTCCTTTTGTTTCTCGTTTTATCCGCTGCGATTGTTTGTTTTTCTCAGCCGAACATAAAAAATGTCGCCGTAAAAAGCGATTCGTCAAAAGCCAATGCTCAAGTTAAAACCACTGCGGCATTTGCCGAACTGCTTTTGAGAAGAACCGAGCGCGAATCGGAACTCGAAGAATTTTTGCTTGACTATAAAGAAGAATTTCCGAAACTTAAAGAAATTCGTTTTGAACTTGGTTTGATTCAAAAAGAAATGGACAAAATTTCTGCCGTCAGTGCGGCAGATTCGGGGAAATTGACTCTGGCACTTGGAAAACTGATGGTGCGAAAAACTGAAATCGAAACGGATTTGTGGAATTTGCGGCAGCAATACAGCGCGGATCACCCGGAAGTAAAACGCGCTGAACGCAAATTGGAAGTTTACGAGCGGGCGATTAAGGAAATTCTTTAACGAACCGGAAGTCGAAAGCGAATCGCTTTCGACTTTTAATTTTTATGAAGATTATTTTGTTTTTTCTAGTAGTTGTCGCCTTTTCGACAGTCGGCGCGTTCGCTCAATCGCCCGCCAATACTCTAAAGCAAGCGAACAAAGCTCTCGGCGGCGAGAAAAGTTTGCAATCAGTTCGCTCGTGGCAAAAACGCGGCACGATTACGCGTTTGAAAGACGGCGCGAACGGCAAATTTACCGAACAAGCCGCGCAGCCGAATTTTTATAACGTCGAGTTTGATTTGAACGGTTTTGAAACCGAATCGGGATTTAACGGAAAATCCGGCTGGACGCGCGATTCGCGTGACGGTTTGCGAACGCTGACGGGCAGCGCGAGCCGCCAATTTGCGGCGGAAGCCAATTATCGAAATGCGCGCTGGCTGAATTATAAACGGGAAAAATCGAAAATCGTCGCGGGCGGCAAAGCCAATATAAACGGCAAACCGGCGAACGCGATTGTTCTGACAACTGCAAAAGGCGTGTCGGTTAAACTGTATTTTGACGCGGCAACAAATTTGCTGATTCGTGAAGAAATGCCGACGGGCGATTTGACGAGCGTTTCGGATTTCAGCGATTTTCGCGCGGTCAACGGCGTTCAGGAGCCGTTTCTGATAAATAAAAAAATCGGCGAAGACCAATTTGAAATCAAGCTTGACCAAATCAAATACAACGAACAAATCGCCAATGAAACTTTCGATTTCCCGAAAATCTCCGGCGAGCCTTTGCCCGATATTCCAACGCTTCTAAAAGAATTGCAGACGAACGAAGATCGTGTTGAAGCGATTTTGGAAAATTATTCGTTCACGCAAAAAAGCACGAGCCGCGAACTCGGAAAAGACGGCGTTTTGCGCGAAAAGGATTCGGAAACCATCCAGATTTCGTTTTACAAAGGCAACCGCGTTCGTCGCGTGATCGAGCGAAACGGCAAGCCGCTTTCGGAAAAAGAACAGGCGGACGAAGACAAAAACGTGCAAAAGCGCGTCGCCGAAATCGAAAAAGACCTTGCCAAACAGGACAAAAAAAACGAATCGCAGACGAACGACGGACCGCCCGACGAAAACAGCAAACGTATTTCCATCGCCGAAGTTTTGCGTGCTTCGAGTCTCGTAAATCCGCGCCGCGAACGCTTTCGCGGACGCGATGTCGTTGTTTTTGATTTTGAACCGAATCCGAATTTCGATTTCAAAAACGCTAAGAGTTTTCTGAAATTTTTCGGCAAAACGGCGGGCGCGATGTGGATTGACGAAAAAGATAAACAAGTTGTGCGACTTGAAGCGATACTGTTCGATAATTTCAAAGTCGGCGGCGGATTGCTGGCAAATTTGAAAAAAGGCGCATCGTTCGCGCTCGAACAGGAACGCGTGAACGACGAAATCTGGCTGCCGTCAATTGCCGATATTAATCTTTCAATCAAAGTTCTGCTCGTCAAAGGCATCAACGTCAATCAAATCGTCAAATCTTACGATTACCGCCGGTTCAAAACGGAAGTTCAGGATTCAAAGGTTAACGAGATAAAAAATCCGTAAATTGAATGGTCGGTAAATCGTAAAAAGTTTCGCATTTTTTCATTTAGCAAAAAGAGTTTTACCGTTTACAATTCACAAATATGCGACGCGCCATTTTCCCCGGTTCATTCGACCCGCCGACGAACGGGCATCTCGACATCATCAAACGCAGTTTGCCGCTTTTCGATGAAATCGTTATCGCCGTTTTAAATAATCCCGAAAAAACTCCGATGTTCAGCGTTCCCGAAAGGTGCGCGATAATGCGGGAACTTCTGCCGTTAATAGAGAACGGCGAATGTTCGCTGACAGTTGACAGTTTTTCGGGTTTGACCGCCGATTTTGCCAGACGACAAGGCGCGACAGCGATTGTGCGCGGCATTCGCGCTATTTCAGATTACGAATACGAACTCAGAATGGCGTTGATGAATCGCCGTTTGGAGCCGGAAATCGAGACGGTTTTTCTGATGGCGGCGGAAGAATACGCGTATGTTTCATCAAATTTGATGAAACAGGTTTTCACGCTCGGCGGTCGCGTCGAAGGTCTCGTTCCCGAACTGGTCGAAGTTCGGATGAGAGAAAAGTTAAACAAACCAATCTAAAACTTTGCGCTCGCGGCATCTTTGCGCGAAAATAATTGCTATGACTCCGCAAAACACTTCTTTCGATTCGTTTCCCGTTTCCAAAAATGTCGCCAAAATGAAAATGTCTTCGACGCTCAAAGCCGGACAAGTCGCCGCCGATTTGCGCGAACGCGGGTTTGACGTGATTGATATGACGGTCGGCGAACCGGATTTTCCGACGCCCGAATTTATCAAGGAATACGCCTGGGAAGGTTTGGAAAAAGGCTTAACGAAGTACACGCCGACCGCCGGATTGAAAAGGTTTAAAGAATCAATCGCCGAATTTTACGCGCAGGAATTCGGCGCGAATTTTTCAGCCAACGAAATCATCGCTACCGACGGCGGCAAGCAGGCACTTTTTAACGCCTGCTGCACGTTATTAAATCCGGGCGACGAGGTTTTGATTCCGAAACCGTATTGGGTGACATTTCCCGAAATCGTTAATTTTACAGGCGCGACCAACGTGTACATCGAAACGGAAACGACCGATTTTATTTTGACTGCGGAACAAGTTAGAGCGGCGATTACCGGTAAGACCAAACTTTTAATAATCAACTCGCCGAACAATCCGACCGGACGAGTAATTCCGAAAGCCGAAATGCTGAAAATCATCGAAGTCTGCGCCGCCGCGAATGTTTACGTTCTCACCGACGAATGCTATCTGTTTTTCGCTTATCCGCCGGCGGAAGTTTTCACATCCGCGAGTTTGCCCGAAGATTTAAGAAAATTCGTCTGCGTCGCCGGTTCGTTTTCCAAAACCTACGCGATGACCGGCTGGCGCATCGGTTACACGATTGCGAACGCAGAGTGGACAACACAGATGACGAAACTGCAAAGCCATTCGACCTCGCACCCGACATCGTTCGTGCAATACGCCTGCGCCCGCGCGCTGGAAAATCATGTCGGTTCAAAATCGGCGGTCAGTTCGATGCTCGCCGAATACAAAAAACGCCGCGATTGGCTGATTCCCGCTTTGCAGTCGGTTGAAGGTTTCAAATGTCAGATGCCCGAAGGCGCATTTTACGCGTTTGTTGATGTGCGCGGATTGCTCGGCGATAAATTTAAAACTTCATCGGATGTCGCCGAACTTTTATTGAATGAAGCGCACACGGTTGTCACCGACGGCGAAGGCTTCGGCGCGGAAGGATTTCTGCGCTTTTCTTACGCGACTTCGATGGAAAATCTGCACACGGCAATCGAGCGGATGAAAAAACTGTTCAATTAATTTCTATTTTCCGCCCGTCATCAGCAAGCCGATTTCCTCGTTGCTCGTCGTTTTCGGATTCACTTCGCCGACGATTTTTCCTTTGTAAACTACTAATAATCTATCGGCGAGCGCGGTGACTTCTTCGAGTTCGGCGGAAACCAATAAAACTGCCGTTCCTGCGTCTCTCAGCGCAATCAATTTGCGGTGAATAAACTCGATTGCGCCGATGTCCACGCCGCGTGTCGGTTGTGATACGAGCAGCAGTTTCGGGTTTAACTCAAATTCCCTGCCGATGATGAGCTTTTGCTGATTGCCGCCGGAAAGGGATTTCGCGGAAAGCTGCGGATTTGGCGGGCGCACGTCGAAATTTTGGATAATTTCTCTCGTTCTGGTTTCGATAAATGAATCGTTCAGAAAACCGCCGGTGGTGACCGGCGGACGATAATGAACGCCGAGAATCGCGTTTTCTTCCAAATTTGAATCGAGCAGAAGCCCGCGTTTGTGGCGGTCTTCGGGAATATGCGCGATGCCGAGTTCCTTGCGTTTGCGGGCAGATAAATTCGTAATGTTCGAGCCTTCAAAATAAATCGTGCCGCTGAGGTTTGAATTTGCCGTTAGTCCGGCAATCGCTTCGATGAGTTCGGTTTGCCCGTTGCCCTCGATGCCCGCGATGCCGACGATTTCACCGGCTTTCACGTCAAACGAAACCGCATTCAAGGCTTCGCCGTGCGCGTTTTTAACGGATAAATTTTCGATTGTTAAGACAGAGTTTTTCGGCTGCGCGGCGGTCTTTTCGACTCTTAATAAAACGTCGCGCCCGACGATCATTCGGGCTAAATCCTTGGCACTGGTTTCGCTCGTTTTAACGTTGCCGACGACTTTTCCGTCGCGCATCACGGTTACTTCGTCGGAGATTGCCAGAACTTCTTCGAGCTTGTGCGTGATGATAACGATGGTCTTTCCCTGTTCGCGCATCTGGCGCAAAATGCCGAAAAAGTCTTCGGTTTCCTGCGGCGTCAGAACGGCGGTCGGTTCGTCTAAAATTAAAAGACTGGCGTTGCGGTAGAGGGCTTTTAATAATTCGACGCGCTGCTGTGCGCCGACGGAGATGTCTTCGATCAAGGCTTTCGGATTTACGCCGAGCCGCAGACTGTTGGAAAGCGCGAGAATGTCTTTGTTCGCCTTGTCCAAATCGAGATTCGCCGCGCCGCCGGTTTCCGCGCCCAAGATGATGTTTTCGGCAACGGTCATCGTGTCCACGAGCATAAAATGCTGGTGAACCATCCCGATTCCGAGCCGAATCGCGTCGTGCGGATTTTTGATCGAAACGGATTTCCCGTCAACTAAAATCTCGCCCGAATCCGCCGTGTAAAAGCCGTAAGCGACGCGCATAATCGTAGATTTGCCCGCGCCGTTTTCGCCGACAATCGCGTGAATCGTGCCTTTCTCAATCTTGATTGAAACGTCGTTGTTGGCAACCACGCTGCCGAAGGTTTTTGTAATGTTTTTTAGTTCGAGCATTCGCTAAATTTTCTTGACTCTTTCTCCAATCCATTTTTCTATTTCATCAATCTTCCAAGCGTCCGATTCGATATTTAAGCTCAGTTCGATGATTTCGCCGAGCGATGTCTGCCAGTCAAAGCCGTTTCGATATAAAAAAGAATCGGTTAGTGCCGTCGCCGTTCGTTTGTTTCCGCCGTGCCACGGGTGGTTTTTAACTAATCCGAAGCAAAGCGTGGCGGCTTGCCGAATGATGTCGGCGTTTTCGTAAACGGCAGCGTTTTGAGGGCGAGCCAGCGCGGATTTTATCAAATCGGGTTCAGCGACTCCGATGCGCGTTTCGCCGAATTCAAACATTATTTCAAAGTGCAGAGCGACGGCTTCCGAATATTCGATATAGAAGATTTTCTCAGTCGCCAAGCCGTTTCATCTCCTCGAAAGTTTCACGATATTTGTGTAAAATTCGCGTCGCTTCCTTTCTTACTTCAGCGGTCGGATTTATCAATTCGCCATTGATTTTACCGTTATGAACAGTCAGCACGAGATATGCCGTCTCGGAGAGATTATTTTCTTTTTTGACTGATTCGGGCAGTTCGACTTTCCATGAAAACGCATCATCGCTGATTTCGCCGACTTCACTTCGCGCTTTTTCGATTTCCACAACTTCGGGCATTTTTCTCTCCTGACTGTGAATTGATTATAGCATCAAATAAACTTATATATATGGTAGCCGACCAGCAGTAAACCTATCAAAAAAGCGATGATTCCGGTTTTTCGCAGAAATCTGCCGACGTTTGAAGGGTCGGCGAAACCGTTAGTTAAACCGCAGTTGACGCAGCCCGTTCCGAGTGCGATTAATCCGACAGCGAGCGAATATGATCTCCAGCTGACGGCGGCGAACGCGCCGAAGATTATCAGCACTATTCCGAGAAATATCCAGAAATAGTCGGTTAAAGTTAAGTGACTGAACATTAAATCCGGTATTTTTATTTCGCCATCGCGTCGGTTACTTTGATTTCGCCCGCGATGATTTTGGTTTTTGCTTCTTCGACTTTTTGCAGCATTTCCGGCGTAATCAACCTTTTATTATTATCGTCCATCGCATACGCCACGCCGTCTTTGTCCAGACCGAAAACGTGGAAGCCGCCGGCAAATTTGCCCGACAAAACTTCTTTGACGACATCGTACACTGCGTTGTCCACGCGTTTGACCATCGAGGTTAAAACGAAGCCGGGACGCTGCCCGTTTTGGTTCGAGTCAACGCCGATGACGAATTTTTTGGCTTCGCCGTTTTCGTTTAAGCCGTATTTTTCCACCGCGTCGAATGCGCCGATGCCGGAGTTGCCCGCCGCCGTAAAGATTACGTCCGCGCCCTGATTGATCTGACTGATCGCCAGTTCCTGACCTTTGCCGGGGTTGTTCCACGCCGAATCGGTGACGCCGACGTAATTGTCCACGACTTTGATGTTTGGATTAATGGCTTTCGCGCCTTCCGCATAGCCGGTTTCAAATTTGTGAATCAAAGGAATGTCCATTCCGCCGACGAAGCCGAGAACGCCGGATTTCGATTTCATCGCGGCGAGCATTCCGACTAAATAAGAGCCTTCGTGTTCGCGGAAAACTAAAGACGCGACGTTTTGTTTCGGGGTTTTGCCGTCTTTCTCGAAAATCACGCCGTCCACGATGGCGAATTTGATGTTCGGATAATCGTCGGCGACCTTTTGCATAATCGGTCCCTGCGCGAAGCCGATGCCGATGATCAAATTAAAATCTTTTTCGGCAAACGCGCGCATCGCCGGTTCGATGGAAGTCGGGTTGCCGGGTTCGACATCATACAAACAAATCGGCAAATCCTTTTCCGCCCGCTGCACGCCTTCCCAGGCTGCCGCGTTAAACGAACGGTCGTTTTTGCCGCCGATGTCGAACACAATGCCGACCTTGATCTGACAATTTTTCTTCGCCTCGGTTTTCACACCGCACGAAGCCAGAAACAACGGCAGAATCAACAGAATCAGAGACGATATAAATTTCAATTTCATAACTTTAAGTGTGATGCGCGAATTCCTCGATGCCTGCCGGTCGCCGCACAGTAACAGCCGTTTGCCTTCGGGCGTTCGCCGGTCAGTCGCGGGCGTTCGGAGAACGTCTCCGGCGACGCGAAGAACAGCTTCGGACATTAAAAGAACGCTTTCGGGTCAACGAAGAACGCTTCCGGCGACGCGAAGAACGGCTTCGGGTAAACAAAAACCGGCTTCGGGCAAATGCCGGTTCGCGCCGGTTATTTACGTTCGGCTGTTGCTGAACAATTTCATATCCCGCGTCTGAATCGCCTTATATTCAGGGTCTTTCGGATTATAAAGCGATTTGTAATATTCCTTTGCGTCGCGGAAATCGGCGAGAATCGAGTCCGCGTTGTCGTATAACTTCGCGTCGCGCTCGTTCCACGCGCCGAGGGCTTCGTTAAAAGACTGGCTGACTTCGGCAATCGCGGTCTGACATTCGGCGATGAGCGTGTCGAAAGCGGTTAATTTTATGTCGCTCTCGTTCGGCGCGAAGGCGGACGTGCTGGCGTAAAACTCGCGCAGGGCGATCAAATTGCCGAGCCGCGAATCGTTGCTGCGGTGCGAAGTCGAATTCTTTTGTTCAATCGTCGCGGCAGGCAGGTTCGGGTCGAGCGGCAGAATTTTCTTTTTGCCCGTGTCGAGCAGTTTATTGATAATCGTGTTCGCGTCGGCAATCTCCGCTTCCGGCGCGCCGGTAGATTTAAAATAACGCCGCGAAGCGCGAACCATCGGGTCAATCCTGGCAAAAGCCGCCTGCTGATCGTTGATTTTAATTTTATACGGCGCGACTTTTGAGAAAACGTCTTTCGCAATCGGGTAACCGCCGTCGAGCTGCGTTTGAAGAGCAGTAATTTCCAGCCGTTTGTTCGACGGATTCCAGCGCGGTTCAGCCTTAAAACGGTCGAGATGCCGCAAACAGGTATTCAAAAACTTCGTATCAGATGTTTCAGCCATAATTTTTTTTCACGTTCCGGAGTTAAGTAAATTTAAGTTTTAATGATTCGACAAACCGCGACCAACGCCCGAATTAAGATAGTTGAAATGTTCGGCAACGGTTTACGAAAAATTATACGCTGACTCGCGCTCGAACGCGAGAAAAACCGGCGCATATTTAATTTTCCCATCCTAACTTCAAAAAAATAAAATTCCTCATAATAAATTATGCGGAATTTTATTTCAATCGGACAAAGCAACCGCCAGCCGCATTTTTATTGGCTTTTCATAAAATAAAAGTTTAGAATAATTCGGTATAACGCCGAAATAATTCGGGTGAATACAAAGTTATATGCTTCGTGGTAAAATTGACGGTAATAATTTATGAGACCAATTTTATATCTTCCAATTATCCTTACACTGCTTCTTATTACTGCTTCAGCTCAAAGCAATAATTCCGCTACTGCGACTGTTAAAGAATTTGTCGGGCAATATGTTTTTAGTAGTGGTTATGTCGGTGCTAATTACAAACTTACTGACGACGGAAAATTTGAATACAGCACATTTTCAGATTGTTGCGACCCCGTTTGGGGACAAATTGGAACTTACGCTTTGAAAGACAATCAGCTTCACTTCAAAATTTCTAAAAAAACTCTTAATAAATATGATTTGCTTGACCCTAAACAGATGACCGAAGCGTATCGCAAACTTTACGATTACAAAGGCGAAGACTTCAAAATCAAGGACATTGAAACCGAATATGATATGCAAATTGTGAAATGGGGAGAACGAGTCTATCTGATTGAACCTGAACGATTACATCTGTTTGCGGCAGCGGTTAATTTTGGTATTGAACCGCGTGGCGGAATAATAAATGAAAATTATCTAACCACGAGATTTTATTTGCGTCGCGGAGATGAACGCAAACCTGTAAGCGGCAAGCCTTCACTTCCAGAACCTTTGCTTTCTTATTTACAAGATTCTCCGCTAAAAGTAACTATCACAAAGATCGAGGAGCAGGAAAAAGAGAAAATTTACACGATAAACAAAGGTAGCGCGAACGGAATAAAGGCGGGAATGTCTCTGGTTGGAGAAAATGTAGAGCCGGATTATGATAATTTTTTGTGGGTTATTTCAGTTGACGCAAATTCAGCCAAAGTCAAAAGTTTGCCAATCTTCAGGGCTTTTAATTATCAGCTTAATAACGTCCTGACTACAAAGATTGTTAAAAAATCGCAATGAATAAAAACGCATATAACAAATCAATGGACGTGAGGGCGAAACAGCGACTTTCTTATCAACGTTCTTGTTAACTCGGAGTTGCGCGTAGTCGGTTTCGCCCCACGTCATCTCAATCGTTCGGTGCTTTTTGGTTATTATAAAAAGTGTGCATTATGAAAAACTTTTTCTCAAAAACTGTTATCGCCTTTCTAACCTTCTTTTTGGGTGTGATTATCACATCTGTTTTTTTCATATTTCCTAAACCTGCCGATAAAGCCTTAGCAGAGCCGCCTTCGGTTGTCATCCAACAACCTGTCGAGGCAATTCCAACTCCGAGCGACGAAAAATCAAAACCGCAACTTAAATCGCTTTCGCCTTATGATATTGAAAGTTTTGTAAATTCCAATCCAAAAACTGAAATTGTAGAAATTTGGGAGAAATTAAAAATAGCTGACGAATACAACGGCAGTTCGCCTTATGATAGCGAAAGGGGTTTCTTTGGCGGTTGTAGCGGTTGCGAAGCCGAAACTTATAATTTTGAACTTGATGGACAGCCTGGCACGGAAGTTTTATTGCGAATTGAAGACAGACTACAAGAGGCTTGCCGGTATTTGATTTTCAAATACAAAAACTCAGAAGCTGAAGAAAATAATTGGCAGTTGATCGGACACATTGACCACGATTTCGGAAGGTATCAAATGCCGCAGCATTATCTTGTGTTAAGCGGCGGCGAAAGTTGGTTAGTAGTTCGGGTTCAAGGAGCTTCCGGTTCAGGCGTTGCGCTTTACAATGAGCGAGTGTTCACAGTTAGAAATAATAAAGTTTTTGAAATTTTGACCTACCCGGCTGATGGTCATCAATCGGGAAATAATTTTGAACCGAGCCGCAATTTTGCGGGACGCATTCTTGATGCCAAACTTGAAAACGGTGTTGCAACTGTTGAAGTAGAATTTACTGTAGATTACAGCACATATAATGATACAGACGACGACATTTCGCTCTGGAGCAAAAAGCAAAAGGCTATTTTCAGAAAGCGTTTGAACTCAAATCAATTTACTATTGATTCAAAAAAATCTTCAGGTCTATCTGAGCGAGAGATTGAAGCAGTTTACGGAATAGATTCATTGACCGCCGAAGATTTGCTTAAATATAATTTCACAGACCTTAAAAAGATTGCGACCGAAAGACCGAAACAGAAAGAATGGTTACGAAATTTTTTGCGGTTGTGCAAACCGTCATCAGAGAAAAGTGCTTTGCAACGGCTTCTCTGAAAATAACGCCGCACCGAACAAATCAATGGACGTGAGGGCGAAACAGCGACTTTCTTATCGCGTTGTCTTTTTAATTCGGCGGTTGCTTGGTGGCGGTTTCGCCCCACGTCATCTCAATCGTTCGACGCTACATACTGGAATCTTGCCAATTTATATGCACGAAATGCAAAAAGCATTTGGAGTGCCAGTAAATCCCAGAAGCGTTGGCGAAATTCGCCCTATTTCCGCCACAACCATAACAACGCCGCGTCGAACAAATCAATGGACGCGAGGGCAAACCGCTATCTTGTTTGGGTTGGTTTTCGTTTTCCATAAACATTTCTCCTTGCGGGTTTGCCCCGCGTCATCTCAATCGTTATATGCTTCTTGGTTATAATTAAGTTCTAAAATTATGAAATACTTTTCTTCACGTCTTTTTGTTGGAATACTCACATTTTTTGTTGGCGTGTTAGCTGTAATGTTTTTGTATTTCAGCCCAAGTTTGCAAACTCCAACCGAAGAACCATTGCTCTCTCAAACCCAAACAATCCCAAACGACAGCAAATCGGAAATTCAACTGATTTTGGATGAAAGCAAAACTAAATTTTTATTTGACGGCGAAAATATTGACGTTATTGAAGATGTTCAGAGTAATTTTGAGCAAGTTTCTTTCAAAGCCAAACCAAAAGACGAGCTTTGTTTTCAGAAAATTGAAAGAAAGATTGAAGACAAACTTGCTGTTTTGGGATTCAGAGGAAAAACAAAATACTTCAAATTTAACGACCAAGAAAAAGTTTCAGACAATAAACCCTTTTCTTTTTTACTAAAGTTGCGTAGTGAACAATCAGCAAAATTAAAATTGGATTTTGTTAAAAAATTAGATTCCGACGCAATGAACTATGACTCTTGCAATCTTTATTTTCTAAAGAACAATCAGCACGAGTATTTATTGCTTATTGGTCACGCATCAGCTACATCAGGAATCGGTCATTTATATCGCTATCATACGCTTGTTCCTTTGGATTCAAACAAAAGCATTATTGAACTTGATTCTATATTCAGCGACCCAAGAAAAATTAAAATAGACGATTCAGGGACAATTTATTACATGCAAGTTGACAGCACTTACTTTGGCGCAGTTAAAGACGTTAATTCACCAAACTTTTCTGTTGTAGTTTCACTTTTCACTTTGAACGGAGAGAAAAGCAAGAAATTAGAATTTAATTATAATTGTAAAAGTAAGGAACTATTTGAAGAGACTGAATAACGCTAATGGCAATCAAAAACGCATATAACAAATCAATGGACGTGAGGGCAAAACAGCTTCTCTTTAAAATCTTCTTCGGTAATTTTACGTTGCGCGTAGTTGGTCTTGCCCCACGTCATCTCAACCGTTCGGTTGCTATCTCTGTTCTCAAAAGTGGTAAATTATTATGATGAAACTTCTTAAATTACAATTTCCCATAGTTGCCGTTTTGCTCTATCTGCTTGCAGTAGGAGTTTGTTTATTTATGGGTTTTGATTTTGAAGGAGCTATAAATCCTTTTTGGACACTTGGACTGATTATTCTAACTTTGCCTTGGAGATATCGTATCTATTATTTTTTCGTGGGCTTTGATTCACGGCGCAGGTCTTGAGTTTTTTGCTGTTATGTATTTGGTATTTGCAGGCATTAACTCGTTGCTTATTTACTGGTTCTGTTCATCGCTTAAAAAAAGACGAAATCAAGAGCCATTGCCCTAAAATAGTTATGGTTGAGTAACCTGTGCGTAAAAATGCCTTTATATTACGGCGCAACCGAACAATTCAATGGACGTGAGGCAAAAACAGCGACTTTGCTGTTTCGTTTGCTAAAGTTGCGCGGTGCGGTTTCGCCCCACGTCATCTCAAGCGTTCGGCATCTTCTTTTTCTCTGACAGTTTGAAATTTAAGACAAATTTCTGTATCTTCTTTGTTTAGACAAGGAGGTGTCTTATGAAAGTTCAAGTTCAAAAGTGGGGCAATAGTTTAGCCCTCAGAATTCCAAAATCTTTTGCCGTTGAATCGAAAATCGGTCAGGGTTCAACCGTCGAAGTTTCTCTCGAAAACGGTAGAATAATTGTTTTTCCCGTTGCCGAGCCGGAGTTTTCGCTTGACAAAATGTTGGCGCAAATTACCGCCGAAAACTTACACGGCGAAATTGATTCGGGCAATTCCGTTGGTCAGGAGGCTTGGTAATGGCTTACGTTCCCGAACGCGGAAACGCGGTTTGGATTAACTTTAATCCGCAAGCCGGACACGAACAATCCGGCAGACGACCCGCGATTGTATTGTCGCCGCAAAGCTACAACGGAAAAGTCGGTTTATGTCTGCTCTGTCCGATTACAAATCAAGTCAAAGGTTATCCATTTGAAGTTTTGATTCCGGCAGGTTTGGGCGTAACTGGTGTGGTTTTGTCAGACCAAGCGAAAAGTTTAGATTGGCGCGTAAGAAACGCAGAGTTTATCGGCGATTTACCCGAAGCCGTAATAATCGAAGTGCTTAAAAAATTAAAGTCATTGTTATAAATGCAATGCCGAACAAATCAATGGACGCGAGGCGGCAACAGCTGTTCTTGTTGCGAAGGTTTGTGTGCCGCCCGCGTCATCTCAGCCGTTCGGCGGCTTTTAAGCTATGTTACGTTCCAGAATTTTACAGTTTCGAGGATTTCTTATGAAAATCAAAGTGGGACTCTTTCTGTTAGCGGCTTTACTGTTGTTTTTGGAAGCCTGTTCTTTATCTACTTCGGTTGACACGAATAATTTTTTTCCTCAAACAGTCGGAGATTATAAACGAGATGAAGTAAAACAGGGCAACAATAACTCTTGGTTTTATGCAGATTATAGAAAACCGAACGTCGAAATTTTTTATGGTTTCGGTCCGTATTCGACCGCTCAAGAAGCGCAAACGCAGGTCACGAATAAAAAATTTTGCGACTCCGCAGATGCCGTAAAGGAAGGCACACTTAAAATTCTCAAGGAAGAAATCTTAAAAGACAAAACGGGCAAGGAAATCGGCAGGATTCTTATCTGCCGCGAAGCGGTCAAAGACACGTATAAAGATACTGTCGGAAATTACAAATATACAATCACTCTCTCGAACGACAAAAGTTATATCTATTTGAATGGACGAGAAAGTAGTTTGGCAGATTTAACTAATTTTGCCGAAACTTTGCCTCTCAATTCGCAGGTTGATTTTACCGCATTGAATCTTCAAGCATTGGTTGCCGCAAATTCTTCGACCAGCGCCTCCGCCGATGAATTAATAAGACTCAATCCGCCTGTCAAATTGGCGAAAGAACCATACATCAAAGGAAAGGTTTTGATTGCGAGTCAAACATTTTCAGGCATATCTTCGAGCGAAAACTCTGATGGAATAATTTTTTTCGACAAAAGATTTGAAAAATACGGGCTGACGCAGGATTTAGTCGCCGATTCATATAACGAAGCGGAAACTGTTATTCAGATTGCCTGCTCAAAAGGCGAAAGGTTAGGCGATTATGTAACTAAAGATGCGATGCAGAAAAAGTTTCCCGCCTACGCTTCAAACTGCAAAATTTCGGTGATTGACAAAACGATTCCCGCAATTATCGCGCAAAAGAATCTTGTCGGAACATATTTGTCAGAAGAAGAGAAGTTTAACGACTTGGATAAGGCAGTTCGCGCGTCGCCGCCATACGTGGAAATAGGAACTTTTATTAAAAACCTCCCCAAACGGTGAGAAATGTTCAATAAAACCATTGTTTTTGAGGAATAAATTTTCTCTGATAAGGCTACAGATTTTTATCAACGGCGCGTCGAACAAGTAAAAATACCACCGCCAGAGGCGGTGGCTTTATTTTTGCGCCCTAGAAGGTGCGCCATTACCGGGTAATCCTCTGCCCAAATACTATTTACACTCGTAAATAGTATGCGATTGTTTTCTGAATCGTTTGCTCATTTTATATCTCCTTAGTTGTTGACACTTCTAGGGAGATATATTTTAGTCGGTCTGTGTGTCACCCCACGTCATCTCAATCGTTATGCCCCTGATCTGTGAAATCGGAATTGACTTTTGGTATGACTAATAGTATTACTTTGGTTATGAGTGTTGCAAAAGTTACAATTTCCATCGAATCAAATCTTTTAAGGAAACTTGACCGCCTCGTAAAAGAGCGTGTTTTCTCGAATCGCAGCCAAGCTGTTCAGTCTGCCGTTGAAGAAAAAGTTCTGCGTCTTGACAATAATCGGCTGGCGCGTGAATGTGCCAAACTGAACAAAACCGAAGAGCAATCTTTAGCTGATTTGGGATTGGCGAGCGAGGCGGAAGAATGGCTCGAATACTAAGAGGCGACATTGTTTGGGCTAGTCTCGACCCGACGCTTGGACACGAGCAAGCCGGTTCGCGTCCCGTGCTGGTTTTGAGTGAAGATATCTTCAACGACCGCTCGGGAACGGTTATCGCCGTTGTTCTGACAAGCCAGCAACCAAGCGCGAGTTTTCCATTGACGCTTGAGCTTTCCGAGGCAAGTCTGCCGAAAAAGTCTTGGGTAAAAATCAGTCAGATTCGGACGCTTTCGACTCAGCGAATTGGCAAGAAAATCGGCACAGCGTCAGGCGAAGAATTAGAAACAATAATCGAAGGCTTGAATGAAATCATCGGCGGGGCATAACAAGCCAATAGACGTGAGGGCGCGCACAGCGACTTTGTTATGAAACTTTTCCGTTGAAATAAACGGTTTCGGCGGCGGTTTCGCCTCAAGTCATCTCAATCGTTGGGCGGCGGCTGATTTTCAGATGAAAGTCGAGAATAAATAAAAATTGGTAATACACGAGGACTAACTTATGAAACTAAATATCTGCTTAACGGTCACTGCCTTCATACTTGCGACCACAGTTTCTATCAATGCTCAAACTGAGAAAACAGTAGTTTCCCCGCCAAATCCCGCAACGGTGAAAGCTCCAATGTCAGGCAAAACCGTTGCACCGGCATTCAATTTGACCTCTCTTGAGGGTAAAAAACTTGAACTGGCTGCTCTTCGCGGAAAAGTTGTCGTTCTTAATTTTTGGTTCACAGGTTGCGAACCCTGCGTCGCAGAAATGCCTAAATTAAATGAGTTAGTCGAAAAGTTCAAGAATGAAGATGTCGTTTTTATAGCTCCGACTTGGGACACAGAATCAGTTTCACAAGACTTTCTCAAAAAAACTACTTTCAAATATAATGTCGTCGCCAATGCCAGCAGTCTGATAGTCCGCACATATAGGGACGGGACTGGAAATGTAACAATGCCGACGCAAATTATAATTGACAAAGAAGGGAACATAGAAATAAGAATCACCGGTGGCTTGCTGAAAACCAACGGCGACACCAAGCAATTTGAGGAATTCTCGGACATCATTACGCGCCTGTTGAAACAGCCTTATGTTAAGGAAACAGAAAAACCAAGCACCCCTTGATAAAAACGCCGCCCAACAAACTAATGAAAGTAAGGGCGAAACAGCTTCTCTTTTGAATCTTTTTCGGTCAAGTTGGAGTTGCGTATAGGCGGTTTCGCCCCACGTCATCTCAGCCGTTGGGCGGCTATCCTGCATTTAAATCGGATGCGCCATATGAATCCTTAAAAATCGCTAAATCAACAATATCTTGAATTTCGATAGGATAATTTCGTATGAATTTTTCTTCCCGCGGCGTTTATCGCAATTCTAACCGCGGTGCAATCTTACTTTATATGTTTCACTACGTGACGATCTTTCAAATATCTTTTAACCAAATTGGCGTTATTGACACGTCGGTTACTGCGGTTATGTTTTTTATTTTCTTTCGGCGGTTTATCCGCATGCGGCGCCTTTTACAGTCAAATACTTTGACGAGCAAGACGCTTCCCCGGCAACGGCATTTGCGAAACGGCGGCGGGTAACGGCATCTGCACTCTGCGCGCGGCGATTACTGAAGCCAACGCGTTGCCGGGCGACGACATTATCACGCTGCCCGCCGGAACTTACACGCAATCGCTGACCGGCGTGGAAGACGCCAACGCGGGCGGCGATTTTGACATCACCACCGGCATCACCATTAACGGCGCGGGCGCAGGCGGCGCGTTTGTCGAGGGCAACACCGCTACGACCGAGCGCGTCATTCATTTTATCAACGCGACCACACCTTTTACCGCGACGGTGAACGACGTGACTTTTCGCAACGGCAGAACCGCGTCCGGCACATTCGGCGCGGGCGTCCGCGTTCAAAACGGCAGCGTCACGTTTAACCGCGTCACCGTCCGCGACAACATCTCTCTCGGGCGCGGCGGCGGTATATACGTCCTCAATGCGAGTTCTGTTTTGACGATGAACGATTCAGTGGTTACCAATAACCAGACTTCGACTAGCGGCGTAGCGACAGCCAGCGCGGGCGGTGCAGGGCTTTATCAAAATGGCGGCACGGTGACGCTCAGCAACACCTCGGTGACGAATAATACTTCGGCTGTCACAGGCTCGACCGCCGCGACTCCGCCGAATCCGGTTGGCGGCGGCATATTGGTTTTCACCGGAACGATGAACCTGAATTCTTCGATCGTCAGCGTCAACACCGCCACCAGCGCGCAGTCTGCTTCGTTCGGCGGCGGCATCGTCACGGTCAGCGCGACAGCCGCTGTGAATCTGACCAACTCGGTTGTCAGCAACAACACCGCTGCCGTCACAAATGCGGCATTTAGCGCGATCGTCGGCGGCATTGACATTGAGGGCGGCACGCTGACGATGACCGAATCAACCGTTTCCGGCAACACCGGCGGCAACATCGGCGGCATCCGTGTTCTATCCGCCACTGCCAATATCAATCGCAGCGCAATCACCGGCAATATCGCTAGCCTCGCTTTTCCCGGCGGTATTTATGCTATTACAGGCACAGGGACGACGACCGTCAACCTGAATAATTCAACTGTTAGCGGCAACACCACGCCCACCAACGGCGGCGGCGTCGGCGCGGCAGCCACCAACACAGGTAATGCCGTCGTCAATATCAATTTTTCGACCATTGCGGGCAACACCGCCGACGTCGACGGCACGGGCGGCACCGAAGGCGGCGGCGGAGTCGCTAATTATGGTCAAAGCACGACCGGACAAACCGGAACCAGCACCATTAATCTGCAGAAAATCCGTCGTTGAAAACAACACCTAGAAGGCTGGCGTCGGCAGCGACATTCTCGGCATCATTACTTCGCTCAACTACAACCACATTGAAAACGTCGCCGACGGCACATTCATTCCCGTAATCGGCGACGTGACCGGAACTGATCCCGCGCTCGGCGCGCTCGCCCTGAACGGCGGCAGCACGGCAAATTATCTGCCGAACGCGGGCAGTCCACTGATCGACCAAATTCCCAGCGGGACGAATGACTGCGGTGTTGTTCCGTTCAACGTTGACCAGAGAAACACCGTCCGTCCGTCGCCGCAGCTCGGCGCATGCGACAAAGGCTCAGTCGAGCGCGCTTTTGTACCAACGTCGGCTTCTGTTTCGGTCGGCGGCAGGGTTTTAACGGGCAAAAATCGTGGTTTAATGAATGCAGTTGTTTATTTGACCGGCGCAGATGGAACTACGCGCTCTGCGCGAACAAATCCGTTTTTCTATTATCGTTTCAATGACATCTCGGCAGGAGAAACAGTAATAATCACGGTTGTTTCAAAACAGTATCAATTTGCACCGCAAATTGTGACGGACGGAAAAATCGAAGATTGAATTTTTAGCATTTACTCCGTTACAAAGAGTAACGCGCCGCGCAACAATTCAACGAACGTGAGGGCGAAACATCTGCTTTGTTTTGGCGTTTTTCGGTGAACTCAAAGTTGCGTGAATTCTGTTTCGCCTCACGTCATCTCAATCGTTCTGTAACTTCGCTTTGTGTAACAAAAAGCCGAAGAAAAATTTTGATAAATTTTGAGCCGTTTTCTGTAATTTCGTCGCATTATCTAATGCAGAACAAATTAGGAGAATCAAATGAAATACTTATTTATGAATTCTCGCAAATATTTCGTATTTGTTGCGCTTAGCGCATGCATTTTTTTATTCGCGGCGCAGTACTCGGCGGTGGCGCAGGGAACGCAGCGTAAATTTATGCCCGGCGATAAGATTGAGAGGGCAGAGGCGTTATTTATAAAATCGTCGAATTACTCATAACCGAAACTGGGAAGAGGAATGGATTTATCGCTTTGTTTGAAGACGGCAGGAGCAAATTCAAGACGATTCGGCTATTGAATGCGCGCGACGATGCAGTTGGTCAAAGCCGAGAAAAAGCGACTGGAGATAATCAACTTCGCGTGGCAAAAAGAATCTGCGGAAGCGTTTGGATGGCAAGCCGATTGCAGGCAAAGACACACAAGTTGCAAACAGGCAGCGAGCAGAAAAAATTTACGGCGAAGGAGCTCTATACTGAATAAAAGAGTAACGACGTTGCCGCCCGAAGAAAATATGTCGGTAAAACGGTGCGCATTACCGGCGCGGTCGTTTATACAATCTCGGAGACCAAGTTCAGTGCGCGCTTCAGCAAAACTTATACGGGCAGCACGATTCAATGCCACCTTGAAGACATCGAGCAAATAGCGACGCTGAACAAAGACGAGACGCTGACGCTTGTCGGCACACCGCTCGGCAGTCTGACTTCGACGGGCGTTATTTTCGAGCCGTGCCGCATCGAACGCAAAACCGCCAATCAAAATGTCAAACCGATAACGCCCGTGAAATCGCCCGTCAAAAACCCCGGCAATGTCGTCGGCAGTGGTATTACACGGCGATTATCAACGCCGACGGCACGGAACAGAAATTATCCAACAGCGAAAGTTATTTGTGGCTCAAAGAAGACGGTTCTTACGAAAACCGTTTCGGGGCAACCGGACAAATTGGAACCTACACCGCGAGCGGCAATCGAGCTGACCTTAAACCGCGAAAATGTCGGTGCTAAAACTTATACGATGACGATTGCCGGAACAACGGTGACGCTCAAAAGCGGCACGGGCGGTTATAAGTTAGTACACGAATAATTCTGTAACTATTTTCTGTGTGATAGTAACGCGCCGCCCAACAATTCAATGGGTGTGGGCACAGCAACTTTATTCAGGACACTGTAAAAAAAAAGGCAAGGATAATACCTTGCCTTTTTGATTTATTTGATGCCTTTTTTAAGCAGTTGTTCCTTCAAAGCCCTGGCGACGGCAGTGTCGAAGCCGTCCACGCGTTTCGATTTCTTTTTCTCGGCTTCGATAAACGCGTCGCGCTGTTTAGAGAGCGTTAAGATTTCGGCGCGAATCTTTTTGCGTTCGGCGATGCGCTTTTCGATTTCCTTTTTGCGCTCGGCGGGCGCGAGTTTTTTCAAATCGGCGGGCAGTTGGTCGTCCTTTACATCTTCGAGTTTGACGACGCTGTTTTCAACGTCCTGCACCAAATCGCCGTCGTAGGAAAACGAATTAACCGCTTTGTTAACGGCGCGGTCGGCTTGTGCCGTGATGTCCGCGCCCGATGTTATCGTGACTTCCGCGCTCGTCTGGCGCAAGGCATTGGTTTGTTGAGTTGAAACATTGCCGTAAGTGATGTAGGTTTTGCCGATTTTCGCGGCGAGGTCGGCAAGGCGCGTATCGTAAGGCGTGGAAATCGCCTGCACGCCGCCGTCCTGCGCGATGGCGAAATATTTGCCTTCGCCGCGCAGAGCGATGTTCTGCCAGATTTCCTTTGTTCCCGAAAGCTCGCCGCACTGAATCGTGTTGACGATCATATTTTTGCGGACGGCTTCGGCGGTCGTCGTCAAAACGTCGGGTTCCTGATTATAATTCTGCGGCGGCGCGTCGCCGACCAAAAAGACGATTTGCGCCACGCCTTTTTTCGACGGCATCCAACCGGCTTTTTTCACGCCTTCGGCAAGAGCTTTGCGGACGTTTTCCGGTTCATCGCCGCCGCCGTCAGCGCGATATTCCATTAGATTCGTGTAAACCAAATCAAGGTCTTCGGTGATGTTGGTGATTTTCGTCACGTATTCGTCGCCGATGTCTCGATAGGCGACCAAGCCGACACGAACACGCGGGCGCGAAGGTTTCTGCATCACGTCATTGATAATGCCCCAAATGCGCTGTTTCGCGCCGTCGAGTAACCCGCCCATCGAACCGGTCGTGTCGAGAACGAAAACCATTTCGAGCGTGTCGCGCTTGTCCGTCGCGGCGACGATTGGCTTTTTCGCGGTGTCAGCGGGCTTTTTAATCAATCGCTTTTGCGAGTAACCGAAAACGGTCAACGCTAAAATCATCGTCAATGTCAACGGCATTTTATAAAGATAAGTTTTCATTTTTTTCTCCTGAATTGAATTGAGTCTTTCGACTTGTATCTTCCGAACGGAGAAAAGATTTTCGCTTGCAGAAAATTTTCAGCCGCCGATGATTTCTATGATTAAGCGAGGTTGATTTAAGTTGCGTTCGGGGCTGATTTTATATGATTGCACGAGTTTTTCGCGGAGTGAAGCGGCTTGATTTTCGTCGCGGCAGAAAAGTATGCCGAGCGTTTCGCCAGCTTTTACTTCGTCGCCGATGCGCCTTTCGCACTGATAACCGACGGCGAAATCTATTTTGTCTTCGACGCGGATTCTGCCGCCGCCGATTTTCGAAACGCATCTGCCGATTTCGGTTGTTTCGATTTGCTCAATAAAACCGGACGCGTCGGCTTTGATTGCACATTCGATCAGATTTTTTTCAAGCAGAATTTCCGGCGCGTCGCAGATTTTCGCATCGCCGTTTTGACATTCGATGTTCTGCTGAAACTTTTCCAACGCCGCGCCGCTTTGCAAAATGTTTCGCACCTTGAATTTCGAGTCTTCGACGGTTTGCTCGATGCCGCACAGAACGAGCATTCGCGCCGCGAGTTCGACGGAAAGCTCGAGCGTCGGCTGCATCGCTTCGTCAGTTTCGTTTCGCAAAATCTTAATGCATTCGTAAACTTCCGAAGCATTGCCGACGAATTTTCCAAGCGGCTGATTCATATCCGAAATCACGGCTTCGGTGCGAATATTAAAGGCATTTCCGGTTTTCACGAGCGCGGCGGCGAGATTTTTTGCGTCTTCGAGCGTCTGCATAAACGCGCCGCTGCCGGTTTTGACATCAAGCACGAGCGCGTCCAAACCTTCCGCCATTTTCTTTGACATAATCGAAGCGACGATCAACGGAATTGATTCGACCGTCGCCGTTGCGTCTCTGAGCGCGTAAAGTTTTCTATCAGCCGGAACGAGGCTGCGCGTCTGTCCAGCCATCGCGTAGCCGCACGTTTTTATTGTTCGTTTGAATTCTTTGATCGAAAGATTGACGTTGTAGCCTTGGATTGATTCGAGTTTATCGAGCGTTCCGCCCGTGTGTCCGAGTCCGCGACCGGAAATCATCGGGACGGCAACGCCGCACGCCGCGACAATCGGTGCGATGATCAGCGAAGTTTTATCGCCCACGCCGCCGGTCGAATGCTTGTCGGCTTTGGGCGCGTCAATGTCGGAAAAATCAAGCCGCTCGCCCGAATCGAGCATCGCGCTCGTCAAAGCGTTCTGCTCATCGAGGTTCAATCCGTTGAGAAACATCGCCATTATCAACGCCGACGTTTGATAATCCGCCCAACTTTCATCAGTCACGCCGCCGATAAAAAAGTTTATTTCCTCGTCGGTTAATAATTTGCCGTCGCGTTTTCTGGCGATAATTTCCTGTGGTCGCATCGCTTTAACTTTAGCAAAAATTCTTTCAAAAAATCTTTTCTTTTTCGCTCGAATCGTTCATAATAGATTTTGTTATGAGAACTAAAAACATTTTATCAGTCGCCGCATTCGTTCTCGCGTTCGGTCTTTCAGCCGCTTTTGCGAGTTTGTTTATTCCCGAAACCCAAACCGAATCGTATGTCTTTCAGACGAATGATTCCAGACCGACAAACTGTTTCAGTCATCGCCGAAACTCGGCTGTCGCCAATAAAATCGCCGATTTCATCAACGCCGACAAACGAAATGGCAGAGAAAGTGAACGCGCCGCATACGAATACGGCAGAGATATTTTCACGAAAACAGACGGTTCGGCGATTTCCGGTTATGCTGATGCCGTCGAAGGTTACGTTGACGATTCGAGCCGTTTGGACGCGGACGCGCTGCCCGACGATTTGCAGCCGGCGTGGCGCGAACATATAAAAGCGTGGCGCGATTATTCGAATTTTCTGAACCGAATGAAAAAATCATCCAACCGCGCCGGCTGGAGCGTCGAAGAACTCGAAAGCACCGACGACTTTCACAGCCGCGAAATTACCCGAACGTGGCGCAATGTCATTCAAATCGGCAGAAGCTACGGCGCGAATGTTTATTAATTTGAATTTTGGGATTTCAGAAAACCGTTCGGGTGAAAATTCGAACGGTTTTTTATTTGGCTGATTTTGCGAGTAAAACAATGGCTTCGGCACGAATCGCATCGCCGCGCCCCACTGCGTCAACCAGTTCGCCGGTTTTCGCCTTGACGCTCACCGATTCAATTTCAACTTCCAGAATTCGCGCTAAATTTTCGCGCATTCGGTCAATATAAGGACGCAGTTTCGGCGTTTCCAAACTGATAATCGAATCAACATTAACGACGACGAAATCTTTTTCCTTGATCATTCGCACCGCTTCGCCGAGAAAAACAAAACTGTCCGCGCCTTTCCAACGCGCATCTTTGTCGGAAAAATGCGCGCCGATGTCGCCTAATGCCAACGCGCCAAGAATCGCGTCGGTGACGGCGTGCGCGAGCGCGTCCGCGTCCGAATGTCCGACTGCGCCCAAATCAGACTCGATTCGCACGCCGCCTAAAATCAACAATTTGCCCGTTTCAAGCCGGTGAATGTCGCTGCCGAAGCCGATTCTAAACATTTTCGATCAATGATTGTTTCAGCCAGGTTTCCGCTAAAACGAAATCTTCTCTGGTTGTAATTTTGATATTTTTCGCGCTGCCTTCAACTACAGCGATTCTGTAACCGATTTTTTCGACTAAAAAACATTCGTCGGTCGCCGCCGCGCTCAAATCCGCGTTTTCAAAAGCCTGTTTGAGAATTTCGTATTGAAAGCATTGCGGAGTAAGTGCGCGGCGCAAGTTCGCGCGGTCAATCGTGCCGACAATTTCGCCGTTTGCCACTTCTTTTACTGTATCCGTCACTGGCGCAACCAAACACGCCGCGCGTGTTTCACGGGCTTTTTCAATCGTATGAATAATTTCTTCGGACGAAACCAACGGACGTGCGCCGTCGTGTACGGCGATGATTTCCGCTGATTCGGCAGCGATTATCTTTAAACCGTTATAAACCGATTCGGCGCGTGTCATGCCGCCCGCAACAATTTTGGAAAGTTTTTTTATATTGAACTTTTCGGCGAGACTTTTGAAATTTGCGATTTCTCCGGCGGACAAAACGAGAACGATTTCATCAACTGCCGCACATTCTTCAAATCGTTCGAGCGTGTGTATCAGAAGCGGTTTGCCGAGTATTTCGAGGAATTGTTTCGGCATAGCCGAACCGAATCGCGTGCCGCTTCCGGCAGCGACGATGATTGCATTGAAGAGTGATTTATGTATGTGTTCATCTATTCAATTTCTTCGACAATCGTCGTTTGCCTGAGTTCGCGCGTGGCTTTGCGAAAACCGGTAGAGCGCGATTCGTGAATGTTGTTTGACTGTTCGTAACTGTCTTCTTTTTCTTCCCAGAGCCGCCCGAAAATCATTTTGCCCGCAGTCGTCTGCAAAACACTCGTCACGGCGACATCCGCCGATTTACCGATCAAACGTCTGGCGTTATCAACGACAACCATCGTGCCGTCATCAAGATATGCCACGCCCTGATTATATTCTTTGCCTTCTTTTAAGATGAATACGCGCATCGCTTCGCCGGGCAGAACGACGGGTTTAAGTGCGTTAGCGAGTTCGTTGACGTTCAAAACGCTCACGCCGCGCAATTGCGAAACTTTATTAAGATTAAAATCATTCGTGATGATGACGGCTTCGAGCTGTTTTCCGAGTTCGATAAGTTTCAAATCAACTTCCTTGACCGCCGGAAAATCAGTTTCGACGATTTGAATATCAATTTTGCTGTTGTTGCGAAGTCTTTGCAGCATATCGAGTCCGCGCCGTCCGCGTTGACGTTTCGACGAATCAGGCGAATCGGCAACCTGCTGTAATTCGGTCAAAATAAACTGCGGGATAATCAAAGTTCCGCCCAAAAATCCGGTTTCAGCGACATCAGCGATGCGCCCGTCAATAATTACCGACGTATCAAGAACCTTGTAATCGCGTTTTGCCGCGGTTTTGTCGGAGAAAATTCCGCCGAGCGCAGATAAATCCAGAAATTCACCTTTTGCCGCGCCGACCATCAAACCGATATAGCCCATAAAAAACGCCAGCGCAATTGTCAGAAATACTTTCATTTCGCCCGGCACTGTCGCAGTTTCCTGCGAACTGATAAGCATTCCGATCAGATACGCGCCGATGATGCCCAAAATAGAGCCTATCGCCGCGCCGATCAGTGTTTTCAGGCTCGCGCGTTTGGCTCGCATCTCAAAACCGATCACGCCGATTGCGATTATTACGCCAATCAAAGCGGAAAATATTTTTCTGGTTTCAGGGGTGACTGTTTCCGATAAATGAGTCGTCTTCATCAACGGGTTAAGCAAATAACCCATCAATGCCAGCAGCAAAACAAAACCGATCCTGATGATAAGAACATCGAGTTTCATACCGTCTTGGATATTATCACGAAACTCGTTTTACCGATAACTAAATTTTCACGCTCATAAACAAATTTTATCCGACTTTTTCGTAAAAATTATAAAGCCTGAGCAAAAGTTTAGCTTTTGCTCAGGCTCATCAAAAATTGGATTGACATCAGGCGTTGCTTCCGCCCTGCGTCGTGTTTGTTGCCGTTTGCCCGGGCGCGGCTTGCGTAATTGACTGATCGGTTTTGCTGAATTCGTTGCCGTCGTTTATTTCGCCGACATCAATCTTGCGTTCGTCCTTGCCGCCGCCGATATTTTGTCCCTGATCGCTGACTTCAAAACCTTCGCGTTCGCTTTCCGCAGTAGTTTTGCCGCCCGTTTCGTCCAAATCTCTTCCTCGATTATTTGTCATATTCTCAAACCCCTTGAATTTATATTTCCGCATTTTATTCAGCGGATAAATTTCCGCAAACAAATAATGTGCCGCAGCGATTCTACTGATTTTATAAGGTTTTTATTCTCTGTTAAAATATTAACGTTCGATAAAGATACAAAAAAATTGTTTCAAATTATCCGTCTCAAATTCAATTTGAATGAATTTCACACATACGATTTATGGCAAAACAACCCGCGACAATTTATGTCTGCCAGAACTGCGGCAGACAGGAAAGAAAATGGTCTGGAAAATGCGTTGACTGCGGCGAGTTCAACTCGTTCGTCGAAGAAAGATTTCGCCCGTCGCCGCAAGCCGTCGGCAAAGCTTCGGCGGCTGGCGCGGCGCGAATTAGTTCGAGTTCGTTTCGGGAAACCAAACCGATTTCCTACGTGGACATCGAATCGCAGGACGATGCCCGAACTTCAAGCGGAATCGAAGAATTCGACCGCGTGCTCGGCGGCGGAATCGTCGCCGGTTCGCTCGTTTTAATCGGCGGCGCACCGGGAATCGGTAAAAGCACGTTAATAATTCAGGTCGCCGATAAATTGAGCAAGAGCAACACGCGCGTTCTCTACGTTTCCGGCGAAGAATCTGAAAAACAAATTAAAATGCGCGGCGAAAGATTAGGCTTAAACGCCGAAAATCTATTTTTATTGCCCGAAACGAATCTCGAAAACATTCTGGCGGAAGTCGAAAAATTGCAGCCCGACGCGATTATCGTTGATTCGATTCAGACGGTTTTCAGCACCCAGGTCGAATCCGCGCCGGGTTCTGTCAGCCAAGTCCGCGAAGTCGCCAGCCAGTTTATGATGTTCGCCAAAGGAACTTCAACGCCGGTTTTCCTCATCGGTCACGTCACGAAAGAAGGTTCGATTGCCGGACCGAAAGCACTCGAACACATCGTGGACACGGTTTTGTATTTTGAAGGCGACCGCCATCATAATCACCGCATTATCCGCGCCACGAAAAACCGTTTCGGCGCGGCAAACGAAATCGGCATTTTCGAGATGACCGGCGCAGGTTTAGTCGCCGTCGGTAATCCGTCCGAAGTCTTTTTGCAGGAACGTCCCGAAGGCGCAAGCGGTTCGGTCGTCACGGTTTGTATGGAAGGCACGCGCCCGATGCTCGTCGAAGTTCAGGCACTTGTGACGGGGACGAAATTCGGCACGGGACGCAGAATGGCGCAGGGTTTCGATTACAACCGCACTTCCCTTTTAATCGCCGTTCTCGAAAAGCGCGTCGGTTTTCAACTCGCCAACGACGACGTTTTTATCAATGTCGCGGGCGGCTTGGAAATTGACGAACCGGCGGCTGATCTCGGCGTGATCGCGGCAATCGCGTCGAGCTTTAGAAATCTGCAAATTCCGCCTGACACCGCCGTGTTCGGCGAAGTCGGCTTAACCGGCGAAGTGCGCGGCGTTCTCCAAGCCGAAACCAGAGCGCGAGAAGCACAGACATTGGGTTTTAAGAAATTGATTCTGCCTGCGTCGAATAAAAAAGGCTTGGAAAAACTTTTAGGAATGCGCGTCGTCGGCGTGCGAAATCTGGAAGAAGCGTTGGACGAATTGTTCTAATTGATTTTTGGTTTATAAAACTATCGCCACCAATCGGCGCGTCTTTTATCGTTCTTGGATTTGTTTGATCGAAATTTTATAAAACTAACGAAGATAAAGATGAACAAGACTATCAATATGACTGAAGGAATACTTTTCAAATTCCTGTAATCTGGAAATCCATTAAATAAAACGAAAACTAAAATATAGCCCGAACTGAATGCTGCGCCTTGAAAACTAACAAAAAGAAAGTCATCAATTGAATTATTTTCCGGCACAAAATAACACACTAAACCGAGAATGATTTCTCCGATTAAAAAAAGCAAAAAAAGTTTTATTCGGTAGTGATCTGGAAAATCATTTGCGGTAAGAAAACTCAAACCTAAAAAAGCTAACGATTGTGCAATTAGAATGATTCCGATTGATCCGAAAATAACTTTTGCTATAGTTTTGAAAAGTGAGTGTTGCATTTGAGATTAATTAATTTGAATCAGGAAATTCAAAAACATTAAGGATTTTAGCATTTTACAACTCTAAAAAAAACAAAAACCGTAAAATATCGTTAAAGAATTAATATGTATAAGTCGGAAAACGTCTGTATAATAAAATATGATTTTTGATTGGGACGAGAACAAAGAAAAATTGAACATCAAAAATCACGACGGAATTGATTTTGATGAAGCGAGTGAAGTATTTTACGATGAAAAGGCTTTTGAATTTTTAGATGAAGCGCATTCGACCGATGAAGAAACGCGATTTGTCTGCGTCGGAAATTCCGGCAAAAGATTGCTTCGCGTTTCATTCACAATTCGTTACGACGAAAATAATGACGAAATTATTCGCATAATTTCCGCCCGCAAAGGCAAAAGAACGGAAGAGGATTTGTATGATGAACGAAAACATTAAAAATGCGGAAGAGAGAGTTTTGGAAGTTACGCAGGAAGAATACGACGAAGCGATGTCAAAAGGCTGGACGGAAGACGATATTTTGCCGCCGGGAAAACATATTTTTCGCCGCCGAACGCGCACGATAAATCCGCGTGAAGCAAAAATTAAAATGACGATGTTTATTGACGGCGACATTTTGCAGCATTTCAAAAAACGCGCCGAAACTTCAAACGCCGCGCCTTATCAAACACAGATCAATCAGGAATTACGCGCGATTATGGAACGTGATTTGGCAAATGAGCAAGAAAAACTCGATGAAGTGGCGGAAAAACTCGTGAATAATCCAAGATTTTTAAGTGCAATTTCCGAAAGATTAAAAGCGGCTTAGTTTCATCAGACTCAAGAAAAAAGGGTTTGGAAAAACTTTTGGGAATGCGCGTCGTCGGCGTGCGAAATCTGGAAGAAGCGTTGGACGAATTGTTTTAGCAAATGGAAGGAAATCTGATTTTATCTCAGGCAATTATTTAAGTAACCGGACAAAATAAAATTAAAGAAAAGAATTTAGCCGCAGATTTTCACAGATTGACTCGGATGATAAGAAAGGATTTGAAAAGACTGATAAAATCATTCTTCATCTGGTGTTCATCCGTGTCAATCTGTGGCTAAAAATCTTAAAAATAAATTTGTCCGACTACTTAAGCCGATAAAACCCGGATGGATCACACAATTATTGCTTTTTAACCGAACTCCGGGCAAAAAACTGTTGACACCAAATGTCGAACTCACTTATATTAGCTGACATCGCACAGTCTAACTGTTTTTGGGCTATCGAATATTCCGTAAAATTACCCGAGAACTGCAATTCTTATCAATAGTATCGAGTTTTCTAATTGCATTCTCCCGTGAACTCATAGTTTTTTCTGAGCGGCAGATTTCGAATTCCCTAAAACGTAATTCATAACCATTTCAGAAAACTCAAGGATAAAGCTATGGAAACAGGACATAATAAAAATGTGGCAAATTTGGAAACCACAACCATTATATTGACCGATCTCGGCGGTGAATACGCGCCGCCGCAAAACTTAATTACACTTCCTGAACTGCAAACGCTGCTGACCGCTTCGCAAACCGCGCTCGGTGAAGTTGACACGGCACAGGCAGCAAAAGCCGTCGCCGTTGACGACGCGCAAGCCGAATTTGACGGACTGCAAAAGTATGTCGTCAATATCAAACGGCAAGCGCAAATCGAAGTCAACGACGCGGCATTTACCGCCGATCTGCAAACCGTCGTCAACAATTTTACGCCGCCCGGACGCAAGACCGGCGTTCCCGACGACCCTTCAACGCCCGACATTGACGAATCGCGCACACCGCAATCGCAATCGCAAAGAAGCCGCGACAACCAGATCGCCTACCTCGCCGACATCTCCGCTTTGCTCAAAACCAAACCCGCCTACAAAGCCGCCGGAACGCCCTACGATGTCGCCACGATTGACGCAAAAATCGCTTCACTCACCGCCAAAAACAACGCCGCCCGTTCCGCCGTCGCCAACCTCGGCAACAAACTCGATGCCCGCGACGCAATTATCTACGACGAACAAACCGGAATCATCCCGCGCATCAAACTGATCAAAACCTACCTCACCCTAAAATTCGGCAAAGACAGTGCCGCTTATCAACAAATAAACGCACTCGAATTTCGTCGGGTTAAATAAATGGCAGGAAACATTAAATCTAAGGATGAAAACGAATCAACAAAATAAATTTTCATCCTTTGTAAATATACGACCAAATTTTTCACAGACGACATCAACAAAGTCGCCAACGGCGACCAACATAATAGCCCGGCGAGAATCGCCCGGTCAGCTTTCAGCGACGGCATAATTAACTAATTTTACCCGGCGATTCTCGCCGGGCTATTATGTTCGTCATCTTCGATGACTTGATATTTACACAAAACTTGCAAGCATCGGCGATTGGTATTCAGCGCAAAAGAATTTGAAAGAGTTAGGATACTCAATTGGTTTGTAAATGATTTTGCTTTCCGTTCCGTAGGAACATCCGTTAATAGCCCAACGATTTATCGTTGGGTTTTATATGTAAAATGTTCAAGTCCCGTAGGGACGAAAGAATCAAAGGAAATTATCAAAATGTCGCATTCGTTTATCAGTCAACTCTTGCACTGCGTTTTCAGCACCAAAGAACGCCGTCCGATGATTACACCCGAATTACAGCCGCGACTTTTTCAGTATATGGGCGGCATTGCCCGCGAGAATAAAATCAAATTGCTTGCGGCGGGCGGCGTTGACGACCACGTTCATCTTTTGATTTCGATGCCTTCGACGATTTCGATTTCAAAGGCGATGCAGTTGATAAAAGGCGGCTCGTCAAAATGGATTCACGAAACATTTCCCGAGCACCATTTGTTTGAATGGCAGGAAGGCTACGGCGCATTTTCAATCGGTGTCGGTGATATTGAGCGAACAACGAATTACATTAACAATCAAGCCGAACATCATAGGAAAATGGATTTTAAGACGGAATTTCGAGCGTTTTTGAAAAGACACGATATGGAATACGATGAACGATATATTTTTGAATGAATCTTTCGTCCCTTGCGGGACTATATTGTTTATTCATTGCGTTCCCAACGATTTATCGTTGGGCTATTAACTAATGTTCCTACGGAACAAAGAAAATTTCCTTATTCCCGAACAAACATTTTAAGTATTTTGCGAACGGCTGTGAGAAATAAATTTCTCAAATACAAGGCGCGAACCTGCCGCGATGCCTTTTCATACGAAATTATTCGGCGCGAATCGGCTGGTGCGAGGAATCACGATTAGCGCGGTTGTTGAATGCGATGCGGGCTGAACGGGTTATATGGCGGGCGGTGCGGTTTACAATGCTGCCTGCGGGAAACACAAGATGACCTGCGGAATTTGCAGTGCGACCGGCGGCGTTTGCTTTGGCGACTGCGCGGTTTACACGGGCGGCTGTTTGATTTGCACGGACACCGGCGCGCTTTACAATGCGACCTGCGGGATTTACGATGCGACCGGCGCGGTTGACACAGGCACCGGCGGAAAAATTGAAAGGGCGCGAATTGTTTGAAAACTTTGCGCTTTCTTTTTTTTATTCGGTCGTTCGTCGTTTTAATTCGTCGTCGAACTGCATTTTTGCGCCGTTCAAGGTTCTTGCGCTCGGTGTGCGGCACGCGGAATGGAGTATATTAAACAAAAAGCGGTGAGGCAGAAACAAAGATTGAGGTAAATAAAAATGAAAAGAATTGAACCGAAAGCCGGACAGGAATCAGTCTGGGATTATCCGCGTCCGCCAAAATTAGAGCGGACGAACAAAACGCTCAAAATCATTTTCAACGGCGAAATCATCGCGGAAACGAATCGCGCGTTTCGCGTTTTGGAAACTTCGCATCCGCCGGTTTATTATTTTCCGCCGGAGGATGTGCGGATGGAATTTTTGACGAAAGTTGGTGGTTCGAGTTTTTGCGAATGGAAGGGCGCGGCGAATTATTATGATTTGCGCGTCGGCGATAAAGTCGTTGAAAAGGCGGCGTGGTTTTATCCGCAACCAAACAAAAGTTTTGCGGAGATTGAAAATTATCCGGCATTTTATCCGTCGAAAATGGACGAATGTTTTGTTAATGACGAATTGGTTCAGTCGCAGGCAGGCGATTTTTACGGCGGCTGGATTACGAAAGAGATTGTCGGACCGTTCAAAGGCGGCGCGGGAACTTTCGGTTGGTAATGCCGCGAAACAAAATTTGATTCGGGCGCGGAAATTTCTGTCGTTATTTCTACGCCCGACTTGAGCGAAGTCGAACGGCGTTTCTGATTTTCAGTCATCCATCGGCAAATCAGATGAAGTCGAGCTTGAATATATGGCGTTTTTGCGCGCCGAAACAAAATCGCCACAATTATTATTGTTCAAATTCCTTTCAAACCGTTGATTTTACCGCGTCGGCGTTTTGGCACATTGATTGCGAAAGTCTAAATCATAGCAGGCGAGATGCTTTTCAAAAAAAGGAGATGAATTTATGAAGAAAATATTTTTGCTGACGACTTTAGCCGCGCTGGTGTTCAGCGCGAGCAGTGCGATTTACGCTGAAAATTCGAGTTTGTATCAAACGAAAACCACGACATCAAAGCCGAAATTAACGAAAACCGAGAAAGATGAAGTTCACGCCAAACGCCTCGAAGCTAAAAAAGCCGCCGCGCAAAAACGTCGGGAATCCAAATTAATGGCGAAAAATACCAAGACGACGAAAAAAAGACACAAGAAATTTCTCGGAATCTTTTAATAACCGGTTTTCTGCAAGCAGTTAAAGGTGGTGTTTTTTGCAAAACGCCGCCTTTTTTATTTGACCGGTGAGTTTTGAGTTATGATTGGTTTGTTTATGAAAAAAATTCTGGTAGTTGACGACGACAAGGCTTCGTGCGAACTTTTAAGCGAAATTTTGACAAGCCGGGAATGGAAAGTCGAAACCGCGAATTCACCCGAAAAAGCTCTGATTTTGTCGAATCAAACGAAGTTCGATCTTGTCATCAGCGACATCAACCTCGAAGCCGGTCTTTCGGGCGTAGATTTGCTGAAACGGCTGCGCGAAAAGTCGCCGGTTATTTTAGTGACCGGCTTCGGCTCGCTCGAAACCGCCGTTGAAGCGACGCGTGAAGGCGCGTGGGATTTTATCTCGAAACCATTCAAAGTTGATGAAATATTAGCGACGGCGCGACGCGCGCTCGAACAAAAATCCGGCGAGGAAATGGTTCAAACAAATCATTTTACGGCGGGCGCGATGGTCGGCAGCTCGCCGAAAATGATCGAGCTTTATAAGGAAATTGCCCGCGTCGCGCCGACTCGTTCGACCGTTTTGATTTTAGGCGAATCCGGTACGGGAAAAGAGTTGGTCGCCCGCGCGATTCATCAAAATTCGCCGCGCTCAAGTAATGCATTTGTCGCGCTCAACTGCGGCGCATTGACCGAATCGCTGCTCGAAGCCGAGCTTTTCGGTCACGCGAAAGGTTCGTTTACCGGCGCGAACGCTGACCGGCGCGGACTTTGGGAAGAAGCCGACGGCGGAACTTTGTTTTTGGACGAAATCGGCGAAACGAGTCTGGCGATGCAGGTTAAATTGCTTCGCGCTCTTCAGGAAGGCGAAATCCGGCGCGTCGGTTCAACCAGTAATCGTCAGGTTGACGCGCGGATAATCGCCGCTACCAATCGAAATCTGGAAGCGGAAGTTAAAGCGGGAAATTTCCGCGAAGACTTATTTTACCGATTAAGCGTCGTCACGCTGCAAGTTCCTTCGCTGCGCGAACGCCCGTCGGACATTTCCATTTTGGCGGAAAATTTTCTCAATAAAGCCAGACAAACGATTGGCAAGGAAAAACTCAGATTTTCCGCCAACGCATTAAAAACACTTGCGGTTTACGAATGGAGAGGCAATGTCCGCGAACTCGAAGCAGCGGTCGAATATGCCGCACTTCGCGCTCGCGGCGGCGAGATTTTAACCGAAGATTTGCCCGTCAAACTGCTTGCCGACGAATTCAAAAATGCGGTTTCGCGTTTTCATCTGTCGCAGCTCTACGCGGATTTGCCGAGCCTCGATGAACTTGAAAAGCGATATTTGATGCACGTTTTGGAAAAAGCCGGTAACAATCGGACGAAAGCGGCTGAAATTTTGGGAGTTGACCGCCGGACGCTTTATCGAATGGCGGAAAGATTTGAAATCGAATTGAATTGACGCGTTATTTAGATTTACGCGGCTGGAATTTAATTTCCTGCGGCGGATTATTGGAATTGAGCGCAGACGCGTGCGTGGTAATCGTTTCAACGGTCGGCTGTGCGAAGAACGTCGTCAAGCCGTAAAATAAAAGCGACAGCAAACCGCCGACAAGCAGCAGCCATAAAAAAATCCGATCTATTTGCGCCGTACTGGTTTTCATACGCCTGATAAAAAAAACGAGACGTAACTTTTGCACAGCAAGTTACGTCCGTTTTTTCTCGAGAAGCGCAATCCACACGCCAAACTCGCCCCCTTGAAAATTGCGCTTTTCGATTAGCTGTTTGCCCGCCAAATCTATTTTTTGGGCGTTGTCATCGTCGTATTGCTCTTCATTTTTTTCGCCGTTTTCGTCTTTCGGTGTTTGCGATGTCTTTTCGGCTTGGCGGTTTTCACCAAATTGTTCTTTGCGCCGGCAACCGTTTTGTTCTGTTTCGGTTTCGTGTCCCCGGATGAGGCGAAAGTCGAACCGGTAATCGCCAAACTTAAAATCAACGCTCCTAAAATGCTCAATTTATGTTTCATATTTATTAACTCTCCTAATCTAATCTCTGAATTGACTGCTAAACGTGCGGAAAATCTTTTTTATTCAGCTTTCCCTTTTCAACTTTCCGTTCGTCCACGCCTTAGCTGATTTCAATCGGCGTGCCAAACCTGAAAAATCAATTAAAACCAAACGAATAAAAGAGTTAAGGAATTTAAAAGCAGAGGTAAAGGCTAATTTATTTGAGACATTTTTGCTTTAAACAGCAAATTTGCCACATTTTTTACGGGCGTATATTTGGATTGTTGAAAAATTCAGTAAAAACCAAAAGCTTTTTCGGGCAATCAGGCGAACCATTTTTCCGTCATATCACACCAAATCGCCAAACCGCGCCAGTCGCCGAATTTTTCGTAGTGTCTTTCGATCTGTTTGTCGTCGCAGATTTGTTCGTCGTTGTGTTTTTTGTAAAACTGCGAACGCAGCCACGAATCGAGCGCGAGACCGTCATAACGCCCGACAAGTTTGAGAAGATTTTCCGCCGCATAATCGCCAACGCCTTTGATTGATTTCATCTGCTTTTTCAATTCTTTCGTCGGTATTTCCGGCGCGAGCCAGTTTTCCGGGTTGATTTCGCCGCCCGCGACTTTTTGCGACAGTTCAGCAAAATATGCCGAACGATAACCCGAGCGGATTTCGTTTTTGTAAAAATTCGTGTCAACGCTCGCCATTCGTTCAGCAGTCGGAAACGCTCGCTTGCCGTCTTTATCCGGTTCGCCTAATTTTTCGACCAGATTCGCCGTCATTTTTTTCGTCAATGCCCACGAACAATTTGTCGTACAGATGGTTTTCACCAAATCTTCCCAAACTGTCGGCGAACGCAAAAGTCTGCCGGCATTAGTTTTATGAATCCACGCGAGGCTTTTCTCGGTTTTCGTAAATTTATAAAAATCTTTTAAGTTGTCGTCAAGACGCAAAATGTGCCGCACGTCGCGCCGAATTTTTTCTTCAGCCTTTTTATTTAATTTTTCACCGAACTCGATTTTGATTTTTCCTTCGCTCTCGCTGATTTCTCCGGCAACCGGTGCAGTTAAAGCCGCGCCCGAAAACACATATTTCAATCGCCAATCAACTTCATTAATTTCAAACGGCGGCAATTCGCACCAGCCGTGACTGTAAATTGTATGGCGGAAACTGAAATTCTCCGGCGCGGCGAGAAAGAAATTTTTCGGCATAGATTTTTTTTCGAAATTTGTTCGGCTAAATTATAAATGTCGTCGTCTAACGTAATCGAAGAGCAATATTTTAACAAAAGAACCGCCGTCGAGGAAAGCGTGTTGACCAGCAGAAATCGCTTGCGTCCGCCGCAGGTTTCGGGACTAAGTTGAGCGAAATTAGACAACTTAGATAAAGCTCTGCCGACAATTAAACGTAGACGCATCCGGTGCAGGAAATCGCTTGTGTTTTTTCTGAAAACCCTGTATTAATAAACAGGCATAAACATTGAATAACGATTAAACCCTACTTATCGTTAGAACTGCATTCGAGCAGTGACGCGGAAACTCTAAAAGGTACAATTCAGGAGGAAAAGGCTATGATGAGCAGTAAGTCGCGCCGTTGGTGTCAACTTTTAAGCGCGAGTTTAGTAATTTTTTTGATGGCGGCAGCGGTTTGGGCAGAAACTGATCCGAATCCCGATTCGCCAACACCGATTTTAATCAGCGAACCAAATACTTTGCGTGCGGCGGCGACCGGAACCAACGATTTCCGGCGCGTAAATTTTACGAAAATGAAGAGCCGCGCCTTCGAGTTGAATTCAAAAGTCACGCTCTATGTGACGAATCTGGATTTGATGGAAGGCGAAGACGCAACGGCGTTCCGGCTTTACGTTGAAGATGCGAAAGGCAGGAAATATCGCTTTCCGGTTTTGGACATTCAGCCGCTTCGCGGACAGCGATGGATATACGCGCTGACCGTTGAAACTCGTGATGAACTTGGCTTTTACGATCAAATTGAAGCAAACGGCGATATTTTAGTCAGCGTAACGTGGCGCGGTTTAGCGAGCAATCGTCTGCGTCTCGGATTAGGTACAACCGGAGGCGCGATCAAAGACGATGCAGGCGCGGTTCCAACGCCTGCGCCAAACGCGCCGCCCGCCAGTCACGTCGAAGAAAATCCGAACGCCGTCGGCTATCTTAATTCGGGTGACCGCACGAGATTTCTGGAACAGGCAACCTTTGGACCGACGGGAGCTCTGGACGACCGAATCCGCCGAATCGGGTTGCGAACTTGGCTCGCCGAACAGTTTGAAGCTCCTTATCCGACAGTTCCGTATCCAGATTATTCCGCTGATGCCGGTCAATGTTACTGCAGAATGCTCTGCCAACACGCCGCCAAATTGCGTTCGCGATCATTACTCGATGTATCCGGTTCAAAACTGGTTTTACAAGGAAGCGTTTTACGGCAACGCGCAATTAAAACATCGAGTCGCGTGGGCATTGAGCCAAGTTTGGGTGATTTCCGGCGTTGATACGCAGCAATCGAGTCATATGATTGCTTACCACAAACTTTTGAGCAAAAATGCGTTCGGCAATTATCGAACATTGATGAACGATATAACGCTCAATCCGGGAATGGGCAATTATCTCGATATGGTTCGCAGCACGAAGAACAATCCGAACGAGAATTACGCCCGTGAGATTCTTCAACTTTTCAGTGTCGGTTTGTTTATGCTCAATCAAAACGGCACTTTGCAGCTTGACGCGCAAAACAATCCGATTCCGACTTACGATCAGACGACGGTCAATAACTTTACAAAGGTATTTACCGGTTGGAATCTTTGCAGCGTGCAGGCAACGTGTCCGAACGTTGTTGCTGGGAACACAAAACTACAAAGACCCGATGCTTTTAACTCAAACCAATCACAATGTCGAAGCAAAAACTTTGCTGAATTATCCCGGCGCGGTCAACCAAAATATCGCGGCTAATGTCAACGGCAACACCGAGTTACAATTGGCGTTGGATAACATCTTTAACCATCCTAATCTCGCGCCGTTTGTCTCCCGATTATTTAATTCAGCATCTTGTGACAAGCGATCCGACACCGGCTTTTGTCGGTCGCGTCGCGGCAGTATTCAATAATAACGGTTCGGGCGTGCGCGGCGATTTGAAAGAGGTCGTCAAGCGATTTTGCTCGACCCGGAAGCTCGCGGCAACCGGAAAACCGACGCGAATTACGGCAAACTGCGTGAACCGGTTCAACTGGCAACTAATCTTTACCGTCAACTCGGCGTTCGCGCGACTGCCGCAGGCGTTGCGGAAAGCGACGGCGTGATTGACCAGATTATCTCGCCGATGGGACAGCGAAGTTTCTATTCGCCGACGGTTTTCAATTATTATTCGCCGGATTATATCGTTCCCGGTCCCGGTTTGAACGGTCCTGAATTTGCTATTATGACAACCGGCACGGCAATCGCCCGGTCGAATTTCGTAAACACAATCGTCTTTGGTCAAGTCAACGTCGGTACGCCGAATGTTCCGTTTGGAACGTCAATCAATTTAACGGAAATGCAGGCTTTAATGGCGGCTGACGCAACCGGAGGTCGCCTGCTCGACGTGCTGAACACGCGAATGATGCACGGCACGATGACGGCGCAAAATCGGGCGACGATTTCGACGGCAGTTCAGGCGGTCGCCGCGACCGACCATAACTCGCGCGAACACGAACGGCAATTTATTTAGTAGCGACATCGTCGCAATACCAGGTGCAGAGGTAAAAAATATGAAAGAAAACAGACGAGAATTTTTAAGAAAATCAAGGTGCGCCCTGGGTATGGCGGCGTTAGCGTACGCAGGTCGAACATTTCGGTTTGATGAGCGCATTGGCGCAAAAAACCGATGATAACGGAACAGCCGGACGTGCCGAGCGATTATCGCGCATTGGTCTGCCTGTTTATGGCGGGCGGCAACGACGGCAATAATACGCTGATACCGAATCATTCGCGACGCGAAATGCTGGGCGTAAGCAATTATTCGGCTTATTCAACGTGCGCAACGCGGCGAGTCTGGCAATGGCGCAAAACACTTTGCTGCCGATTTCAGTGCCGCGAGTCGGCAATTTAACATACGGGTTGAATCCGAATTTGGGCGTGCCGCTTACGGGCGGCATTAATAACGGCATCCACGAACTTTGGGCGCAAGGGAAAATGGCAATTGCGACGAATGTCGGCACGCTCGTCGCGCCGATGACGCGGGCGCAGTATCAAAACGGTTCGGTTCGAAAACCTTTCCAGCTTTATTCGCATTCGGATCAGGTTTCGCAGTATCAATCGGGACGCGCCGATCAGCAAATTTTCAGCGGTTGGGGCGGACGTATCGCCGACCGGCGAACCATACAGGACAATCCGAACGGGCTGATTCCGATGATTACTTCAATTAGCGGAGCGCAGTTATTTACCGCCGGACAGACTACTCTGCCGCTGGCGATCAACAATGCCGGAACTTCTTTGTCGCAGGTGTTAAATCCGCAGGGCTATAACACGACGACGGCTTCGCAGGCAAGATTGACAGCATTTAACCAACTGAGAACGCAGGATTTGGACTGCGAATTATGTGCAGGCGGCAAGCCATATCACCGACCAGGCGATGCAGGCAAACGCTTCGCTGGCAACGTTTCAGGAAGTAACAGTCGCTTTTCCCGGAACGAGCATCGGCAGTCAGCTTAAACAGGTCGCGCGTTTGATTAAAAAGCGTACCGATTTGAGCGTCAACCGGCAGGTTTTCTATGTGCAGATCGGCAGCTTCGATACGCACGCCGGACAGCTCACCGTACAAGGCGGGTTGCTTGCACAACTTTCCCAAGCCGCTGCGCTCATTTTATGACGAGATGGTGGCGCAGGGCGTTTCCGACAAAGTGACGCTGTTTACGATGTCTGATTTCTCGCGTACGTTTTATCCGGCGGGCGTTGGAGCCGGAATCGTTGGGACAGATCACGCGTGGGCAAATCATCATTTCGTGATTGGCGGCGCGGTCAACGGCGGCGATTTCTACGGCGTAAATACTGCAAACGGCACACCGTTTCAGAATCTGACGATGAATGGTCCCGATGATGCCGATAGCGGCACAGGCGCACGCGGTCGCTGGATTCCGACAACATCAGTCGAACAATACGCGGCGACGCTGGCACGGTGGTATGGTTTGCCGGAAATTGATATGCCCTCGGTTTTCCCGAATTACAACAACTTTATCGCCAACACCAATCTCGGCTTTATGCAGCCATAGAAACAGTTCGTTTAAACGACAGAAGCCTGAGCGTGAGCAAAGGCGGAACATTCAAATTTGGATATTCCGTCCTTGCTCTTGCTCAGGCTTCTGCTTTTGATTAAACTTCCTTGAATTCTGAATCAACGTCTTCGCCGGACAGCGCGACGCGGTAGTTTTTCGACTGTTTCTGTTTAGTAATCAGCAAATCATCCTTGGTTTTCAACAAATCGGCGCGGTTATAAACTGAAATCTCGAAATTATAGCCGTGCGTAATCGCGTCTTTCGGACAGGCTTCGACACAGAAACCGCAGAAAATACAGCGTCCATAATCAATGTTATAAACTTTAGCAAATCGTTCATCGCGCCCGACGCGTTCTTCATACGGTCTCGGATCGGTTTCGGCTTCGATGTAGATGCAGTCGGACGGGCAAGCCGCCGCGCACAGATAACACGCTACGCATTTTTCCTTGCCGAGTTCGTCAACGTGAAGCAGGTGCATTCCCCGATAGCGCGGCTGAAGAGTTATTGGGTCTTCGGGATATTGAACCGTCCAGCCTTGTTTCGGAAGCTGTGAAAGCGTTGAAGCCATTCCTTTGATAACGGCTGCGGTTGATTTGAATACGTCGCTGATTATTGACATTTGTATATTTTAACCTAAGTTCTAAGTTACGAAAAGTTTGCCCGTAAGTAAACGCGAATCATATTGTTTCGCATATACTCACGGGCATTTTTATTTTCTTTTAATTTAGTTCGTCCTTTATGAAAAACAGACTTTAATTCTTTCCAACATTACCGGCTTGCTGACACAAGCAGAATAATATAGATAATTACTACTACAACCGTCAGGACAAGATTGACCACGCCGAGAATCATCCCGATAGTCGCCAGCGTGCCGCCGCCGTATTCTGCCGGATTGCTTTTGATGTTGTTTCTCTGCATATAGCCGGTGATAATCGCCGGAATGCCGAGAAAAATCCCGCCGCAGAGAAAACTTAAAATCCCTAAAATAAGCGAAACAATCGCCAGCGTTTGGTTTGGTCCGCTACCGGCAGGCGACTGAGACGGCATATTCGAGCCTAAATCCTGATTTTGCCATTGGGAATCCGGCAGTGACGGCGGTGTCCAGCCCGCCTCCTGAACTTGCTGATTGGAAGATTCGGGTTGACCAAACGGAGTCGGCGGCTGAAACGGCGAATTTACCGGCTCCGAACTGCCGAAGGGGGATTCAGGTTCTTGAAACGTCGGCGGTGTCGGCGCGTCAAATGGCGACGCGGAAGGCGGTTGATAATTCGGCTGCAAAGAATCTTGAAACGGCGAAGGGATAGGTTTGTTATCCTGATTACCGTACGGCGACTGCGACGAGAAATCGTTTTCAAACGGTTTTGAATCGAACGGCGACGGTGAACTTTCCGATAAATTGCCCGAATTCATTATCATCGTCGCTTCGGTTGAAATCGACTCCGACGGTTTCGGCGGCGCGGAAAAATCGCTTGCCGGTTTCGGCTCGATCAGCGGCGCGGACGGCGCGTAGCTCGCAGGCGGCGACGAATCGAGCGATAACATATCTTCGTTTCCGCTCGCCTTTATCTCTTCCTGCATTTCAATTGGCGAAACGACCATCGTTTTCATCTGGTCGGGTTCATCCGGCAACTGCAAAATGTCGGCTTCAGGCTTCGGCGGCGCACCGGCGACCATCGTTTTGAACGGGTCGAGCGGCGGAATCGCCGAGGCAATGTCGCTTTGATTTCCGACAACGGTTTTATACGGGTCGGCGGCAGGCGCGTCTTCAATTAAAACCGTACCGTCGGTCTGGCAAAAACGCATCGAATCGGGAAATTCCTTATCGCAGGTCGGGCATCTTTTCATTGTTTTTCATCCTTCAGATAAGTTTAGAAAATTTAAAGAGTTTAGAAAGTTTAGGAATTTCGGGAAAGCTGAAACCTTCCTGCGCTTCCCGAACTTTTTACACTTTCTAAACTCTTATACATTGACTATCAAACTAATTCAAGTTTGCTAAAGAAATATGAAATTTCAATCGCCGCGTTTTCGTCCGAATCCGAACCGTGAACAGCGTTTTCGCCTATTGAACCGGCAAAATCTTTCCGCAAAGTTCCTTCCGCCGCTTCTGTCGGATTCGTCGCGCCCATCAAATCGCGCCATGCTTTGACGGCGTTTTCTTTTTCCAATGCCAGAACGACGCACGCGCCGCTCGACATAAATTCCGTCAATTCACCGAAAAACGGACGTTCCGCGTGAACTGCATAAAAACCTTCCGACTGCTTTTTCGACTGATGAATCAACTTCATCCCGCGAATCTGAAAACCGCTCGACAAAATTCTGTCAATAATTTTCCCTGTATGTCCTTTCGCCACCGCGTCAGGCTTGATAATTCCAAATGTTAAATTGCTCATTATTTATTTTCCTCTTTATTAAATTATCGGAGTCGGAATCGCAAATAAAGCAATATCCAAACTCATTGATTGGTTAGATTTTATTCGATAGTCTTTTATTTTATATGATTTATGTCCTGGAGCCTCAAACTCAATTGTATAAATGCCTTCCGGCAAACTAATTTCATACAAGCCGTTTTCGTCAGTTGCAACAGTCAATTTTTGTTTATTACCTCTAATTTCAATCTTTGCTTTTTGAATAACTGCGCCGACCTGATCGGTAATTATACCTCTTAAATAAATTTTATTTGTTTTATTTTTAGTTTCAACTTCGTCGTCTAAAATCATCTCACCGTTACAGTCAGAACAACTTCCAACCTCTAAATTTACCTCTAATTTTCTTTCCGGTAACAATAGATTGTTAACATTTGTATAAATTGATTTTTTGAAACCGTCTTTATTAAAAATAACTGTGTATTCTCCATACGGGATAGACAATCTATAAATACCGTTTTCATCAGAAGTTGTTTGAAAGTTTCGACCATCTTTATTTTCAGCAATAACTTCTGTTGCTGGAACTACAGCTTTTGCTGAATCAAATACCGTTCCGCTCAAAACAAATATTTTCTCAGCATTTTGACCATTTGCTAAAACAATCAAACCAAAAATCAAAACTAAAATCTGTAAAACTTTCATATTCACCTCATTGAAATATTTCTTTCAACTCCGATGTGATGCGCGTCGGTTTCGATAGTTTTGCGGTTATTCAATTTATATTCTTCTAAACCGATGTTTGTCTGCTTCGATGACGATGAACGCTGATTTTAATTCGTGTTCATCATATAAATTCAATACTCTTTCTAGTTCGGCGTGAACCTGATTGATATTTGACGGCAAAATCCGCAGATATAAAACGCCCGAACGAATTTCTTTGACAAAAACCAGATTGCCGTAATCGCGGTCGCGTGTTACAAAAATCCGGTTAATTCAATCGCTTTGTTTAGATTTTCTTCATCAGTTGCCCGTGCCATTCCGAGTTCGGCAACGCGCACGACATCGTGATTCAAGCCGATTAAAAATCGTGCGGTCAGTTCATAAATATCCTGGTCAAGTAGAAGTCTCACGCCGCAATTCTAATATCTTCCGCTGCAATCATTGCAATTGCGTAGTCCATACAAGCCTTAATATCTTCAATCTCAAGGTCTGGATAATAATCTTGCTTGATTTCGTCGAAACTCAAATTTTCATTTATCAGTTCGAGAATGCTCTGCACAGTTATCCGCGTTCCCATGATGCACGGTTTACCAAAATGAATGTTCGAGATTGATCGAAATTCTACTATTCATAATTTTTCTGCCGTCAACAATTTTATCATTTCTTCCGTGATGCGCGACGGTTTCGATTTTTCGCGGTCAATCTGACACCAAACGCTTCTGGCTTTTACCAATAAATCCACGCCGCGTTTGATTTCCGTAAACCTTTCCCAACTAACGCGCGTCGGTTCGCCGACCCAGGTTGTGACAATTATTTTCTCGTTTTCAAATGCCGGTTTTTTATAATCAATTTCGTGGCGCGTAACGACCCAAATATATTTTTCGCGCAATTCTTCCGTCGTTACCGAAAACCAATGCGCGACGGCGACATCTTGAATCCATTTCACATACGCGACGTTGTTGACGTGATCGTTTGCGTCAATGTCTTCGGCGGAAACGCAGAACGAATGCGAGAATTTCATAAAAATAAGAGCGCAGATTTCAACTTACGCTCAAATTATTCGAGGTTTAAGCCGACGCTTTCGAGCCGAGTAGTTCCTGAATCGCTTTACCGATGTCGGCGGGCGATTCGACGACTTTAATTCCGGCTTCGGTCAACGCCTTCATTTTCTCGGCGGCAGTTCCTTTTCCGCCGGAGATAATTGCGCCCGCGTGTCCCATTCTGCGTCCGGGCGGCGCGGTTTGTCCGGCGATAAAGGCGACAATCGGTTTTGTAACGTTGGCTTTCGCGTATTCCGCCGCGTCTTCTTCGGCAGTTCCGCCGATTTCGCCGATCATAATAATCGCGTCGGTTTCGTCGTCTTCCTGAAATAATTTCAGCGCGTCGGTGTGATTCGTGCCGATAATCGGATCACCGCCGATGCCGATAGCGGTTGATTGTCCAAGTCCGAGCGCGGTTAATTGCCCGACGGCTTCATACGTCAAAGTTCCCGAACGCGAAACAACGCCGATGCGTCCTTCTTTATGAATATGTCCGGGCATAATCCCGATTTTGCATTTTCCGGGCGAGATAATTCCCGGACAATTCGGACCGATCAGGCGCGTATTTTTATCGCCCAAAAACTCTTTGACAGCGACCATATCAGTGACGGGAATGCCTTCGGTGATGCAAACGACAAGCGAAATGCCCGCGCTCGCGGCTTCCATAATCGCGTCGGCGGCAAACGCGGGCGGCACGTAAATCACCGAAGCATTCGCGCCTGTTTCCCGCACCGCATCGGCGACCGTATTGAAAACCGGAACGCCTTCGTGCGTCGTGCCGCCTTTCGCCGGAGTCACGCCGCCAACGACGTTCGTGCCGTATTCAATCATCTGCTTCGTGTGAAAAGTTCCCTCTTTGCCCGTGATGCCCTGCACAATCAGGCGTGTATTTTTATCAACTAAAACGCTCAAAATTTTTCTCCCTTTAGGAAATTTGGTTTGCTAAAACAATGCCGAAAGTATAACACGAGATTTACAGCAAAAGAAAAAAACGAACTGCGAAATCACACTAAAATAACGCCGCCAAGAATTTTTGTTTTAGTTTCGCGCGGCTTCATTTATTTGGACGGTTAAACTTTCGGTTTATCTGTCCGATCTCGCCATTACCTCGATCAGCGTGAAAAGGTTTCGGGATTTGACAAATCCGAACTGAAATGCGGCAGCGATAAAATGTCGGCGACGGTCGAAGCGATTGATTTTTGGATTCGCAGTTGCGGCAAATTTGCGATTGTAAAAGCGAAATCAAACTATCCGATGACGAATGCGGGAAAAACGTTTTCGTCGCGCAGTATCAGGGAAATAATTATTTGCCTAGAAGGAAAAAGCCGCGTGGAAAATCGCTTCGGCGCAATATACTGGAATCCGTTCGACGCAGAACGTGCCGAAATCCGAATAATAAATTCTCATAAATTTCGTGCGGCTGAGAAACAAAAATTTCTCAGCCTTTTCAATATTTGCGGGCAAAGTGCTAAAATCCTTCGCGCTATGAATCAATTTTTTTCCGACGAAAAACTCGCCGAGATTTATTCGAAACTCGACGATTCGACTTCATTTTTTTTCCGTCATTCATCAGCTTTACGAAATCCCGTTCACGTCGTTTACGGCGGCGCGAATCTTTTTAAAGCCGAAACGCCGCTGAAATTCGGCACAATCGCGCTTAAATCGTTGGAAAATTACGCGCCGAATTTTGCCGAGTTCGCCCGCGCGATGTGGCTGAAAGGCGCAGAGACATTGCCGATTTACGATGAAATAATTGAAGATTTGGAAAAGCGTTTGACGGATGACGCGGAGAATGTAAAATCCGAAAATTTCGCGGCGTGGTTCGCGTGGACAATTTATAACCGCACGATTGATAAACTTAAACGCGAGCCGGTCGAAGATTTTCGGATTGATTTTGAAGACGGTTACGGCTTTCGCGCCGATACGGAAGAAGACGCGCACGCGATTTCGGCTTCGGACGAACTCTCAAAGTCGTTTTTGGACAAAACAATCACCGCATTCTGCGGGTTTCGGATTAAATCTTTGCAAGCTGAAACCCGCAAACGCGCCATCAGAACACTTGATTTATTTCTGACGAATCTGCTCGAAAAATGCGGCGGTGTTTTGCCCGAAAATTTCGTCGTTACTTTACCGAAGATTACGCGGCGCACAGAAGTTGCGGTTTTAGACGAACTATTGGCGGAATTTGAACGGCGCAGTAATATTGAAAAAGGCACGATAAAAATCGAAATTATGATTGAAACCACGCAGGCAATCGTCGGCGAAACGGGCAACATTGCTTTGCGCGGTTTGATTGAAGCCGGAAACGGGCGCGTCAATTCGGCGCATTTCGGCGCATTCGATTACACGGCGAGTTTAGGCATTTCCGGCACACACCAATATCTGCGGCACGAAGCCTGTAATTTTGCCAGACAAATGATGCAAATCGCGCTTGCGCCGCTTAATATTCGATTGTCCGATTCAGTAACGACCGAATTGCCGTTGGCAGTTTACAAAGGCGACGATTTAACGCCTGAACAAATCAAGGAAAATTTTCGCGCCGTGCATAACGCCTGGCGCAGGCACTTTAACAATGTCACGAGTTCTTTAATTAATGGATTTTATCAAAGTTGGGATTTACATCCGGCGCAATTGCCCGCACGTTATGCGGCGTTTTACGCCTTTTTTCTCGAATCGAAGGACGAACAGGGAAAGCGTTTGAAAGGAAATTTGTTGAAAAAGCAACGCAGGCGAGTTTGACGGGAAATACGTTTGACGATGCGGCGAGCGCAAACGGGCTTTTGAATTTTTTCGCGAGGGCTTCGAGCGGCGGCGCGTTAACGGCGGATGAAATTACGGAAGCGACCGGTTTGACGACTGAAGAATTAAATTCACATTCGTTCGCCGAAATTATGGAAAACAGGCGCGGCAATTAAATTTACGTTTGAAGATTTTCGCCCGCCGATAAAATATCTTCGATTATTTCATCTTTCCGGCGACGACTGTCGGTAAGTTCGGGAATCAGACTTTTAATTGATGTTTTCGGTAGCGCGAACGGGTCAATCTGGAGCGGAAGACCTTGTTTTTCGAGCGTGTGCGAAATTATTTTGGCGAGCAGCTCCTGTTCAAACTGCGTGATGTCGAGAAATTTCGTCCCGATGCCGTTGTCCTCAAATTTATACATCGCCTTACAGAAAAGCGGCAGAAAATTTTTGTTTGGCAGTTGGAGCAGCAGACGAAATTCGTCGCCGACATAGACGTTTTCGTCCCATTCGGCGAGACAGCCGCCGACGCTGATCTGGCTGATAATTGTTTCGACCGCTTCGCCGTATTTCGTGTAGCGAATGGCGGGAATTTCCAGCGAAAATCTGATATGTCGTCTTAGTTCGATTCCCATTTGTTTGGATTTAGTCGTGGCGGCGTGCAGTGAGGAATTGCCGTGAAACCTGTAAATCATTCTACAAATTTTACCTGTACAAGTAAACAGACAAAATTAAATGATAAATGCAGAAACGCGCACGAAGTAAGGGTGCAGTCTGCAAGCGAAGAACACATTTACTTCGTGCGCGTTTCTGCATTTATCATTCATCGAATAATTCTGTACTCTTGCTTAAATGCCACCGTCTTATTCAAACGAAAAAAGCAGCCGCATTTTATCAACGACTGCTTTCTCAAATTTGATTGATTCTTTAGTTGTTCGCGGCTTCGGTTTTCGAGCAAAATTCGTTGAAAGCGGCAATCAATCCCTGTGCGATTTGCTGCGGGTGACGACCTTCGAGGTCTTTGCGCTCGAACATTCCGACGAGCTTGCCGTTTTTCAAAAAGCCGATTGCCGGCGACGACGGACGATAATCGGTAAAATAATCGCGCGCCACGTCGGTCGCGTCAATGTCCGCGCCCGCGAAAACCGTGATGACTTTTTCCGGTTTCGCTTCCGAATTTGCCAGAGCCATCGCAATTCCCGGACGAACGCCGCCCGCCGCACAGCCGCACACCGAATTGACGACGACCATCACCGTTCCGTCCGTGTTTTCGACCGCCGCTTTCACCGCTTCCGGCGTTTTCGTTTCCTCAATCCCAAGCTGCGCCAACTCCTGGCGCATTCCGTGTATCATTATTTCTGAATATGGCATAATTTTTTATTTCAAATCTAATATAAAATTCCTAATTTTTAGAAACTTGAAATTTAAATCAAGTATCCGTTTTTAACGAACATTAGTCAAGGTTTGAAAATTCAATGCCGAACTATTCAGTATAAATATCACCGTTGAACCGTGCGATTTACGATTTTCCGCGACGACTTTTCCTTCGCAGGTTTTGACGATTGCCGTTTACGGTAGTATTTTCACCTTCGCGCCGACTGGAATTGCGTCAAAAATCTCTTTCATTTCTTCGTTCCGTAAAGCGACGCAGCCTTTTGTCCAATCTTTTTCAATTCCGCCGCCGTGAATATAAATCTCGCCGCCGAGCGCGGTTTTTTGCGGCGGCATTTGTTTTTCCTCAATCGCCTTAACAATCGCGTCGTATTCTTCCTGCGAAATTATTCTTTTCCTTCAATCCGCGCGTCGCTGCTTCGGTGTTCGGATAACTCAAACCGAGCGACAGATAAAATTTACTTTGATTGTTTTTTGTGAAAACGTAAAATTCGCCTTCGGGCGTTTTGCCGTCGCCTTCGATTTGCTTATCGCCTTGCGCCGAAAAGCCAAGCACCATTTTATATTGACGAACTAATTTTTCGCCGTCGAAGATTTCGAGCAGGCGTTTCTTTTTGCTGATAATAATATGCGGATTTTCCATCGGCGGCAGCGGTTGGAGTGTTTGGCTGAAACTGAAATACGTCGCGGTCAGCAGGAACGTGCTGAAAAATATACAAATCAGCGAAACTTTCATAAAATTGAAATTGAAATGAAAGTCCGAAACAAAACTCAAGCTAAATTTAGCATAACTTTTCGCGGTTGATTTTTGTAAAGCAGATTCGGGGAGATTAAATATTTATGGAAAACTGGATTGACGAACGACAGAACAAACTACGCGATTTTTTTGAGCTTGACGCGAACGCCGAACTGATTTCGGCAGAAGCTGTGAAATCGTTCAACCTCGCGCCGAACGTTGCCGCGCATCTCCAACGATTCAATATCGAATGGCACATTATTCCGACGGCGGAAGCGGTTCATATTGACACCGACGATTATCGGCGGCGGCTTTATCCGAATATGAAATTCGATACGGTCAGCCGCGATTATCAGAAAACGGCTTCGTATCGCGCGATTATGGACGGACACGAACGCCATCAGGGACAAATTATCGGTGTGGAAACGACGATGAAGCCGATTTATCTGCCGGAAAATCGCCAGTATTACGGCACGCAATACGGTTTCGAGCCGAAAGCCGACCCGTTTTCCGTCTATTTCGGGCAGGCAAAGATTATGTCCGGCACGCGCTACGCGCACGATTATCGCTCGCTCAGAATAATGGTTAATTTGATTACCGAAGACTGGACGAAGCGCGGATTAATGCCCAAAGGTTATCGCCTGACGATTTGCCCGCCGGTTGTTTTCAATTTTGTCGGCGCGATTTTTCATCCTGAATGGAGCAAAACCGAGTCGCTCGAACTCGGTTTTTACCGCGACGAAAACAACAACGCGAAATGTTATGCCGTCGGCTCGAACGCGCCCGACGATTTTTCGTACATTCACGAAATCGAAACTGAATCCGATTGGGCATTGCTTGGCTTTCGCACCGCACTCGTGCCGGAATAATTATATGGAGCCTCTGGCAAATCAAATCAGACCACAAACGCTCGACGATTACGTTGGGCAAAAGCATCTCGTCGGCGCGGGTAAACCGCTTCGTCTCGCCATCGAACAGAAACACGTTTTTTCGTTTGTGCTGTGGGGAACGCCGGGAACGGGGAAAACGACGCTGGCGCGGATTTACGCCAATGCGGTCGGCGCGGATTTTCATGAGTTATCGGCGGTTTCGGCGGGAAAAGAAGATATTCGCAAAATCGTCAAACAGCCGCGAATGATGAATCAGCCGCGCATTTTATTCTTGGACGAAATTCACCGATTCAATAAAGCGCAGCAGGATTTTCTGCTTCCCTTTGTCGAAAACGGCGAATTGGTTTTAATCGGCGCGACGACGGAGAATCCTTCGTTTGAAATCATTCCCGCGCTGCTTTCGCGCCTTCGAGTGTTTGTTTTGGAAGAATTTACCGCTGAAGATATGGCGGCGATTATCGAGCGCAGCGGTTACGCGCTTGACGACGAAGCGACATGATTGGCTGATCGCGATGGCGAACGGCGATGCGCGTCAGGCTTTGACGATGATCGAAAACACGGCGCGGCTTTACGAGAACAACGTCACGCTCGACACGTTGAAAGACACTCTGCAATCGAAGTTTCTGCGCTACGACAAACAGGGCGAAGAACATTACAACGTCATCAGCGCGTTCATCAAATCAATGCGCGCCTCGCAACCCGACGCGGCGATTTATTATCTCGCGCGAATGATTTCCGGCGGCGAAGACCCGAAATTCATCGCCCGCCGAATGGTCATTTTCGCCTCCGAAGACATCGGCTTGGCACAACCGACCGCGCTCGTCGTCGCCAACGCCGTCTTCCGCGCCGTCGAAATTATCGGCTTGCCCGAAGCCGGAATCAACCTCGCGCACGGAGTCGCCTATCTCGCCAACTGCAAAAAAGACCGCTCGGCTTACGACGCATACAAAACCGCCCTCGACGACGCAAACAAACTCGGCAACCTGCCCGTCCCGAATATGCTCAAAAACGCGCCAACGAAATTAATGAAAGATTTGAAATACGGCGAAAATTACGAGATGTATTCAAAGCGAAGAATTTCTGCCGAAGAAGTTGAAGGGCAAGAAATATTTTAAATAATCAGTTTATTATTTGGATAATGGCTATAATTCTACTCGGACTAACTGAATGTTCTATTTGCAACAATATCTTGAATGAAGGTGATGATATTGTTAGTAACTCACACTTTATTTCTGACCAAAACGATCCGTTATGGCGATTTTCAGATTCGGGTATGCACAAGTCGTGCTTTCTTGATTGGAAATACCGATTGGACTTTATCAAGAAATATAATGACATCGTTGGAAGTATGACTGCGGGCAATGGCACATATCGTCGGATGGAAGAAGATGGACAGATCTCTGTTCTTATAAGAAATGACTAATTCTGAAAATAAATTTAGAGCGTTTTAAAATCCTTACAAAATGGCTTAAGCCAAATAAAAAAAGAACGTTAAAACGCCCTTTTAGTTTTTGCTGATGACAACCACGCCGTGAACGATGTGGCTATGGAAATTAAAACAACACTAAAATATGAAAAATTACTTATCGTTTCGTCTCGCAATCGGTTTGATTGCCTTTTGTTTTTTCACGTTCGGCGCGTCGTCTGCTAATGCACAGCAGTCGGACGATTCAAATTATGTCCCGGAATCGCCGTGCGCCAGTTTTCCGAAAGAAAATGTTTTCGACAGTTTGACGAAGGCTTTCGCGTCGCCCGCGAAAGTTAAATGTTTGAACCCGAATTTTACGGAGAAAGAGTTGGATATGAAAACTCTGCCGGCGAAATTCGGCACTTTGACGAATCTCGAAGTGTTCAGTTTCGGCTGTCTCGAAAAGTTGACGACGCTTGCCCGCGAGCATCGGCAATCTGACGAAGATGACCGAGTTAATCATTGACAACGGCAACGGCTGTTCGATGAGCGTCGCTGTTCCGCCGTCAATCGGCAAACTGCAAAATCTGCGCGTTCTGCGGCTCTACGGCGCGATTGAATCCGCCAAACCGTTTCCCGCTTCCATCGCTCAACTTCGCAATCTGGAAGTTCTCGATTTAGGCAGAAACGGTCTGACAAGCGTTCCGCAGTCAATCGCCGCGCTGTCGAATCTGAAAACTCTGCGGCTCGAATACAACGCGCTCAAAGCCATTCCCGCGTTCGTCGGCAACTTCAAAAACTTGCAGAATCTTTCCATAGACGCAAACGAAAACATCAAAACGCTGCCCGCGTCGCTCGGAAAAATCAAAGACTTAAAAGTCTCGATGGGCAACAACGCGCTCAAACTGCGCGACCAGAAAGCCTTGCAAACCAAGTTTCCAAACATTACATTTTCGTTTGAAAACGAATACGACGACGACCGCGCCAACGAAGAAGCACCAAATCCGTAAAAGTCAGAAGCCCGCGCGTGAGCAAGGAACATTCAAATATGCGTGTTCCGCCCTTGCTCACGCGAGGGCTTCTGTTATCTTGATTTGCCGCGCATCGTCGCCGTCACCTTTAATTGAAACTCGAATAATTTTATTCGGGAAGTTGATTTCCTTTAACCGTTCCGACCATTCGGCGATGACGATTGCCGATTCGTCTTCTAAAATCTCGCCTAAACCGACCGCGTTTGCTACGTCTTCGATGTCTTCGAGCCGCCAGAAATCAATGTGATAAACGTCGAATTTGGCGCGATAAAGATTGACGAGCGTGAACGACGGCGACGTTACTTCGTCAACGTCATAATCGAGCGCGTATAAAACGCCCTTTGTCAACAAAGTTTTGCCCGCGCCGAGTCCGCCCGCGAGCAAAACGATTTCGCCGCCGCGCAAAGTTTCGCCGATTCGTTCGCCGAGATCGAAAGTTTCTTCGGGCGAATTGCAAATAAATTCTCGCTTCTCCATTCTGTTTTACTTTGCTTTTAATTGCTGAAACGCTTCGCCCAAACACTCGCGTACGTTCGATGCGAGCATCGTGCGTTTGCCGAGTTTTTTCGCCGCGATGTCGCCCGCCAGACTTGAAATATAAACCGCCGTGACGACGGTTTCAAACATATCAATTTTCGACTGCGCGGCTTGCGCGACAAATCCCGTGATAATTCCCGTCAGAGTGTCGCCGTTGCCCGCTTTGCCCAAACCCGAATTGCCCGTCGGGTTTATTACGACCGTTCCGTCAGGCGCGGCGATCAAAACTCTTTCGCCTTTCAAAATCAAAATAACTTGATGTTTTTCGGCGAAATCGCGGGCGACTTTGACGCGATCTTTTAACACTTCTTTGTCTTTTGTGCCGAGCAAACGCAGAAATTCGCCTTCGTGCGGCGTTAAAATTAAAGGCAATTCGTCTTTGCCCTGCAAATCGAACGGCGACAGCGCGTTGAGCGCGTCAGCGTCAATCACGATTGGCGTTTTTCTTTTTATTACAACTTCGCGGACAAATTCTTTCGTCGTTTTCTCGTTTGCTGTCAAACCGCAGCCGATTCCGACCGCATCAATTTTTTCGGATAACTTTTCGACGATTTCAAAAGCCTGCGCCGCAATCGCGCCGCTTTTGGTTTCGGGCAGACTGCGCGTGATAATTTCTTCGAAAGTTTTCGCCGCAACCGCCGTCTGAGCCGATTCGCTCGTCGCCACCGTCGTCAGCCCAACGCCCGAAAGCATCGCCGCATTTCCCGCCAAAACCGCCGCGCCGGTGTATTCTTTTGAACCGACAATCAAAAGCGCGTGTCCGCGTTTGTTTTTATATGAATCGCTCGTATATTTCGTTTGATTCAGCCACTTTTGCGCGTCTTCTTTTTCAGCCAAAAACAATTTCGACGGCGAATTATCAATCAATTCCTGCAGCGAACCGATATTCGCCACCACCAATTCGCCGCTGAAATTCGACGCGGGCGGCAAAACATTGGCAAGTTTCGGCGCAGTGAAAGTTACGGTTAAATCAGCGTGAAAATTTTCACCGATTGGCTCGCCAAAATCGGCATTTAATCCTGACGGCAAATCTATAGAAACTAACACAGGCAACCATGACTTATCATTATTTTTTCTCAGATTCCCAAAAAGTTTTATTACTTCACTGACAACTCCTTTGATAGGTTTTGAAAGTCCTGTTCCAAAACAGGCATCAATAACGCAATCAATTTTGTTTGTCATCGAATATATTTTGAAAACTTTTTTCCACTTTTCAAAGTTCTCAAATTCTTCAAATTCAAACCAATTCCATTGTTGATAATCAACACTTCCTTGCCGCCGAAGAATTTTAAAATTAACATTCGCATCGCCCTTTGTTTCATCAACTTTAGCAAAGAGATTTGTAAAAACTTTTGCGCCTTGCAAAGCTAAAATCCGCGCCAATGCTGCGCCGTCGCCGCCGTTGTTGCCTTTGCCGCAGAGAATCAAAAATGATTTTCCTGCAACCGAGCCGCCGAGTTTTTCAGTAATCACGCGAGCGGCGGCGTGGGCGGCGTTTTCCATCAGGAGAATCGAGGGAATGCCGTATTTTTCGACGGTCAAACGATCAACTTCGCGCATTTCTTCGGCGGTCAAAACTTTTTGCATACTTCAACAATTTAGCCACAGATGGCGTACAACAATCAAAGAACCGTTTTTAAATTATCGCGTTTTTTTTTCCCAAGAATGTATGAATAATACAAAAGAAAAAGCCGCGCTCTTTGACGAACGCGGTTTAGGCTTATTTCCTTTGGAGATTATGAATAACGAAGAGACTTCGGGCTAACCTTTTGCCTGCCACTGCGCTTGACCACCTTTTTATCTTCCGTTACTTAATACAAAGTGTGATTGCCTATTTCCTTCCAGAAAACCGCAAAACTAATTGCCAAAGCCGCCGACATGTTTAAATTTTTCTCTGAATCCGGCATCGTGTCCGGCTGAAATACGTTTCCGGCAAAACCAGGCGTGTGTCAATTCGTGTTTCAAAATATTAACGCGCTGTTTGCGATTGGCTTTTTGGTAGAAGACTTTTTTGACGAAAATTGTTGGATTTTCGTAATTTTCGCAAACGGTGTAAGCAACGCCGCGCTCGGTGTTCGTGCCGTTTTTGGTAATCGGTTCATCTTTGATGAAAATCGGAACACTCGGCATTCTGTCGAATAAAGGCAAAAGCGCGTCAGTTTCGGCTTGGAGTTTAGCGTCAGACTCGAATTGTTTCTCGGGAATTTTCGTCGGGGCTGGAAGCGGTTGATGCTGTGCCGTATTTATTTGATTTCCAGAGCTTGCCAAACGTTCGTTTTGCAGTTGAGCCGAATCCGAATATTTATAACAAGCGAGGGAAAATATGCCGAGAAAAAAGACGCTCAAATTTATCGCCGTGAACGTTATTCTACTTTTCATCTCCAATTTAACGCCGCACGCGCCAAAGACAAAACTGTGATTTCCAATAAAAATTACTGCTCCCGGCTGGATTTGAACCAGCGACCTTTCACTTAGGAGGCAAACGCTCTATCCAACTGAGCTACGGGAGCATAAGAGTTTGTTCAGCTTTTACGAGTCGTATCTGATTAAGGAACGCACGTCGTAACCGTCGAATTTAGCACGACCGTTTAAGAAATTTAGTTCGCACAAAAATAAAAGTCCGACGATTTCGCCGCCCAAACCTTCGACCAAATCAACGACGGCTTTTGCTGTTCCGCCGGTTGCCAGCAAATCATCTACGATCAAAACTTTGTGTCCTTCGCCGATGGCGTCTTTGTGCATTTCCAATGTGTCGGTTCCGTATTCGAGTTCGTAGGAAACGGAAACTTTTTCGGCGGGCAGTTTTTTCGGTTTGCGAACGGGAACGAAACCTGCGCCCAAATGATAGGCGAGCGGCGCGGCAAAGATAAACCCGCGCGATTCGACTCCGATTACCGTGTCAATTCGTTCGCCCGCGAATTGTTCGGCGAGCGCGTCAATAGTTTGTTTTAATCCGTCCGCGTCTTTTAAAAGCGTGGTTATATCGTAAAAATTGATGCCTTCCTTCGGAAAATCAGGCACTTCGCGTATAAGTTTTCTTAAATTATCCATTTCCTATCTTTCGATTCTAAATGCTGAATATAAATTTGTCGGTTCTAAAACCAATTCTTCCAGATGTTCGACGTTTGAATAAGTCGGTCCGGCGATCAAATCGTGTTTGAAATTCTCGACCGATTTTTCGTCGCCCTGTGCAAAGGCTTCGACGCGTCCGTCAGTTAAATTTTTCACATAACCGCGAACCTGATGACGCGCGGCGGCTCGCTGTACGAAAAACCGATAGCCGACACCCTGAACCAAACCGCTGACGATAAATTTTCTGGCAATCATAAATTAATTACGAATTACGAATTTCAAATTACGATTTTATTTGATTTTATTCGTAATTCGTAATTTGAAATTCGTAATTAACCAAGTGCGTCCAGACATTCGCCCAAAGTACGCTGGCGGCAAGTGTAAACAGGCATTCCGCGCATCGTTAATTTGCTGGCTGACGTTTGTCGCAATTCTTCGACGAGCGCGAGAAAATCTTTAGGTTCGTCGGTTTCAAACGAGATGATGAACTCCTGCTCGCTGAATCCGAAAGCGTGTGTCAGATGAATTTTGATATTTTCAAATTTCTTGCCGACCATAAAATTTTCTTCGACCAGCGCGTCGCGTTCTTCGCCGGATTTTTCGTACCAATCGCTGTGTTTAGCGCACGGATAAACGAAATGATATTTTTTCGCGCCTGCTTTGACGTGATAGCGGTCTTCAAGATTCGAGTTTTCGTCTGGCGACAGAAACATCATCTTTTTCGTAACCGAAAGATAATTGTCCGCGGTTTCAAGATAACTTCCAAGATTCGTGCGATAAAGTTTCGCCGTCATTTCCTGTATCAAATCGAGCGAATTGCCGATGCGCCAGAGCATCAAATCGGCTTTTGAATCAAACCCGACGAGCGAATAGGTATAAAGCAAAAAATATTCGCTGAATTCGTTGTAAACCTGTTGAAATTCGGCTTTGAAAATTCCTTTGGTCGCCTGGTTGAGTTTGCGCCATTCGGGATTGACGCGCAAAAACATAAAATTGACGAACTGTTTTTCGAGAACCGGAAAGCGGTGCGGCTCGCGATTGTCGGACACAAGGCGCAAACCGTTAGCTTCTGAAGTTTCTTTTTCTAAATCTACTAACTGCATTTCAGTTGTTTTAATTCTGCGAAAAGGCGTTTACGTGTCTGAATTCGGAAGACAATTTTTAATTGATTATTGTGCCAAGTTTTTCGCCCGATGTCCAAACGGGTGAAATTGCAAACGCATCCGCGTGCAAGAGTGCGGCAAGGTCAAAAGTCCGCGTAAGCAAGGGCGGACTTCTGACGCTGATGCTAATCTTTTTGTGATTTCAGACGCTTTTTCATGAAACCGTTGCGGTTTCCTTTGGCGCAAATTGCGGCAGTACGTCGAAAACTTGCAGCGCGTATTTAACGTTGCCGAACGGCGCGGAAACCTGCACGCCCTGAATTAAATCCTGCACTTCGGTCAAAGATTCGCGGGCGATTTTGATGCCTTCGTCGCGGGCGGCTTCTTTTGAAACGTCCGAGGCTTTCCGCATTCGTTCCAGAATCTCCTGCGTGATGACTACGCCCGGAACTTCGTGGTGCATAAATTCAGCGTTGCGAATCGAAACGAGCGGGAAAATTCCGGCGACAATCGGGATGCGGACGTGTTCGATTCGTTTTAAGAAATCGCGCAGTTGTTTGGTGTCGTAAACCGGCTGCGTGATGGCGTATTCCGCGCCTGCTTCGACCTTCCACTCGAAACGTTTGATTTCTTCTTCCAGATTTATCGCGCCCGGATTGACGCCGACACCGATGGAAAAAGCCGTCGGGCAGCCGATTGGATTGTTGCCCAAATCAAGCCCGTGATTCAGACGATTGACCATATTCGTCAAGCCGATTGAATCAATATCGAAAACGGCGGTTGCGTCGGGAAACGGTCCCATTTTCGGCGGGTCGCCCGTGATGATTAAAAGATTATGCAGACCAAGAGCCGCCGCGCCGAGAAGGTCGGACATCATTCCCAAGAGATTTCGGTCGCGGCAGCAATAATGCAAAACGGCTTCGATGCCGAGTTTTTGTTCGACCAAAATTGCCGTCGCCTGTGCGCTCATTCTCGTTTGCGCTCTGCGGTCCGTCGGGAATATTCACCGCGTCAACGCCCGCCGACTTTAAAATGCTGATCGAATCCAAAGTCTTCGCCGCGTCGCAGCCTTTCGGCGGCAAAACTTCGACGCTCGTGACGAATTCGCCGCGAGCGATTTTTCTGCGACCAGTTCGAGCGCATTTCCGGCGGCACGATTTCGACATCAGCCGGTTTCAAATCTATAACTTTTGCCGATTCCTGCGGCTTGGCGGCGTCTTTCGCCGTGCGCGGTGAAACGGCGCGAACCGAATCGGAAATCAGTTTGATATGCTGCGGAGTCGTGCCGCAGCAGCCGCCGATAAACGTCGCGCCCGCTTTGATAAATCGCTTGGCGAACTTCGACATATATTCGGGCGAACACATATAAAACTGTCGCCCTTGAACGTCGCGCGGAAGTCCGGCGTTCGGCTGCGCGGAAAGGCGTTTCGTCGTCACGCCGCGCATTTTTTCCAGCGCGGTCAAAATATGTGTCGGACCAACTCCGCAATTCAACCCGATGACATCCGCGCCGTATTCATCGAGCCGCCGTGTGATTGTTTCCGCGTCCGCGCCAAAAACGGTTTTGCCGTCGGTGGCAATCGTCATCTGCGCGATAACCGGTAAATCGGAAAGTTCTTTGCAGGCTCGTATCGCTTGTTGAATTTCTGACAAATCCGAAAAAGTTTCGAGCAGAAAAAGATCAACGCCGCCTTCGAGCAGCGCGGAAACTTGCTCAGCGAACATCGCTTTCGCCTCATCAAACGAAGTCGGACCGTATGGCTCGATACGCAAATCGAGCGGACCGACTGCGCCCGCGACAAAGACCGTTTCGCCCGCCGCTTCACGCGCTAATTTCACGCCCGCGACGTTGATTTCGCGCAGTTTTCCTTCGAGACTATAGGCTTGCAGACGGTGACGCGTCGCACCGAAAGTGTTGGTTTCGATAATGTCCGCGCCCGCTTTGACGTATTCGGCGTGAACTTCGCGCACCAAATCCGGCTGGGTTAAATTTAGTTCGTCGTAGCTGCGATTGATGTAAACGCCTTTGTCATAAAGCCGCGTGCCGACCGCGCCGTCAAAAACGAAAACGCCGTCGCTGTCAAGTAATTCTCTGAAATTTTTCATAAAAACCGGTTGCTCGCGGTTCGATTTCACCTGAAGACAGGTTTAAGCGGCGAAAAACGAACCGCGAGCAAAACTAAAAAATCCCGGCTGCCAAAACAGCGCGAGATTTTTCATCTAAAATCTTTTTCACGGCTGTTTAGCAGATTGTTTAACGTGGTCGCAAGTCGCTCCTAACTCACCACGATTCATTGAAAGTAAATTTTGCGATTTTAAACGAAATCTGTCAAGCATAAACGAAATCGCCAATTTATTCAGGCGTTTTCAACTCGCCGAAAAACGCGTAGCTCGCTTTTTTGCCGGTGATTTCGAGTCGCCAATGTTTGAAATCGTCGGCTTGCGAGCAGTTGTTGCCTCTGCCCTGCAAAACGAGAAAATATTCGGTGGCGGGCGCGATGCCTGTTTGAAAAATTCCCGTGCCGCTTTGGACGCGATATTTGAAACGCCATTCTTTATACAAAACGACTTCGCCCGTGCCGTCGCCGTCGTGAATGTCGGCTGAAAACGCGACCATCGAAACGGGTTTGGTTAAATTCAGCGTTCCCGATTTTCCCGCCGCGTCCTTGAAGTTGAATTTCCACAAATTGCTCGCCAGCGAACCGGTGAGCGAATATGTTTCACCAATCGCGCTGATGCCTTTGATGTCGTCTTCGCCTGCCGTCATATATAAATTGGCGGTGGCAAACTGGATTCTCTTTAATTCTTTAATTTCGTATTCGGTCGGGTTTTTCGTGCTGATTGAATACGCCCCGCGTTCGGCACAACAGGCGCACGCGAGCGCATCTGACGGAAACAGCACGATTGACGAAGCGAAAGCAAGTAAAAGTAATAAACAAATTTTCATAGTTTTAATGGATTTGATAGTTTCCTCAAGCGCAATTCTGCTAACAATTAGATTGATTGTCAACTGATTTTTTACTCGAGCGAATTTATTATTTCGCATATTTGAAAAACAATTCATTTCTGGCATTGCGGGCAAAAATAAGTCGAGCGTCCGGCTTGTTTCAGTCTGACTATTTTTGTTCCGCAGTTGACGCACGATTCGTTTTCGCGATCGTAAACGCGCCAGCCGTGCGAAAAACCGCCGCCGTAATAACTGCCGTCAATATTTTCGGGGTCAACGTTTAAGGTCGAGCCGTGGGAGATTGATTCAGCCAGCACGTCGCGTATTTTTTCAAATAAGTCGTTTACTTTTCTCGTCGAAACTTCGTTTGCCGGAGTTTGCGGATTTATTTTAGCGAGAAACATCGCTTCGGACGCGTAGATATTTCCCAAACCTGTCACTTTTGTCTGGTCAAGCAGAAATTCTTTCAAACTTTTCTTTGATGTCTTCAAAACGTCGCGTAAATATTTTTTGGTAAAATCTTCGCCGAACGGTTCGGGCGCGAGCGATTTTAATTCTTTGGTTTCGTGCAGATTTTCAGTTTCGACGACGCGCATAAATCCGAAATGCCTCTGGTCTTGAAAAACTAGACGCGATTCGTCAGCGAAGAAAAAAGACGCATGCGTGTATTTCGGATTTTCGCGCTCCGTCGGCAAAAGCATAAATCGCCCGCTCATTCGCAAATGCGCGATCAAAGTTTGCCCGTTATCCAAATCAAACAAAATATGCTTGCCGCGTCGCGTAACGTGATTAATCGTCGTCGCGGCTAATCTTTCGGCAAAATCTTCAATCGAATTATGCGGCGCGAGCCGTTCGCGGAGCAGTTCGGCGACGACGATTTTTCGATTTGAAACTAATTTATTTAATGATTGTGCGACGAGTTCGACTTCCGGCAATTCAGGCATAAAAAATTATAACAAAAAGACCGCCGCAGTTAAGCAGACGGTCTTTCTAAAATTCAACTTCCGAAAATCGCGGAAGTTAAAATAATTCAATTTGTGAGTTAACCTCTTCCTCAGATTCTGCAATTCTCGCATCGCCCGTTCCGCCAAAGGTGACGACGCGCCCTTGTCCGGTTGAGCTTTGGTAGATATACCAATTATACAAACCGTTTTCGGTGCGCCGCGCCGCGATGTCGGTCTTGCCGTCGCCGTCGTAATCTCCGTAACGGTAGATATCGGTGTCAACGCCCCACGGTAAAGTAAACTGCTGACCATCCGAACTGCGAAGGATGAAAAAGGTATATGTGCCGCCGGTCGTCGCGGAACCGTTTGAATCGCGCACAACCATATGGTCTTGTCTGCCGTCGCCGTCAATATCAATTTGCGCGGAAGTGAAAACGGTATCTCCGGCGGGTGTCGGCGGTCCGCCCCACAAGACTGTTTGCGTCACGCCATCGGAACTGCGGCGGGTGAACCAGGGAAAACCATTGCCCGTGCTGCTGCGGATGGTCGTTAAATCGTTCTTGCCGTCTTTATCGAAGTCGCCGACCACACCGATGTCGCCTGGTGCCGTGCCGAAAACTTCCGCCTGCGTTTGGTTGTCCGAACTGCGAATAATATACCAAATTCCGGTGTCGCGCCGATAAATAGCGATGTCCGATTTGCCGTCACCGTCGTAATCGGCGGGCAGAACCTGGTCGGTCGCTGCCGTTGAACCCCATTGAACTTGCCGCACCGTGTTGGTGCCGGTTAGCAAAATGCGCCAGACGCGGGCAGTTCCTTCCGCGGCAAAAGTCACTATATCGCTTCTGCCGTCGCCGTCGTAATCGTCGTTTGACGAATAGACGGTGCTGGTGCCGACGAGTGAATTAAACGACAGGCTGTTATTTATACTATTCAGAGTATATAAACCGTTTTCAGCCGAGCGCAGCACGCGAAGGTCTGTTCGTGCATCGCCGTCGTTGTCAACCGGCTGCGTTGAAGGTTTGACCTGACCGCGAATTTCGCCGCCGGGAAAGTTTGCCGTGTGAATGTTGAAATACCATTTTTTCGCCCGCAAATCGGCGATTTGCGCCGGTGTCGGGTTGAACGAGAACGGACCGATTGTGCCGCTCGTGCCGGTTACGCCCGTAAAGCCGAAACGCACCGGACCGCTCACACCAACCGGACCGGCATCGTGAATATGTCCGGCACTTGCCGCCGACGATAAGCCGGAATACGTGCAGTTAACCGTCATTTGAGTTTCGGTTGAGTTGAGAACTATGGTGCAGGTGCCTTTGCCGGTAGAATTGTTTGCCGGAACTTCTTGCGCGCCGGTCAGACTGCCGACAAACCTTTGCTGCGCCAAAGCCGCCGTTGAAAAGACAAAAGCCGACAAACAGATTGCCAGCATCAGGAAAATATTTCTTCGCATTTCGCTATACTCCTAAAAAAAGTTAAATTGTTTATATCGTTCGAGTCAGATGGAAAATAAAACGCCCGCTTAAAAACAGGATAAACCTTGATACTCACTATACTTATCTACGACGGTCGTTTGCCTGAATTTTAGAGTCTTCCGCTTTGAATGTCAATGAAATGTAAAAGGCTCGCCTAAATTTCAACCGCTCTTTTTCATTAAATTCATCTTCAGTCTTAATATCAAACTTTGGTGTAATCGGTCAGCGAGGTTTTATCACCCAGAACTACGCCGTCGCTGACCATCGCATTTCTGCCGATATGACAACTACGCCCGATAATCGCGCCGCGAATCTGCGCCTGTGTGGAAATTCGCGTGTGCGCCCAGATAACCGAGTTTTCGATGACGGCTTTTTCTTCGATGTGAACGCCCGCACCGATTACCGAATTGATGATTTTCGCGTTCGGTTTAACAACGCAGCCTTCGCCGAGAATCGAACGTTTATCAATGGTCGCGGCAGTTGCTACATCTGCTTCGGCGGATTTTTCGGTCTTGAAATTCTTTAGTTCGCCGTTTAAAAAATCGTGATGTGCCTGCAAATAACTCGTCGGCGTTCCGATGTCGCGCCAGTAATTTTTGTCCATCACATAGGCGAAAAATTCCTTTTCCCGTGTCAAAAGTTCGGGGAAAACATTGTATTCAAACGATGTATTTTCGCCTTCGGGAATCAAATCCAAAACCGATGGCTCTAAAATGTAAATGCCTGCGTTGATATTGTTCGTCGTCAAGTCGGCGAGTTCTTCCGCGTTCGGCTTTTCCAGAAAACGCCGAACTTTATTATCTTCATCGGTTTCAACCAAACCATACGCCGACGGATTTTCGACCGGCGTAAGCACAATCGTCGCCTCGGCTTTTTTCCGCTGATGAAAACCGATGACTTTAAAAACATCCAAATCGGTTAAAACGTCGCCGTTGAAAACAACGGTCGTTTCGCGAATTTCGTTTGCCGCATATTTGTACGCGCCGCCGGTTCCCATCGGCGAAGGCTCGGTCACATAACGCAGATTTACGCCGTAATTCGTGCCGTCGCCGAGCTGCTGTTCGATTTTATCCGGCTGATAATTCAGCGAAAGCGTGATGTCTTTAATTCCCGCTTTTCGCAAAATCTCGATTTGATACAAAAGAAACGGACGATTAAGAACCGGGACAATCGGCTTCGGAGTATAAACCGTCAGCGGACGCAGACGCGTGCCTTTGCCGCCTGCCAGAATTAGTGCTTGCATAAAGTTCAGTTTTCGAGAAGCAAATGTAAGATTAAGGAAACTAGCGTGAAAAATCAAAGATAAAATTGCCCCAATGTTCATTGTGCCAATCATTATCAACTTTGTTTAAATTTGTTGACACCGTATTTTTGATATGTTACTTTTATTTTGGAGATTAAGCGGGAAATCTAATCTGCCAAACCTTATCTTTCCTCCCCGATAATCTTTACCGATGTTATTTTATAAAAACTGAACTTCCGGCTTCCGGAGGCATTTGATTCACAATGAGCTTCGACAAAAATAAAGCGATGCGGAATGCCGAGCGATTTCTTTCGCAAGGTAAGATTCGCGGGGCGATAAATGAATATCAACGAGTCGTTGAAAATGATCCGAAAGATTACAGTACGCTGAATATTCTCGGTGATTTGTATGCGAAAAACCGTGACCAGCAGGAAGCTGTCGGCTGTTTTACGCGGGTCGCCGAATACTATAACACGCAGGGTTTTTCTCATAAGGCGATTGCTATTTACAATAAAATTTCGCGCATCGAACCCGGTTCGATAGAAGTTTCCGCAAAGCTCGCGGAACTTTATCAATCGAAAGGCTCGGTTGCCGAAGCGCGCATTCATTACACGACGCTCGCCGAACATTACCAGAAAAAAGGGCAAAAGATCGAAGCCCTGGCGATTTGGAAACAAATTGCCGAACTCGACCCGAACAACACCGAGATTTATTTGCGAATCGCCGAAACCTGCTGGCAGGAAGAACAGCTCGAAGAAGCCGCTCGCGCTTTTACCGAAGCGGGTTTGCGGTTTATCAAACAACTCAAATTTGAGTCTGCTCTGACCTCTTTCGCGCGCGCTCTGGAAATCAAAAAAGATGATCTGCGGGCGTTAAAAGGTTTGGTCAAATCCCAAATTGGTTTAGGCTGTGCCGACGAAGCCGCCGCCAAACTCGAAGAAGTTTTAGTCGTTCAGCCGCATAACCGCGACGTACTTTATTTGCTGGTGGATTGTTACCTCGATATGGAAAATCCGCCGCAAGCCGAACGCGCGATTATCAAATTAATCGAGCAGGAACCGGCAAATTATCCGAAATTTTTAGATCTCGTCAGGCTTTATTTGAAGGGCGGTGATTTAAATGCGGCGACGCGAATTCTTTCCATTTCATCCGAACATTTATTGATTGGCGGACAGTCTGAAGAGTTTTTGGGTTGGACAAACGAAATTTTAGCCAGAAATCCCGAACAGATTGAGGCGCTGCGTCTGCTCGTGCGTTTTCACGGTTGGCAGCGTGACGAAGCCGCGCTCAAACAATCTTTGGAAAGGTTAGCGGAAACCGCCCGATTTAATAACGCGGCTGAAGACGAACATTACGCGCTTTCACAGCTCGTCATGATCGCGCCGCAGGTAACCGAAAATGTTCAGCGTTTACAGGAATTAAATTCGATTCACCATTTCGAATCGGATGCGCCGGTTGAACCCGTCACTGAAGTTCCGCAATTTCAGAATTTTTCAGATTTAGAGCATACGACTGCCGACGGACATAACGGATACACCGCCGAATATGATTTTGCCGACGTTCAAAGTTCGCTCGATTATCAAACGCACGAGCAAAACGAGCAGCCGGAGAACATCACGGACTTCGAGTTTTACAAAGGAGCGGTTCAACAAACAAGTGCTGCAAATGAATTTGAAACATACAATTCCGGTGTCTTCACGCCGGTCGCAAGCCAATTGTCTCACGGCGACGCGCTGAAACTGCAAAAAGAAATTGACAGCATTGAATTTTACATCGAGCAGGGCTACCGTGATTTAGCAACCAAAGCGCTGGAGGAACTCGAATCTGAATTTGGCGCACGAACGGAAATTAGCGGGCTTCGCGCTCGTTTAGGCGTTGCTTTACCGCCTGCGATTGTCGAAATCAAGCCGGAATCGCTGACTGTTACTGAGAACGTTTACGTCCCCGAAAGAACAGAGCATGTCGAAAACGTTTACGCGCCTGAAAAAACCGGTGTCGTCGAAAACCTTTATTCTCCCGTAACCGAACCGGTCATCGAAACCAATTATTATCCAATTCAACCGCTAACCGCGAACGCCTCTGAGAGCGAGAACAGGTATGATATGCGGAACGACCTGAAAAGCGAATTTGATACGGAAGAAAAAGAAACGCCGGTTGATGCGGATGACCAATACGAAACGCATTATCATCTGGCGACCGCGTATAAGGAAATGGGTTTGATGGAAAACGCCATCCGCGAATTTCAGGACGCGATCAATCTGGTCGAAATAAACGACGGAACCAGACGATTTTTCCAGTGCGCGAATTTGCTCGGTCATTGTTTTATGGAAAAACAGATGCCGAAGGCGGCGGTGAAATGGTATAACCGCAGTTTGGAAGTAGCGGATTTATCCGACGAGGAAAAACACGCGATTTATTACGAACTCGGCAACGCATTCGAAGTCGCCGGCGAACAAAAAACCTCTGCCGGTTATTTTGAACAGCTTTACGCCGAAAATGTGGATTATCGAGATGTCGGAGATCGTCTGGAATACGCACAGTCGCAGTAGTCCACAACCTGAAAACTTCGGCTTGATCTAAATAATTTGACGGTATGGTTTACGAACCATACCGTCTTTTTTATATAGGTAAGTCAACATCAAGCATCAAATATAACGCCGTAAAGTCAAAGATTTTCGGCAACGCCTTTTCCGGGTTTATTTATTTTCCTGAGCGGGTTTTGTTGTATTTGGTGCAGTTTCTCCGACAATATAGCTGTCACGCGCCCGCACCGAGATATTAGGACGATTTACTCTGACTTTGATTTGTTTGCGCTGTCCCGTTTCGCCCGCGTCTTTCGGATAATAGCCGACGCTGTATTGGCTGCGGAGTTCTTCCGCGATACCTTCAAAAGCGGAAGTCAATCCGCCGGGTGTTGATTCCGGACGAAAAACTCTGCCGCCCGTCAAATCGGCTAAGGCTTCGAGATACGCTCTGCCGCGCGCGTAATCCGCACTCGACGGCATTTGCATTCCGCCGTTCGGTACGCCCAAAATCGGCGGCGTACTCATCGCGCCGCCCTGACCGATTCCGCGACTCGCCAGAAACGTGTTGTAATAAATCGGGAAAATCACCGCATCCGTTTCTTCGGCTTCGCCTAAAGTTTTATCAAAGCTCGAATTTCTCGATGTCGTGTCAACGCCGTCGGTAAATAAAACAACCGCTTTTCGACCTTCTATTTTGTCGAGCCGCTTGCGGAGCGAAAAATCAACCGCTTCATACAGCGCAGTTCCGTCGCCGAAACCGGTGCGGCGAATAGCTTTAGAGATTTTCTGGCGGTCGTTGGTCAGTTCCGTCAAAACGTTCACCGAACCGTTAAATTCGACGACCATCACGCTGTCTTCCGGTTTCAGCTGACTAACAAAAGCGTTCGCGGCGTTTTGAATTTCCTCGATTTTGTAGGCAGTCGAGGGACTGGTATCAATCAGCAGAACGACCGTAAAAGGTTTATCGGACGTGCCGAAAAAAACCAATTCCTGCTCAACGCCGTTTTCAAAAATCTTAAAATCCGAACGCCGCAAATTAGCGACGTAAAGACCGCTGCGTTCATAAACCGAAACGGGAATCGTAATTAAATCAGTTTCGACCTTGACCACTTCTTCGTCGTCGCCGCCAGAAATCTGAGCGTCGGGTTGAGTCGCGGTTGAAGTTTGGTCTTTCGGTGTCGTCGCGGATTTATTCTTCGTCTTCTTTTTACTGCCGTTCGAGTTTGGTCTTTGATAAATCAAACGCGTTTTGCTCGGAGCGGATTCCGAATACTCGCTGGAATCTTGTGGTTTTTCGCTTTGCGGAGCAGAATCAGACTTTGTTGCGCTCGTTGTTTTTCTGCCGGATTGCGCCGGAAAAACCTCACATAGTCCCAAAATAAACAGTAAAACAATAATCGTTCTTTTCATCTCAATATTTCTCGCTTTTCATTTCCCAAATAATGTTCTTGTAAGTATGATGCGCGAATAAAAGTTTACGGTGCAATCCGCCAAAACATTGTCCCTCCAAAAAACTGTTTGCACACTCAAAATTCCGCCTGCGAAATACACAAAAAACCGACATAAAATCTTTTTCTCTTTTTTGTATTGTTCCGGTATTTCGTGAGCAAAAAAAGTTTTCAAACAGTTTCTGAGATTTTTCAGTTTCGAGCAAACGGCAAACAAATAATCTAGTCAATAAACTATCTGCTTGCCGCCTGCTTTTTCGTTTCGTGCGCCGAAAATTTTCGTAATTTATCTTTTCATAAGGATTATACGTTTGAAAAAATAGTGGTGCGGTTAAGAGCGGGTAAACAGATGTCAAGTTTTGTTAAGTCGCAAATTGGTTTTTTGAGACGGCTGGTTGTCTGCCGAGTCTTCCAAACTTAACAAAACACGGGGAAACTAATATAGTTAAAAGGGCGGTAAATATTAACTAAAGCAAACTAAAATGGAATTAAATAAATCCTAAACTACGACAATTTATGATTGCCAAACTGACCGTCATTTTTTTCATAATCTTGTGTCTCGAAGCTGGCATCGCGCTGACGCTCTTGCCCTGGATGAGCATCGGAAACCTTGGTGATTGGGGCGAAAATTATTTATTGGCGTTCGTTGTGCAGAAAACCGGCTTACCGATATTGCAGACAACCGTCGCTTCCGGCTGGTTTCGCGGCGCGGTAACAGGACTCGGAATTTTGAATTTGTTTATAGCTTTCTGGGAAATGGCGAATTTCAAAAAAAGCGTGCAGATGATCGAAGGCAAAAACGAAAAACCGGCGAGCGGCAAACAGTGAAAAACAAACAATTCTTCAATAAAAAGCCGTTAATTTATTTAATCAGCGACGGCGAAGCGACCACCGAAAACTTCTCCGAAAAAAAGTCGCAAATTCTCGAACTCATCAAAACAGCCGCCGAATCAAACGTTGCTTTGATTCAAATCCGCGAAAAACAAATTCCGTCGCGATTGATTTTCGAAATCGCTGCCGAAGCCGCACGAATAACTCAAAATACCGAAACGAAATTACTCGTCAATGACCGCGCCGACATTGCACTCGCGGCGAAAGCTGACGGCGTTCATCTGACTTCAACATCAATCGCGGCGAATGTTATAAAACAACATTTCCCGAAAAAATTTATCGTCGGCGTTTCCGCGCACACGATTGAGACTGCCGAAATCGCCCGCGAGCAGGGCGCGGATTTCGTCACGTTCAGTCCGATTTTTCTCTCGCCGGGAAAAAGCGAACCGCAAGGCATCGAAAAACTGCGCGAAATCTGCCGACGGTTAAACGATTTTCCAATCATCGCGCTCGGCGGCATTGACGAAACAAATTATGCAGAAATTTTAGACGCGGGCGCGAGCGGATTTGCCGCGATAAGATTTTTGAACGATACAAAAAACCTGCGAAAATTAGCCCTCAATTAAATTTGAAAATGATTACCGAGCAAAAATCAAAACTCCCGAAAGTTTGTCTGACCGTCGCCGGACTCGATCCGTCGGGCGGCGCGGGAATTATCGCCGATATAAAAACATTTACGGCATTCGGCTGTTTTGCAACTGCGGCGGTGACTTCGCTGACGTTTCAAAATACGACAGGCGTTTTCGGCGCGGTTCATCAAACTGCCGAATCGGTTCGCGGGCAAATTATGCCGGTAATAGAAGATTTTTCCGTCGCGGCTTTAAAAACCGGAATGTTGCCGACACGCGAAATTATCGAAGAAACGGCGCGTATTATCAGCGAAAATCATTTAATAAATTTCGTCGTTGATCCGGTCGTGCGCTCGACTTCGGGTTTTGATCTGATTGACGATGCCGCGCTGCAAAGCCTTATCGAACAGTTGTTTCCGCTCGCCGCTATTGTTACGCCGAACTTACCCGAAGCCGAAAGAATTACGCAAATGAAAATCGAAACCGAACAAGACATCGAAAAAGCGGCGAGAATAATGCAGAATTTCGGCGCGAAAAGTGTCCTGATAAAAGGCGGACATTTTTTCGACAGCAACCTCCCGAAAGTTAAAAATACGATTAAAATCGCCAGAGATTTCCTGTTCGTCGGCGATGATTTGCAAGTTTACGAAGCAGAATTTATTGAAACAAACGCGACACACGGAACCGGCTGCACGTTAGCGGCAGCGATTACCGCGAATCTGGCGTTGGGAAAAACTTTAATGGAAGCAGTTGAGACGGCAAAGAAATTCGTGACTGAAGCGATTCGCACCGCGCCTGCTTTGGGAAGCGGACATTCGCCGGTAAATTCGGCAGTAAGTCAAAACCGTTCGGGGTAACGAACGGACGGTTGAACTCTATCAACTGACAACTCGATTAGCAAAGTTAAATCGTTCACTATCCCAGACGATTCTGACAGTTTTGATATCAAAAAAAGCGCGTGAGGTTCAATGAACTTCACGCGCTTTTTGCTTCTACCAAATTAAATTAAACGTATTTTTCCACGACTTTCGCAATCGCTTCGCGCGAAACTGCGCCGACAATTCTTTCCTGTTCCTGACCGCCTTTGAACACGATCAAGGTCGGAATTCCGCGAATGCCGAAACGCTGCGGAACGGTCATGTTTTCATCCACGTTCATTTTATAAACGCCTGCTTTATCTTTATAATCTTCCGCGACCGCCGCCACCGAAGGCGCGATCATTCTACAAGGTCCGCACCATTCCGCCCAGAAATCTACCAAAACCGGTTTGTCGGAACCGAGAACGTCCGTCTCAAAATTATTGTCTGTTGCTTCTTTTACAAATTCGCTCATTTTTTCTCCTGCTTATAATCTCAATTTGATTTTAGATGCTGTTTTATTATACTAAAGATGCCTTCAAACTAATGTCCGCGCCGCTCAGAACCTGCGAAACCGGACACGTTTTTTTCGTTTCCTCGGCGATTTTCTGAAACTCTTCGTCTTCGATGCCGTCAACTTTTGCTTCCGTCACCAAATCAATATTCGGAATGACAAAACCGTCGCCCTGTTTTTCAATTTTGACGTTCGCTGTCGTATGAATATTGGTCGGCGTATAACCGGCGCGACCAAGATTACCCGACAAAGCCATCGTGTAACAACCGGCGTGCGCCGCCGCGATTAATTCTTCGGGATTGGTTGCTGTCTGCTCGTCTTCGCTGAAACGCGATTTGAACGAATAAGCGCCTTCAAACGCGCCGCTGCCGAGCTTTACTTTTCCCTTTGCCGTCAATAATTCCGCCGTTCCAGTCGGCTTCTGCTTTTCTTGTAAAATTCATAAATTTATTTCTCCTTGAAGACTTGCTTTTTATTTTATCAAACTCCGGCTGATTAAGCCTTTTCGGTAATCATTTTCGTCAATGTAATCTGTGGCGGTTCGGCGGCGAAACCTTCGACCGCCGCAAAAATTCTTTGAAAAAGTCGGTTTCAAAATGTTCGTCTATCGCGGCTTTGCTCGTCCACGTTTCGTGCCAGACGAAAACCGTCGGATCATCAATCGCCTGATGAATATCGTAATTTATATTTTCCTTCTCCGCTCGCGAATCAGCGACGATTGCCAGAGACACTTTTTTAGCTTCCTCAATCTTGTCGTCTTTGACTTTCAAACGCGCCACTAAAACTATTTTTTCATCGTTCATTATTTCATTCTCCTTAAAAATCATTTTCCAAAACGATCCGATAACGCGCCTTGCCGCTTTCGAGATGTTCAAACGCTTCGTTGATTTCGGACATTTTGAAATTTTCCGTCACCGTTTCGATATTATGTCGGGCGCAGAATTCGAGCATTTGCGTGACGGTCGCCGGACTTCCCGAAGGCGTTCCCGAAACGGATTTTTGCTGTCCGATCAAATCAAACGCGCCAACCGGAATCGGTTCCAAAACCGCGCCGACTAGTGCAGTCTGCCGCGCACATTCAATGCTTCAAAATAGCGTTTCCAGTTGAGCGGCACATTCACCGTTGACATTATCAAATCAAATTTGCCGCGCTACTTTTTTCAGTTCGTCATCGCCTCTCGAATTGACGACGTAATCCGCGCCGAGCTTTTTCAGTTCATCGGTTTTCGATAAATCCGATGTAAACGCCGTCACTTCACAGCCCCATTTATCGGCGAATTGCAGCGCCAGGTGTCCTAAACCGCCGATGCCGACGATGCCGACTTTATCAGTCGGTTTAACATCGAACTGTACGAACGGATTAAAAACCGTAATGCCGCCGCAAAAAAGCGGTCCGGCTTTTGAAGCGTCGAGCGCGTCGGGCAATTTTATCGCCCAAGCCCAATGACAGCGCACTTTATCGGCAAATCCGCCGTACGATTAACGATTGTCTGTTCGAGATTTTGACACATCTGATGATCGCCGCGCAGACAATTCGGACAGCTCATATCGCTTCCCGCATTCCAGCCCAAACCGACTGTTTCGCCAACCGCAACGTTTTTCACATTCTCGCCGACGGCGACGATTTCACCGACCGCTTCGTGACCGCCGACAAACGGATAAACGGTCTGCCGCCATTCGTTGCCCCACATCGAAACATCCGAATGACAAATACCGCAGTAACGAACTTTTATTTCAACTTCATCTTTCCCAAGTTCGCCCGCCTCAAATTCAAACGGCTCAAACTTCCCTTTCGGCTCGCTCGCCGCCAGGGCTTTTATTTTTTCGCTCATATATTACTTTTTAATTGCTAAAACTTCTAAATTTGGAAAATGTTTTTTCTCATCTCTGACTGGCATTAATTTTTCATTTTTATCAATATCCAAACGAATTTTGACAACTATTTTTACTCGTTGCGGACTAATATTTTCTTGGTTGAGAAGCGATTTAACTTTCTCGATGTTACGCTTCATTATTCCGTTTTTTGAATTGTGAACGATAAAACCTTGCGCCGCCGGATTAGTTTTTAGTTCATCAACAAATTCTCTAATATGATCCTTAAAATCTTTATTTTGCTCACTTTTACTTTTACCTTTTCCGCTTTTGTAATTGTAATCATTAACACTGAATGCTTTGTAAGAAATATCATTCACTGGAAACATCTCATCTGTTTCAAGCGTGTTTTTATCGGGAACAAACCAATGTTGTGTAAATACAACTTTATCTTTTCTTGCACATTTTGAGGCTTTCGCAATATAGATTTTTTCATACGGCACAATTATTGATCTGGTAAAGCCATTGTAATTACTTGCTGATAATGGATTAAAAACTGACCTGACAAAAGCTGTGGCAAAATCTTCTGAACTGCAAATTCTGATAATCAATTTCCCATCAGGATTATCTTCTAAATAATAATGTGATCTCTGCATTACCGTATGAAGTAAAAACTCACTTGGGTCTTCTCCGTAAGTTAAACTTCCAAGCAACTCTGGCTCGGTCATTTTTTGCGAAAAAACTGACAGACAAAATACAAGAATAAAACCTGAAACCAGAAACGAATTTTTCATAATTTCTTATCTCGTAAAATCGTAAATCAAATCGCCGTTCGTATATTTTTCATCGGCGAAAATATGCGGATAATGTTTGTTCAGTTCGCTCAAATAAAGTTCATACGGCAAATCTGAAAATGCGCCGTATTCGTGCAGATATTCCATAAAAACATTGCCCGACTTGTCGAATTGCTGAAAAGTCGAATCGCTCGTGCCGTCAAATTCGAGCGGTTCGACTTTCAAAAAATCGCACAATTTTTTGTTGAACGCCGGAGTCGTTTTCAGCCATTTGCCGTCCAGAAACATTTCTGCTGCGCCGTGAAAAACCAGATAATTTTTCCGCAAAAGTTTTTCGAGTTTGTCGGTCGCAATGTGATTTCTGACGATGTAAAAACTCAAACGGCTCGGCACGCCGACGGCTCTTGCCGAAGCCGCCAGCAAAACCGCTTTTTCGACACAGTATCCGCGCGTTCGTTTCAGCAAATCGCTCGCTTTCAAACCTATCCGCCGCAAATCCAAAACGTTCGGATTATACTGAAAGCCGTCGCGCACCGCATAATAAAGTTTGATTGCTTTTTCGCGTTCGGTTTTCGCGCCGACCGAATTCCGCTCGGCAAATTCGCGCACGGATTCGTCGTCGAAATTCAAAAATTCGGTCGGCTGCAAAAATTCCCGCATAAAAAGCCTTTATTCTTACTTATTAACCGTCGCCATCGTTGCTTCCGGATAGCGCAAACCTGAAACCGCATCTTTCGGGAAAACGTCTTCAATCGCCGCGAGGTCTTCCTGACTCAAAATAATATCAGCTGCTTCGGCGTTGCTTTCCAGATATTTGCGGCGTTTTGTTCCCGGAATCGGCACGATATCCTGACCTTGCGCCATTACCCACGCGAGCGCGAGTTGCGACGCCGTTGCGCCTTTTTCTCTGGCGATTTCCCCGATCTTGGAAACTAATTCTAAATTTTTATCAAAATTTTCGCCTTGAAAACGCGGACTTTGACGACGATAATCGTCTTCCGCCAAATCTTCAAACCGTTTGATTTCGCCCGACAAAAACCCGCGTCCGAGCGGCGAATAAGCGACGAATCCGATGCCGAGTTCGCGGCACGTCGCCAAAACATCATTGTCTTCCGGGTCGCGCGTCCACAAAGAATATTCCGACTGCAAAGCCGTAATCGGGTGAACTTTCGACGCGCGGCGCAAAGTTTCCGGCGACGCTTCGGACAATCCCAAATACTTAACCTTCCCTTCTTCAACCAATTTCGCCATTGCGCCGACCGTTTCTTCAACCGGCGTATTCTGGTCAATGCGGTGCTGATAATAAAGATCAATAGTCTCGATTCCGAGTCGCTTCAAACTGCCTTCAACCGATTGCCGAACAGTTTCCGGTTTGCCCGAAATAATGCGGTTGTTTGCGTCATTCGGGTCAGGATAAATGCCGAACTTCGTCGCAATAATAAACTCGTCGCGCTTGCCTTTGATCGCTTTCCCGACTAATTCTTCGTTCGTAAACGGACCATACATTTCCGCCGTGTCAAGAAAATTCACGCCGATTTCCAGAGCGCGGTGAATAGTTTTAATTGATTCCTCATCGTCGCGCCCCGAATAAAACGCCGACATTCCCATACAGCCCAAACCGATAGCTGAAACTTCCAAATCCTTCCCCAATAATCGCTTGTTCATAATTTTATACTTCCCTGTTCAAGCATTTTTCAACGCTTCCAATAAACTTTCCTAATCCCATAATTTATCGAATCGTTCGCCGTTAATAAAAAACGTCGGTGTTCCGTTTACGACTGCTTTATTGATGACAAATAAAACGTGTTCGATAAATATGTCGCTGTTCTTAAACTCAACACGGAAATTTCCAAACCCGAATTTACTGATTGTCTGTATTCCATTTTTATTCCTTGTTCTTTTCCCGATCATTTTCTAAAATTGCCGTCCGAATTTTTCTCAGCGAACCGAGCCAGCGATCATAGTTTTCCGCTTTGTTGACGATATACTGCGCGACTTCCGCGTGCGGCAAAATCAAAAAATTCTCCGTTTCCAAACCTTTGACAACCGCGTCGGCGCACTCTTCCGCCGTAATCGCATCAGCCATCAGAAAATTTTCCGGCTCGCCGTCCGCGCTCGCAATCAAATCGGTTTTCACGCCCTGCGGACACAAACACGAAACGCGAATTCCCCGTTCGTGATATGCAATCGAAAGCCATTCGGCAAACGCGACCGCCGCGTGTTTTGAAACGACATACGGCGCAGCGGTCGGATGCGTCAAAAGTCCCGCCGCTGAAGCCGTGATTAAAAAATAGCCGTCGCCGCGTTCGAGCATTGAAGGAAAAATCGCGCGGCTCAGATACAAATGCGACAAAACATTTATTTCATAAATCTTCTGCCAGACTTCGTTCGCCACATCCAGACAACCTTCCGCGCCGCCGATTCCCGCGTTCGAGCAAACCAAATCAATGCGTCCGAACTCGTTTAAGATTTCTTCGACAATTGTTTTAACCTGCGCTTCGTCACTCACATCGAGCCGAACGGCTTTTCCGCTAATCGAATCGGCGACCGCTTCGGCATTGTCGAAATCCAAATCGGCGACGATAATTTTCGCCGCGCATTCCGCCGCGAATCTTTCGCACAACGCTTTGCCAATGCCGTTTGCGCCGCCGGTAACGAGAATAATTTTGTCTGCAACATTCATCTGATTTTAAGCCGCGCCGTTTAATTCGCCTGTCGGTTTTCGACTTATTTCGCCTGCGCCAACTCTTCTTCGGGAAAATCCGCGCCCTCTGACGTTTCCGCCTGCGCGTCATAATCGGATTTCAATTCGTCGAGTTTCAGACGCGCGTTTTTCAGCGCGGCGCGTCCGAGCAGCAGATGATGCGGCGGATTTTCCGCTTCGACCGCTTCGATTATCGCCTTCGCGGCGCGCACCGGATCGCCCGGCTGACTGCCGCTGTAACCGCGAATCGAAGATTGATTCGCGCCGGAAGTTTCGGCGTAATCTTCAATCTTGACGGTTGCGTCGTTTGCCGAACGTCCTGCCCAATCGGTTCTAAATCCGCTTGGCTGAACGATAATGACTTTGATTCCGAGCGGCGCGACTTCTTTCTGCAAGGCTTCGGAAAAACCGTTGACGGCGTATTTCGTCGCGTTGTAATAACCGACCGACGGAAACGCGACCGAGCCGCCGATTGAAGAAATATTGACGATAAAGCCGCTTTTTTCTTCGCGCATTTTCGGCAAAACGGCGCGTGTCATTTCCGACAAACCCCAGAAATTAATTTCAAACATCCGGCGCACTTCCCGCTCGTCGCTTTCCTCGATTGCGCCGAAATAGCCGATTCCGGCGTTATTCACCAAAACGTCAATTTGTCCGAAAAAATTCTCGGCGGCGGCAACGGCTTCGGCGACCTGCGTTTTATCAGTTACATCTAAAGCAAGCGCAAGTGCATTATCCTTATTGATTTCAACCAAATCCTGAACTTTTTCTATCTCTCTTGCCGTAACAGCAACACTATGACCATTTTCCAAAAGCTGCTTCGCCAGCTCTCGCCCGAATCCGGTCGAACAACCTGTAATAAACCAAACCTTTTTTTCACTCATTTTTTTATTCCCCTTGTCTTACTTTTGCTAAATTTCGATACGAACCGTTTTCAATGTCATCGGCAATTGTCGTATGCGCCCTCGGTTTCCAGCCGAGATCGCGCATCGCTTTTTCCGAAGACATTTGATTGCTGATCGAGAAAAATCCGAACATCGCGCCGAATTGTTTCTGCGCGTCATCAATCGAAACGCTTTTTGCCTTAACGTCCAAAAGCCGTGCCACCGCATCGCTTAAATCCCTGAGCGAAATAGTTTCGCCCGAAACGTTATAGAGATTTTTCGCCGTGCTGATTTCGAGCGCGAGGACGTATAAATCCGCCGCGTCTTCGACGTGAACCGCCGAAACTCTTTTTCCGCCGTCGCCGACGTAATTCGCCGCGCCCGATTCTTTCGCCTGATTAATCATCAACGGCACGAACGAGCTTCCGCCGCGCCCGTACACGAAAAGCGGAAGGCGCAAAATTACGCTTCGGATGCCTTTCTGTGACATTTTCAGCGCGTTCTGTTCGGCTTCGGCGCGTGAAAGAAACGGCGAATTTTGGTCATACGGATAATCTTCGTCAGCCTCAATTTCCTTTGTATTGCCCAGAAACGCCGAGCCGGACGTGGCGACAAACGGTTTGTTCGTTCCCGCCAACGCTTCGGCAAAAGCCGCAATCGCCGCTTCTTCGACTTTGACCGCGCCGTCATAATCGGAAAAATCGTGAATAAACGCTGTGTGAATCGTTGCGTCCGCGTCCTTCGCGCCGCGCTTTAACGATTCGACATCTTTCAAATCGCCGCGCAAAGGCTCGATTCCGCGCCCGCGCAATTTCTCTTCCGCCGCTTCGTTTCGAGCTAAACCTGTAACTTTATGCCCTTTTCCCTTTAATTTTTCAGCGATGACCGAACCGATATAACCGGTCGCGCCCGTCAAAAATATGTTCATCTCAGTTTTCCTTTTTCATTAAACCGTTTGCGCCGCAGTTTTTTCCTTCCAAACTTCCGCGACGATTTCATAAGAACGAATTCGCGCCGCGTGGTCATAAGTCATCGCGTTTATCATCAATTCATCAGCGTTTGTTTCGCTTAAAATTTTATCCAGCTTCGCCTTCACCGTTTCCGCGTTGCCGATAATCGAACCGCCGACGCGCGACTCGACCAGAGCCTTTTCCTGTTCCGTCCAAATGCCGTCCATCGAATCAAGCGGCGGCAGAATTTTGCCCGGTCGCCCGCGAATCAAATTTAAAAACGACTGATGCTGCGAAGTCGCCAAACGCTCGGCTTCCGCATCAGTTTCAGCGGCGAAAACGTTGAGCGCGACCATCGCGTGCGGCTTTTCGAGCGCGTTTGACGGCTGAAAATTTCGCCGATAAAGTTCGAGCGCGGGCAAAAGATATTCGGGCGAAAAATGCGCCGCGAACGCAAACGGCAAACCGAGTTGTCCCGCTAATTGCGCCGAAAAACCGCTCGAACCCAAAAGCCAGATCGGAACATTCAAACCGCCGCCGGGAACTGCCTGCACTTTCTGATTTTCAACCGGCTTTTGAAAGAAAAACTGCAATTCTTCCAGCAATTCGGGAAAATCATCGCCGTCCGAATGCAAAGTCCGCCGCAAAGCGTGAGCCGTCACGCGATCGCTTCCGGGAGCGCGTCCCAAGCCCAAATCAATGCGATTCGGATATAAACTTTCGAGCGTTCCGAACTGTTCGGCAATGACGAGCGGCGCGTGATTCGGCAGCATAATGCCGCCCGCACCGACGCGAATTTTCTTGGTTCCCGCCCGCGACATAACCGATCACCACCGAAGTCGCCGCGCTCGCAATGCCCTGCATATTGTGATGTTCCGCCAGCCAGAACCGATTAAAACCCAACCGTTCGGCGTGCTGTGCCAAACTCAAAGTTTTGCGAAACGAATCAGCCGCCGTTTCGCCTTCAATTACGGGCGACAAATCCAGCACCGAAATTGGAATTTCCGATAATTTTTTACTGCTCATACTTTCCCCTTGTTTTTTTAGCCACGAACAAACACGCACATTTCAAAATTAGACAAGAAATTTAGCCGCAGATTTTCGCAGATGGATACTGATAAAAACCGGATAAAACCATTTTATTTTCTTCTTTAAATATCATTCTTAAATCCGTGTTTATCCGTGTAAATCTGTGGCTAAAATATCTTCTCTTTTTTCGTGCCTTTTTCGTGTTTGTTCGTGACTAATTTCCCACCGTCAACACAACCTTACCCGTCGTCTGCCGGTTTTCAATCGCTTCGTGCGCCTCTTTCGCTTTTTCAAGCGGAAATTCCGTCACCTGAATTTGCAAGCGTCCCGCGCCGAGATGTCCGAGCAATTCTTTGGTAAATGCGATGCGGTTTTCAACCGATTCATTCATCAGCCAATAACCGCGAATAGTGTGATTTTTCGCCATCAAACTCAGCACCGAAACTTTGTAATCTTCGCCGCTCGCCGAGCCGTAAATCCACATCGTGCCGTGCGTCGCCAACACTTTCAGATTTTTCGCCACGATGTCGCCGCCGACCATTTCGATCAGCCAATCAACGCCTTTGCCGTCCGTCGCCTTCAAAACTTCGTCCGTCCAATCGTCTTCTGAATAATTGATGGCGAAATCCGCGCCGAGATTGGCGACTATCTGCAATTTTGCCTCGCTTGAAGCCGTGCCGATCACCGTCAAACCTTTGTGTTTCGCCAACTGCACGAGCAAAGTTCCAACGCCGCCCGCCGCCGCGTGAATCAAAATTGTCTGCCCGGACTTTGTTTCATTCAACAATCCGAGCGCGGTCAAACCTTGCACGAGCAAAGCAGTTGATTCGCCAAAACCTAGTTCATCGGGAATCGGCATCGTCAAACCGCCTTTTGCCGTCGCGTATTCCGCATAACCGCCGCTCGAAACGGTCGCCAAAACGCGCTGACCTTTTTGCAGATTTTTCACGTCCGCGCCCAATTCTTCAATCGTCCCGGCGGCTTCGTAACCGAGCGTAAACGGCAAATCCGGCTTCGTCAAATAATTTCCGCTCCGCATCATCGTATCGGCATAATTAATTCCCGCCGCCGCAACATTTATCAAAACCTCGTCCGCTTTCGGTATCGGTTTTTCAACTTCGTCCAACATCAACTTATCCGCCGCGCCCAATTCGTGAACTCTGATTGCTTTCATAATTTTTTATTTTTTAGCCACGAATAAACACGAAAGAACACTAAAAAGGAGGAAGAAATTTCAGCCACAGATGGACACAGATTTACACAGATGAAAACTTGATAAAATCAATTTATTTTTTACTTTTCTTATCATTCTTAAATCCGTGTTCATCCGTATAAATCTGTGGCTGAAATTTCTTTTCTTTCTTTGTTTCTTCTCTTATTTCGTGTCTTTTTCGTGTTTGTTCGTGGCTAATCTCCTATGCTGTCTTCGCTTTTCGCAGATCAATCGCCCGACCATACTGCTTCGGCACGTCAACTTCGCCGCCCAATTCCTTCGCCGCCGTGAACGGAAAATACGGGTCGCGCAAAAATTCACGCGCCATTAAAACCGCGTCGGCTTCGCCGTTTTGCAAAATATCTTCCGCCTGTTTCGCGTTTGTAATCATCCCGACCGCGCCGGTTGCAATGCCAACCTGTTGGCGAATTTCCGCCGCAAATGAAACCTGATAATTCGGCGCAATCGGAATTTTCGCGTCCGGCACATTGCCGCCCGTTGAAACGTCAATCAAATCAATTCCGATATTTTTCAGTTCTTTGCACAGCACGATTGATTGTTCCAAGTTCCAGCCGTTTTCCGACCAATCAGTCGCCGAAATACGAACAAAAACCGGCAGATTTTCGCGGCACGGTTTCACGAACTTGCTGCTGCCGTTTCAAGCAAAAATCGTCATCCGATTTTCCAGACTGCCGCCAAATTCATCGGCGCGTTTATTCGACAGAGGCGAAAGAAATTCGTGAAACAAATAACCGTGCGCGGCGTGAATTTCGATGACTTCAAAACCCGCTTCAACAGCACGTTCTGCTGCCGCGACGAAATCGTTCGTCGCGCTTTCAATGTCCGCTTTCGACATTTCTTGCGGCAGCGGATAATCAGCGTTAAATTTTTCAGCCGTCGGCGCAAAGGTTTCCCAACCGCCATCTGCAATCTCAACTTTTACGCCGCCGTTCCAGGGTTCTGCCGTTGACGCTTTCCGTCCGGCGTGCGCGAGTTGAATTCCCGCAATTGCGCCGTTTGCTTTGATAAAAGTCGTGATTCTTTTATAACGCGTCGCTGTGCTTATCCGACCAAATTCCCGCATCCGACGGAGAAATCCGACCTTCTGGCGAAACCGCCGTTGCTTCCTGAATTACAAGTCCCGCGCCGCCGACCGCGCGACTTCCCAAATGAACAAGATGCCAATCGTTCGGCATTCCGTCCTCGCTCGAATACTGGCACATCGGCGAAACCCAGATGCGATTGCGAAATTCGATTCCGCGTAATTTATATTTTTCAAATAATTTGCTCATAACTTCCCTTGTTCAATCAATTTTAACCGCAGATTTACGCAGATACACTCAAATATTTTTTGATATTATGTTTATTACGTCATTTGCTTCCAATCTTCGCCGCCGACTTCTCTCCATCTTTCTCGAATCGCTTCGTATTCTTCGCCCGACAGATTTCCTTCCGCCACAATATTTCGCGTTTTCCTGCCAGCGATTCGGTTTGGTCGTGCCGACGATCATCGTGTCAATTCCGTCAATCGAAAGCGTGAATCTCAATGCTGTCGCCGTCGCTTCTTCCAAAGATTTGTTCAAAAATCGAATTTCAACTTCTGAATTCTGTCCCAGTATTCGTGATGATAAGAATCCGCCGGCTTTTCCTTGTGCCGCCAGACGGCGTTGGCAATCGGGCGTTTGGCGATTATGCCCAAACCTTTTTCGACCGCGAGTTTGATATTCGAATCAATCGGCGTTTGGTCGGCGATGGAAACCGAAGTTTGCAGCGAGTCGAAAACATCCATCTCAATTGCCGTTTTCGCGTCTTCGTTGTCGCCCGAATAACCGATATAGCGCGTGTAGCCTTTTTCCTGCGCCCGCTGTAATGCTTCAATCGCTTCGCCGCGATTTAAGATTTCCGCCGAGCAGCTATGCAGTTGCGCGATGTCGAGATAATCGGTTTTTAATGAACGCAAACTCGTTTCAATCGTTTCCAAAATTCCCTTTTTTGACCAATCATAACGCGTAAAATTGTCCAACGCGCCGCATTTTGTCAACAGATAAAATTCCTTTCGTCGTTTGCCGATGGCTTCGCCGATTAATTTTTCGCTGTCGTTATAAGCGGCGGCAGTGTCAATCACATTCAAACCCGCATCGAGCGCGGAATTAAGCAAAGCATCAACCGCTTCCCGCGTAACATTCTGCCCGATTTCCGCGCCGCCGAAACCAAGCACGGAAAATTCCATATCAGTTTTGCCGAATTTTCTCTTTTCCATAATTTTAAATTCACTAAAAAGAACACGAAGTTCATTTTGTAAAAAAACTTTTGATTATTTGAGAAATCAAAATTGCGATGCCGCCTACGAATGAAATCACAAAAACTCCAATGACACTCAAAACTGCCGCTCTTAACACACTAAAAAGATGGCTTTCTTTCGCAAGATTTATTACTTCGGTCTTATTAAGAATCCAAATAACAATTCCAAACATTGCTGCAAAAAATACGATTACCAAGCCAAAAGCTAATGGTAAAAACAAATTGATTTCATCATCTGCCGGATTCATCTATAAACTCCGTGTTCTCGGTGGTGATAATCTTTCACAAATCAAAAATAAAACAAGTCGTCGTGCCGTGCGCGTAAAGTTTGCCGTTTTCGTCAATCAATCTGCCTTCCGCCGAAGCGATTTGTCTGCCGACGTTGACGATTTCGCCGACGGCTCGCAGCGTTCCGGTTTTCTCGAAAATCGGGCGCGTGAAATTCACTTTTATCTCGACGCTCGTCGAACCTTTTCCGGCTTCGAGCGTTGTGTGAATCGCGCAAGCCATCGCCGAATCAAGCAAAGTCGTGATAAATCCGCCGTGAATCGTTCCGAGCGGATTGTAAAATTTCGCGCTCGGCTTGCCTTCAAACACGACGCGACCTTTTTCAACTTCCGACAAACCGAAATCGAAATGTTCGCTGATCGGCGGCGCGTGATATTCGCCCGTCACCATTTTGCGAAAAATCTCGACCGGGCTTTCCGATTTCCAAACTTCGAGCGGAATCAAACCGAATGTTCGTTCGACAAATTCGCTCATTTCGCCAGTTCCGCTTCGATTTTTTCGGTCAAACGCGCGTCATCAGGCTTAACATCCGGCGCGATGCGGGCGACGACTTCGCCGTTTTTGCCGACGAGAAATTTCTCGAAATTCCACAAAACATCGGTTTCATTCAAATGTTTATGTCCATATTTAATCAAACCGTTCAGCCAGCCGTCGCCGTTGCTGACATCGGTTTCCGGCTGCGCGTCAATCAGAAATTGATAAAGCGGATGCCGTTCGTCGCCGTTGATGTGAATTTTTGAAAACAACGGAAATTTAACGTTGTAATTCGTGTCGCAAAAATCCTTGATTTCCGTTTCCGAAAGCGGTTCCTGTCCCATAAAATCGTTTGACGGAAAACCTAAAACTTCAAAACCTTTACCCTGATACGTTTCGTAAAGCGTTTCCAAACCTTCATACTGCGGCGTTAAACCGCATTTTGAAGCCACATTGACGACGAGCAAAACTTTGTCTTTATAATCGCCCAAGTTTGTCTCCGCGCCGTCAATCGTCGTCACGGGAATTTCGTAAATTTCATTTGTCATAAATTTTTCTCCTGTCAGCTTTTCTCTTTTCGCGCAATCATCAAACCGTCGCGCACGGCGAAAAGTATGTTTGAAACTCGTTCATCCGCATTAATTTTTTCGTTGTAAGCGTTGAGAGCGACGGTGTTTTCGTCGCCATTCAGCGCGTCTAAAACTTTGCCGTCACGCAAAACATTGTCGGCAACGATGAAACCGCCGACACGAAGTTTCGGGAAAACCAGGTCGTAGTAATGCGCGTAAGCAGGTTTGTCCGCGTCAATAAAAACGAGGTCGAAAGTTTCGTTCAAATTCGGGATTATTTCAGCGGCGTTTCCGAGAAAAGATTCGATTTTGCCGCCCAAATCGGATTTTTTCCAAAACTCTTTGGCAATCAAGTTCGTTTCCGGTTCAACGTCGAGCGTGAAAAGTTTGCCGTCTTCGCTCAAACCTTCCGCCAGACACAGCGCGGAATATCCCATAAAAGTTCCGATCTCCAAAACGCGTTTCGGCTGCACCATCTTGCTCAACATCGCCAGCAGACGACCTTGATAAAAACCCGAAAGCATCGCTTTGTCAGCGCGCTCGGCGTACGTTTTAGTCCGCAGTTCGACTAACAGCGCGCTTTCATCGGACGTATATTCTTCCGCGTATTTTTGAATTTCAGAATTAACGATTTCCATAAATTTTACGAATTCCCGTCAACTTTCGATTCGAGCCGCAGACTGACCAAAGTGTTTTGATTATCGGTAATTTCCAGCGCGTCTTCACTGCCGTCCGTGTCAACCTGCACGACGATTCCGCGTACGTTAGTAACTATTTCTTTGGTCTTTTGGTCGGTCGCTGAGCCGCGTTCGACGCGAATGATTTCGACCGATTTCGCATTGCCGTCACCAATTAACTTCACGTCTTCGAGATGCGCTTCGGTTCTTTCTTCTTCGGTTGTGCCGTCGGCTCGAAATATATCGAAACGCGCACGGCGGTTATAATTGCGCGTCGCAAATTCCTGCAAAAATTTCTCCCAATTATCCGGGCTGACTTGTTTTCTAGGTTCTCTCGGTTCATTCATAATTTTTTCTCTTTTAACCTTTTGATTTCTAAAATAGTTCTCTTAAAATTTCACGACGATTTTGCCAAAGTGCGAGCCGCTTTCCATATATTTCAAAGCGTCTTTTACTTCGCCAAAGTTAAATGTTTTATCAATCACCGGCTTCAAATGCGTATAGCTGCACAAAAGGCGATTCATATCTTCAAACATCTGCCTTGACCCGACGTAAATTCCCTGAAGACGCACCGATTTCATTAAAAGCGATGTCGGATTAAATTCGCCTTTGCCCGACAAAACGCCGATCACTGCGACGTGTCCGCCGACTTTAACGGCGTTCACCGATTTCTGCATCGTTCCCGCGCCGCCGACTTCGACGACCGTATCAACGCCGCGTTTGTCCGTTAATTCGAGAACTTTTTTGTCCCAATCTTCCGTCGTTTGGTAGTTGATAAAATCGGTCGCGCCCAATTCTTTCGCGCGTTCCAGCTTTTCGTCGGAACTCGATGTGATAATGATTCGGCAGCCTAAAACACTCGCTAATTGCAGCGCAAAAATCGAAACGCCGCCCGTGCCTTGCAGCAAAACCGTGGTGTCCGGCTTGATGCCGCACGATTCGTAAAGCGCGTGAAACGCCGTCACCGCCGCGCACGGCAAAGTCGCCGCTTCTTCGTAACTGAAATGGTCGGGAATACAAACCAGACCGTTTTCATCGAACGCGCCGAACTCGCGCAAAACGCCGTCCAAATCGCCGCCGAGCGCGGTTCTTGCTTTCTGTGCGTCAATCGCGCCGTCAATCCAGCCCTGCATAAAAATCGGCATCACGCGGTCGCCCGTTTTAAATTTCGTCACCGCTTCGCCGACTTCGACAACTTCGCCCGCGCCGTCGGAAAACGGCACGAGCGGCGTTTTCAAACGCGGATTATACAAACCCTTGACCATCATCAAATCGCGGTAATTCAAGGATGCGGCGTGAAATTTCACTTTCACATCGTTCGTCTTCAGTTGCGGTTCGTCGCGCTCGGCGAGCGTCAAATTTTCTATACCGAATTCGTTTATTTCGTAGGCTTTCATAAATTTTTATTCGCTGGCGAATAACTTCAAATGACGCAATAACGTACACAGGATTTGTTAATCATTCGCATATTTTCAAATTTTGTCGCCGGCAAAATCGTTAGACTCCAATCAAGTTAACTGTTTTTTGTCCGGTCAGATCATCGAAAAGCGATTCAAATTCAAACTGAATCGCCTGATTTTTGTCGGCGATATACCAACGCTGCATATTTTCCATCATTAAAGGCTTTTCAACACCGTGATTTTTCATTTCGTAGAAAAAATCCATCGCTTTCTGCGGTCGCGGTCCCCAGGTTCCGAGTTCTTCCAAAGTCGTCGCGTCAAGCGCGATTAATTTCGGAATCGAACGCCCGTCGTTGGTCAAATACGCGTCCATCAGTTCGAGATTTTCGTCGCGCAAAACGTAGCGCGTTTCGATGTTTTCCGATTCAGCCGCAATTTTTTCAATCAGCGGAATATTCTGCGCCGCGTCGCCGCACCAGCCTTCGGTAATAATCAGCCAGATAGTTTTGCGTCCGATTTTTCGGGCTTTTTCAACAAGCGAATCATTTAATTTCGCCGTTTTTTCGAGCCGCAGCATTCGCTGCCGATTCAGTTTGCCGTAACCGAACATCGCTTCCGATTGATTTTCGCCGGTCGTTTTGCCTTCGAGCAGCAAATCGTCAATCAGTTTGATATACTCGGCGTAAGTCATTGATTTTTCAATGTAATTTTTCATTATCAACTCTTGTTTCGACTGATTAAACTGTCCAAACTCCACGCGCCGCCGCCCGCGAAAAACAAATAAAAGAAGATGAAACAATAAATCACCGCGAGTTCGCCGTGATTTACAACCGGCAAAAATCCGCCCGACGCGTGCGCCATAAAATACGCGACCGCCATCAAGCCGCTCATAATAAAAGCGACCGGACGCGTGAACAGACCAATTAAAATCAAAATGCCGCCGCCGAACTCTAAAATTCCGGCGAACGTCATCAACGCGCTTGCCGGAGCCGCTTTTTCCGGCGGCGGAAAGGAAAAAAGTTTCTGGCTTCCGTGCCACAACATTAAAAATCCTGTAATGATTCGCAGCACGCTCAAGATTCGCGGCGACCAGTTGTTTAAAAATGTGTTCATTGCATTTTCTCTCGATTTAAATTTTGTAATTCCGTCGTTTCTTTAATCTTAAGAATCTATTGAATTAGTTTCAACAACACGTTGCTGAATTTCAGAAACCACAGGTAAACACCGATTATTTCGGAAGACAAATTCCACAAAAGCGTCTCCGCTTTTTTGCCCATTTGAAAACTGCCTTTTGTCGTAAATACCTGTGGTCTCATAGTTTCTTCCCTTGCTCGTTCTCTGCCCTTTTCGGTTGAAAATCAAATTCTCCGGATCAATTCCTCTTTCGGAAACCGCACTTTCGGAAGCGGCGCGAGCCAATCCGTTTCCGCTTTTCGATAACCGACGGCACAGACGACGACCGCCGAATAATCGGTCAAACCGAGAATTTCGTTAAACTGCGCTGCGTCGAAGCCTTCAATCGGTGTCGCATCAATTTCGAGTAATGCCGCCGTTTCCAGAAGAAATCCGAGCGCGATATAAGCCTGTCTGGAATTCCACGTTTCAACATAGCCGCCTTCGACCGCCTGTTTCGCCGAATTTTTCATAATGTTTTCGTAATCGGTCAAAGTTTCACGCGGTGTGCCGCGCACTTCGACGATACGTTCGACAAAATGCTCGATGTCGGCATCGGTCAAAGTCTTTTTATACGTGATAATTACAAGATGCGAGCTGTCGGTAATCTGGGTTTGTCCCCAAGCCGCCGGTTTTAATTTTTCCTTCGTCGCCTGATCGGTAACGACGATAAATTTATACGGTTGAATGCCGAAGCTCGACGGCGTAAGCATCAGCGCGTCTTCCAAAATTTCCCAATCCGCATCGGAAACTTTGCGCGTCGCGTCGTAGCTTTTCGTCGCGTAACGCCAATTTAATTGGTCTAATATCGTTTTCCCGTTTATTGTTCCGTTTTCCATTATTTATTTTCCCCTTTATAATTAATACTTTTGTAACATCTTTTGATACAAATACAATCAAAAAAATTAACCTAAAATTGTGCCTTTATCGCAGCCGACTTTCTCGACCGCTTCGAGAAAACTCTGCAAAGAAAACTGCGCCAGTTTCGCCTCGACGACATCACTGATTTCCGTCTGCAATTTCTCCAAAACGCACTGAATATTTTTCCCAATCGAACAATCATCGTTTGTCTGACGATGCAGGGCGAAGGTTTTACCGCACGAAATCGCCCGGTGAACGTCCGCCAGATTGATCAAATTCGGACATTTCGCCAGCCGCGTTCCGCCATTTGCTCCGGTTTGCGAAACAACCAATTTTGAATGATTCAAATCGCCGAGCAGCCGCCTGATAACCACCGGATTCGTATTGACACTCGCGGCGATATAATCCGACTTCACATTATTGCCTTCGCCCGCCTTGGCGAGAACCGTCAAAATGTGAACTGCAATTGCAAATTGACTGTTAGCTGCCATATCTGTAACAAGAATAGTTACGAATCAAAATCTTGTCAAGTCCGGCGAAATTATTATTGTCTGAAAATATTTATTTTCATCAGAAAATCATATTAATAATCAGACGAACGCGAGAGCAAATAACCGTAGAGCAATAATACACCGATAATTATAGAAGCACGAAAGAAAATCTTTTCGCCATTTGAATAGTTTTGTCCTTTAACTTGTTTGACCTGAACAAATTCGACTTCAGTTTCCGTTCCCGACTTTTCGTTCACCACCACGAAACTCGAATCTTTTAACTCGCTCACATAACCTTTCAGTTTCGAGCCGTCTTTGAGCTTAACTTTTATCTTTGCATTTCTGCCCGTGCCGAGTTTTGCGACGTTTGTCTTCACTTTTCCGGCAAATTCACCGTCATTTTCCGCTTTTGCCGCCGCTGTTGGATAACAGGTTAAATTCAACAGCAAACCGATTAAAATCACCGATAGATATTTTCCAAACATTTCCTTCATTTCTCCTTAAAATAATGTAATTTTGATATTAAAGAGAAATTTTCAGGCTGTGCGCGGCATTATGACACTTTTGGAAAGTGCAACATTTTGAGCGAGAAAGTTTTGACTGCCGAAATCAATAAATCAACCGATCAATTCGCGCAGTTCGCTCAAAGACGAATCAGCAATCAGCCGAAAAACACGGATTCTTTTGTCTGCGGGAAATTCCTTTGCAGTCGCCGAATCGCAGATAATCAGCGAAACCGCCGACAAACCGTTTTTCCAGTCGGGTTCATTTGCCGGACGCAGAACGAGCGTTTCCGGTTGAACTCGCGCGGCAAGCAGATACATTTTCGCCAGTTCCAGAAAGGTTTCCCAGCGCGAAACGACGGCGATCAAATCGGTTTCCGGCGGACGCCTCTTGTCCGTCATCGAATCGGAAACCGAATTTACTTTGAGGTAAATACAGTTTTTATGCGGCGGCAAAGATTGATGAGCATCGTTCGTTTTGTCATAAATCAGATTGATTCGAGTTTCGTTTTCAACGTCGCTTTTTGCAAATTCTTCAAATGACATTCCGTCAACTTTGGCATTAGCTGCGCCGACAATTTCTGCGATTAAGATTTTTCTCAGCTCCGCGTCGGATTCGACGACGAGAAAATGTTTTGCCGGCGGCGTTTCCAAACGGCTTTCCAGACGCGTTTTTATTTCGTCCAGATTAAATCCGAGCGCGGCGGCATCTTGAAAAAAGCGATTGATTAATTGATCGAGAGTCCCGATTTCAACAGCGACTTTGCCGCGCACGTAAACACCGCTGCCTTTTTTGAATTCGACCAAACTGCGCTCGGCGAGTTCACGGTAAGCGTTGGAAATCGTGTTTTGATGAATCTGAAAACGACGGGCGAGTTCGCGGGTGCTGGGAAGTTTTTCGCCCGCTTTGAGGTCGCCGCTGACGATTCCCAGGGAAATTTGCGTGATGATTTGTTCACGCACGGAAACTTCGGAATTTTTCGACAGCCAGATTTTAATCGCTAATCTCCGATTCGATTATGTTGATATTTCTTCGCGCCAGTTCCGCAACAAATTTTTCCGCATCAATGGCAAGTTCCTGCGGAGTCGCGCCGCGCATCTTTACCTCGCCGCGTGCCGCCATCTGCGCGATAATCGAAGCCGGAAACGCCGTCGTCCGCATCATCGCGCTCAAATTCGTCGCTTCGTCGTATTTATCAACGATGTCGTAACGCAATTTTTTGCGTTCGCCGTTTTTCGTGCCGACAAAATCCAGCCGAATCAAAACGTAATCCGGCTCATCTGCCGGAAGATTTCTCTGCAAAAGCTCGCCCAAGACTTTGCGCGGTTTGATTTTTACATAATCAGCGACGATTTCCTCGCTTGAACATAAACCGAGATCAATCATCGTTTTGAATTTCTCGCAGTGTCCGGCATAACGAATCGTTTTGTAATCGAGTTCTTTGATTTTTCCTAGAAAAGTGTCGGGCAAAGTCGAAGTTCCGCCCGAAGTTTGAAACGCTTCGAGCGCGGGAAAATCGTCGAATTCCAGATTTTCGAGTTCGGTCATCGAATCAACTTCCGTGATTTTGCCGTTGCGAATGACACGCGCCGTTTCGACGTATTCGTTGATTAAGCCTTCGACCGAAAAAACGAGTTGATAATTTAAAGGCGGTTGCGGATTCTGCGGCAAACCGCCGACGCGAATATGAATTTCTTCGATTTCGTCAAACCGATTCGCACCGCGTATTGCCAGAACGGAAACCATCCCGGGCGCGAGTCCGCAATCGGGAATGATATTTATTCCGGCGTTTTTCGCCTCATCATCCAAACCCAATTGCGCGTCAACAACGTAATTGTTGCCGCCTAAATCGCAAAAATTCGTCGCGGTTTCAATCGCGGCTTTCGAGAGTTCGAGATTATACCAGTAGTTAACGCACGAAATCGCCGCGTCGTGTCCGCTCATTAACGCAACGACATCAGCGTAATTTGAAACATCAATTTGTTCGATTTTTAATTTCGGGCTGTTGATTTGCGCCTTGATTGATTCGGCTTTGACAAAATCAAAATCCGCCACTGTGACGGATTCGACTTCAGGCGAATTATAAATCAAATCGAAAGCTGCACCGTATCCCATTCGCCCCGCGCCGAGTATAAGAATTTTCATAAATTTCTGATAAGTGAAACGTAAAATATCGAAAAATTAATTCGTTTTAAATCTTCGCTCTTCGTTATTTCTTTTACCAGTCGTCAAATTCTTCAGGTTTTTCATTGGCGAGAATGCTGCCGGCGTAATCGAACACGCGTTTTTTCCAAAGACGAAGCGAATCGGTTAATTGGAAAGCCACCTGCGGATGTGCTGCGTTCCGCTCCAAACGAATAACCTGCGCCGTCACGCTGACTTCCTCTTCGGCGTTTTCCGTAATCGTTAAATTCACCTTACTGCCGACGGCAGGAAGCGTGCGCGGCAAAAAGATAAGCGTTCCCTGCGGTCCGACATTTTCGGTCAAACCGTCCTGAACAATTTCCCGCCCGTGTTCGTCTTTCCACGCGACACGAATCGGAAAAGAAATGTTATGCCGCGCCCACTGGCGGCGATTTTGAGTAACCAAATTGTTCTCCTCCAACTATTTTAGTAAACCGTTTGAAATATACGAAATTGCCTGAATGAAGTCTAATCCAATGCGCGTTTCTCAGTCTATTCAAGGTAAATATCCCACTCGCCGATTTCACCAGCTTTTTTAGGATTAGACAGAAAAGCTTCAGAATGATAGCATTATAAATGTTTTTTTGAAAAACTCTTCGCGGGACACACCGCGTCCGTCTATTCAGGTCATCGGGAAAAAACAGTTAGAACGACTTGAGTGGAAGAAACAAACCAACAATAAGGAGCAATTATAGATGAGAACTCTAGCAGGAGGAAGCGTATTCTTCGGTGCGGTGGCGTTGTTTTCAACGTTATTTTATTTCCAACCGACCGTCGAAGCCGTGATAATGGCGAAAGACAATTCGCCGAACAATTTAATACAACAACTGGAAAATCAGGACAACCAAACCACCCCTAAACCCGAACAAACCCAAGTTCAAACTTCTACAGAAACCCCTGAAAAAACAAAAGCAAACTTATCGGAAGCCGGTTCTTTCCGCGCGACCGCTTATTGTCTGCAAGGACGAACGGCGACCGGCGGCAACGTCCGGCGCGGAATTGTCGCCGCTGATCCGCGCGTTTTACCGCTCGGAACACGCATCGTTTTAAGCGCGGGCGCATACAGCGGAACCTACACGGTCGCCGATACAGGCGGCGGAGTTAAGGGTAAAAAATTGGATATTTGGATGCCGAGCTGTTCGGAAGCCGCTCGTTTTGGCAGACGCAGCGTAACGGTCAGCAAACTTGGCAGAAAAGGTTAGTAATCAAAAATTCCCACACATTAGAAAAACTTTTTAATAATTTATTTTTAACATTCATTTCAAATAATCGAAGTGTATAGTTTTTTATTTCTTAAACAAATTTAAGATTCAGATGACATAACAGAATCCGCGTATCGAAATTTACCCAAATTTCGATACGCGGATTCTGTTATAAAATCCTATAATTGTAAGTCCGCCAAAATTTTATTTCAATTCCGGCAGAACATATAGAATTTCCGCAATTTCCGCGAGATTCGCAATTTTCTCAACGGCGATTTTACCGACAATTGTGTTTTTGTTTCTCTCGCCGACAAACTCAAAACCCAGCTTTTTAAGTTTTTCTAACACGTCAGGCGTTTTTGCCGAAAATTGAATTTGGATTTCGGCTTTGTTGTCTTTAACAAATTTCGCTCCGTTCGCAGTCAGTTTGGATTCGTTTTTCTGCAACCGCTCGACGAGCGCGTAAAGCCAAACGTGAAGTTTTCCAGCAAGCATTTGTTGTCGTAAAATTTCCGGCGCAATCGGTGTCGAGATTTCTACTTCCGTTTGCGGACGAATTTCGCTGATAGAAATAGTTATCTCGCCCGGATCATTTGAATTAATAAAATTATAAACAATCACGCCTTTTACTTTTATGAATTTCCCTGAAAAAATCGTCGGTGCGAACAGTGACGGCAAACATTTATTTTTTATAACTCGCGGCAATTAAATTATCGCGCTTCGGGAAATGAAAAATAATTCCCAAAATGCCGAGCGCGAACCACAAAAAGAAATACTGATAAGAGAAAGCGAACGCCAAAACCACGCCGAACAGCGAAACGGCTTCGCACAGCGCACAGCCGATAATCATCGCCGTCTGCACGAGCGCAGTGTTCTGTTCGGCAATCGCCTGACTGATGTATTTCTTTCTCACCACAAACGAAATGACGAGGTTGGAAATCGCCAGAAGCGCGAATATCAGCGGCATTATCGGATTTTCGCCGAGCGGCGGTTTTGAAAAATCCAAACGAAAAACTTCCGGCTTGGCAAAGAAAATCACCGCCAACAAAATAAATTGCGACATCAATAACGCGAACCAAATAATTGACAGCGTTTTGTATTGACCTTCGACATTCGAGTTTTGATTTTGCATAAATTATTCGGTCGCCTCCAATTCTTCCTCTAAAAGTTGTCGTTCGTATAAATCGGCATATTCGCCGCCGAATTTTATCAATTCTTCGTGAGTCCCGCGTTCGATGATTTCGCCGTCGTGCAGAACGCAAATTAAATCGGCATCGCGGACAGTCGAAACACGGTGCGAAACGATAATCGTCGTCCGATTCTGCCGCACATCGCGCAAACCGTTCAGGATTTTTTCTTCGGTGTAGGTGTCAACCGCCGACAAAGAATCATCGAGAATCAAAATGCGCGGATTTCGCATCACGGCGCGGGCGATTGCCGTGCGTTGTTTCTGTCCGCCCGACAAAGTGATGCCGCGTTCGCCGACAAGCTGTTCGTATTGATACGGAAAATCCTTAATATCGTCCGCCAGATTCGCAATCTCCGCCGAACGTCTGATTTCCGCATCACGACTTAAAACTTCCGCCTTTTCGCTTTCAAGACTCGGAACATTTGATTGCGCGTCAGGATTTCCAACCGATTCGCGTAATTCGTCATTCGTAATTTGCGGTTCATTGTTTTCCACGCCGAACGCGATGTTTTCGGCGAGCGTGTCGGAAAAAAGAAAAGTTTCCTGCGGCACCACGCCGATGGATTTTCTGAGTTGCGCGAGCGGAAATCGTTTGAGCGGCACGTCGTCAATCAAAATTGTTTCGTCGGGCGCGTCGAGCAGGCGCGGAATCAAACTTATCAAAGTTGATTTTCCGCTGCCCGTTTTCCCGACGAGCGCGACGGTTTGACCGGCTTCGATTTTCAGATTGATATTTTTCAAAACCGGCGTTCCGTTATACGCGAAATTCAAATCGCGAAACTCGATTTCGCCTTTTATTTTCGGCTGCGTTTTCGCGTCCGGCGCGTCTTTAATCGTCGGTTCGGTTTCCAAAATCTCGTTGAAGCGTTTCAAACTCGCCGTTCCGCGCTGATAAAGATTGACGACGTAGCCGAGCGCGATTAAGTACCAGATCATTCTTTGCAGGTAAAGAATAAACGCCGTAAAATCGCCCGCCGAAATCTCGCCGCGCACCGCCATCGGCACGCCGACCGCGACGATTATCACAAATCCCAAACCGATAAAAAAGAATAAAAGCGGACGCATCGCCGCGCCGTATTTGACCAGCGAAATATTTCTGGCGGCGTATTCGCGGTTGAGTTCCTGAAACTTTTCAATCTCGGACGCTTCCTGCGCGTAAGCGCGAACGACGCGCACGCCCGACAGATTTTCCTGCGCTCTGGCTGTGATGCTCGAGAAAAATTCCTGAATTTTTTCAAATCGAACGTGAATCTGCTCGCCCAAATATTTCACGGTCAGGGAAACAAGCGGCATCGGGATCAGCAGAAATAAAGTCAGCTTGACGTTGATTCTGAGCAGAATCGGCAGCACAATCGCCAGCGCGAAAATCGCCTGAAACGAATATAAAATCATCGGTCCGACAATTTGACGAATTGCCGCCAGATCGTTCGTCGCCCGCGCCATCAGGTCGCCGACGCGATTGTTTTGAAAAAATTCGAGCGACTGATTAACGAGCGCACCGTAAAAATCGCCGCGCATATCATATTCGATGTGCCGCGAAGTGTTAATCAAAAGCCGCCGCTGCCAAAACAGAAAAATGCCGCTCACCGCATTGATTCCCAAAATCAAAAGCGGATAATAAATAATTTTTTCCCACGTCACGTTCAGGCTCAAATCGTCAATCGCCTTGCCAACGTAATAAGGAATAAGCAGTCCGAACGCCATCGAAACGAGAATAAACAAAATCCCGCAAACAACGCGATATTTGTAAGGATTGAAATAGCGGGCGAATTTTTTTAGTTCTTCCATTGAATATTAAACTTTTGTATAAGTCGAAAGCGCGGTCGCAGTTAATTTTCCCTGTTCGTTAGCAACTTCCGCCGATAAAAATATCAGTCTTTTTCCGGCTCGCGTAACCTTCGCCGTGCAGGTAACTTTTCCTTCGGTAACAGGTCGCAAATATTGAACGGTCAAATCAACGGTCGTCGCCGGTCCTTGCGTCCCGATTGCCGCAATGACGGCGAAAGCCATCGCCGTATCAATCAAGGATGCCGTCGCGCCGCCGTGCAGAAGTTTATACGGCTGCTGCAATTTTTCCTGCATCTCAAGGCTCATCACGACTTTTTCTTCGCTGATTTCTTCAAGTTCGATGCCGAGAAGTTTTAAATAAGGCGTATTTCGCACCGCCTCAAAAGCCGTTTGTTTATTTTCTTCGCTGATCATTTTTTTGTTTCACTGGTTCGCGCCGGTTCGTAAAATTCCTTCGACGAAACTTTCTTAAAATCTTTCGGCACGACGAAAAGATTCGCGTCCGCCGCCGAATTAAAATTTCTCAATTCAACCGTCAAAGTCAAAGTTCGCTGCCCGTCTTTCGTCATATAAAATTCCTGTTTCACCGGCAGATTGATCGTTTCGTCAACGTAAACGATGATTTCGGAATTACGCGTGTTTTCCAAATTTACGCGATAACGGGCGAGATTATTTTCCGGTTCGATCTTTTCAAATTTCGCGTCCGTCTTTTGATTGAGCCATTCGGCGGTGAAAAAATCCGTCGCCGCGTCGCTTTTCGCGCTTGTTTCCGCTTCGACGTAAATTTTCCGTTTCGCGGCGATAGTCAAATCTTGATTCGAGCCGATTTGCAAATCGCTGATTTCCGCATCGGTTTGATAATTAAAAATCGTTATGCGATTTTCCTTATCACGCGCCGCGAAAAATCTGTCCGCCGCGCCGTTCGCCGTTACGACGATTTCCGTTTGATACGCGTCCGGTTCTTTGGTCGAAAATGGAATCTGGCTTTTCAATTCTTCGGCAACAAACGGCGCGGGCGCAGTGTTCGCATCTGAATTGCCGCGCCACAGGCTGCACGCCGACGCGCCAAAGAACGCGGCGAGAAAAATAATTTTTAGCTGATTTGACGAAAACATCGGCGAAGTGAGAATTTTAACACAACGCTTGAAAGCGAATAAATCCGCGTTAAAATAATTTCGATGAAACCGCGCATTCTGCAATTTCTCTACGTCGTCGGCGGCATAATTCTGCTGCCGACGCTGCCGTTTTTCTACTGGCAGGGTCAACTTGTCCGCAAACGCGTCGGCAGATTGCCCGACGCGGCGGGCGAAACCGTCGGGCAATTCGGCGACGGCGAAGCGCAGTTAAATCTGCTCGCCATCGGCGAATCAACCGTCGCCGGTGTCGGCGCGGCAAATCACACGGAAGCACTCGGCGGACAACTCGCCAAATTTTGGAGCTTGGAAACGGGAAAAGCGGTGCGCTGGCACATACTCGGCGAAAGCGGAATTACGGCGCGGGAAACTTTGCAGAGGCTCGTGCCGCATTTGCCCAAAATTAAAATGGATTTGATCGTTGTCGCGCTCGGCGGCAACGATACTTTCAAAGTCAGCAGCCCGAATCGCTGGCTCGGCGATATGTCGAAATTAATCTCGATTCTCAAAAATAAATATCCGAACGCGCTGATTCTGCTGGCGAATACGCCGCGCGTCATTGATTTTCGCGCTTTGCCCGCATCGCTGAAATTCGTTTTGTGGCGCATCTCACAACTTCATCACGAAAACGCGAAAAATCTGGAATGTGCCAATGAAAACGTATTTTATTTCGACGAAGCCGAAAGCGTTCCCGACGAATTTTTCAGCGACGGCGTTCATCCGTCGCCTGTCGGCTACACGATGTGGGCGGAAGCGTTGATAAACTTTCTGTCAAGGAAAATCCGATGAACAGCGAAGATGCTTTTGCCGAAATCGTCGAACTGATTACCGCTCACCACGAATGGCTTTTGGTTCGTCAATCGGGAAAAAGTTTCGCCATTCAAGCGAACGAAATCGAAGTCTCGAACGAGCGCGGCAGAATTATTTTCGGATTTCTCGGCGACAAAGGTTTTCAGTTTCGCCGCATCAACGATTACAAAATCGAACAAGAAAATCTGACGTTCGATCTGACGGCGAATTTCGGGCGCGAACGCGAAAAAATCAAACTCGTGCCGCGTGTTTCGAGCGCAGAATTGAGCGAAGCAGTCAAGCTCGCCAGACTCGAAAAAGCCAATCAAATCGCTGCTTTGATCGTGGCGGAAAACGCCAAAGCGAAACTCGTTCGCGTTTCGCTGAACAACGAAAACGGACGTTTCGCCAACATTATTTTTGAACTGTCGAACAATAATCAAATCGCCGCTTTGAGCGATGTTTCTGAACTCAACACGCCCGAATATCTTTTGACTTCGGCGATTTTTTGGCTGACTAAACTGCAATCGCGGCGTAAAAATCCGGTAAACACCATTTGGATTTTAGCAGAAAAAAAATCGTATAAAAATTTGCGAAAAATGCACGCTTTACTGCGTTCAGATTGGCAGACGAAAATTCATATCAAGGAAATTCAAAGCAACGCGAAGACGCAGACAAGCACGATTTCCGATGCGCCGCCGATTTCGTTCAGTAGTCTGTGGCGCGAAAAGCCGCCGAAAATTTCTTTAGTCGAAAGCATCGAACCGAGCCGCACGAGCGAAGAAATCATTAAGCTCGCGCCGGAAAAGATTGACCGCGTTTTCACCCGTCACGGCGAAACTCTGCGCTTTGAAGGTTTGGCGTTTGCCCGCGTGCGGGTCATCGGCGATGAAGAAAAGGCGTGGTTCGGCATCGGACGCGATAAGCGGATTTTGAACGAAGCGACGCGGGCGGAATTTTTCGATCTTGTCGAAAATCTCGATTCTTACCGGCGATTTGATTCGGCGAACAAGCGGCACGAGTTTTACCGTCTCGCGCCCGAAGCGTGGCTCGAAGCGATTCTGCGGCGCAACGTTAAATTGCTCGACGGCAACTTGATTTTGTCGCCGATTTATCCGCAATTTCGCGCGGCGAACGACAAAATTGATTTGCTCGCGCTGCGTTCGGACGGGCGTTTAATCGTCATCGAACTGAAAACCGAACCTGACGCGCAGATGATTTTCCAAGCCGCCGATTACTGGCGAAAGATTGAACTGCAAAGGCGAAGCGGCAATCTGACAAAAGCGAAAATCTTCGGCGATTTGGAAATTGCCGATCAACCTGCGCTCGTTTATCTCGTCGCACCGACTCTGAGTTTTCATCGTGACTTTGCATTTTTATCGAAAATCGTTTCGCCGCAAATCGAAATTTATCGTTTCGATCTGAACGAAAACTGGCGCAAAGCCACGAAAGTTATGAAAGTCGAACTTCTGCCTTGTTGATGCGATAAACGCCGACTTGTAACCTTTTGGCAAAGCCTTCATTAACAAGCGCGTGATTGACTTTGCCCGTTTCTCGGCGCGGAATGCCGATAGCTCTGGAAAGTTCGCCCGGCATCGTCATTTCGGACATTTGCAGAAAGGCGCGGGCAATTTCTTTTAAGCCCGTTTCGCGTGAAATCTTTTTTGAAGTTTCTTTCGGGAAACGCGCTTCGGCTAAAGTCCAGATATACGTAAAAGTCGGATGATAAAGGCATTCCTGCGGCACGACTTTTAACGCTCGCTGCAATTCGTCCAACGCTTTAGTGAGTTTTTGACGCGTTTCAATCTTTGTTTCAACGCGCAAATCCGACGTTCCCATTTCCCATTCCTTCCGCAAAACTTTCAAAATCTTCACGGCATCGGCGGACAAAGCGGTTTTTTCCTGATTTTTCGCGATGCCCCAAACCGCGTTAAAATACGGAATCAGGCGCGGCGCAACGAACATCGCGCGACCTTTGCAAAGTTTCGAGTAATAAATTTTTCCGCGCTGCATCACCTGATCTTTCAATTCCCACGCGAGGCTCATTTCGTAATCTTTCTGCACGTTGCGCGGCGAATGTGCGTCGCGTCTGCCGCAAACGGCGATATACGCGCTCGGCAGATTCGTGCGCGAATCGGTCAGGGCGAGACAAAAACCCAAATCTTCGACCATCGCTTCGATTTGCGCGGCGGTTTCAACTTTTAGAATCTCTTCGCGCCGCCATTTCCAGTCGCGGATTTGCTCGATTTCTTCGGGCAGTTCGGTTATTTTGCTCAAAACGGAAAACCTCTCTAAATTAAATCGTTCGGCTGATTAATGAATATTTCAATTATGAATTAAACTCGAATTATAAAAAAGATGACTTCAAACTTTTAGATTATTTCGCGCATCTATTTATCAGTTTCAGGCAAAAAGGTTGAAAGAGAAATGAAAAAAACGAAAATTATTTTATTTGGACTGCTGATTTTGTGCGCGTCGGTGTTCAGTGCGGCGGCGCAAACATCGAGCATCGTCAAAAAAGATTTGAGCCAGACGGACATTGACCGCATTGTCAAAGCGTTTGCGGAGAACGAAAAGCAATTTCGGGCGGCTTTGAGCAATTATGTTTTCAACCGCAACGCGACCATTCAGATTATCGGAATGGGCGGACAAATCGAAGGCAATTACACGCGAAATTCGTTTTTGAATTTAACGCCCGAAGGTCAGCGTTTTGAAAAAGTCATCTTCGCGCCGGTCGCCACCACGCCGCCCGGATTCGTTACGCCCGAAGATTTGGAAGACCTCGGCGGAGTTAATCCATTTGCGATTGATCCGTATTTTCTGCCGCAATACAATTTCAACTATATCGGTGCGGAAAAGATTGACGATCTCGATTTATACGTTTTTGAAGTAACGCCGAAAGTGGCTCCAAATCCGAAAAAGACCAAACAGCGTCTTTTCACCGGCAGAATTTGGGTTGACCAAAGAGATTTGCAAATCGTTAAATCAAAGGGCAAAGCCGTTCCCGAAACAAAGGAAAATAAGTTTCCGGTAGTTGAAACGTGGCGCGAAAATGTTGACGGCAAATATTGGTTTCCGTCGTTTGCCACGTCCGACGACGAATTGGTTTTTGACGACGGTTCGGTCACGAAAATAAAACTTCGCGTTTATTTTAAGAATTACAAGCAAGGCAGAAGTGAAGTGATAATTTTAGACGACGCAGTAGAAGTTAAAGAAGTTCCAAAACCCGCGCCGACTCCAACGCCGAAAAAACCGTAAATCGAAATATAAAAGGACAGACGTAAAATCTGTCCTCTTATATTTCGCCGACATCGCGCCAATTTACGGACGAATCGGCGAGCGGTATCGTCAATCAGCCGCGCTTTTTGGAAATATCTTCAGCGAGATAAAAAAATGAGCAACGCAGCGGAACCAATAGGAAAAAGCCGGAAACCGATTTCAGCCACAACCGAAATTTTCGACAATCACGCCGGAATTGCCATCAGCATAACGTTCCGCGAAAGTTGAAAGAAAATCATAAATTTTATCTCGCTAATTCTTCGGCAATCGCGCCGCGAACTTTAATCAATAAGTCGGGCAAATCTTTTTCGCTCGTTAAATTTTTCGTTTCAATCGGCGGCAGCAGAATCATTTCGCACGTCGCCGGATTGACCGTGTTGTTTCCTTTGCCCATCGCGTAACCGGTGTTTTTCATCACGACCGGAACAATCGGAAAACCGGTATCAATCGCCATATAAAACGCGCCCTTTTTAAACGGCAGCAGTTCATTTCGTTTCGCCCGCGTACCTTCGGCGAACACGCCGAACGAAATGCCCATCCGAAGTTTGTCGGCGGCATTTTTCATCGTCCAATCGCCGATTCGGTATTTGTTCGGTCAATGGCGATGACGTTGACGTATTTCATAAATTTTCCGGCGACAATCCAGTCGAGCATTTCCTTTTTGGCAATCACGCCCATTTTTTTCGTGGTGTAAGCGAACATCATCGCCGTATCAAGATACGAACGATGATTGGAAACGAAGACGTAAGATTGGTTTTCAGCGAGATTTTCCTGACCGCGCACGACGATTCGCATTCCCGACCAGCGCAGCCACGCTCTTGCGCCCCAAGCCGCAAACGGATACGCGTATTCACGGTCGCCTTTGATTCTGGCGACGAGCATAATCGGCGGCATCAGAAACACAAAAAAGAACGCCAGAATCGAAAGCGAAAAATAATAGCGCAGTTTGCCGATCAAACTCGAAACCTGGTTTATGTTAGAATTTTTATCAGCAAAAGTAATTTTCTCGTTGTTCGTCAACAAATTTTTCAGAGGTTTCTCCAAATGATTCGACATTGGTTTTCTAATTTTTATTCAGTGATTTGTCTGGTTTTAACTGTTCTTTGTTTTGCCAATATAACACAGGCGCAATTGATCCCAAGCCCGAAAGCGATACTCGGTTTTCAGCCGACGAGTGATAAAACCATCGCCGATTGGTCGCAGATCACCAAATACTTTCAAAAGCTCGACGCGGCGAGCGATAAAGTTACGGTTAAAGAGATCGGTAAATCAACGCTCGGCAAACCACTGATCGTCGCGTTCGTTTCATCGCCCGAAAATATCAGAAATCTCGAAAAATATCGCCAAATCAATGCGAAGCTGGCAAATCCGCAGTTAATAAAAACTCCGGCTGAAGCCGATGAATTGATTAAAGCCGGCAAAACGATAATTTCGGTTTCGTGTTCGATTCACTCGACCGAAATTGTCGCGTCGCAAATGTCTTTGAATCTCGCTTACGAATTGGCGACGGCGACCGACAGCGATACAAAGGAAATATTAAACAACACGATTTTGCTTTTGATTCCGTCGCCGAATCCTGACGGCATTGATATTGTTGCCGATTGGTATCGCAAAACTTTGAATACGAAATACGAAGGAACTGCGCCGCCCGAACTTTATCATCATTACGCTGGACACGACGACAACCGCGACTGGTTTATGCTGAATCTCAAAGAGACGCAGGCAATCACGAAATTTTTCTGGCAGGAATGGTTTCCCGAACTCGTTTACGACGTTCACCAGCAGGGACAGACGGCTTCGCGTTTTATCACGCCGCCGTTTTTCGATCCGCCGAATCCGCGCGTTGCGCCCGTCATTTTGCGTGAAGTCGGTCTTATCGGTTATAAAATGGCGGCTGATTTACAGGCGGCAAATATCGCGGGCGTGGCGACGAATTCGACTTACGATACGTGGTGGCACGGCGGTTTTCGTTCCGCGCCGTATTTTCACAATTCAATCGGAATTTTGACCGAAGCCGCGAGCGCGGATTTGATGTCGCCCGTGACGATTACCGAAGAGCAATTGACGAAAAGCCGTCCGGCACGCGGACTTCCCAACCTTTTGCAGACGGCGACCAATTATCCCGACGCGTGGCGCGGCGGCGTTTGGCGAGCCGCCGACATTGCCAATATCGAAATGATTGCTTCGCGCGGGCTTCTGGAAATGGGCGCGAAATTCCGCGAGCGATATTTGCGGAATTTTTATGAACTCGGCAAAGCGAATTTGACGCGCAAAACAGATGAGCCGCAGGCATTTATCGTCTCCGCCGGACAGCCGAATGCCGAAACCGTCGCCAGATTTCTGGAAATTTTGATGTGGCAAGGCATCGAAATTAATCAGATGACAAGCGAAGGTTATTTTGCGATGGACAAGAAAAAACCTGAATACGTTCACGAAATGCCGCTCGGCTCGTTTCTGATTTTCGTCAATCAGGCGCAGAAAAATAATATTCTAAGTTTGTTTGAAGAACAGCTTTACCCGAATCGCCTGAATGCTAACGGCGAAGCCGAAGTTCCCTACGATGTCGCGGGCTGGACGCTGCCTTTGCAGATGGGCGTGGAAACCGAAGCGATTTGGAACACGCGCGATTTGGAAAACTTTAAAGCGACGCTGAAACGAGTGGAAAATATCAATCAAGCCCGACAAATTCTGAATCTGAAAACGAACAAGGAATCATTTGCCCAACTGCCGAACCCTTTGAAGACGAATCCGAAAATCGGTTTATACAAAGGTTTCACCGGTTCGATGGACGAAGGCTGGACGCGGCTAATTTTGGACAATCATCAAATTCCCTACACTTCCGTTTCCGACGCGGATTTTCGTAACAACAACTTAAATTTCGACGCGATTATTTTGCCCGCCGACAGCGAAAACGCCATCGTCAAAGGCTTGAACGCCGAACGTTATCCGGCAGAATTTACCGGCGGCATTACTGAAACGGGCGTTGAGAATTTAAAGAAATTCGTCGAAAACGGCGGCAAATTAATCTGCTTTGACGATTCGTGCGAAATAATTATCAAGCGATTCAATCTACCGTTGAAAAACGTCCTGAATGGCTTGAAACGCTCGGAATTTTATAATCCCGGTTCAATCGTCAAACTGGAAGTTGATAAATCTTTTCCGCTCGCCAACGGTTTGAAAGCCGAAACGCCCGCGTATTTTACGAATAGTTCGGCGTTTGAAATCGCCGACGAAACAACTGTTAAATCTGTTGCCCGTTACGCTGCGAAAGATTCGCTTCTTTCCGGTTGGACTTTGGGCGAAAAATATATGAACGGCAAAACTGCGCTCGCCGAAGCCGCTTACGGCAAAGGCAAAATCATACTTTTCGCCTTTCGTCCGCAGCATCGCGGTCAGTCGTGGGCGACGTTTCCGTTTATCTTTAACGCGCTCGAAAAATAAGATTTATTTGCCCACGAAACACACGAAAGAACCGAAAAAAATTCAAAATCTTCTTATGATTTTATTTCGTGCTTTTCGTGTGTTTCGTGGGCAAAATCAATTCTGTTAAACTTTCCTTATGAGTCCAGAAACACAATGCGTCAAAAACAATCTCGGTCTGGTCTGCATCACGACGACCGATGCGGTGCGCTATAAAACCGTCACGCGCAAGCGGCTTTTGTCGTTTGATGAAACTGCTCAAAAAGAAATGCTGCGGGCGTTATACGCGGAAAATATCAATCGCGTCAATAACGCCGTCGAATTTTGCAGCGCGAATGATATCAATCTTTATCGCCTGACTTCGGGGCTTTTTCCGTTTTCCGACGAACCGATTGGCGCGGAAATTTTGAGTGAATTCGTCGAACAATTGGCGACGGTCGGCAATAAAGCTCTGGAAAATAATCTGCGAATCGTGATGCATCCCGATCAATTCGTCGTTTTGAGTTCCGATTCGGAATCGGTCGTCGAAAACAGCGTGAAGATTTTGAAAATGCACGCGAGAACTCTGGATTTACTGAATCAGCCGCGTTCGGAATGGGCGACGATGAATATTCACGGCGGCAAAGGCGACCGAATTGATAATCTCGTCGCGGCGATTGAACGACTTCCCGATGAAATTCGTTCGCGCGTCTCGTTTGAAAACGACGAATATTCTTATTCGTCGGCGCAGATTTTGGAAGTTTGCCGGCGTGCCAAAGTACCGAATGGTTTTTGACGCGCATCATCACGTTTGCCGCGAAAAGCTCGACAGTTACGAAGACTCGTCAGTCGCCGAAATGTTCTGGGCGGCGCGTGAAACCTGGACGAAACCGGAAAATCAACTCGTACACATTTCCAACGGGCGCGAAAAATTTCAAGACCGCGCGCATCACGATATGATTTTCACGATGCCTTCAGTTTTCCGCTTCGCCGAATGGATCGAAGTCGAAGCCAAGCACAAAGAAATCGCCATCAAAAAATTGCAGGACGAATGGCTGAATAAAGAGTAATTTTTTGCCCACGAAATACACGAAAGAAACGAAAAATGATAAGTCGGATCATTCAGTTTTAACTTTTCGTCCTTTTCGTGTATTTCGTGGGCAAATCCTCTTTGAGCGTCTTTACAATTTAAAACTTCACATTTTCGCCGCCGAATTCTATTATAAAAGTCTATGTTTTACCGACCTTTATTTGCGCTGCTCGCCGTTTTGTCAATCATTAATGTTTTACTGTCCGCCGCATTCGCCGAAGTTCATTCGCCTGAAGCAGAAACATCCGCGTTTGAATCTTCCAAATTGACGACTGAACCGGTGATTCGCATCGGTTTGGCGACGAACGCGCAGAATGTTTCGATTACGACTACCGATTCGACGCTTGTCGCGGCGAGCGTCGGCGAACCGAATCGAGTTTTGGCGGCGAACCGGATTTCTGTCGCGGCGCGTTCGTATCGTCCGCCGGAATACGAGATTTATCATTTTGAAATTCCGAATATCGCTTCGCAAATGGAAGCCGACACGCTCGCTAAAGAAATCCGTGAAGCGACGAACGAGAAAACGAGCGTTTCGCTGAACCAGACGAAAAATAACTGGCGCGTTTTGATCGGCGAAACGATTTCGACGATTGAAGAAGCCAATGAATTCAAAGCCGAATTGAGCGACAAAGGCTATGAAGAAGCGCAGATGATGACGGAAAAATTCGTCCAGCCTTCGCAGGACGCGGTTGCTTTATCGAAACAAATCGCGCAAGGATCGAAATCTGAAGTTCGCAGTTTGATGACGACTACGCCGATTGCGCCAACGCCGAGCGGTGTCAAACAAATCGTTTCCATCAACCCGATTGCCGATGCCGTCAATCCGAATCTGCGCGAAGTTATCGTGTCCGGCGGCAGCGCGACTTCGCGTTTTACGTCGCTGAAACCAATCGCTTTCGGCTCGACCAACGAACGCGCCACGCCGGTTCGTTTTAACGGCAAAGCGTATCGCGGGCGCATCGAAGTTTTCGTCAATTCACGCGGCACTTTGTCGGTTGTCAACGCGGTTTCGATTGAAGATTATCTGCTCGGAGTCGTGCCGAACGAACTCGGTTTGCCCGCCATCGAAGCGCAAAAGGCACAGGCGATTGCCGCCAGAACTTACGCGATTGCCAATACTAATCAATTCGGCACGCAGGGTTTCGACATTCTGCCGACCATTCGCTCGCAGGTTTATCAGGGTTTTTCAACGGAAACAAAGATGGGAACGCAAGCCGTTACCGAGACGCGCGGCATCGTCGCCACCTTTAAAGGCAAACCGATTAACGCGCTTTACACTTCGACGTGCGGCGGTCGAACGGAAAATTCGGAAAATGTTTTCGAGTTTAACGAACCGTATTTGCGCGGCGTGGAATGTTCGCTCGAAGGTCGCCGGAATTTCGAGCCGTTCCTTATAAAAACCGTTCGCCAACCCGCCAAACTACGCGACGAGAAAAATCTTGAACTCGTGCGTTTGATGTCTCTGCTCGCCGTTAACGGATTTCAGCTTTCGACCGCGCAGATGACCGACGATTGGTTTGAAGATGAACCGACGCAGAGCGAAATGTCGAACTGGCTGAATCAACTGGCGACGAAATTCGGCAAAACTTTCCCGAACGTCAACAAAGACACCGCAAAACCGCTCGAACTCGCCCGCGTTCTGGCGACGATGATTTACGGAGACGCTTATGCCGACACGCTGCTTTCGGAAGCCGACATCAATTATCAACTCGCGTTCGACGATGCCGCCGACGTGCCGAAAGAACGCCGCCCCGACATCGCTATTTTATTCCGCGACGGTTATTTCGCGCTTTACCCGGATTTGACTTTGAAGCCCAACAAAGCGTTTTCACGCGCCAAAATGCTGCATCTCGTCGAGCAGATCTACACGAAACGAAAATGGATGCCCGCGCTTCAAATTGGAGCGGCACAGGCGAGCGCGGACGGCAAATTAGTCGTCAAAAGCGGCAAAACCAGCAAAACTCTGATCGTTCGTCCCGACGTTTTCTTGTTAAGACAATTCGGCGACCAGTTTTATCAGGTCAAGGAAACCGCGCTCATCGGCGGCGAAACGGTTTCGTTTCAATTGAACGCGGTGGGCGAAGTCGTCTATCTCGAAATCAAACCGACCGACCAACCCGCAACTGCCGAACGAATGTCGAGTTTTACCAACTGGAACGTCAATCTTTCGCCTTCGTCGGTTCAGTCTCGCCTGTCCAGATACGTTCGCGGCATCGGCTCTTTAATTGATGTGCGCGTCGCTCAAAAAGGCTTTTCGCGCCGCGCCGTTGACCTCGAAATCGTCGGCTCAAACGGCACTTTCCACTTAAAAGGCGGCAAAATCCGTTCAGCCCTAAAGCTCAACGAACAGCTTTTCGTCATCAACAAACGCTACGACACCAACGGTCGCGCCATCGCCTACACCTTCACCGGACGCGGCTGGGGACACGGCGTTGGAATGTGCCAATACGGAGCTTACGGCTTGGCAAAAATGGGCGTAAAATACGACGAAATCATCAAACACTACTACACGGGCGTTGATTTGACGAAATCTTACTAAGTTTATGAAAAAGTTCAACTGGAAAAATGCTCAAATAAGGAGTTTAGTATATGCTGACGACAATTGAAGCTGAAATTGATGTGAACGGCAACGTGACATTTCTCGAACCGTTGAAAATCACTAAGAAAAGCCGCGCTATTGTCACTTTGCTTGACGATGAAAATACCAATAGGCGCGAGACGAATGAAAAAGACGCGCAATTTGCCGAAGATCGCTTTGCGCGTCATTTCGGCGCGATAAAAAGCGGCAATTCGCGGTCTGCCGATAATGAAAAAATTGATGCCGAATTGATTCACACTTACGAGGACGCGCACGATGATGAATGAACGGCTTTTTCTCGATACTTCGGGTTTGCTCTGCATTCACGACCAGAGCGATTTTCGCAATGCGGCGGCAATCGAAATTTTTACCGGCTCGAAACGGCTTTTGATAACCAATTACATTTTGGCGGAATTTATACCTTTGTCTTATGCTCGCGGAAAAAATCGGCAGGAAACGCTTTCTTTTGTCAACGATTTTCTTGAAGTGCCGCGCTTAAAACTGATTTGGATAGATGCTTATTTACACAATCAGGCGATGAATTTGCTTGCCAAGCGTCTCGATAAAAATTATTCGCTGTGCGATGCCGTGAGTTTTATCGTTATGCGTGAACATAATTCCGTTGAAGCCTTGACGACCGATAAACACTTTGGTCAGGAAGGTTTTATAAAACTACTTCAATCTTGATGAAATTCTCGCGTAATCAAATTACGGGTTCGCTCATTCTGCTCGCCGCGCTCTTGATAATCGCGCTGGTGCGAATATTCTTTCGTTAAACTTAATCCGGCTGGCGGCGTTTAATCTGCGGTGGAGTTTATGGAAAATCGAATCAAACAACTGGCGGAAAAGTTTTTCAAGCGTGGTCTGGACGAACTCGACGTGCGGGAAAAGAAGATTTTAGAACGCGTTTTGCGGCGCGGGAAAATCAGCCGCGATACGAACGAGGATTTCGATAACAACCTGACTTTCGGACAGCGAATCGCCGATAAAGTGGCGAGTTTCGGCGGTTCGTGGACGTTTATCATCATCTATCTCGGCTTTTTGACGGCGTGGATCGTTTGGAATTCTTACGTTTTTTTCAGCAAACCCGAAGCGTTCGACCCGTATCCGTATATTTTGATGAATCTTTTTCTTTCGATGACGGCGGCAATTCAGGCTCCGATAATTTTGATGTCGCAAAATCGGCAGTCGGCGCGCGACCGCATTGATGCGGCGCACGATTACGAAGTCAATCTCAAAGCCGAACTCGAAATCATCGGTCTGCACGAAAAACTCGACGATTTGCGCGATGCGAAATGGTGCGCGTTGATCGAGACGCAGCAAAAGCAAATCGAGATTTTAACCAAACTTCTCAATGCTTCGGAACGTAGAAAATCGCAATGACGAAAGACGACGAACATAAAACCGACAACGAAATCAGCATCCATATTTTCAGCGTTTCCGCCGGACTGGTCGGCGTTTGCCTGACGGTCATCGGCATTTTCCGCGCCATCGCCGAACTGAAAAAGTTTTCAACCGTCGGCGACAATATACTGGCGGTCGCCGCGCTAATTTTTCTGATCTGTTGTATTACTTCCTATCTCGCGCTGCGCTCAACGAACAAAATCCGCAAACAGAAAATCGAGAAAATCGCCGACGCGCTGTTTCTCATCGGCTTATCGCTAATGGCAATCGTCTGCGTCATCATCGCTTACACGTTTGCTTGAGCAGGATTATTGCCCACGAAACACACGAAAAGAACGAAAATATTCAATCGAAATTGAAATGTCTTTTTTCGTCTTTTTCGTGTGTTTCGTGGGCAAAAAAGATTTTCGCAAAAGGCGTAAACGCTTTACATTTTCGGCTTGTCGCTCATATAAAACGTCAGCTTTCCGCCGTTCGTAATTTCCGTGTGCCTGATAAAGGTTCGATTAACCGGCTTGCCGTTCAGTTCGACTCGTTCGACGTAAACATTTTTATCCGATTGATTTTTCGCTTCAATTGCCAAAGTCTTGCCGTTTTCTAAATTTAAATTCGCCGTCTTAATCGCCGGACTGCCGAGTTGGTATTGATCGGAAGCGGGCGCGACCGGATAAAATCCGAGCGTCGAAAACAGAAACCACGCCGACATTTGCCCGCAGTCGTCGTTGCCGCCCAAACCGTCGGGCGCGGCGTGATATTGATTTTTCAAAATCATCCGCACACGTTCCTGCGTTTTCCACGGTGCGTCCGTCCAGTTGTAAAGATACGCGACGTGATGCGAAGGTTCGTTGCCGTGAATATAGCCGCCGATTATGCCTTCGCGCGTGATATCTTCGGTTTCGGCGAAAAACGAATCGGGCAAAGTCATCGAAAAAAGTTCGTCGAGATGCGCCGCGAATTTCTGTTTGCCGCCCATCATCGCAATCATTTCAGCGGGTTGATGCGGCACATACAAACTGTAATTCCACGCGTTTCCTTCGATAAAACCTTCGCCTTCGGTCTTCAGCGGATCGAATTTTTCAACGAATTTCCCGTCTTCCATTTTCGGTCGTGTAAACCCGACCGACGCGTCATAGACGTTTTTCCAATTCTCCGAACGCTTGATAAATTCGTCGTAAATTTCCGTTTTGCCGAGCTTTTTCGCCGCCTGCGCGATTGCCCAATCGTCGTAAGCGTATTCGAGAGTTTTCGACACGCTCGAAGAATTTCCCTCGTCTTTGACGTAGCCAAGCGACATATACGAATCGAGTCCGTCGTAATATTTCGTTCTGGCTGTCTGCGTCATCGCGTCGAGCGCGTGATTCGCGTCAACGCCTTCGGTGTTCCCTGTCACAATCGCGTCCGCAATCACCGAAACCGAATGATAGCCGATCATACACCAATTTTCGTTGGCGTAATGCGACCAAACCGGCAGCATTTTATGAACGCTCTGATCGTAATGCGCGAGCATTGAATTTATCATTTCGCGGTTGCGTTGCGGCTGAACGATGTTGAAAAACGGATGCAGAGCGCGATATGTATCCCACAGCGAAAACGTCGAGTAATTCGTGTAATTCTTCGCGTCGTGGACGTTTTGATCCAAGCCTTTATATTTGCCGTCCGCGTCCATATAAACCGTCGGCGACAAAAATGTGTGATACATCGCCGTATAAAAATTGGTTAAATCGTCTTTACTGTCGGCGGTTACGGCGATTTTTCCGAGTTCCTTGTTCCACAAATTTTGTCCGGCTTTTTTGACTTTATCAAAATCCCAATCCGGCGTTTCCGTGCGTAAATTATTCATTGCGCCTTCCGTCGAAACGGGCGACAGCGCGAATTTTATTTTGATTTTTTCGTCCTTCGCGGTTTTGAAATCGAAATAGGCGCGAATCTGTTTGCCGGCGGCTTCGGGAAAGTTTTTCGTCTGGTCGAACTTGCGCCAGAAGCCTTTGTAATCCTGCTTTTCATAATTTTTGAAACCGTAATTCGTAAAAGGCTTGGAAAATTCCATCGCAAAATAAACGGTTCTGGTTCGCGCCCAACCGTTGGTTTGCCGATAACCGACGATTGTGTGATCGTTTTCGACGCGCACGAAAGTCCAGACGTTTTTGTCGTCGTAGTTATAAATGCCGTGCATTAAATCCAAAATGATGTGCGCGTTGTCGGATTCGGGAAAAGTATATTGATGAAAACCGACTCTCGTTGTAGTCGTCATTTCGGCAACAATATTATCGTCAGCAAGCAAAACTTTGTAATAATTCGGCTCAACTGTTTCCGTCTGGTGTGAAAATGCCGAGCGAAATCCGCTTTTCGGATCGTCTTTCGTTCCCGGCTCAAGCTGTAAATCGCCGACCGTCGGCATAATCAAAAAATCGCCCAAATCCGAATGTCCGGTTCCCGAAAAATGCGTGTGCGAAAATCCGAAAATCGTTCGGTCGTCGTAATTATATCCGGCGCAGTATTTATACGCGTCCCGATTATATTTTCCGCCGATATTGTGCGGCTGTTCGTCCGTGTCGGGCGACAACTGCACCGCGCCGAACGGAACGGTCGCGCCGGGAAACGTGTGTCCCATTTTCTGCGTGCCGATCAGCGGATTGACGTATTGAATGTAATTTTCAGTTTTTTGTGCCATCAAAATTGATTGAAAAATTAGCAAAGCGAAACAGACGTAAAGTTTTTTCATTTTAATCAGTAGAATTTTTTGAATCGATGTTTTTAAGATAATAAACTCATTCGCCGCTAATTGAAACCAGCAATTGATGCCGCTGAAAATCGTAAACTTTTCGTGCTAATCTAAAATTAGTTTTTGGTATGAATAAAAATATCTACGCGATTGTCGGACCGACCGCTTCGGGGAAAACCGAAATCGGTGTTGCGCTTGCTTTGCGGCTCGGAAACGCGGAAATTATCAACTGCGATTCGGTGCAGATTTATCAGGAAATCGAGATTGCGACGGCGAAACCCTCGGAAGAGGAAAAACGCGGTGTGCCGCATCATTTGATTGATTACGTTTCGCCTAACATAAAATACACGGCGGCGGATTGGGCGGCGGACGCGGGCGCGAAAATCGCGGAAATCGAACAGCGCGGCAATGTTCCGATTTTGGTCGGCGGAACGGGTTTTTATTTGCGAACACTTCGTCAGCCGTTTTTTGATTCGCCGAAAACCGACGAACATCTAAGAGCAAAGCTGGCTGAAATCAAAGAGAAAAAAGGCGCGGAACATCTGCATAAAATTTTGCAGAAAGTGGATAAAATCGCCGCCGAACGACTTTTCCCGCGTGATTACGTTCGCACCTCACGCGCTCTGGAAGTTTATTTTCAAACCGGAAATCGAATCAGCCAAATCCAGCCGAATCGAAGCGAACCGCCGGAATTTGCAGCACGAATTAAAATTTTCGCGCTTAATCCGCCGCGTGATTTGTTGTACGAAAGAATCAATGAACGCGCCGCAAAGCATTTTGAGGAAGGTTTAATCGAAGAAGTGAAGCAACTTCGGATGAGCGGCGTAAAAGACGACACGAACGCGCTCGGCGCACACGGTTATCGTCGGGTTTGCGAATATCTGCGCGGCGAACGCACCTTGGAAAGCGCGATTGAACAAACCAAACAGGACGTGCGAAATTACGCCAAGCGGCAAATGTCCTGGTTTCGGCGCGAAGCCGACGTTATTTGGCTCGAAGGTTTCGGCGACAACGCGGAAACACAGAAAACTTTGTGTAAAATGCTTGATTTACAATAACTTGTGAAACATTTCTTGTAAGAATCGGCAAATGTGTTATAAACTCAATTTGTAATAACCACAATCAACTTAGAGAGAGAGTGTTATGGAAAAAACGGTTGCCCAAAACATACAGGATGCGTTTTTGAACACGGCGCGGCGCGAACGATTTAATATTGTCATTCACCTGCTGCACGGCGCGACGATTGCCGGCAGAATCAAAAGTTTCGATAAATTTTCGTTAATGCTGGATGTCGGCGGGCAGGATGTTTTGATTTTCAAACACGCCATTTCCACCGTTTCACAAGAAAGAAAAAAATCTGTCACGGAATAAAATTTTGCGCGGAAAATTTATCACTTTTGAAGGAATTGACGGCAGCGGCAAATCAACGCAGCTGCGGATGCTGGTGAGCGAGCTGCTCGTTCGCGGATTTAAGGTTTTACCGACCTGCGAACCGGGCGGAACGCCGCTCGGTCGCCGCCTGCGTGAAGCGTTTCTCGAAACCGAAGAAAACGTCGCGCCGCTCGCCGAACTTTTATTATTTGCCGCCGACCGCGCCCAGCACGTCAATTTTCTCGTCAAACCCGCACTCGAAGAAGGAAAAATTGTCATCTCTGACCGCTATGCCGATGCCACCATCGCTTATCAGGGCGCGGGACGCGGATTTTCCGAAAGCACCGTCAGTCAAATTATCGAGTTCGCCACCGACGGACTGAAACCGGATTTGACCTTATTTTTTGATTTACCAATCGAACAGGCGTTATTGCGAATCAGTTCACGCGGCGACACGGGCGAGCGGAAAAATCGAATGGACAAAGAAACCGCCGGATTTTACGAGCGCGTGCGCGGAGCTTATCTGACGATTGCCAGAGACGAGCCGCACCGTTTTCGAGTAATTGATGCGAGCGGTTCGACCGGCGAAATCAAAACGATGGTTCTGGAAATCGTCTCGGAATTTCTGGACGAAGCCAACTCGAAAGCCGAAGAAATTTAACCAGAAAAAAAAACACGAAGCGACGCGAAAAAAGATTAATATTTTTCGCGTCGCTTCGTGTTTTTCGTGGTTACTTTGATTTATGGATTTTTGATTTCCTCAAGATTTTTCTGCCGCAGCGACGAATTAATGCCGCTCAATTCACGCGCCAGCCAATCGTTGAAATTTTTCGTCACGTCCGTCAATTCACGTCCTAAAGAATCGGCACGATCCATTTGCGTCTGCGACGGTTTGCCTTCGTAGGAATTGACATCGCCGTAAAGTCCCGCCAGAAATTCGCGCAATCTTTCTTCGCCGGTAATCGCGCCGCCTTCTTTGGTCGCCACGATTTTTTTGCGAATATCGTCAACTTGATTCGCCGCCGTTTCAAGCTGGTTTTTTAATGCCGCATCCACGCCCGACTTTGCGGCGCGGTCGTTTAAAGCGAGACGAACAGCATTGATTCGCTCAACGGTCGTCGTCATTTCGCCGAGCATTTTATACAGTTTCATTGACAAATCAAACTGTGCTTTTCTATCTGCCGCCGTATGTTTCGCACGCGGATCAGCGACAACGGTTAACTGCGTCGTATAGACGTTTTTGTCTTTCGTCATTTTCACCGTGTAAACGCCGGGCAGCAGTCTCGGTCCGATGTTCGCGCTTCCCGCAAGGCTCGCCGCTGCCGGAACTCGCGGCGCGGGCATTCGCATTGACCAGCGAACGCGATTGATGCCGCGCCGCTTGCTCGCCGGGATCGTGCCGAGCGATTCGCCTTTCGCGTCTAAGACTTCGATTTTCAAATCGCCGAAAATATGCCGTTTCTTTTGATAATAAGTGATGACGGCTTCGTCGGTCGGATTATCGCCGACGAATGTCGCGTCGCCGTCAGCCCAACCGCCGCCTGCCTGAAGCATCTGCGTCGTCGGTTTCGCCTGCAAAAACGCGATGTCTTTGGAAAGCGTGTCGGCGGCGAGCGCGCGCAGCGGCGTGATGTCGTCCACGATCCAAATTCCGCGTCCGTGCGTGGCAATTACCAGATCATTATCGCGCGGGTGAATCGCCAAATCGCGGACGGCGACGTTCGGCAAATCGCCGCCTTTATACTGCGCCCATTGTTGTCCGCCGTCGGGCGAAATCCAAAGCCCGAACTCCGTGCCGACAAACAAAAGGTTTTTGTTGACCAAATCTTCCTTGACGACGTGCGTGTAACCGCGCACCGGCGAACTCGGCGCGACGATTTGCGCCCAAGTTTTACCGAAGTCCGTGGTTTTATAAACATACGGTTTCATATCGCCGAAATTATGCAAATCGAAAGTGGCATACGCCGTTCCCGGCTCGAAATGTCCGGCTTCAACGGATGAAACCCACGCGCTTTTCGGCAAACCTTTGATGTTTCCAACTACATTCGTCCACGTTTTGCCGCCATTCTGCGTGACCTGCAAATTGCCGTCGTCGGTTCCCGCCCAAACGACGAGCGGATTTTTCGGAGACTCGCAAACGGCGTAAATCGTCGTGTGCATTTCCGCCGCCGAGTTATCAACCGTGATGCCGCCTGACAATTCCTGTTTTTGTTTCTCCGCATCGTTCGTCGTCAAATCCGGCGAGATGCGTTCCCACGTTTGCCCTTTGTCTTTGGTGCGGAAAAGAAACTGCGAGCCGAGATAAACGGTTCCGGCTTTGGTGACGTGAATCGGCGCGTTCCAGTTAAACCGCAACTTGCCTTCGCCGTATTTCGGCAGCGGCTGAATGCCGCGCACTTCGTGCGTTTTGCGATTGATGCGCCCGATATAACCGCCCTGTGATTCGGCGTAAAGATAATCAGGGTCGGTCGGATCGGCAAACATCCAGAAACCGTCACCGCCATACATATTTTCCCAGCGGCTGTTGGTAATTCCGCCCGGATATTGCGAATCGCCGACCCATGAACTATTGTCCTGAAGACCGCCATAGACGCGATACGGCATTTCCATATCAACCGAAACGTGGTAAAACTGCGAGACTGGCAGATTTTCGGCTTTCCACCATTTGTTTCCGCCGTCGTATGAATGCCAAAGTCCTCCGTCGTCGCCGGCGATTATATGATCGGTGTTCATCGGATCAACCCATAAATCGTGATGATCGCCGTGCGTGCCGCCGGAAATGTTCGAGAAACTTCTGCCGCCGTCGTTACTCATAATCAAAGAGCCGCCGGATTTATAAACGCGATTTTCGTTCTTCGGGTCAACGATCAAATTAGCGAAATAAAACGGTCGCCAGATCATCATTTGGCTGCGGTCGAGCATCGTCCACGTTTCGCCTCCGTCGTCCGAGCGATACAGCCCGTCGAGCGGCTGAACGGCTTCGATTGTCGCATAAACGGTTTTCGGTTTCGACGGCGCGATCTGCACTGCAACTCTGCCCCACGGTTTCGGCGGCAATCCTTTCGCATTTTTTTCGTCCAACTGCGTCCATGTTTCGCCGCCGTCTCTGCTTTTGAAGAGTCCGCTGCCGCTCGGCATCGAATCGTTTTCGCCGCCCGAACGAAACGTCCAGCCTTTCCTGCGAAAATCCCAAAGTCCGGCATACAAAGTTTCCGGGTCTTGTTTGTCCATAGAAAGCATCGAACAGCCGGTCGAAGCGTTCACGCCGCGCAGAACTCGCGTCCACGATTTGCCGCCGTCTTTCGTGCGGTAAACGCCGCGCTCGTCCGAATCCGACCAGAGCTTTCCCGTCACACAAACGTAAACATTGTCGGAATTTTTTGGATTGACGAGAATTTTCACAATGCGCTCCGAATCTTTTAAACCGAGATAAGTCCAATTATCGCCGCCGTCCGTCGTTTTATAAACGCCGTCGCCGACCGAAACTGAGTTGCGCGTCCACGCTTCGCCGGTTCCGACCCAAACCGTTTTCGGATTTTTCTGGTCAATCGTCACCGCGCCGATTGACTGCACCGGCTGTTTATCGAAAACCGGCTTAAAAGTCGTGCCGCCGTTCGTTGATTTCCAAACGCCGCCCGAAGCCGCGCCGACATACAGCGTCAGGCGGCTGCCTTCCTGTATCGCGTCGAGCGCGGCAATACGACCGCTCATTGCCGCCGAACCGATGTTTCTCGCGCCCAAACCCGAAATCGTTTCCGAGTCAAATTTAACCACTGTCACAGGCGTTTGCGCGATTGCGCCGATGGTCAAAACTAAACTTGTAATTACTGCCGATAAGATATTCACGGATGCTTTTTTCATTGTTTTCAAATTCTTTCCTTCTTTGAAATTTCTGATTGTTTTTCTATCGCTGCGGCTATTTTTTTATCGCATCGGATTTCGGCGCGTTCGCGGTCGGTCGGATAAAACGGTTGTCGTCGAGCGGCACGTTAATCTCGATTTTCTCGATGGTAATCGTCGCTTTGTTCGGACTTCCCTTCGCGCCGCTTTCGATGGAATGCGCGAAATAAACGCCGCCGACTTCCTTATAATCGCCGAGAATTGATTCAAATTCGACTTCCGCGCCGCGAATCATTCTTTTGATTTCAATTTTGATCGGCACGTAATAATCGGTGTCCATAAAATACTGTTTGACGGTTCCGCTCGGCAAAGTCGCTTTCAATTTGTAAACGTCCGTGCCGTCAAATTCGTCTTTGCCCAGATATTCGACTTTAATTCCGCGTGACTGGTAATTTATCAGCGAATCGTCGAAATCCGCGCCGTCTATTACGCCTTTCAACTCTTCTTCGCTCATTAATTCAGCATCTTTTTTCCCCTGCCACGGCTCGATTTTCCAGCCGGTTTTGCCGTCGTAAGCCGAAACACCGACCATTCCCTGCAGCTGAAATTCCTCGCGCGTGCGGTTCGGACGTTTGGCTTCGGTCACAACAACGGCTTCAAAACCGCCGCCGCCGCTGAATTTCGCCGTCGTGCGAACGGTTTTCATAGCTTGCAGTTTGTCCATTCCGCCGATCTGCGCGACGTATTTGGCGATGATGCTGTCAGCGGTTTGCGCTGACGCGGATAACACGAAAAATAAAAGCCCGACGATTGAAAGTAAAGCTCGACGCATAAATTTCTCCTTTGACAATGATTAGATTTGAATGCCCTTCAAACGTTCTTACGCGATAACATCACAGAAGGTTTTCCGATTCGGAAAATAATCGCGTAAAATTAACGAGAGAAGTATTGCAGAATCCCGAAAATTCGGCAAGAGAAAATTGAGCAATATTTCTTATGCCTTCTTCGCGCTCTTTGCGCCTTTGCGGGACAAAGAGCGCAAAGAAAACATAGTCGCAGTTATGAAATTAAAATTTTTTCTCAGATTATTGTTATGCGTCGCGTTACTGTTGCCGACGCTGAGCTTCGCTTTTGAAACTGATCAGTATAATTTGCCGCCCGAATCGCTTGGCGACATCGGCGACGAAGTTGCCGAATTCACTGAAGAAAATTTAAGAAAAGCCGTTGAAAGAACGAACACCGAAATTTTCGCGCACCAGGCGTGTCTGGAAAAAACAAGCGTCACATCGACGAAAACGAAATGTGATTCGCCCGACAAGGAACGCGCTAAACTTGACTATCTGCGCTCGGAAGCGTGGATTGCCCGCGCGCTTTTCAACCGTCTCGGCGCGGGTTTTCCGCCGTTCACCAAATCGGATTCGTGGATGAATTCGCACGAATTCAAAAATCAGCCGGCGCGTTACAAAACCAGTTTCGGCGATTCGATTTTTGCCGTCAAACCGTCGAATTATTTGACCATCAGCCCGACCGTCAAGATTTACGGCGCACAGTTCGGCACGGATAAAGTCGCGCATTTTTTTCAGCAGGGTTATGCGTATTACAAAATTTACACCCGCGCTTTAACCGCCGGAAAAACTGCTGAAGAAGCCGCGCAAAAAGCCGTCCGTTGGGGACGTTTGACCGAAAAAACGTATTTTGGAACGCTGATTTCCGGCGTTTATTCAAACGGCGATTTGGCGGCAAATTACGTCGGTTTGAAATTTTATCTGAATTTGACTGGCGAAATAAAAATCGGAAACGAAACGCGCCCGGCGATTTTACTACTCGAAAATGGTCTCTGGACGTTTAACAAAAATCTGGATTTACGGAACGCTCTGATCAAACCGTTTCTGACCGAACATCTCAACGAAGCGTTAAATCCTTCGATTTACACGAAACTTTTCGGCTTACGCGCGTTTGTCCGCCGCGCTGTCAGAAAACGCGCCTGCGACGGCTGGCGCAAACAGTATCCGAATTTTTCCGCCGCCGATTTCGACGCAAATTCCCGCGCTTTGCGCCTGTGGTATGGTGAAGACTACGGTTTCAAAGCAAGCGAAAACTTCGTTACAATTTCAAATGTTTGTTTCGGGCAGACAAAAACCGAATGAAATTATTTCAGGACAAGAGATTTGCCCGCCAATAAACGCGAAACTGCGCGAAATAAAAGGCAGAAAATCAGGAAAATCATCTAAACTGAATCTTCATAATTTCGCGTTCTTTCGCGTTTATTCGCGGGCGAAATTCTTGAGTCGAATTCAGTTAAAGTAAATTTTATGTTTGATAAAATCATCGGCAACGATTCGATAAAATCAGTTTTGCGGCGACTGCTCGCAACGAAACGGGTGCCGAACGCTCTGCTTTTGGCTGGCGCGAATGGCATCGGGAAAAAGCGTTTCGCGCTCGAACTGGCGAAATCGTTCGTCTGCCAAAATCCGAAAAACGCGGAAGCGTGCGACGATTGCCATAATTGCCGCCGCGCCGATAAATTCGCGTTTCCGAAAGCCGACGACCGCGACGCGTTCAAACGCGTGATTTTTAGCGAACATCCCGACATCGGTCTGGTAGTTCCGTATAACAAAAATATTCTGGTTGACGCGATTCGTGAACTCGAAATTGAAGCGAATTTTCGCCCGTATGAAGCGACGGCGAGATTTTTTATCATTGACGACGCGGACAAAATGAACGATTCGGCATCGAACGCGCTTTTAAAAACGCTCGAAGAACCGCCTGCCGTGTCGCATCTTTTCCTCATCACGTCGCGTCCCGACGCGCTTCTGCCGACGATTCGCTCGCGCTGTCAAATGCTGCGTTTCGCGCCGATTGACGCAAAGCGCATCGAGGATTTTCTGGTCAAAGACAAAGCCGTCGCGCCCGACGATGCCGCGCTTTTAGCCAAACTTTCCGGCGGACGTTTGGGCAACGCGCTCGAATCAGACCTGGAAAAATTTCGCACGAATCGCGCCGCGATGCTGCAAAGTTCTGGAAAGCATTTTGATAAAAGAAAATCGCGCCGAACTATTTCGCGTCGCCGAAGAAATGAATGACGCGAAAAACAAAGATGCGTTTGAAACGAAGCTCGATATTTTGCAGACGTTGATTCACGATGTTTGGGCGATACGACACCAGGCGAACGCGAAAATTCTCGTCAATGTTGATTTAGCAGATGATCTAAAGAAGTTCGCCGACCGCGCCGAAAGCCGAAATTTATCCGCGTGGCTGTCGGAAATCGAAACTCTGCGCGAACGGCTCGCCGTTAATCTCAACCGCAAAATCGCCGTTGACGCGCTGTTTATGCAGATGGCGAACAATTGAAACTGCTTACATTTTCGGCGATTCTGTTTTATAATTCGATTTACATTTCAAAGGAGCGATTTCATAATGCGTGGTAATTTTCTCTTCATTTTAATTTTGGTTTTGAGTTTCGGTGTCTTAAATATTTCGGCGCAAACGCCAAAACCAAAAACTATTAACGGCGGAGTTATCAACGGCAAAGCATTGACTTTACCGAAACCCGAATATCCGTCAGCGGCGCAAGCCGTTAGAGCCAGCGGCGCGGTAAATGTTCAGGTGACGATTGATGAAAACGGCAGCGTCATTTCCGCATCGGCAACTTCCGGTCATCCGTTATTAAGACAGGCGGCAGAACAAGCCGCGCTGCAATCAACTTTTAAGCCGACGCTGCTTTCCGGTCAGCCGGTCAAAGTGACGGGCGTGATTATTTATAATTTTGTCCCGTCCAAAATTGAGTCGAGCAATGAAGAAAAGTTAATGATGATGGGGTTGGGAGCATTTTTATCAATTTCAAATATCATACCGAATGACGAATGGGAAACACCTAAGAAAGAAGATTTTGTGGATACACCGCAAATTGCTGAAGAACTTGCGCCGCTAACTTTAATTACAAAGGAAACCGGCAAAGAAAAGCGCGGTGAAACAATTGACAAAGTAATTATCGCGCTTGATAACAAATTAACCGGCGATGATGCCTGGCAATTCAAGTTTGGAAAAGAATTTGGAGCGTTGATGCTTGACCTCAAAATGAGTGGCGGAACTGCTGATCATACGATTGATGAAACGGCTGTGAAAATGAGATTAGTCAGGATGAAAGATTTAATTTCCTCTGCGCCTGCCGATTTTCCTCAGGATATTTTAGGTAAATTTAAGGAAATAGTGACATTTGCTGATATGCCGGAGTTAAGTTCTGACAAAAATAAAGCTCGATTTGCCCAGTTAATTGTCGAAACACTCGGTAAAATATCGCCTGATTTAACGCAGTAATTAAGAATGGGAAATTCAGCTACATCAACACTCGAAAGAATTTTAGCTGGCGCGGGAATTTTGACGTTCGGTGCAGGAGCATTCGTCGTCGGCTATTTTAATCCGACGACCGCCGGATTTTTCCCCGTTTGCCCGCTGTTTAAATTGACCGGAATCAATTGTCCGGGCTGCGGTTTGACACGCGGATTTCACGCGCTTTTTCACGGCGATATTTTAACCGCGCTGCATTACAACGCGCTTTTACCGATTTTCGTTTTCTTAATCGGGTTTATACTAATTTCGCTAGTTTTAATTGTCGTTCGCGGACGTGGACTTTCGTGGAAGGTTTTTCCGCCGGCAGCGATGTATGGATTCGTATTTTTGACGGCGGCATTTTTTGTTTTACGCAATCTGCCAATTTATCCGTTTACGCTTTTATCTCCGTGATGAAATCTCCGCCTTCTCTTTGCCTAAAATGTTTTAAGTAATTTGGACGAGCGGCTTTTGTTCGATTAGAGATTTCGCGTTAGCGCCTTCGCTGCGGAGAATCTCGACTTCTTTGACAAATTCTTCGACAATATCTTCGCCCGCGACTTTTCGCATCGGCACGCCGTCTTTGAAAATCATTCCGACGTTTCTGCCGAACGTAATTCCAAGCTGCGAATCGTGCGCTTCGCCCGGACCGTTGACGGCGCAGCCCATAATCGAAAGATGCAGAGGTTCTTCGACGTGCGCCAAACGACGTTCGACTTCGGTCACAATTTCGACGAAATTATCAACGTCGAGTCTGCCGCAGGTCGGGCACGCGACGACGGTTACGCCGCGTTTTCTGAGTTCAAGAGATTTCAAAATTTCCCAGCCGACGCGCACTTCTTCGTGCGGTTCTGCCGCCAAAGAAACGCGAATCGTGTCGCCGATGCCTTCGTGCAGAAGAATTCCCAAGCCGATTGCCGATTTGATCGTGCCGCCAAAAGCCGTTCCCGCTTCGGTTACGCCGAGGTGAAACGGATAATCAACCATTGTTGACATCAAACGATAGGCTTCGACCATACGGTTTACGTCTGACGCTTTTAAGGAAATAATCGTGTCGGTAAAACCCAAATCTTCCAGAATTCTGATATGCCGCATTCCCGATTCGACGATCGCTTCGGGCGTTGCCGTGCCGTATTTTTTCAGCAAATCTTTTTCGAGCGAACCGCCGTTGACGCCGATTCTGATTGGAACTTTCTGCGCTTCGGCGGCGCGGACGACTTCGCGGATACGGTCAATCGAGCCGATATTTCCCGGATTCAGACGAAGTTTATCAATTCCGGCGTCGAGAGCCATCAACGCTAATTTGTAATGAAAATGAATATCGGCGACGAGCGGCGCGTCGGTGCGTTTGCGAATTTCTTTCAAAGCAATCGCCGCGTCTTTGTCGGGAACGGCGATGCGCACGATTTCGCAGCCGGCGGCGACCATTTCTTCGATTTGCTTGATTGTTCCGTCAACGTCGGTCGTATCGGTTTTCGTCATTGACTGCACGGCAATCGGCGCGTCGCCGCCGATTTGCACATTTTTGACCATTACCGCCTTTGTTTTTCTTCTCATTTTAAATTAATTTTAGCCACAGAGTTCACAGAGACTACAGAGAGAAAAATGAATTTACAATCACTGTAATTTTCTCTGAGAACTCTGTGTTCTCTGTGGCTAAATTCCCTTCTTATTTTCCAATCAACCGCGAAACGTCAAAGAAAATCACCGTCACCATCAGCAACAAAATTATCGCTAAACCGGCAAGCTGAATTTTCTCTTTAATCGCCATTGAAAGCGTCATCCCGAACAAACCCAAGAATCCTTCGATCGCCAGAACCGCGATTTGTCCGCCGTCAAGCATCGGAATCGGCAGCAGATTAAATACGCCCAAATTCAAACTGATTAACGCGAGAATTGAAATTAAACCGACGAAGCCTTGTTCGGTGACGACTTTGGAAATAATCTGCACGATGCCGATTGGACCGGCAACGCCCGCGTCTTTGACCGAACGCTGACCGGCAAATAATTGACCGAAAACTTTGCCCGTTAAGCGGACGATTTCGAGGTTCGTATTGACCGCAAAACTCGCGGCGCGTCCGATTGAAACCGGTTCGCGCGTCATACTCTTTTCATCGGGAATGAAAGTCGCGCCGACCACGAAAGCTCCATCGTCGCCTTTTTCCGCCTGAATCGGTATTTCTTTACGCTCGCCGTTGCGCTCGACCAGAATATTGATTTGCGCGTCTTTGTTTGTCCGAATTTGGTTGCGAATCTCGTTGGAATTGCGCACCGGCTGACCGTTGATCGAAATAGCTTTGTCGCCTGCCTGCAAACCGAATTGCGCCGCCGGTTTGCCTTCAACCACCGAATTGACAACAACCGGCTCGACTCCGACTTCCGGTTCTAAATCGAGCGAACCCATCACGTTTCCGTCTTTTTCAACTTTGGAAAGTTTGACCGTCAGCGGCATTTTTTGTCCGCCGCGTTCGACGACGACCGGAAGCTGACGTTCGGGCGCGATTAAAGAATCGTTTCTGATGCGTTCCCACGTCGGATTTTCCACGCCGTCAAACTGCACGATTCTGTCGCCGACTTTAATTCCCGCCTGTTCCGCCGCGCCGCCGGCTCTGACTACGCCGACAATCGGCGCGGGCATCGAAGGCAAACCCGTAAACCACGCGCCGAAAAACGGAATCGCCAGCGCGAGCATAATATTCATAAACGGTCCGCCGATCATCACCAGAAATTTCTGCCAGCGCGGACGCAGTTCGTAAAGTTCCGAATCAGGAACCGGCTCGGTTTTATCATCTTCGCCTTCCAGACCGGAATTCGATTCGTCGCCGTAAAGTTTGACGTAAGCTCCGAGCGGAATCGCTGAGATTCGATAATCGGTGTGTCCGTATTTGAAACCCCAGATTCTCGGTCCCAAACCGAAAAACGAATAAGCGTCAACACGCATTCCGAGAAGTTTGGCAACCGCGAAATGTCCAAATTCGTGGATGTTGATGGCGATGCCGAGAACAAAAATGACGGCTAAAATAACTATTATAATTTCGGGCATTGTGTAAAATCCTTTATAAATTCTGCTTCCTTAGAAACAAATTCTCGATTCCAAGTTGTCATTAAAAGTGTAAAACTGTCTTAAAACTTTAGCAAACTCAAGGTAAAATATCAGCAATCTTGATTTTCGCCTTCGGATTGGCAATCGGTGAAGCAGTCTCGTCTTCGGTCAAAATTTGTATTTCGCCGTAAATAAAGCCGAGTTTTTTGTCTTTTTTCGGTTGGCGGTAAACTTCCAGACAGCGATCTTTCAAATTTAAAATCCAATATTCCTGAATTTTATTTTGAGCGTAAAGCGCGGCTTTAATAGTGCGGTCATAACGAAGCGTCGAATCGGAAACTTCGACGATAAGTTCCGCAGTTTTCGGGTGTGATTTAATGAAATCTTCAATTTTGCCTTTGATTACCGCAACATCCGGTTCCGGTTCGCTTTCCTTGCTGAAACTCATCGGGAGTTGGCTGTCAATTATAAATCCTTCACCAAAAAATGTTTTCAGTATATATAAAATTCTTCTGACTGCCGTCGCGTGCGGCTTATTCATCGGTGACATTTCAATGATTTCTCCTTCGATTAATTCGACCCGTTTGCCGTGAAAAAATCCGAGTTCCGCCATTTGGTAATATTCTTTCTGCGTCCATTTGTAAACTTTCACGCCGCCGTTTGCCGCGCCGTTTTCATTCGTTTCCGTGATAAAAGCGGCAGATTGCGAAACTTTTTCTGAAACTGTAGATTGCATAAACTTTTCACCTCTGACTTGCCGAAGCGAGTTTTTTAAGACTTTCCAATTCGATTATAGCTTGTTTTCGTGCCGCCGCATCCGTCTCCAGAACGATTTCCAAACTCGCCGCCGCCTTTGATTCGTGTTTGTTCATTACCGATTCGATGATTTTCGGCACGTCGGAAAGTTTGATTTTTCCGTCGAGAAACCACTGCACCGCGATTTCGTTCGCGGCGTTCAAAACGGCAGGCATCGTGCCGCCGATTTTTAACGCTTTATAAGCCAGCGCGAGACACGGAAATTTTACCGTATCGGGCGTTTCAAAGGTTAATTGCGCGAGTTTCGCAAAATCGAAAGGCGGCAAACTTCCCGGCTGACGTTTCGGAAAAGTTAAAGCGTATTGAATCGCATGGCGCATATCGGTCACGCCGAGCTGCGCGATAATTGAGCCGTCAACCATTTCGATCATCGAATGCACAACCGATTGCGGATGCACGACGACGGCAATCTCGTCAGCCGGAAAATCGAACAGCCAACGGGCTTCGATGACCTCCAAACCTTTGTTCATCAAGGTCGCGCAGTCAATCGTAATTTTGTCGCCCATTTGCCACGTCGGATGATTTAAGGCTTGTTCAACGGTCGCGTTTTCAATCTCAATTTTTGATTTCGTGCGAAACGGTCCGCCGCTCGCCGTTAAAATCAGGCGTTTGACTTCGCTGTTTGATTCGCCGCGCAGACATTGGTGAATAGCGTTGTGTTCCGAATCAACCGGCAAAATTTCCGCATTATTTTCCCGCGCCGCTTTGGTCATCAATTCGCCCGCCATCACGAGCGTTTCCTTATTGGCGAGAGCGACGCGTTTGCCCGCTTCGAGCGCACGCAAAGTCGGAACGAAACCGATTGCGCCGACGATTGCCGATACAACTGTGTTTGCCGCTTCGTGCGTGGCGACGCTAATCAAACCGGTTTCACCCAATTCTATTTTCGGCGTTTTTTGGACTTTTAATTCGTGAAGTTTTTTTAGTAACGACTCAGCGCAGATTTCATTTTCGACGGAAATTAATTCGGGGTTGAACTCCGAAATCTGCTCCGCGAGCTTTTCGACGTTTTTTCCTGCGCCGAGCGCGACGACGCGAAATTCGTCCTTTAAATGCTTGATTACCTTCAGCGTATTGCAGCCGATTGAGCCGGTCGAACCGAGAATTGAAATGGCTTTCATAATATCATTATGCCGCTAAACTTTTTTAATAGCTTGACACAACTTTACATTAGAAAGACGTTTTTTTTCCAACTTTGTCCGTTTTGAGCGCGTCTTAAAACGTGAGTCACGCTTCTGAAACCTTGATTTTCGAGGTTCGGCGTTACCCAAAAATCACCAGTAAGGGAGAACAAAAATGAAAAAATTAATAGGATTATCACTACTTTTAGTATCGGGAATGTTTTTAACGTCTTCAGCCGAAGCGAAATCAACAGGTAACAATTTAACGGCGAACGTCACGGCAAACAATACGCTCGCGCCGCAATTTCAGCGTCGTCGTTATAATCAACGCCGCGTGCGCGTGACAACCACGACGCGCAACGTCAGACGCGGACGATATGTATACCGCGAAACTTATCGCACCACTTATCGTCCGAACGGCAGAGTCGTCACCAGACTCATCAGCCGCGTTGTCATTCGACGTTACTAATCCAGAAAACTTTCAAACAAAATAATTTGAGCGGGAAACTACTCTCTTCTCCCGCTCTTTTCTATTTTAAATTCTCTTTCGCAAAATCTCCGGTCGCTTCCAGATAATTGCCTTTATCGTCTTTTGCCTTCAGCCAGTCGGTAAACTGCGCCGATTGATTTTTCGGGACGCTCAAAGTTATCCAATCGGTTGAGCGTAGGTGTTTCGCTAAAAATTGAATCTGTCCGATGTGCGAAGCCGTGTGCGTCGCCGCGCGGTTGATGGCTTTAACAACCGTAAAATCTTCGCCGCGAATTTTTACCGATTTACCTAAGTCTTTCACCGTTAAAGATTCGAGCGTATCGAATAAACATTGAAAACCGTTGTTCCAAATCTGCATTACCGATTCGCGCGTGTCGTTTTCGGCAGCAAATTCCGAATCTCGATTGCGGTCTGCCTTTTCGCCGTCAGTCGTTAAAAAATCAGTCCAGCGCGAGCGCAGATTTCCGCCGATGTGTTTGCAAATCGCCGCTAAGCTGTTCGACTCCGCGTCAATCTGCCGGAAAAACTCCTCGTCCGAAACTTGTTCCAAAGCCTGTTCCGCCATTTTTTTATAACTGCGAAAACCGCCGACATTTTCTTTGAGCATCATCATCAAAATTTCTTCGCTCATTTTATGAAATCCTCGTAATATTCGCTGATAAAATGTTTCATCGGAATTTGCCACCAGCCGAAACCGTAAGTCTTCGCTTCATCGTTTGCTCGCTGTGCCGTCCAATTGTCGTGCGTGATACGGTAAACGGCAATGACTGTTCCGGTTCGGTCTGCGCCGCGTTTGCAGTGAACAAAAACCGGCTGATTTCCTGTTCTTTCGATGTCGGCTATGATTTTTTCGATTTCCGACGTTTTCGGTTCGAACCAGTTGCTCAAATCAAAGCTGATAACTTTTATTCCGGCGTTTCGCGCCCAGATTTCTTCCGCCTTTGAATGTTCGTCCGCGCCGCGCAGATTGATAATCGTCTTCACTCCAATTTGCGCGAGTTCTTTCACGCCCGCTTCCGAAGGCTGTGCGCCGCGATAAAGATTCGCATTAATTTGCGCGAAGTTCGACAAATTGCGTTTGACAACCTGACCGCTCGAATAATTACCGAAACACAATACGAAAACGGTTGAGAGCGCAAAATATCTGATTACTGAATTCATAAGTTTTTTACATGTAGTATACGCCAAAATTTTTGACACAACCTATACGCGGCAATAATACAATGCTTTGCGGTTAATTTGCGATTAAAAACTGAAACGCGCCTGAAGTTGGAACATTCGCGGCGGGTCAATGTTGGCGAAAACCGGAATCGCGTTGGGTTCCGTTCCCACGCCGATAAATCTTCCGAACGACGCGCTCGGCGTTTCAGCGTTGCCGTAAACGGTTACGCCGCGACCGAGAAAATTGCCGTGATTGAAAAGATTAAAACCTTCGAGTCTGAGAAGCAGATTCATTCTTTCCGACAATCGAATGCGGTTTTCAACGAAGATCGAAACGTCCTGCGTTCCCGTGCCGCGAAACGCCGATTTGCGGAGAACACTGCCATTAACAAACGGACGATCATTGGTCGCGCCGTCGCCGTCGTTGTCCACGCCGGTCGTCGAGTTAAACGGACGCGCCGAGGCAAACTGCATTAAAGTTCCGGCGGTGAAACGAAACGGGAAGCGATACGAGACGTTGATAACCGCTCGATGCCGCTGGTCGAGCAAACTCGGTCCGCGTTCTTCTTCGCCGAGCCGTGCCAGATTTGCTTGATTTGGTCCGATGCCGTTGCCGTCCGGTTCGCTCGTATTCGTCGTTTTTGAAAGCGTGTAGCTGACCGAAACGAAAAGCGGCGAGTTACCGCGAAACGTCGCCTGCGTCTGCAAGCCGTTATAATCGGCAACGCCGAGATTGGTCAGCACATTGACCGTCCGCACACTGCCGTTGACCGGCACAATCGGTCGCGTGAGATTCGCTGCCGCGACGGTTCTGACTTGTCCGGCTGCCGTTCGGTTAAACGACGCAGGCGCGTTCAAATCAAGCGTGCGGTCAATTCCCGATAAATGCTGGCGCACATAATCCGCGCCGACGAAAAATCCTTTGAAAAACTCGCGTTCCGCGCCGATGGTAAACACCTGACTGCGCGGATTTCTCAATTCATCAGGATAATTCGGCAGCAAATTGAAGTTCAATCCGTATGCGGCAAATTGCTCCTGATAAAACGACCGCAGTCCGGCTTTGAGCGTGATGTTGCGCGGTGGCTGTTGCGGCAGCGGCAGCGTTCGCGGATTAATCGGAACCGGCAGACACGCGCCGGTCAAACAAGTCGGAAAGCCGGTTTGTCCGGGCGTTGCCGTGTAAGTCGTCAAACCGTTTAACCCGCCGACGAGATAACTGGCAACCGCGTTCGAGCGAATTTGCGTGTAATACATTCCGTAACCGCCGCGAATCGCCAGACGCGAATCGCCGCCCGGATTCCAGCCGAAACCGATGCGCGGCGCGAAATTTTTATTCGCGTCGGTTAAAGTCTGGCGGTCGTAACGCAACCCGACATCGAGCGTTAAATCCGAACGCAGACGAATGCTGTCCTGCACGAATCCGGTCAAAAGCCATTGATTTAATTTATAACTGCTGATGCCGTAATTGACCGGCTGCGTGTAACTCTGCACGTCGTTAAGCGTCAACTGGCTGAAAGGCAATCCGGCGCGTGGTCCGGTGCTGAGAAATGTAAATGTGCCGAGCGTCGCCGTTCCGGGTTCGCTGCCCGTGCCGCCCGAAGTGTGGAAAATAATACTGCCGCCAAAGCGGAAATTGTTTTTGCCGTGCGTCCACGAAAGCGTATCGGAAAGCTGCATCTGACGACTGTAAATGTCCGAAGCGCGCGATTCGCCGATGGTAAACGGCGAATTTCCGGCGCGTGTATAAGTGGTCGAAGGATTTTGCGCTTCCCAGAGCGTTACCGGATCGCCGTTCAAAAATGACAAGCGTGCTTCGTTCAAAAGATTGGCGTTGATAACCCATGTGTAATTGACTTGCGCCGTGACTGATCGGCGTGTGTAACGACGCGCAACGGTCGGCGCGTTTGTGCCGCTCACCGCATCTTGTGGATTATCGTCGTCAAACCGGTCAACATTGGCGCGAAACGTCAAATTCTGATTTGACGCGATTTTGTGATCAATTCGCCCGTCGAAAAGAAACTGGCGGTAATGTCCCGTGTAATCCAGACGACCGTCGGGCGACAAAACGAACGAAGGCAAAATCGGCGACAGAAACGTCGTGCGATTTTGTCTGGTGTAATCAGCCGCCGCGAAAAAGAATGTTTTGTCTTCGATGATCGGACCGCCAAGCGCACCGGAATATTGTTGCAGCGCGTCGGGAATATCTACCGGATTGATCGCTTGCAGAGTACTTGGCGTGATGCAGGTCGGCACGGACGGCGGACAGAAATTTTTAGTTGAAAATCTTCTCGCCTGCCAGCCGCCGGGACGAAACAAACCTAAGGCTTCGCCGCGAAAATCGTTTGTGCCGCCTTTGGTCACGATGTTGAGCGCAGGACCGGAAGTCCAGCCGTATTCGGCGGAAAACGCGTTCGATAAAATGTTTACTTCCTGAATCGCGCCGAGCGGAACGGTGGCAATCGCCGTTTGTCGTCCCCAACCATCATCGTTGTTTCCGCCATCGAGCAGAACCGTCGTCGAGCGTCGTCCGCCAACGCCGGTCACGAAATAAGTCGCGTTGACGAATAAATCGCCTGTGCCTTTTGCCTGCCGGAAAGCCGAGTTGAGCAGCGGCAGAGTCGTCACTTTACGACCGAGAATCGGCGTTTCGTCAATCGTCGGGCTGTCGAGTCGCCGACCGATTTGCGGATCGGCGCGAACGCCTTCGGTCGTGCCGAAAACCGTTACTTCCGCCTTCTCCGTTCCTGGAACAAGCGTTACTTTCAGCGTCGCGGTTTCGCCCGAACGCAGAGTAATTGCCGTTTGCTCTTCGCTGCCGAAACCGGTTTTCGAGACGCTGACCGTATAAGTTCCGGTGAGCGACAGTGCCGGAACAGTGATGCTGCCTTCGCCGCCCGTGACGACATCGCGCACGTCGCCGGTCGCATTATTCGTCACCGAAATTTTTGCGTCCGGCACGACGGCTCCGTTTTGATCGTTTACGACGACGATTAATGATGCCGTGTTTGGAGATTGGGCAACATTCGGCACTGCGCTGAATGTCAAAAGCAGTGACAGAAATGCCAGCAAGCGCAGTTGATTCTTGAATTTCATTTTATTACCTCGATGTTCTTGGAGTAGACGGTATCGTCGGGCGACTCAGGAATTAACCAGTTTGGAACGCGTAAAATAGCCGTTTGAGTCTTCCGAAACTGCAAATATATCAGCGAGAATTAATTACTACCAACTCTCGTATTTCGCCTTTGAGCGTTGAAAAACCTTTTCGCCGGCTTCGCAAAATTGAGTTTTGGTGAGGTTTTTAATTTAGTTTTTGTTTATTTTACCGAATGTTTTTTGGCGATTTTGTCGAGAAAGTCGCTTTTCTTCATCGTTTCAAAAGTCTTCGGCGCGACGACGAAAAGAATCAAAGTGAAATTGTTTTCGGCATTGTTTTTAGATTCTAACAGGATGCGTCTAAACCGAAGAACTTTATCTTCGTCATCGAAGATGACTAACATTATAGCCCGGCGAGAATCGCCGGGTTAGCCGATAATCATTTCGCCGCTCGCTGAAAGTGAGCAACATCAATTCTGAATGTTCGACACTTTCAGCGTCGGAAATCTGTGTCGGAACAGTCGTAGGGTTTCACCCTACGCTATATTATTTTTATTATTCGTCGCTTTCAGCGACTTTATTAGAGCTTGCGGATTTTTTAATCTTCGCCGCGATTTCCTCTCGCGCAAGTGTTTCCTGCTCGCCCGTTTGCAGGTTTTTGAGCGTGACTTTGTTTTCGGCTAATTCCGTTTCGCCGAGAACACAGACGAACGGAATTTTTATCGAATCGGCGTATTTAAATTGCTTGCCGAGTTTGTCCGCTTCGGGATAGACGAGGACGCGCAATTTTTGTTTTCTGAGTTCCGCCGCGAGTTTGAGCGATTCGCCGATTGCGTCTTCGTTCCAAATCGTCACCATCACATCAGCCGAAGCGTCCAACAATTCTTTCGGAAACATTCCGCGTTCTTCCATCACAACGAGAATGCGTTCCAGCCCGAGCGAAAAACCGCACGCCGGAATCTGTTCCTTGCCGAACATCCCGATCAACCCGTCATAACGCCCGCCGCCGCCGAGACTTCCCACCAAATCAGGCACATTTATCTCAAAAATCGCGCCCGTGTAATAAGACAAACCACTTGCTAAAGCTGGATTAAGTCTGATTTTTGTTACTCCAAGAACATCTGCTATGTGAATAACTTTCTCTACCTCTTTCAACCCTTGAATTCCTGATTTCGTCTGACTTTACCTTCTGGATTATTTAGAAGATTAATGATTACACTATTTAAAAGTTTGACTCTCAGTCCTTTCAATTTCTGGATAATTTCTATAATCAAATCTTTCACTCATTAGTTTCTTTCAAATTCTCGATGCATTATATTCAATAGTTTCGATAAATTGAATGACTTCTTCTCTTTGATTCGCGGAAACTCCTTTGCTTCTCAAGTTCAGTTAAAACGCCTTCCTTTCCTATTTTATCTAATTTGTCCAAACTCACTAAGACATCATTTATGTTCATCTGCACTAAAATTTGAGCCTTCCAATATTCCTGTTAGAAGTTTCCGGTTATTTATCCATATAATGAAATCCTTAAATCCTAATCTTGCTAAAATCTCGCTCACCGCCGCGAAAAGTTCGGCTTCGACCATCATCGAACTCGAACCGATTGCGTCAACGTCGCACTGGTAAAATTCGCGGAATCTACCTTTTGCCGGACGGTCGGCTCTCCAAACCGGCTGAATTTGGTAGCGTTTGAAGAATTTCGGCAAATCGTTTTTGTGGTTGGCGACGACGCGGGCGAGCGGCACGGTTAAATCGTAGCGCAGGGCGAGATCGGACAATTCGTTTTCGCTTTTGATTGCGCCCGACGTTAATTCTTCCTGCAACTTTTCGCCGCGCTTGAGGATTTTGAAGATTAGTTGATTTCCCTCTTCGCCGTATTTGCCCGTCAGCGTTTCGAGGTTTTCGACCGACGGCGTTTCGAGCGGTTCAAAGCCGTAGCTTTCGTAAACTTCCTTGATAATGTTGATGACGTAATTGCGCTTGCGAACGTCACTTGGTAAAAAATCGCGCATTCCACGCGCCGGTTTGGTATTTGCCATTTTGTTTTATGCCTCTGAACGCCGTCACCCTGACGGCAAAGATTGCGCGAAACAATCTAACGAAGGTTGATAAAAATTCGGAAAATTAAAATCTCGAATCGAGCGTTCGTTTGAACGAAGCCGAAGTTCATTGCCGTCGAGGGTGACGGCGTTCCCGTAAAAAAAGCCGATTTGCTAAGGAAGAATATTAGCAAATCGGCTTTTAAATTTACCTTTGAACAATTTACCACTTTTTGAACGTATAGCCGAAATAGAAAAAATTCTGGTCGAATCCGGGATTGATGTTGCCGGTCGAGGCGTTCGAGATGTGATGAAATTTGAAGCCGACCGTGTAGCTTCGCGCGTCTTCGGTTAAAAATTCCACGCCGCCGCCGCCGGAGAGAGTGAAATTAAATTGTCTGCCGCGCTGAAGCGGACGCAACGTGCTGCGGTCGTCGGGAATTGATTTGTTGAAAATCAGCAAACCGGCAGATGCCGATAAAAATGGCTGTATTTTACTGCGGCGACGAAAATTCGCCTGAAAGCTGACCGGCGTAAAACCCGCGCCGTAAGCCGTTTCGCGGGCGCGGTTGACTGTAATAGCCGTCGGCGAAATGCGAAATTCGCGTTCGACACGATAACTGAGAACGGCGAGCGGAATTAAATCAAATTGATATTTGATGGCGACGTTTTCGGTCGTGGCGATGCGGCGCGAATATCGAAAACCGAATTCGCCGAAAGTTGATTTGCGCGAACCGCTGAACAGGCGCGGAATGTCCGGCGCGAAACCGCCCCACACGGAAAGCTCGTTTTTCTTGTCAAATGCGTCGTCCGTCTGCGCGGCGGGCGCGACTGTTTCGCCGCTCGAAGTCGTATTCTGACTGCCGGAAATTTCCTGCGCCGCCGCGAACACGGCGCAAGCCGAGATAATAACGATAAAAAAGCTGACCGCGCGAAGGAAATCAGCAATGGATTTTTGCATTAAAAACATTCTCCTCGAATTTTGTTCGTATAAAAACTCCACTAAGCATAAACCAAAATTTTAAATTTGGCGATAGATTGCCCGAACAAAAACCTTGCTCTACGATTGATTTTGATAAGCGCGAATTAAAGCAACGTAATTGCGCCAGAATCTTTCCAAATCCGTCACTTCTTCATCCGAAAGCTCGCGTTTGACCCGCGCCGGACTGCCCATTACCATCGAGCGCGGCGGAATTTGCGTGTTCGGCGTAACGAGACTTCCTGCGGCGATCAGAGAATTTGCACCGATTCGCGCTCCGTCAAGTATAATCGCGCCGATGCCGATCAAACAACCCGTTTCGACGTAACAGCCGTGCAAGGTTACGCGATGTCCGAGCGTGATTTCGTCTTCGAGAATTGTCGGATGAGTTTTCGACGAAACGTGAATTATCGTGCCGTCCTGAACGTTCGTGCGCTCGCCGATGCGGATGTAATTAACGTCGCCGCGCAAAATCGAACCGAACCAAACGCTCGATTCCGCGCCGATTTCGACATCGCCGATGATAATCGCATCGTCGGTGACAAATGCCGTTTCGTGAATTTTCGGATGTTTGTTTTGAAAAGATTTAATCATAATTTTACGGGCGAAAATATCAAAATTTTGTCTTTTGTGACAGTTCGTGTCAAACTTATCGTATCCAATTTTACACAAACCAAGGAAATTAATTTAATGGCAAAGAAACCGAAAATTTTGGCGTTCGCGGGCAGTCTGCGCGAGCATTCATTTAGTAAACGCGTCGTGAAAACGGCGATGAAAGGCGCGATTGACGCGGGCGCGGACGTAACTTTTATTGATTTGCGCGATTATCCGATGCCGATTTACAACGAAGACGATCACCAAGCGGAAGGTTTCAGCGAAAACGCGCTCGCTTTTCAAAAAATTCTTGGCGAACACGACGGATTTTTAATCTGCTCGCCCGAATATAACGCATCTTTGCCCGCCGCGCTGAAAAACGCGATTGATTGGGCTTCGCGCAAGTCGGAAGAATACGCGATGATCGAGGTTTTCAAAGGCAAAGTCGCCGCGATTATGACCGAATCGCCGGGCGCGTTCGGCGGCATACGCTGTCTCGGACATCTGCGAACCATTCTTTCGGTGATGCTCGTCAATGTTCTGCCGTCGGAAATCGCGGTCAGCGGTGTCAGCAAATTATACGACGGCAGCGGCGAGGAAATGACTGACGAAAAGATGCGCGGAATTTTAGAAGAACTGGGCAAATCGCTCGCCGATATGCTGAGAAAGACGCACGGCGAAATCGAAGTCGTCGAAGAACTGGCACAGTAATTTTTAATTGGCTGAAAAAGATTGAACCGCCGAGTACGCGGAGACGCGGAGAAATAATAATGCGGAAATCAATTCAAATGTTCGGACAATCTTTTATTTTTCGCCATAAAAACTCCGCGTTTCCGCGTCTTCGGCGGTGGAAAATTATAAAAAGTTAATGGCGCAAACACCCGACAATTTCACTTCCGCGCCGACCAAACTGCGTCTGCGCCCGCTTGATTCAAACAGCGAACGTGAACGTCACGCGAGCTGGCTCGAACTGTTTTTCGATCTCGTTTTCGTTCTCGCCGTATCGCAGGTCGCGCACGTTTTGAACGCGCACACGGATTTGGGCGGCACGTTGAAATTCCTCGCGCTGTTCGTTCCGGTCTGGTGGTCGTGGGTCGGTTTCACGTTTTACGCCGACCGTTTTGAAACCGACGAAACCGTTTACCGCGTGCTGATGTTCGCCGGAATGCTGCTCGTCGCCGCGCTTTCGATAAATCTCGAAAACGCATTTTCCGATGGCGGCGATGCGCCTTTTATCGTCTGTTACGCGCTTGTTTTGCTGACGCTCGTGGTGCTTTACGCGCGTTCCGCTTATCACGTTCCGCTCGCGCGTCGCCTGTCTTTGCAGTTCGTCGGCGGATTAGGCGGCACAGCCGTTTTATGTCTGCTTTCGCTTTTTTTCGAGCCGCCAATTCGATATATTATCTGGGCAATCGCCATTGTTTTGGCACTCGTTACGCCTTTTGTCAATTTCAAGAAAACACGTTTGATTCCGTTCGATTTATCGCACATTCCCGAACGCTTCGGACTGTTTACAATTATCGTTCTCGGCGAAGCCGTACTCGCAACGGCGAACGGTGCGGCGAAGGTTAACTGGACTCTCGAGACGATTGCGGCGGCGGCAATCGGGTTTGCGATGGCGGCTTGCATCTGGTGGCTGAATTTCGATTTTGCCGAAGACGACGCGATAAAATCCGATTCGCTCGTGCCGCGCGTCGTTTATCTCTACGGGAATTTTTTCCTCGTGGCAAGCATCGTCGCGCTCGGCATCGGCGTTGAACACGCGATTATCGAAACGAGCCAATATCCGCATCTGAAACTTTCGACGCTCGCGCTTTTATGCGGTTCAATCGCCCTTTATCTCGCCGTCATTACCGTGATTCGCACCGCCGTCGGAACGTGTCATCTTCTTTATGCGCGAATCGCGTCAATCGCCGCCGCGCTTTTAATTTTAGCCGTCGGCTCATCTCTGCCGCCGCTCGTCGTATTGATTTTACTGCTTCTGATTTTCATCGGCGACGTGATTTTAGAAACGAGGTTTGATCACGCAGAAGCCGAAGAAAAAACTGACGGGCAGCTTAAACCCTGCGAACACGCCGACCAAATGTTCGTCTAATGCGCCGCGCGGCGCACTCGAATGCGAAGAATGCGTCAAAAATAATTACAAATGGGTTCACCTGCGTTTGTGTCTCGCCTGCGGTCACGTCGGTTGCTGTGATTCGTCGAAATACAAACACGCGACCGCGCATTTCCACGAAGACGACCACCCGATTATCGCTTCGCTCGAACTGAGCGAAAATTGGGCTTGGTGTTATGTTGACGAAAGATTTGTGCCGCCGATACCACTAAATAGGTATGAAAAGGAAAACCTAATAGAATAAAATCATTTCTAAAAGGAGAATTTAAAGTATGAAAAATTGCGAACATATAAGCGAAATAAAAGCCGTTATGCCGAGCGCGGACGGTTGTGAAGATTGCCTGAAAATTGGCGACACGTGGGTTCACCTGCGCCTCTGCGAAATTTGCGGACACGTCGGCTGCTGCGACAATTCCAAAAACAGACACGCGACCAAACATTTTCACCAGACGACGCACCCGATTATCAAATCGTTCGAGCCGGACGAAGATTGGGGTTATTGCTATGTTGATGACAGATTTTACGAAACACTGCCGACGATTTCAGAAAAGTTATGAAAAATCCGACAAAAATTTTACTGCAAACGACAATTCCGGCGACGGAAGACGATTGGCACATCGGCAGATTTTCGCTGGTCACGAAACATCTCGAATCGCTGACCGATGAAAACGGCGACGCGCTTTATGATGTGAGGGCGCGAAATATCGAAAAAAACGAAGACGGCGACGATGCGGTTTTAAGCCTTCTCGACGAATCGGATTTCGACGAAGTTTGGCTTTTCGGCGTTGATGTCGGCGACGGTTTGACCGACGGCGACTGCGAAGGAATAACGAAATTTCGTCAGCGCGGCGGCGGAATTTATTCGACGCGCGACCATCAGGATTTGGGTTCGTCGCTCTGCACCATCGGCGGAGTCGGCGCGGCGCATTATTTTCATTCTAAACAGCAAGACCCGAATCAAGACCACAACGCCCGCGACGATCAGGACACGAAAACGATTGATTATCCGAATTATCATTCGGGCAGCAACGGCGATTATCAAAAGATTCAGCCAACGGGCGCGGTTCACGAGCTTTTGAAAAAAACGGACGGCGCGGCAATCGAATTTTTCCCGTCGCATCCGCACGAAGGCGGAATCGGCAAACCGCCGGACGACGATTCGGCGCGAATTATCGCCACCGGAACGAGTCAGGTTTCCGGCAAGGATTTTAATTTAGTCGTCGCGTTCGAGCAAAGCGCGGACACGCACGACAATCAATTGGGTCGCGCCGTCGCCGAATCGAGCTTTCATCATCTGGTTGATTACAATTGGGACACCACGAAAGGCTGTCCTACATTTCTGACCGAGCCGCCGGGTGACGGTTTTGAGAAAAATCCCGAAAAATTGGACGATGTAAGAACTTACGTCGCAAATGTAGCCCGATGGCTCGCGCCGCCTAAATAAAAATTATGAGTCAAACAAATTCAACAGTTTTCAGCGCGGAAAATGCTTTTCCGCCGCTGCCGCTCGAAGATTGGAAACCGACGAAAAACACTCTGCATTTGTATCTGCAAATCGTCGGCAAAATTCGCCTGAAACTTTTTCCGCGCCTGAATCACTGGTGGCACGTTCCGTTTTACGTCTCCACGCGCGGTTTGACGACGCGCCCGATTCCGTATCATCACGGAAATTTTGAGATCGAGTTTGATTTTATCGAACACGAATTGAAAATAATTTGTCACGGCGGCGAGCAGAAAAGTTTCGCGCTCGAAGACGGATTGACGGTTGCCGATTTCTATAAAAAACTTTTTGAAAATCTCCACGCGCTCGGCATCGAAGCAGAAATTTGGGCGGTGCCGTATGAAACGCCGAGCCGAATTCCGTTTGCCGAAGACCAGACGAATAAATCTTACGACAAAGAATACGTCGCCAGATTTCACCGGATTCTAGTCAGCCTCAACCAGATTTTTGAAGAATTTCGCGGACGCTTTATCGGCAAATCAACGCCCGTGCATCTTTTCTGGCACAGTTTCGATCTGGCTTTAACGCGCTTTTCAGGCAAAAAAGTCGAACCGCGAGAAGGCGCGGGAATGGTCGAACGCGAAGCGTATTCGCACGAAGTCATCAGCTTCGGGTTTTGGGCGGGCGACGACAACGTGACCGCACCCGCGTTTTATTCATACACCGCGCCTGAACCGAAAAACTTGATGGACAAACCTTTAAAACCCGACACAGCTTTTTGGGACAACACGAAAGGCGCGATGGCGCTTCTGATGTATGACGACGCGCGAAACTCCGACAATCCGGCGGAAACGATTCTCGAATTTCTCGAAAGCGCGTATCAGGCAGGCGCGAAAACAGCCGATTGGGACACGGAAAAATTCATCCTCAAACCGCTGAAATAATCTGCGCCGTCAAAAAAGTTTTGCCCGCGAAATACACGAATGACACGAAATGTTTTAAAATCATTTTTCGTAATCCCTCGTGTGTTTCGCGGGCAGAATTTTTTAACAAATTTATGAAAATATTATTCGCCGCTTTTATCATAGTCATTTCAATCGTCGCGGCAGTCGCGCAGAAACCGGATTTGCCGATTATTACCGAAACAAAAAAGATAACCGCCGCCGAACTGAAATCGCTCGCCAGACCGACAGACAAAAAGCCCGTTTTGATAAATTTCTGGGCGACCTGGTGCGGTCCGTGTCATTCGGAATTTCCCGAATTAGTCGAAATTGACAAAGATTATCGCGCCAAAGAATTAAACTTTTCCGTCGTTTCGGTTGACGATTTCGCCGTCATTGACACGCGCGTTCCCGAATTTTTGAAAGATTACGAATCAACGATGCCGTCGTATCTGATAAACCTCGAATCGCGCAGTCAAATCGCCCGCGTCATCCGCCAAATCGCGCCCCGCTTTCCCGACACATACCCGCTTACCTTGCTGTTCGACGGCAAAGGCAGACTCGTTTTTCAGAAAACCGGCAGAGTTGACTCAAAAATTTTGCGAAAGGAAATTGATAAAGTGCTGCCAAAGGTGAAAAATTAAACCGTTTATTGTAAATTCGGTGGAACAGAGATTATGTGTTTAGATTTTGAAATGGTGCTAATGCTCTTTTTATTCTGGATTGTTATGCCTTTGCTGCTTATTTCCGGCGCGGTTTTCGCAACTGCTAAAATAATTAACAACAAATTAAAATGATTGATTTACGAAGCGATACAGTGACGAAACCGACCGCTGAAATGCGGCAGGCGATGGCGGCGGCGGATGTCGGCGACGATGTTTACGGCGAAGACCCGACGGTGAATCTTTTGCAAGTAAAAGCTGCCGAGATTTTCGGGAAAGAAGCCGCGCTGTTTTGTCCGACCGGTTCGATGGGCAATCAAATCGCCGTTAAACTGCATACGAAACCGGGCGACGAAATCATTATCGAAGAGCGCGGACATATTTTGAACTGGGAACTGGGAATGCCCGCGATTGCTTCGGGCGTGACGATTCGCGCCGTTCGCGCCGCGAGCGCGAGCGGAATGCTGACGTGGGCGGAAATCGAATCGGCAGTTCATAAAAATCAGCCGTACTATGCTTGCCCGACCGGTTTGATTTGCCTTGAAAACACGCACAACTTCGGCGGCGGAAGCGTGTTGAGCGCGGCGGAAACAACGGAAATTTGCGACAACGCGCACCAATTAAATTTGCCCGTTCATCTCGACGGCGCGAGAATTTTTAATTCGGCAATCGCGCAAAACGAAACGGTCGAAAATCTTTCGCGTAAATGCGATTCGGTGCAGTTTTGCCTGTCGAAAGGTTTGGGCGCGCCCGTCGGTTCGATACTTTTAGGAACGAGGGATTTTATCGCCGAAGCGCGAACCTGGCGCAAACGCTTTGGCGGCGGAATGCGGCAGATCGGAATTTTGGCGGCGGCGGGTTTGATTGCTTTGACCGAATCGCCGAAACGTCTGCACATTGACCACGAAAACGCCAAACTTCTGGCAAATGGCGCGGCAAATCTGAAAGGCGTTTCGATTGACGCGGAACGAGTGCAAACCAACATCGTCATCTTCGACGTTTCGGAAACCGAAAAAACTTCGGCTGAAATAGTTGCCCGATTAAAAGAACACGATATTTTAGCGATTCCGTTCGGCAAAGCGATTCGGATGGTGACGCACTGCGATGTTTCGCGCGAAGATATTGAGGCGACGCTCGCCATTTTGAGTCGAATACTTTAGACCTTACTTCTGACGATGGAAAAAGTCGAAATAAAATTTAAGCGCACCAAAGAAATCATACTCATACTACTCGCTTTATTTACTCTAATCTGCGGCTTGTGGCTAATGTTCATTGCGCAAGCTGCAAATGAAAAAGTTATTAGCCAAATTGTGCTAATTTTTTTCGGATTTTTGCTGTTGCTGATTCTTAAGCAAATTTTCTACAACGCGCCGCGCTTATTAATTATTGATGATAAAGGAATCGAAGATACATCACTCGGTGTCGGAAAAATCTATTGGGACGATATAGAAACAGCTTATTTGAATAATGTTTTGACTAATAAATTTATCTCTTTGAAAATTAAGGACGTTGAAAAATATCTAAGCCGCCTTTCAAAATCCTCTCGAATAATAGCGACTTCAAATACAGGATATGGTTTTGAAATATTCAATTTACACTTGGTCGGTTCGACGATTTCGCAAAAGGATTTATTAAATTTGATAAATTCTCGGATTAATCCGAATTGATCTACTTAATAAAACTCGAAAGGCTTATTCATTTAGACAGAATTCCTCAAATCAAATAAACTAACACTCGATGATTATAGCTATTGACGGACCTTCGGGCGCGGGAAAATCTACGCTTGGCAAGATGCTCGCTAAAACTTTGAATCTGCTTTATCTCGACACGGGCGCGATGTATCGGGCGGTCGGGCTGGCGGTTTTTGAAAGCGGCAAGGATTTTTATGACCCGGAAACAGTCATTGAAATCGCTCGCCATTCAAAAATCGAACTCGTCGGCGAACCGGATTTGTTACAGGTTTTATTAGATGACAGAGACGTTTCCGCTGAGATTCGCACGAACGAAGTCGGACAGATGGCTTCGATTGTTTCGACCGTTTCCGAGGTTCGCAGAATTCTCGTCGAGCATCAAAGAACGCTCGGCGAAAACGCTCCGAACGGCTGTGTTCTCGACGGGCGCGACATCGGCACCATCGTTTTCCCGAACGCCGACGTGAAATTTTTCCTGACCGCCAAACCCGAAGCCAGAGCGCAGAGACGTTACGATGAAGACAAAGAGCGCGGGCGAATTACGACTTACGAAGAAACTTTAACGGAAATAAATCTGCGCGACGAACGCGACGTTTCCCGCGCAGATTCGCCGCTCGCCATCGCCGAAGACGCAATTGTTATTGACACGAGCGAACTGAATTTAACCGAAGTTTACGAACAAATGCTCGACATCGTGCGTGCAATGCCTGATGAAGCGGCACAAATTTAATTTCAAAAACGAAGCGACCTGGATTTTAATTTTTAGCTTACTTCCGCTAATTGTAGGTATTTTAATCACGCTTTGGCTTTTTGTCTTTCGCGGGTTTGACTTGTAAATCCGCACTCGTTAAGATTTTCATTCGTTCTTTTTACGCTCCCGTAGCTCAGTTGGATAGAGCAACAGCCTTTAAATGAAGGAGCCTGTATAGGGAATTAGTAACTTATACAGTGGAGAGTGCTATATCGGTGAATATCTAAGGGAATTGAAAAATTCCTATGACAACACCGAGGGAATTATTTGAATTCGTTCAAATTCGATCCGTAGAGACTACACGCACTCAGACTGAAATGTCTAAGATATAGTCCAGACTTTCAACCGTTTTCCGCAGGGAAAATGTGGCTTGGGAAACCAAGTGAGGTACGCTAAGCTGTGGGTCGCACGTTCAAGTCGTGCCGGGGGCATTTTTATTTGATATAGAAAGAAGTTTGTGCGAGTATTCTTTTTGCACGACTCTGAAATATGGCGGCTATAGTTCAGTTGGTTAGAACGCTTGATTGTGGTTCAAGAGGTCGTGGGTTCGAGCCCCACTAGCCGCCCCATTAAATTTTCCGACATCTTTTACCGGAAAACTCTCATCATTAAGATTCGCTAAATAATTTAATTAAATTTTGTCTTTTCTATCCTGATGGTCGAACTGTATAATTAGACGATTCAGGTCTGTTCAATTTTTTTATTGAGGTTCATTTTATGAAATCCGTGAAATTCTTTTTTTATTTCGTGTTGGTTTTGGTCGCATTCGGTCAAATCGTTTTGGCGCAAAGCGACAGAAAACCATTTGTTGATGATGAGTTACTGGTGAAATACAAAAGCGGGACGGCTTCAGATGCCGCGCGTTCGATTAATGCCCGAATCGGCGCGAATGTTTTGGAAGAATTTCCTGATCTTGGTTGGCAGCACGTCAAACTTCCTGCTGATTTATCGGTTAGCCAGGCGATTTCAACATACAAGAGTTTTGCAGACATTGAAGAAGCGCAGCCGAATTTTTATTATCATCTGCTCGCCGTCCCGAATGACCCGCAATATACAAGCACCGGAATGTACGGTTTAGGAAAAATTTCCGCGCCTGCGGCTTGGGATTTGTCAACGGGCAGTTCGACGACGGTCGTCGCCGATATTGATACCGGAATGCGCTACACGCACCAGGATTTGGCGGCGAACGCGTGGATTAACCCAGGCGAAATCGCTGGAAACGGCATTGACGATGACGGGAACGGATTCGTTGACGATGTGCGCGGCTGGGATTTCTTTTACAACGATTCCGACCCGATTGACGATGCCGGCGGACACGGAACGCACACGGCGGGAACCATCGGCGCAACCGGCAATAACGGCTTAAACGTCGTCGGTGTCAGTTGGAACGTCAAGATTATGCCGATTAAAATTTATAGTCCGAATGGTGCGGACTCGACTTCGGCGATGCTGGTTAATGCTTATAATTATATTCGAATGATGAAAAATCGCGGCGTAAATATTCGCGCGACAAATAACTCCTACGGCGATTGCGGTGAGGCTTGCGGCTATGATCAGGCGACTAAAGACGGTCTCGATGCTATGGGCAATGCCGGAATTTTGAATGTCTTCGCGGCGGGAAATGACAATCAGAACGTTGATTCGTTTCCTGCCGGAGGCAATCCGAGCCCGGGTTATCCGGCACGCTACACGAGTCCGAGCGTTTTGGCGGTGGCTTCTTCGACTTCGACAGACGCGCGTTCAAGTTTTTCAAATTACGGTGTGACGAGCATTGACCTTGCCGCGCCGGGTTCGAGTGTTTTAAGCACTTGGAATACATCAAATACGGCAACCAATACGATTAGCGGAACTTCGATGGCGACTCCGCACGTCACGGGCGCGGTGGCTCTTTTGTCATCATATAATCCGAATCTTTCCGTCGCTTCACTGAAAGCGACTTTGATGAATACGGTTGATGTCATTCCGGCTTGGAACGGGATAGTTAAAACCGGCGGACGATTGAATATTGACCGCGCTTTGCGAAATCAGACGATTTGCACTTTTACCACCGGTGCAGCGGAAACTCAATTCACAGTTGGGGCTGGCGGTATCAACAGCGTCATTAGTATCTTTGCGCCGACCAACTGCGATTATTCGGCAATCAGTTCTGTTCCCTGGATCGTCGTTAACGCCGGTAATCCGGGAAGCGGCAACGGCTTGCTTAATGTTACAGTGCAGCCGAACAACGGCGCGGCACGTATCGGAACAATCAATGTTGGCGGCACAATCTTAACCTTTAATCAAGCCAGCCCGAATGTCACGCCGATGGTCAATCAGATTTTGGATTTCGACGGCGACGGCAAAACCGATTTTTCGGCGATTCAAAACAACGGCGGTTCGATGCTGTGGCATAATAATCAAAGCACGGCAGGTTATTCGCCAATCGGTTTCGGAAGCTTCACCGACGATATTGCGGTGCCGAACGATTTCGACGGCGATGGTAGAACCGATTTAGCCGTCTGGCGCACAACGAACGGTACGTTTTATGTTATGCGAAGCGCGACCGGCACGTTTCAGGCGTTTCAGTTCGGACAGACAGGCGATAATCCGCTGATTACGCAGGATTTTGACGGCGACGGTAAAGCTGATTTTGCGGTGACTCGCGTTGTCGGCGCAAATTTGAACTGGTATGTTTTCGGTTCAACCGCCGGTTTCAAAGCCACACAATTTGGTATTGCCGCCGATAAACCGCTGCGCGGCGATTATGACGGCGACAGCAAAGCTGATTACGCCGTTTATCGTCCGTCCAACGCCTCGCCCGCCAATACATTTTTCGTGCGTAAAAGTTCTACCAGCCAAGAGATCGGAGTGACGTTCGGCGATTCAGCGAGCGATAAAATCGTGCCGGGCGATTATGACGGCGACAGCAAAACCGACTTTGCTGTTTGGCGTGCCACAACCGGCGTTTGGTATTACATAAAAAGTCTCAACGGAAGTTTTGCGGCTGTTGCCTTCGGTGCTTCAGGAGATTTACCCGCGCCGGGCGATTATGACGGCGACGGTAAAACGGACTTTGCCGTTTGGCGAACAAATGTTAATCAAAACGAAGCAGGAGTTTTTTACGTTCAAAGAAGCACGTCCGGTTTAACCGCTTTCGGCTGGGGAAATTCGCAGATGAAGATTACGGCGAATTCAATTTTGGGACAGTAATTTTAATGAAAACGCTGATAAGAAAAACGCTGAATCGTTTTGGCTTCGATGTTATTCCATACATTTCGCCGGACGATTCAGACTTCAAGGAATTTCCCGACCTCTCTTCTGACGAGCGGCGCATTGTGGCGACGGTCAAGCCGTTTACGATGACGAGCGTCGAGCGCATTGTGTGTTTGATAAATGCCGTCTCGTATATTTCGGACAATAAAATCGCCGGCGACATTGCCGAATGCGGAGTTTGGCGCGGCGGCAGTATGATGACCGTCGCTTTAACATTAATGGCTCGCGGCGATACGAACCGAAAATTGTATTTATACGATACATACGAAGGAATGTCCGCGCCGACCGAGTTCGACAAAAGTCTAGATGGTGTTTCGGCTGAAGCGCAGATGAACGAAGGAAACGAGAAATGGTGTTACGCGAGCATCGAAGACGTGCGACAAAATTTGCTTTCCACCGGCTATCCGAAGGAAAATATTTTTTTCGTCAAAGGCAAAGTGGAAGACACGATTCCGCAAACGCTTCCCGATAATCTTTCTTTACTAAGGCTTGATACGGATTGGTATGAATCAACCAAACACGAACTAAAGCATCTTTTTCCGCGACTCGCGCCCGAAGGCGTTTTGGTAATAGACGATTACGGACATTGGCAGGGCGCACGAAAAGCGGTGGACGAATATTTTGCCGAGCAGAAACGAAAAGTTTACCTGCACCGAATTGATTATACGGGAAGAATTGCAGTTGGTATTAAAAATTGCTGATTGATAATTGGTTATTTCCACATATAAAGATTGATACGCGGCGCGGTCTGCTGCGACTTTTTTTTCAGTTCAGGAAAACTTTTGTGACCAACCGAGCGTCAAACATTCTGATATTTAGCCGATAAGATTTACTAAATAAAAAGCACAGCGAATTTCTTGCATTTGTCGGCTGTATAGTAGTATATTTGACATTCTTATTCGATTAGAATAATTTTGTCGAATACTCCTGAATAACAATTTAAACGAGTCTTTAAGAAAAGGATTAAATAAAATGAATAATATTTTGACCCGGAGCGGCAAAGTTAGTGTGATGTTTGCCTGTGTTTTACTTTTAGCGGTGTCGGCAACTGCTCAAATCAGTTTGCGTAAAGCTCTCGATTTTGACGGTGACGGCAAAGCCGATTATTCGGTTTTTCGTCCGAGCAACAATGTCTGGTATATCAATAAGAGCGGCGGCGGTTTTCAATTCCAGCAGTTCGGATCTTCCAACACCGATTATCAGGCACCGGGCGATTTTGACGGCGATAACAAAGGCGACATCAGCGTTTGGCGCGACACAGACGGCGTTTGGTATCGTCTGAACAGCAGCAACAGCACATTCACTTCGGTAGCATTCGGCACCACCGGCGACGAACCGGTTGCCAGAGACTACGACGGTGACGGTAAAACCGATTTAGCGGTCGTTCGCCGCAGCAACGGTGTTATGACCTGGTATGTTCTGCGAAGCTCAAACGGACAGCTGCAAGCCGCACAGTTCGGCGCAGCAACCGATTACACGGCGCCCGGGGATTACGACGGCGACTTAAAGTTTGATTATGCGGTTCAGCGTCCCGGCGCGACACCGACCGATCAGGGAACTTTTTATATAATGCAGTCAATGACGAATTCATTGGCTTCGATTCCCTGGGGATTCAGCAACGATTTGGTTGTTCCGGGCGATTACGATGGCGACGGCAAAACCGATGTCGCGGTGGTTCGTGAAGGAACGACTACAGGTTCTGCGCTCAATTGGTTTGTTCGTTTAAGCACCGGCGGAGTTTTATCAGCCAGTTTCGGAGCGACACAGAGCGATTTGAGCGCGCAAAACGATTATGACGGCGACGGTAAAACCGACATCGCGGTATGGCGTGACACAAACGGAACTTTCTTCGTCAGAAGAAGTATGGACACCGTTGTTGCCAGCACGCCGTGGGGCGCTGCAAACGATTTTCCGATTGCCGGTTACGACACACACTAATTTTATTTAAGGTCAAAAATGAAAGGTTGAAGATGTTCTAAAGTCTTCAACCTTTTTGTTTTTAATTAATTTTGTAATAATCTGTTGTCAATTTCGATGGCAAATATTTCCGATTTAATTCACTCAAACTTTCCGCAAAAAAAAATCGTCATCGTCGGCGATTTGGTTGCCGACCAATTTCTGCACGGCACCATCGCCCGTGTTTCGCGCGAGGCACCGGTTTTTATTTTGCGCCACAATGAAACGGAAACTTTGCCGGGCGGCGCGGCAAATGCGGCAGTTAACGTCGCTTCGCTCGGCGGACAGGCAATTTTAATCGGCGTTGTCGGCAAGGACGTGAACGGCACGGCTCTTTTAGAGAAATTAAGGCGATCAAAAGTTGACTGCCGGTTTATCACCACGAGCGACGAATTTCAGACAACGACAAAAGTTCGCGTTCTTGCCGGTCAGCACTACGCGCCTCGTCAGCAGGTGATTCGCATTGATTACGAAAATTCCGAAGCGATTAGCGGCAAACTGCAAAACGAATTAGACGAAAAATTTTCAGCCGCCGCGCAAGATGCGGACGCGATAATTATTTCCGATTACAATTACGGTGTCGCTAACCAACAAACAATTAAAATCGCCAGACAAATTTCCGCCGACCGAAAAATTCCATTGCTGATTGATTCGCGTTTCCGTCTGAAAGATTTTCAGGGCGCGACAACTGCCACGCCGAATCAGGAAGAAGTCGAACAGCTTCTCGGAAAAAATTTTACCGAAACGGATTGCGCGGAACTTTGCCAAACACTCGGCTACGAATCTTTGCTCGTAACGTGCGGAAATAAAGGAATGCTGTTGATTGAACCGGGCAAAACTTCGCTTCGGCTCGAAGCAGTCGGCGCAAAAGAACCGGTTGACGTAACGGGCGCGGGCGATACGGTTATCGCCATATACGCGTTGGCTTTGGCTTCAAAATTGAGTTTCGCGGAAGCGGCGAATTTAGCCAATCACGCGGGCGGCATTGTCGTGATGAAAAAAGGTACGGCTTCAGTCAGCGCAGACGAATTACTCGCTTCGCTGGCGAAACATAAAAGCGTCGAACAGAAAACACAGGCATTATGAATTCCGAAAAATCTTTCGCTCCCGTTTTAGACCGTATGCGATTAGCGGCGCGCGTGGCGATTGACCGCCGCAATCGAAAGAAAATCGTTTTGGCGAACGGCTGTTTCGACTTTTTTCACGTCGGACATATCCGCTATCTGGCGGGCGCGAAGGCTCTGGGCGATTGTTTGGTTGTCGCCGTTAATTCCGACGAACAAGTCAGGAAATTAAAAGGCGCGAATCGCCCTTTGATTAACGAACAGGAACGCGCGGAAGTTATTTCGGCTCTGCGATTTGTTGATTATGTAACGATTTTTACCGAACCGACGGTCGAAGAACTGCTTCGCGCTCTGCGTCCCGACGTTCACGCCAAAGGCACCGATTACACCGTCGAAACCGTTCCCGAACGCGAAATCGTCAAGGCTTACGGCGGTCGGACGGCAATCGTCGGCGATCCGAAAAATCATTCGTCAACGAATTTGATCGAATTAATTTCAAAATAATAACCTCAAAGGATTTTATGTTCACGTCGCGCACGAAAATTGATTTGATTATCGAAGTTTGGGAAAAGCTCGACTGCGAATCAATCGGCGCGGCGGAAATCGAAGCTATTGAAACGGTTGTACGCGATAAATACGGTTTCAGCGCGATCGAATCGCCGATGATAATCGCCAGACTTTTAGCGGACGAAGGCGCGGAACTGCGGCACGCGGAAATTATGGAACTCGACGTAACGCGCCGCACCGAATCGCCTTATGACGCGATGTTTCGAAACATTTTGAAGTTTTCCGATTTTAAGCAGACGCTCGTTTCGATTCGCCAGCTCGATAATCTGCGGCGGAAATTTACCGCTGAGAATGACCGCGAAGGTTTGCGTTTGATGCGCGAAATCGCGTTAAAAGGAAAAAACCGCGCATTGATGATTTCAAAAAATGAAAAGGTCGCAGCGGACAAACGCGCCGAAAAACAGGAAATCGCCGAATGGTTTACGCTCTGGCTGCAAAACCCGGAAGTTTTTGAAAGCTGGATTCTTCTGCGGCAAAAATCGGCGGATTTTAAGAATCGTTTTTCGACAGAAAATTAAAAGTGTTCACCTTAAATTTTCAAACCAGCGTTCTAAAAACGGGTAAGAGATTTAATTCAAGTTAAAAAGCTGCATAAATATGAAATGCTTTACAGTTTTCCAAGTTAGAGATAGCATATAGTTATCAAATTTATACCAAAGAAAGTTTTCCGAACTAATTTTTTCTAAAAATTTATTCGGCAAAATGTATAAATTTGCCGGTCAAAAGATTTGCTGTTTACTATTTACGCATTCCGATTTACTATAACTCTCTACTGATTATGAGCAAATACCGCAAAATCGTCTGGAATGAAGGAATGCTTTTAACTCCGCATCATTTTCAGCAATGGGACAATTATTACGAGGAACTTCTTAATTCGCGGGTGCGTTCCGTTCTGCCTTTTGAATACGGCGTGTTGGATTTGCGAATAAACAACGAAGCCATCGCCAACGGCGAATTTCAAATGACCAATTGTCAGGCGGTAATGCCTGACGGTTTAATGATAAACGTTCCCGACACCGAAGCGATTCCCGATTTGCGACCCGTCGGCGACCATTTTCATCCCGAACAGGACAAGCTCGGCGTTCACTTGGCGATTCCCGCCAAAAAATTCGGCGAAGCGAATTTTCAGTCGAACGGCGCGAAAGCCAACATCAATTTAAGGTTTTTACAGGAAGGCGCACTCGTCAAAGACGAAACCAGCGGCACGAACGAACAGCCGCTCGCATTGGCGAAAAGCAATCTGCGAATAATTTTCGATGACGAACTGCGCGACGGTTTTACGTCAATCAAAATCGCCGAACTCGAACGCACACCGACCGGACAATTGAAAATTTCGGAAGATTATATTCCGCCGACATTGAAAGTTTCCGCCTCGCAATGGCTCGTCAGTATGCTTCGTCAGCTCGTTGAAATTCTGATTACGAAAAGCGGCAGTCTCGGCGAACAGCGGCGACAGCGAAACGCTTCGCTGGCAGATTTTACGACCGCCGAAGTCGCGGTTTTCTGGCTTCTGCATACGATTAACACTTCAATTCCGACGATGGCGCATTTTTTCCGCTCGCCGCTGCTGCATCCTGAAAAACTTTATCTGGAAATGGCAACGCTCGTCGGACAGTTGATGACTTTTTCCGTCGAACATCATCCGAAAGATATTATAAAATACGATCACGACGATTTATATTTGACGTTTTATAATCTTTCGACGATTTTAAAGGAATTACTGGAAACCGTAATTCCAAGCCGCTGTGTTCCGATTCCGCTCGAAAAAACACGCGATACGCTGTATGTCGGTCGCGTCGAGGACGAAAGATTGTTGAAAGAAGCCGGATTTTATCTGGCGGTTTCCGCGCAGATGCCCGAATCGAAACTTATCGAAGGCGTGCCGCGTGTCGTCAAAATCGCTTCGCGCGACGTAATTGACACGGTTATCGGCTCGGCACTTCCCGGCGTGGTTTTAACTTATACCAATCCGCCGCCCGCGCCGATTCCAGCCCGCGTCGGTTTCAAATATTTTATGCTGGATTCGATTGGACCATATTGGAACGGAATTAAAGGTTCAAAAGTTATCGCGGTTTATGTGCCGAACGAAATTCCCGGCGAGAAATTGGAAATGTATGCGGTGAAACCGTAAAAAAATGACCTGAATTGCGCGGAAATTACGCTTTATACATTAGACAGTAAATTTGTTTATGAGTGAAAAAACAACAAAAAACGATTTAGTGGCATTTGCGGGACCAATTTTCGATTTAATTCTGCGTCTGAAATCGGGAATCGTCCAACCTTCAAACGATTTGCGACCGAAAATCGCGGCGATGTTAGTGGATTTTGAAAAACGCGCCGAGCGTTATCGCTTCAATCATAAAATCATTCAGGTTTCCAAATTCGCGCTCGCTTCGTTTGTTGACGAAACGGTTTTGACCAATAGATTTCATCTCAAAGAAGAATGGGAAAAACACCCGCTTCAACTCGAATATTTCGGCGAACAATTAGCCGGAAATAAATTTTTCGACAAACTGCTTTCGATGGTCAAACAAATTGAGCAGACAGCAGACGCGGTGGAAATTTATTACTATTGTATGCTGCTCGGTTTCAAAGGCAGGTACGGCGTTTACGAGCAGGAAAAACTGCTGGCAATTATGCAGCAGACGGCAAACGCGCTGGTAAAAGCCGGAAAAATCCGACCGACCGAACTTTCACCCAACTGGCTGGCGAACGATCAGCCGAAACCGCCGGAAAAACGCGGAATGCCGGTTTGGGCAAAAATAGGTGCGGTGAGCGGTCTTGGTTTAGCTTTTATTATTTATCTGGTGATGTTTCTGATGTCATCGTCATATTACACTGAAGCGACGAAAAACCTTTCGCTTTAGAAATTTGCAGTAGTTACAGAAGATTTTCAATAACTTATCGAACGTAAGATTTTTAACTGAACCTTGTAATAATTTCAGCGTTATTTCGTGTGATTTACTGATTGAAAGTTTTCAAACAGCTGTTGCAATTTAACTGAACATTATGAATTCGTGGCATATTCAGCAACTTAAATTCGCATTTGGAATCGGCGGCTTTATGTCGTTTTATGGCATCGTCGGGTTGATTGTCTATATGCTTCCCGAAAGCAGCGTCGGTAACAAACAAAAGATTGTCGTCATCGCTCTGGTACTTTTGACAATGCCGCTTGCTCTGCTGGTTGGATATGTCGCCAGCCGCCGCAGTAAGAAAAAAGAAGAAAGCCGCCAAAGCCGAAGCCGGAGAAAAAGCCGACGGCGATCAGGCGAGTAAAACCGCCGCGCCCGCCGGAAATTACGACGACATCAGCAAAAGTGCCGAAGAAGTCGTACAATTTTTAAAAACTTCAAATCTGGGCGAAGCCGGAAAAGATGCCGTTTATTCGCTTCCCTGGTACTTGGTCGCGGGCGTGCCGCGCAGCGGAAAATCTTCGCTCGTTTTAGGTTCAAATCTAAATTTTCAAACGCTGCCGAGCCAGCGACAATCCGAACAAAAATTCGTTCGCTCGACGCAAAGCATTGACTGGCGAGTGACGAGCGACGCGGTTTTCGTTGATACTGCCGGACGCTACCAGACTGACGGCGCGGAAACTCTGGACGCCGATGAATGGGCTGGTTTAATTGAGACGATTAAAAAATACCGCAAAGCCCGACCGCTCGACGGATTTCTTCTGGTGGCGAATGCCGAAAAAATTCTGCAATCCGATGATACTGAAATCGAGCAGATGGCAAAAGTTTTGCGTACGCGTCTCGATGATGCGATGGCGCGAACGAAAACCCGTTTTCCCGTTTATCTTGTTTTTACGAATGCCGATTCGATTGAGGGTTTCAGCGATTCGTTTTCGAGCTTCCAAAGGCGAAGGAAAAAATTTGGTTTGGGGCGCGACAATTCCGATTGAGAAGTCGGAGAACGCGCAAACCTTATTCGACGGCGAATATGAAATTCTGCATAATTCGTTGATGAAACGGCGTTTGATGCGTTTATCCGCGCCGTTTCCGCCGGTTCGACAACTGCGAATTTTCAACTTTCCGCTTCATTTCGGCTCGGCTCGGCGAAAAATCGGCGCGTTTGTCGCGACGCTTTTCCGTCCAAATCCGTTCAGCGAAAACCCGTTTTCTTCGAGGTTTTTATTTTACTGCCGCGCCGACAGCGCGCCCGCAAATGCCGCGCGACGGACGAACGCTGCCGCCAAACCAACCGCAAACTGTCGGCGAGAGTTTCTTTACCGAAAAACTTTTCCGCGACGTTATTTTGCGCGATAAGGATTTGGTTCGCACACTTCAGGAACAACGTCAGCGTCCGCCGATTCTCGGCTGGATTTTAACGGCTCTCGGCTCACTTTTGGTAATCGCACTGTTAGCTCTGGCGGGAGTTTCGCTGATCTCCAACAAGCAAATGCTTAACGACGCGAGCGCGAAGGGCGAAGCGGTTATAACTATCGTGCGGTCTGACGCCAACAAAAGTCCGTTGACGAAAAACCCGACGGAAACAACGCGTGAATTAAACGCCGCCGAAGATTTGCGCGGAGTGATGACGAAGCTCGATGATTATGAGCGTAACGGCGCACCGCTCTATATGCGGCTCGGATTTTATTCGGGCAATAAAATCTATAAAGAAAAACTTTTGCCGATTTATTTCAACGTCATCGAACAGCGTTTTAAAGCCCCGACAGTTGCGAAAATCGAAAGCGAACTGAAGAAATTCAACAGCAGTCAGGCTGTCGTCAACCCATCGCAACTGACCACGCAGGAAGAAGAAAATCTGGGTAAATATTATGACTTATTGAGGGCTTATCTGATGCTTTCAGGCGATTATAAAGATCGGGCGAACGCAACCGACATCGTTAACGCACTGAAAGATTATTGGACGACCGAATCAAAAATTCCGGCGGGAATGGAACTTTCGGCTCAGCAGCAATTAGAATTTTGGGCGAAACAGGTTGATCGTGAAGATGCGCCGGGAAAATTTCCGCGAATCACTTTAGACCAAGCTCTGGTGAAAGCAACGCGCGAAAAATTAAAAGTTTTCCCGGCAGCGAATCGTTATTACAAACGCAAAGTCACGGAAATTTCCAAAAATCTTGACGAGAAAATCGGCTTGATGAATGCCGAAGGAATTTTAACGCGAAGCAGTGCTGATACGTCGTTTATTGAAGGCACCTACACTGTTCCGGGCGCGTATACACTCGACGGTTACAAGCAGATGAAAGTGGCGATTCTGCAATCGAATGTCGAACTCGCCGTGGATGACTGGGTTTTGGGCGAGCAGGGCAAAACAGCCATCGCGCAATCAACCGATGCTGGAAAGATTGAAGAATTCTACCTGCGTGATTACGCTCAGCATTGGCGTAATTTCGTTAAAGGCATCAATATTAAACCTTATACGAAACAAAATGCGAGAGACGCTTTGCAGTCGTTTTCGAGCGTCAATTCGCCGATGAAAATTCTGGTCGAGCAAATCGCCCGCAATACGAATTTCTCTGCTAAACCTGCGCCGGTTGGTTGGTGGGCATGGGCAAAAAGCTTGTTTACGAGCGGCGATCCGGCACTTGGCACGGGCGGCAATACACCGGTCGAAAAAGAATTTCTGCCGCTCCACAGTTTTGTCGGAACGCCTGATAAACCGAGCGCGCCGATTGACCAATACCAGCGCGAACTCGGCACCGTCTCGAACAAATTCAGCGGCTTTTCCGTAACGGAAATTAATCAGCTTTCATCGGATTTAGCCAGAGACGACGACAAAAATTTCAAAGAACTGCGTAATGCCAACACGAAAATCGGCACGATGCTCGGCACATTCAACACGACTCCGACCGGGCAGGAAGTGGCGACAATGCTCAAGAAACCGCTTGAGAATTTAAGTTCTCTGCTCGGCGCGGACGGTCTGAAATCGCTTGATAAGACTTGGAACGAACAGATTTTGCCGCAGGCAAAGGAACTCGAAAAAGGCTTCCCGTTTGCCGATGGACAAATTGAAACGGATTTAACAAAACTGACGGCTTATCTGAATCCGGAAAACGGCAGTTTCTCGAAATATTATAAAGAAAATCTGCAAAAGTATTTTGACGGAAATCCGGGACAGCTAAAATTAAAAGACACGAGCGCGGCTAAATTCAGCGATGAATTCGTCGTCTATTTGAACAAAATGCTGTTAATGCGTGAATCGTTATACGGCAAGAGCGCGACACCGAACTTTGAATACGAATTCAAATTATCGCCGATTACAGATGGCTTACTCGAAGGGACGATTGACGGTCAGGCGGTTAAATCCGACGCATCGGTGAAATTGAAATTCCCGGCGGCAGGCGGCAGCGAAACAGGCGTTAATATTAGTTACTCCTCATCAAGCGGAACCGTTTCGACATCGGGAACTTCGACGACACCGGCAAACACATCGGCGGCTAATACGGCGACGAGTAATACAAATTCTGCGCCCGTTACGCCGCGTCCAACGCCAAAACCTAATACGAACAGCGATTCGTCGTCGGCATCGTCAATCAAAAAACCGGGAACCTGGGGTTTATTCCGATTCTTTAATGACGGTTCACCGAAAAAAGAAGCGACCGGCGAATATACATTGACCTATACGCTCGGCGGCAAAACCGTCACGGCGGTCGTCAAACCGAGCGGCGGCGATCTGTTCGATAAGGAATTATTTAAATCGGCTCGCGCACCGGAAAAACTTTTTAAATAAACATAGTTTTCATTAGATAAAAACGAAAATATGAACGAAGCGAAAACACAACTCGACGCGGGAAATTTGAGCGGCGCGGTCGAAGCGGCATTGAGTGTAGTCAAAAAAAATCCGACCGATGTGAAAGCACGAATATTTCTTTTTGAACTCGCGTGTTTTACCGGCGAATGGGAACGGGCTGAAAAACAGCTTGACGTAATCGGTATGCAGGATACCAACGCGATGATCGGCTCGCTGATTTTCCGGCAGAATTTGAAAGCCGAACGCGACCGTTTGAAACTTTTTTCCGACAGTCTGAAGCCTGAATTTATAATGTCGCCGCCCGATTACGTCGTCGGTCTGCTGATGGCAAATAACCGTCTGCGGGAAGGAAACGCGGCAGAAGCCCGCAAGCTCCTTGACGAAGTAGAAGAACAGCGTCCGGCATTCAGCTGCAAAATCAACGGCGAAGAGGCGAGTGATTTTCGTGATTATAACGATTTAACAAACTGTATTTTTGAAGTTATCGTCAAGGATACATACGTTTGGCTGCCAATGGAACACGTTGAAAAAATAGAGTTTATCGCGCCGAAAAGTTTACGGGACTTATTTTGGATTCAGGCGAAAGTCGAGACGATTAACGGTACGAACGGCGAAATGTTCTTCCCCGCGCTTTACGCCAATTCATTTAAAAGCGACAACGACCAGATTCGTCTGGGCAGAATGACCGACTGGCGCGATGCGGGCGAGGAAATTTTTATCGGCGAAGGTATGCGAATGTTCTGGTCTGACGGCAAGGACAAACCGATTCTGGAGTTAAACGAAATCGAATTCATTCGTGAGGAAAGCTAATTGATAATTTTTGGCAGAGTTATTTTATTTCACAAAAGTTAAGAGGAGATTTTTAGATGGCGAGCATTGAACCAATTCCTTCGGTAATAGATTTGGAAAAGATTTTACAGCCGATTTCCGAAGAGAAACCGTCGGGTGAAATTTTGCAGTATTCGGGACTTTATGATGAAATCCGAGAGGCGCGGCGGGCATCCGACGGTCTGCCGCAAGGTCAGTGGCAGGAAGAATTAAAAGTTGCCGATTATCGTCAAGTTATCCATCTGGCTGTTCCCGCGCTCGAAACACAGACCAAAGATTTACAGATTGCCGCGTGGCTGTCCGAATCTTTAATCAAAGAATACGGTTTTGCCGGACTGCGCGACAGTTTCAAAATGATTTCCGGTTTGCAGACAATGTTTTGGGAAACGATTTTTCCTGAAATTGACGAAGGCGATATGGAAGGTCGCGCCAACGCCGTCGAATGGATGGACGCACAAGGCGCATTTGCCATCAAGAGCGCGAAAATTACCGGCGGCGAAGGTTACAGTTTTTTTGATTACGAAGACTCAAAAAAATTTGACATTCCCGAAAACATTGATACTCTTGATTCTACCGACCAGCAAAAATTTCGTGAACTGCAAGCGCAAGCCGAAAAGGAAAATCGTGTTACGGCTAGCAGTTGGCGCAAAGCAAAAATCGCTTCACGCCGCGCTTTCTTCGAGGAAGTGTTTTTTGTTCTGGAAGAATGCTGGGCTGAATATAAGGTACTGAACAGCGTTATCGAAGAAAGATTCGACCGCAATCAAATGCCCGGTTTGACTAATCTGAAAAAGGCTCTGGAGGATATTCAGACAGTCGTCAAAAAATTGCTCGATGATAAACGCGCCGAAGAACCTGATGCGGAGGTCGAAGCTCAACCTGAAACCGCAACCGAGGTAACGGAAACCGGCGCGACTGCCGGCAGCGCGAAACCGGCAATGGCAACTGTCGCCGGAGCGATTCAAAATCGGCAGGACGCGATAAAGCGACTCGCCGATTTAGCCGAATATTTCCGCAAGACCGAACCGCATAGTCCGATTTCTTATTTGGTAACGCGGGCGGTGAAATGGGGCGAGATGCCGCTTGAAATGTGGCTGCAAGACGTTATCAAAGACGAAACGGTTCTTTTCCAGTTACGTCAAACGCTCGGATTCAATACTAATTCCGCGAATCCGTCAGGCGGCGCGGGCGGAGTTGATACGTCAGGCGCAGTCGTTTACGAGTAACTAAAAGAATTAAAAATTGATTTAACCGCAGATAAATACAAGTAAAGCTGATTTGCTGATTTAGTTTTTAAATCTTCGCAACCAAATTACCGCGTAATTGTTTGTTGTTTCAGCAATTGAAATTTTCCCGAAATAAAAGTCCAAATTAAATAATAAAAGGAGATAAACAAATGGCAACTAAAGAAAGTCTGCAACATAAACTTGACCGCGTGCGTCCGCCGCGTGTCCAAATCACATACGACGTGGAAGTCGGCGGAGCGATTGAGTTAAAGGAACTGCCGTTCGTCATCGGTGTTTTAGGCGATTTCGTCGGCAAACCCGAAGAAGCATTGCCCGCACTGAAAAATCGTAAATTTGTCGAGATTGACCCGGATAATTTCAATCAGGTAATGGCTGGAATGAAACCGCGCCTGTCTTTTTCAACCGATAATAAATTACAGGATGACGGCAGCAAAATCGGCATTGAACTGAAATTTAACAGCATCGAAGATTTTGAGCCGGACAATATCGTCCAACAGGTTGAACCGCTTCGCAAGCTCGTCGAAGCCAGACAGAAACTTTCCGACTTGCGCTCGAAAATGGACGGCAACGAAAAATTGGAATAATATGCTGAACGATGTTATCTCGAACGCCGATAAACAAAAAGAATTGAGCGACGCGCTTGGTTTGAGGAGCGAAGGAGGAATAAATTTATGGCTGAAAAAGCACAACAACAAGAAGCCCAGGTTCAAGAGCAAACACAGGAAGTCGGCTTGCTCGATCAGATTCTGACCGAAGGCAAAATGGCACGCGATGATTTTCAACGCGAACGCGCCAAAGATATGATCGGCGAATTTGTCGGTCAGGTTATGTCCGGCGAATTAACGATGTCCAAGAATATGGACGTGGCGATTAACGCTCGTCTCGCGGAAATTGACCGACTGATAACATCGCAGATGAATGAAATTATTCACAACGAAGAATTCCAGAAATTGGAAGGTTCGTGGCGCGGTCTGCATCATCTGGTTAAGAATTCGCTGACCGGAACACAGTTAAAAATCCGCGTGATGAGCGCGACGAAAAAAGACCTTTTGAAGGATTTTGAACGCGCTCTGGAATTCGATCAATCCGCATTGTTCAAAAAAATCTACGAAGATGAATACGGCACGTTCGGCGGCGCACCTTACGGCGCGTTGATCGGCGATTACGAATTCGGCAATCATCCGCAGGATATGGCTTTACTTGAAAATATGTCGCAGGTTGCCGCCGCCGCGCATGCTCCGTTTTTGAGCGCGGCTTCGCCGGAGCTTTTCGGTTGGGATAATTTCAATGAAATGACCGAAGTTCGCGACGTTTCAAAAATTTTCGACCGCACGGAATACGCGAAATGGCGTAGTTTCCGTGAATCGGAAGATTCGCGCTATGTCGGGTTGACTCTGCCGCACGTTCTCGGACGTGAACCGTACGGCGCGGCGACGCGCCCGACGGAAACCTTCAATTTTGAAGAAGATGTTGACGGAACCGACCACAAAAAATATTTGTGGAGCAATGCTGCTTACGCGCTCGGAACACGTTTGACCGAAGCGTTTTCAATGCACGGCTGGTGCGTGGCGATTCGCGGCGTCGAAGGCGGCGGATTGGTTCAAGGTCTTCCGACACATACCTTTGCAACCGATGAAGGCGAAGTCGCAATGAAATGCCCGACGGAAGTAGCGATTACCGACCGCCGCGAAAAAGAATTTTCCGACAACGGATTTATTCCGCTGGTTCACTGCAAAGGCACTGATTTCGCCGCATTTTTCGCTACGCAATCAGCTAATAAAGCCAAGAAATACGATACGGACGATGCTAATGCCAATGCCCGTCTTTCGTCGCAATTGCAGTATATCTTCGCCGTTTCACGTTTCGCACATTATTTGAAATCAATGATGCGCGACAAGATCGGCTCGTTTATGTCGCGGAAGGAAGCGGAAATCTTCCTGAATCGCTGGATCAGCGGCTATGTACTGGAAAACGATGTTGCTCCGGCGGCGCAAAAAGCGAAATATCCGCTTCGTGAAGCGCGGGTTGATGTCGCGGAAGTTCCGGGCAAACCCGGAGCGTATCGCGCAGTCGCGTTTTTACGCCCGCATTTTCAGCTCGACGAGCTTTCCGTCAGCTTACGTCTCGTGGCAAATTTACCTGCACCGGCTGGTAAATAAAAGATAGGAAAAAAAATTAACTATTTTTTTCGCAAAATTCGCAAAAGCAGGTTTTCGCTTCGTCTCAAATACATAACGCGAGTAGCGAGACTCGTAAGACAAAGGCGAAAACCTAAATTTACAATCGTTTTGCTACTAAATGCGAAACAAAAATCGAACAGATATATTCTGATATAGGAGAAAATAAATATTATGGCTAATGCAGATTATTACTTAAAAATTGATACTATCGAAGGTGAAACCGAAGCGGTCGGATTTGAAAAACAGTTACAACTTGAATCCTGGTCATTCGGTGCTAGCAACGCCGGTTCAGCTCAGCCGGAACTGGTATGGGAACTGGTAAAGTTTCGCTGCAGGATTTCCACTTCGTTGTCGTAAACGGTAAGGCGAGCGTTCAGCTTTTCTTGGCAACCTGTAAAGGCAACCATATTCCGCAGGCAATGCTGAGCTGTCGCGTAACCGGCGGCGACGGAACACCTTATACTTATTACAAAGTTACGTTCGGCGATTTGGTTATTTCTTCGTTCCAAACGGGCGGCAGCAACGGAAGCGGCGTAAAACCGATGGAATCAATTTCCTTCAACTTTACGAAAATTACGCACGAGTATTTCCAACAGAAAGCCGATGGTACGGTTTCATTGACCAACACCGTCAGCTATGACATCAAGAAAGTTCAAGGCGAAGGTGCTTAGTTCTAATTGATTCTGAAAATCAATTGTCTGTCGTTTCAAAAGAGCGACAGACAATTTTTTTGCATAATTTTTCTGAATACAAATCTTCAATCTGCTTTGTATTCTCAAGTGTATTTTGTGGTTTATTAATTCAATGGCACGAACCGATAATGAGATCCGCATAACGCCGTCTGTGCTTGATCGGCTGCTGGATTTTGAACCGAAAGAATCGAAAGAAGCTCCAAAATCGCGCTCTAAATCGCTGCGTGAATTAAAACTTTCGGTGCGGCGCGATCTTGAGTGGCTTTTAAATACTCGCTGTTACCCGGAAGAAGTTGACGAAAATCTCGAAGAAGCTCTTAAATCGGTGGTTTTTTTCGGTTTGCCGGATTTTACCGGTGTCAGCGCAAAAAGTCATATTGAACAAAAACGTCTGACGCAGGCAATGGAAACGGCAATTAAAAATTTCGAGCCGCGATTTATAGATTTAAAAGTTACGCTTGAACCGATCAACAATATTAGACAGGGTTTTGAGATTTCGAATCGAAGCCCGACTTGATATTGACCCGACGCCGGAACCGATTGTTTTCGACACTGTTTTACAACTTGGAAGCGGCGAATTTGCCGTCAAAGAGAAATAATTTACCGGAATATTTTTCCGAAATTTAAATCGTTAGATGCGGCTCTTGGTCAGCCGCTTTTTTTATTTGGCGAATTGATTTATAATCAACTCTCTCAAACAGTTATAATTTTAACCAAAAATGCGTGACGAACTTTTAGGATATTACGAACGAGAACTGATTTTCTTGCGGCGGATGGGTGCGGAGTTTGCCCGCAAATATCCGAAAATTGCGGCGCGTTTGCTGCTTGACGAAGAAAAAGTCGAAGACCCGCACGTCGAGCGAATGATTGAGGCATTCGCTTTTCTGAGCGGTCGCGTCATCGTTTGAAACTCGATGACGAGCTTCCCGAAATTACCGAATCTTTTCATCAATGTTCTTTACCCGCATTATCTCTCGCCGATTCCTTCGATGGCAATCGCGCAGTTTTCCTTCGGCACACCGAACGATAAATTAACGGCAGTTCAAAAATTGCCGCGCGAAGCGCAGACTTTATTCGCGTCCGGTTGACGGAACGCCGTGCCGTTTTCAGAACAGCTTACGACGTCCAACTTGTGCCGATTGAATTCGAATCTGCCGCGCTCGAATCGAATGCACCGAAAGATGCGCGCGGCAAATATTGCCGAAAGCTATATTCGTCTGAGTATGCGTTGTTACGGCGATGTCAAATCTGACGAATATAAGATGGGCGACACGGGCGAACCGCCGGAATTTCTGCGTTTTTATCTGAATGGCGATCCGCAACTGGTTTTTCCGCTTTACGAAATGATTTTCAATCAGGCTTCGGCGGTCGAATTTCGTCCGAGAGAAACGCCGCTTGGCAACAAAACGATGATGACTTTCACCAATTTACAGCTTAAACTGCCCGATCCGGTAATTTTGCCCGCCGAGTAATATCAGACAAGTCGGTTTTGGAGAAGACGAAGGAATTCTGCCTTTTACGAAACGCTCTTTTTCAGGTTATCGTCTGCTGACCGAATATTTTTCATTTCCGTATAAATTTTTGTTTTTCGACGTTTACGGACTTGATCAGGCAGATTGCCAAAAAATTCGGCAGTCATTTCGACATTTTGATTCATTTGAAAGATGTCACGCCGCCGCGCGCTCCGATTACGGCGGAAACTTTTCGGATGGGCTGCACGCCGATTGTCAATCTTTTTTCGCGGATGGCTGATCCGATTTATCTTTCGCAGCAAAAATACGAATATCACGTCGTTCCCGACGTTCACCGGCAGACAACGACCGAAGTTTATTCGATTGACGAAGTTATCACGACCGATCCGCGCACAAACACGACGCAGAGAATTTTCGCCGTTTTATTCGCTGAAACACGCTTACGGCGAGCAAATGGAAAAGGCTTTCTGGTATGCGAACCGCCGTCCGTCGCAGCGACCGGAAGATGAAGGAACGGAAATGTATATGTCGATGGTTGATATGAATTTCAATCCGCGCGTTCCTGCCGCCGAAGTTATCAGCGTTAAAACAACCTGCACGAATCGTGATTTGCCGGCGAAACTTCCATTCGGCGGACGCGAAGGCGATTTTGAAGTCGAAGGAACCGCGCTTTTATCGCGCGTTCATTGTCTGACCAAACCGACGGAAACGATTCGTCCGCCGCAGCGACGAGTCTTTGCAATGGCGGTTGATTTCGCATCTGAATTTAAATTATTTATCGCTGGTCGAAAGTGAAAACGGCACGCCCGAAGCGTTGCAGGAAATTTTGCAGCTTTATAATTTTGACGATTCAAGCGTGACGCGCAAACAAATTTTGGGAATTACCGATATTTCGAGCCGCAAAGTCGTCCGGCAAATCGGCGGACATATCGGCGCGGGTTTCGTGCGCGGACTGGAAACAACTTTGACTTTTGACGAAGAACAATTTGTCGGCAGCGGAATGTTTCTTTTTGCCAGCGTTTTGGAAAGATTTTTCGGGCTTTACGCTTCGCTGAATTCTTTTAATCAGCTGGTTTTGCGAACCGAACAGCGCGAAGAAATCGTCAAACGATTTCCGCCGCGCACCGGCGAACAGGTTCTGTTTATAATCTTTCTGCAGCAATCGTAAACAAACAGAAACGAATCTTTTAATTTCCCAATTCTAAAACTGCAATTTCGAATTTATGAATGGAGAAAAAACCTCTCAATCAAGAACTTTTCGACGAACCGTATCGGTTTGAATTTTTTCAAGCCGTCGGCTTCTCGAAAAAATATTTCCCGAACGCCGGCCGTCGGACGCGAGGCTTCAACAACGTCGGAAGTCGTGCGCTTCCGTTCACGCCTCGTCACTTGATTTTCCCGCCAGCGAAATTCACGAATTACAAGGAATTACCGATCGACGAAAAATCTGATGAACAGAGACTTGAAATGTTCGTCAATTTTATGGGAATGATCGGCGTCAGCGGCGTGATGCCGACGCATTACACCGAACTGGCGATGGAACGCAGTCGTTACAGTGACACGGCGATGTGGTCTTTTATGGACATTTTCACGCATCGCGCCGTTTCGATGTTTTTTCGCGCCTGGGAAAAATATCGTTTTCCGGTCGGATATGAACGCGGCAAAGATGATTTTACCGAATTTTCTTTTTGATTTTGCCGGACTCGGCACGCGCGGTTTGCGCGGCAGAATGGATTTGCCTGACGAATCGCTTTTGCCATACAGCGGCTTGATTGCTCAAAAACCGCATTCAGCCATTGCGTTGGCGAACATTTTGAGCGATTATTTCGGCGTCAAGGCAAAAATCGAGCAGTTTTTCGGTCAATGGTTGGAATTAGACGCGGAAAGCATTACGCACGCTCGGTCAGGCAAACAGTTCGCTTGGCACGAGTGCGATTATCGGAACACGCATTTGGGAACAACAATCGAAGTTTCGCGTTCGTTTGGGCGCGATGTCGTTTCAAAGAATTTCAGGATTTCCTGCCGAACGGCGACAGCCCATAAATCGTTAAAATCAATCATTCGTTTTATGGTCGGTTTGGAATTTGATTTTGACGTGCAGCTTGTTTTAAAGGCAAAACAAGTTCCCGGCACGATTTTAACGACTCGCGCCAAACGCCGCCCGATGCTCGGTTGGACATCATTTTTAAAAACGAAACCGTTTAAAAAAGATGATGAACAAGTTATTTTGCAAATTTTATAACAAAACCGCTTCAATCTTAAAAAGGAGAAAAATTAATGAACGTAAATTTAAAATCGCTGGTCGGAAGGTTAAACGATACTTGTCGAGGTGCACTCGAAGGCGCCGCCGGATTATGTCTTTCGCGCACGAATTATGATGTTGAAATCGAACATATTTTAGCGAAATTGCTGAATGAGGACGACACTGATTTGCAAAAAATCTGTCGTCATTATGAAGTCAATGTTGACCGTTTGACAAAAGATGTTTCGATCGCGCTCGACCGTTTGAAAACCGGAAATTCGCGCACGCCCGGATTTCCGACCGACTTGCCGGATTGGTTTCAGAATGCCTGGCTGCTGGCTTCGGTTGATTACGGCGCGGCGCGAGTTCGTTCAGGACATCTGCTTTTAGCGTTGCTTTCAAATGATGGCAACGGCGCGGCTCGCCCGCGATATTTCAAGAGAATTCAGTCATATTTCGCGTCGAATCGCTGCAAAAAGATTTGCCGACATAACGGCAGATTCGTCAGAAGCGCGTGATGCCGTTTCGCTCGGCGAATCTGGCGGAACTTCCAACGGAGCGCCGGTTGCGACCGGCGTTCCCGGCAAAACAAAAGCTCTCGATCAATACACCGAAGATTTAACGGCGAAAGCGGCGGCGGGAAAAATTGATCCGATTCTCGGACGCGATTTTGAGATTCGCCAGATCGTTGATATTTTAACGCGTCGTCGCCAAAACAATCCGATTTTAACGGGCGAAGCGGGCGTTGGAAAAACGGCGGTCGTCGAAGGTTTCGCGCTGCGCATTCACGAAGGCGATGTTCCCGAACCGCTGAGAAATGTCGCGGTCCGAACGCTTCGATTTGGGTTTACTGCAAGCCGGCGCGGGCGTTAAAGGCGAATTTGAAAATCGTCTGAAATCGGTGATTGATGAAGTAAAATCTTCGCCGCAGCCGATTATTATGTTTATTGACGAAGCGCACACAATGATCGGCGCGGGCGGCGCAGCCGGACAAAACGACGCGGCGAATCTTCTGAAACCGGCGCTGGCTCGCGGCGAACTGCGCACGATTGCGGCGACGACCTGGGCGGAATACAAAAAATATTTTGAAAAAGACGCGGCTTTCGCCAGACGTTTTCAGGTCGTCAAAGTCGAAGAACCCGACGAAGAAAAAGCGATTGCGATGATGCGCGGCATCGCCGACAAAATGGAAGAACATCACAACGTCCGCATTTTGGACGAAGCGATTGTCGAATGCGTCAAACTTTCGCATCGTTATATTACCGGTCGGCAGCTTCCCGATAAATCCGTTTCGGTTCTCGACACGGCTTGCGCGAAAGTCGCTATCGGACAAGGCGCAACACCTGCCGGAATCGAAGACGCGACACGCCGCATTCAAAATCTGACGACGGAAATTGATTCGCTCGAACGCGAACTGGTAACTGGCGCGGCACACGACGAGCGGCTTGAAGATCTGCAAGAAAAAACGCAGCGAAACCGAAGCAAAACTCGCACGTATTGAACGAGCAATGGACAAAGGAAAAAGATTTGACCGACCAAATCAAAACGCTTCGTACAAAACTCGAAATGTCGCGGCTTGACGGCAAATTAGCGGAGAAAATGAACGGCAACGGTCAGCCATCAACTGACGCGATTTCAGATTCGCATCCGTGCGAAGAATGAGTCGGTGAAAACTGCCGCCGCAACTGCTGAAACTGATTCAGCGGTAATCGGGCGAAGCTTCAGCAACAGCCGCCGCGCCCGCGCCGGAAACAGCGCAGCCGCTCGATCTGCAGGCGGCGAAAGAAGAATTGAAAAAACTAACCGCTGAATTAAAACAAGTTCAGGGCGAAAATCCTTTGATGCAGCCGGTCGTCAACGGGCAATCGGTCGCCGAAGTTATTTCCGGCTGGACGGGAATTCCCATCGGCAAAATGGTCGCCGACGAAATCAACGCGGTTTTGGAATTGCACACGACGCTCGGCGAAAGAGTTTTGGGACAAAGCCACGCGCTCGAAGCGATTTCGCAAAGAATCCGAACGGCGCGCGCCGGTTTGACCGATCCGAAACGTCCGATTGGCGTTTTTCTGTTGGTCGGAACTTCGGGTGTCGGTAAAACCGAAACGGCTCTGGCTTTAGCCGATTCGCTTTACGGCGGCGAACGCAATCTGATTTCGATAAATATGAGCGAATATCAGGAAGCGCATACGGTTTCAGCCTTAAAGGTTCGCCTCCGGGCTATGTCGGTTACGGCGAAGGCGGCGTTTTGACCGAAGCCGTTCGCCGCAAACCGTATTCGGTCGTGCTGCTCGATGAAGTCGAAAAAGCGCATCCCGACGTGATGGAATTATTCTTTCAGGTTTTCGACAAAGGCGTTTTGGAAGACGGCGAAGGACGCGAAATTGATTTCAAAAATTGCGTGATTCTGCTGACATCAAACGTCGGCACCGACACGATTATGAAACTCTGCGCCGACCCGGACACGAAACCCGACCCGGAAGGATTGGTTGAAGCGATTCGCCCGGAACTCGTTAAAGCATTCAAACCCGCGCTTTTAGGTCGAATGGTGACGGTTCCGTTTTATCCGATTTCCGACGATATTCTGCGCTTAATTATCAGATTACAGCTCGGAAAAATTAAAAATCGCATTTCGGACAATCACGGAGCGCAATTTTCCTATGACGATTCCGTCATTGATACAGTCGCCAGTCGCTGTACCGATGTTGATTCGGGCGCGACGAAATGTTTATAACATTTTGACCGGAACGCTTTTGCCGGAAATGTCGGGCGAAGTTTTGTCGAGAATGGCGAGCGGCGAAGGCATTAAAAACGTTCACGTCAAAGTCGGCGACGACGGGAAATTTGTTTACGATTTTGGCTAAAACGAAATTCGTTCCCGCCTTTTAAGATTCGGAACAGACGACAGATAATGATTCATTATTAATCTTATCTGTCGTCTGTTCCGAAATACTTCAAGCGTCGCCGGACAAAATTTATTTTTCAAATGACGCAAAATTCTTCGATTTTTCCTGTCTAAAAAAAGATGCAACAAGTAAGAATGTTTTGCCCGGCAACATTGCATAAAATATGACCGATACTACCCAAGAAAACAGACTGTTAAAAATTACTACTCCTTTGGGAGAAGATTTCTTACTGCTGAACCGTTTGACGGCGACCGAAGAAATTTCTTCGCTCTTTTCGTTTGAAGTCGAATTGCTGCACGAAGAAGACGTGCCGGGTTACGAGGCGACGGTCGTTGACGTTAAAAAACTGCTCGGTCAGGAAGTTTCGATTGATATTTACCAGCGCGACAAAACGACACGCACGTTGAGCGGTATTGTCAGTCATTTTTCGCAGGGACACCGCGACGTTCGATTTTCCTATTACTATATGACGATTGTCCCGAACGTCTGGATTTTAACGCAAATCACGCAAAGTCGAATTTTCCAGCACAAAAGCGTTCCCGATATTCTAAAGGATGTTTTCGCCGATTTTAACGTGTCGCACGAAACACAAGGGACTTATAAACCGCGAAATTACTGTGTTCAATATCGTGAATCGGACTTTGACTTCGCTTCGCGGCTAATGGAAGAAGAGGGCATTTATTACTTTTTTGAACACGAAGGCGGCAAAAACAAATTGATTATCGGTGACACGCCGCAGTCGCATCCGAACTGTCCGGTGAAAAGCGATATTTCTTTTGCCCTGAAAGTAACCGAAGGTGAAGATTTTATTTCATCAATCAGGAAATGGCAGAACGATCATCATCTTCAATCGGGCAAAGTTACGTTTTGGGATTTCAATTTTCAAGTTCCGTCCAATAAGCTCGATGCGACTCAGCCGACGTTATTTAAGGTCGGAGATAACGACAAAATGGAAGTTGTACGATTTTCCCGCCGGTTACGCGAGAAAATTTGACGATATTGATCGCGCCGGCGGCAAACGCGCCGACGTAAGAAATGTTTTCGACGACAAAACCAAAAAAGCCGAAATTGCGATGCAGGCACTCGATTCGAGATACCGGGTGATTACCGGAACCGCCGATTGCAGCGCAATGACCGCCGGACACCGCTTCAAATTTTTCAATCACCCGACTGCCGCGCAAAACGGTCAATACATTGTTACGTCCGTTACTCACGAAGCCGAGCAAAATCCGACGTATGTGACGGACGACGAAATCGAACAGCCGTATTCAAATAGTTTTTCGTGCATCGCGCACGGCGCGGGCGCACCGCCGTTCCGTCCCGTTCGGAAAACTCCGAAACCGGTTATTCAAGGCAGTCAGACCGCGTTTGTCGTCGGTCCGGCGGGCGAAGAAATTTTTACCGATGAATACGGGCGCGTCAAAGTCCAGTTTCATTGGGACCGCGAAGGTCAAACCGATGCTGACAGTTCGTGCTGGATTCGCGTCGCGCAGGCTTGGGCGGGCAATCAATGGGGAATGATGTTTATTCCGCGCATCGGAATGGAAGTTCTCATCGAATTCCTCGAAGGCGACCCGGATCAGCCTATTATTCGCGGCTGTGTTTACAATCCGGCAGCGATGCCGCCCTACAAACTGCCCGACGAAAAAACGAAAATGACGATTAAATCCGATTCGTCAAAAGGCGGCGGCGGATTTAATGAACTTCGTTTTGAAGATAAAAAAAGTTCCGAGCAGATTTTCATTCACGGCGAGAAGGATTTAGATATTCGCATCAAAAACGACCGCCGCGAATGGACGGGCAACGACCAGCACTTAGTCGTCAAACGCGACCGTCGCGAAAAAATTGACCGCGACACACATTTAATCGTCAAGCGCGATCAGATTGAGAAAATCGAGCGCGACCGGCACATCGAAGTTAAAGGCAAAGAAGCCGTAAAAATTACCGGTTCGCAGTCTTCAAAAGTTACCGGCAACGTCGGCAAAGAAGTCGGCGGCAACAAAAGCGAAGAAGTCAGCGGTAATCTTTATGTAAAAGGAATGAACATCGTTATCGAAGCGATGACGCAGTTAACATTGAAGGTCGGCGGCAATTTCGTCAATATCAACGCCGGCGGCGTACAGATTAACGGCACGATGGTCTTGATAAACTCCGGCGGCGCAGCAGGTTCGGGAAGCGCGACTCCGCTTGTCGCGCCGCTTGAACCGGCAATTGCCGACGACGCAGACGACGCGCAACCGGGAACGAAAATCGCGCTCGAAAAACGCTCGGCAGCCAGAAAGGAAAAGACGCATAAAGAAGGCGATCCGACTAAAACATCGTGGATCAAACTGAAATTAATTGATGAAGCCGGAAAGCCGGTTCCGGGCGAAGCATATAAAGTTAAAACCTCCGACGGTCGAACTGCCTCGGGCACGCTCGACGAAAAAGGCGAAGCGGAAGTTAAAGGAATCGAACCTGGGAACTGTGAAGTTACATTCCCGAATCTGGACAAAAACGCCTGGGAAGACGCTTAGAAGAGTTATGAATCGCAAGTTAAAATCTTTTTCAACAAATCACTTAAAATTATGCCAAAGAGAAAAGTAGGAATGGGTGAAACGACATCCAGTTTAGCGAAAAAGAAAGGTTTCTTTTGGAAGACGATTTGGGAACATCCCGAAAACGCCGGACTGCGTGCCAAGCGCAAAGACCCGAATGTTTTATATGAAACAGACGACATTTTTATTCCCGAACGCGAAATAAAAAAGGTTTCCAAAGGCACGGAAGCCCAGCACGTTTTTCGGCGCAAAGGCGAGCCGTCGAAAATAAAAATGCAGATGTTCGCGCTTGGAAAACCGCGTGCTAACGAAGATTATATTTTCGACGTTGACGGCAAGCAGACAAACGGTAAAACTGACGGCGACGGCAAGCTCGAACATTTTATTCCGGGCGACGCGAAAAGCGGAAAACTGATTTTCAAAGGCGGCAAGGAAATCCACTCGCTTCGGCTCGGCAATCTTGACCCGCTCGATCAGATCAGCGGCGTGCAGCAGCGACTGAACAATCTCGGCTACAACTGCGGCGGCGAAAACGGCAAACTCGGCGAGAAAACTAAAGCGGCGTTGAAAAAATTTCAAGCCGATAACAAATTGAACGCGAGCGGCGAACCGGACGCGGCGACGAAAGCCAAATTGCAGCAATTAGCCAAATAGAGGATTGAATTATGGGATTCTTAGACGATGCAACCAGTAAACTTGACGCCCTGACCGCCGGAAACGAAACTTCGCAGGCAAAAGGTGAACCAAAATTTTACTTAAAGGAGATTCTTTCGCGCCCCGAAGAAGGTGAATCCGGTTTTGTCGGAACTTCATACGCCGGACAGGACGATAATCCGAATCCGCTCGACGGCGGTATCACGATTGAATTTATTCATTTCGGCAAAGTTCATCCCGACACGGGCAAGAAATTCCCGCATAACTCTTACGCCGAGATTGAGAATAAAACAGAATCGCCCGAAGGTCACGCGATTATGTTCCGCGACGCGCTTGAACGCGAATCAATCGCGCTGTTCGGCTTTGTTTCTTCGACCCGAATTATTTTAAAGGAAGCAACGGAAAATCGCGGCGCGATTGGCGCAGTGGCTGATTTAGCGGCAAATGCTTTCGGCGGCGGATCAAGCGCGTCGCCGCCCGATCCGACTCAGCTCGACACTTTTTTAGACGATATAACGTCGGTCATCGAAACGATCAACAAACCCGCAATTCTTTACCCGGAAATTCATGCAGCCGGAAAAAAACTGCATGAAACACGCGCGACTTACGTGGCTTTCTGCCAGTCGCTCAACGATTTTTACATCAAACCGCCCGAAGGAAATCCGCTCGACGCGGCGGCGGGCGCAATTGCCAATGTTCCCGGCGTGGGCAATATTATGGCGACCGTTCAGCGTTTCGGTTTCAAAATGTTCGATTTGTATCTCGCAGCTTATTTGAATCTGCGCGTGACGCACGAACTTTCAATCGAAGAAGGCGCACACGCTTTAACTATTGACGCGATTAAAAAAAACTACAAGGATTTCGCCTATACTTATCCGATTTGGTTTACCCAACCCGAATCGCAAAAATTCAAACCGCCGACGAATGGCGGCAGCGACAGCGGATTGCTCAAGCCGGTGACGGAGAAAATTGACGAGGCGAAGAAAAAAGTCGACGACGTTAAAAAAGACATCGGCGAAAAAGTTGACAAAGTTTACGACTTTTTGGGAATGAACAGCGAGCCGAAGAAAACGCCCGGAACGGCGGCTCTGAAACAAATTTTTGGTTCATTGAAAGGTCCGGCTGAAACGCTGCCCGATGCCAAACCGTCGGCTTCGACTTGTTTGATTGAAGGAATGGACACGGCGATGCAGGACATTCACGGCATCCCGGATTTCGTCAAAAAAGTGATGGGGAAAATAAACGATGCCAACCTCGGTTTGCTCGAAGAAGTTTTCGCCCGCATTATGGCGAGTGGTGCGTCGGGCAAAATTGAATCGCAGTATTTAATCGAAGCCGGTCGCCGTCATCTGTCGAAAAAAATCGTATCTATTATGGGCGATCTGGCAGGCGGACTTTTGCCGGGCGGCGAAAATTTTACAATGCCAATGCCAGGCGGCAAAAATCTCGACGCGCAGCAGTTCATCGCTCATATTATAGAGGAGAAATTGATTCACTACGTTGATCCGATTATCCAAATCACAATCGGCGAACTTGCCGGACAGATGGAAGCGTCGCGCTTGAAAGCGGAAGAAAATCGAGCGCAAACGATGGAAGTTTTGCTGGGTCGTCTTCCGTGGCTGACGAGTTTGATGTTCAAAAATACGTTTTTCCCGATGTGGAATCTGGTCGTTGAAAAAGTATTTGAAACCGTTTCGCCGCAAATCGCCAAAGTCGTTTCGGCACTCAACGGTGTTTTTGAATCGGCGAAAAATTTTGTTGATCAGGCGAGCGATTACAGCAACCGCGCCGACGCCGTTAAGAAGGTACTAGCGGACGACAAAAAGCAGAGAAGTGAGAAGGATTTGGATGATATAGGAAAAGCCACGACCGACGAAAGCCCCGAAGCCAAAGCGCGCCGCGAGCAGCGCGAAAAGGAAAAAGCGGAAAAAGACCGGCTCGACGCTTTCTTCAAACCGAACGACAAAGACGATAAATTTCCCGTCGCTTCGCGTGTCCTCGACGGCGAAGGTAAAAAGGTTGAAGAAGATATAGAAGGCGTTAAGACCGTTGAAGAAGGAACCGTCAAGCAACCGCCGTCGGGCGATCAGCCGGCGACAAACGAACAATCGAATAATGAACCGTCGCCGAGCGAACAGCCTGCCGCCGCGATGCCGTAAAATTTTTGAAGTAAAGGAGTTAAATGTTTTATGCCGAAAGGACCAGCCGCCAGAATCACTGATGCAGTTGTTCATCCATTGCCGCCTGTTTTAACCGGCGGACCGACTGCGATTACCGTTATTATCGGAAAATTACCGGCGTGGCGCGGAATCGGCGGTGGTGCCGCCGCCGCGATCCAAGCCGGCAATGAAGCCGCGACGAAAGCAATCACAATAGCGGAAAACGCCACTAAAGCCGCCGGAACAACGCCCGCTGCGCCGGGTTTGCTTGCCACCGAACAAACACTGAAAGCGACACTTTTGGCTTCGATGTCGAGTATGATTTCGGCTTCGGGAACTGATATTCACGTTTGCGCCACGCCTTCGCCGATTCCGCCGCACGGTCCGGGCGTAGTCACCACGCCTTCAAAAACGGTAATTATTGCCAATATGCCCGCTGCCCGAATGGGCGACACGATTACTGAAGCCATCGGACCGCCGAATAAAATCGCTAAAGGCGAACCGACCGTGATTATCGGCGATTAACGAAAAGAATTAAGACGAGATTACTCGTCTTTTTCTTTCTCACTCCCGGATTTTTCCGAAAAATCACTTCTATTCAAACTGTAATTATCTAAAGTCTGTTTCAGTTCTCTCTCAAAACAAGCCGAGATTGACCGAAACAGACTTTAGATAATTTTTTCGATTTATGTTTGAGCAGGAAAATAATTTCGTTCCCGGCATTTTCAATTACTGCGACCGCTGGTGCGAGCGATGTTCGATGACGGCGCGATGCCGTGTTTACGCGATGGAACAGGAACGCGCGAACGACGAACACGACGCCGCACAGCAAGCCTACTGGCGCAATCTGCAAAACATTTTCATTGAGACTAAAGAAATGCTGCGCGAAGCCGCAGCCGAACGCGGCATTGATATTGATACGCTCGACCTCGAAGAAGCCGGTAAAATTATCGAACAAAAACGCCGTTCGGTCGAACAGCAGGAATTGATGAAGCTCGCCGAAAAATATACCAAACAAGCGAGCGTTTTTCTTCAGGCGCAGGATTTATCCGGCGGAACGAACGATCAAACGCAGCTTGAAATGCTGCAAATAATCGGCTGGTATCATTTTTTCATCGCGGCGAAAATCAACCGCGCATTATACGCCGAAGCCGATTACGAGGAAGACGCGGACGTTGATGCTTTCCATGACGACGGTGACGGTTCAATTAAGATCGCGCTCATCGCCATTGACCGCTCAATCGTCGCGTGGAGCGTTCTGCTGACCGACGAAAACAAACGCGAAATAAGACCGTCAATCCAACTGCTCGAAAACCTGCGGCGAATGTGCGAAGAAAAATTCCCGAACGCCAGAGATTTTCTGCGTCCGGGATTCGATGAAATCGAAATTGTGATGTGAGAGAGAAAATGAAGGATGAACAAACCGTCTGTCTTGTTCATCCTTCATCCCTTATCCTTTTCTACGGGTGCGTCATTTCTTCCGGCTTAACGTATTCGTCAAATTGCTCGCCGGTTAAAAGTCCCAGTTCAATCGCCGATTCTTTCAATGAACTTCCCTTTTTGTGCGCGTTCTTGGCAATTTTCGCGGCGTTGTCGTAACCGACATATTGATTCAAAGCCGTGACAAGCATCAGCGAATCCTGCAAATATTTATCAATCTGCGGACGATTAAGTTCGATTCCCGAAATACAGAATTCGACAAATCCCCGGCACGCATCGTTTAATAATCGAACCGAATGCAGAAAATTGTGAATCATCACGGGTTTGAAAACATTGAGTTCAAAATTCCCCTGCGAACCGGCGAAACCGATTGCCGCGTCGTTGCCCAAAACCTGCGCGGCGACCATCGTCATCGCTTCGGATTGAGTCGGATTGACTTTTCCGGGCATAATCGAACTGCCCGGCTCGTTTTCCGGCAAGGAAATTTCGCCGATGCCGCAGCGCGGACCCGACGCGAGCCAGCGAATATCGTTAGCGATTTTCATCAAACTGCAAGCGAGAGTTTTGAGTGCGCCCGAAGCGAAAACGATTTCGTCGTGTGCTGAGAGAGCAGCGAATTTATTCGGATGAGCGCGAAACGGCAAGCCGGTTAATTCCGCGATTTGCGCGGCGGCGCGACTCGCAAATTCGGGATGCGAGTTTAATCCGGTGCCGACGGCGGTTCCGCCGATTGCCAAATCGAACAAGCCGTCGAGAACCATTTTCAATCTTTCGACATCGCGCTGAACCAAGTTTGCCCAGCCGCCAAATTCCTGCCCGACCGTCAGCGGCGTTGCGTCCTGAAGATGCGTTCGCCCGATTTTTACGACATCCGAAAAGGCGTAGGCTTTGGCGGCGATTGCGTCGTAAACCCGTTCGACCGTCGGAATCAAATTGCTCAAGGTTTCGGCGGCTGCAATATACATCGCCGTCGGAAAAGTGTCGTTCGACGACTGCGACATATTCACATCGTCGTTCGGATGAACGGGTTTCTTGCTTCCCATTTCGCCGCCCGCAATTTCGATAGCGCGGTTGGAAATGACTTCGTTGGCGTTCATATTCGTCTGCGTTCCCGAACCTGTCTGCCAGACCCGAAGCGGAAAATGCGCGTCCAAATCGCCCGCGATAACTTCGTTCGCCGCCCGCACAATCAAATCGGTTTTCTCCAACGTCATCTTGTCCGATTTGAGTTGATGATTAACAATCGCCGCCGCTTTTTTCAGAATGCCGAGTGCGCGAATCATCTCGCGCGGCATTACATCGAAACCGATGTCGAAATGATGCAGACTTCTTTCCGTCTGCGCGCCCCAATATTTATCCGCTTCGACCTGGATTTCGCCCATCGAATCGGTTTCAATGCGAATTTGTTTGTCTTGTCTGGTTGCTTCCGTCATAATTTTATAAAAACATTTTGCCATGAATCGTGGAGAAAAAGCACAGCCAGCCGCTAAAATCTTTTTTTCCGATGAGTGATTTTTCGATTTATGTTTCAAATAGATTGCCAACATTTAAGTATTTTGGTTAAGATATGTTCAACTTAACCATCCACAATTTTATTTAAACCGGATTTCGCACGGGCGTTGCGATTAATAAAACAAAGGAGAAAATTTATGCTTATTAAATCACAAGCACTTCGTAGTTTTAGCTTAATTCTCGCCATCGCTCTGACGTGCGCGGTTTCGGCTACAGCACAGCAAGCCAAAGTTTTTACTTATCAGGGCAGTTTAACCGACGGCACAGCGGCGGCGAACGGCACGTATCAGATGGAATTCAGGCTTTTCAATTCCGAGACGAACGGCAAACCGCTTCAGGTTATAAATAACGACGCGGTAAAGGTTGCGAACGGCGTTTTTAAGGTTGATTTGAATTTGGCGGCGAACATTTTTGACGGCGCGGCGGCGCGGTATCTGGAAATAGCGGTCAGAAAATCATCCGAAGCGGAATATATAACCTTGCCTACTCGCCAGTTAGTTAACAATTCGCCGTATTCGATAAAGACTTTGAACGCGACTTTCGACGGTGACAAAGTGTCAGCCGTTAACGACGGTTCGGATGAACTTTCCGGCGGCAACAGAGTCGTGTTGACCGGCAGACCGGCAACGGCGATAACTTACACCACCGGACAAGTCATTGCCGGAAGAACCGTGACCATTAACAAAGCTTTTGCCGATACCGCGTTAAAGATAACTTATATGGAAACCTTTGAAAGACCGGCGACCAGCAACGGCATCAACGGGCAGCTTTTTATTACCGTTGACGGAATTCCGACCTACGGCAATCCGGGAATCATCAGTGCGATTGCCTTTCCCGTTTCCAACGCCAGTTTTAATTACGGACAGGCGAACATCATCGGCTATGCCTTATATCTTCTTCCCGGAAATCATACTATCGGCGTGACGGTCGCCAGTAATTCGGTCAGAACATTTACTTCTTTTCAATATCTTTTGGAAGTTGAGGAAGTTCGCGGCACAATTAGTAATCCTTAAAAATTCAATTGATGTCAGTCAACAGTTAAAAATAGCGATTGGCAGAGTAAATTTTCGCCGGGAACTTAAAAGTATTCTGTAAATACTTTTAAGTTCCCGGCAAATACTTAAAAATATTCGGCGAAACTTTTTAATATATCGGCAAATACTTTTAATATGTCAGTGAATATTTTTAGGGAAACGCGAAAAACTTTTAGGGAAACGTGAAAAACTTTCAAATAATTGGCTGAAACTTTATATATCCAAGGAGAAAACATAAATTATGCAGGAAAATTCTGATTGGTATCCGCAGACGAACGCGGAAAAACACGATATGTTTACGGCGATTTTCACTAATATTGATGAGGTTGATCTGACTTTGAAGATGGAAAAGGTTCATAAAGACCGGCTCAAACAGATTGCCGAAATGTATCTGGCGTATGACGAAAATCTGAAACTGAATCGCGCCGCGCTCAAAGCGCAGGAAACCGGATTTCAGACGATTCAGACCGGCGAAAAAGGCGCAGACCCGATGCCCGCGCTGCCGAAATATCACCTGCTGACGCTGCCCGAAGGCGATTTTGTCGGAATGGAAACGGAAATCCGCGATTTGCGCCGCTATATGAAAGGGCTGTTTACGTGGACGGATAATATGGGCGACATTCTGAAAATGAACGGCAAAGCATCTACGGCGCGTAACGAAGACGAGATGTTTCCGAACGTGAACATCAAGCAGATCGAGGGCTTGAAAATTTATACGAACGCGAAAAAGGAAGGAATGGACGGCATCGAATATCAATGGCGCATCGCGGGCGCAAGCGTCTGGCAGCCTTTGATGAATTCGGGCGAGGCGGACACGATTCTCGAAATCCCAATCGAAACGGGCAAAGCGGAAAAAATCGAACTCCGCGCCATCTTCCTCAGAAAATTCAAACGCGTCGGCAAATGGTCGCCGACTTATAACGCGACGGTCGGCGGCTGATTAGTAGAAGGAAATTTAAATTTTACTTTGCAGATTTTCCCTTAATTTCGTTCCACATTTTTAGTGAATTTATTAACGCCGTTTGCAAATCTTTGGCGGTCGTCGCGGCTTGCGAACTCGGCGCGACATCTGCGTCCTGCAAAAGTTCGAGCATTGACGAAAACGCCGCGTTGAGACGATTTAACGAAAATTCCGCCACCGGAACAGGCGCGTTGCCGCCTTTACCGTTCAAGAATTGATTTAACTGCGTTTCGAGTTCCTTGTTGTTCGCCGCTTTCGCTTTTTCCAGTAACTTTTGCGCTTCTTCGATTATCGCGGCGGTTTGTTTGATGCCTTCATAAGCCTGCATCGAAAGCGTGAATTGCTGCTGCAATCCGGCGGGCGAAGTCGTTACGCGCGGATCAATCTTGACCGTTAATTTCTGCGTCGTAGTTTTGCCGTTCGCGGTTAATTTCAAAGTGTAATTTCCGGGCAAAACGGACAGACCTTCGGGAACGAACGGCGTGTCTTTGTAAATCGCGGAAATCGGCAAATCGTAGCGGTCTGACGGCGGATTCGGATATTGGAGATTCCAGACGAAACGCTGCATTCCGGCTTCGTTGGCGAGCGGCTGAAACGGACGCGCCCAATAATCCGGCGGATTGATCCGGCTGAAATCAACCGTCAAAGGCTTGTCGTCGGAAGCGTAACGGCGAACGAGTTTGTTTGCCGAGTCGTAGATTTCCAAAACGACGGGCATTGACGATTTTTCCTTCAAATAATAATTGATAATCGCGCCGTCGGGCGGATTTTGTCCCATCGGTTCTTCGGGCGGAAACGGCGTGTCGGTGTGAACGCTGCGTTTGACGCGAATCGCAGTTTGCGGCGCGAACAGAAACGCGTCGGCGTTTTTGACGGAATCGTCAATTTGTCTGAGCGGCGTGATGTCGTCGAGAATCCAGAACGAACGACCGTGCGTTCCGATGACCAAATCATCGTTGTGAACGACCAAATCTCTCACGGAAGTCGCCGGCATATTCAAACGCAAAGGCTGCCAGTTGTCGCCGTCGTTGAACGAAACGTAAACCGCCTGTTCTGTTCCGCAATACAACAACCCTTTACGAATCGGGTCTTCGCGCACGGCGTTGACGATGCCGCCGTCGGGCAAGCCGTTCGTGATTTCCTTCCAAGTTTTTCCGCCGTCGTGAGTCCGCAGAATATGCGGGCGCAAATCGTCCAAACGGAAAGTATTGATTGCCGCGTATGCCGTGTTCGCGTCAAACCTGCCAGCATCAATCAGCGAAACTTTCGCCCAGGATTTTAATGCGGGCGGCGTGACATTCTGCCAGGTTTTTCCGCCGTCGCGCGTGACCTGAATCAATCCGTCATCGGTTCCAGCCCAAATCGTTTTGACATCTTTGTATGATGGCGCGACGGTGTAAATCACGCCGCGGCGCGGCATCAATTCCATTTCTTTGGTCGCGTAAATCCCGACGTTGTTTGGCACGTCCCATTTTTCGCGCGAAAGATCGGGAGAAATGATCTCCCAACTTTGCCCGCCGGTCGTGGTTTTAAATAAGACATTGCCCGCGAAAAATAAAATCTTCGGATCAACCGGCGAAAAAATCACCGGTGCGGTTCGCAAAAAGCGATATTTCCCGGTGCGGACGGCTTCGGGCATAATGTTCTGGACTTGCCCGTTGCGCTTGTCGAAACGCGTTAACTTTCCGCCGTAGATGTAATTCGGGTTGAGCGGGTCAGGCGCGACGTAGCCGTATTCTTCAACGCCGACCGTGCGCCAATCGCGGCTTGTGATCGCCCCGTAATCGCCGCGCGAAGCCACGCCCGCCGAACCGCTTTCCTGCTGTGCGCCGTAAACCCAATACGGATATTGATTGTCGGTGATAACGTGATAAAACTGCGCCGTCGGCTGGTTATACCAGCTCGACCACGTTTCGCCGCCGTTGACCGAAACAGTCGCGCCCTGATCGCTGGCGATTAAAATAATGTCCGGCTGTTCGGGATTTATCCAGATGCGGTGATAATCATCGCCGCCCGGCGCGCCCTTAAAACCTGTAAAAGTCTTGCCGCCGTCGGTTGATTTATATGAAGCGACATTCGCCACAAAAACAACGTCGGGATTCGTCGGATGAACTTTGACTTCCGCAAAATCGCTGCCGCGTCCCCAGAGTCTCGGATCAGAATTAATTTTTTCCCAATTCTCGCCGGCGTCATTTGAAACGTACAGTCCGGCGTATTCCGGTTTCGCATCAACCGTCGCATACATCCGTTTGCGTTCGGTGCGCGAAATGGCGAAGCCGATGCGCCCCAAACCTTGCTCGATGGTCGGCAAGCCTTTCGTCAATTGCTTCCAGGTTTTCCCGCCGTCGGTTGATTTGAAAAGTCCGCTGTTTTTCCCCTGCCACGCGCCGTTTTCCCAGGGTCCCTGGCGTCCCGCCCAAAGGTCAGCGTAAATCGTATCGGAATCTTTCGGATCGAATTCCAATTGAATCGCGCCGGTGTCTTCGTCTTTGAACAAAACGCGCGAAAAACTCTCGCCGCCGTCAGTTGATTTATAAACACCGCGCTCGTTATTCGGTCCATACGGATGACCGAGAACGGCGACAAACAAGCGATTTTCATCTTTCGGGTCAACGATAATCGAGCCGATTTGCTGACCGTCGCGCAACCCCAAATGCCGCCACGTTTTTCCGCCGTCATTTGATCTGTAAACGCCGTCGCCGGTTGATAAATCGGGACGCTGCAAGCCTTCGCCGCTGCCGACATAAATCACATTCGGATTCGACGGCGCGATGGCGATGTCACCGATCGAACCGGTTGGCTGGTCGTCGAAAATCGGCTGCCACGTTCGTCCCGCGTCGGTTGTTTTCCAAACGCCGCCGTTGTTCACGCCGATGTAGAATACGTTCGGCTGATTCGGAATTCCCGCCGCGCCGACGGTTCGACCGGCGCGAAACGGTCCGATCATACGCCAGCGCATATTTTGATATAGATTGGGATTGATTGTTTGGGCGAAATTTAATGAAACGAACAAAGACAGAATGACCAGCAAACCTTGCGCAAGTTTACGCGTTACAACAGCGCACGAATAATTTTTTAGGGACATTGGAAATCTCCTGAATTGAAAATTGACGGACAAACAGTTTTGAATATTGGAAAATTTAATCCGCCTAAAATTTTTCGTATTCAACGACAAATCTTTTAATCGGTTCTTCTTCGTCGCCAAGCATTTCTTCAAAATGAATCTGTCGCAAATTGTTCGCCGCAAATCTCGATAAATCCTGACGCGACAAAGCCCACGGCAATTCTTTCGGAACTTCGTCGTCTTCGCGCCCGCGCGTGACGACGATTAATTTGCCGTCGGGAAATTTAACGAAATTCGCAATCGCGTCAATCACCTGCGGGCGCATCTCCCGCGGCAGAGGCTGAATCGTGTAAACTTCCAGCACGAACTCAAATTTTTGATACCATTCTTTCGGCGTGTCGAACAAATCGGCGACGGCGAATTTGATGTCGGTGTCGGCGTGCAGCTTTCGCGCCCATTCGATTGCCGTTTCCGAGATGTCGAACGCCGTGACATTAAAGCCCAAATCGTGCAGAAACTTTGCATCGTCGCCCAATCCGCAGCCGACGACTAAAGCCGTTCGGTTATTTCCCTGCAAATTCGTCTGTTCCGCCCAACGGTGCAGAAATTTATTCGGCTCCAAATCAGCCCACGGAATTTTCTCGTTATCGCCCGCCGCTTCTTTATACAGCGCGTCAAACCAGCCGGTCGCGTCGCCCTTTTCTAAAAAGGCAGCGGCTAATTCCTTTGTGTGTTCGCGCGAGTCGAAAAGTTTATCGTTTGACATAGCTAAAATATATTCTTAATTAAACTCTTTCTAAAAGTCGAAAATCTTTGAAATCCGGCAAATTTTGATTATAATGCACTCACCAAAAAAAAACAGACAAGAGACTTTTATTCAAGGAGAAATTTATGAAAAACAAATTGTTCTTTTTAACACCGCTGATTTGCTGGCTGATTTTTTTCTCTTTAACCGCAGCCGCTCAGACTGCCGACCGGCAAATTGATAAAAGGATTGACGCTGCCGAAAAGACGAACCGTACCATAACACCGGCGAATTTTATTCAGATAGTTGATTTTTCCGGCGCGGGAACGGATGAGATTTTCCCGAACAATCAAAACTGGTCGTTCTTCGGACCGACCAAAAAAATCACCGTCAACGGCAGCCAGCGCGTAATCGGCTCCGGCTCGGCGGTCTTCGGCACGTATTCGGGAACGTCGCGTATTTCGGTTAGCATCTGCTACCAGCAAACCGGCGGCGTTATCAATTCATTCGCCGGAAACAATCATTTAATCGCCGATGCCGATTCGCTGCGCCGGACTTTCGCCGTCACCGTGACCGCCGCGCCTGCCGCCGGAACTTATTCAGTCGGCTATTGCATCATCAATAACGGAACGCAAACGCTCGGCAATAACGATTACGTCAACGGTTGGGTGATGGTGATTGATTAGTTCAGCACGGCATTGTCTTTTCAATAAACGCGGCGGCGAACGTCTTGTTTTTTTCCGCTCGTCGAACTCTTCTTTAATCGAATTATTTCAGCATAAATCTGCAAAATGGATAGTAATACCTAACGAGAAACGTGCCGCGCGGATTTTATTAAACCGCCGCGTCCGCCTAAGCCGGCTATCCGCTCGCCATCGAAAGCACATTTGTGTCACCCGTCTCCTGAAAATTATCCGCCGCCGCCATACGAAATCAGCCGTGCGCGCGCTTTTCTTTTTGCCTACTAGCTGAAAACGCGCGAAATTCTTATAATCATCTTTTGTTATTCGGTATAATTTTAATAAACAGAGGTTAATACATTGGCAGAACAATTTGACGTAACAATTATCGGTTCGGGTCCGGGCGGCTATGTCGCGGCGGTGCGTGCCGGACAAATGGGTTTGAAGGTGGCTTTGGTTGAAAAGGAAAAAGACGCGCGGCTCGGCGGAACGTGCGGTCTGCGCGGCTGCATCCCGACAAAAGCCTTATTGAACGCGGCGCATCTTTACGAAAAAGCCCAGCATTTTGAAAACTTCGGATTAAAGGTCGAAGGCTTGAGCTACGATTTCGGAAAAGTTCAGGAATACAAATCAGGCGTGGTCGCCAAAAACTCGGCGGGCGTTTCGTATTTGATGAAGAAAAACAAAGTCACCGTCTTCAACGGCTTCGGAAAGATCACCGGCAAAGGCAAAGTCGAAGTCGCGCTGGCTGACGGCAAAACGCAGACGATTGAGACGAAAAACATTATTATCGCCACCGGCTCGGTCGTGCGCCCGATTCCCGGTTTTGAAACCGATGGCAAACAAGTCGTTAATTCCGACCAAATTCTCGAGTTAGAAAAAGTCCCAAAATCAATGGTCGTGCTTGGTTCGGGCGCGGTCGGCGTGGAATTCGCTTCGGTTTACGCGCGGTTCGGCTGTCAGACGACAGTTGTCGAATTGATGGACAAAATCGTCCCGCTCGAAGATGCAGAAGTCTCGAAAGAACTGCAAAGAGTGTTCAAAAAGAACGGCATCACCTGTTTGACCGGCGTGAAAATGGACAAGATCGAAAAAACCAAGAAGTCGGTGAAAGTTTCGGGCAAAGACGCGAAAGGCGCAGACGTTTCGCTCGAAGCCGAAATGCTTCTCGTCGCTATCGGCAGAATGCCTTATCTCGAAAAATCTCGGTTTGGAAAACACGAAAGTCGTCATCAACCCGCGCGGCACGATCAAAGTCAACGAATACTGCGAAACCGCCGAACCGAACGTTTTCGCCATCGGCGACGTGATTGACACGGCGTGGCTCGCGCATCTCGCGTCGAAGGAAGGCATCTTAGTCGTCGAAAAAATCGCGGGCAAAAAGGTCGAACCGATCAATCATCGCTTAGTCCCGAACTGCACCTATTGCGATCCCGAAGTCGCATCGGTCGGATTGACCGAAGCTAAAGCACGCGAAGAAGGCTACGACGTAAAAATCGGCAAATTCCCTTTCTCGGCTTCCGGCAAAGCCCGAATCTTAGGCGAAACCGACGGCTTCGTGAAAATCGTTTCCGAGAAAAAATACGACGAAGTTCTCGGCGTTCACATCATCGGACCGCACGCAACGGAATTATTAGCCGAAGCCTGCGTCGCCATGGCTTTAGAAACAACGGCGGATGAATTAGGCAGAACAATCCACGCGCACCCGACCGTTTCCGAATCAATTATGGAAGCGGCGGAAGGCGTTCACGATTTGACGATTCATATGTAATTTCATTGATAAATTTGATTGACGGTTGATTGAATTTTGTTCAATCAACCTTTTTTTTCATTATGAATACGACAACGGCGAATTCAGCCAAGCAATTTTGGAAAATTTAATCCGGCAAGATGGCTCAAAGGCAATTTTTCCGGTTGCTGGTCAAGTTGAATAAACCAATAACATCGCTTCGTTTACCGTCTTGAAAAAGATTCGCTGATGTTTATTTCCTGTCATTATAATTGGACATCTTCCCAGAATAACTTTTTCACCGCCGAGACGCGGAGACGCGGAGTTTTTTGACGAAACTTAGAAATGATCGCTTTTTTTCTCGATTTCTGCTTTCTACTTTTAATTTCTCTCAGCGTCTCCGCGTCTCGGCGGTTCAATTTCTCTTATCCCGAACTCAGGTTAACTTTTAACGATATTCAATGAAAAACAGGTAACAGATAACAGTTAAGAGTTAACAGTTTAATCGTCTCTCTTATCCCGAACTGTCGTATTATTAAGTGCTCTGTTATAAAAAAATGATTAGGCAAACCCATTCTGGCAGGAAACTCATCAGTTGGTGAAAGCTGAAATCACCGCAGTTCTCTTTTCAGAATCTTGCCCGTCGCGGTCATCGGCAGCGTTTCTCGAAACTCGACAAAGCGCGGATATTTGTAGCTTGCCATATTCGTTTTGCACCATTCGACAATTTCCTTTTCATTGATATTCGCGTTTGGTTTTAGGACGACGAAGGCTTTGACTTCTTCGCCGTTTTCTTCGCACGCAACGCCGATGACAGCGACTAATGAAACGGCTTCGTGCGTCATTAAAACTTCTTCAAGTTCGCGCGGATAGACGTTGAAACCGCCGCGCAAAATCATATCTTTTACGCGGTCGGCGATATATATAAAGCCTTCTGCGTCAATGCGCCCGATGTCGCCCGAATGAAACCAGCCGTTGACAATCGCGGCGGCGGTCGCTTCCGGGCGTTTGTAATAGCCTTTCATAATGTTGTGTCCGCGAATGACGATTTCGCCGAGTTCGTCTGTCTCGACATCGTTTCCGTTTTCATCAACCACGCGGATTTGAATTCCCCAAACGGGAAAACCGACCGAACCGGGGCGAGCGTTTTCGAGTTTATTAAAAACAGCGACCGGCGAAGTTTCCGATAAACCGTAACCTTCGATGATTTTCGTGTTAAATTTTTTCTCGAAACCATAGAGAACTTCAACCGGCATCGGCGAACCGCCGGAATTGCAGAGGCGCAGATTGGAGGAGATTTTCGCTAAATCAAACTTATCGGCATCGGGAAAATTCAGCAACGCCCAATACATCGTCGGCACACCGGCGAAAAACGTCACGTCGTTTTTCTCCATTTCGGTCAGTGCGGCTTCGGGCGTAAAACGCGGCAGTAAATTCAGAGTCGCGCGATTATAAAAACCGGCGTTCATCTGCACGACTTGCCCGAACGAGTGAAAAAGCGGCAGCGTGATCAAAGTGAACATCGTGCGGATGTTTCGGATACATCGTGTCGGAAAGACGCGCGTTCAAAATCACATTCAAATGCGTCAGTTCCGCGCCTTTCGGTTGTCCGGTCGTGCCGGAAGTGTAAAGAATGACGGCGGTATCGTCGGGATTCGTGTCAACCGATTCGAATTCGTCCGGCTGATTTTCGATAAATTCGATGAAAGTTTTCGTGTTTTCAAATGTGGATTTTTCCGACGGATTCGGATTTATCAAAATAAAATTGTCGCACTTTTCCGTTTGATTAAATGCTTCAAAACCGTATTCGCCCATCGGCAAATCAGTTGTTCCCGCGAAACAAAAATACGCTTTCGCATCCGAGTCGTCGAGATGATACGCAATTTCGCGTCCTTTGAGCAGAACATTGAGCGGCACAACGACCGCGCCGGTTTTCAAAATACCGTAATAAACGATCGGGAAAAACGGTGTATTCGGACACGACAGCGCGACTTTATCCGCTTTTTCAATGCCGATTTCGCGCAGAGCGTTGGCAACTTGATTGGCGCGGGCGTTAATTTCGGCGTAAGTCATTTTCACGTCGCCGCAGATAACCGCGACGCGTTCCGGCACGGCTCGCGCGCTGTCTTCTAAAAGAATTGAAAGATTTAGCATAGATTTTTCAAGAATTATTTATCCACAGATGAACACGGATAAACACGGATAAGAAAAGATTTTAATTTTATAAATCCTGCTTTGTTTTTCATTTAATCTGATTTTATTTGTGGATAATTTTCTTCCGCTTTCGGCATTGAACGCGCGATTATTTTCCCGAAATCAATGCCGATTGGCAAAGTTCCGAGTTCGAGCGTTTCCGGGCTTCCTAAAATCTCGCCGAGTTTTCGGGCGTGTTCATTGTTCCACGCGCCGCCGTTCGCCTCGATTGCAGTTTGCAAAGCCGCATCAGACGCGAAAAGATTGTAATTTTCCAAAATCGTCGGCTGATTCAGCGACGTGCCGAAAGCAAATTTTTCAGACATTGAATTTTTCGTTTTTTGAAATTCGGATAAACATAAATTACTTTATAAACAGACGACAAAACAAATGTTCGCACGAGAATTTTCGTTTTTCGAAATTTAGTTATGAAATTTAATTTAACATTCCAACTGTTCACGGCTTTATTTTTATTCGCCTGCGTCGTCGTTTCCGTCGCCGACGCGCAGTGGACGAAGCAAATCGTTGACACCAAAGCGAGTTTGCGCGGGCTTTCGGTCGTCAATGAAAACGTCATCTGGGCGAGCGGAACCGGCGGAATTTTTTTGAAAACCATTGACGGCGGCAAAACGTGGATGGTTGGAAAAGTTCCCGATGCCGACAAATTAGATTTCCGCGATGTCGAGGCATTTGACGAAAACACAGCGTATTTATTAAGCATTGGCGAAGGCGAAAGTTCGCGGATTTACAAAACCATTGACGGCGGAAAATCGTGGAAACTGCAATTTAAAAACACGAATCCGAAAGCATTTTTCGATGCCCTTGCGTTTTGGGATGCGACGCACGGAATAGCGATGAGCGATCCGGTTGACGGCAAGTATCTTTTGATCGAAACGACGGACGGCGAAACCTGGAAGCCAATAGAAAATTTGCAGATGCCGAATGTCGTTGCAGGCGAAGCGGCATTTGCGGCGAGCGGAACTTGTTTGATCACGCAGGGAAAAAACAACGCTTTTCTCGTTTCGGGCGGCAACGCAGCGCGAGTTTTCAAATCGGAAAATCGCGGCAAAAGCTGGAAAGTTTACGAAACGCCGATCACAAAAGGCACGGCGGGCAGCGGAATTTTTTCGATTGCGATGTTTGATAAAAAGCGCGGCGTAATCGTCGGCGGAAATTACGAAAAGCCAGATGAAACCAATAATAATCTGGCTTTTACAAACGACGGCGGCAAAACGTGGACGTTTGGAAAAGGATTAAACGGTTATCGTTCGGGCGCATCTTATATTGATAAAAAGACTATTAATCGCGGTTGGCTCAAGCGGTTCGGATGTTTCTATTGACGGCGGAAAAAGGTTGGAAAAATCTCGAAACGAAGAGAAACTTATAATGCCGTCCAGTCAAAAGGTAAGAAGACGATTTGGGCAGTCGGCGCAAAAGGCTTGATAACGCGGCTTAACTTGCCGTTTACAATTTCAGGAGATTTTGACTTACCGTCTACAATTTCAGGAAATTAAATTTAATTTTGTCAGCCGAATATTTTTTGATTTTATAAGCATTTCTGCTGAATATTTATGTTTTTACGACAAGATTTATCGCTAATTTTATTCGAATCTCTTTCTTTTCCGCAAAACGCCGGAATTTGAAGAATTTTTCAAAGCTGAAAAGTTAAAAGACACGCCGACTGATTTCAGTCGCATTCGCTGTCCTTTGTGCCGTTGGCAGCCGAAGGCTTCGAGCCGCTGGTTTTGCAGCGATTTCGGCTCTCATTTCGGATGCGGAACGGATTGGAATACTTTCGACACGCGCGGCGTTTGTCCGGGCTGTAATTATCAATGGAAATGGACGGATTGTTTGCGCTGTTTTCGGGCTTCGCCGCACGAAGATTGGTATAAGAATGAAGGAATAATGAATTACGTCTGGTATGATTTCGTCGGTTCAGTCGGCGTTTTTACGATAATTTCGACTTACGTTTTGCTGCAAACCGAAAGACTCAAAAGCGAAAGTTTGGCTTACTCGCTGCTGAACGCTTTGGGCGCGGCGTTGATCGTTTTTTCGCTTTTGTATAGTTTCAATTTTTCCGCTTTTATAGTTGAATCTTTATGGGTGCTGATTAGCATTTACGGAATAATAAAATACTTTTTGAAGAAATAAATGTCGGCTAAAACAAACTTAAAAAAATCAACTGCGCCGCTTTCCTGTCAAACGGAAACGTCGCTTTCCAAAGAACAGCTTTTGGAAATGTATCGCTTTCTGAAAATGACCAGAATGTTTGACGAAATTACCGTTCGCTTAAAACGCCAGTCGAAATTAACAGGCGGCGTGTTCACATCTTTGGGACAGGAAGCAACGGCGGTCGGAACGGCTTTTGCGCTTGAGGCGCAGGATTTTATCGCGCCTCTGATCCGCGACATCGGCGCGGTTTTCGTCAAAGGAATTTCGCCGCGCGAAATTTTCGCTTCATATCTGGGGAAAGCCAACGCGCCGAATCGGGCGACCGACGTGCAGTTTCATTTCGCCGATTTGGAAAAAGGTTTCGTCGGTCCGATTTCTCATCTGGGCGATATGATTCCGGTAATGACGGGCATTTTATTGGCTTCAAGAATGAAACGTGAATAGCGCGTCGCGGTCGCCTATATCGGTGAAGGCGCGAGTTCGACCGGCGCGTTTCACGAAGGCGTGAATTTCGCTGCCGTTCAGAAATTGCCGCTGATTACGATTATCGAAAACAACGGCTACGCTTATTCCACGCCGACGCGCAATCAGTGCGCCGCCGCGTCGTTTGTTGACAAGGCAATCGGCTACGGAATTCTTGGTTTGCAGTGCGACGGCAACGATATTGTCGCATGTTACGAAACGATGAAACGAGCGGTCGAACACGCTAGAGGCGGAAACGGCTCGGTGCTTCTGGAAGTTTTAACTTATCGCCGCAAAGGTCACGCCGAACACGATAATCAATCTTATGTTCCGGCGGGCGAAATTGATTTTTGGGCAAGTAACAATGATCCGATTGATCGCTATGAAAGATTTCTAAGCGCGGAAAAAATCGCTTCGGAAGACAAATTGAAGAAAATCGTCGCTGAAGTTTCCGAATATCTCGAAAGCGAATTGGCAATCGCCGAAAAAGCCGGATTTCCCGAACCCGTTTCGGCGGCTTATAACGTTTTCGATAATTCTCTGGTGCCGCCGGCATTTAAAAAGAAAATTTTAGAACGATAATTTTTCAAGATGCGCGTTGAGATTTTGAATTGCCCGATTGATGCGCTCGATATGAACGCCACCGTTTCGCTGATTGACGCGAGCGTTCAAAAAAAGTCGCGCATTCATCACGTCGTCATCAACGCCGCCAAACTCGTTAATATGCGCCGCGATAATGCTTTGCGCGAATCGGTTGTCAATTGCGACATCATCAATGCCGACGGGCAAAGCGTCGTTTGGGCGGCGCGGATTTTGGGTAAAAATTTGCCGGAAAGAGTCGCGGGGATTGATTTGATGAATCGGCTTGTCGAATTGGCGAAAGAGAAAAAATATAAAATTTTCCTGCTCGGCGCACGCGAAGAAATTGTCAGAACTATCGCTGAAAAATACGGCGCGGAAATCGTCGCAGGCTTTAGAAACGGGTATTTCAGCGACGACGAAGCGGCAGAAATCGCCGCCCAAATTGCTGTAAGCAAAGCGCAGATGCTTTTCGTCGCAATGTCTTCGCCGAAGAAAGAAATCTTTTTGGATCAATATAAAGATATTATTAACGTGCCTTTCATAATGGGCGTTGGCGGCGCATTTGACGTGATGGCGGGACGAGTAAAACGTGCGCCGGTTTGGATGCAAAAAGCCGGTTTGGAATGGTTTTATCGCATCGTTCAGGAACCGCGCCGAATGTGGAAACGATATTTGGTCACGAATTCGATATTTATTTATTTAGTGTTAAAGGAAAAATTCGCCCGTAAATAATCTGTGATGAAGATTTTAATTGGAATGCCGAGCGCGGATTCGTGGGGCGGACCGGCTTCGAGCGAACCGCCGTTTGTCAGCGCTTTGCGCGAAAAAAGCGTTGACGTGCGCGACGAAGTTTACGTTTACGGCGACAAGGAAAAACCGACCGCATTTTTTGAAAGAGTCCGGCGCGTTCTGCAAACGGCGTTCCGATTTCGACGAATTACAAGCGGCGAAACATTTGATTTGATTCATCTGAACACGGCGTTTGATTTAAAAACTCTGCTGCGCGATTCAGTTTCGATTTTTCTGATAAAGTGCGGAAAAACGAAGATTTTCCTTAAACTTCACGGCTCGGAAGCGGGCGTTCTGGCGAGCGGAAATTTGCTTGTGAAAGTTTTGCGAAACTACCTGAAAAATTCAGTTGACGGTTTCGGCGTTCACACGCACGAAGAAAAATCTAATTTCACACGCGCCGGTTTTGCGGACGAAAAGTTTTATTTCGTCAAAAACGCGGTGACGATTGCCGAAAATTTACCGGAAAACTTTTCGCGCCGACAAAAGAAAAACTCCGAGGTTTTTCGACTGCTTTTCGTGTCGCGTTTTATCGAGGCGAAAGGTTTACTGGAAACGATTCGCGCCGGCGAAATTTTGAAGTCGCGCGGATTTAATTTCGTTTTAAATTGCGTCGGCGACGGCGAAATGCGCGCGGCGGCGGAAAGCGAAGTCGAGCGTCTTGGATTGCAAACGGAAGTGAATTTTACCGGCTACATTCCCGAAGCCGAAGTTACCGAGTATTTTTTCGATTCGGACGTTTTCGTTTTCCCGACGCGTCACCCCGAAGGTTTTCCGAATGTTTTGTTTAAAGCCGTCGCCGTCGGATTGCCGGTCGTGACAACGAAAGTTCGCGCGGCGGCGGATTATTTAAACGAGGCGGAAAATTGTTTATTTTCAACACAAAACCCCGCCGACATCGCCGACAAAATTATCGAACTAATCGAAAGCAAAGATTTGCGCAAAGCGATGAGCGCGAATAATTTAGAGTTTGGCAAAACGCTTTTGCCCGAAAACATCGCGGCGGAATTTATAGAAATTTACACAAATATTTTGAGTTCAAATCTTAAATCATAATGTGCGGAATCACCGGTTTAATTTCAGCGAATCCAGAAACGCGTATCGGCCAAATGCTCGCCTCAATCGAACATCGCGGGCGCGACGATGAAGGCGTTTTCGTCTCCGCGCCATTTGGAAAGGCACAGTTAAAAACGTGTCTCGGACATCGACGGCTCTCGATTATTGACACTTCGCCTGCCGGACATCAGCCGTTTTTTTCTCCAGATAAGCGTTACGCGCTGACTTATAACGGCGAAATTTACAACTATCTCGAAGTCAAAACGGAACTCGAAGCGAAAGGTTATCGATTCAAAACAACGTGCGACACGGAAGTTTTGATGAATGCTTTCGCCGAATGGAACACGGATTGTCTGGCAAAATTAAACGGAATGTTTGCGTTTGCGGTTTGGGACGAGTTGGAAAAAACTTTGACGCTCGTGCGCGACCGCGCCGGAATCAAGCCGCTTTATTACGCGAAAGTCGGCGATGAATTCGTTTTCGCGTCGGAAATAAAAGCGATTCTGGCGGCGAAAATTATCCGCGCCGAACTTGATTTGGAAGGCTTTAATCAATTTTTAACTTTTTTGTGGACAGTTCCGCCGCACACGCTTTTCAAAAACGTTTACCAATTGCCGCCCGCGCATTTTATAATTTGGCGCAACGGCGAAATCAAAATCAGCGAATGGTGGGATTTGAATTTCGATGCGGAAGAAACCGGCGCGGACGAAAATGTCTGGCGCGAGCGCGTTTCGGAAACGCTCGACCGCGTGGTGCGGATGGAAATGCTGGCTGATGTGCCGCTCGGCGCGTTTCTCTCGGGCGGCGTTGACTCGTCAGTTATCGTCGCGCTGATGACGAAACACGCGACGAAAGTTTCGACTTACACGACCGGAATTTCAGCAGAAGATTTGAGCTTTGATATTATTCCCGACGACGTTGAATGGTCGCGCCGGGTCGCGCAGATTTTGCCGATTGATTATCACGAAACGCTTCTAAAGCCTGATTTGACCGCGCTTTTGCCGAAGCTCGTTTATCATTTCGACGCGCCGGTCATTGATATGGCGATTCCTTCGTTTCTGATTTCCGAGCAAGCCAGAACGACACAAAAAGTAATGCTTTCGGGAATGGGCGGCGACGAAGTTTTCGCCGGTTATCCGCGTCAGTTGGCGATGAAACTGGCGGGCGCGACCGATTTTATTCCTTCAGGCGCGCGTCGTCCGCTGATGCAGACTTTAGACAAAATGCTTTATGGCGGCGTTCGAGGAAAATTCACCGCGCCGCTTCGCAACGCGAAGAAATTTGCGAGAAGCGCGGCGATGGATTTTGAAAATCGCTACTTAGGTTTCGGAACTTATTATACCGACGCGCATAAATCGCGGATTTATTCAAATGAATTGCGCGGCTCGATGCGCGATTTAGACGCTTATAAATATCATCGGAATTATTTTGAAAAATGTCGCAACGCGTCGCCGCTCAATCGCCTTTTGTATGTGGATTTCAAAACCTTTATGCCCGCGCTTAATTTGGATACGACCGATAAAACTTCGATGGCGGCGAATCTCGAAGCGCGTGTTCCGTTTTTGAATCACGAACTTGTTTCGCTCACCGAACGAATTCCGACAAATTTGAAAATCAAAGGTTTGAAGCGCAAATATATTTTGAAACGCGCGGCTGAACAATTACTGCCGAAGGAAATCGTCTGGCGCAAAAAAGCCGGTTTCAGCGCGCCGATTCGCTCGTGGCTGCGCGGCGCGTTAAAACCGATGATCGAAGATTTGCTTTCCGAAGAAACCGTCAAGCGGCGCGGTTTATTTGATTACGCTGAAGTTCGGCGCACGATTGATTTGAACGACGCTGGACGCGAAGATTTTAATTTGCAAATTTTCCAACTGCTGACGTTTGAAATTTGGATGCGCGAATTTTTAGATTGATGATTCCTGATTTTATTCAAAGCAGTTTTCAAAAACTCGAAAGTTTCTGTCGCGCGGAAAACTTTCAGGGTTTTGATGCGTTTGATGGTCTGAACAGCCGCGTTTTTCAAAGTCTGCCGGTTATCAAAAATCTTTCAGCGGCGCGGCTCGTTTGGATTCAGTTTTTCAAACGCAGTCCTTTGAATTTGCGGCGGTTAGCTGCCGTCAACAAAGATTTCAACCCGAAAGGACTGGCGTTATTTTTATCGGGTTACTGCAATCTTTACAAAATAAGTGATACGCCCGACGTTCTTGAAACAATAAATTTTCTCGCCGGAAAACTAATCGAAGTGCGGACGAAAAAATTTTCGGGAAGCTGTTGGGGTTACAATTTCGACTGGCAGGCGCGGGCGTTTTTTCAGCCGAAATACACGCCGACCGTGGTGGCGACGACTTATGCGGCTTGCGCTCTGCTCGACGCATTTGAAACGACCGGCAACGCTGAATTTCTCGAATTGGCGATTGACGCGCGAGATTTTGTTCTCAAAGATTTGAACCGCAGTTACGACGCGGACGGCGATTTCGCCTTTTCTTATTCGCCGCTCGACGAAACGCAGATTTTCAATGCTTCGCTGCTGGGCACGCGGCTTTTGTCGAGAATTTACGCGCACACGAACGATGCGGAATGTATCGAAGCAGCCGGAAAATCAGCGGCTTTTTGCGCGAAACATCAACAGACAGACGGTTCGTGGAGTTACGGAACGCTGCCTTTTCACAGTTGGATTGATAATTTTCACACCGGCTACAATCTCGAATGTCTCGACGCTTACCGGCAAGTTTCCGGCGATGCGAGTTTTGACGACACGATTGCGAAAGGCTTCGGCTATTACATCAACAATTTTTTCACCGCTGAAGGCGTTCCGAAATACTACACCAATTCCGTTTATCCGATTGACCCGCACAATACGGCGCAGTTGATAATCACATTATCGCGGCTCAATAAATTTGAGGAAAATCGCGCTTTAGCCGATCAGGTTTTGCGCTGGACGATTGAAAATATGCAGAGCGCGACGGGTTATTTTTATTATCAAAAAACGCGCCGTTTTACCAATCGCATCGCCTATATGCGCTGGACGCAGGCGTGGATGTTTTACGCGCTGACCGAATATATTAGACAGGTCGAATAATCGAAATTATAATTCGGTTGTATAATCGAAGACGAGTTTAGAAATTTTTATGAAATGGCTGATCGAAAAATCGCGCTACATCGCTTACATCGGCGTTCTGGTGCTGTTCGTCTGTTCGCTGACAGCATACGTTCTCGGCGTTTATAAAACCGTTAAAGCGATTGCGGCAATTGCGTTAGGCGAAGTGAAGGGCGATTTTGCGTTGATCGCGCTGTTCGATTGTCTGGATACGATTCTCGTGGCGACCGCGCTGCTGGTTATTTCAGTCAGTCTTTACGAACTTTTTATCGGCGAGCTCGAGGTTCCTGATTGGATGCTCGTACGAAATCTCGACGAACTCAAATCGAAACTCAGTTTCGTCGTGATTCCGGTCATTTCGGTTAAGTTTCTGCAAAAGATTTTGCAGGGCGAGAATGCTCTCGAAACGCTTTATTACGGCGGCGGAATTGCTCTGGTCACGGCGGCACTGGCGTTGTTCAATTACGTCAATGAAAAAGAACGAATGGACGAATTGCAGGTTCATCCCGAAGAAGAAGAAACACGCGCCGAAGACCTGGAAAATAAATAATGAGCTTTATTAGTGTTCCGTTCAAAACCGAGAGCGGTATGTCGCAAATCGAAGGCATCGGCAAATTCTCCGCCGCCGGAATCGTTTTGGAATTTGAATCGAAACTTTTCGGTCTCATCAGTAATGGCGTCAAGGAAAACCGCATCGCGCTCGAAGACATTTTGGACGTAACCTTCAAAAAAGGATTTATGAAACGCGGCGCGAAAATCGTCATTCGCCTGAGAAGCTACGCTAAACTCTCCGAGATGCCGAACAAAGACGGCAAAATAACTTTGAAAATTCCGCGCGACGATTACGAACGCGCCGCCGAAGCCGTCGCTGTGTTAAATAAAAATCTCACCGAACAGCAGGAAAATCTTCCGCCGACGCATACGCCCGTTAGCCGTTTGTTTGATGAGAGCGAGGATGAAACAAAAGAGTTGATAAATTAGATTTCTGGTTCTTGATTTTGGTTTTTGATTTATGTCGCCAACGGCGACGAATAACATAGCCTATGGTTAAGCCGCAGTCGCAACCATAGGAACAGAATTTATATTTCCCCGTCGCTGAAATTGACGAATAAACTTCAAATGCCGCAATCGTTATTCAAAATCCTCCTTCATATCGTTTTCTCGACCAAAGACCGTGTTGATTTAATCGCGCCGGAAATCGAAAATGAATTGTTCAAATACTTTCACGGCATCGTCGAAAACAACGGGGCAAAATTAATAATCGCCAACGGCACGGTAAATCACGTTCATTCGTTAATTTCGCTCGCGAAAAATTTGAATATCCCCGAACTCATCGGCGATCTCAAACGCGATTCTTCAAAGTGGATTAAAACGAAAGGATTCGAAAACTTTTACTGGCAAAAAGGTTACGGCGCGTTTTCAATCGGACAATCGCAGGTTGAAGCGATCATCAACTATATCGAAAATCAAAAAGCGCATCATTGCAAGCAGGATTTCAAAGATGAATATCGGGCGTTGCTGCGAAAATACGAAATTGATTATGATGAAAGATACGTTTGGAATTGAAACGACGATTGTTGTTCGCCTTCAGCGAACGGTCAAATTGCAACAGTCTCCTATGGTTGCGCTCGTTCCACTCGCTTAACCATAGGCTATATTATCCGTCGCCGTTGGCGACCAAAGACACACAGGTTCAAACTAAATAATGGCAGCAAAACAGGAAGCAAAAGGCTTGACGCTTATCGAAGCGATCAGACAAGGCATTCGCGAAGAAATGTCGAAAGATGAAACGGTTTTCGTTATCGGCGAAGACATTGGCGCATACGGCGGCGCGTTTAAGTTGACCGAAGGATTTATTGACGAGTTCGGCGCGGAACGAATGATTGATACGCCGATTTCCGAGGCGGCGATTGTCGGGGCGGCGTGCGGCGCGGCTTTGATGGGAATGAAGCCGGTTGCCGAATTTCAGTTTATTGATTTCGTGTCGTGCGGCTTCGATATGCTGACGAATTACGCGGCGAAATCGCGTTATCGCGGCTGCGGTTCGATTCAGGCGGTTTTTCGTGGACCGTGCGGTTCGGGTGTGCGCGGCGGACCGTTTCATTCTTTGAACGCCGAATCTTTTTTCTTAAATACGGCTGGTTTGAAAATGGTCGAACCTTCGACGGCGTATGACGCGAAAGGTTTAATCAAAGCGGCGATTCGTGATCCTGATCCGGTTTTATTTTTTGAACATAAAAAACTTTATCGCCTGCCAAGATTGCGCGAAGAATTGCCCGAAGATGATTACATCGTCGAAATCGGCAAAGCCAGAACCGCGCGTGAGGGGAAAGATTTATCAATCATCACGTTCGGCGCGCAAGTTTTGAACGCGCTCGACGCGGCGGACATTTTGGAAAAAGAAGACGGCTTAAAAGTTGAAGTAATAGATTTGCGCTCGCTCGCGCCGTTAGACAAGGACGCGATATTGGCAACGGTGAAAAAGACTAATCGCGTGATGATTTTGCACGAATCGAGTTTGACAGGCGGCATCGGCGGCGAACTTTCGGCAATCATCGCCGAAGAAGCATTTGAATGGCTCGACGCGCCCGTCATTCGCGTCGCTTCGATTGACGCGCCCGTTCCGTTCGCGCCGCAAATGGAAGATTATTTTTTGCCGCAGGTTTCCGAAATTGTCGAAGCGGCGCGGCGTTTGGCGAGATACTAAATTGAATTTTCTTGTCTGAAAATCAAATTCATTTTATGATTGATTTTACGCTGGTCAGTGCCATTGAAAATATCGAAGTTATCGCGGTAAATCGCGGAATTCGAGAGTTGTCAAGACTCAATCGCGCATACGGGCGTGGACGCTGGCGCAAACTCAAAGGCACAGCGCACGTCAAACTACCGAGCGGTCGTGTCAGATTTGCCGAAGTTCATTGGTATGAAGCACACGGCATCGGTAGGCGTAGTATGAAAATCAAACTGCCTTTTTTAGATTGATTATGATTCAAGAAAATTTAAATTCGCAATTCGTCGTCTGCGTCAATAATTTGGATACGGAAGCGTCGCTGGAATTCGGCAAAATTTACCGGATTATTCCCGATGCCGATGCCGAGAGCGAAGGCTTAATCAGAATCATTGATGAAAGCGGTGAAGACTACGGTTTCGCCGCGTCGAGATTTTATCCGGTGCAGTTGCCCGTGCAGTTGGAACAGATCCTCTCCGTTTCCCACTAATTTGCCGCATCTTTTTACTTACCAACGCGCCCGTCCCGTTCGCGCCGCAGGTTTCGGAAATCGTTGACGCGGCGCGAAGATTAGCGAATTATTAGATTATGCCGCAAACACCGCACATTGAAAAACATTTTACATCGGGCGAAATTGTCCGCGATATTGTCATCGGAATGGCGGACGGTTTGACCGTGCCGTTCGCGCTCGCCGCCGGACTTTCGGGCGCGGCAACTTCGACTTCGATTATCGTGACCGCAGGTTTAGCAGAAATCGTCGCCGGTTCGATTGCGATGGGTTTGGGCGGTTATCTCGCCGGAAAATCCGATGTCGAACATTTTGACAGCGAATACAAGCGCGAATTATACGAAATTGACAATATGCTCGAACACGAAAAAGACGAAGTGGTCGAGATTCTGGAAAATTACGGCTTAACGCGAGCGGAAAGTTTGCCGATTGTCGAAACGCTCGCCGCGCGTCCGAAGGATTTTGCCGATTTTATGATGCGGTTTGAACTCGGACTGGAAAAACCCGACGCGCGTCGCGCTCTGCAAAGCGGTTTGACCATCGGCGGCGCGTATATTTTCGGCGGCTTGATTCCGCTTTCGCCGTACATCATTTTCGGCGAAGCGCATCTCGCGCTTCTTTGGTCAATCGGCGTAACGCTCATCGCGCTGTTCGTTTTCGGCTACGTCAAAGGAACTTTTACCGGCACTAATCCTTTCAAAGGCGCATTGCAAACCACACTCATCGGCGGTCTCGCGGCAGGCGCGGCATTCGGCATCGCTCGGTTAATCGGCGGATAAAAAGAGTTTGTCCGCGAAGAACACGAATCAAAGGAAAACCTTTCAAACTATTTTCATAGTTTTTTATGTTCTTTTAATTCGTGTTTCTTCGCGGGCAAACTTTCTGCGAAATTTAGCGCATCATTCGCGGGTCTTGTTTAATTTTTAACTCGTATTCCTTCGGCGGTTCCGCGCCCATCAAGTTTTTGACGAAATAATCCCAGCGGCGACGCATCATATAAGTTCCCGACACGCCGCGATAGCCGTGACGGTCGTTCGGGAAAATTATAAGGTCGAAATCTTTGTTCGCCTTAACGAGCGCGTCAACGACGAGAAGAGTATTTTGCGGCGGCACGTTATCATCCATCGCGCCGTGCGCGAGCAGAAGCTTCCCTTTCAAGTTTTTGGCGTAAATTTGATTCGCCTGCTTTTCATAATTATCGCCCGCCAGCAAACCGATGTAGCGTTCGCCCCAATCGTCTTCGTAGTTGCGATTGTCGTGATTGCCCGATTCGCTGATGCCGACTTTGTAGAAATCAGGATAACGAAACATCGCCGCCGCCGCCGCGTAACCGCCGCCCGAATGTCCCCAAACGCCGACTTTATTCAAATCCATATACGGATATTTTTGGGCAAGCTGTTTGATTCCGGCAATCTGATCTTCGAGCGTGTTGTCCGCCATATTGCCGTAACACGCGTCGTGAAACGCTTTGGAACGCAGCGGATTACACGTTCCGTCAATGATGACGACGACAAAACCGAGTTCGGCTAACGCCTGATGGTCGCTGCGTCCGGCGTTAAACGAACGCGAACCAACCCCACCGCCCTGCGGTCCGGGATAAATATAATTGATAACCGGATACTTTTTCGACGCGTCGAGATTTGTCGGCGTGAACATCAAACCGTATAAATCCCATTTATTATCACGCGATTTAACCGAAATCGGAGTCGGCGGTTTCCAACCTGTCGCGGTCAAACGCGAGATGTCGGTTTTCTCAAGCGTCGCAACCGTTTTGCCCGACATATTTTTGAGCATCGAAACAGGCGGCACGTCGGGTTTTGAATAAACGTCAATAAAATACGTTTCGTCGGGCGACAAAGTGATGTCGTGATTGCCGTCTTCGGGCGTGAGCGATTTCAAGTTTTTGCCGTCAAAACTAACCGAGTAGAAATGGCTGAAATACGGGTCTTGCCCTTTTTCGCGTCCGCCCGCGTTGAAATAAATTGTGCGATTTTTCTCGTCCACACTCAAAATCTGCGTCACAACCCAATCGCCGGAAGTGATGGCATTCTTCAACTTCTTCGTCGTCAAATCATACAAATATAAATGTCCCCAACCGTCTTTTTCCGAATACCAGATGAATTCGTTCGAGGCGGGCAGATATTTCCAATTAACCGCGCCTTGTCCGGCTTCAAACTGCGTCGGCGACGTTTCCTCAAAAATATCCGTGACCGCGCCGCTCATCGCATCGGCGACGCGCAGATTGGCTTTTTTGTGGTCGCGCGAAGTCGAAACAAAACCGAGCGTTTTGCCGTCGTCGCTCCACTGCACGTCTTCCCAACCGCCGTCGCACGAAACGTCATCGCAGATCGTCGAGCGATGCTGGTCGGCGTCCATTTTCAAGCGAATCACTTTCGGCGTGTCGGTTTCGACAATGACGCGCTGAATCGTCGTGATCGTTTTATCGCCCGGCAGCGGATATTTCCACGCTTGCAGTTTCGGCGCGCCGACGTTGGTCGAGACGAGATACATATCGCTCACGCCGCGTTGATCCTGCTGAAACGTCGCAATCTTTTTGGAATCGTTCGACCAAACTAAAATCGCGCGGTCGCTGTGAACCCAACCGGCATTGTCGGTCGCATACCCGAAATCCTTCACGCCGTCGGTCGTGAGCTGCGTTTCTTTGCCGCTCGATAAATCGCGCATCCAAAGATTAAAATCCTTGATATAAGCCTCGCGCGAACCGTCGGGCGAAACGACACCGTTCGGATTCGGTTTGATACCGCCGTCCGAAGCGGAAGTTGAAATGCCGAGCGCGTTCAAATCCGCGCCGGTTTTCCGCGAACCGTCAGCCGGATTGATTAAAACGTATTCGCTGCCGGTCGCAGTTAAAGCGCGGTAATAAAACTTGCCGTCGGGCGTAAAAGTCGGGCGCACGCCGCTGCGGTCAATAAGTTGATTGGTGCTGAAGCCGAGCATTTTCTCGGCGCGGGCGTAATCATCCGCCGTGTAAACGCGCGGCGCAGTTGTTGGTTGCTGGGCGAAAACGCTCAACGAAAGTAAAAAAAGCAGACTGGTTAAAGATATAAATTTGTTCATCGGTGCAGTTATTCTAATCTTTGAATTTAATAAAAACAAACTAAATGTGAATCAGCGGCTGAAAACTCTGCTCATTGCTTCAATTCTTTCTTTGCGCTCTTTGCGCCTTGGCGGGAGACAGAAATTTCCCGCCAAGTCGCAAAGAGCGCAAAGGAAAACAAGTTATTTCAGTTGCTGATTCGCATTTAAGTTTTGAAACGATTTTCGCAATGAATCCGTAATTGCAGTTCCGTCCTAATACGCGAAAAACGCATTGATGGTTTTGATTATATTTTTGGCTGATTCTTTTGCTACTATTTGATTTTGGCTTTGTAACAACACAATTAAATTTATGATTCAATTTCGACACAAATCTCAACGGAAAATCGTTCTCCTCTTTGTTTTACTCTCCATTCAAGTTTCCTTCGCGCTGGCGCAAAACTCGCTCCGCGTTTCGGTTGACGCGACCGAAGCGGCGAAAAACATTCTGCGCGTCAAAGAAACGATTGATGTTCAGCCGGGCGAGTTGACGCTCACTTATCCGAAATGGATTCCGGGCGAACACGCGCCGACCGGCACGATTAACGATATGGTTAATCTGTTTGTGACAGCGAACGGCAAATTGATTCAGTGGCGGCGCGATGATGTTGAGATGTTCGCGTTTCATCTGACGATTCCGGCGAACGTCAAGGAAATCGAAATTGCGTTTGATGATGTTTCGCAGGCGAATACGGTGGCGACGGCGCAGTTTTCGCGCGTCAAATGGAATCGTCTTTTGATGTATCCGCAGGGCGCGAAAAGCGATGCGGTGAAAGTTACGGCTTCGATGAAGATGCCTGCCGATTGGAAATACGCGACGGCTTTGCCCGTAGCGAAAGAATCGGTCAGCACCGTTGATTTCAAGGAAGTTTCGCTTGAAACTTTCGTTGATTCGCCCGCCGTTGTCGGTAAATTTTTCAAGCGTGTGCCGCTCGGCAACGTGAACGGCGCGGAACACGAGATTGATATTTTCGCCGACAACGCCGAGGCTCTCGAATACAAACCCGAAACGCTCGAAGGCTGGAAAAATCTCGTCAAACAGGCGAACCTGATGTTCGGCGCGAGGCATTACGGCAGTTATAAATTTCTTTTGACCCTGAGCGACTACGGCGGCGACGAAGGTTTGGAGCATCACGAATCGAGCGAGGACGGCGTTGGCGAAAAGGCTTTGAGCGAGCCGTTTCGGATGATTGATCTTGCCGATCTGCTCGGACACGAATACGCGCATTCCTGGAACGGCAAGCATCGCCGTCCGATCGGGCTTGCCACGCCGGACTTTGAACAGCCGATGCGCGGCGAACTTTTGTGGGTTTACGAAGGTTTGACCGAATATCTCGGCAATGTTCTGCCGGCGCGAAGCGGTCTCTGGACTGCTGAGACGTTCCGCGAGGTGACTGCCGAAGTTGCCGCCGGTATGGATTTTCAAACGGGCAGACGCTGGCGACCTTTGGTTGATACGGCGACGGCGGTGCAATTTACATATCCGAGTCCGCGTCAATGGATGAACGAGCGGCGGCGCGTGGATTATTATTACGAAGGTCAGTTGATCTGGATGGATGCCGATGTTTTGATTCGCCAGAAGTCGAACGGCAAACTTTCGCTCGATGATTTTATGCGACGGTTTCACGGCGGCGAGAACACGGGCGCACAGCTTAAACCATACAATTTTGATGAAGTCGTCAAGACTCTGAATGATGTTCTGCCTTTTGATTGGCGGACGTTTTTCATCGAGCGCGTTTACACGGCGCAGAGAAACGCGCCGCTCGGCGGCATTACGAACGGCGGCTGGAAACTAATTTATAACGACACGCCGAACATCGAGATACAGCTTAACGAAACTTTGCGCGACGTGACCAACGAGCTTTATTCCATCGGTCTTTTCGTTAATGCGGACGGCACGATTGCGGATATTAATCCTGATTTGTCTGCCGCCAAAGCCGGACTCGCGCCCGCGATGAAGATTACGAAGATCAACGGCGAAGATTTCTCGACCGAGAATCTGCACAAAGCGATTGCCGCGACGAAAACGACCACCTCAACTATCGAAATCGTCGCCGAAAACAACGCTTCGACCCAAACATATAAAATAAATTACACAGGCGGCGAAAAATATCCGCATCTCGAACGCGACGCGACGAAACCGGATTACCTGTCGGATGTTATCAAGCCTTTGATGGTAAGTTCAGCTATTCTTGTTAATTCTGCTGACCCACGGCTTTATGCTTTTGGAGGTTTCACCGAGCCGAGACAACCAAGAAACGCGGGGAAAATTGAGGTTATCAACAAACCTGAAGTGACGAAAATTCTTACAAGCAAAACCGAAATCTCTGCTAAATGCGCAGATAAAAATTGTCTGACAGATATTTCGACCGAAGTATTTAATCCTGAGAATGATGTTATAACTTATGAATATTCAGTTTCAGGTGGCAAAATCGTCGGTAGAGGCGCGAAAGTCGTCTGGGATTTGTCAGGAGTCGCGCCCGGAACATATACAATCAGAGTGTTTGCTGATGATGGTTGCGGTGATTGTGGTAAATCCATAACGCAAACCGTGACAGTCGTCGAATAAAGCGTCAGTCAGAAGCCCGCGCGTGAGCAAGGGCGGAACACGCGACGTTGAATGTTCCGCCCTTGCTCACGCGCGGGCTTCCGATATTTTTACTGATGCGCCTTTTGAAATAGTATAAAGTGAGATTATTATGAAAAAGAATTTTTTATCCGTCAATTTATTTTTACTTCTCATCGTCTTTCCCGCGTTCGTCTTCGCGCAAACGCTCGACGACAAGCTGAAAGAGATTGATGCTTATGCCGAGAAAGCGCGTGCCGATTGGAATGTTCCGGGCTTTGCCGTCGGGATTGTGAAGGACGACAAAGTTGTGTTCGTCAAAGGCTACGGCGTTCGCACGCTCAACAAACCGGAGAAAGTTGACGAAAATACTTTGTTCGCCATCGCTTCGAATTCAAAAGCGTTTACGACTGCGAGTTTGGCGATTCTGGTTGATGAAGGAAAGCTTGATTGGGACGACAAGGTGACGAAATATCTGCCCGAATTTCAGATGTATAATTCGTATGTCACCGGCGAAATGACCGTCCGCGACCTCGTTTCGCACCGCAGCGGACTCGATACGTTCAGCGGCGATCTTTTGTGGTATGAAACGACTTATACGAATGACGAAATCTTGAGCCGCATCCGCTTTCTCAAACCCGTAAACGGTTTTCGCGCCGCGTTCGGCTATCAAAATCTAATGTATATCGCGGCGGGCAGAGTCGTCGAACGAGTTTCGGGCAAAAATTGGTCGGAATTCGTGCGCGAGAAAATCTTAACGCCGCTCGGAATGAACAATACGAAGACCAGCATTCTCGATTACAAAACAGGCGATAACGTCGCCACGCCGCACAACGAATCGGGCGGCAAACTTCGCGCTCTGCCGCAGGGCAATGTTGACGGCGCGGCGGGCGCGGTGCGCTTAAATTCTTCTGTTTCAGATATGACGAAATGGCTGCGTCTGCAATTAGGGCGCGGAACATTCGACGGCAAACAAATCTTTTCGCAAAAACAATCGGGCGAAATGTGGTCAGTCGTCACGCCAATCGCAGTGAATCCGTTTCCGCCTGCCAACGCCACCACGCAAATGTTTTCGGCTTATGGAATGGGCTGGTTTTTGCAGGATTATCGCGGCAGAAAGATCGTCCAGCACAGCGGCGGACTCGACGGAATGATTTCGCAAACCGCAATGATGCCGTCCGAGAATCTCGGCTTAGTCGTGCTGACCAACTCGGAAACCAGCGTCAATTCGATAATGATGAATAAGATTTTCGATGTCTTCCTCAACGTCGAACCGAAACGCGATTGGAGCGCGGAACGCCTGAAACGCGCCGCCGACAACAAAAAACGCGATGCCGATGAAGACGCGAAAATCGTCGCCGCGCGTGTCAAAGATACGAAACCGAGTTTGGCTTTAACAAATTACGCCGGAAGTTATGTGGATCAATTATACGGCGATGCGACCGTCGCCGAAGAAAACGGCAAATTAGTTTTGCGCTTTGTTCAATCGCCGAACTTTGTCGCCGATCTCGAACATTGGCATTACGACACTTTCCAAATCCGATGGCGACCGTCGGTTTCCTACAATTTCCCGCGCGGCTTCGTCACTTTTACGATTGATAAAATGGGCGAGACCGACGAGATGAAAATTGATCAGCCGAACAACGATTTCTGGTTTTATGAACTTAATTTCAAGCGTAAATAACTTGAAAGCCGCATTTATTTACTGTTTCGCCTGCGAATTACTTGCGTTAGTTTCAAGCGTATGTCAAAATTCGTCTATTATTAAATCAATTATTTCATAAACAGAATTTAAGGAGAATTTTTAAAGTAAATGTCAGAAAACGGAACTGTCGCAGCGACTGAGGAAACAACAAATCAGGAAAACGCTCCGGCGGAACAAACCACACAATACGGAAGATATTTCTTATCACACGGTTGAAAAAGAAGGAAACGTCACTGCGATTTGGGAAATGCAGGGACGCAAGCACATTCGCACCATTGACCCGCGCTCGAATGAGGGCAAACAGATTTTAGAGCTTTTTGAAACCGCCGGATAACTACGGTTTTACATTTTACCGCACAAAAATCATCCTTTGCAACGCTTGTTTCAGAGCAAAAATTCCTTGCCTTTTTTCAACGGTAGAGTTACTATAACTTGCATTCCAGAACAAGTAGTTTGAAAGTTATGAAGGCGCGTTCCGTAAGCAGTCTTAGATAATTTCATAATCTTCAAGACTTGGCGAAACTTCGGAAGTTTTAACCTTTTTATAAATAAACGGAGGTGATTTTTGTGAAGGATTTGCTTTATGCGGTTTTGGCTTTAGTTTCAGCCGTCATCGCAGTAGTTAGTTTTTTATCGTTATCAAAAGACGCGGAAATACGACGATGATTCGTTGTAGCGATAATTTGTATTATTGCGACGCTTGGTTTCGGCGCGGCATTTTTAGCGGGCAGAGTCAACAAACAAGAAGATATTCATATAACAGAGTAAAACACTTTATTTAAACACGGCGGCGAACAATCAAGTTTGTTCTAATTTTTAATCATCGACAACTTCGATTTGTTTGCCGTCTTCCTTCCAGTTTCGACTATTTCAAGCTAGTTCCGAAACACTTTTCATTCATATCACGCATTTTTTCAAGTTTTATTTCTAATTTCTCATCAGTAGTTGACCGATGCGACAAATTTATAAATTTTGATATAATGTTTACTAAAATGTAAAGATTAAAAATTTAACCTTTAAAATAATTTATAAAAAAGAGTTTTAAGAAAATGCCGAAAATTGCTGATATACAAGAAACACCAAACCCAAACGCCGTTAAATTTATTTTGAAAGAACCGTCAGCACGGAACTTCGCATTCATTCGATTCGGTCGAAAAAGCTGAAAACGATTCTCGCCAAATCTTTATTTGAAATCGGCGACGTCGTTTCGGTTTTTTATATGGACAAAATGATTACGGTCGAAAAAACCGACGAAGCCGATTGGGACGAGATTTTGCCGATGCTTGCCGTTCCGATTCGCGCGGCGGAGTCCGGTTCAAACGAACTAACGGCTCTAATGGTTCAGCGGCTTCAGCGGTCGGCGGCGCAATTGCGGCGGCGGCGAGCGACAATCCGATCATCGCCCAGATTAACGAACTGCTGGATGAACGAATCAGACCTTTTCTGGCGAGCGACGGCGGCTGGCTGGAAATTCTCGATCTGGAAGACAAAACTTTGAAGATTCGTTATCAAGGCGCGTGCGGAAGTTGTCCAAGTTCAAGTTTGACCGGAACACTGATGGCAATTGAAAATATGATTAAAGACGAAATTGACTCGGAAATTGAAGTAATTGCGGCTTATAACCGATAATCGCTCAAGACAAAATATTTTAGTTTAATTTAAGCGCTCCATTTCTCTCTACGAATTACAACTGTAATTCTAGGCTTTTAACAAAATTTACTTTATCGTAAAAAAAGTTTCTTGACATAAAAACAAAAATGAGTTCATAATCAGAAGGTGGCATTGGATTGAACGATGTCACCACATCTTTCGATTTCTAAGAAGATTTCAAAAATCTACTCAAAACTGCCAACCAAATCATCCCTAAAAAGTGCAGTCTTTTCAACAAACGGAGGAAGAAATATAGTGAATAGTGAAGAACTCGAACTTAGTTTGAGAACCGAATTCGAGGGTCATCTCAAGAGTGTTATCGCCGATATGCGGCAGGAATTTTCCCAGTTTCAGGAAAAAATCGAAGCGGAATTCGACAAACATAAATCGCAGCTCGATGCGGTTTTTCAGGAATTTTCCGCCCGACTCGGAACTGAGAAACAACTTGAACCCGGATTTGCGGAAACGGTTGTCGAACATTTGCGTCTAGCGCGTGATGAAGGTGCGCGGATTACCGCTACGGCGTTTGCCGAAGCGGAAGAAATGGAGGAAACAAACCGCTGCCGAAGCCGAACCGAAAGTGGGCATCGGCGAATTGAGCGCAGCGATAAATGACATAACCGCGCAAAATTCGCAGGCGACGATTTTGAAATCGCTGGTCCATCAAGCGGCACACTTTACGCCGCGCGGCGCGTTCTTTATTATTAAGAACGAACATTTCGTCGGTTGGCGCGTTTTCGGTAAAGAAGGCGATATCGGACGAACAAATCGTCCGCGAAGTGTTCTTTCCGGTTGCCTCTTCAACCGCTCTGGGCGAATCTGTCCGCTCGTTGAGCGCGGTCGAAAGTTCTTACGGTAGCTTATGCAGATGATTCGATTTACTTGAACAAACTCGAATTTGGTCATCCTGACCGAATGTTCGCAATTCCGCTGATGGCACGCGGACGCGCCGTTGCCGTGCTTTACGCCGATTACGGAACGCAGGGCGAAGAAGTCAACGTCGAAGCACTCGAAACTTTAGTGCGCGTCGCCGGCTTGACGGTCGAAGTTCTAGCTGCTGCGCCTGCCGCTCGAAGCGTCGAAGAATCACAAACGGTTTCCGAAAATTATGAACAATCGTCATCATACGAAAATCGCGGCGAATACATTGAATCCGAAGTAACGGAAGAAACCACCGAACCGCAAACGACCGAAGAATATCAAACTGTTTCCGAAGAAGCGGAAACAACCGAGCAACACGAAGCGGTTTCCGAAGAAGCGGAAACGACTGAGAGCGACGAATATTCACAACCCGTTTCATTCGCTGACGAATCGGCAACCGAAGCCGAACCGACTGAAGAATATCAAACGGTTTCGGAAGAAGTTGAAGAAACGCCGGAAATTGCCGAAGAAACTCCTGAAGAAACTGAAAGTTATCAGCCGGTCGCTTCGGAAACGGATTACGCGCCTTCGCCGGAAGCTGAATTTCAATTTTCGCAAACACCGGAAACGGATGAAATTCAGGAAGAAACTCAGGAAGAAACCTCGCATCACGAAATCGTGCCGTTTGAGCCGGTTGAAAGCACACCGGTCGAAGAAGCCTATTTCGGCAAAACGGAAACGCCGGAAGTCGAAACCTACGAACCGGTCATCAGCGAACCCGTAGTTAGTGAACCGGTTACAGCCGCGCCGCCCGTCAAATCACGTTTTAGCGACCGCAACGTTGATTTGCCGATTGAAGTCGGTGAAGACGAACGCCGTCTGCACAATGACGCTCGACGTTTTGCCCGTCTGCTTGTTTCGGAAATCAAACTTTACAACGAGCAAAAGGTTAAGGAAGGACGCGAGGCGCAGGATTTATACGAACGTCTGCGTGAAGCGATTGACCGTTCGCGCGATATGTATGACAAACGCGTTCAGCCGCCGGTCGCCGCGAAATTCGACTATTTCCATTACGAATTAGTCAGTTCTTTAGCGGAAGGCGAAGAAACTAAACTCGGCGGAACTTATCCGGGAGCGGCGATTTAGAAATAACCGAAAAATAAAAAAGAGGCTTGATCAACCAGAGGGTTTATTCTTTGCCTGCTATTTATATGCTGTTCAATTATTACTGAATCTCAAATTGAACAAACTGCGTCGCCGATTTGACTTTTCTTTTTCGCCAGATTGTCGGTTACGATGATTTGCAGAACATATTCGCCGGACTGCATTTCGTATCGCCAAGGTCAGTCGCGCCGGCGGATTTTAATCTTTGCAAATCCGTTTGATCTAGTTAAATCGAGCGGCACGGTTTTACCTTCGAGAATCAAGTTTGCCGTCGCGAAAAATTCTCAATTGCAAAGATAAGATTCGGTTTTTGCGCGGCTTCGAGTTTGGCATTATAAATTTCAAAACCGTAACGCAAAATCGTGCCGCGTTTGAATCGGCGCAGCGAAGTGTCGCTCATCGGCATTTCTCGGCGTCGTAAGTTTCCGCCTGATTCAGATTCGTGGTTGAAGTATTCGCAGATTTCGCCATTGTGCGGCAGTCAGATTTTCCAGAACGATACCCGAAATCGTCAGATGATTTTTCTTCAGATTCGGAATTTCGATAAATTGATTTGCCGAACCGACTTTGCCGGTCGTGCCGTCACGAATCGCCACGCGATATTGATACGCGCCCGGTTTTTTCACGGGAAAAGTAAAATAATAAACAAATCCGTCATCTAAAAGTTTTTGATAAACGTCGTCTTTCACCGATCATCGTATAGGTTTTAGCGATTTGGTCAACGACCGTTCCGTTCTCACCGAAGCTAATTGCCAAAACATCGAATATCGGCTTTTTTGCTGCCGTCTGGCTTCGTCAGTGAATTTCAAATCTTTGGCGTCGACGTGCAATAAACGAACGAACGAATGAGCCTTGCTGGTTATCATTACCGAAAAGCGTATTGAGCCTGAGCGAAATATCGTTGACCGCAAACGGCGAAGTCAAAGCCGTGTAGATTTGCTGCTGCGCGGTTTGATTTGTCGGTTTTTTGATTTTGTCATCGGCAACGCCGAAAAATCCGCTTCGATAACGAACATTCGCATCTTTTCGAATAACTTTTATTTGAATTTGTTGAATCGTCGGGTTTCTGCGTCAAAAGTTTCGTCATCCGGCTGATAACCGATCAAATAATAACCTTTCTGGTCTTCGAGAGCTTTTTCCAAACCTTTATTAATATCATTATTATTGAAAAATGTTCGCCCGCCGGTTTCTTCCGCCAGAAAAGCCAAACCTTCCTGTTTATCGAAAATTTCAGCCGAACGAGTGCTGCTCAAATTTTGAATTCGCTCGGCGTGCAACATTGCTCGTATTATCCGCCGCCGTCAGTCCGGTCGTTAAAAGTCCGCGCGCGTCGAACGTATAAATCGAAACGGCGGCGCGGTTCGACAAATCGGTTAATTGTTTGACTGATTCGACGATTCTGTCACAGCGGTCAGGATTGTCGGGCGCACAGATGGAAAAGCCGTCGGAGAAAAGCATAATTGATTTTCGGCCGGGCAATTCGCCCATTCCTTTGACGATAAAATTTATCGCGCCCAAAGTTCCGACTGAAAAAATATCGTTCGCGAAAATCCTCGCGGCTCCTTGATGGATTTTTGCTCTTCGTCCAAATCTTCCTCGAGAAATCGTCGAATCGCCCAGAGCTTTTTGAATTTCCTGCGGCGTGGCTTCGAGCGGCGCGAACGCAGAAATTCCGCCGCGTCCGAGCGAATTCCATTTGACTTCTTCGATAGCCGCGTAAAGCTGTCGTTTATCGGAAGTAAATTGCTGAAGTGCGCCCATTCCGCCGCCGGTTCTAATAATTGCCACCAGATCGTTCGGCTGCATCTGCTCGTCAACAAATTTGCGAAGAGCGCGGCGCACTTGATAAACGCTTTCAAACGACAACCCCAAATCATCAACGACCAGCGCGATTGTGCGCCGAACCTGTTCGGGTTTGAGCTGAACGGGCGGCAGCGGAACAGAGATTTTTCTCATCGTTTTTGCGATTATCGGCGGCGCGGCGGATTGTTCGGCAGCAGTTTGAACGAACGAAAAATTTGTAATTTCCTGTTTTTTACCGTTCTCGAAAATCTCAAATTCTTCCGGCTTTAAATCGTTAATGATTTTGCCGTTTTTGTCTGTCACGGTGACATCAACCTGAATCAGCGTCGTCGAAATTTTCACTACGTCATCATCTTCCGCCGGAATCGGTGTCGGTGTTTGCGCTAAGTTCGTTAACACAAACAAAGCGATAAAGGCGAACGCGAGAGTGAATTTTCTCATTGCAAATCTTCCTCAAAAATGAATTTCTCTGTTATCATATAACGAAAATGATGGCTTGAAAAGAGATTTTCGCATCAAAAGAGTTCAGGAGAGACGATTATAAAAACGATGTTTCATAAAAATTTACGCTTCGGTTCGATTGCGCTTTTACGTTTTTTTTGTTGGCGACGGGCTTTTTGCTCGTGCCTTTCACGGCGAGTTGTTCGTCGCTGGTCACTCAAATATCTGAAGAACAAGCCGCGCAGCTTTTGCGCGTATTGACCAAAGACGGTAAACTTCCGTCCGAATCGGCGGTGTTGGACATTGAAAATAAATTTTCCAAAACCAGGACAGGCGCGTTGGCAAAACTTCTGCGGGCGCGAATTCACTTTGAATCAAACGATTTTAATGGTGCGGCGCAACTTCTCGACGTCAAACGTTTTCCGCGAAAAAATCGCACTTCGCCGATTACGCTTTGTGGATGCGCGGCAAGTCTTTGCAAAACACGGGCAATCACGCCGAAGCGATGAACGTGTTTGCCGAACTCGTCCGCGATTTTCCCGATTCGCTGCGAGCGCGTGAATCGAAAATGCTCTGGGCAGACGAGCGCGATGCAATCAGGACAAACGGCGAAAATTCCAAATTTTCTCAAAGATATAACGGACGAAAACAGCGACGCGCTTTTGCTTATAACCGCTAAATCTTACGAAGCAGCAAACACGATCAAGCCGCAGGCGATAAATTTTTATCGCCGAACTTATTTTTACGGCGCGGTCGAACGAACGCCGGAAAAGAAGCGGAAACAAAATTGACCGCGCTCGGACAAATCTTTGACGCCGCAGACAGCGGAAGAAATCAAGGCGCGCGCCGACAAATTTTACGACGCAGAAAAACTACGCGGAAGCCGCAAACGCTTATACAATTTTGCTTTCGAGTTTCCCAAATACCAGTTCGCCGCAATTAAATTTAAAACGCTTAACGGCTTTCGCCAATGCGAAGAAAATGCCCGAAGCGCAAAGCGCATTCAATGTGATTCCGCCGACGGCGAAGGAAAAAGCCGAAGCCTATTATCAACTCGCGCGTCGGTTACGCCAAAGCGCAGACTATGGGCGCAGGCGAGAACCGTTGCCGAAGAAATGCGCGGCAAATTTCCGACGAGCGATTTAACGGCGAAAACTTTCGTCGCAGTCGGAATGGCAGCGCGTGATGCGAGAAACACGACGGACGAAACTTATTTTCTGCGCTCGGCAGTCGCATCAATTTTCCGAACGCGGTCGAAGTCGCCGGAGCGCAGTTTGAACTCGCGTGGCTCGAACACGAAAATAAAAATTTCGTCGTAGTCGTCGCAAATGCTGACCGAACATCTCGCCCGATACGTTGACAAAGATACGACCAATCGCGGAAAAGCCGGTTATTGGGCGGCGCGAGATTCGGAAAAAGCGGCGAAAATCAACGAAGCCTGTGCGCTTTACGAGCGGTAATTTATCGTTACGGCGCGAATTGGTATGGCTATCTCGCGCAGCAGCGATTGACGAATTTGCGCGGTCAGGGCAAATGTCAAAACGCCGACGTTTCCCGCCGATTCGCTCGTCGGGAAAGCCGTCGCGAATATGAAAACCGTCACGGTCGCCGCCGAAACTTCGACCGCCAAAGAACTCGCCCGCACCGAAAATTCCGATCGAACTCGCCACCATCGGGCTGTTCGATTGGGCGATTCGACGAATTGCAGGAAGCGAAAAAGACCGCGCCGAACCAGCCCGAAAATCAATCTCGCGCTGGCAAGATATTACCGTCAGCGCGGCGACAATACTTCCGCTTTGCTCGCCTTAGCGAAAAGTTATCCCGGATTATTCGCAAATGTTTCCTGAAGAAATGGGGCGCGAAGAATGGAGCATTTTTTATCCGCTGACGAATTGGAACGACATTAAAATTTGGGCGAAATCGCGCAATCTCGATGCGTATCAGGTCGCCGGTTTGATTCGTCAGGAATCGGTTTTTAATCCGAGGGCGAAATCCGGCGCGCAGGCTTACGGCTTGATGCAGTTGCTCATTCCGACCGCCCGCACGACCGCGAAAAAATACGGCAGTTCGGCAGTCGATTACCGGCGACAGTTTGTTTCAACCGGCTTTAAATATCGAACTCGGCACGGCTTATATGCGCGACCAATTGGATAAATTCGGGCGCATCGAATTTCTCGCCGTCGCCTACAACGCCGGACCCGGACGAGTTCCGCAATGGCAGGCGACTCTGCCGTATGAAATGGACGAATTTGTCGAAGCAATTCCGTTCAGGGAAACCAAAGGCTACGTGCAAGGGGTTATTCGCAACTCGGCGCAGTATCGCCGCCTTTACGACGAAAACGGCAATTTCAAATCAAACGTCGGCACGAAACCTCTGCGCGGCGAAATTGATTCAAAATCGCGTAAGCAATTCGCGCAGGAATTTCCCGAAATCAATTTAGCCGGAAGCGAAAACGGCGAATAAGCATCAAATCAATACGAATTCCGACAAAAAATGATTTCCAGTTGACTAGAAATCATTTTTTGTTGACTGGAAATCATTTCCAGTTACGTGCAAGTGAATTCCAGTCAACTGGAAACCGCTTCCAGTCACGTATAAACGATTTCCAGTCAACTGGAAATCGTTTTCAGTCACCTAGAAACTAATTACACGTGGCTGGAAATTAAGTCCAGTCACGTGTAATTGATTTCCAGTCACGTTTACCCGACTTCTAGTCACGTGTAATTGATTTCCAGTCAACTGGAAATCATTTCCAGTCACCGCAAAATCTGTTACCGTGAGCTGCGAACGAACGCCTTTGCACCAATATTGCTTAAATTGATGATTCTGCACCAAAACCGGTGAGTTCTCAGCTCAGAGTTCACCCTTGCGGCGTGTGTTTTCGCCAGCGAACCCAGACGAAAAGGGCAAACTGAAGTTTGGACTCTGAACGGGTTGCAACAATACGGCTTAAACTTTTCGACTTTTGATGCAAAGCGCGAACGAACGTATAATCAAAAAACTTTCTATTTCACCGAAAATTTCAGCGGCGCAATCGTCGCCTGCGCTTCTGGGTTGTAATAATCGTAAACGACGGACGGCGCGGTTTGCGCGTTGATGCCGTAACGCGGTTTGAATTTGAAATTAAATTTCGCGCCGCCTGCCTGCGCCCATAGATAAACGATTATTCGGTCGGGCAGAACGTCGTAACGGCTGAAATTCCAGTTTTCGGCTTTGGCTTTTTCCAAAGAAGCGCGGTCAACGTCCGCGCCCGGCGGCAAGCCGATTTCCGCCAGAAGCATTCCGTAACCTCTGAATCCGACGCGTTCCGCTTCTACCACGCAAGTAATTTCTTCCGCCGGTTTCGCCATTTTTTTGTCGCAATCGTAAACTAAACGCAGAGCGCGTGATTGATTTTCCGTGCGTCCGTCCGCTTCGTAATTCTGCCAGCCGACATAATGTGTCCCGACGATCTGCGCCATCGTCGCCGATTTGTTGCCATTGATTTTTATCTCGACGTGATTGGCGTTCGCGCCGATTGGCAAATCGAGATTCAGCGGAAACGCTAACTGATTTTCCGGCGGCAGCGTCACATCTTTGAATTTCTGACCATTGATAAAAACTTCCGCCGCCCGATTTTCACTTGTGCCGTTTGTGCCGTTGCCAATTGCGGCGAGAAACGCGTCGAGGACGTTGATCGTCGTCTGCGTCGAATACCAAACGCCGTAGCGGTCTTTGTTTTTCAGCAAAAACTGTGTGCCTTTGGAAATTAAATCTTCCGTTTTTGAATTTCGGTCAGCAATTTTCGTCAAAAGCTGAACAACGAGCGCGGTCGTTTCGATGCGTCCGGCAGTTCCCCAACCGTAAAACGGCGTGTTCGTTTCGAGATTCCAATACGCGCCCGCGCTTTCAGTAATCGCCATCAATTCGAGCTTCGCGGCGATTTGTTTCGCGTCCGACGCATTTCCCGCGTCCAACAAAGCCAAACCATACAAAGCGAGCGCGTAAGGTTCGTCAATCTCGGCGTTGCGCGTTTTCAAATATTCCAACCCGCGCTGTAACGCTGCTTGCGATTCTTTATCTTTTTCCTTCGCCGATTTTTCGATCATCGCCAGCGTTCGCGCCGCGTAAGTCGTCATCAATTTCGTCCGCTGTCTATCTTCCGTTTTTTCCCAACTGTAAAGGCGCGTCCAACTGCCGTCGGCACGCTGCTGTTTTATCAGCCACGTTCGGGCGCGTTTTATCACGTCCGCGTCAACTTCAATAAACTTGCTCGCATCCGTCAGAAACCTGAGCGCGTAAGCCGTCAGCGCAACGTCGGGCGCGTCTTTCGCCCACACGGAAAATCCGCCGTCCGCCTGTTGATAACCCAAAAGCCGTTCGTAACCTTTCTGCAAAAAACCGGCGGCGGAAGCGCGAATTTTTGAATCTTTCGGCGCAAATTTCAAAATCATCAAATTCGGATACGTCGAAGAAACGGTCTGTTCGCCGCAGCCGTAAGGTCTTTGCAATAAACCTTCGATAGATTCGGCGACGTGCGCCAGCAAATTCGGGTAAATTTTCAATTCCGCCCGTTGCGTCTGCGGCAAAGCGTTGGCGGGAAAATTAACGTCAAAGGCAGCCGCTTCGCGGAAGATTTCCGACTGTGTTTGGACGATTTCCTTACCGTTCGGCAAAACCGTCACGGGCTTTTCAATCGCGTCAGAATCTTTTCCCGCCAACGCCGTCACGCGCTGTTTGCCGTCTTTGATAATCGCGTTCGCCCGAAAATTGAAAACCGCATTCTGCGAATCGTTCGGCGCGACTTCGATTTGCTGCGTCGGCTGATTCATAAAATCAAACCAATCGCTTTTCGCCATCGTCACGGAAACTTTTTGCCGCGCATCGGTGTAATTTCTAATCTGCGTCGGCAAAGCGATTTCGTCGCCGACGGTTAAAAACTTCGGCGGTTCGAGGTCAACGAAAAACGGCTGAAACGCTTTGATTTCCTGCGTCGTCATGCCGATTTTCCCGTCCGCGTTCGACGCAATCGCATACATTTTCCAGGTCGTAATATTATCGCCGAGCTTAAATTTCAATTCGGCTTTCCCGTTTTTATCGGTGACGAGTTCCGGCTGCCAAACAAGCGTCTCGGGAAAATATTCGCGCAATTTGGGAGTGACTTTCTGCTCTAAGATTCTCGGTTTTCCATTACTATTTAAAATTTCATCATTTTCAGGACCGGACGAACCGGCAACCGTAAGCATCTCTTAATCCTGAACGAACAACGCCTGGAGACAACAAATAGAGACTACTGAAAGCTCTACCGTTTAGAGGTAAATCCTGAATTTGGCTGGTTGAGATCGATGAAGAAGTAGAATTTATAAGCGCACCTTCAGCCGTTACTTCGACCACTGAGGAAGCACCGGCGGCGTTCAGCGTGAAATTTAATTCCGTGACGTTTGAAGAACGAACCGGCGTGTTGACCACGACCGAGGTTGAAAATCCGGGCGAGACAACTTCGATTCGATATTTGCCGGACGGAAGATTTTTTAACAGATAAACTCCGTTTTCGTCCGACTCGGTTTCAAATTCGGCACTCGATTCTTCGTTCGTCGCCTTTACTTTCGCGCCGGAAACAGATGCGCCGTTCGCGTCGGCAATTCTGCCGCGCACCGCGCCTTTGCCGCCTGTAAAAACGGTTTCGGTTCTTAATTGAATCGGTGTTTCGCGTCCGATTTTCCCTGCTCGGAAATCACGCCGGAAAATGTCGCCAGCGTCAAATCGCTGTAATCGCCGAACTTGCCGTTTTCGCCCGCGCTCAACACGCGGAAAACGGCAATCTGCTGCGTCACCGGAACGAGCGTCGTTTTCTGTTTCGTTTCCGCGCCGTATTCGGTTACGGATTCAAGCAGAATTTTATCGGCGTAGCGCGAATAAGTTTCAAATTTTAATTCGAGCGGACGATTCCAACCGTCGCGCAGTTGATCGAAATCAACGTCGGCGCGTTTTAGAATTTCCTTAAATTCCGTTTCGCTTTTCGGAAAACTTTTCCGCTCGCTCGCGTAATTAGACAAAATCGTTTGCAGATGCGATTCGGTGTCGGCGAAATAATCGGCGCGGTTCGACCAAATTACAAAATCGTTATACTCGTAATCGTAAGTTTCGCCGTCATCGCCGCCGCTCGTTGCGTCAATCGAGTAAAATCTGCCCGAAACTCCGAAACTGATTCGATACGGTCGGTTCCAACGGTCGCGCAGCGATTCCAAATCTACATTTTGTTTTCGCAGTTCGATTTTAAGCGTTTCCAAATCGCGGATAAATTTCCCGTTCGCCGCGTAATAATTCGCATTTGCGCGGTCAATCGCCTGACCGATTGTGGTGAAATATTTGAATTTCAGTTCGAGAACGGTGAAATCGTCCGCATCGTCAAACTTCTTATTTGCGCCCGCCGTTTTGATCGTCAAAACGTCATTTTCACGCTCGACGGAAAAAATCGCTTTGTAAGAATTTCCCCAAGGGTCGCGCAAAGATTCAAAATCAAGCTGTTTTTCAAGCAGAATTTCGCGCAAAGAATTTTCATTTGTCGGATGCGCGAAATCCGCCGCGTATCGAAAATTCAGTGTTTTTTCAATCTCGTTAAACTGGCGATTAAAACGATTGGCGAACACGCTTTTCAAGTTGGTTTGATATTCGTCACTCTCGAAAAAATGCAAATTAAAATTCGAGTTCGCCAAAAGCATTTCAATCTTCAACTGCCAATCGTCGGGCAGCGGTTTGGACATATCGAGCGCACTCAAATCGCTGTCAATTAAATCCGAATAACCGCCGAATTGATTAACTGAAGAATCGCCGAAATCAGCGTCCGTCGCGGCGCGTTCTTCAATCGCTTTATCGAAAATCATCACGCCGAGCGCGGTTTCACCGGCGGATTTTTTATCAGCCGACGCAACGGAGAAATTTATTTTCGCTTCTTCGTTCGGACGATACGTCGCCTGCGCGGGCGCGGCGTTAAACCGCAGATTTGTCGGTCGCGGAAACGTGATGCCGCGCGACGTTTCGATTTCATTGTCGCCGCCGTCAATCGTCGCGCTAACAGTTAAATTATTAATAAATTCCGCGTTATAGGGAATTTTCACCGTCGCCCGACCGTCTTTCAGCCGCACTGTTTTCGAGCCGACGATTGACCAGTTGCGGGTGATGTCAACGAAAACATCGGCGTTTTTTTCCGTCGAATTAATTTCGATTTCCACCGATTCGCCCGCTTTGTAAACGGCTTTGTCGGTCGTAATCTGAATCGTTTTTTCGTCTTCGTCAATCGAAATTTCTTCTTCTTCAGTTCCCTTTTTGCCGTTCGCGTCCGAAGCGGAAATTTTGATTTGCAAATCGTCCGTATAAATCTCGTCGGCGCGTTTCGGCGCGGAAAATTCGACGCGCCCAACGCCCAGCGAATTCGTTTTCAGATTAACTAACTGTTGTGAAATTTTCTCGTCTTCGTATTTGCCTTCGATCAAAACGTCGCAGTTTGCCGGCGTTCCGTCGGCGTAATCGGTCGAGACGTAAAACCGAATCGGCAGCGACGGATTTTGGTCGTCGTAAGATTCGATTCCGACGATATAAACGTGAATCGCGTCTTTCGTCACGCGCACATCAAAGCGTTTCTGCTCGGTTCGATTCGTCGTCGCGTCGGTAAAATAAGCGGCGAAACGCGCGTCTTCAAATTTTCGATATTCCGTTTCCTTCAAATCGGCGTGCGCCTTCGTCAAATTAACTTTCGCCGTGTATTTCCCGTCGGCGTTCGTTTCGCCCGTGTAACTTTGTTCTTCTTCGGTTTCCCATTTTTGCTCTTGATAATTCCATTCGCGCTTCGTTTCACGGACGATTTTCACTGTGCCTTTATTGACCAATTTGCCGAACAAATAATCCGCGCCGACAGTGATTTCCGCCGTATTTTCATCGGGCAAATAAAATGTCTTGTCGGTTTTGACGTTAACCGTAAAATTCGGCAAATCGTAGCGCGAAACTTTGAAAAAAATCTGATTCTGCTGTAAATCTTCGTCCGCATCAACTTCGACGCGATAAGTTCCGAGTTTGGCGTTGTCTGGAATTTGCCAGTTAATTGCGGCGATTCCAAAACGCGAAGTTTTCACCGTTTCACGATACAAAATAGTGTTGTCTTCGTCTTTGACGACAAATTCCAATTCCTGATTCGGCATTGTTTTAGTAGATAATTCGGAAACGCCGCGACTCAGAAAAAGTCCGCGCACGGATAAATTTTGTCCCGGCTGATAAATCGGCTTTTCCGTGTTCAGATAAATCGAATTTTCAGTGTTTGTAGTGTCTAAATCTTTTTCGGCTTCACGCGTAATGCCGTTTTTCTCGCCGGTAATTTTCACATCGCCGTCGTCAAAGTTTGCGCCTGGCGGAATTTTGAAATTGAGAATCGCAAACCCGTTTTTGTCGGTAACGCCGTTCGCCGTGAGTTTCAGGTTGTCGTTGTCTTCATCCGTGTCGAGTTCAAGTTCGACTTCGCCTTTAATTTTCACCTGCGGCATCGGTCGGCTCGTAACCGGCTGAAAGGCGCGAACGCGCACCTGATAGTTCATTCCCGCATAAATTTGACTGCCCGCCGCCGCGCGAAGCTCAAAAATATCGGGCGTAATTTCCGAAAGCGAAACGATTCCGCTCAACGCTTTTTCTGGCGCGTCAATTGGCGCAACGAAGTAACGCAGACGATACCAGAGATAATCGTTGGAGTTTTTTTCGTACGAAAAAGGCAGTGCGAGCGCGAGCATTTGCCTGCCGCGTTTGATATTTTCCTGCGTCGCCGCCTGCGTTAAAATTTTATCGCTTGCGTCGAGAATTTCCAGTCGAATGTTTGCCGCAAACGCCTTTGATGTATTTTCAAAAGTTAATTGCGTTTCGATTGCGCCGTTTTTGATAAAGGCTTTAGTCGCCGATTCGTTGAGCCGAAAATTGTTTTGCCCGTAAACTGATCCGATGAAAAAAAGACACACCGCGACCGTAAGGAATATTTTTCCCTTCATGAAAATTTCGCTCCGATTTTTACCAGTTTAAAATAAAGTTTTCGTGAAACTGTCCGGTGTGATGCGGCGAGTTTTTGAATTGGTTGCTTTGATGAGCGCGTTAAATATCCGTAAAAAATATAAAATTGCGGCGGGCGTTTCCGACTTGACAATTTTTCGACAGGTTTTTATAAAAAGACGAGCGTTCGTTTTTGTTCGATGCCCAAATTAAGTTCAGAGAAAACTAAAGAAAGGAAAACCGGAATCGAGTTAGCCGCCAAAGAACTGTTGATAAAACAGGGTTTTTCACGCGACTTCGATGCGCGATATTGCCAAACGCGCCAACATTTCGCTGGGCAATGTTTACAACTATTTTGAAACTAAGGAAGCGATATTTGAATCAATTATCAACCGTTATTTGATGGGCGTTGACCAGAAAATAAAAGATATGTTGGGTGAATTCGACGAACCGCTCGACCCGCAGGATATGCGGCGTTTGGGTGAAATGATCGGCGAAATGGTTGACCAGCATCAGGATTTCTGGCTTTTGATGTATATTGACGTGCTGGAATTTCAAAACCGTCATTTTCGCAAAATGTTTGAAGGTTTGGCGGAAAAATTTCGGCGATTGTTTGAAGAAAAATTCGCGTCGGCAATCGAACGCGGCGATTTACGCAGCGGCGTTGATCTGGCAGATCTGATTCACGGTCGCGTATATGCAGTTTTTCAATTATTTTCTCGTCGAAAAACTTTTCGGCGGCAATCTGCATCTCGGTTTGACCGACGATCAGGCGTTAAATTATTTGACGAAAATTTTCAGCTACGGAGTTTTGAGCGAAACAAAACTCGCGCAGTTTAAGAAGACAACGATAAAAAAAACTAAAACGGCTCGCACAACGGAAACTTAAAAATTCGTGGAACGATGTCATCTTGACGGCATCAGGCTTGCCAGCAAGATGTTGGCGTTTCGAAGAATCATTTTAACTGGAAAGTCAATTTCGGACAATCGGATTGCCGAAAGGCGCGATGTTGTCACCTCAATAGCCGAAACCATCGCCAAAGCAAATTCTAAAATTTCGTCGAGCGAACAAATCAAAAAACTTGTGATTTTAGAGCGCGGTTTTTCAGCGGAAATGGATGAAATAACGTCACTTTGAAATTGAAAAGTAACGTCGTCAGCAAGAGATTTAAAGATTTGATCTCAAATCTTTATGACTAAATTTATAGTAAATTTCTCCAACCTATGAATAAAAAAGGTGAAACATTTGGCTGTCTTGTGGGTATGTTAGGCGCGGCAATTTTCATTGTTGGTGTATTTATTTGTATGCTTTCAAGATTTTTATGTGTAGAACTTGATTTTACTGAAGAACAAAGAAATGCTTGCGAAACAAAAGCTAATTTTGTTTTGGTTTCCGGCTTTCTTTTAACTATCGGATCAATTGGCGTAATGCTATTCAGCTCAAATATTTTAGGTTTGTTTGACAAACATTCCGGTAAGAATGAACAAAATTAACGCCAACAATCAAATTGAAAAGAAACCTTGTCGGCGAGAAAATTCAACACGAGATTGAGAATTTAAATCGGTAAAGGTTGTGTAAATATCATAAAAAAATTATTTTTGCAAAATTGTTCGTTTTAATTTTCGCGCTCGCCGCGTTCGCTCAAACTGCGCCGCAGGATAAATCTGTCATGATTTTCGGCGCGAAAATTCGTTAGCTGGAAGCGGGCGATCAGACGAAGCCGACCGTCATTTTGCTTCACGGACTCGGCGCACAGTTTGAAAAGGCTGTGGATTTTAATAAAACCGTATTGGAATTTCTGCAAAAATAGAACGAACGATTGTTTTGTGTAAAACTATAGGAAATTTGAAAAAATAATCCTAAATAGTTTGCACAAATCAGTTTTCCAATGAAAAAGAATTTAAAAGCATTTCTGACTGCGGTTTTTCTCTGCGCGTTCGCATTCGATACCAACGCGCAGACGCAAAGATTTCACGCGTTACGTCAACCCGTTCGTCGGCACAGGCGGACACGGACACACGTTTCCCGGCGCGACTGTGCCGTTCGGCGCGGTTCAGCTTTCGCCCGACACGCGCACTGATAATTGGGACGGTTCGAGCGGTTATCATTACTCCGATTCAACGATTTACGGCTTTTCGCACACGCATTTGAGCGGCACGGGAATTCCTGATTACTGTGACATTTTGTTTATGCCGACCGTCGGCAAACCGCAATTTTCAGCGAAGAAGGCGAAAAAGATGTAACGGTTACGCCTCGAAATTTTCGCACGAAAACGAAAAAGCCGAACCCGGATATTATCGCGTCAAACTCGACGACGACAATATTTTCGCCGAAATGACGGCGACAAAGCGCGTCGGGTTTCATCGCTACACATTTCCCGAAATCCGACGAAGCGAATATCATGTTAGATTTGAAATGGCGCGATAAAGTTTTAGATTCGGAATTAAAATATGTCGGCAAAAATCGCGTTGAAGGTTTTCGGCGTTCGGAAAGTTGGGCGAAAGACCAGATCGTTTATTTCGTCGCGGAATTTTCCAAGAATTCGATGTTTCACGATTGATTTCCTAACAACACGACGGAAACACTATCACATCGCAACAATCGAAGGGTAAAAACATCAAAAGCCACATTTCGTTTTAATACAAAAACGAATGAACAAATTCTCGTCAAAGTCGCCGTCTCGTCCGTCAGCATCGAAGGCGCGAGAAAAAATTTGCAGGCGGAAATTCCCGATTGGAATTTTGAAAAAGTTCGCAGCGAGGCGAAAGCGGCGTGGAATAAAGAACTCTCGCAAATCGAAGTTTCCGGCGGCACGCGACGCGCAGATGACGAATTTTTACACCGCGCTTTATCACACGAAAATTCAGCCGAATATTTTTCAGGACGTTGACGGAAATTATCTGGGTTTAGACAAAAAAATTCACAACGCGCCGAAAGATACGAATTATACGGTTTTCTCCTTGTGGGATACGTTTCGCGCCGCGCATCCGCTTTACACGATTATTGACGAGCGGCGCACGGCGGATTTTATCAACACGTTCATTCGCCAATACGAACAGGGCGGACGACTTGCCGGTCTGGGAACTGGCGGGCAACGAAACCGACACGATGATCGGTTATCACGCCGTTTCGGTGATCGCCGACGCGATGGCGAAAGGCATCAAAGGTTTCGATTACGAAAAAGCGTTTGAAGCGGCGAAACATTCGGCGGAATTGAATCATTTCGGACTCGAAGCGTATAAAAAGCGCGGTTATATTTCCGTCGAAGACGAAAACGAATCGGTTTCCAAAACGCTCGAATACGCTTACGACGATTTCTGCATCGCGCAGATGGCAAAGATTCTTAATTGATAGACGAGAAAACACTACAACAAAATACGTAAAAACATTCCGTTTCTGACAAAAGAGCTGGGAACAAAACCTTTGCGTGATATTAAACCATTAGAACAAGATTATAAAAATTATCTAAAACGCGCCCGTTATTTTGAAAATCTTTTCGACAAAGAAACCGGATTTATGCGCCCGAAGAAAAACGGCGGTTTCGTTGCGCCGTTTGCGCCGCAGGAAGTTACGTTTAATTTCACCGAAGGCAACAGTTGGGTTTATTCGTTTTTCGTTCCGCAGGACATTTCAAAATTGATCGAACTGCAAGGCGGACGCGAGAAATTTGTTAGAAAACTAGACGAACTTTTTTCAACCAATGTAAAACTTTCGGGGCGCGCACAGCCAGACATTACGGGACTTATCGGACAATACGCGCACGGCAACGAGCCTTCGCATCACATCGCATATTTGTATGATTACGCGGGCGAACCTTGGAAAACGCAGAGTTACATTCGCAAAATTCTTGACGAATTTTATAAACCAACGCCCGACGGTTTGATCGGCAACGAAGACTGCGGGCAGATGTCGGCGTGGTATATTTTGAGCTCACTTGGCTTTTATCAAGTCGCGCCGTCAATCCCGAATTACGATTTTGGAACGCCGCTTTTTCGGGAAGCGAAGATTCATCTGGAAAACGGCAAAACTTTTACTGTTAAAGCCGCAAATGTTTCGGACAAAAACATTTATATCAAATCAATCAAATTAAACGGCGCGGATCGGAAACAGACATTTTTCACGCATACCGATTTGATGAACGGCGGCACGATGGAATTTGAAATGACCGATGCGCCGGTGAAAGATTGGTTCACGAATTTTCAAGTTCCAAAATCGAAACTGATTTCGTCGCCGTTCCGACAATTGACGCGGCGCGTGTTTTTAATAAGGAAACAACTGTCAAAATCGTTTCACCTGACAACGGCGCGAAAATTTACTATACGATTGACAACAGCGAACCGAACGAAAAATCGCTTGTTTACGCGAAACCTTTCACCGTCGTCGAATCGAAAATTGTCAAAGCGGTTTCGATCAATGCGAAAGGCGAATCGAGTTTTCCGGTCGAAGCGAAACTGCACAAAATGCCGCACGATTGGACGGTGAAAATTGCGTCGAAATACAATCGCCAATACACCGGCGGCGGCGATGAAGGTTTGATTGACGGTATTCGCGGAACGCTTAATTTCGCGTCGGGCGAATGGCAAGGTTATCAGGCGCAGGATTTTGTCGCCGTCGTTGATTTGCAAAAGGAAACTGAGATAAAAAAACTCGGCGGCGGGATTTCTGCAAAACGCGCGTCCGTGGATTTGGATGCCGACGCGCATCGAGTTTGAAATTTCCGACGACGGCGTAAATTTCAGAAAAGTCGCTGACATCAAAACCGATGTCGCGCCCGAAGATATGACCGAGCAAATCAAGGATTACACGCAGGAAATCGCGCCGACAAAGGCGCGTTTCGTGCGCGTTAAAGCCTTTAATCCCGGCAAAATTCCCGCGTGGCACCCGGGCGCGGGCTTTGACGCTTTTATTTTTGTTGACGAAATTATTATCGAATAAAAAATTATGGACTTAAAAATCGGAGATAAATTCTCCACCACCAAACAAATTACCGATGCCGTCGTTCGCGCTTTCGCCGAACTTTCCGGCGATTTTAACCCGATTCATCTTGACGAAGAATTCGCCAAAACGACGCAGTTTAAAAAGCGCATCGCGCACGGAATGATTTCCGGCGCGTTGATTTCCGCCGTTCTCGGCTATGAATTTAAGGAAAGAAAAGTCGTCTATCTTTCGCAGACGATGCGGTTCGTCGCGCCCGTATTTATTGACGATACAGTAACGGCGACCGCGACAGTGACGAATATCCGCGAAGACAAACCAATCGTGACCATTGAAACCGTCTGCACGAATCAATCGGGCGAAACCGTTGTCACCGGCGAAGGGAAAATTATGCTGCTGCCGTAAAACTTCGTTGGAAAACAAAAGCGAAAAAACACCCGCTTATTCATATTACGCGCTCGGTTTGCTGACGTTCGTCTGTGTGATTAAATTTCTCGACCGGCAGATTATTTACATTCTTTTTCCTTTGATAAAAAAGGAAATGGCGTTTACCGACACGCAGTTAGCCTTGCTCGGCGGAACTTCGTTTGCGATTTTTTACACGCTCTTGGGAATTTAGTTCGGGCGACTTGCCGATAAAAAATCGCAGACTAAATTGATTGCGATTGGTCTGGCGATTTGGAGCGTGTTTTCGCGGGTTTGACCGGATTTGCCGACGGATTTTGGACGCTGTTCGTCTGCCGCGTGATGGTTGGTGTCGGCGGCGCAAAGCGTTCTACCTCGTCGGTTTCCCCGGCGTTATTTTCGCCGCGTTGATTTTCCTTTTGCGCGAACCGGCGCGTTTATTTTGCTGTGTCTCGGCTACGCATTCCTCGGTTTGGCGACAAACAATATTTCGATTTGGGGCGCGTCGTATTTCAATCGTTTGTATAACGTTAAGCTCGCCGACTACGGTTATTGGGCGGGAATTTTCACGTTATCCATTATTAATCTGCCAAATTTCCTGCTTGATCGCCACGATTTTTTTTGTGGCTCGGCAGCCGCAGTTTGATAACCATCAAACAATAAAAAAGACAATCCTTTTGGCGGATTGTCTTTTTTATTGTTTGAAAAATGCCCTCGACAGGATTCGAACCTGTAACCTAGCGATTATGAGCCGCGCGCTCTACCGTTGAGCTACAAGGGCAAAAACTCTAATAGTTTATTAGAAAGTTTTTCGTCTCGCAAACCACGAAATTTTATTGATGACCTTTGGCATTGCCGCCGGGCAAAATTTCGTCGAGCGTGTCGAGCAAATCTTTGCCGCGTAAATCCGGTTCGCCGCGTTCCTGGCGGCTCATCGAAAGAATTTTTCCGTCCGGGGAAACGAGAAAAGTTGAGGGGAAAGATTCGATACGAAATTGAAAATCTCTCAATTCCGCAAAACTGTCCCGACGCGCCTGCGTCCACGTCATATTGTTTTCTTCCAAAGATTTTTTGATTGATTCGGGCGTGTATTGGTCCGTGTTCATCCCGACGATTTCCAAGCCTCTCGATTGAAAACGCTTGTAGGCTTCCCTCAGATAAGGCAGTTCCTGACGACACGGCGGACACCAGAAACCCCAGAAATCGAGCAGCACGTATTTGCCGCGAAACTCGGAAAATTTACGCTTTTTGCCGGTTAAATCAACAAACGAAAAATCCGGCACCTCTTTGCCGACGGCGAATTCCGTACGTTTATAATCCTTCGCCTGATGTTCGCGCATCACAATTTGATTTTTGGCGACATCGGCTTTTTTCGTCGAAAGATAAGTTTCCCCGACGCGGAAAATTACTGTTTCGTCGTTGGCTTTAGCAGCTTCGGGCGAAAGGCTGTCCATATCAATTTCGCCGTTTTCGTCTGCATCAACGCCGAGCCAGCCGAGATTCGGCGTTATTTTTTTGTCTGCCAAACTGTAAGCATACTGCACCGCCAGTTTCTTGCCTTTTACGTCAACCGTTCCGCGTGCGAATACGCCGGTTGACTGTTGAATCAGACGATCTTCGGCGGTCATTTTATCGGTTTTAACGTCTCTGAAATAGCGTATAAAAATCGGGCAGGAAGTAAAAAACCCGTTTTTCACCGGCACGTTAATCGTCGTAATCCAGAGAAACGGATTATCGGTTTTTTCACGGCGCAGTGTAAATTTTTCGTCGTCGCTAAAACTGTTATCGGCGTTCAGATCAACAAATATCTGTGGCTTGGCATCCTGTTCCTCGACCAGAATGGCGACGAGCGACGCGCCGACGGGATTTTGCAGACGGCTGGAGGAAAGATGCGAATCTTCTTCGGCGACCTTGGTGCCTCGCAGACTATCGGTGAAAACTCGCTTAAAGATAACCCGTTCGGTGTCTTGAGTGTGCGCGACGAGCGTGGTGTCGAATTGTCCGAGAAATTCGCCGTCGGCGCGAACGATTGAAACTGAACCGGCAGTTGTCAATAAAAACATTACGGCAAGGCGCAACGCGGTAAATTTTAAAATCATACTTCTTTTACCTTCTATTAAAAATTTTTGTTAAATTTCGGAATGGCTGAGAGTTAAAATCAAGTTGGTGACAGCAAAATTCGCCGAACTTATCAATCCAAACAATAATTTCACAGTTTGAGTTGATTTTGATTCTCAAAGTCAGTAATTTTATGAAATTTATTGAACGCCGTCAATCGGATTTCTGAATTTATCAACAAACATCATAAAAAAGCGGTTTCAGGCGAATAAATTTCCTGAAACCGCGATGTTTTATTTAACAATTAAAAATTTCCTAAACGCCCGGCATCGCTTTTTTCAGAGGTTTGAGCAACAAAAAAAGCACGATTGACATAAACACCGCCATCGCACCGAGAATGATAAAGAACGACGATTGATACCAGATGCTCCAGTAAATTCCGATCATCGTCAGTTTGTTGCCGATTGCCGTTGCGACGAACCAACCGCCCATTAAGAGTCCGCGCATTTTGATCGGCGCGACTTTGGAAACAAGCGATAAGCCCATCGGCGATAACATTAATTCACCCAGAGAGATAATCGCGTAAGCCAGCAGCAACCAGAACGGCGAGACTTGAAACAGATAACTGCGCTGTAAAAACTTGTCCCGATATTGCGTTCCGGCTCCGGGCGCGACTTTGTTGATCGTGTCAATATAATGCTGTTCGCCCGTCACTTTTACTTTGGTCGTTTCATCTTCTTTGGTGGAAAATTTCACGTCGTTAATGACGTTTTTGCCGTCCGCGTCTTTTGCCGCGAGCATTTTGTCAATAACGTCCTGCGGCACGCCGTCGGCGACTAAATTTCCCGCCACTCGTTCATTGATTCTGAACGAACCCGCCGTGTATTGTTCGGCGGTCACCGGCTGATTTTCGCCGAGTTTCGCCGCGCCGTACAGCACGAAAAACGACAGTCCGGTGAGCAGCATTCCGATTGCCATTTTCGTCGGGGTCGAAGGTTCCATTCCGCGTTTGGCGAGCAAGCCCCAGAACCAGACGAGCGGAAATGTCAGAATAATAATCCACGCCGGATTAATCGAATTGGAAATCGTTCCCGAAACGCTCCACGCCGTGTTGTCGTCCGCCCAGTAAGTCAAGGTCGAACCGTTCTGATGAAAAACCATCCAGAACACGATGACGATGGCGAAAATAACCAGCAGTGCCATCACGCGTCTGGAATTCGGCACGGTGTTCATCAAATCCTGACGCGCTCGGTTGGCGGCTTTGTGTCCGCCTTCGTCCTGATCGCTGATGCCGTGCGGCGGCGCGTCAACGCGCGGTCGCGGCGGCATCGGCAACTTGATTGGCGTCTACCGCCAACGCGCCTTTTTCGGTATTTTCGACCGCGCTTTTGAAATACCACAAAATGGCGACCGACAAAAGCATTCCGAAAGCGGCGACGGCGAACGCGGCGTGAAAGCCGAAATAAGCGCGGACGACTTCCATCACAATCGGCGCGGTCGTCGCCCCGACGTTAATTCCCATATAAAAAATATTATACGCGCGGTCTTTCAGCGGGCTGCCTTCGGGATACAGATTGCCGACCATCGTCGAGACGTTCGGTTTGAAAAATCCGTTGCCGATGACCAGAAAAGTCAGCGCGGCGTAAACCGCCCAAACTGCCGGAATCGAAAGCAAACCGTGTCCGATCATAAAAAACACGCCGCCGATCATCACGGCTTTGCGATAACCGGTAATTTTGTCGGCGATCAATCCGCCGATCAAAGGGCTGGCGTAAACGAACATCAAATAATTGGCGTAAAGCGAAGTCGCCTGCGTCGCCGTCCAGCCGAAACCCTGATCGGGATCACGCAAATAAAGCGTGAACAGCGCGAGCATCGAATAAAAACTGAACCGCTCCCACATTTCCGTCCCGAAAAGAACGTAAAGTCCCATCGGATGTTTATTTAAATCAGCCGCCGCTCCGTCGTTGTTCGCCGCGCCGACCGTTTCAAAAGTTCCCGCATTTGCACTCATAAGTTATTTTCCCCTTTGCTTGATTTTTGTAAATAATACGGCAAAATATAACAGATTATTGAATTTAAATAAATGTTAACTTCGAATTGAACCGAATAAAATGAAGAAACTGTTAATTCTGGCGAGTCTTATTTTTGTAATTTTCGCCTTCAAAACCAACGCGCAGGAAAAAAAATCGGTGAGCGCGGAGGAAGTCAACGGAACTTTTCGAGCTTATTTCGGCGGCGAATTTAAGGATAATTACAACGAAATAAAAATTCTCGCGCTCGGCGGCGGTAAACTGCGCGTGGCTTTCAATTTAACGTATCCGTTTGTAATTGGCACGAACGCGATGTCGGCAAACACGGGCGAAGCAAACGGCACAGCGACGATTGAGCGCGACGCGGCGATTTTTAAGCCTGACAAAACCGAGCAGTGCGAAATTACAATAAAATTCGTCAAATCCGGCACAATCGAAATTACGCAATCGAGCGCGAACAGCGACTGCGGTTTCGGTCTGAACGTCAGCGCAAGCGGCACGTATAAAAAATCGAGCGGCGCGAAGCCGGATTTTTAGAATTGTCTAATAAATTAATAAGGTAAAAAAAAATGCTGTCTATTTTAGGTTTAATCGCAGTGATAGTTGCTGTTTATCAGATTTACAAAACAGCCAGAGATACTGGACGCAGCGCAGTCGGCTGGGCTTTGCTGACTCTCGGAGTCGGTTTCGGACTTCAACTGATACTTCCGATGCTGATCGGGGCGATTATTGCTGTTTTTATGGCGGCTTCGGGCAAATCTATACCGGAAATTCAGGATTCGATTCAAAATATTGCTGTTCTCATCGGCATCGGCAGCTTAGTTGCCAGTTTCGTTGGAATCTGGCTGATAATGCGCTTCGTTTCTAAAATCCCTGAAGATAATTCTTTCGTCGCGCCGCCGCCGCCGCCGCCTTTTGACGGGCGGTAATTGTGTTAAAATAAATATAATTTTTAAGTTATGCCAATAATAAAATGTCCAACCTGCCTGCGCGAAATCGAATACACCGGCAACGAGTTTCGCCCGTTTTGTTCCGAACGCTGTAAGCTGATAGACTTCGGCGAATGGGCGGACGGCAAATATGCGCTGCCGACGCAGGAAACCAATTTGAGCGAAGAAGATTTAGACCAAATCGAACATGCATTGAACGAAAAGGCGAAGGAAAGAGCCGAACACTGATTATGGAAATAGCAGCAGTAGTTTTTGTGATATTTCTGGTTGCAGTTGCGGCAATCACGTTTTTCGTATTGAAACGCGCACTGAAAATGGCGGTGCGGGCGGCGATTGTTGCCCTAATTCTGCTGATTGCAGTGATCGGCGGCGCGTCTTTATGGTGGTTCGGTTCAAACAGCAACTCCGACAAAAAACCTGCGACAATTAAGAAGTCTCGCTGATTTTCACCTAAATGTTTCACCACGTCAAACGTTTTTTCTCACGCTATAAAAATCTTTCGGGCAATGTTTTCGCCCTCAGTCTCGTCAGCCTTCTGAACGATACTTCGAGCGAAATAATTTATCCGCTGCTGCCGGCGTTTCTCGCTCTGACTTTGGGCGCATCGCCATTCGCCATCGGTTTGATCGAAGGCTTTGCCGAATCGGTCGCCGCGTTTCTCAAACTTTTTTCCGGTTATTTCAGCGATAAATTCGACAGCCGCAAACTTCCGGTTTTCTTCGGCTATTCGCTGGCGAGTTTGACGCGACCGCTGTTGGCGTTCGTCGGAAGCTGGCAGCAGGTTTTGTTCGTCCGCGTTACCGATAGAGTCGGCAAAGGCATTCGCGGTGCGCCGCGCGATGCGATTATCGCCGCGAGCGTACCGGAAGAAAAACGCGGCTTGGCGTTCGGCTTCAATCGCGCCGCCGACCATCTCGGCGCGGTCATCGGTCCGGTCGTCGCGTTTTTTCTGCTTTCCTATTACGCTGTTAATCCCGAAAGCCCGACCGCCCACGAGTATCAACAGGTTTTCCTATACGCTTCGATTCCCGTCGTTTTAGGATTATTCGTCATCGTTTTCTTCGTCAAAGAAGACAAGCGGAAAAAATCCGAAGAAGCCGATTCAGTCACGCCGATAAAACTTTCGCTGAAAGAATTTGACGGCAATTTCAAGCGTCTGTTGCTCGTCATCGCGCTATTCACGCTGTCGAATTCAACCGATGCGTTTCTTTTGCTTCGCGCCGAGCAAGCCGGAATCGCGCCCGCCGTTTTGCCGCTTTTGTGGATGGCTCTGCATTTCAGCAAAGTCATCAGCTCGCTAATTTTTGGTGATTTGTCGGATAAAGTCGGGCGCAAAACTTTGATTTTCATCGGCTGGATTCTTTACGCACTCGTTTACGCCGGATTCGCTTTCGTCAATTCCGACTGGCAGACCTGGGTTTTATTTTTAATTTACGGATTATATTTCGGCTTGACCGAAGGCGCGGAAAAGGCTCTGGTGGCAGACCTTGTGCCGAAGGAAAAACGCGGCACGGCTTACGGATTTTACAATCTCGCGTTCAGCATCACGGTTTTTCCCGCGTCCTTGATTTTCGGCGCGATCTGGACGACGTTCGGCGCGGAAACCGCTTTTCTGGGAAGCGCGGTCGTTTCGATTTGCGCCGCGTTCTTTTTGTTAACCATTCAGACCAAACCAACAAAGACAAATTGATTTTTCAACTTCTACTCCCAATTTTTCTCTTTTTTAAATCTTTTGACGACCATTTCCCGACGCATTTTCGGCAGATGGTCAATGAATAATTTACCGTTGCAGTGGTCGCTTTCGTGCTGGAAACAGCGTGCCGCGTAACCGTCGGCGGATTGTTCAAACCATTCTCCCTTGAGATTTTGCGCCCGCAGAGTCGCTTTCTCCGCACGCACAACGACCGCCGGAACTTTGCCGACTGACAGGCAGCCTTCGGGATTCGATTGCTCGCCTTCTTTGGCAATGATTTCAGGATTGGCGGCGACAAGTTTGATGCCTTCGCAGTCCATCACGAAAAGCTGCAATGCCAAGCCGATTTGCTGCGCCGCGAGTCCAACGCCTTCCGCGTCATACATCGTTTCAAACATATCCGCGCACAGCGTTTCGAGTTCTTCGTTAAATTCGGTAATCGGTTTGCCGATTTCGGCAAGAATTTTTTCGGGATATTCGGTGATTTTTCTGATAGCCATAAATTGAATTACGAATGACCAATTACGAATTACGGATGAAGAGAATAAATTTCAATTCGTAATTCGTAATTGGTCATTCGTCTTTGATTTTATCTCGGAATATTGCCGTGTCTGGCGGCGCGTGTGAAACCGCGTTTGGCGTTAAAGCCTTTTTCTTCGCGCGACAAGCATTCCCAGCAAACGACTTTTTCTTCGTTTGTCGGGCTTAAGAAAATATTAAAATGTTCCATTTCGCGGTCGCACTCCGAGCATCTGACCGGCGGTTTTTCCATCGCGTCCATATTTTACAAACTCCTTGTTATTGTAACCGGTAAACTTTATAAGTTTCCGTTTCAAAGATTATAGGATAAGAATAAACGGCGCGGCTGACAAGATGCGTCGCGCCGTATTTTGTTTTCAGTTGTTCAATTTGCGGTTCGGAAAGCTGGTTAAAAGCCGTTTCGATCTCATCGCTTGCCGTTTCGCCCTTTGAAATTTGCCGGTTTCCGGTCAAATCCGCCACACGCGTTCGCCATTCGCTCAAACGGTCATAAGTCGGGTAAGCAAACGACACGACACTGGCGCGATGCGAGAAATACCACCAATCGCGGCGGTTCGGAGGCTCAATAACCAGCGCGTCAATCGGCGTATTTTCGGCAATCCAACGCGCGTTTTTTTGAAAATCGTCCGGCGCGTTCGTCCAGCTTTGGACAGTTTGCCGAACCTGCCCGAAGCCTTTGTCGAACGGCTCTAGCGCGGCGACAACAAACACGGCAAAAAGCGCGACGACTAATTTGTATCGCGTTGATTCAAGCCGCGAAACAAAATGAATAACTGTAAAGATAAAAAACAGCGGCGTGAAAATCGGAAACAGACGCATCGGCATCAGGCGCAATACCGAATAAATTTCCAGCCAGCGCAGCAGAAATCCAAAGGCGAAAAATACTCCGAGCCAGATTTGAAACTTGAGCAAAAAACGCAGCGCAAAACTTTCACTTTTCCGCAAAGCGAAGACGTTGAACGCGAGCATTAAAAAAATCAAAAACATTCCGCTTTTAGAAAACTGAAATAAATCCAGATGCCACGGAACGCGGTATAAAATTATGAATTGCCAGTCGTCGAACGAGTAACCGGCGTTTTGTTCCGCCAACAGCGGCAGCAATCCGAACAACGAAAACAGGAAAGTCACACCGACGACTTTTAGAAAATCAATCGCCGGAATTTTCTCAAATAACAAAGCCAGCCCGATTGCCGGAATTGCCCACAAACCGACCGCCGGATGAAAACTGAACGACAAACCGAGCAAAATCGAAGGCGCAATAATTTTTTGTTCGGAAAATTTGACCAGCGCGATCAGCAGACAAACGTAGGCAACGGCTTTAGCTTCAAAACCGCCGAAAATCCATTCGTCATTTACAACCGACTGGGCAAAAGCCAGCCACAAAAAAATCGAAACGCCAACTGCCCAAATCGGAATCGCCCAATGTCTGCCGAGTTTTAATAAAGCCGCCAGACACAACGCCCAAACCCCGATTCTGCCCGTCCAACCGATTGTTTCGAGCGAAAAAATTGGTGCGGCAAACCCGAACAGAAAATTAAAAAACCAATGCTCTTCGGCTGCCGTGGAAAATGTCCAATCATTTACCAAAAAATGCGGGTCAAGCCGCAGAAGATAAACGAATTCGTTGCTGTGAGGAACAATTTTGCCGTGAAACAAAATTACGGCGAGAAAAAGAAAACCGAAGCTCAACCAAAACTTTTTCGTTGAATCTTCGGAAATCTTCGGTGAATTTTGTTGAATTTCGATTGCCGGCATTGAGATTCAGTTTACTACAACATTTCGATCAGATTTTGAATTTTCCTTCTTGTCCGCCAGTAAACGTCTTCCATAAAAATATGCGCGAATTCGCCGTTGCGCCCGATACTCAAAAGATTTTCGATTCCCGTCGAGCGTTCAAAATCCTTGCGCTCCGTTTCGTATTCGCTCAAAAATTTCGGATACGCAATCGGCGTTTTCAAAATTTTCGCGCCGAGAAATTTCGCCCGCGCGTCAGGAATAATTTTTGTTAGATTTTCCAGACAAAGTTCAATCAATTTGTCTTCGTCCATCTCCCAAAATTCGTCGCCTTTTTCACAGCCGATGTCAACGGTAATCATCGTCTTGCCTTCGGGCGCGAGCCACGGCATCGAAAGCGTCGCTTCGGTCAGGCGGAAAAACGGAAATTCGTTTTCGGGAAACCACGCAACCGTATCGGACAAAAGCCCGCGCCCGTCGAATTTCATATTAACGAAAATCATCGGGCGATACTGAAATTTTCCGAAAGTTTCGAGCCTGTTTGTTCCCTTCACCATTTTCGCCAAAATGTTCGCGGGCGCGGTGCTGACGACCGCCGAAACTTCCCGAAGTTCGCCTTTCGCTTTGACGGCGACGACGCGTTCATTTTCGACGATGATTTCTTCGACCGGCGATTCGAGTCGGATTTTATCTTCAAAACCGCTCGCCAGTTTTTCGCACAAAGTCGCAACGCCTTTTTCCGGGTAAACGTGATAAACGCTCGCTTTTTCAGGCATTTCGCGGTTGTAGCCGACGGCGACGGCGCGACCGGTCACTTTGCTCGCGGCTTTCAAATACAAAGTTTTGCCGATGCTTCCCGGCAAAGATTCGCCGACCGCCGCCGATAAATCTTCGCCTTTTGCGCCCGACCACGCTTCGATCAAAGGCAGCGCGACTTCATCGGCGAGTGCCGCGCCGTAACTTTGGCGAAACCATTCGGCGGCTGACGCGGGCGCTTGACCGTTGCCTCTGAGTTTCGCTTTGATGCCGCTCAAAGTCATTCGCGGAATTTTCACCAACCCGAACGGATAAGAATATTTTTTCCCGCCGAGATAAACCATTTCGCCGTAATGTTTAACGGTCAAACATTCGTCGCCGACACCAATCGCGTCAGCCAGTCGGTTCGTAATAAAATGCGCCCCAAAATCGTAACTGAAACCTTCTTCGTCCTTAAAACTCGCCGCTAAACCCGCAATTTTCTTGCCTGCTTCAAACAAAACGAACGGCACGTTTTTCCGGTGCAGATAATTTGCCGCCGTTAAACCCGCAAGTCCCGCGCCGATAATGGCGATTGGTTTTTCTGTCTTCATACGCTTTTATAAAGTTTGAATCGAAGGAAAATCGAAGGAAATCTTCTTTATGGTTTTCGCAAAATCGCCCGTAACAACGCGCCTTTGCCGAATTTTTGCAGAACAATATCGAACGAAGTAAAAGCCGAAAGCGAAACAGTTGATTTCAAGGTAAACTGATTGATTAAAAATTGCGGCGCGCGTTTATCAACCAGAAAATTATGAATCGAATAAACCCAGTTGACCGGCGAAACCTGCGTCGTCAAATCGGCGACTTCAAAGCCGACTTTCTCCGCCAGTTTTCGCAGTGATTTTCGATTAAAAAGATTCCAGTGACGCGGAAAATGATAGCCGCCCCAATATTTTTTTTTGAACAAACCGAAGTCAATCGAATCGGTATTGTCCGTGACGATGACGAGTTTGCCTTTCGGTTTTAGAATCTTTTTGACTGCCGCCAAAACCGCGTCCGGTTTTTCGACGTGTTCAATCGTCTGAATCATAATCGCCAAATCATACGAATTTTCCGGCAAATCAAGCGTCTTCGACTGTTCCGACGTGAACTTTCAAATCGGCTTTTTCCGCCATTTCCGCCGCGCGTTCGTCTAGATCAACGCCTTCCAACTGCCAAGTTTTTTTGCCGTATTCCTGCAACAATTTCAAATGAAAACCGTCGCCGCAGCCGACATCCAAAATCCGCGCATCGTCGGGCAAATCTTCGCACCAACTCAAAAGCCGATTCGCTTCAAGCCGCGAACGAATTTTATAAACGATGCCGTAATCGGCTTCGGCAAAATCGAACGCGTGATAATTTGATGGATAAATTGTCGCAAATTCGGAAACGTCGGGACGCGGATTTAAATAAACCAAATCGCACGACGCACATTTCACCGCCGCGAAAACGTCGTCGCTCGTGCGGTATTCGTAATCCGCGCCCGCGCCGACTTGCGCCGATTCTGCCGCGTCGCAAACGCAGCATTCGGTTTCGACTAATTTAAGCCGCCTGTTTTCCATAATCCAAAATCGGCAGAGCTTTTCCTTCGACGCTGCGAGCGTGTTCGCGCATATTGACGACTTCAAATTTGCCGGTGAACGCTTCTAAAATCTCGCTCAAAAATTCCAGTTTTTTTTCAACCGGCAAATTCATTGCCGGAAAAAACTTCAGTTCCGGCGCGTCTTCGCCCGACAAAAAATCGAGCGGATGAAGCAATAAACTCAATTGCGTTCCCGACATTCGGCACATTTCAATCGCCGTTTTCCAATACATTTTCGCCGCGAGTTTTGAAAATGTCGAAAGATAAATCACATAACTCGCGTGAATCGGCGTTTTGAAAATCGGCAAAGTCGTCACCGGAATTTCGACCAGCGATTTGTCGCCGATTTGCCATTTATACGGTTTCAAAGATTGAAAACCGTCGGAAAATTTGCCGAAAAGTTTTTTGCGCTTTTCGCGTTCTTCGTCGGACATTTCCGGCGATTTGAAAAAATAATAAGCTCGCGCGAGCGGCGCGATATACGTCGGCAAAGTCGAACAATCATATTCGTAACCGCGCTCGGATAAAACTTCCAAAACCGTCGGCGATAATGAATATCCGGGACCGCGAAAACCGACGAGTTTTTGATCGGTAAAATTCGCCATCGCCGTTTCAGTCTTTTCAAATTCTTCGATAAGCTGTTGCTTTGAATAAAGATGCAGCCACGGTTCGTGATTGAAACTGTGATTTCCAATCTCGTGCTGCGCGTCGGAAATCTGCGATCAAGCCGCATGATTTTCTTCCCGCGCCGCGTCCTGTCCGACGATAAAATAAGTGATTTTCAAATCACGCTCACGCAAAAATTTGAGCGAACGCGGCACGATGACATCGAGATAAGTCGGAAAACTTTCCCAACCCGCATCGCCGTGCGTTTTCATATACGACCATTTGTTGTCGAGGTCTAAACTCAGACTTGCAATCGGTTTTTTCATTTTATTTTCAGCCAAATCATCAGCAAAACTAATGCGCCGCGCACTGTCCACGCGATTGTGCGAATCCAATTTGTCCACACTAATTTGTTCACCGAATCGGCGTTGAAATTTTCCGCCAAACGTCCGTGAATCGGCGATTGAATAAACAGTGTCGAAAGCCAGATCAGCACGACGAGCGCGAGACCGAACCAGAAATATTTCGCGTCAATCGGCGCGTAATCAGCGAAGGCAAAATAAATTGCGGTCAGCAGTTCGGCAAACATTACGGGCGCGACGACGTAGGTGATGCGCGACATATGCGAGGTTTGATAATTCGCGTAACCGCTCTCGCCGACCAACGCAAACAGCGGATAATGCACTATTTGAATCGTCCAGATCAGTCCGCCGAGAAAAAGCGTCGCGCCGATATGTATTAGAAAAAGTAAATCTTTCATCGGTTTTATTGTAAACCGAACCGGCGAAAATTTTAGTTTTGCCGATGCTTTTCAAAGAATTTTTCGGCAAGCATAATCGTTTCGTTGACGTTCAGAGTGCCGTTCGTAATCTGCGCCGAATTAACGATGTAAACATTTTCAAGCGAAGTTTCGACGCTCGGAACATTCGCGGAATAATTGAGTGTCGGCAGCGGAAAAACTTGCCGAACACGCGAAACTTTAAACGCGACGACATCTTTTTTATCAAAATGCGAATACATTTTTTCGAGCGCGTTTAGAAATATCTCTTCGATTTCCGCATCCGATTTTTCAAACAATTCATCGTCCGGCGCGACGTATTTCGGCAGATAAACGAGCGCGTTGCCGCCGAATTCCTCCTTATCAACCAGCGCGGACATTTCGATAATTCCCGTAAACGGCGTTTCGTCCGTGATGTTCGTGACGTAGAAATTTGACAGCGATTTTTTCATTAAAACCGACGCACAGACGATGCCCTGATATTTTATTTTCGTCAGTTTCGCTTTTTCGTCTTCGGTTAATTGCGGACAAATTTTCGCGGCGACGTTTGACGGACAAGTGAGAATTACTTGGTCGAAAAATTCTTCCGTGTTTTGATTTGCCAATCTTAAACCATCCGCTGCCGCAGACGGTTCTGACACGGCGACCGAATCTTTTCCTGTTTTAAATCCGCGTTTATCCGCATTCATCTGCGGCAAAATTTCTTCCTCAAAATCTCTCCGTCGCTGCGTCTCTGCGGTTAAAAATATTTTCCCGTCAGCCGATTTTTCGATACTTTCGATTCGGCTGTTTAATTTAATTTCAACACCTTTCGCCCGCAAATGTTCGCCGAATCTTTCCAAAACTTTCGCGTAACCGCCGCGAACGTAGCCGAACATTTCCCGTTTCAAACCCGAATTTCGCGCCGCATACATTCGCTGAATCGTCGCCCAGATAAACGCGGCGGAAGTTTCTTTGTAGGCTTCGCCGAGTTTCGCTTTCAGAAGCGGTTTCCACATTTTTTCAAACGTCCGCTTGCCCGAAAGTTTCGTCAGCCAATCTTCAACCGAAATTTTCTCCAACGCTTTCCAATCTTTCACCCGCGCCGCATAAAAAATCGTGCCGCCCAAACGAAATTTGCTGATTAAATCGAGCGGCGGAAACTGCAAAAATTCGAGCGTGTTCGACATCGAAACGAGTTTGCCGTCGGTGTAAAATCCGGTTTTCGTTTCAACCCATTCAAACTCGTCCGCCAGACCGATTTCTTCGACGATTTTGCGCGTAAAAGCGTCCGACAAAAGCGTAACGTGATAATGTTTGTCCCAAACCACATCGCCGATCTGCCACGCGCTCGCCAACCCGCCGATCTCCGTGGCGGATTCGTAAACGGTCACACGATTTCCCGCTTCCGGCAAACGCAAAGCGAGCGTCAAACCGAGAAAGCCTGAACCGATAATGGCGATATTTTTATTCATTGGGGAATTTTTAGCCACAGATTTACACAGATAAACTCAGATAAAAACCAAAGACTGATAAGAAAAAAGTAAGGATAAAACAAATTACAAAAATCAGATTAAATCAAAAAAACATCTCGTGTTCATCTGTGTAAATCTGTGGCAAAATTTCTTTTCATAAGACAAATCTCTTAACCTCAACTCGCGGATTGCCAAAGTTTATCAGCAAACATATTTTCAAATTTGTTGCCTTCAGATAATTCAAACATTGCGCTTTGTGCGCTTCGTCAAGATTTTTGACACCTTTTAACTCAACCAAAACAGCATCTTGAACGACCAAATCAGTTTCATAAAAACCGACTTCGATTTTATCGTAGAAAACTTTGATTTGTTTTTGCTGTTCGACTTTCAGACCGACTTTTCCAATTTCATAAGCCAAAGCATTTTCGTAAACCTTTTCCAAAAAACCGCAACCCAATTCATTCGCCACTTTATAAGCGCACCCGATAATCTTTTCAGTTATCCGATTAATTTCAGCCTTTGAATCATCAGTTTCAAAAAGTGATTTCAATAAATCCGATTTATTATTTTCTTCCATCTCTTTTCCAATCTGAGTTTATCTGTGAACATCTGTGGCTAAAATATTTCTTTCACCTTTTGATTTTTTATTTCATACCGCAAACCGCAAACGCATTCAAATTCTTTCTCGCTCGAATCGTCGAACTTATGAAAAAGCTGTCCGCATTTGCAGACTGCGCCGATGCTTCGCGCCGGACTTCCCAAGACGAGATGAAAATCGGGAACGCTTTTGGTGACGATTGAACCCATTCCGACCATCGCCCAGCGTCCGATTTCGAGGTCGTTGCCGATGATGCAGCCTGCGCCGATGGTCGCGCCTTCGCGCACTAAAGTTTTCAGAGTGTGTTCGTCAGGCTCGCTCGGACGCAGAGTTTTCAAATCGGGAAACGTCGCGCGCGGAAAACGGTCGTTGGTAAAAGTCGTCGAAGCCGAAATCATCACGCCGTCTTCGATGGTCACTTCGGCGCAGATGTAAACCATCGCGTTGATTTTCACCAGATTGCCGATTTTTACATCATAAGCGATATAAGTTTTTTCGCCGACGATGCAATTTTCGCCGATCTCCGCGCCGTGACGAATATGCACATTGTCCCAAACGCTCGTGCCTTCGCCGATTTTCACTTCCGTTTCGATAATTGCTGTCGGGTGAATTTTAGTTGCCATAAGATTTTTGCCGCGAACAGACAAGAAATTTTAGCCGCAGATTTACACAGATGAACTCAGATTTAAGAAAGATAAATCAAATCGGGTTTTATCCTGTTTTTATCCGTGTGCATCCGTGTAAATCTGTGGCTAAATTTCTTTTCTTTTTTCGTGTCTTTTTCGTGTTTGTTCGTGGCTAATTCTTCGCCGTTTCCGATTTTTCGACGACTTTTTGCCAGAGGTTTTGGTTGAGAGATTTGTAAGCCGCTTCGATGACTTCGACGGAAGCGAGCGCGTCGGCGGGTTTGGTCAAAAGTTCTTCGCCGTCCACAATCGCGTTGCGGAAATTTTCGAGTTTCGATTTGAACGCCTGAACTTTGTCGTAGCCGGTGCCGAAAATTTCCCAGTCGGGCGACGAATTTAGTTTGTATTTCGATTCGCGCCAGCCGATGTGCAGAGTGCCGTTCGTGCCGTAAACACTGATGAAATTCGGCAATTCTTTGTTGATTCCCCACGTTAAATCAACGCTCGCGGCGATGCCGTTTTCGGTTTTCGCCAGCAATTTCACGTTTTCGTCAACCGATAAATTCTGCGTTCCCGAAGTTTCGAGCGCGAGAACGTCCGTAATCGCGCCGAGAAAATAGCGGATAATATCCACCGAATGCGTGCCGTTGTCCATCAAAACGCCGCCGCCGGAAACCTCGAAATTTGAATTCCAACGCTTCGACATATCAACTTTAGCCGTAAAAAAGTTTTCAAACTGCACGACTTCGCCTAAAACGCCCGACGCTAAAATCGCTTTCGCTTTGACGACATCTTCGCAATAACGAAATTTCGTCGCCATCGTGAATACGACGTTCGATTTTTCCGCCGTTTCAATCATCTGTTTGGCTTCGGCAACCGACAAACAAAGCGGTTTTTCGCACAAAACATTCACACCATTTTGCATAAAATACATCGCAATTTCCGGGTGCGTATTCGGCGGCGTGGAAATTATAACCGCGTCAATTTCGCAGTTTTCGGCTAAAGTTTTGTAATCCGCAAACGCTTTCGCGCCGAACGGTTCGGCAAACGCTTTCGCTGAATCTTTGTTGATGTCGGCAACTGCAACGAGCTTACAGCAATCGCTCGTCTGAAAAGCCTGCGCATAAGTTTGAGCGATTCCGCCCGTTCCGATGAGTGCAAATTTTAGTTTGTTCATGATTTTAGAATTATTAGCCACAGATTTTCACAGATGAACACGGATTTTAAGAAGATAAATCATTTTGAATTATCCTTTTCTTATCTGAGTGAATCTGTGAAAATCTGTGGCTAAAATGATTTATTTTCTAACCTTTTCAACCGCTTCGCGGATCGAATCGGCTAAAAATTCGATGTGTTTTTCCTCGTAGCGTTCGTTGATCGGCAAAACCAAAACGTCATGCAAGCCTTTGATCGTGCCTTGAAAATTGTCGTCGTTGTAATCAACGGCTTCGGGACGCGCTAAATTAAACGGATAATGCGAATCGCCGAACGTATTTTGATCGCGGAAAACCATGCATTTGTAAGCCGGTTTGACGACGTAACGCGGCGCGGACGCGACATCGTAAGTTTTTAACGCTTTCGACAATCCGACCGAACCGTCTTCAATTTTTGAATCATCAACTCTTAAACAGAATTTCCAATAAGTCATCGTCGAACCGCTCGCAGGTTGATAACTTTCGATGCCGTCAATATCTTTGATTTTTTCGTCTAAAAGTTGCGCCATTTTTTGTCTTTGCGCGACCGAATGATCGAGTTTTTTTAACTGCTCGTAAGCGACGGCAGCTTGCAGTTCGGTCATTCGATAATTGAGTGACGCGAAATAATGGTCGGGATTCGCATCGCCGTAGCCCCAAGCCTTGTTGATGAAAAGATACATTCGACGCGCCAAAGCATCGTCGTTCGTTACAACAATTCCGCCCTCGCCGGTCGTCATCTGTTTGCCCTGCTGAAAAGAAAAAGCGCCGATTGCGCCGATTGTTCCGGCATATTTTCCGTCGCATTTCGCCATAAATGACTGCGCCGTGTCTTCGATCACGGGAATTCCGCGTTCATCGGCGAGTTTCATAATCGCGTCCATTTCGCACGGATTTCCGAACAAGTGTGTAACGATAATCGCTTTCGTCTTTTCGCTCAAAACTCGTTCAATCGTTTCCGCCGTGACATTCAAAGTTTTCGGGTCAACGTCGGCGAAAACGGGAATCGCGCCCTGAAACATGATCGGAGTCAATGCGCCCATATCGGTAATTGATGTGGTAACGATCTCGTCGCCCGGATTCGGGTTTATCGCGGCGACCGCAACGTGAACCGCCGCCGAACCTGAATTGCAGGCGTATGCGTATTTCACGCCGAGCTTTTTCGCAAAATCTTCTTCGAGCAGTTTGCCGTATTTGCCTTTGGTGGTAATCAAAACTCCGCTCGTTAAAACGTCTGTGACGGCGGCGATTTCTTCGGCGCCGAAGGTTCTGCCCGATGCGTCCTGATCGTTTGGTAATTTGACGATTTCTTTTTCTGCTGTTGGTGTCATAATTTTATATGTTAGTATTTTCCGCTTTGGTAGAGCGAAACGGACGGAGATAATTTTGGATTTAATACGATGGCTTTCGTGCGTTTCGCGGCTGGATATTGTCAGAAATTTCTTATTACATATGTCTGTCCGTATCAATCTGCGGCTTCAGCTTCTCTTTTGATAAAGAAGTTTCAATCAATTCGGATTTCCCGAATACGCGTTCTTTTGAAAGTCTGGTGAGTAGTTTTAAATGCCCGAAAATCGTTCTGGCGGTCTTCATTTTGGAAAATCCGAACAGTCGGACATCCAAAGTTGCCGGATATTCGAGAATCTTGCCGCCTTTCAAATCGAGTTTGCCCAACAGTTCCGCCACGCCTAAAAATCCTTTCTCTTTAATGTCCAAATTAACCACTGACGAGCGGCGATACACGCGGAAACAACTCGTATAAGTGTCGAGTTTCGAGCGCAAAGCGCGGCGGTATAAAAACGACGCGCCTTTCGATAAAAACAACCGCCATTCAGGGACGTTTCGCACGCTGCCCGCTTTGTGATACGGCGAAGCGGTGACTAAATCTACGTTTTCGGTCAAAAGCGGAATCATATTGGCGAGCTCGTGCGGATCATAAGTGCAGTCGCAATCCATCGAACAGACGATTTCCGTTTTCGCCGATTTAATGCCCGTCATAATTCCCGCCGCTACGCCTTTGTTCGTTTCGTGACGAATAATTTTTATATTTTCATGCTCGCCGAAAAGCTCTGTTAATTTATCAAAAGTGTTATCGCTGCTCGCATCGTCCACGAAAACGAATCGCGGCTGATAGTTTTGGCGCAGATTTGCCTCGACACTGCGCAGAGTATTGGCTAAATAAGGCAGCGCGAGTTCTTCGTTGTAACACGGAATAACGACGGAAACTTCCGGTTTTGAATTCGCGGCTGCCGGTTTCACAATTTCCGCAACCGGTTTTGCTTCCGCTAATTCGTAATTCGCAATCTGCAATTCGCCCTTTAAATTCAGCAAATCCGCCGCGCTTCCGAAATCGTAACGGTTCAAATATTCCTTGATAACCCATTCCATTTTATCGAGTTTGCGATAATGACGAATGCGATTGTAGTTGGATGCCGCCGAAATTCTCGGCTGTTCCGGGTCGAGTTCCCAGACGTGAAAGTACAAAACGAACGGCGCGTCGTAGCGCGAATTCCAATCTTCGACCGCGTGACGCATCAATGTAAAAGGAATTTGCCGGAAATAATTGCCGCCTGAAATCGGCAGCAAGCCGACTCCGACATTGCGCGTCGAATACGGAAATTCCTGTATGATTTTGCCGCCCGTGTGAATTTGATGCGCAAAACGCTTTTCCTTAGAGTCCTTTTGAGTCGGCAGAAACGATGCATCGTAAACGAAGTTTTCTTCGGCTAAAACGTCGAAAATCCACGCATCTTTTTCGTAATTTAATTTCTCCGCCGCGCGATAACCGATGATTTTCTGTCCGGTCGCGTCTTCCAAAACTCGATTCGTTTTCCTCAAATCTTCGCGGAATTCGTCGGGCGTGAGATTTCTGACCGAACGATGATGAAAACCTCGACTCGCTAATTCGTGTCCGCGCGCGACGATTTCGCGGACGATGCGCGGGTTTTGTTCGGCAACCCAGCCGAGAACGAAAAACGTCGCTTTCTTATCAAATTCGTCGAGCAAATCGAGAGTTTTTAAAGTGTTTTTCTCGAAACGCGGCTCGAAATTCGACCAGTTGCGCTGGCGAATCAGGTTTTCAAACGCGCCGACGTGAAAATAGTCTTCGACCAGAACGGTCAAAAGATGTTTTTTATTTGGTGCGTTTTGAGTCATAAATTAGGGTTTCAGCCGCAACACGCAAAGTGAATTTTAGCAGGATTTAGCGGATAGACAATGCGAATTCGTTGCTGGCAAGAGATTTTTTTGCGTTTTTTTTCGATTCGACGGCAAACGAATCAGTTAATATTTCAACTATTTGCCGCGCCGCTGTGCCGTCGCCGAACGGATTTTCGATTTCTTTGACCGAATTAATCCAGCTTTCATCCGCATAATTTTCCTGCAAAAGTGATTTTAAGTTGTCGCCGACGAGCTTTGCCGCGCCCGACTGCAATCGCTTCAGGTCGTTCGGTGTTTTCGCGCAGAATGAGTAGCGGTTTGCCGACGCTCGGTGCTTCTTCCTGCACGCCGCCCGAATCGGAAACGATCAGCCACGCCGCTTTCATTAACTGCACGAAATCGGCGTAATCGAGCGGTTCGAGCAAAAATATTCTTTCGCGCCGCGCCAGAATTTTGTTCGTCGCCTTTCGCACGTTCGGATTTGGATGAACGGGGAAAATTAAGCAAACGTCCGCGTGTTTTTTCACGAAATCGCGCAGAGTTTTTAGGTTTCCCGACATCGTTTCGCCGAAACTTTCGCGGCGGTGCGTGGTTAAAAGAATTCTTTTCAAATCGCGCGTTTCGTCAATTAAATCTTTAATGCGATTGCTCGGTTTTGAATTTTCAAGAATAAATTGCAGCGCGCCGACGACCGTATTGCCGCAAACAAAAATTTGATTTTCGTGGATATTTTCGGCTAAAAGATTTCGCTTATTGCCAATTGTCGCGCAGAAATGCGCGGTCGCAATCTGCGAAATCAGGCGGCGATTGGCTTCTTCGGGAAACGGACTTGATACGTTTCCCGATCTCAGACCGGCTTCGATGTGTCCGATTTTTATTCGACGATTGAAAGCCGCGAACGCACCCGCAAAAGCCGTCGTCGTATCGCCCTGAATTAAAATCATTTCCGGCTTTTCCCGTTCCAAAACTGCGTCCAACGCCGATAAAATCTTCGCCGCGACTTCGGTCGGCGTTTGATTCGCCGTCATCACCTGCAAATTATAATCGGGTTTGATGTCGAAAACGTCCAGAAACGGCGCGAGCAAATCCGTGTGCTGACCTGACGAAACGACAATCATTTGAAATGCCGATTTCTTCAGTTCGCAAATCACCGGCGCGAGTTTTATCGCTTCGGGACGCGTGCCGAAAAGCACGAGAATTTTAGGGCGCGGCGATGCGGCGGGCGCGTTGAAATTTTCCCCTGTTGAATTTGAATTTTTCCCGAAACTGTTCAGCATATCTATCGCGGTTTCGACCGAGTACGGCAGCGGCAAAACATTTATAATATAATCTTAAAAAGGTTTTAATTCCGTATTTGCAAATGAAGATGACGACGATCCAATGAAGTTTTTACAATTGTTATTTATAGTTTTGCTCAGTGTTTCTCAAGTTTTCCCTCAAAATCAGGCGCGTGAATTTCTGCGCGGGAAAGTGATTGATGCGGTCGGTTTGCCGGTTGAAAACGCGCGGGTTTCGATTGATTTTGATTCGGGCGAAACTTCAATGTGCCGCACTGACGATGAAGGCGAATTCGCCTGTGATGCGAAACTTAATACGAATTTCACGCTCGTCATCAAAGCGCGAAACTTTTCTATTTTACGCCAAACGTTCGATAAATTGCAAGATTTTTCCTCGAACGAGATTTTCACGCTTGCGCCTGCCGGTATAAATGAGACGGTTCAGGTGACGGCGAATCGTGTCGAAACTCGCATCGGCGAAACTCCGGCGAGCGTCGTCACGCTGACCGCCGACAAACTCAATTCGACCGCCGCGCCGACCGTTGACGACGCTCTGCGGCAGGTCGCGGGCTTTTCTTTGTTTCGTCGAACGGGCAGCCGCAACGCGAATCCGACGGCGCAAGGGGTTTCCCTGCGCGGCGTGGGCGCGAGCGGCGCGAGTCGCAGTTTAGTTTTGTTGGACGGCGTTCCGCTCAACGATTCGTTCGGCGGCTGGGTGCAGTGGTCGCGCGTTCCGACGATTGCGGTCGAGCGCATCGAAGTTCTGCGCGGCGGCGCGTCGAGTCTTTACGGCGACAATTCCCTGAGCGGCGCGATCAATATTCTGCCGCGCCGCAGCGAACGGAAATTTGATTTCTCGGCGGAGATTTACGGCGGAATGCAAAACACTTTTTCGGGTTCGACCGCATTTGGATTTAAGCGAAAAGATTGGACGGCGGATTTTGTCGCGGCGATTTTTCAGACGAAGGGTTACATTTTGGTTGACGAAGCGGCACGCGGCGCGGCGGATAGCTTTGCCGGTTCAAAAAATTCCAACCTGTCGGCGCGAATGGCGAGAAATTTCGGCGAAACGGCAAATATCTTTTTCAAATCTTCGTTTTTCGGCGAAGCGAGAACGAACGGCACAGTCGCGCAAATCAATCGGACGTATGTCAGACAATTCGTTTTCGGCGGCGATTGGGCGAGCGACAATCTGCAATCATCAATCAAAAATCCTAATCTCAACTGGCGCGTTTATGCGGGTACGCAGACTTACGACCAGACTTTTTCCGCCGTCAGCGCGAATCGAAATTCAGAAACTTTGAATCGTATTCAGCGCGTTCCGGCGCAAAATATCGGCTTATCAATTAACACTTCGGCAGTTGTTTTTGAAAATCAAACGGTCGTCGCCGGTTTTGAGACGAGAGAAGTGCGCGGCGCGAGCGATGAAATCGGGATTGCGAACAACCGCGCGACTTCAATTTTGGGCGCGGGCGGACGCGAGCGAACTTACGGATTTTTCTTGCAGGATTACGCCCGCATTAATTCACGCGTCGTTTTGGCGGCGAGCGCGCGTTACGATTCGTGGCGAAACTTTGCGGCTTCGAGCGTGACGCGCACGATTGCGACGAATCAAACTGCCGTCATCAACTTTCCGAATCGTGATGAAACGGCTTTTTCGCCGCAGATTTCCCTGCTCGTTCAAGCGACAAAAACGATTTCCATCTTCGCGGTCGCGTCGAAATCTTTTCGCGCACCGACTTTGAACGAGCTTTATCGAGGCTTTCGCGTCGGCAATGTCGTGACGAATTCCAACGAAAATCTTCGCGCCGAACGCGCCGTTAACTTCGAATCGGGCGCGAGTTTTAATCGAAAAAATTCTTATCTGCGCGGCAATTTTTTCTGGACGCGGATTTCTCAGCCAATCGCCAACGTAACTTTAAGCGTCACGCCCGCTTTGATTACGAGACGCAGACAAAACGTCGGCGCAACCAGAACTTTCGGCGCGGAAATCGAAGCGGAAACCCGAATCAGACAATTTAATTTTTCAATCGGCTATCTGTTCGCCGATTCGCGCGTCGCAGAATTTCCAGCAAATCGCGCGCTGGAAAATCTATTCGTGCCGCAAACTGCCAACCATCAATTCAATTTTCAAACAAATTATGCGAGAAAAAATTGGACGTTCGCGCTGCAAGGTCGCGCTTCGTCAAAGCAGTTTGATGATGATTTGAATTTATTCCGGCTTGAGCCGTATTTTCAGCTCGACGCGTTCGTATCGAGACGATTTAAGGAAAATCTGCAAGCGTTCGTCGGCATAGAAAATATTTTTAATTCACGCTACTCGGTCGGCAAAACGCCCGTCAGAACCGTCAGTTCGCCGGTAAATCTGCGCGTCGGCGTTCGCTGGCAATAATTCTTTATCGGATTTTTCACTCTTCCTGCCTTTAATTACAATTGCCCGACCGCTAAATACAACAAGGCGATTACGAAGAATTACGGAGCGACGGTAAATTATTATGCAGCGGCGGCTAAAGACAATAAGGCGGCGGCTAAAGACAATAAGGCGGCGGCTAAAGACAATAAGGCGATGGCTAAACTCTACGCGGCGGCGGCAAAGTTGTACGCGGCGGCGGCAAAGTTGTACGTGGCGGCGGCTAAAAGTTGAGAAGCGATGGAGAGAGAGATGAAGTGAGCATTTTTATTGGCTTTTATTGAGTTTGAGCAATTTACATACGGCAATCGAAGCGACTGACTTTCGATTGCCGATTACGCACTGATAAATTGTTGATTTACGGTTTTGGAGTTAATAGACGGCAGTTGAAAGCGAATAAACGAGGCGACGGATGCTTCGCCTGCTTGAGCGGACTTCTGTGCGAATCCTGTCAAAACATATTCGCAGGCAAATAAAAAAGCGGGCAGTCGCGCCCGCTTCTCTATAATCGTTAAATTTTATTCAGGCGGACCCGAACAGCCCGCACCGTGCAGAGCGGGAATTTTCGTGCTGATAATCGGGTAATTTTCCGCCGTCGCGTTGATCGCCAGCCATTCTTCGTATTCGGGCGGAATGGACATATCCGAAAAAATCGCCTCGACCGGACATTCGGGCAGACACGCATCACAGTCAATGCAGGTATCCGGGTTAATTAAAAGTTTATCCGGCAATTCGTGGAAGGCTTCGACGGGACAGACCGCCGCGCAGTCGGTATATTTACATTCGATGCAGGGCTCGGCTACGATATACGTCATTTATTAAAAAATCTCCTCTGGTTTCTAAAAATCAAATAAAAATATGTTACCGAAAAGCATAACTTGTCAAAGCGGGTTAGACAAGTGTTAGAATGCCTGAATAAACAAGTATTACGAGATTTTTACATTCGAGAAAAACCATAATGAAAAAATTAAAATCAGAACGCGAATTGTCTATGGACTTTCTGCGCGTGTGTGAGGCGGCGGCAATCGAGTCGGCGAAAACGATGGGACAGGGCGACCGGAAATATTCGGATCACGTCGCGGTCGAAGCGATGCGCGAAGTGATGGATACCGTGCCGATGCGCGGGCGAATCGTCATCGGCGAGGGCGAGCGCGACGAAGCACCAATGCTTTATATCGGCGAAGAACTCGGCGGCAAAGAATTCAGCGAGGAGGAACGCGCGTCGTTTCCCGAAATTGATATTGCCGTTGACCCGCTCGAAGGAACGAATCTGTGTGCATTGGGCGCAAACAACGCCATCGCTGTTCTCGCGGCAGCGGAACGCGGCGGACTGTTAAACGCCCCGGATATTTATATGGACAAAATCGTTGTCGGTCCGTCGTGTCGCGGCGCGGTTGACATCGAAGCTCCGGTCAAACAGAACTTAAAAGCGATTGCCCGCAGTTTGAACCGCGACATTGCCGATTTAACCATCATGTGTCTCGACCGTTCGCGTCACAAACAATTGATTGACGACGTACGCTCGGCGGGCGCGAGAATCCGTTTAATTTCTGACGGCGATTTATCGGCGGGCATTTCGGCGGCGGTTGCCGGAACGAACATTCACGCGCTGATGGGCATCGGCGGTGCGCCCGAAGGCGTTATCACGGCGGCGGCAATGCGCTGTCTGAACGGTGAAATTCAGGCGAAGTTGGTTTTCGATCACGACCGTCTCGGCGTTGATAAATCGAAGGTTCCGCCGAAGGAAGAAGTGATGGAACGCCTGCAATCAATGGGCATCAAAGACCCGGATAAAATCTACGACACCAACGACCTCGCGCCCGGCAAACGCATCATTTTCGCGGCGACCGGTGTCACCGACGGCGCATTACTGCGCGGCGTACGCTTTTTCGGTTCGGGCAAACGCACGCATTCCGTCGTGATGACGACCGACACGAAAAACATCCGTTTCGTTGATACCGTTCACGTCGAAGGCGGACCCGACGCGGTAATCAGGTTTTAAGTTGGCGATGAGTGATTAGTGGCAGACGGCTGGTTTGAATCTTTCATTCACCACTAATCACTCACCGTTTGCCTCTAAAAGCTAAAATGCCCGAAGCAATCGAAAATTACATTCCGCAAACGGCGGTCGGACAAATGCAGCGACGCGCTTATTTTGTGCGGAGCATCGCTTTATTGCTGGTTGCAATCTGGGTGTTTCTGATTTTGCTCGCTCCGGTTGCCGAAGCCGATAGCTTTACAAGCGTTTCAAATCCGCTTTACAATTTTTTCGGTTTTCTCTGTCATCAAGACTCAGCACGTTCGTTTCATATCCACGAACATTCTTTTGCGGTTTGCGCCCGTTGTTTCGGCGTTTACCTCGGTTTATTTTTCGGGTTTATTATTTATCCGATTATTCGTTCGATTAAGGAAATTGATTCGCCGCCGCGCTTCTGGCTTTTTTTGGCGTTGATTCCGATTGGCGTTGACTGGTCGCTCGGAGTTTTCGGGATTTGGGAAAACACGCATCTTTCACGCTTTATAACGGGCGCGATTCTGGGCGCGATGTGCGCGATTTTTATAATTCCCGCGCTGATCGAACTTTTCGCGCTTTCAGCGAGTAAAAAGCAAGTAAAAAGGCTGTCAAATTGACAGCCTTTTCGCATCTAAATTTATATTCGGATACTAATTTTTGATAAGTTGTTGGCAGCGAATGGAAACGCTTCCACGCGCCCCTTGATACGTAGGAATTATTATAGCCTCATTCCAAAGGCATTGACAAGTTTCAAAGGGAAATTATTTTATGTAGATTTAACACCATAAACTGTTAATATTAAATCATTTAGCACTTTAATGAAAAGTTTTCCACAAGTGGAAAACTTTTATCACAAACTTTGTTTGATTGACTAACGATAGAAAGAAGAGCAAAATTTACTTAATATCCGACTAACAAAAATAATCAATGAATTTTAATCAAGAAAGTGCGGTTGAGCGGGCAAAAGCCGATTTAGCGGAACGTTTGAATGTTTCGGAAAATGACATTACCGAAACTTCCGTCAGCGAAAAAGATTTCCCTGATATGTCGCTCGGTGCGCCTGTGACAGATGAAATGTCGGCGCAGATGATTTCGAGCGGCTGGCAGATAAATCTGGAATCAGGCGGCGAAACGTACGAATACCGCGCTGATAAATATCAACTGCGTCTGTGTAATTTTAGCGGAACAAATTATATAATTGAATCGTGAAATAAGTTATGGAAGACAAAGAATTAAAAAAACGTCTGGCGAAGATTCCCGACGCAGATAAAAACGGCGACCCGATTTACAAAATTGACGACGTTAAATTATCCGGCAATCTCGATGACAAAAAATCGCGCAAACTTGGTAAAAGCGCGGCGAAATAAGATTTTTAAAGCTTTACGAAATATTATTTAATACAGAATTGGACGCGCCCGGTAAAGCAGCGAACGTCCGCAAATTACCGTTAAAGGAGTTTGAAAATGAATCGTAATAATTTTTGGATACATTTCTGCATTGCCGTTATTATAATGGCATTCGCGGCAGTTTTAGGACAGATCAGACTTTGGCAGACAAATCCGTTTATTTCAAAAAATACCGTTACCAGATCAACGCCAAAGCCGGTTGCGCCGAAGCGTTCGACCGATGAAAGACGAGCCGGAAGTTCTGGTCAAATTTCGTCCTGATGTCAGTTTAGCGGAAATCAAACGCATTGCCGAAAAGAACAATGACCGCATTGAAGACGAAATCGAAGAAGTTAAAGGCTTGGTTTCGATTGACGATCTCGACAACAAAGATATGGAAACGGTCGCCGCGCAATATCGTCAGAATGACGGATCTGGTTATATACGCCGAGCCGAATTACGAAATTAATCTTGACGACCCGACGAGATTATTCAAATACCGATGCGCTTCTGCGTGAAAACCAGCCAAGTCCGGATTTGCCCAACGATCCGCTTTTTAAAGATCAATGGGCGTTGAACAACAGCGGGCAAAACGGCGGCAAAGCGAATGCCGACATCAGCGCGATTTTAGCCTGGGCGAAGAACAAAGGCAGCAACGAAGTCGTCGTCGCAGTTCTCGACAGCGGCGTTGACTATAAACATAAAGATTTAGCCGCGAATATGTGGATTCGTCCTGATAACATACCGCAATACAAAGACGACGAACTCGGCACATTCAACGATACTTACGGCTTTAACGCCGCTGACAATTTTTCCGACCCGATGGACGACAACGGACACGGAACGCATTGCGCGGGCATTATCGGCGCCGAAGGAGACAACAACGAAGGAATCGCCGGAATCAATTGGAATGTCGAAATTATGCCGCTCAAATTTATGGGACGCGGCGGTTTCGGTACGACGAAAGACGCGATTGAAGCTATTAACTATGCGATTGACCGCAAACGCAACGGTGTAAATGTCCGCGTCATCAGCGCGAGTTGGGGTTCGACGATGTATTCAAAAGCATTGGAAGACGCGATTCGCGCGGCAGGCGAAGAAGGAATTTTGTTCGTCGCGGCGGCGGGCAACAATGGTACGAGCAACGACCGCAGTCCGCACTATCCGTCGAATTACGATTTGCCGAACGTCATCAGTGTTGCGGCTCTCGACCGCAATGACCAATTGGCTTCGTTTTCAAATTTCGGAGTGAAAACCGTTCATATCGCCGCGCCGGGCAAAGACATTTTATCAACGTGGCTCGGCGACGATTACCGCGAAGCATCGGGAACTTCGATGGCAACGCCTTATGTTTCCGGCGTTGCAGCTTTGGTTTTGGCGGTTGAGCCGAAATTGTCGGTCGAAAAATTGCGCGAGAAAGTTTTGAAGTCGGTTGACAAAATCGAATCGCTCAACGGCAAAGTCGAGAGCGGCGGCAGAATCAATGCGGCAAAGGCATTAACCAATTAAATTTCGTCAAAACTATCCTTTCCAAAAGCGGTCGTTCGACCGCTTTTTTATTTGATATTTTATTTGAGCGGTTTTAGTCAAATTCCATCTGCCGCATTGAATTAATAAAACGCGGTTTGTTTCGCAGGTTATTCCGTTTCAGCTCGACTTTAAGCCGAATCAACCGTGCGTTTATATGAAAATTTAAATTAATTTTTGGCGGTGTTTTTGCCAGCGACGATTCTAAAAACTGCGCTCAGAAATATTGATCAGAGTTTTACGATGGGCGTGTTCTCATCGCAGTTTTTCCCCAGGACATTTTAAATGCCGTCGCCGTTTAACCCGACGGTAAGATTTTAGATTGGCGCAGAGTTTTCACCGTCAATTGTGTTTCGGTTATCAACCATTTGGAACATATTATAAACGACATCGTTGATTTTGCCGTCTGCCGAATTAGCAGATCTAGTAAAGTTCCGTATTCGCGGGACTTTTTTGTTGCGCCTAAAATCTTGAAACACGGCACAATCTTTGCAAATAAACCATAAAGGCGAGGCTCTGCTGAAACTGAAAAAGCAAAAACCGCGCCGCCGGAAAAATATTTTCTAATTCCAAGGAGTAAAATTTTATGAATCGTTTTAAGAATATAATTAGTATTTTTGCTTTTTCGCTGATGGTTTTGAGTCTGCCTTCAATTGCTTCGGCGCAGTACCGCAACGACCGCGACAATAATGATGATGACGGTTATTATCGCAACGACGATAACCGAAACAACCGCGGCAATCGCAATCTCGAATCAACTATCAAAAATTTGAAAAACCGCAGCAGCCGATTTGAGAAACGGCTCGACCGCGAACTCGACAACAGCCGATACGACGGCAATAATCGTGAAGACCGCATCAATCAGTTAGCCAAAGATTTCGCAGACGCGGCGGACAATCTCGACGACCGATACGATAATCGCGGCGATTATAATAACAGTTACAGCGAAGCCCAACGTGTTTTGCAGCTTGGCAATCAGCTTGACCGCGCCATTTCACGCGCTCGCTTGAGCGGCAATATTCAAAATGACTGGAACAACATTCGTTACGATTTAGACACTTTGGGAAATGCTTACGGTTACAACAACAATAATCGGAACAACCGCAACAATCGTAATCGTCGCGGCAACAACGGCGACTGGCGCAACCAAATTCCGTTTCCGCTTCCCTTCTAATTACAAATTAAATTTATTTTTGTGAGCCTGAGTTTTTTAACTCAGGCTTTTCGTTTATGTGAAAATCAACTTCGCGCCCGCAAATAATAAACCGACTGCCAGAACGCGGCGCAGAGTCATCGAATTAAAGCGGTAACTTCCCAAAGTCGCGCCGATCATTCCCCCGACGATTGCCGCGCCGATCCATAAAAAAACCGCCCCTGGCAATTGCAGAACCTGCGCGTAGTTCCCTAAAAGCCCCGAAATCGAATTGACAAGAATAAATAGAGCCGAAACGCCCGCCGCTTTTTTGGTTTCCGTCCAGTTCATCAAAAGCAAAATCGGTGTCAGGAAAATTCCGCCGCCGACACCGACCAGACCGGAAACCAAACCGAGAATCGCACCGATTACCAGGCAAATCCAGATTTTCGGCGCCGTCGGTTCGCGTTCGGATTTCAAATTTATCGCCAGCCGAATCGCCGCCAGCGTTAAAGTTACGCCGAGAATTATCTTGTAAACCGTGATCGGCAAATGAATCATTCCGCCGATAAACGCGAACGGAATCGAAGCTGCGGCGAACGGCAGAAAAATTTTCCAGTCGAAATGTTTCGCGCGGTAAAATTGGACAAACGCGATTGAAGCGACGAACAAATTCAAAACCAGAGCTGTCGGGCGCGTTACCGTCGGCGAAACAGCGAGAAAAGCCATCACGCCGAGATAACCTGACGCGCCGCCGTGTCCAACCGATGAGTAAAGAATCGCCACGAGAAAAACGGCGAGAACGATTAAAAGTTCGGATGACTCAAACATCGTCTTTTTTCTTCGATTTCGGCTGGAATGCCTTGAAACTTGCGTAAACGGTAAAACCGACGAAGACCAATCCCATCAGCACGAATAAAATCAGCAGAAATAAGCCCAACCAGTTAAATTCCCCGTTAAATAATTCCCTGATTTGCAAAAGAAACGCGAAAATTTTCATACGCCTGCGACCGAATAATTATTGATTTTACCAAGCCATTCGTTCCAATCTTTGAGCGCGAGTTCGACCTGAATGTTGTGACGTTCGCGCTTGTTGCGATACTTTTTTGCGAAGTTCCAACGACGCTTCCGCCAAAAGTCCGAACGTGATATTCACCGGCTGAAAATTCTTCGTTTCGACGCTTGAAACGTAGCGGCAAAGCGCGCCGACTGCCGATGAATACGGCGCGACGATTAAATCTTCGCCGCGCAAAGCTCGCACGGCGTTTAAACCGGCGAGCCATCCGGTCCCGACCGATTCGACGTAACCTTCTACGCCCGTAATTTGTCCGGCGAAAAACAAATTCGACCGCTTTTTCGTCTGTAAAGTTTCATTCAAAATCTGCGGCGAGTTGATAAAAGTGTTGCGGTGAATCTGCCCGAACTGCAAAAATTCGGCGTTCTCCAATCCGGGAATCAATTTCAAAACTCGTTCCTGTTCGCCGTAACGCAGATGATTTTGAAATCCGACGAGCGAAAATGCGTCCGCCATCAAATCTTCCTGCCGCAGCTGCACCGCCGCGTAAGGCTCGCGTCCGGTCGCCGGAACGGGCAAACCGACCGGTTTCATACAGCCGAAACGCAAAGTATCCACGCCGCGCCGCGCGATTTCCTCAATCGGCAGACACGCTTCAAACCATTTCGTATCTTCAAATCGCTTTAACGGAACTGATTTCGCCTCAATTAATTCGTTGTAAAATTGCTCGTATTGGTCGCGGTCAAACGGGCAATTAACGTAATCGTCGCCGCCTTTGCCGTAACGCGCGGCTTTGAACGCGATTGACATATCAATCGAATCGGCAGTGACAATCGGCGCAATCGCGTCGTAAAAATAAAGCTGATCGTCGCCGGTAAACCGCATAATTTCCGCCGTCAATGCCTCGCTCGTCAACGGTCCGGTGCAGATAATCGTGATTTCGTCCGTCGGAATCGTTTTGATTTCTTCCCGAATCAATTCGATATTCGGATGCGCTTCGATTTCCTGCGTGATAATTTCCGAAAACTTGGCGCGGTCAACCGCCAGAGCCGCGCCCGCCGGAACTTTCGCCGCCGCCGCCGCTCGCATCACGAGCGAATTTCCGCGCCGCAATTCCTCTTTCAAAAGATACGGCGCGGAACCGACTTCATCGGTTTTCAAAGAATTTGAACACACTATTTCCGCCAGATTTTCGGAGCGATGCGCCGGAGTTTGCTGAACCGGACGCATCTCAAACAATTTTACTTTCGCACCCGTTTCCGCCGCCTGCCAAGCCGCTTCAACTCCGGCAAGCCCGCCGCCGATAATATTTATTTCCTTCATACAAGTTTAATCGTAACGTCTGCGGAAAAAATTGTGAAGTCATTCGAGAAATCTGAAATATTTCTAATTCTTCACATCTCTACGGCTTTCCTTGACAGACGCGCCTTTGAAAAAGTATATTTTTTAATTCGGCAGCGAATTTTGCCACTTTAGCTCAGTTGATAGAGCATTCGATTCGTAATCGAAAGGTCTCGAGTTTGAGTCTCGAAAGTGGCTCCATATTAAAAGCCGCGTGAATCTTTATAGTTTCACGCGGCTTTTTGTTTATGATGAACAGCTTACTTCGACTCGCGGTGCGCCTTCCGGCGGCGGTTCGCTGAAGCGTTCCAGTTCCGGTTGTTCGTTGAACGGTCGCTGCAAGACTTTTAGCAGAACGTCAATTTCCGTGTAATCGCCTGCTTCGGCTTGCTCGATAACGGCTTGCGCGATGTGATTGCGGAAAACGAATTTCGGATTGACATTCATCATTCGCGCTCGTCGTTCCGCGTCTGTGCTGTGTTCGGCGGACAGGCGCGATTTATATTTTCGCGCCCAATCGTCGAAGCTGTTCGGGTCGAGAAACATCTGCTGCAACAAATCGTTTTTCTCCGTTTCAGCGGATTTGAATTCGCCGAGACGACGGAAAAATTGTGTGTAATCAATCGTGTTTTTCTGGAGAATTTCGAGCAGTTCGAAAAACAATTCGTTGTCAACTTCCTGCGCCGTTTGCAAGCCTAATTTTTCCCTCATCAACTCGATTAATTTTTCAAAAAAGGCTGGCTGATATTCGCTTAAAACGGTTTCGGCTTCTTCGGGTTCGATGAGCGGAATCAAAGTTTGCGCCAGTTTGTATAAATTCCAGAGTCCGACGTTCGGTTGTTGATTAAAGGCGTAGCGACCGGTGTAATCCGAATGATTGCAGATGAAATTTTCGTCGTATTCGTCAAGAAAACCGAACGGTCCGTAGTCAATCGTCAAGCCGATGATGGACATATTATCGGTGTTCATCACGCCGTGCGAAAATCCGACCGATTGCCATTGTGCGATGAGTTTTGCCGTTCGATTGACGATTTCGCGCAGGAATTCGAGGTATTTGTTTTCGGCTTCGGCGAATTGCGGATAAAATTCGCTGATGACGTAATCGGCGAGTTGTTTGACCTGTTCGTATTGTCCGCGATAATAAAAAAGCTCGAACGAACCGAAACGAACGTGCGTCGGCGCGACGCGCGTGAGAACGGCGGCGGTTTCGGTGGTTTCGCGGTAAACGGGCGCGTCGCTGCCGACGATGCACAAAGCGCGAGTCGTCGGAATTCCGAGCGCGTTCATCGCTTCCGAACAGAGATATTCACGAATCGTCGAACGCAGAACGGCGCGACCGTCGCCCATTCTCGAAAACGGCGTTTTGCCTGCGCCTTTCAGTTGAATGTCGAAGCGTTCGCCTTTCTCGTTGACCGCTTCGCCCAATAAAATCGCGCGTCCGTCGCCTAATTGCGGTACGAACGTGCCGAATTGGTGTCCGGCATAAATCGCCGAAATCGGTTCGCTGTCCGGCAAAAGTTTGTTGCCGACAAAGAATTCGGCGAAGTCCGGTTTCGACGCTTCTCGCGGATCGAGTCCGATTAAACTCGCCACCGATTCGTTGAAGCTGATGAGATACGGCGCGGGCAGAGCGGTCGGTTTGACGCGACGGTAGAATGCTTCGGGCAGCCGCGCATAAGTGTTGTCGAAATGAATTTTGTCGAGCGTGTTCATAAATATAAGTTAAACATTTTGCCAGTTGTTTAGGCTAAAGCGGCGAATTTGTTTTTTGTTTGATTCAAAAACTCGTCGCAACGTTCGAGACAAATTTGCATCTTACAAAGCCGACGAAAATATTTTTTTTTTGAGACGAATGTATAAACTGATGAAAGTCAAAGATTTGCTGACTAAAATTTTATTATCCGTGTTGCTTTTAACCAATGTCGCCTGCGAAAGTTCGGCGGAAAGCGAGTTGCCTTTGCCGAAAAACACGCCGAAGATGCGCGTCGAATCTGTCGCATCGAATCTGGAAATCGTCTGGTCAATTAAATTCGCGCCCGACGGCAGAATGTTTTTCACCGAACGACCGGGCAGAGTGCGCGTTTTTGAAATGGGCAAACTTCGCGCTGCGCCGCTGTTTACTGTTCCCGATGTCGAACTTTCCGGCGAAAGCGGATTGATGGGCATGGCTCTGCATCCGAAGTTCGCGGAAAATCATCTGCTTTACCTCGCCTACGCTTATCAGGCGAACGAGACGAAATACGTCAAAGTCGTGCGCTATCGTGAAACGGGCGAGACTTTGACGGACGCGAAAACGATTATCGAATTGATTCCGGCGGCGCGTTATCACGCCGGAACGCGCCTTGGTTTCGGACCCGACGACAAACTTTATATCACGACCGGCGACGCGACCAATCAAAGTCAGGGGCAGGAATTAAACACGCTCGGCGGCAAGACTTTACGCCTGAACGACGACGGCACGATTCCCGATGACAATCCGTTCGTCAAACAAAAAGGTGCGCGCGCCGAAATCTGGACTTACGGACATCGCAACGCGCAGGGAATGGATTGGCAGCCGGAAAGCGGTTTGATGTTTCAGACCGAACACGGACCGAGTTTGATTGACGGCGTTTCGCTGTTCAAGCGTTCGGGCGGCGATGAAGTCAACATCGTCGAGCGCGGCAAAAATTACGGCTGGGCGAAAATCTCGCACAAGATGAAACGCGACGGAATGGAAACCGCGCTCATCGAATATTCGCCGGCAATTGCGCCCGCCAGCGGAATGTTTTATCGCGGAACGTTGTTTCCAGAGTTCAAAAACAATTTTTTTCTCGGCGCGTTAAAAGGCGAATCAATCATACGTTTGGTCGTCGAAGGCAGAAAAATCGTCGCGCAGGAAAAACTTTTCACTAAAATCTACGGGCGCATCCGCGAAGTCGCCGAAGCACCCGACGGCTCGATTTATTTCTCGACCTCGAACCGCGACGGACGCGGCGATGCGAAAAATGAAGACGACCGCATTTTGCGAATCGTGCCGGAGACGGTTAATCTAGCAAAGTAAATTTTATCGAAAATATGAAGAAATCATTTATTGCCGCCGCTTTAATACTCTGTGTGTTCGCCGGTTTCGCTTTATCGCAAACGAAACGAAAAGCCGTGCGCCGCCCGACGAGAAAAACGCCGGTTGGAAGAAAATTTATTACCAAAAGGATTGTTAAGAAAAAAATTATGATTGAACAGCAAGCAGTAACCACCGAAACGGGTTTAACTTATATCGTCACCAAAAAAGGCGAAGGCGCACAGTTAAAAGCGGGCGACCAAATTATCGTCAATTACACGGGACTTTTAACGAACGGGCAAAAATTTGACAGTTCGCTCGACAGAGGCGAACCGTTTTCATTCTCGCTCGGCGCGGGACAGGTCATCAAAGGCTGGGACGAAGGTTTCGGCAAATTAAAAGTCGGCGACCACGCCACATTAATTATTCCGTCGTCAATCGCTTACGGAACGCGCGGCGCAGGCGGCGTAATTCCGCCCGGCGCAACCTTAATTTTCATCGTCGAAGTCATCGGCGTAAAATAAATTCGTTTCCAATGACGACGAAAATAAAAATCGGAACGTGTGGTTTTCGAACGACAAAAGATGAATACGCCAAGCAGTTGGCGGCGGTTGAAGTTCAACATACTTTTTATCAACCGCCGCAGATTAAAACTCTTGAAAGATGGCGCGAAATGCTTCCCGAAGATTTTGAATTCACTTTAAAAGCGTGGCAGCTTATCACGCACGAAGCGAAAAGCCCGACTTATAAACGCCTGAAAAAGAGTCTGACGGAAAAAGAGCGCGAAGAAGCCGGATATTTCAAACCGACGGCAATCGTTAAAGAAGCGTGGGAAATGACGCTCGAATGCGCCAAAGCATTGCGGGCGAAAATAATTTTATTTCAATGTCCGGCGAGCTTTAAGCCTTATTCGGATAACATAAAAAATCTGAGAACTTTCTTCAGTTCAATCGAACGCGGAAATTTAAATTTCGCGTGGGAACCGCGCGGCGACTGGGACGCGAAAACGATTAAAAGTCTTTGCGAAGATTTAGATTTATGGAATGCGGTTGACCCGCTTTCAAAACCGACCGCAACGCCCGACCGCTGTTATTATCGGCTGCACGGCAGAACGGGTTTTCGTTATAAATATGAAGAAGACGAATTAACCGAACTCGCCGCGATGCTGCCCAAAGGCACAACTTCTTACGTTTTTTTCAATAATAGATATATGCTTGAAGATGCCTTATTATTTCAAAGTCTGCTATGAATATTCTCTCGCTCGAAAACGTCAGTAAAAATTACGGAATTAAGCCGCTGTTTGAAAATGCCACATTCGGAATTGAAGACCGCGACAAAATCGGCATTATCGGCGCGAACGGTTCGGGGAAAACGACGCTTTTGCGCGTGATCGCCGGAGCCGAAACGCCCGATGTCGGAAAAGTCGTCCGCACGCAAGGCAAAACGCTCGCTTATCTGACGCAGAATCCTTCGATTGACGAAAACGCGACGGTTCTCGAAACGATTTTCGCGGCGAGTTCGCGGCGTGATGAAATTGATCGCCGATTACGAAACGGCGTGTCACGATTTGGCGATAAACGCTGATGAGAAAACGCTCGAGCGAGTTTCCGAACTGCAGCACGAATTGGAGATTTCCGGCGGTTGGGAAATCGAAACGAACGCGCGAATCGTGCTTGATAAACTCGGCATTTACGACACTTCGGCGCAGATGAAAACTTTGTCAGGCGGACAGCGCAAACGCGTCGCACTGGCGCACGAATTGATTTTCAAACCCGACATTTTGATTCTCGACGAACCGACCAATCATCTCGACGCGGACACGATTGAATGGCTCGAAGATTATCTGCAGGCGTTACACCGGCGCGTTGCTTTTGGTGACGCACGACCGTTATTTTCTCGACCGCGTGACGAACCGCATTTTTGAAATTGATCGCGGTGCTGTTCAGGATTTTGATGGAAATTACGCTTATTATTTGGAGAAAAAAGAAGAACAGGACACGTTCCCGCGCCGTCGAAGGTCACAAGCGCGAACAGCTTATCAAAAAAGAATTAGCGTGGCTCAGACGCGGCGCGAAAGCCCGCACGCGCAAGTCGAAACATCGCATCAACGCGGCTTACGACTTGATGGCGCAGCCGAAGGAACGCGCCAAATCCGAAATTGACATCGCCATCGGCTCGCAGCGTTTAGGCTCGAAAATCATCGAACTGCGCGACAATTTCAAAATCTTACGGCGACCGCAAATTGATTGACGATTTTTCGTATCTTTTGAAGCGCGACGACCGCATCGGAATCATCGGCGCGAACGGCTCGGGCAAAACGACTTTGATCGAAATCATCACAAATCGAATACAGCCTGACACGGGCGAAGTCGAAATCGGGCAAACGGTGAAAATCGGTTATTACGATCAGGAAAGCCGCGCTTTGAACGACGAACAGCGCGTGATTGACTACATCCGCGAAACGGCGGAATACGTCACGACCGTCGAGCGGCGACCAAATCACCGCCGGACAGATGTTGGAAAAATTTCTGTTTCCGCCAGCCGCGCAATACGCCTTTATCGCCAATCTTTCCGGCGGCGAACGGCGGCGTTTGTATCTGCTCAAAATTTTGATGGACGCGCCGAATGTTTTGCTGCTTGATGAACCGACGAACGATTTGGACATTCCGACGTTGATCGCGCTCGAAGAATATCTGGACGATTTCGCGGGCGCGTTAATCGTCGTCAGCCACGATCGATATTTTCTCGACCGCACGATTGACAGCATTTTCAAATTCGAGGACGCAGGCGAAATCCGCGAATACGCGGGCGATTATTCGGCTTATTTGGAGACAACCGAAAGCGAAGAATCGAAGAAAAAAGAATCGGCAAATCAGGCGAAGAATTCTGTCGGAAAATCGAATCGGCAACGCGCCGGTAAAAGCTGAAACTATCGCCGCCAAAAAACTCACTTTCAAAGAAAAACGCGAACTCGAAACGCTCGAAGCGAGTGATTCCCGAAAGCGAAAAGCGTTTGACGGAAATCGAAGCGGAATTAAACAAATTTGCCGACCGATTCGTATCAAAGTCAACGAGCTTTACACCGAACAGCAACGCTTGAGCGAAAAGCTCGAAACGGATTTGGAACGCTGGACGGAATTAGCCGAACGCGACGCTTGAGAATTCTAAAATGCGTCAATTACTTAAATTTTTGCCGTTGATTTTAAGCCTCATTGCTTTTTGCGCCGCGATTTGGATTGTCGTTCCCGCGCCCGCGTATAACGTCTGGCTGTTCTCGGTCGCGGCAAGCGAATGGAGTTTGTGGCTCGGCGTAATAGCTTTGCTCGGCATCAGCGGCAGTTTGCTCGTTCGTAATTTCGGTGGAAAAAGCAATCTGCAAATTGCCTCGCTAATCGTTGGAATCGTCGCTCTGACAATTTCGATTTATCCGCTTTTGAGTGTTGTTTCAATTGCGCGCGCAGCATAACATTTCGCTTTCATTGAAACGATATTTCAGCGGCTTGAGCAGAGTAGATCAATCTTCTGACACAAAAAGTTTTACGACTTACACGTTCGCACAAGCTGACGGAAATAATTTGCAGTTAGACGTTTATTTGCCGACGCGGAATTTCCGAAAACAACGGCGCGAGCGTGATTGTCATTCACGGCGGTTCGTGGAGCGCGGGCGAACGAAACGATTTTCCGAAGTGGAATAAATGGTTGCCGCGCGAAGGCTACACGGTTTTCGACGTTGATTATCGTCTCGCGCCGCCGAATTATTTGACGGCGACGGGCGATGTGAAATGCGCTGTTCGCTGGGTGAAATCGCACGCGGCGGAGTTTAAAGTTTCGCCCCAACGCGTCGCGCTTCTCGGACGTTCCGCCGGAGCGCATCTCGCTTTGCTCGCGGCTTATTCCGCCGAAGACACGCGGCTTCCGGCGAGTTGTCAAAATGAAAACCAAGACGAAACAGTTCGCGCCGTCGTTTCGTTTTACGCTCCCGTTGATTTGATTTGGGATTACGATAATCCGGCAAACGAATCGGTGATTAACGGAAAAGCGACGCTTTCGCGCTTTGTCGGCGGCAGTCCGTATGATGCAGCGGAAATGCGCGAGCGATACGTTTTAGCTTCGCCCGTCGCGCACGTTTCCGCTCAAACATCGCCGACTTTATTGATTCACGGCGGTCACGATCAACTCGTTCGCGTCGAGAATATGCAAATGCTCGACGCGCAATTAAATGAGGCAAATGCCGCCGCACGAAACGCTTTTTATTCCATACGCGCAGCACGGTTTTGATTACAATTTTTACGGTTTCGGCTCGCAGATTGTTCAGCCGGAGATTCTCAAATTCCTGCGTCAAAATACCGGATAGCAAACTGTTTTATTCAATTTCATTCGCTTAATCTTTACGCAAAACCCAGGTCGTCATACAGCGCAGATTTTGCACGTTGGTTGTTTTCAGCGGTTCAATCCAACTGCCGCCGAGTCGCTCGGTCAGCGAAATCAGCATTTTTTCGTTGACCAGAAAACGCTCCGAACCGTCGGGCAGAAAATATCTGCCGCCGCCGAGCGGTTCGATCAGATTTTCAATTCCGATAGACGAAGCCAAACGCGCAAACAAAAATCCGCCGATCTTCAAAACGCGCCACATTTCGCCGAGCATTTCGGTAAAATGTCGTTCGTTTTCGGCAAAATGCAACACGGCGTTGCTGATAATCGCATCGAAAAATTCGTTTTCAAACGGCATTTTTTCAACCGGCGAAATTTGAAAATTTTCCGGCGACAGATTTGGAGAAACGCTTGAGGCGAAAAATCTAATCTGTTCTATCGCTTCCGCGTTTCGGTCAACGGCAAAAATCTGATAATTTTCGCGCAGAAAATAGACGAGATTTCGACCGCCGCCGCAACCGGCATCGAGAATTTTCATTTCCGGTTGAAAGCGATTTTTCAAAATCTGGTCGAACAGATAAATATCTATGTCGCCAAAATATTCGCGCAGATCAATCATAAATTATTGGATAAATTTTAAGAAAATTGACCACCGATGGACACAGATAATTTAAAGATAAATCCAAATTTCGATCAATTCTTATCCGTGTTTATCTGCGTTCATCTGTGGCTAAAAATTCTTTTTTGAAAGTTTTATTCAAGCCGCTGCGCTAAAATCCACGACAACAAATCTTCTTCGCCCAGGACGTTGAGCCAGACGTTGTGACCGACTTTTTCATATTCGTTATATTTCACCGAACCGCCGTTGGCTTTGATGGCTTCGACGATTTGACGCGATTCGCTGACCGAAACGACTTTATCGTCCGCGCCGTGAAAAAGCCACGCCGGAGTTTTGCCGACTCGTTCGGCGACAGACTTAAATCTCTCGCCCGTTGTAATCGAACTGCCGCCGCAGATGGAAACGAGCGCAGCGAATTTTCCCGGAAATTCGCGGGCGAAATGCCAAACGCCGTAGCCGCCCATCGAAACGCCGATTAGCGAAACGCGCTTTTCGTCCGCGCCAAATTCTTCCAAAGTCTGCGTGAGCGCGTTCATCACCATCAATTCCATCGTCGCGTCAGACCAATATTTTTCCGGCTGGCATTGCGGCAAAAGGACGATTGCCGGAACGCTGGCGAAATAATGTTTGGCGATTGCGCCGCCCGCGCCGCTCGTCGGAACAAGACCGCCGCTGCCGCGCTGTCCGATGCCGTGCAGGAAAATCATCACCGGCAATTTTTCGCCGTCGCTGATTGTCGGCGGCGTGTAAACCTGATAATCGAATGTTTCGTTTCCGACTGTGACCGTTCGGCTTTCGAGATTTCCCTTCTGTCCGCCTTTCACAGCGGTCGTTAATAAACTTCCAAGTATTGGCAATAAATCTTTTTGCATAATTTGGCTGCTTGTTTGATTCAAAATCCGGCGCAGATTTTGCCGAAAATCTTTTCGTCGAATCTAAAAACTTATCTTACTAAAAAATCTTTCAGCCGCCGATAAGCAAAACGCCGATTGAGACGATTTTTGAAATGTGTTAATTTCGAGAATTGAAGTTTTTCAAGCGAAATTTCAGTTTCAACATTTAAACCGTGAGCAATCTCCAATTCCAAAATTCTTCTGCCGAAATCGAAATTGGACAATCTGAAACGCGCCGTCTGCCAATCGGGATTTTCGATTCGGGTGTCGGCGGTTTGACCGTTTACCGCGCTTTACACGCACGTCTGCCGAACGAGAGATTTATCTATTTGGGCGATACGGCGCGCGTTCCATACGGCACGAAATCGCTGGCGACGGTCGAGCGTTACGCGATTGAGAATTCGCAGTTTTTGGCTTCGCGCGGAATAAAAATTTTAGTCGTCGCGTGCAATACGGCTTCGGCATTGGCTTTGCCGAAAATCCGCGAGCGCATCGGCATTGATGTCGTCGGCGTGATCGGTCCGGGCGCAAGAAAAGCCGTTGAAGTCACGAAGGAAAAGAAAAATCCAAAGATCGGCGTAATTGCGACCGAAGCAACCGTTACGAGTCACGCTTATTCCGAAGCGATTCGCCGCGTTTCGGAATCGGCGGAAATTATCGAAACTGCGTGTCCGCTGTTTGTTTCGCTCGCCGAAGAAAATTGGACGAATGAGCCGGAAACGCGTTCAATTGCGCTTAAATATTTGAACAAAATCATCGCAAAGGAAGTTGACGCGCTCGTTTTGGGCTGCACGCATTATCCGATTTTGCGCGAAGTTATACAGGAAACGGTCGGCGAAAAAGTCTTGTTGATTGATTCGGGCGAAGCGACCGCCGAAGAAGTCAAACAACTCTTGAAAGATAAAAATTTAACAAACGAAAATCTGCCGAATCGCCAAATCGAACGCCGCCTGTGCGACGATTTAGACCATTTTTACGTCACTGACGCGGCGGACAGATTCGCCCGCGTCGCGGAAAGATTTCTGGGCGTAAAGCCTGCGAAATTAGAAGCAATTGAAGTTTTCGGACAGGATAAATTAGAAAATCGAAACGAAATAAGAAATTTTTAGCCACAGATGGACACAGATTTACATAGATAATAAATAGAACGAGGATTTATCGGATGAATTTTTTCATTAATTTTTTATCCGTGTTTATCTGTGTGAATCTGTGGCTAAATATAATTTACCAATGAACTACACACGAATTGACAATAGAACAAACGACCAAATCAGAGAAACGAAAATTACGCCGAATTTTTCGCCGTATGCCGAAGGTTCAGCTTTAATCGAAGTCGGCAATACGAAAGTTATCTGCACGGCGACGGTCGAAGAACGCGTGCCGCCGTTTTTGCGAAACAAAGGCATCGGTTGGGTGACGGCGGAATATGCGATGCTGCCGCGCGCGACGCATACGCGCACGAACCGCGAAACTATGCGACCGTCGGGCAGAACGCAGGAAATTCAACGACTGATCGGGCGAAGTCTCCGCGCCGTCGTTGATACGAAGCTGCTCGGCGAACGACAGATTTTTATTGACTGCGACGTGCTGCAAGCCGACGGCGGAACCAGATGCGCTTCGATTACGGGCGCGTGCGTCGCGCTCGGTTTAGCGGTTAAAAAAATGCTGCAATCGGGAAAATTGAAGAAAAATCCCGCTCGTTTCCGAAGTCGCGGCGGTCAGCGTCGGGATTATCGAAAATACGCCGATTCTCGATTTGTGTTACGAAGAAGATTCGAACGCCGAAGTTGATATGAACATCGTCTGCACGGGCGCGGGAAAATTTATCGAAATTCAAGGCACGGCGGAACGCGCACCATTTAACCGCGAGCAGATGAATGAAATGCTCGAACTCGCCGAAGGCGGAATGGCAAAACTCTTCGCACTGCAACGCGCCGCTTTGATTGGTTAAGAAATTCATAATTGGAAATTTAGAGAAAAATGAGAAGATCGAATATTGTTAAAATTGCCGCTTTTTTATCAGTCGTCGTCAGTTTGTTCACACAAAACGCCGCGTTAATTCAGGCGCAAACGACCGCCGAAATTAACGAACGAATCCGCAGGGAAGGAATGGAAAATTCGCAGATTATGCGGACTATCCATTTCTTTTCAGATGTTTACGGTCCGCGCCTGACCGGTTCGCCGAATCATAAAGCGGCGGCTGATTGGGCGGTCAAAACGATGCTAAATTGGGGTTTTGACAAAGCGGAACTCGAAGCGTGGGATTTCGGTCATCCGGGCTGGGTCAACGAACGCGCTTCGGGTTTTATCACCGCGCCGGTTCAGGATTCGCTCGTGTTTGAAGTCCTCGCGTGGACGCCCGGCACAAAAGGCGCGGTCAAAGGTCAGGCGTTTCAGCTGATTATTCCAAGCCAGCCGTCAAAAGACAATCCGAAAGTTTCGCTTAATCCGACGCAAAATGAATTGACGGCTTATTTTGAAAGCATCAAAACGCAAATCAAAGGCAAGATAATTTTAATCGGCAAACCGGCAATAATTCCGGTCAATTTCGAACCGCCGAACAAACGTGTTGACGATGAAACTCTGCGTAAACGCTTTGACCCGAACGCCGCGCCGCAAACTTTTCCGACTTCGCGCCCGACTCCAACGCCGCGCGAAGGACAATTAACTTCGGCGCAAATCGGCGAACAGCTCGATAAATTTTTGCTCGACAATAAGGTCGCTGTTCGCGTCAACGATGCGGCGCGCGAACACGGACAGATTCGCGCTTTTAACAATCGCACTTTCGATGTCAAAAAAGTCGTGCCGACCGTCGTGCTGCGAAACGAAGATTTCGGGCGTATTTCAAGACTTCTCGACGACAAATCAAATGTGTCGCTCGAATTCGACATTCGCAATCGAACGATTCCCGAAGGCACGACTTCGTATAACACGATCGGCGAAATCACCGGAACCGACAAAAAAGATGAAGTGATAATGCTCGGCGGGCATCTCGATTCGTGGCACGCGGCGACCGGCGCGACTGACAACGCCGTCGGCTGCGCGATTATGATGGAAGCCGTCCGAATTTTGAAAACGCTCGGCGTAAAACCGCGCCGCACGATTCGCGTCGCGCTCTGGTCGGGCGAAGAACAGGGTTTGTTAGGTTCGCAGGCTTACGTCAAAAAACATTTCGGCTCGTTTGAATCGCCGACTGCCGATTACGAAAAATTTGGCGGTTATGTCAACATTGATTCGGGAACCGGACGCGCTCGCGGAATGTCGGTTTTCGGAACGCCCGAAGCGGCAACTATTTTGCGCGATATTCTCACGCCGTTTGCCGATTTGGGCGTGATCGGCGCGATCAGCACCAAAAGTCGCGGACTCGGCGGCTCGGATAATACATCATTCAATCAAGCCGGACTTCCCGGCATCGGCGTGTCGCAAGACCCGATTGAATACGGCTCGCACACCTGGCACACGAACCTGGACACTTACGAGCGAATTGTCGAAGACGACGTGAAAAAATCGGCGATTGTCATTGCCGCGTCGGTTTACGCGTTGGCGATGCGCGACGAAATGCTGCCGCGCTATCCGAAATCGGAAATGCCCGCGCTGCCGAATCCGTCGCCCAGCCCAGCTTTATCTCCAACGCCGCGCCCGTTAAATTAGTCCAAACCTGATAGAATTTGATAACTGAGGTAAATGAAATTATGAAATTAAATAAAAAAACTTTGACAAATTTACTGCTTTCCGCTTTTGTCGGAACGCTCGTTTTATTCGCTTCGACCGAAGCACACGCGCAGGCAAAATTGCAAAAAGCGATTACTACGCATATCAATAAAACGCGCGGCGACGCGGTGGAATATAAGAAAAACCGCAAAATCGTTTTCGGCGACGTTGACGGCGACGGCACAAAAGACGCGGTGGTGCAATACACGCTCGAAGGCGCGGGCGGCGGAAATTCGTGGGGACAACAAATCGCCGTTTTCCTGAATAAAAAAGGCGCGTATCAAATGGCGGCGGAAGAAGTCGTCGGCGGAAAGTTCTTTAGAAGTTTCACCGTGCAAAAAGTCGTCGGCAAAGAAATCGTCGGCGCGACCGAAACTTGCCCCGAAGACGAACCGCAGGGTTTATGTAAAAATCCGGCGAAAGGACAAACGAAATTCGTTTTAGCGGACGGCAAACTGATAGAAAAATAAAATTTCCCTCAGTGAGAACTTTGCCGCTGTATTTTTGTTGCAGAAGGGATAGAATCATTTCTTAAGGTGAAATTATGGGAGTTGCAAAACAACAAAATTTATCTTCGCCTGAAGAATATCTCGACCTTGAACGAAAAGCCGAAACACGCCATGAATTTGTTGACGGAACGATTTACGCGATGGCTGGCGAGAGTCTTTCACACAGTCAAATCTGTATAAATTTAGCCGGTGAAGTTCGCACCGCGTTAAAAGGAAAATCCTGTCAGGCACTTTCGCCGAATATGAAGGTTCGCGCCGAAGGCAAAGGAATTTATGCGTATCCTGATTTAACGATTGTTTGCGGTGAGCCGCTGTTTCACGACGGACAGCGCGATGTTTTACTCAATCCGAAAGTCCTCATCGAAGTTCTTTCGCCTTCAACGCAGCGTTACGACCAGACGAAAAAGTTTTTTCGTTACCGGAAAGAATTGCCGAGTTTGACCGATTACGTTTTGATTTATCAGAATGCGCCGTTCGTCGAACATCACGAAAAACAATCTGACGGACGCTGGACGCACAACGCGGCTGACGGAATTGATGATGTTTTGCGAATTGTTTCGATTGAAATCGAACTGAGTCTGCGCGAAATTTACGATAGAGTTGAGTTTGAAAATTTGGAGGAGTAGATATTTTGACCGAAAAACAGTTTGCAGGAAAATCAGCAATCGTCACGGGCGCAACGCGCGGCATCGGGCGAGCGATTGCGCTTGAGTTGGCGAAGCGCGACGCAAATGTCGCTTTTAATTATGCGAAAAGCGCGGACGAAGCGGAAAAATTGAAAGCGGAAATCGAAAGTTTGGGCGTGAAATGCTACGCGGCGCAGTGTGATGTGGCGAGCACGGAAAGTTCAGCCGATTTTGTCAAACAAGCGACCGCCGAATTTGGGACGATTGATTTTTTAATCAATAACGCCGGAATCACGCGCGACACTTTAATTTTGCGGATGAAGGAAACAGATTGGGATTCGGTGATTGATACGAATTTGAAGGGCGCGTGGAATTTTTCGAAAGCGGTCTTGCGTCCGATGATGAAAAATGATTCGGGCGGCTCAATTTTGAACGTTTCCTCGATTTCCGGCGTCGTCGGAATGCTCGGACAGACGAATTATTCGGCATCGAAAGCGGGAATGATTGGTTTGACGAAATCGCTCGCCAAGGAAATCGCCAGTCGCAAGATCACGGTCAACGCGCTCGCGCTCGGTTTAATCGAAACCGAAATGGCAGCGGAAATGAATGCCGAATTTCGTGAAAAAATCTTAGCGCAGATTCCGCTCGGCAGATTAGGAGATGTGCAGGAAGTCGCCGAAATCGCGTGTTTTATGCTGTCCGATTCAGCCAGATATATTACCGGACAAGTCATTCAGCCCGACGGCGGATTGGCAATGTAAATTACAAATTACGAATTTAATATCGTAATTTGTAATTCGTAATTCGTAATTGATTTTTATGTCTCTGCAATACGAAAAAGAAGTTCCCGATGAACAAGCTGAAACAGTTCAGCGTGCGCCGTTGGTCGTCCCGTATTACTCGATCATTTTAATCGCCGCGCTCGTCGCCGTTTCGCTCGCGCAGTTTGCGGTTGACGGCAAAAACGCATTTCTGCTCGGCGGCGAAACTTCGACTTTGCTTGCCGGTTTCGTCAAACCGCTTTTCGTTCAGGGCGAATATTGGCGAATTTTGACCGGCGCGTCACTTCACGGCGGCGCGATTCATTTGCTTTTCAATTGCTACGCGCTTTACGTTCTCGGCAAACTTATCGAAACTCTTTCAAATCGCGCTCATTTGGCAATCGTTTTTCTGCTCTCCGCAATCGGCGGCGGCGTTTTAAGTTTGATTTTTTTGCCGGACGGAGTTTCAGTCGGCGCGTCGGGCGGCATCGTCGGATTTTTGGGTTATCTGGCGGCATACGGATTTCTGCGCCGCAAACTTCTTTCCAACGCGTTTCTCAAAAGTATGCTGTTCAACATCGGATTCATCGCGTTTTACGGGATTCTTATGAATCAGAAGATTGATAATTACGGACATCTCGGCGGCTTGATTGTCGGTGCGGTTTACGGTTTCATACAGATTCCGAAAGATTTACACCAAGACCCGCGCGAAGCGGCAAACTTTACGCAAATCGCCGGACTCGCCGCGCTCGGAATTTTCATCGCGGTTTGTCTGTTCAGCATTTTATTGATTTTCCGAATCGTTTAATCTTTTCCTGCACTATGTCCAGAGTTCGCGTTCATCAACACGTCAATCCGCTTTCACCTTATTTTCGTTTTACGCCGAAACCGATTGAGATTGAGAAGGTTTTTGCTGATTCCGACTTGCCGCTTCATCTTGACATCGGCTCGGCACGCGGCAGATTTCTGCTGAAAATGGCTCAGACATTTCCCGAAGCAAATTTTCTCGGTGCGGAAATCCGCGAACCGCTCGTTATCGAAGCAAATCGAATCGCCAAAGAAAACAATTTAACGAATTTACACTACGAATTTAACAATGCGACTTTTTCGCTCGACCGATTGCTTGAGAATTTGCCTGCCCACATTCTGCACACGATAACGATTCAGTTTCCAGACCCCTGGTATAAAAAGAAACACGCCAAACGCCGAATGGTGGACGAAAATTTGGTCGAAACGATTGTTGGACACTTAAAAATTTCCGGCAAAATTTTCATTCAAACCGACGTTGAATTTCTGGCAGATGAAATGTTTGAAATTTTTCGGGCGAACAACGATTTATATGAAACAGCAGTTGAAGAAAATCCGTTTCCGGTAAAAACCGAGCGCGAAGCGGCGGTCGAAGAAAAAAAACTGCCGATTTACCGCGCGATGTTTATCAAAGAAAAAAGCTGACTTGAAATTTATCAAATCAGCTTTTTTCCTTTTTCAAATTTCCGCTCTTAACCGTTCAGACGAATCGAGCGAAGCATATTGCGAAATGCTGTATTGTAACGCGCAGATTCGTTTTCCGGCGAAACGGTGATGATATAAAACAACTGTCCGTTTTGCAGCAAAGTCGTGTAAACGGTCGTGATTTCGTTGCGATTGGTCAGCGGCGAACGTCCTGACAAAACCGTTCCCAAGCCGCTTCTGCCGCCTACCGTTGTGCGCGAATAACCGCCTTCGGCTTGCAGATAATTGTTGCCCTGCGCCTGCAAAAGTCCGTTTATATAAGCAGTCGTTTGTTGTTGAAGATTTCCGCTGCCTTTTGATAAACCAAACAAAACGCCGTGCGTAATGCCGTCGCTGCCGTATGCGCCCTGCGGCGCGAACCAAACTTCGGTTTGCGATTCGGAAACTGTCTGCCAGTTGTCCGGCACGTTAAAAGTTACAAAACCGCCGTTGTAATTGCGCGTTCTCGCGGACGGCAGCGCGACACGGTTTTCGTATCGCCCGTTATTCATCGTGCTATTTCCGCCGTTATTGGCGGGCGCGTTTTTTCCGATTTCCGCCATTGACTGCGCTCGCGGCAAACGCTTTAGTTTGCTTTGAATGCGTTCAAACTGCGCCGTGTTTTGAACCGGATTTCTGACGCGCAGCAATTGCGCTTCACGATTGATATTTTCGTAACGATTGCCCGGATTCGGATGAGTGCTGAGCCATTCGGGACCGCTTGAGCCGCCGCTTTCGCGTTCGATAGTTTTAAACATATTGGCTAAATCGCGCGGGTCGTAACCGGCGTTCGCCATAATCTGCGCGCCGAGAACGTCGGCTTGCGTTTCGTATTCGCGGCTGTATGGATTGACTAATAAACCCTGATACAAAGTTTGTCCGAGTGTCGCGCCGGTTTGTCCGCCAAGAACCGCACCGCCAAGAACCGCGCCGATGCCTAAGATTTGATTGAGCGGATTACTTTGTTTGGTCGCCTGCGCGGTGCCGTGACGCAGCGCGACGTGGGAGATTTCGTGCGCCATCACACCAGCCATTTCGCCTTCGCGTGAGGCGGCTTCGATCATTCCGCGATTGACGAACATCGGTCCGCCCGGCAGCGCGAAAGCGTTGATGTCGCGGGCGTTAACGATTTCAAAAGTGTAGTCAAAAGCCGGTTGCTGAAACTGCGACGGAATTGCGCTGACCAAACGTTCGCCGACCTGCCTGAACGTAGCGCGTCGCTTCCGCATCGTTCAAAATCGGCATTTGCTGTTCGACCTGTCTCGCCGCGTCGCGTCCGAGTTTTACATCATCCTGAACTTTATATTTATTCTTCGGCGCGACAATGCGCGTTTGCCCGAATGCCGCGAGCGGCATGACCACAATCGTCCACATCACCAGCATCGCCGCTAAATTTCTGCCTAAATTAATTTTTCTCATTTTTCCTCCCAGATTTTGTCGTTTTCAAAATGTCCGGCTCTTAGATTCAAACGGTTTATCCGATGAACTTCCCGAATTCAAAGTTTGCCCTTTAATCGAACAAACTCAAAAAGTAGTTGGCAATCATCATACCAGAAATGCAATTGCGCCGAAACGTTGAGCATTAAGCCGAAAAAAGCTAACCGAATTTACTGCTTTTCCGTAGATTTTATTCCTTTTCGAGTAGTTTGTGCGGTTGAACTTAATGTTACAAAGTTGTTACACCAAAAGTCGTTTCGATAGACAAAGGCGCATTTTTTCCGTTATATTTGATCTACTTAAATCAAGAATATTTAGTTGTATGGAGTTCACAAAAAATGGCTTTTAGCTTACTGCCGCGAGAAGACGAGTATTTTGCCTTTTTCTCGCAAATGACGGAAAAAATCCAAATGGCTTCCAATCAGTTGGTTGAAATGATGCAGAGCGAGAGCGGCAGTTTTGAGGCGCACGTCAAACGCATCAAGGATATCGAACACGAATGCGACGAATTGACGCATAAGGTCACAACCAAACTCAACAAATCATTTATCACGCCGTTTGACCGCGAAGATATTTTCGCGCTGGTCGTCGCGCTCGACGACGTTTGCGATTATATTGACGCGGGCGCACGGGCGATTTTGATGTATGACATCAACGAAATCAGCGACCACGCCGCGCAGCTCGCCAAAGTCATTCAAAGTCTGGCGATAGAAATCAATGCCGCCGTCTCGATGCTCGCCAAACCCGACGGAATGAATCGAGCATATCATCGAAATTCACCGTCTCGAAAACGTCGCCGACGATATTTATTTCCGCGCTGTCGGTGAGCTTTTTCACAGCGAAACCAACCCGACGACGCTGATTAAATGGAAGGAACTTTACGAAATTTTGGAAAACGCGACGGACAGATGCGAACGCGTCGCTAATATCGTCGAAAGCATTATTCTGAAACACACTTAATTAAGGGACGAAGAATGAGGGATTAATGCTGAATAAAATCAATCTTTCGTCCCTCAGCCTTCATCCTTCATCCCTAATTTTATGGATTCTACGACCGCGCTTGTCATTTTTATTATTTTCATCGCGTTGGTGTTCGACTATACGAACGGCTTTCACGATGCGGCAAATTCCATCGCGACCGTTGTTTCGACGCGTGTTTTATCGCCCGGCGCAGCGGTCACGATGGCGGCATTTTTTAATTTCGTCGCCTTTATAGTTTTCGGAACGGGCGTTGCCAAAACCATCGGCGGCGATTTGGTGCAGCATCGATAAAGTTCCCGAAGACATGCGGCTGTATGTTCTGCTTGCGGCTTTAATCGGCGTTATTACGTGGAATATCATAACGTGGCAATTGGGTTTACCAACATCGAGTTCGCACGCGCTCGTCGGCGCATACGCGGGCGCGGCAATCGTCGCCCATGGCGGATTCGATTTGCTGATTGCGGCTGGCTGGATTAAAACGATTACGTTTATAGTTCTTTCGCCGCTGCTCGGAATGACTCTCGGCTTTATTTTAATGGTGTCGGTTTTCTGGATTTTTCGCCGCACGCCGGTTTCCAAAGTTGATAAAGGATTTCGCGTCGGTCAGCTTTTTTCCGCCGCCGCTTATTCGCTCGGACACGGCGGCAATGACGCGCAGAAAACAATGGGAATTATCACTATTGTCCTCGTTTCGGGCGGTTTTTTGCAGATGACCGGTGAAGGAAAATTACCTGAAATTCCGCTCTGGGTCGTGCTTGCCGCGCACAGCGCAATCGCGCTCGGAACTTTAACGGGCGGCTGGAAAATCGTTAAAACGATGGGTTCAAAAATCTCGAAACTTCAGCCGGTCGGCGGATTTTGCGCGGAAACCGCCGGAGCGATTACGCTGTTCGGCGCAACTTACGCCGGAATTCCCGTCTCGACGACGCACACCATTACCGGCGCAATCGTCGGTGTCGGCGCGACGAAAAGGCTTTCGGCGGTAAAATGGGGCGTGGCTGGCAGAATCGTCTGGGCGTGGATTTTAACGATTCCGATGGCGGCTTTAATCGCGGCAGTCGCTTACGGAATTATTATTTTGATTGATAAAGTAGTCGGAAAATAGAAATTATCAACAGTTTCAAGCATTCAGCAATTCTTTCAAACCGCACGTAAATATTAAAACTCCGCCCGCGATACGCAAAATTACGTATCGCGGGCGGAGTTTTAATATTTCAGCTTTTATTTTGCCTCGACCGATTCGCTGTTTTCCTTTGGTGAAAGCATATTAGCGACGATTCCCTTGCTGCCGCTGTGTTCCATAATGTGTTTATAAACTACGGTCAACAGTGCGACGACCGGAATCGAGATGAACACGCCGGGAATTCCCGCCAATTGTTCGCCCGCCAAAACCGACAGAATAATCGCCAAAGGATGCAGATGAATTCCTTCGCGCACGATACGCGGATAAAACACGTAATCCTGTAAAATCCGCAGAACGGCTAAGAAAATAAACACGTAAAAACCTTCCGACGGCGATTCGAGCGAAGCGATGGTGACGGCGGTAATCCCAATCGTCAGCGGACCGATAAGCGGAATAAATTCTAAAAATCCGGCAAGTACGCCGAGCAAAAGCGCGTAATTTACGCCGAGAAAGTAGAATGCGAACGTGCATAAAGTTCCAATTAACAAACACGAGATAAGCTGGGCGCGAGTATAGGCGGCGAGCGTCGTATTGACATCGTGGATAATCAACTCCATTCTGGCTCGCCAACCACCGCTCGGAAAAACCCTGAGCAGCGAAAGCCGGAACAGATTAGCATCTTTTAGAAAGAAAAATGCCAGCACCGGAACTAAAATCAGCCACGGCAGATACGATATGGAAGCGATGAAAAATTCCGTCACGCCTGAACCGATTGTGCCGACGATACCGCTCGCTTTTCCGGAAATCTGCGTTTGCACGGCTTCGGGAATCTGGTATCTTTCAAACCTCGTACTGGCATATTTGAATTGTTTTTGCAGCGAAGCCGCGTAATCCGGCACGCTGACCGACAATTGTTTGGCTTGCTCGATGACAATCGGGGTCAGCAAAGCGACGGCGATGCCGATGGTTAGAAAAACCGTTAAATAAGCCACGCCAATCGCTAAAGGACGCGGCATATATTTGTCGCGGTTGGCGACTTCAAACGGACGGCGAATCATCTGCACGAGCGGTTCGATCAAATATGCAAAGAAGATTGAAAGAATGATTAGAAACAGTAGATACGTGACCGAAACGAGAATTGCTTTGAGCGAGTCGGCGATATAAATGATAATCAGCGTCACCAAAACCACGCGCACAATCGTCCTGACGGACGGCGTTGACGGATCGAGAACGACGTTCTGCGCCGGATGCGCTACTGCCGGTTCAATGCCTTCATCACCGGTGATGATTTTTACCGTTTCCGCGATTTTGTTGTCAGCCATAATTTTTTACCCGCTCATTTTGCCTGTTCCTGTGTCGAAAAATCTTCGAGATTAAAGCGCGTTCGCAAATATTCGATGTTTTCCGGCGGAAATTTATAATTTGAACCGACAATAAACGCTTTGTCTTCGTCGGCTGAAACGACTCGATTATTAAACGGCAGATTCGCCCGCAGAAACTTTTTGTCGTCGCTGTCAAACACGCCGCCGTCCCTGCGGCGAAAAACGAACACAAACTGTAGTTTGGCGGTTTTTATTTTCTCTACTTCGTCCTGAATCGTCACCGGTTTTTGCTCGCCCCTGACGGGCGCGGCGACGTTGGCGTTCGGCTTTTCAAACGCTCGCGGCGTGCAGGCGAAACTCAGAAGCGCGACGAGCAGCACGCCGCCGAAACTCGCGCTTAAAGGCTTATTCTGCTTCACGTTCGTTTTAATTCTCATCGTCATCGTCGTTCGCATTCTGATTTGAATTCGCCTTTGCCGCGTTTTCGGCTTTTTCTTCGTCTTCGAGCTGTTTTAATTCTTCGGGCGTCGGCGGCGCGTCGCTGCTCACCGCATCCGGCGGCGGCTCGCCTTTTGCGTCGCGGATTTTAACGTAAATCGCTTCGTCATCCTGATACGCAATTTCGCACCAGCCGCTTTCGAGACATTTGGCGATCATTTCTTCGTTTTCTTTCGCGTCGGAAAAGATATAGCGCGAGCCGAATTTTTCGCGGATAACGGGCGCGGGGTCTTTGATTTTGCCGCTCGGTTAAATCGGGAATCAGCTTCGATAATTCGGGATTTTTCGTGTAAAGATAATGCGGATCGAGTCCGTAAACGTAGGAATGTTTCGTGTCATAGAAAAATAGTTTCGGAAAATCGTCCCAGTTGCAGTTAAAAATTCGCTCGCCTTCGGGAATGTTTTCGACTGCCCAAGCCGCGCCGCGTTTGTATTTATCGTTCGCCTCGTTGCCCTGCAAAGTCGCCATCAAGCCTGTTTCCTTGAATTCCGGCGAAATCAATTCCGCGCAGATTATAGACGAGCCAAAGTGCCAAAAATAAACCTAAAAGACCTATCGCCGTGTTTTTAACGATGTCGTAAACTTCCCATTTTTTAGAAGTCATAGGTGCCGGAACTTCAGAATCTTCAACGATTTCCGACGACTGCCAAAACTTCGGCGCGAAAAACTCGCGCCAGCTAAAGGCGGCGAACAGAATCGCAAACGGCGGAAAATATTCGGCGAAGCGTTTCGAGCGGAACTGGGCAACGAGCAGAACCGTGACGAACATCAGAAAGAACGTGGATTTTTCCGGCAGTTTGCCGCCGCGCGGCGTGAATAGAATATAGCCGATAAGCATCGCTCCAAGCGCAATCGGGAAATTCATCAGTAATTCCTGCCCCGAATACGGATACCATTCGCCGCCGACCGAAACGACGAAATCCGATCCGACTTTGAATTTTTCGAGGAAATGTTCGAGGAAAAGCCAGATATTCTGCGGAAAATACGGGTTGATAATGTTGCCCGCAATCATTCCGCCGACGGTGTAGGCGAGCGGGCGCCATTCAACGCGCCGTTCGTTCCACAGGATGATAGACGTCCAGAAAACAGCAGCGAACAACAGAAGCGGAAACAAACTGTAGGTCCAGACAAATGCGAACATCAGCGGCGCGAGCCACGCATATTTGCGCTCGAACAGCAGATAAATCCCGACAATCGTGATAATAATCGTCAGCGGCGGAGCCTTCGCCATATTGATGCGAAACAGAAACGAACTCGCACAGCCGAGCAGTGCGCCGAGCCACAGAAGCAGATAATCAATTTTGTAGCGAAACATCAGCCAATAGACCGAGAAAATCGCCAGACTGCCGTAAACGACCGCCGCGACTTTCGCCGCCATTTCCGGCTCGAAAAACCATAGAAAAGGAATCTGCAAAAGATGAAAAAGAAAATGATGGTCGGCGTAATCTTTCGGATTAAGAACCGTCAGCGGCAGCCAGACAAATTCGGGCAGCCAATGTCCGCTTTTGAAACTTTCCCACAGCAAAAAACTCCATTTGATGTGATAATAGCCGTCCCAGTCGCCGCAGCAAACCGCCTTGGTCGAAAACTGCAACAGCGTCATCAGCAAAACGATAGCGAAAAACCCGAAAATCAAATAAACCCAATTGATCGCCGTGTCCGTGCCGAACCATTGCGTCCAGGTCTGCTTTGCCGCCGATTCTTCAGCGACAATCGGCGTTTCCGCCTGTAAATCTTCCATTTGGATATGTCTAAATAATGAAAATATTGAAATAAAATCTTTCAAAAAATTATCACGAATGCCCGTCGAACGGCTAGTTAAGAATCGGATTTGCCGAAGATTAACGGCAGCCGACCGAAAAGCGCGGTAATCGCTCAAATAAACATTTCATATTTGCTTATCAAAATCGCAAAATCTAAAATTTAGCTATGTATCCAAAAGGTAATTTGATGATTCCGGCATCGCACGGCGAACTGGAAGCGATTTTGAAAGAACCGGCGGGCGACGCGAAAGGTGTTGCGCTCGTTTGTCATCCGCATCCGCTCGGCGGCGGCACAATGCACAATAAAGTCGTTTATCGCGCGGCGGCGGGCTTAATCGAAGCCGGTTTGGTCACGCTGCGCTTCAATTTTCGCGGTGTCGGCGCAAGTACCGGCGCGCACGACGACGGGATTGGCGAACAGCAGGACGTGAAAGACGCGCTCGATTATCTGACCACGACTTTTCCCGATCAGCCGGTCACGCTCGCCGGCTTTTCCTTCGGCTCGCGCGTCGGTACGGAAGTTTCACTGACCGATAATCGAATTGTGCGCCTTATCAGCATCGGCACGCCCGTTGATAAATACGACTTTTCCTTCAGCAAACACGTTTGCAGCCCGATTCTGTTCGTTCACGGCGACAAAGACGAATTCGGCAGCGTCGAACATCTGCGCGAAGTCGTCGAACAAGTCCAATCCGCCGACAAAACAGTCGTCGTCTTTGAAAACTGCGGGCATTTTTTCGACGAACATCTCAACGAACTAAAAGAAATTGTCAGCGATTGGACGCTGGAAAGAATCTGACTTTAACTGAAGATATTTCAATAGAAGTATCAGTAATTCTGCGTTATACATTCTAAATTTTCATTATTTACGCGTAAAAATTTAGAACGCAGAATGCAAAATGTAGAATTACTGATATTTGAAAGAGGTTTTGTATTTTAACAATGGAAAATCAAACAGAAACTACGAACACCGAAATTCCGCGCGATGTCGCCATCCGTATCACGATGATGCCGCGCGACACGAATGCGCACGGCACGGTTTTCGGCGGCATAATTTTAAGCTACATAGACGTTGCCGGCGGCGTTGAAGCGGTCAAAACCACCAAACACGACCGTTTCGTAACCGTCGCAATGAAAGAAGTAATCTTTCACGAGCCGGTTTTCATCGGTGATTTGGTGAGTTTTTACGCCGAAACAATCCGTATCGGCAGCACTTCGATTACGGTGAAAGTCTTCGTTGAAGCTGAACGCTTTGGCTCGCACGGGCAAAATGCCGTCCGCGTCACCGAAGCCGAAGTAACTTACGTCGCCATTAATCAATACCGCGAAAAAGTAAAAATCGGGAAGTAATTTGGAACGCCGTCATCTTGACGGCATTTGTCGTCGGCGTAACAACTTCTGCCGTCAGGATGACGGCGTTCCATTCGGATGAATTCGCTGAACACTGCATCGCTGATCAATCTTTTAGGCTTCGCGGTCGGCGTCGCGCTCTACACGCTGCTGCTCGTGATGGTGTTGCGCTATCGCCGCGCCGACGACAGATCATCAGTTGATTTCCTGCTTCCGGCAACGGCTCTGCTCGGTTTGCTGTGGAACGTCGGCGAACTCGTCGCGGTGGTTTGGAAAGATTTCGCGGCAGGCAGTATCGCGCCCGTTCTGACGGCGATTTCATATTCCGCGCTCGGTTTTCTGCCGTCGGTCGTCGTTCATTACGCGTCGAAAAATTCCGAGAACAAAAATGCCCGAATCCTGACGTTCGCCGCTTACGGATTAAGTTTGCTGGCGACTTTTTTTCATTTCGGTTCGGCGTTTGTTTCCGGTGTCGCGCCGTCGGACGCGGCTTTGCTGATTTTAACCGTCGGCTCGCTCGCCCTGCTTGCCGCGCTGCTCGTTTTTAATTTCCGGCAAAAGCTCGAAAACAAGCGCGTGTGGATTGCCGCGCTGTTGATTTTCGCAGTTTCCGCTCTGCATTTAAGTTCGGGCGCGGAAGATAAATCGTGGCTCGTCGAACTCGTCGCGCACCAATCTTCACTGCCGCTCGCGCTGGCGATTTTGCTTCAGGATTTTCGTTTTGCCTTTGCCGATTTGTTTCTCAAACGCGCTCTGTCGCTCGTTCTCGTCACAGCGACGGCGTTCGGGCTATACGTGCTCGTCGCCGCGCCGCTTTTGCATTATCACGAAACGCACGACCGCAACGACACGCAGGCAATCGCTATAATTTTGACTTTGTGGGTCACGACCGCGCTCGTTTATCCGGCTTTGCACCGCTTCGCCGTCTGGCTGGTTGATAAAATAATCCTGCGCCGCGCCGATTATGATAATTTGCGAATCGAGCTTTCAAAAACCATCGAACAGCGCAATTCGGCTGCCGATGTGCTGAACGAAACGTGTCTGAAACTCGCTTTGGCGTTGACGGCGCACGAATCGAACTGGACGGAAGTCTCCGACAGCGCAGGCAATTTACCGACGGTTAGTTTCACGCTGCGACTGGCGGAAATTTTTGTCCCGACGGTCGAGTCGCCGTTTTATAAAATTCATCTGAATGACTTTTCCGGCGGTCGCCGACTGCTTTCCGACGAAATTGAAATGCTCGAAGCCGCCGCGCTTTTAACGGCTCGGCGTATTGACGCGCTGCGCGTGAGCGATGAACGATTCAGTCAGAAAAACCGCGAACAGGAATTTTCAAAACTCGCAACCGAAGCCGAACTACGCGCTCTGCGGGCGCAAATCAATCCGCATTTTCTGTTCAATGCACTGACGACCATCGGTTATTTGATTCAAACCGCGCCTGAAAAAGCCCTCGCAACATTGCTCAAACTGACTTCTCTTTTGCGCCGCGTTCTAAAATCGAGCGGCGAATTTACGCCGCTCGGCGAAGAAATCAAACTCGTCGAATCTTATCTCGAAATCGAACAGGCGCGGTTTGAAGAACGTCTCCGAATCGAAATTAACGTGCCGGAAGATTTGAAAAATCTGCGCGTTCCGGCTCTGATTTTACAGCCGCTCGTCGAAAACGCTGTCAAACACGGCATCTCGAAAACAAAGTCCGGCGGCTTGGTGAAAATTTACGCAAAACTCGAAAATCTCAATTCAAAGATGTTTCTAAAACTGTTCGTTTTCGACAGCGGCGCGGGCTTAAACGTCGCGGAATTAATCGAAAACCAGCGAAAAGCGGTCGGGTTGAACAATATCGAACAGCGTCTGAGTTCTTATTACGGCGATGCCGCGCGACTGAATATCGAAAGCGAAAATAACGTCGGCACGACAGCGGAAATAATTTTGCCCGTTTCTGATATTACGCTTAAAAACAAAAAAATATGACCGATAAAATTCGAATCGTGATTGCCGACGACGAACGTCCGGCGCGTTTGTTTCTGAAAAATATCTTGCTGGAATTTGAAGACGCGGAGATCGTCGGCGAGGCGGAAGACGGCGCGGAAGCGGTTGAAATTATCCGCGAAATCAAACCCGACCTGGCTCTGCTCGATTTGCAGATGCCCGTCGCTTCCGGCATCGAAGTCATCAAAATGCTGCGTAAATCGCAGATGCCGCTCGTCGCGTTCGTCACGGCTTACGACGAATATGCAGTACAGGCTTTTGAACTCAACGCGGTTGATTATTTACTAAAGCCAATCGAAAAGAGCCGTCTGCGCGAAACTTTAAACCGCGTTCACGAACGCCTGGAACAAACAAATTTTCGGATGAATAATGCCGCGAATCTGAAAGCCGCCGTCACAACTTACCAAGAAATTGCTAAAAAGACACTTCTGGAACGAATTCCGGTTCGCCTGCGCGACGAGATTTTGCTGGTTCCCGTCGCCGAGATAGTTTCCATCACCGCCGATGGTGAACTTCTGCACATTACAAATCTGCAAAACAAAAAATTTACGATTAATCATCGTCTCAAAGACATCGAAAACCGCCTTGATCCGCGAAGATTCGTGCGGCTTTCGCGCGGCGCGATTGTCAATCTGGAAATGATCGCGCGAATCGCGTCGCTGCCCGGGGGAACTTATATCGTCTCTCTAAAAAACGGTCAGGAAATTTCCTCAAGCCGTTTTCAATCAAAGATGCTGCGTGAAAAACTACTCAAAATCTAAAGCGAATCAAACTCATTTCAAATAAACCTGACTTTTAAATATTTTCTATTTTCGAGTTCCAAAATTCTGGAAATAATCGCTCGATCATTGGTTTATTAATCAGCATTTACCGCTTCTCGCACATTATCCAAAAAAATGGATTCAATAGAATCAATTTTGATTCTATTGAATCCATTTTTGCTCTATTTTACTGTAAAACAAACCATTCGGCGAAATAATAAAAACGGCTTTATTGTTTTAACTGATGTTATTACTTCACTTTAGTATGAATATATCTTTTTCTGATCTTTGCGGCACGATATTAGCCTATTGATTAGCAACCGAGGCAGGAAATCTTCCCGCGAAAACCTGTTTCTTTATATGTCGGAAACCTACTTCACCTAATCTCACTCTTCCAAAGAGAAAGAGGCTTTATTTGGCAAAACAAAGCCTCTTTCTCTTTTTCAATTTTACGGTATCAATGTGGATTGCGGCGGAAAATCACTGTTTTGACCGAATGTAACAATCGTTCCAATACCACTGTTTAGAGTAGACTATACTCGCGTGAAAAGTCGCCGGACGGCGATATTGGGTTTCTCGAATCGCCGTCAATCAGAAAGCCGCCGTTCGCGCCGAACTGTGTGCCGTTAAACGAATTTATTTTTGAGCGAATCGCCGGGAAAATCTTTGGACGATTACCGATTATTTCTAAAAAGTTATGAAAAAATTGTCGGGGAAAATCTATCACTTCAAGGAATTCAGCGTTGACGCGGCGCAAAACATTTCAACGCACGACAAACGGCGAGTTTTCCGTGCGCGGAACAAAAAAATGCGATTTTTTATTCCGCGCTCATCGTTAAATTTTCGGTAATTCGTTCGATGTCCGCGCCGATGTCGTTGAGTTTTTTGACGATGGTTTCGTAGCCGCGATCAATGTGATAAACGCGGTCAATTAAAGTTTCGCCTTCCGCACAAAGTCCGGCGAGAACGAGCGAGGCTGACGCGCGTAAATCCGACGCAATAATTTTCGCGCCATTCAGTTGGGTTTTGCCTTTGACGATTGCCGTGTTGCCCGAAGTTTGAATGTTCGCGCCCATTCTGATCAGTTCGCCAACGTGCATAAAACGATTTTCAAAAATCGTCTCGACGACAGTTGAAACGCCTTCCGCCTGCGTCATCAAAGCCATATACTGCGCCTGCATATCGGTCGGAAACAGCGGATGCGGCTCGGTCGTCACATCTTTTGACTGCAAACCTTTGTCGCAGCATTTCACGACGAGCGTTGTGTCGTTTTTCTGCTCGATTTCCACGCCAACTTCTCTTAACTTTTCGATTACCGTTTCAAGATGTTTCGGCTGGCAATTTTCGATTTCGAGTTTGCCGTTCGTCATCGCCGCCGCGACGATAAAAGTTCCCGTTTCGATGCGGTCGGGAATAATCGAATGTTCCGCCGCGCCCAAATCGTCAACGCCTTCGATAACGATTGTCGCAGTTCCCGCGCCGGAAATTTTCGCGCCCATTTTATTTAGGAGTTCAGCTAAATCTTCGATTTCCGGCTCACGCGCCGCGTTGCGAATCGTTGTCGTGCCTTTTGCTAAAGCCGCCGCCATCATGACGTTTTCCGTTCCCGTCACGCAGACTTTTTCAAAATGACGTCTCCGCGCCGATTAATCTTCCCTTCGGTGCGCGGGCGATAACGTCGCCGGATTCGAGCGAGACGGTCGCGCCGAGTTGCTCAAACGCTTTCAAATGCAAATCAATCGGACGCGTTCCGATAGCACAGCCGCCGGGAAGCGAAACTTTCGCCTGACCGAATCTGGCTAAAAGCGGTCCGAGCGCGAGAACGCTTGCCCGCATCGTTTTGACGAGTTCGTACGGAGCCTCGTAAATTTCGATGTTTTTCGCCTGCACTTTATGCGTGTGCAAAGCGGGCGTGAGAACCGTCGCGCCCAAATCTTCGAGCAGACGACGCTGTGTTATCAAGTCTTTGACATACGGAACATTGTGCAGCGTCACGGTTTCGCCGGTTAAAAGCGTCGCCGCCAAACACGGCAAAGCGGAATTTTTCGCGCCGCTGATTTGAACTTTACCCATCAACGGCTTGCCGCCGCGAATCAAAAATTTATCCATTAAAAATTGTCGTTAATTGTTCGCTCGAAAGAGCAACAAAGAATCCTTATGCAAAGTAAAAGGAAACTTTATCACAGATTTTTCGAGAGTTAAATTAACCGCGTGATAATTTCGACCATTTTACCCAAACCTTCCGCGTCAGTTTCGGAAAAGTCATCCAGATTATCGCTGTCAACGTCCAAAACCATTGCTACATCGCCATTTGAATTAAAAACGGGCAAGACGATTTCGGATTTTGAAGCTGAACTGCACGCGATGTGTCCGGGAAATGCTTCGACATCCGGCACGATCACAGTTTCTTTAATCGTGTAACAATGCCCGCAAACGCCCTGATTAAAATTAATTCTCGTGCAGGCGATTGGTCCTTGAAAAGCGTTTAAGACGAGTTGATTTTCTTTGACGACGTAAAATCCGACCCAGAAAAAACCGAACGCTTCTTTGAGCGCGGCGGCGATGTTGGCGAGATTCGCCGTTAAATCCGTTTCGCCGGCGACAAGCGCGGCTATTTGCGGCGCGAGTTCGTCGTAAATTTTTCGTCTGTCCGATGTTTTTGAAATTGCTAAACTTTCTGCCATAAACGAATTTTAGCACGCGGAAATTTCTTTGCGAAAAGCGGTTGCGATTTACAGACAAGGAATCGGCGCATTAGATGGCATTCTGATTGCAGTAAGACAATCTTTCAAGATGATGGAACGCACGGAAAATAAACAGGGAAACGGCTGGTGGTTTGCGGCGGCAATCGGTGTCGGCGCGGTAGCGGCTTATACCGCTTTGAAAAAATCGCGCCCGCAATTCGATTTTCAAGATAAAGTTGTTTTAATAACGGGCGGTTCGCGCGGACTTGGGTTGGTTTTAGCCAGAACGCTCGCCGAACAAGGCGCGAAAATCGCCATTTGTGCCAGAGATTCGGAAGAACTAATTCGCGCCGAAATTGATATGAAATCACGCGGCGCGGAAGTTTTTCAGACGGTTTGCGATGTCCGAAATCAATCCGAAGTAACGCGCGCGGTCGAAGCGGTTTGTAATCATTACGGACGAATTGACGCGCTAATTAACAATGCGGGCGTGATTCAGGTCGGACCGTTAGAGAATCAAACTCAAGCGGATTTTGAGAATGCGCTGGCGATTCATTTCTGGGGCGCGTTTTATATGATGAACGCGGTTTTGCCAAAGATGAAAGAACGCGGCGAAGGTCGCATCGTTAATATTTCTTCTATCGGAGGAAAAATGGCGGTTCCGCATCTCGCGCCGTATTGCGCCAGCAAATTCGCGCTCGTCGGTTTGTCGAATGCGATGCGCGTCGAACTGGCGAAAGATAATATTTTCGTCACGACGGTTTGCCCCGGCTTGATGCGCACCGGAAGTCACGTCAACGCGCAATTTAAAGGTCAAAACGAAAAGGAATACGCGTGGTTCAGCATCGGCGATGCGCTGCCGGTTTCGTCAATCAGCGCGGAACGCGCGGCGAGTCAAATCGTTGAAGCGGCACGACGCGGCGACGCTGAATTGATTATCTCGATTCAGGCGAAACTCGCGGCGACGGCGAATGCGCTGTTTCCTGAACTAACCGCCGAGATTTCAAGTTTAATCAATCAAATTCTGCCTTCAGCAGGTGGCATCGGCGAACGTTACGCGCTCGGCAAAGACAGTCAATCTTCAATTTCGCCGTCAGTTTTGACGACACTGATTGACGATGCGGCGCGGCAAAATAACGAGTTGGAACAAGGGGAAAATTTAATTTAAAACAAAAAGGGGAAGGAAGTAAATTTATGAAACAAGACAAATCAATAACGGATATTTTGACGAATTTTAATACAAACGTTAGCCCGACCGAAAGGTTGGTTTCGGGTGTCGCGGGCGGCGCGTTAATCGCATTGGGCGCAAAACGCGGCGACGCGCTCGGCGTGATACTTTCAATCGTCGGCGGCGGACTCGCGCTGCGCGGCGCGACCGGACATTGCCAGGTTTACGACGCGATGGACATTAATACGGCGGACGAATCCCACACCAGAAAATTGAGCGCGGGTTCAAAGAAAAGTCCGTTTACAAACAGCGTGACATCGAGCAAAATTCACGTCAAAAAATCGGTCACGATTAACAAATCGCCCGCCGAACTTTATCAGTTCTGGCGAAACTTTGAAAATCTGCCGAAGTTTATGACGCACCTCGAATCGGTGACGGTGACGGGCGAAAAAACTTCGTTTTGGAAAGCGAAAGCTCCGTTTGGAACAACGGTCGAATGGAACGCGGAAATCACGAGCGATGTTGAGAACGAGCGTATCGGCTGGAAATCGGCGGAAGGCGCGGATGTTGCAAATACGGGTGTGGTCGAGTTTAACCCGACTTCAAATCGCGGAACGGAAGTGCGGGTGGTTTTAACTTACGAAGCACCAGGCGGAAAACTCGGCGCAACCATCGCCAAACTTTTCGGCGAGGAACCGAGCCAGCAGGTTTACGGTGATTTGTATCGCTTCAAATCAATGATGGAAGCGGGTGAACTAATTAAAGTCGAAGGTCAAACTTCGGGACGTGAAGCGGCAGCGAAAACGAAATCGGCAAAGGCTTAGAAAATTAAAAAGAACAAGGGAGAACAAAAATGAAAGCAGTATGTTGGAATGGAAAACACGATGTGCGGGTCGAGACGGTTCCCGACCCGACGATTTTAAACGAGCGCGACGCGATTATTAAAATTACGAAAACCGCGATTTGCGGCTCGGATTTGCATCTCTACAACGGTTATATCCCGACGATGAAAGCGGGCGATATTCTCGGACACGAGTTTATGGGCGAAGTCGTCGAGACGGGCAAAGGCATAACAAATTTAAAGAAAGGCGATAAAGTCGTCGTGCCTTTTACAATCGCCTGCGGAAATTGTTTTTTCTGCAAGAAAGATTTGTGGTCGGCGTGCGATAACTCGAATCCGAAACCGGAAACGCTCGAAACTTTATACGGATTTTCCGGCTCGGCGCTGTTCGGTTATTCACATATGATGGGCGGTTTCGCGGGCGGTCAAGCCGAATACGTGCGCGTGCCGTATGCCGATGTCGGACCGCTGAAAGTTCCGAACGACATCGAAGATGAAAAGGTTTTATTTTTGTCGGATATTTTCCCGACCGGCTATCAGGGCGCGGAAAATTGCAATATTCAGGAAGGCGATACGGTTGCCGTTTGGGGCGCAGGTCCGGTTGGGCAATTCGCCATCAAATCGGCGTTTATGCTCGGCGCGGAACGAGTGGTCGTGATTGACCATTACAAAGCCCGACTCGCCGAAGCGATGCAGTATAACGAAGGCAAAAATCTGGAAACAATCAATTTCGACGAAGTTGACGTTCACGAACAGTTAAAAGATTTAACCGGCGGACGCGGACCTGATTCATGTATTGATTGCGTCGGACTCGAATCACACGGCACGTCACCCGACGCTTTGCTCGATTACGCGAAAGCGACTTTATTTTTGGCGACTGACCGACCGCACGCGCTGCGGCAGATGATTTTCTGCTGTCGAAAAGGCGGCACGATTTCGATTCCGGGCGTTTACGGCGGATTTCTTGATAAATTCCCGATGGGCGCGGCGTTCGGTAAAGGATTGACCTTCAAAATGGGGCAGACCAATATGATGAAATATATGCAGCCGCTTTTTGAAGCGATTCAGGCGGATAAAATTGATCCGACCTTTATCATTTCGCACCGCCTGAGTTTGTCGGACGCGCCAAAGGCTTACGATCAGTTCAATACCGACAAAGACACCTGGCGCAAAGTGGTTTTAACGCCGCAGTAAATTTTTCACCCCAGACGAAGAACTTGCGATTGTCGAAAGATGATCGCAAGTTTTTTTATTTTTAAATTCGAAAAAGCCGCAACCAATTTGCGAAACGCATCGTAAAGGTTTATGTTGGCGAAATAGTCGTTCGGATTGAACGATGAAAATTTAGAACACGGAGCGTGTTAGAAAATGAACAAGAAATATGATTTCGGAATCGTCATCGGACGTTTCCAGCCCTTCCATTCAGCACATCAAAAATTAATCGAACACAGTTTATCGCTTGCCGAAAAAGTCATCGTTATCCTTGGCTCGGCGCGAAGCGCGCCCGACGTGAAAAATCCTTTCACGCCCGCGATGCGCGAGGAAATTATCCGCGCCTGTTTTCCGAAAGACGCAGAACAGATTAATCTTTCGCGCCGTCCGCGATTATCCGTATAACGACCACGTTTGGACGGCGGAAATTCAAAACATCGTCGGCGAAATTGTCGAAGAATCGGACAACGCGGAACACGCGAAAATTTCCATCGTCGGATTTTTCAAAGATAGAAGTTCGTATTATTTAAATCTTTTTCCGCAGTGGAATTTCGAGGAATTTTACTCTTCGGACAAAAAACTTTTGAGCAGCAACGCGACCGACATCCGCGAAAAATATTTCACCGATGACGACGAGTGGCGGACGCTCGTTCCCGAAACGGTTCAGCGGTATTTGGAGATTTTCAAAACACACCGAATTTTTCCCGAATCTGCAAGCCGAATTCGCTTACATTGCAAAAATACAAAGAGGACACGCGCTTCGTCGGCGTGCCTTTTGAAGCCGACATTTATCACGACCGACGCAGTTGTCGTGCAAAGCGGTCACGTTCTCGTCATCCGGCGCGGACATCAACCGGGCAAAGGTCTGCTCGCGCTTCCCGGCGGATTTTTGGCAAGCGGCGCGACGCTCGAAGACAACGCGATTAAAGAATTAAAAGAAGAAACGCAGATCAAAGTTCCCGCACAGGTTCTTCGCGGAAGCATTAAATCGTCGCACGTTTTCGATTATCCCGAACGCTCGCAACGCGGGCGAACCGTCACGCACGCTTATTTCATCGAACTCGCGCCCGACTTAAAAGAAGGCTTGCCGCGCGTCAAAGGCGGCGACGACGCGGCAAAAGCCTTCTGGCTACCGCTTTCGGCGTTGGGCGAAAAGGAAGACGCATTTTTCGAAGATCACATTCATATCATCAAGTTTTTTCTAGGAATATAATCAAAATAAAAGGGTAGGCTTTCGGGTAGAAAGCCGAAAATGGAGATAAAATATGTTTGAAATTAATAGAATAATTGACACGGACAGTTACAAGGCATCGCACTATTTACAGTATCCGCCGAATACAACCAGAGCTTTTTTCTATCTGGAATCGCGCGGTTCAGATCGTGATTGGAATGAAACGGTATTTTTCGGTTTGCAGTATTTGCTGAAAAATTACTTTCTTGCGCCGTTTACGCAGGCGATGGTTGAAGAAGCCCGCGAAGTTATTACGGCGCACGGTTTGACGTTTAATTATGACGGCTGGACGAATTTGATTGCGAAACATCAATGGCAAATTGCCTTTGCGGATTCGCGCCGTTGCGGAAGGTTCAATCGTGCCTTTGCACAATGTTTTGATGACGGTTGAGACGACCGACGATGAATTTGCGTGGGTTGGAAGCTGGTTTGAAACGCAGCTGCTTCGCATTTGGTATGCAATTACAGTTTCGACTCAAAGCTGGCAAATTAAACAGGACGTTTATAAATTTTTACAGGAAACGGCGGACGATGCGGACGCGGAAATCGCCTTTAAAGTTCACGATTTCGGCTCGCGCGGCGTCTCAAGTCAGGAAACGGCAGCGATTGGCGGCGCGGCGCATCTGGTTAATTTTCTCGGTTCGGACACGATGGCTTCCTTACTTTTGCACCGCAAATTTTACAACTGCGAAATGGCAGGATTTTCGATTCCGGCGGCGGAACATTCGACAATAACTTCTTGGGGACGCGAAAACGAAATTGAAGCGTATCGCAATATGCTTCGGAATTTTGCCAAACCGGGAAAAATCGTCGCCGTCGTTTCCGATTCGTGGAATATTTACGAAGCCGTCGAAAAAATCTGGGGCGAGCAGTTAAAACAGGAAGTCGTTGATTCAGGCGCGACAATCGTGATTCGTCCCGATTCGGGCGAACCAATCGAAGTTGTTTCGCGTGTCGCGCATCTCTTGGGTGAAAAATTCGGCTATGAAATCAATTCAAAAGGCTACAAAGTTTTGAAAAACGTCCGCATCATTCAGGGCGACGGCGTAAATCAAAATTCGATTCGAGCAATTTTGCAAAGATTGAAAGACGAGAATTTCAGCGCGTCGAACATCGCGTTCGGCATCGGCGGTTCACTGCTTCAAAAAGTTAATCGAGACACTCTGAAATTCGCTTACAAATGTTCGGCGATTGTCACCGACGGCGAATGGCGCGAAGTTTATAAACAGCCGATTACCGATGCGGGCAAAAACAGCAAAAAAGGTCGGCTCGATTTAATTTTGAAAGACGGAATTTACGAAACCGTCAAACTCGAAGCGTCAGAAGATGTTTCCGCTGAAAACTCGGCGATGCGCGTTGTGTATGAAAACGGCGAACTATTGATTGACGATAATCTGGATGAAATCAGAAAACGGGCGGCGATCTAGAACAGAGTTTGCAAAGAAAATTCTTCGTAACAGTTGATGTTTTTTTTCGATTATCAGCTATTTTCTCTATCTTATCGTGATAAAATTCGCGTTGGTTTTCAAATGTCCGGCGTTCGTGTAAATTAAAATGAATTCATTTGAAGTCGAGAAAACTTATGAAAGATGAGCGAATCGAAAATTATTCGGAATTCTGGAATTTCTATGTCGCCGAACACAGCGAGCCGTTGACGCGCTATCTGCATTTCGTCGGCACGATGCTCAGTTTTGTTTTGCTCGTCTGGATTTTTCAAACGGGCAGATGGATTTATTTGCCGCTTTGTCTGGTCATCGGTTACGCCTTCGCGTGGTTCGCGCATTTTTTCGTCGAACACAATAAACCCGCGACTTTTAAATATCCGTTTTGGTCGTTTATCTCGGATTACAAAATGGTTTTCTTGATGCTCACGGGCAAAATGAACCGCGAAGTCGAACGCGTATCGCAAAAGTAAGAATTCCGCAGATTCAACCGAAAGTTGCAAGAAACAGGCGATTAGCTTACAAAAGATGTTGAAATGAAAGCCGAAATCGCCGCCGCGAAAATTGAACTTGTCCGCGCACCGAATCGCGTTCCGCCGTTCGTGATGCCGCTCGTCAAATTTTCGATTTTCGCGGCTGATGCTTTTCTGGCGACGTTGTGTTTTATGCTGGCGTTCGTCTGGCGCGAAGGCGACGCGGTTTTTTCGCAAACGGCATTGGCTTGGTCGAAGGAATTTGTGCCTTACGCCGGCGTGCTTTATTTTCTCGTTCCTGTTCGCCTCGCAATGCTCGTTTACCAAAGAGTTTTTCGCTTGCAGGGCGCGTTTTCCTACGTCAACGAATTTATCAAAGTTTTCAAAGCGGTTACGGTCGGCTCGCTTTTAATTATCAGCTTTACATTTTTGTTTCGCGGCGGTTTCGCATTTCGTGAATTTTCCTATTCGCGCGGCGTTTTCGCGCTTGATTTTGCGCTGGCGTTAATCGTGTTTTCGATTTTTCATCTCGGCTTGCGCTACGTTCAAACACTTGTGCGAGCGCGAGATATTAATTTGATTCCAACGCTCATTGTCGGCACAAATCAGGAAGCCGAACAAACGATTCGAGAGCTTCAGGAACGTAAGGATTTGGGTTATCGAGTGGTTGGGATTATAGCCACTGAGGTCACAGAGAAAACCGGAGAAATACAAAGAAATTTCTCAGTTTCCTCTGTGAACGCGGCGGCTAAAAATTCTTCCGCCGTTGAAATCGTCGGCACACTCAACGAGCTGCCTGACGTAATCACGCAACTCGGCATTCAGGAAGTTATTATCACCGACAGCAGTTTGCCGAGCGAAAAACTTTTTGAAGCGATGATGCAAATCGGCAGAAAGCAAAAAGTCGAATTTCGCCTCGCGCCTTCCCTTTTCAACTTTATGCCGCAGAAAACGAGCGTCGAGCAAATCGGCGTGTTGCCGATGGTCAGACTTTTCCGCGAACCGCTTTCGGACGCGGAAAGATTTACTAAACGCGCATTCGATATTTTAATCGCCGCCGTTTTAATAATTTTACTTTCACCCGTTTGGTTATTAATCGCGCTTTTCATCAAGTTCGATTCAAAAGGAGCAACCTTTTTCAAACAAGAGCGCGTCGGAATGGACGGCAGACTGTTTCTCTGCTACAAATTTCGCACGATGAAATCTGACGCGGACGAAAATCTGCACCGCGAAGCGTATCGCAAAAATATCGAAGGTTTGAGCGAAGCGAATGCGGGCGACGACGAAAAACCCGTTTTCGGCAAAGTCAAAAACGATCCGCGCGTAACGCGCGTCGGCAGGTTTCTGCGGCGCACGAGTCTCGATGAATTGCCGCAGTTTTTGAATGTTTTGATCGGCGATATGAGCGTCGTCGGGGCGCGTCCGCCGATTCCGTATGAAGTCGAAGATTACGACATCAGGCATCGCAAACGCCTTGATATGAAACCGGGAATCACGGGATTGTGGCAGGTTTCGGGCAGAAATCGTCTGACATTTGAAGAAATGGTGCAGATTGATTTGTTCTACATCGAAAACTGGACTCTGTGGCTCGATTTGAAAATAATTCTGCTGACATTGCCCGCCGTTCTGCGCGGCGACGGCGCACGATAAAATACGATGAATTTCTTCAACACATTTCGCGCTCGACTGCTGCTTATCTTAGCGTTTCTGCTCGTCGCCACGCTCGGCGTGCAGCTTTACGTCAACCTCAAAAACCGTCGGGAAAGCGTCCGGCTTCGCGCATTGCAGGAACAGGCACTCGTCGCGGGTTTCGTGTTGGGAACAAACGGCATTACCTCGAACGAGTATATGAAGGACGTGATCGGGCGCGAAGGACAGACGTTTTTCGATCAGCAGATCACGCAGCGGCTTGATGAAGTCATCGTCGTCAACCAGGATTGGCAAGTCACCGACAGTTTGAATCCGGCTTATCTGCCGACGACCGGCGAAGACGGCAAGATAAAATATCTCGTCTTAAACGACATCAAAGATTTGCCGCCGCTCGTCACCGGCAAACGCCTGGGCGCGGATTTGCAGAAATTTCCGAATGCGAATCAGCCGAAGGACGAAGAAACCAACGGCGAAATGCACGCCGTGCCGATTGAGACGAGCGAAGGGCGATGGTATGTGCTGGTCGCGCTGAAAACCGACAGGGAAGAAGCGTTTCAGAAGGCGACGCGCCCGCTCATTTACACGCTTTTTATTCTTTTGTTCTCGACGGCGATTACGTTTTTTCTCGTCTGGCGATTTACGCGCCCGATTGCAAATCTGTCGAATGCGGCGCGGTTAGTTGCCGAAGGCGATTTGAGTTTTCGGCTGAAAGATGCCGATCGAACGGATGAAGTCGGGCGGCTCGCCGCGCAGTTTAACGTGATGACCGCCGAATTAGAGAAAACGCGCGACCTCGAAACGCAGCTGCGTCAGGCGGAACAATCGGCGGTTGTCGGGCGATTAGCGTCGGCAATCGCGCACGAAATTCGCAATCCTTTGAATTACATTAACCTGACGCTCGATCATCTGCGGGCAAAGTTCGCGCCCGAAAATGCCGTCAAACAGAAGGATTTTGAAAAGCTGACGGCGCAGCTGAAAACCGAAGTCGGCAGAATCAACAATCAGATTTCCGATTTCCTGCGTTATTCGCGCCCGATAAAATTAAATTTACAGCCGATTGACGCGCGCAAAACCGTCGAAGATTCGCTCCGCATTGTCGAACCGCAAGCCGAGGATCAAAACATCATCATCAGCCTCGTCGAGCGCGAAAGCCTGCCGAAAATTTACGGCGACGCGGAAGTTTCTGCGCTCGGTTTTCAGCAATCTTTTCATCAACGCAGTGCAGGCGATGGAAAAAGACGGGCGGCAAATTAAACGTCACGATTTCACCCCAGGCGGAATCAGTAAAAATCGAAATCCAAGACACTGGCGACGGCATCGCGGCAGAAAATCTCGAACAAATCTTCGAGCCGTATTTCTCGACCAAAGAAACCGGCACCGGATTAGGCTTGGCAATCGTCAAAAAAATCATTGACGACCACAGCGGCACGATTGAAGTCGAATCGAAATTGAACGAAGGCACGAAATTTACGGTCAGATTGCCGAAAGCTAAAAATTAAACTATGAAAATCAATCAATTTTTAGTTAAGACTTGGATTTTCGTCGCTTTAGTATTTCCTGTTATTTCGCTTCAACAAGAACAGTCGTATTCAGCAAGATTGCTACGATTGATTCAAGCGTTTGAGGATTGACAATAGTCGGGCATTCAAAGAACTTTTGCTGGCATATGACAAAGTACAAACGGAACTTTCTTCACAAGATGAATTTAACGCATTTTCCGCGAAAATTTCGTGTTAGAAAAGGATAATTAGACAACTGTAAGAAGAAATTAAGCGGTCGACAGAACGATTTTAAGATGACAAGTCACCAAAGTTAAATCAAAGGAAATCACTTTAAATGTGCGAATATCGAAAGTGGGTTTAGTTCGGAACGAAAAAGCGGTTTACAAATCTCTTTGCGATCAACACTATTCCGAAACAGTTAAGCCGATTAATAATAAAATTGGTAAAGCGTTAGAAAAATTTAAAACTGAAAAAGGATACGTAGTTATTTTTAATATAGAATCGTTATCTTGTGATTGCATATACGAAGATCCTGATGCCTGACATTACGGACAGAATTTATAAGAGTTTTACAACGATAATTCTGACAAAGTGAAAGCGCAGTAATATAATGACTTTATGAGCAGAAAAAGCATTTTAGTAGTTGACGATGAAAAATCTCAGCGCGAGATTTTGGAGATGATTTTGTCGGGCGAAGGTTACGACGTGACGACGGCTTCGTTCGGGCGAAGCGGCGATGAAGTTTGTTGCTGACCGGCATTTCGATTTGGTGTTGACCGATTTGAAGATGACCGGAATGAGCGGGCTTGATTTGTTGAAAGAGTTGACCGATTTTGATAAATCAATTATCGTGCTGCTTTTAACGGCGCACGGCACGGTTGATTCGGCGGTTGACGCGTTGCGTTTTGGCGCGTTCGATTATCTGCAAAAACCTTACGACCGCGAAAAATTGCTGGAGACGATTTCACGCGCTTTGAACAAATTGACGAGCCTTGACGCGGAAATCGTTTCGTCGTCGCCGGAAATGGACAAGGTGAAAAAGCTGATCGTGAAAATCGCCAACTCGAATTCGACCGTGCTGATTCGCGGCGAATCGGGAACGGGCAAAGAATTAATCGCGCGTTCGATTCACAACAATTCACCGCGCACCGATCAGGTTTTCCAAGCCGTCAACTGCGCCGCGATTAACGAAAATCTGTTGGAATAGTGAATTATTCGGACACGAAAAAGGCTCGTTTACCGGCGCGGTCAACGAAAAGAAAGGCTTGTTTGAAGTCGCCGACGGCGGAACTTTGTTTCTTGACGAAATCGGCGAACTCGACATCGCTTTGCAGGCGAAAATTCTTCGCGCATTGCAGGAAAAACAAATCCGTCGCGTCGGCGGCACAAAGGAAATCAACACCGACGTGCGCGTCGTCGCCGCCACGAACCGCGATTTGCTGAAAATGTCGCAGGAAGGCAGATTCCGCGAAGATTTGTATTATCGCCTCAACGTGCTTTCCATCGAATTGCCCGCCTTGCGTGAACGCCGAACGGACATTCCCGTTTTGATCGAATATTTTCTCGACAAACACACGCGCGGCACGAATCGCAAAGTGACGATAGAAACCGACGCGCGAGAAAACTGCTGGAAAATTACTCGTATCCGGGCAATGTTCGCCAATTAGAATCAGCAATCGAACGCGCGATTTTGTTGTGCGAAAACAATCAAATCACGCTCGAAGATTTGCCGCCCGAAATGTCGAACGCCTCGCGCCCCGCATCAGCCGCCGATCTTATTCAAACTGCCTGCCGAAGGCATCAATTTTGAAGATGTCGAGCGCAGTTTAATCACGCAGGCGATGGACCGAACCGACAACAACATCACGAAATCGGCGAAACTTCTCGGTTTAACTTTCAGAACTCTGCAATATCGTTTAGAGAAATTCGGCTACAAAAAAGAGCGGACGAAGCGGAGGAAGAAGAATGAATTTATCATCGAAAATTCATCGTTTATCAACCGAAATGTCAGTGAAACAAAGGAGAAACGCGATGGAATGGTTTTCGACTTTATCTCTGGCACTCGGTTCGGCGTGGACTTCGGGCATTAATCTTTATGCGACCGTTGCGGTTTTGGGAATTTTGCAAAAGTTTGTTTTGACGAAATTGCCCGGCGGTTTGGACGCGCTCGATAATTGGTGGATTATCGGCGTTGCCGGAACGCTTTATTTAATCGAATTTTTCGCCGACAAAATTCCGTATCTCGATTCGGTTTGGGATGTCGTTCAACGTTTATTCGAGTTCCGGCAGGCGCGATTGTCGCTTATGCGGCGACGAATCAAACCGATGCGAGCGTTCACGTAATTGCGACTCTGCTCGGCGGCGGTTTGGCGTTTTCTTCGCACGGCACAAAAGCCGCCGTGCGAATGGGCGCGAATCTTTCGCCCGAACCAGTTTCAAACTGGATTTTATCCGTCGTCGAAGACATCATCGCTTTCGCCGGAACACTTCTCGCTGTTTTCGCGCCCGTTTTGATTGCGATTGTGCTGGTGATTTTTATGATTTTCTTCGTCTGGCTGTTTCCGAAATTCGTTCGCGCCGTCAGGAAATTATTCAACGGCATCCGCGCTCTTTTTGCGGGCGAAGGTTTTAAAAACGTGGCGCGCAAGGCTTCGTAAGTTTAAACGTTCTGACTTCGTAAATTTTAAGATTCAGAGAAAATTTATGAAAGAAATTCAATTTCGTTCTTATTTTATTTTCGCGTTTTTAACTGCTTGCGGTCAAAGCGTCGGATGAGTTCAAATTCAAATTCTTCGTCCAAAGCATTTCAATGCAAGTAGTCAACCGTCTTCCGCAGCACCCGAAAGCAATGTCGGCGGAGGCGGCGGCGGAATTGAAAATGACGGCAGAAACGGCAGCAGAACATCGTCGATTCGCCCGTCGCCGGGCAGGTTTCGTTGAATCAAGCCGAGCAGACGCAGACCGCGCCGACGGTGACTGACCGCAAAATTATCCGCAACGCCGATATGCAGTTAGAAGCGAATCGCGCCGGAAGAATCGCAAACGGAAAATCACGCAGATTGCCGAAACAAAGGCGGTTTTGTCGTCGAATCAACGCAGAGCAGCAGCGATGAAAAGGCGACAAAGCGCGATACGGTAACGATGACCGTGCGCGTTCCGGCGGCGAAATTCGACGAAGCGTTGAGCGAAATTCGCCAGGCGGCAAGCCGCGTGATCGTCGAAACAGTCAAAGGTCAGGACGTAACCGAAGAATTTATTGACATTCGAAGCGCAGTTTGGTGGCGAAAAAAGCTCTCGAAGCGCAGTTTCTCGAAATAATGAAACAGGCGAAATCGGTCGAAGACGCGTTGAAAGTGCAGACGCGAAATGGCGACCGTGCGCGGCGAAATCGAAAAAATCGAAGGCAGAAAACGATTTCTCGAAAATCAGGCGAGTCTTTCGACAATTAAGATCAAAGTGCAAACACCGGCCGCTTTTTCGACAAATGCGCCCGGATTTTTCTCGCAGTCTCAGCGAATCGTTCGGCAGAGGTTTCGACGCGGCGCTGACTTTTATACTGGTTTTCGTGACGGTGATAATCGCGCTGCTGCCGTTTTTGATTTTGATTGTTTTGCCAATTTATCTCGTGATACGCTACCTTTTAAAAAAGAATCGTAAACAGAAATTGGCGAGCGAAATCGCGCGGGAAGAAATTAGAAAAGAGTAGATGAGATTGGAAAGAATTTTTCAAATTATAGCGGTGATTCTGATCGGAATTGCCGCATTTTTCTTGTGGCGCGGCAATAATGACGGCTTATTTGTCGCGGCGGTTCTGCGGCGCGGTTTGTTTTTTTCTGAGCATTCGGTTTCAGGTCAAAGAAAGAATGGAAAGCCGCGAAGCCGAGCAAGCTGAAGCCGATGAAAGATTCGCCAAAGAAGAAAAAGAAAAGAAGAATTTTAGAGCTTGATTCGGAATCAAATGAATTCTCCGGCGAACAAATAGTTGACGATGCTCGGCAGACAGTCGACAAAGAACGCACCGGAAATCTTTTATGAAAATCGTTTTGGCCGCTTTCGGTTCGCTCGGCGATATGCACCCGATGATCGCGCTCGGCATCGAACTGCGCCGTCGCGGTCACGCGGTCGCTTTCGCGGCGATGGAATTTTACCGCGAAAAAATCGAATTGCTCGGCTTTGAATTTCGCCCGATGCGCCCGCATCTCGACCCGAATAATAAAGAACTTGCCCGCCAATTGATGGATGCGAAAAACGGTTCGGAACTGATTTTGAGAGAATTGATTTTGCCGAATCTGCGCCCGATGTATGAAGATTTGACCGAAGCCGTCCACGACGCTGATTTATTTATTTCGACCGAAGTCGTTTTTCGCCGCGAAATCGGTCCACGAAAAAACCGGCGTGAAATGGATTACGACGACGCTCGCGCCCGGAACTTTTCTTTCGGCGTACGATCCGTTCGTGCCGCCGACGGCGCAGTGGCTCAAGCATCTGCGTTTTCTCGGCAGAATCGTTTCACGGCGCGATGTATCGAGTCTGGTGCGGCGAATGATTGATTCGTGGTTCGTGCCTTATCGTGAATTTCGGCGCGAACTCGGACTGAGCGAAGATGCGAATCCGCTTTTTGACGGAAAATCCGATTTGCTCAATCTCGCAATGTTCTCGAAAGTCTTGGGCAAACCGCAACCCGATTGGCATTCGCCAACCTTGCAAACCGGATTTTGCTTTTACGACGGGCAGGACGATTTGGGAAAAATGCCCGAAGAATTGACAGGAATTTCTCGACGCGGGCGATGCCGCCGATTGTTTTCACGCTCGGTTCAGCCGCTGTGATGGACGCGCGCGATTTTTTTGAAGAAAGCGCGAAAGCCGCGCAAATTTATCAATCGCCGCGCCGTTTTGCTTTACGGAATTTTCAACGACGCGCCGAAGATTACTGATGAAAATATCGCGGCGTTCGATTACGCGCCGTATTCGCAGATTTTTCCGCGCGCCGCGTGCGTCGTTCATCAAGGCGGAGTCGGCACGACCTCGCAGGTTTTTCGCGCCGGAGTTCCGCATTTGATTATGCCGTATTCGCACGACCAGCCGGACAATGCGGCGCGGTGCGAACGGCTCGGCGTGGCGCGTCTCATTTCACGCGATAAATATACGGATGCAGCGGCGGCGAAAGAATTGCGCGAACTTTTATCCGATCTTGAGTTACAAAGCAAAAGCGGTCGAAGCGGGCAAAATCGTCCGCGCCGAACACGGAACGAAAATCGCCTGTGATGCGATTGAAAACGTTTTGAACAGAAACAGTGTAAAATAGACTTTTTAATTTTTATGAACTCGACTTGATTATCTTTTGGAAAATAACGCTCGTTGGGCGGAGAAAATGAAGGCAAAGGATGCCGAATTTTTCACGCGTATTTACGATGTCCAGAACGCCGAAATATCTATGGATCGGCTGTTCGGACAGCCGGATTTCCGCGAATATGTCGATGGGTTTGAAACCGGGCGAGCTTTTCGTGCATCGAAACATCGCCAACGTCGTCGTGCATACGGATATGAATTGTCTTTCCGTCATTCAATTCGCCGTCGAAGCGTTGGGCGTTGAACATATTATCGTCTGCGGTCATTACAACTGCGGCGGCGTGAAGGCGGCGATGGAAAATATCCGTTTTGGTTTGATAAACAACTGGCTGCGGCATATTCAGGACGTTATCCGAATGCACGAAACGGTGCTCGGAACGATTGCGGACGAAGAGGAACGCTTTCAAAATTATGCGAATTGAACGTTTTAGAGCAAACTTTCAACGTCTGCGAAACAACTTTCGTGCAGGACGCGTGGGCGAAAAATCAGAATCTGACGGTTCACGGCTGGATTTACGATATGCGCGAAGGAGTTTTGAAAAAACTCGGCATTCATCTGGAAAACGACGAGCAGTTGGAAAATTTAAGGCAAAACAAAGGAAATTTTATCGAAACAAACGAAATGAAAAAATCAGGAATAATTTTTTCGATTTTATCATGGCGGCAATTTTAACCGTTTCAACGCTTCAACGCTGACGCGCAGATGTCGCGCAAGCCTTCGCCGCAGCGCGAACCGCCGGGCGCGATGTCGAAAAAGCCGATTCGACCGAAAAGCGTTTTTTAACGAAGATAAATTCGCAGAAGGATTTCGATTTGATCGCCCGCACGTATCATCAGGGAACGCCTTACGCGCTGCCGCACGCGATGTTTGATTATTGACCGCAAATTCAAAAACAAAATCTATTTCGTCAATTCGCAAAAATATCGTTTTCATAAAGATTTTCTGCTCGCTAATTATCTGGTCGCGCGCGGCGACGATGTTTTTAAGCCGATTTATATCAATCAAGACCGGCGGTTTATCGTCGGCACGATTGCGTGGCAAAAGACAATCGAGAAATTCACGTTTGAAATGTGGGAAGGCGATTTGGCAAGCCCGGAGCTTATCAAACTCGCTTACGACGCGATAAATAAAAACTTTTTCGCTGAAGTTTCATACAAACCGAACTCGATTAAGCAAGACGAAAATTCGGCGAAACTCGGAATTCGCCGCGTGTCGGCTGATGAAATTCAGAAAAATCAGGAATATCTTGCGCTCAACACGGGCAAAGCCGTCGGGCGCATCCATATTATTGACAAGCTCGACGACACGGTGGAAATCGGCGAAAACGAAATTTTAGTGCTGAAGGAACTGCCGATGAATCTGCCGCAGGTGCGCGGGATTATCGTCGCCAAACCGTCAACGCCGCTCTCGCACGTTAATATTCTGGCGAAAGGCTGGGGCATTCCGAACATTTATATCAAAGATGCCGACAAACTTTTCAAAGAATACGATACTTATTGGATGTCGCTCGACGCGAAACTGACTAATTACACGCTCAAACGCGCTAATCTTGAAGATTATCAAGGAAAATCCTTCAACGCCCGAAACCGCCGCGCCGTCGAATTTGAAAGTGACAAAACTCGCTTCGATCGCCGAAATGCGGAAAAAAGACAGCATCGTTTACGGCTCGAAATCGGCGAATTTGGGCGAGATGATTAACGCTAAGATTCCGAATATCGAAGTGCCTGCCGGTTTTACCGTGCCGTTTTATTGGAATGAAAAGTTTATGGAGGAAAACGGCTTTAACGCGAAACTCGACGAATTTTTAGACGACAACGATTTCGTCCATAATCCGCGCATTCGCCGTCAAAAGCTCGAAGCGTTTCGCGCCGCAATTCAAAACGGCAAGTTTGACGACGCGTTGAAAGCGGAAATTATTAATAAGTGGAAAACCGAATTGAATAGTCAAGGCGTTTTCGTCCGTAGTTCGTCGAACGCCGAAGATTTGCCGAATTTTTCCGGCGCTGGACTTTATAAATCAATCGCCAACGTCAAAGACGAAGAAAAAATTATCGAAGCGGTGAAAACTGTCTGGGCTTCGCTCTGGAATTTCGAGGCTTATGAATCGCGCGTCAGAAACTTCGTTGACCAGCGCACGGTTTTTATGTCGGCGTTGATTCAGGTCGGCATTGATATGGAAAGCGGCGGCGTGATGTTCACCAAAGACCCGTTCGACCCTGACAACAAAAACGCGATTTACATCAGCGCGGTTTGGGGACATAACGACGGCGTAACGGCAAACCGCTTTATACCCGAACAGGTTTTGTATAATCCGAAATCGAACGCCGTGCAGGTTTTGACCGTTTCGCAGCAGGATTCAATTTTGAAATTCGGCGCGAACGGCGATTTGATCGAAACCGAGGAAAAAATAAATCGCCGCGTTTTAACCGATAAAAACGTCCGCGAATTGGTCAAAGCCGCCAACAACATCAAACGCGTTTTCGGCGGTACAAAACAGCAGGACATCGAATGGGGCATCATCGGCGGCAAAATCTACATCGTCCAGGCGCGTCCGTATATTGAGAAATAAACGCGCCTCCGATTGCGAAATGGTTACTAAAACTAGAAAGGCACTCGCTTAATAAAACGGGTGCCTTTTCATTTTGCTTTACTGAATAAAAGCGTTCGGAATCGGTTTATCGGTGCCTGCGCCAAAGGTTACGCCGGAAAAACCCGCCGTCGAGCGTTGCAGATACCAGTTTCCGTCGCGGAAAACCGCGACATCGGCTTTTCCGTCGCCGTCATAGTCCGCCGCGACGGGCAAATCGGTTCCGAAGCCGAAAGCAACGGCGGTAAAACCTGTCTGACTTCCGAGCAGATACCAGTTTCCATTACGGAAAACCGCGATGTCCGTTTTGCCGTCACCGTCATAATCAGCCGGAACAGGCGTATCGGTCGCTGCGCCGAAAGACACGCCGGTAAAGCCCGCCGTCGTTCGCTGTAGATACCAGATTCCGTTCCTGAAAACCGCCAAATCAGCTTTGCCGTCCGCGTCGTAATCAGCAACAACCGGTTTGTCGCCCGTTTGCCCGAACTGCGCCGAGACAGTTTGATTAGTCACCAAATTATAAACATACCAGCCGCCGTTCGATGGTCGGAAAACTGCCAGATCAACTTTGCCGTCGCCGTCAAAATCGGCAGGCTGAGGAATATCGTCAGCCGCGCCGAAAGCAATGCCGACAAATCCGGCAGTGCTTCTTTGCAGATACCACGTTCCGCCGCGATAAACCGCGATGTCGGTTTTACCGTCGCCATCGTAGTCAGCGGGAACGATTTTATCGGTCGAAAAGCCGAACTGAACCGCCGAGAATCCTGATTGCGAATTCAGCAGATACCACGCGCCGTTTGACGGGCGAAAAGCGGAAACATCGGCTTTCCCGTCGCCGTCAAAATCAAATTGTGTTCGTCGCGTCGCCGGTTCGCTCAAAAGTCTGGCGAGCGAAGTGCGCGGCGTGCTGTTGACCGATTCAAAGTCGCCGCCAATTAAAATTTTGCCGTCCGTCTGCGTGACGATTTTATAAACGGTATTATCCGTGCTCGCGTTAAACGAATTATCCGTCGTTCCGTCGGCGTTCAAACGCGCGATATTAGTCTTCGCCGATCCGCCGATGTTGTTAAATAATCCGCCGATTAGAATTTTCCCGCCCGGAAGCTGAAAAATATCTTCGACGCGGGCAAGTTCGGCGACGCTGGAAATCACGCCCGAATTAAACGTTGAATCAAGCGAACCGTCAACGTTTAGACGCGCTGTTCCGGTCGGCACAGTCGCATTGCCGGTGAAAATACTGCCGCCGATCAAAATCTTGCCGTCTGATTGCAGTGACAACGCGAAAATTTGCGTGAATTTATTGTTCTCGAAATTTGTCACGGTTGCCGGAACGAAAGTCGTATCGCGGCTGCCGTCCGCATTAAGACGAACGATTCCGTTATAGAAAATCGAGCCGGTTTGACTGTTAACGTAACCGAAGCTGAACGTTCCGCCGATTAAAAGTTTTCCGTCAGGCTGCACGACGACCGAATCGAACGGCGCGTTGGGAATGCCGCTGGCAAAAGAACTGTCAACCGAACCGTCGGCATTCAAACGCGTAATGCTGCCCGACGGAACGCCGTTAAAGGTGACGCTGTTTCCGATGACGATAATTTTGCCGTCCGATTGTAAGGCGAGGGCATTGATTCCTCGCCCGGTCGCAACGGTTCCCGTAGAAAACGCAGTGTCGGGCGTGCCGTCGGAATTAAGACGGGCGAGATCGCCAAACTGAACTCCGGTTCCGACGCTGATTGCAATATTAAAACCGGCGATCAAAATTTTCCCGTCCGGTTGAATGACAATCGAACTGATCTGACCGCTCGACGACGTAGAGAATCCAGACGATGCCGGCGCGAAAGTGTCATCTATCGTGCCGTCAACATTAAGCCTGAACAATTGCGCGATTGCGCCGCTGCGCGGTCTGGTGAAATATCCGCCGACGAGAATTTTGCCGTCCGCCTGCACGGCAATTGCCCGTACGCCGCCGAGCGCGGTCGTGTCGAACCTGAAACTCGTGTCGGCTGAACCATCAGCATTAAAAGCCTTGACGGAATCATTGATAAGTGTAGAAATCGCGCTGAACGAGCCGCCAACGAGAATTTTTCCATTCGACAGAGAAATGATGCTTTGAATCGTGCCGAGCAGAAAACTGCCGCTCGCCGTAAAATTCGTGTCAAGCGAACCGTCGGCATTTAATCGCGCCAATCTGGTTCGAGCCGTTCCATTGACCACTGTAAACATACCGCCGATGAGAATCTTTCCGTCCGGCTGAATGTAAAATGTGTTAACGGGCAAGTTCGGTCCGGTTCCGCTATTAAACGCCGCGTCAAGTGTACCGTCCGGGTTAAAGCGGGCAATATAGTTCCGGCTGACACCATTAATCGTCGAGAACGAACCTGACATCAGAATTTTGCCGTCCGGTTGAAGCGCGATTTTTAGCGCGTTGCTGTTGCTGTTGACCGAAGCAAAAGTCGAATCAAAACTGCCGTTTTGATTCAAACGCTTGACCGGACTCCAAACGGTCGTCGAACCGTTATATTGCGAAACGATATAACCGCCGAGAACGATTTTGCCGTCTGTTTGCAGAGCGAGGCTGTAAACGATGCTCGGAGTTTGAAACGGCGGAATCGGCGACGGAATGGCAACCGGAATCGGCGAAACGAAGGTGGTGTCAACCGAACCGTCAGCGTTCAGACGCGCCACGCCGTAATTGTTCACGGCGTTTACCGAATAGAAATTGCCGCCGAGAACGATTTTGCCGTCAGTCTGCACCGCGACATCATAAACTCCACCGTCCGCGCCGATTCCCGGATTGAAAGTCGCGTCGAGCGAACCGTCGGCGTTGAGCCGCGCGATTCGATTGCGGGTTGTGCCGCTGACCGACAAAAAAGAACCGCCGATGATGATTTTGCCGTCCGCCTGCAAAGCGACGGCGAGAGTTGAGCCGCTGATGTCAGCGGAAAACGTCGAATCGAGCGAAAGATCGGCGTTCAGACGCGCCAGACTTCTCTGGCGAACGCCGTTGACCGTTCGGAAATATCCGCCGACGAGAATTTTTCCGTCCGGCTGAACGATTGTCGCGCGAACGCTTCCGGGATACGAATCAATGTTTACATTGAGCGAAGCATCGAGTTCACCGGCAGTCGGCGCATCGTTCGACTGTTTTTGATTCAGAGCAATGCCGACTTTTGCCGATAAAGGATTGTAATTTCCCTGTCGAAAAAACCTGTAATCGTTGAGCAGAGGATCAAACGCGCCTGAGTTTTGTGAAACCGGAGTTTGCGCATTTGCCGCAATCGCCCCGAAACAAACTGCCGATAAGGTGAATGTGAAAAACATTCGCATCTTGAATAATGAAACGTGTGACATAAGTTTTTATTAAAAAAGTTGTGTTGAAACAGAGTTTTTATCGCCCGCGTAAATTCATCAGCCTAATTTTTTCAAGGCTCGGTCAAAATCAATCTAATTTTTGAAACGGATTAGTGGACAGTTTTTAGTATCGTTTTAAGAAAATGAGGTTGCACTCGATTGCTGAAAAACATCGAAATGCCGAGTTTTTGCTGACAATTTTACTGTAAGCTATCTCAAAAATTAGTTTTTACGCCGCGTGAGCGGCAAACTGAATTCAGCCGTGTAATTTATTGCACGGACAACGTGAAGTTGTTGCTTGTCGCGTCAGCGACAAATGAGTTATTCGCCAACAAATATCAATCGTCGCTGCCGCCCGCGCTGCATTTTCGTTATACAGCACCGTGCATTAAAACACACGGCTAAATTCAGTCAATCGCTACGCGTTTATTTGATTGGCTATTTTTGAGACGGCTTCTAAATTATAATCTGGCAGAATCCCATTTGCGAACGATTTCGTTTATCAGATTCGCCACTTTGTCGGTGACTTTCACGTAATATTCGTCGGCTTTTTTCTGATCGAATTTCGGATAGCCCTGACCCTTTTGATAAAGTCCGATTGACGACGGAAACGGCGTTGCCGACCACGTTCCGGCTGGCGGATAAGGCGTGGCTAAATCGTCTTTGTAGAGTTCTTTTCGCACGAGCGTCGGGTCGATCGCCTGAATAAAAGCCGTTTCGTTGAGTCCGGCGTGTCCGCCGTCTTCGCCGAAAACTTCCTTTGTTTCGTCAGAGGCAAACGACCACCAATTTATCACCAGAATTCTCACCTTTTTCTCGGCTGCCACTTCCGCTGCGACCGCATTTAGAGCAGCAGTTTGCCCGCCGCCGTGACCGTTTAAAATGATGATGTTTTTGAATCCGTTTTTCGCCAGACCTTCGATAATTTGTTTGACGAACGGGCGATATACGGCTTCGGAGATTTGAAACGCGCCCGGATACGCTTCCATCGCGCCGGTCATTCCGTATGGCAAAGTCGGCGCGATCATCGCATTGGTGCGCTGCGCAATTGTTTTCGCCATCGCCGTCGGCGCGGTGTTGTCCGCGCCATTATTGATTACGCCGTGCGGCTCTAAAGTTCCGACGGGCAGCAAAACGGTTTTGATTTTCGACGGCACGGCATCCCGAAACTCCATCCAATTTATCCTGTCCATTTCGCGTGTCGAAATTACATCTTTTGTCGTTTGTCCGAAAACGCCGACGGCAAACGCCAACGCCAAAATGATAAGTGTGAACAGTTGTTTCATAACGTCTTCCTGTTTTTGAATTTTTTGTGCAAAAACATTATCGCCGCGAAAAGGCGCAAAAGACAAAGAACAATTTTTCTTTCCGGTCTTTTGCGCCTCTTCGCAGTAATTTATTTTTCAATCGAGATTATTCGGCTTCGAGCGCGGCATTTTCGTCGTCGTAGATGTCGAAAATCGGCAGAACGCCGCTCAAAGTTAAAACTTCTTCGACCTTCGGCGGCAGATTAGCTAATTTCAGAGTGCCTTCGGCGCGGCTGAACGTATCAGAAAGCGCGACTAATTCGCCGACACCGCTCGAATCGAGATATTTTACGCCGGAAAAGTTTAGCAGAATATCAGTGCTTCCCGATTCGACCGCGCGGCGTACGTCCTCGCCGAGCCGACGGCTTCCGCCGCCCATAATAATATTTCCCGTCAAATCGAGAATCGTCGTTCCGTTATTTCGTCGTTCGTTAATTTCTAACATTTACAATTAATCTCCCGGCACAAATTGATTTAAGCAAATTTGTTCCATCATAAAAATGCGATGCAATTACATTTTGCCCGCTTTCATATCGGCAAGGCGTTTTTCAAAACGAGTTGTGTCGGCTTTATCGGCTTTGCCCTGCGCGAGAGCTTTATCGCCGAGCGCGACGGCTTCGGCTTTGCGTCCGGCGGCATACAAATACTGCGCTTTGGTCGCCATATTTTGAAAAGTTTCTTTGACCTTAATTGATTTATCAGCCCACGCAATCGCTTCCGTCCATTTTTCGTCACCCGCGTATAAACTCGCCATATTCAGCGGAATTTTCCAATCAGTCGGATTGGCGGCGATTGCCGCGTCGGTTTTGGAAAGCACCAACGCTTCGACGCTCGGCACTTCGACGGTAAACGGCACGGCGACTTTTTCCCAGCGAATCCAAACTTGCGCCGATTTCGGCGTGACAACCGGAAAGCTGAAATTCAGAGTTTCCTGATTTTCGGAAACCCATTGCGGTTTCGTCTTGACGCGCAAAACGTCTTTCTTTTCGTCGTAGGTGAAACTTCCCCACTGTCCCGCGTCGCTGTTGAAAATAATCGTCCATTCGTCTTTGCCCGGAATCGTGTGCAGGCTGTAAGTTCCGGCAGACAGTTTTTGCCCGTTAATCATTACGTCGTCAGTTACCACAAAAGTCGTCGCTTCGTTCGCGCCCGTGCGCCAGACGTGTCCGTAAGGCACAATCGGCGCGTCTTTTTCGCGTTTACTCGCGTCGTCCAAAGTCGCCGTTCCCGCCGCGACCGCCGCCGGCGCGTCGCCCCAGATTTTGCGCCCTTTAACTACCGGACGACTGTATGTGATCGTAATGTCAGTGACGCCGACGGTCTGCATCACGCTTGATTTCTGGCTTGATCGCGGCATTCGCACCGCCGGAGCCTGCGCCAATAGACCGGCGGAAAAGATGGCTAAAAACAACGTTGCCAAAGTGAATTTATGAAAATGTTTGAAAGCAGTCATAGATGTTACTCCTTATGAATTTGTAAAGGCATTCTGACATAAAAACGCGGCGATATTCAAATTGAGCCCTTGCCGGTGCAACTAAAAAGCTGCTTCCTAAATTAAAAGCGGCTCAGATTACGCAGATTTAGCGACAGCAAAGCGCGAAGGGTTTCGCATTAATCGTCGTTTAATCTTCTCTGATTCGATTACGGTGTCTGCAAACCGTTCGATTCACCGACGAAAATTACATCGACAGGACAGCTTGAAAATATGAGTTCAGCAAAACAGGCAGTTGAAAACCTTTTGACGCATCGAACAACATCCCCAAGAATTAATATGGCGGCTTGGGAGATAATTGAACCTTCGACACGCGAATCTTCCGATCTTGAAAGTCACTTTGGCTGAATTTGAACAAGTTTGCAATTAGTTGCTTTTATTATACTTGCTAAATGTCCGGTTTAACTGAACCGGTGGCGCAAGAGAGAGTTTTAAAAAGTTGCTGCACAAGATTTTTCAATTCACAACTAACAATTCATTCCAGTTGGTCGTGTAACTCGGACTTTTTCGAGTCTGCTTCATTTTCCATCTGCCGTTGGTTTTCACGCTGGCGAAGCGAACCGTGTCTTTGCCGAATTTTTGATTGATCGCGTCAACCGCTTTCATCAGGTTGTGCTGTTTTTGAGAGCGTTCGTCGTCGAACATTCTTTTTGTGAGCCGTTGGTGCGGCACCAGTCCGCTGAGAATGATTCCCGCCTTGCGATATTCGTAATCTTTCAGATAGATTTTCTTTAATGTCGAAAGCGTCCATTCCTGCAATTCCTGATTGCTGTCGGTCGGATAAGTTGAACTGTAGGTGGCTGTCGGCGAATAATCGCTGGGAACAGGTCGGAAGCGGTCGGTGGAAATAAAGACGGTGACGGCGTTGGCGGCGAGCTGATGATGCCGCATTTTCTCGCACGCTCTGGTTAAAAAATAAAGCGTCGCTTCTTTGAGCGATTCGTAATTGCTGACGGTTTGCCCGAAACTTCTCGAACAGGTGATCGAGTGCTTTTTCAGCGAAGACTGTTCGAGCGGCAGACATTTGATGCCGCGCAGTTCGAGCGCGATTCTCGCTCCGGCAACGGTTATCAAACGGCGAGCGAACCGATTGTCCATTTCGCGCAGATGCCAGGCAGTCAGAACGTTTTGCGACTTGAGTTTGAGCGCGGAACGATAGCCGATGCCCCACACGTCGCCGACAGGCGTGTCTTTTAAGATTGATTCGGTTTTCTGCGGCGAACGATACAAATTCAAAACGCCTTTTTCTCTGAGCTCATCTTTTTTAGCGCGTTTGTTGGCAATCTTGGCTAACACCTTCGTTTCGGCGATGCCGATGGAAACCGGAATGCCCGTCCACCGATACATTTTTTCGCGGATCGAATGAGCCAGATTATCAAGCGAGTTTTTGCGCGGTTCGAGATTGAGAAACGCTTCGTCAATCGAATAAACCTCGATTTCCGGCGTAAAATTGTGCAGCAGGTTCATCACTCTGCCCGACATATCGCCGTAAAGAGCATAATTGGAAGAAAAGATTTCCGCGTCATAATCGGTTAAAAGAGATTCGACTTTGAAAAGCGGTGCGCCCATCGTCACGCCGATTTCTTTGGCTTCTTCGGAACGGGCAATCACACAGCCGTCGTTATTCGATAAAACGACAATCGGCTTGCGCTTGACCGACGCATCAAAAACGCGCTCGCACGAAGCGTAAAAATTATTGCAGTCAAGTAAGGCGATGGCGTTTGGCATAATCTATCGTGAAATGTCCAGAGATGCAGATTGAATTGCTTAAAAAAAGCTAATGTTTGTTGATCGAGCAGACGACTTTGCCCCAAATCTCGAAATCCATATTTTCATCAATGATGATCGGTTTGTAATTGACGTTCTTCGGAATCAGCAGAACTTTGCCTTCGTCGTCAATAAATAATTCCTTGACGCACATTTCATCACCGATGCGGGCGATGACAATATCGCCGGATTTCGTTTCGACCATTCGGTCAACAATCAATGTCGCGTTCGGTTTGATGCCCGCGTCAATCATCGAATCGCCCGCCGCCCGCACGCAGAAAGTCGCGAACGGATGGCGAATCAATTCTTTGTTTAAGTCAATCGAAGTTTCGATATAATCATCAGCCGGAGACGGAAAACCCGCCGACACGCTCGACAAAACGAACGGCAGCAAAAGCGGCTCAATCGGCTCGACGGGAAACACCCGACCATTCACAAAACTTCTGATTTCCTGCATAATCAAAGAAATAAAACTCGAATTAAGAGCGAATCTCAAATAAAACAACATCTCTCGTATGAAACAAACATAGCACAACTGAAATCAATTTAGCCAGAATAATTTTCGGTGTTTGCCAAAAAACGGCGAAACAGGATTAACGAACTTCGATTCTATTGAGTTTTGGTTTTATTGAGGTTCGGTTAGAGATAATTCGGCAGCGGCGTTTTTCAGACGCATTTCGTGGTTTGAGCAAATTGCAGCGATGACCGCGTGAGCGGTTTGACAACGTTCAAGTTTGCCGCCGGAATACGCAAAACCTTCCGGGATATGAACGACTTTCGCCGTCGAGAAAGTGCATTGTATGTTCAAATCATTGACCGTTACTTCGGCAGCGCACTGACTGCGATTTTTAGTTTCTTCAAAGATTAACTTCATCACTCGACTATACAGCAAATTGCTTATCAAAAAATTTCCGCGCCGGTGGATTTTCTATTTACGCACTGTTAACTGGTTCGGTTGAATCAATCGGAGGAGAATTGAAGGAGCAATTGACGGCGTGACAAGTAATTTCCGCTGCCGGATAAGGCGCATCACGAAGAAAAAGGCAGTTTGAAAAATGCTGCACAAAACGAGAAAGGACGCTTTTAGAGCGTCCTTTTCCTCAATGTAAATGGTGGCTTGGGAGGGATTTGAACCCCCGACACGCGGATTTTCAGTCCGCTGCTCTACCAACTGAGCTACCAAGCCTTTTGCTCCTGCTAAAGAAACTTTAGGAGCAAGTGGAATAGTGTAAATAAGCCTTTTGCGGATGTCAAATGCATAAGCGGTATTGCTGCGGAGAATTGGCACATTGAATAATTTAGTATTGACATTACGGGCGATAGGTTTATAATCTCTTTTTAGCAGGCGTTCGCCCATGACGACTGCTGACCTGCCTATTTTCGTTTGATACCTGCCCGTGCCGGTTTGAACGCCGTCGCTGACCCCCGGGGACGCAACCTTCAAACCGGCACAGCTATTTTTAAATTTTATAATTTTTTTAGAGGTTCTGAATTTATGTTGAGAAATTTATTTTTTTTGCTGATTTGTTTTTCGCTCGCCTTGAACTTGGCTTGTTCGACGGCGAGTACACCGACTGCCAATGCAAATACTGCAACTGCGGTTAATCTTGACCCGACGAATCTGCCGCCCGGATTTTCGACCAGTCCTGTTCCGATTAACGGCAATATTCCCGGAATTCCTAACCCGAACGATGCTAACGCGAATAAAATTTCGACGAGCAACATTCCGGGCATTCCCGATCCGAACAAGAAAATGCCGCAAACGGGAAAAACGCCGCCAATTGCCGGAATTCCGAGCGAAGCGGAGATTAAACGACAAATGAACACGCCTCTGAAGGACGTTAATATCGTCAACAATCCGCCGGCAAACCAGCGTTCGGACGCAAATAATCAGCCGGCAAACAAACGCGGCAACACGCGCCAACCGTAATTTGGAACGAATATTTTTATAATAGAAAAGACGCGAGAGAATTGTCTCTCGCGTCTTTTCTATTTATTTTGCCTGAAGCTATGCCGCTTCTTCAACTTCGGCAACCGCGTCGTCACTAATCATTCCGAGCGCGATTTTTACTTTATGTTCGATGCGATTAAACAAATCACGATTTTCTTTGAGCGTGTTTTTGCTGTTTTCGCGTCCCTGTCCGAGACGTTCGCCCGAATACGAAAACCACGCGCCCGATTTTTCGACGACGTTATTGTTCACCGCCAGATCGAGTAAATCACCTTCACGCGAAATGCCTTCGCCGTACATAATATCGAACTCGGTTTCGCGGAACGGCGGTGCGACTTTGTTTTTCACGACTTTGACGCGCGTGCGATTGCCGACCATTTTATCGCCTTCTTTGATCGCGCCGATGCGACGAATATCAATTCTGACCGAAGCATAGAATTTCAGAGCCTTTCCGCCGGTCGTCGTTTCAGGCGAACCGAACATCACGCCGATTTTGTCGCGCAGTTGGTTGATGAAAATAAAACAGGTGTTTGAATTCGAGATAATCGAAGTCATTTTTCTGAGTGCCTGAGACATCAGACGCGCCTGCAAACCCATATGCGAATCGCCCATATCGCCGTCAATTTCCGCGCGCGGAACGAGTGCCGCCACCGAATCAATGACGATTACATCAACGCTCGCCGAGCGCAGAAGCGTTTCGGCGATGTCAAGTGCCTGTTCGCCCGAATCAGGCTGCGAGATTAACAAATCGTCAATATTTACGCCGAGTTTTTCCGCGTAATCCGGGTCCATCGCGTGTTCCGCGTCAATGTATGCGGCGATTCCGCCCGCCTTTTGCGCCTGTGCGACGACTTGCAGCGCGAGCGTCGTTTTGCCCGAACTTTCCGGTCCGTAAACTTCGATAATTCTGCCGCGCGGAAAACCGCCAACGCCGATTGCCGCATCAAGGCTCAAACAATTTGTCGAAATCGAGCCGACATCTTCGTGCGGACGTTCGCCAAGCCGCATAATCGAGCCTTTGCCGAATTTCTTTTCAATGTTTGCAAGAGCCGCTTCAATCGCTTTGCCCTTCGTTTCACTACTCATTTTTACTGCTTCTCCAGCCATTTTATTTTCTCCAAAATGTGATATTTGCCACTAAGACAAATAAAGTCTATCACAAAAAAAGGCGTTTGTGAAATACTGTTTCACGTATGAAACAAAAATCTTCTCTAAACCTGCGAAAAGTGTTTCATTAAGTTAGTTGAAAAAGCCGAGTTGTGCAAGTCGCACGGTTACAAAAACACAAGTGCCAAATCAAAAACAAGGTTGATTTGGCACTTGTGACTCTTACATTTATGACTTTTGATTTTATCGAACAAAAGCATTCGGGCTTGGCAAATCATTGCTCGCACCGAACGACGCGCCAGTAAAGCCCTGACTGCTTCTTTGCAGATACCACGTTCCGGCGCGGTAAACCGCAATATCCGCCTTGCCGTCGCCATCGTAATCGGCAGGAACGGGTTTGTCGCCTGTTTGTCCGAAAGCAGCACCGGTAAATCCGAGCTGGCTTCGCTGCAAATACCATGTCCCGTTCGATGGTCGAAAAACCGCGATGTCCGTTTTACCATCGCCGTCGTAATCCGCCGGAACGATCAAATCTTCCGCCGTGCCGAAATTTACCGAAACAATCTGACTGTCGGAACTGTTGATGCGATACCAGGTGCCGTTCGACGGGCGGTAGACCGCGATGTCGGATTTGCCGTCACCATCGAAATCGCCAATCGTCGGTTTGTCTTCCATCGCGCCGAACTGCGCGGCGAAAAACTGATTGTTCGAGCTGTTGATTCGATACCAACCGCCGTTCGACGGGCGATAAACGGCGATGTCCGCCTTGCCGTCGCCGTCATAATCGGCGGGAACCGGAATATCGTCTGCCGCGCCGAATGAAACGCCGGTGAAACCGACTTGGCTTCTTTGGATATACCAAATTCCGCCGCGATAAACCGCGACATCCGTTTTGCCGTCGCCGTCATAATCGGCAGGCACGATTTTATCGCCGCTCGCGCCAAACGCCGCGCCGGAAAATCCGCCGGTGCTGCCGGAGATATACCAAGTGCCGTTCGACGAACGAAAGACGCTCAAATCAGATTTACCATCGCCGTCAAAATCTGATGCCGGAGAAGTAAATGTGGCGGCGGATAAATCAAAAACATAGCCCGCGCCGAGCGATGATAACCCGTAAGCATCTGAGCCGGGCGAACCGCCGATAACATAGCTGCCGGAAATGCCGACAAAACTGCCGAGTTGGTCAGCCGTCTGACGGTCATAAGCGAGAAGCCTGCCGCGCCGGTTGAAGGATGCGCCGGTTGTGCGTTGATAAACGTAGATTGCTCCATTGTTGGCTAAATCGCGCGTCGCATCGTCGGAATTCGGCGAACCGACGACGAGCCGTTCGCCGGACAACGCGAGGCTTTCGCCGAAATTTAAACTGTCGGCTTCGGGCGAAACAAGTTTCTGCGTTTGCGTCGCCGCGCCGCCCGCGCGGTTGAACGTGTAAATCGCGCCCGCGCCGAATGTTTGCCCAATCACCGCGCCCGGCGCACTCACGACTGCCGCCTGTTCGTCAATCGCCACGCTGCGTCCGAAACGGTCGTTTGCCGCGCCGTCTGTCGCCGTCAATCTCGGCTGCTGCGTCCACGTCGCGCCTGTTCGTATGAAGATATAAGCCGAGCCTTGATTGAGCGTCGCGCCGTTGTCGTCGTTTGGCGAACCGACGATTATCGAATCGCTGCTAATCGCCAAAGACTGTGCGAAATTATCCTGCGCCGCGCCGTCTGACGCGGTTAATTTTTGCTGAAAAGTCCACACGCCGCCGCTCAAAATATAAACATAAGCCGCACCTTGATTCAGATTGCCGTTTTCGGCTTTGTTGTCGTCGCCGACAACGATAGTATTCGCGGTCATCGCAATCGCTGCGCCGAATTGTCGTCCGGTCGCCGTGTCCGGCGGCAAAAGTCGCTGCACGTCAGTCCACACGCCGCCGACGCGGTTGAAAATATAAACCGCGCCCGCGCCGTTGACGTTGTTGACGCGAGCCGTCGGCGAACCGACGACCATCACGTCGCCTAAAACAGCCGCGCCGCCGTTCGTGAACGGCGCGGTGTCGCCGCCTGTGACGGTCGCCGTCAATTTGCGAACGAATTGCCAGTTTGAGCCGTTGCGCTGAAACAGGCTGGTGCCAAAGTTCAGATTGCCCACTAACGCCGTGTCGTCGGAAATTGCTACCGTGCGGTTTCCGCTTTGCACAAAGCCGAACAAATCACCGCCGATAAGTTTCGATTGTCCGTTTGCGGCAATCTGATTGAAAATATAACTTACGCCGCGTGCCGAATCCTTCGACGGTGCGCCGGAAATTATTGATGCGCCGTCAAACGCGACGCTCGTTCCGAGAGCATCGGGCGCAGGATCGTTGTGGAGAAGTTTTTCGCGGCGCGCGAATTGACCGCCGTTTCGGGTGAAAACATAAACCGCGCCGTGATTGGCGATTGAACCGACGAATTCGTGCGCGGGCGAACCAATGGCGATGATGTCGCCCTTGATTGCGACGCTCGCCCCGAAGGTATCGTTGCGCGGCGTTGACTCGGCGGCGGTCAATTTCTGCGCTTCCGTCCACGCTGCGCCGGAACGATTGAAAACATAAGCCGAGCCGATTTCGCCCAGCGTTCCGACGACATCAAGCCTCGCGCCGACGACTGCCGTTTCATTCGAAATGCCGACCGAATAACCGAAAGCGTCGCCGTTCGCGCCGTCGCTCGCCTGCAAAATTTGCTGCTCAGTCCAGCTCGAACCCGAACGCGTAAAAATATATGCCTTGCCTTTGGAATTCGGCTGACCGGCGAGACTCGTCGCGCCAACGATAATCGAATCGCCGGAGACGGCGACGCTGTAACCGAAAAAGTCGGCGGAAACGCCGTCGCTCGCGGTTAATTTCGCTTGTTGCGCGAACGCGCCTGCGCCGTTCGTTCTTGTGAACACATAAGCCGCGCCTTGAAAAAAGTTATTGCCGTTATTTTTGTTTAACGCGCCGACGACGAGCGTGTCGTTTTCAAACGCCAGAGAATTTCCGAACAAATCGCCCTGCGCGAGGTCGTTCGACTGAAGCGTCTGCGTTTCCGTCCAAACCATACCGGTGCGCGTGAAAATATAAACTTTGCCGTCCGCGCGATTTTGCCCGGTCGTCGTGTTGTATCTGCCGACGGCAATCGTGTTGCCGTTAATCGCCACGCTGTAACCAAATTGGTCGGTCGTCGCGCCGTCGGACGGTGATAATTTTTGCTGCTGCGTCCACGCACCCGACGTGCTGCTGCGAATGTAAACGTAAGCCGAACCGCGCGACTGCAAACCTGTTCCGCCGCTGTTGCGCGGTGCGCCGACAATTGCCGTGTCGCCGGAAATCGCTACGGAAAAACCGTGCGAATCATTTGCCGCACTGTCGCCGGCTGCAAGTTTGGCTTGCTGAACGAAAGCCGTCGTTTGCGCCGCGCCGTTAAAAACAAACAATAAAATCGCCGTCGCGCAAAAAAACAACCGACTAAAATTGCGTGTTTCGAATCCGCTTCGAGTTTTATAAATATTCATAATTTCACTCCAGAATTAAAATCTTGCGGCTTAAATCGCCTCTATTATAAATCGCAAAATTTAAATAAGGATTGGGTCAGAAACAAAAAAAGAGTTTCGCCCGCGAAGGACAAAACTCTAAAAAGTGTAAAGGAAAATTATGTTTAGCGACTAATTATCGTCGTCGTCTTTGCCTTCTTTTACATCTGTCTGTTCGGGTTTATCAACGATGTTGTAAGCGGAAAGTTTGCCTTTGTTCATATTGAAAAGGCGACCGGAAAGTTCATCAACTTCGTAATCGGGCGATTTGTCGTTGAAAATGATCTGGCGTTCGCCGTTGCCGGTCAGCATATTGACACCGATCAAGCCCGAACCTTTATCGTCGTCGCCTTTGATGTTGGTCAAAACGTAGTAGATGTTGCCGCTCTGTTTCGAGGCGTTGTATTTTTTGCCCATAAACTGCTGGTAAGCGGTCATCAGATTCAAAAAGCGGTCGTTGTCGGCAAAGGCGCGGTTGTAATCGCCGTTCTGCGCGTGATTGGCTTCGCTCGCCTGTGAAATCAAGGCGGCGGTCACGGTCAAAGCGGTCATCACGATTTGTTCCCAGCCGCTGATTCCGGGCGCGGCGTATTTGTTCGACCAAACAATATCTTTTGTCGTCGGATTAAACGCTAAAAGATGCTGTTTGCCGCGCACGACGATTGTACCGTTTTCCTGTCTGACGAGTGAGATCGGTTCGTCGGTGCGTTTCGCGCCTTTTTTGAACGCGCCGCCGATGCCGCCGAAACCGATTGCCGCGACTTTGCTGCCGACATCCATCGCGCCGAGGCTGCGTTTGAATTTCAACTTAACTTTGTAAGCTTCTTTGACTTTGCCCTGACTCGACATATCCAATCCGATAAGACTGCTTTTATCGGCAATCAAAAGCGTATTATCGTTCGGCATAATCATCATATTCGTGATTGATTCGTTTGCGCCCGTGTAAATCCAGTTCGTATTGCCGTTTGTTTTATTGAGCGCGACCACGCCAATCGGCGACTTTCGCTGCCATTCGCCTTTCTTCGCGCTGAAAAATTGTCCGCCCATTCTGCCGTAAACCACGTTGTCGTGAAGCTGCATTTCGGCAATTCCGCCTTTGCCGAAATCCTTCGTCGTCCATTTGACTGTGCCGGAATTTTTGTCAATCGCGCGGATAATTCCCTGCGCCGAAGTGTAAATCATATTGCCGTCAATAATTGCCTGACCGTTCGTATTTTTGAGCGAACCGTCGGTGACATCATAGAGAGTTTTCCAAACTAATTTGCCGTCAGCGACGTTGTAGCGATGCAGACCGGCGTAAGTCATATAAATCGAATCGCCATCGAACGTCGGCGGATTTTCGCCCTTCAAATCGAACCGATTGCTCGCGCCGCCGCCCGAACCTAAAAGCATCGCGCTCGCGCCGCCGCGTTTTTTCTTTTCGATGCCGTAAAGATCAACTTTTTCGGTGTATTCGTTCTGCCATAAAAGATCGCCCGTGGACATCTTGAGCGCGTAAATATCCGGTTTGTCCTTGTTGATACGATTATCTTTAATCGTCAAAAAGACGAGCATATCTTTTTCGTAAATCGGCAGAATTTCCGCCGTGTAGCCATACATCTTCTCGGTCGCCCAAATGGTCGTGCCGGTCAGAGTGTCAACAGCGGTCAGCTTAGTTTTGCGCTGCGCCCAACCCGAATTATCGGCGAAAAGAATCAGCGGCGTTCCTGAAAGCTCGGTATATTCATCTTCCTTGATTTCGCCCAGATCGTTTCGCGCCCAAATTTGTTTGCCGCTCGCGCCGTCAACCATCGTCACACCGGTTTTCGTCCCGACCATCACGCTGCCCGATTCCATCGTCGCATACCATTTCGCACCGTCCATCGTCCACAAAGGCGTGTCCGCCGCCACTACTGAAAAAGCCGTTATCGCTATCAAAACAACCAGCGCGACAATCGCCGTCGTCACATTTAAAAATTTACGCATTATTTTTATCCTCGATTTACAAAAATTTTCGCGGCGAAATTTCGCCTTCCACCTATAATCGCAGAAAAGGCGGACAAATAAGGTCAAACATAACCAATAAAATTAACGCGCTCAATGACAAGGTCGAAAGCGGCGGACGCATCAACGCGGCGAAGGCTTTGGGCAATCAAGTTCGATTTGAAAATCTATTTATGAAAAGGCAGCCGTGCTGAATTTCAATCAGACGTTTTCACGGCTAAAACAGTAACTTCGGAACAATGGACGAAAATTTTCTTGTCAACCGCAAAATCAAATGACATAATGCGCTTGATAATTTTAGAGGAAAGGCGCAAATGTTTTTCGATACGGCTCGAAAACAACTCGGTCATCGGCAATTTGCAATGCTCGTCTGCTTTGCGCTCTCTTTGTTTTTTCCTTCAATTCTAAAAGCTGAACGTCTGCCGATAAAAACTTATACGGTCGCCGACGGCTTGCTGCGCGACACGGCTTATAAAATCAAACAGGATTCGCGCGGTTTTTTATGGTTCTGCACGCAGGAAGGCGTTTCGCGTTTCGACGGTTACGCCTTTACAAATTTCACCGTCGCTGATGGTTTACCCGACCGTCACGCCAACGATTTTCTCGAAACCAAAGACGGCGCGATTTACATCGCCACGAGCGGCGGACTCGCCCGAATGAATCCGAGCGAAATTCGTTTGCCGTTTGATGCTTCGAAGAAAAACCAAAATCCCGACAAATCGCTTTTCACCGTTTATCGTCCAGAGAATGAACGCGCTAAAGAAGTCACCGCTTTGTTTGAAGACGAAAGCGGGCGTATTTTCGTCGGCACGAGCGACGGACTTTATCAATTGACGGAAACGGACGGGCAGACAAAACTTGTGTTTATAAATCTGGATGAGCAGTCGAGCGGCGACGAAGAGCGGCTCGGCATCACGGCAATTGCCAAAGATCGGCGCGGCGCGTTATGGATTGGCACATCGAACAGCGGTTTGTTTCGGATTCTGCCCGACGGCGTGATGGAACATTTCGGTATCGCCGACGGCTTTCCGAACACTATCGTCTCCGTTATCCACGAAGATAAAAATGGTCGCCTATGGGTCGGGCTGCGTCCGAATACAGTTGCGGGATTAGTGCTTCTGGTCGCCGAGCCGCAGAAAAACCGTCCGATTGTCGAGCGGCATTACCGGGAAAAAGAAGGTTTGCCCAACGATTGGGTGACGGATTTATTCGAGTCGAGCGACGGGAAATTTTGGGTCGCCACGACGGGCGGTTTGTGTGAATGGCAAGCGGGCGAAACGTCGGTTTGCAGAACTTACACGGCGAAAAATGACTTGTGCGACAGCGATGTTTGGAGCGTCACCGAAGATAAAGACACGAATCTCTGGGTCGGAAGCAAATGCGGCGCGAAGAAATGGGTGCGCTACGGTTTCACGACTTACGGAGAAGCGGACGGAATGGGCGCACCGAGTCCGAATTCGATTTTTGAATCGGCGGCGGGCGAGCTTTTTGTCAGCTTCAATACCGGCATATCGCGCCACATCAGCCGTTTTGACGGCGAGCGATTCGAGCTGATTAAACCGGATTTTCCCCAGAAGAACAATTATTCGGGTTGGGGCTGGAAACAAACCGTCTGGCAAGATCGTGCCGGTGATTGGTGGTTTCCCGACGGCGATGGGCTTTATCATTTTCCCAAAACGGCACGGTTTGCCGATTTATCGAAATCCACCGCGCAGAAAATCGTCGTCGGCACGAAACCAACCGAGGTTTTTCGTTTTTACGAAGATTCGCGCGGCGATTTTTGGATTGCGACGCTCGGCAATGTTTATGAATTGTGGCGATGGCAGCGGGCAACAAATATCTGGCAAAATCTGACGACGGAATTAGGAATCGGCAAATATCGCATCGCAACGGCATTTGTCGAAGATAATGCGGGCAATCTCTGGATTGGAACGGGAACGGATACAAACAACGCGGCATTGATTCGTTACCGCGACGGTCAATTTAAAATCTTCCCGCAAAGTGAAAATAAACTGCTCGCGGGCTGGATGCGCGATTTGTTTGTTGACGGCAAGGGCAAACTTTGGATCGCCGACACTGCGACGGGTTTGCTGCGGCTTGACGATGTGAACGCCGAGCGATTAAATTTCAAGCAATTTACGCCCGCCGAAGGACTTTCGAGCATCGGCGTTTCGTGCGTCACCGAAGACGCTTTCGGCAGAATCTACGTCGGCACGGGACGCGGTTTGGACAGGTTAAATCCCGAAACGGAACAGGTAGAAAATTTCACGATTGCCGACGGCTTGCCGAACAGCGATGTCCAAATCGCTTACCGCGACCGCCGAAACAATCTCTGGTTCGGAACGACTGTCGGTTTAGCCAGACTTGTTCCCGAACCGGAACGGCAGCGTCAGCCGCCGAATGTTTTGATTACCGGACTGCGCGTGTCCGGTGTCGCGCAAGCCGTTTCGATTTTAGGCGAAAAGCGAATCGCGCCGCTCGAACTCGATTCTGACCAGCGACAGGTCGCGGTTGAGTTTCTCGGTTTAGGGGCAAGTTTAGGCGAGCGTTTGAAATACGAATATCGTTTCGGCGATTCGGATTGGACGCAGACGGCGGAACGGACCGTGAATTTTGCCAATCTCGCGGCGGGCGCGTATCAATTTGAAGTTCGCGCCCAAACCGCTGACCGAATTTACAGTCAGCCCGCGACCGTATCGTTTCGCATCGCCGCACCCGTCTGGCAACGCTGGTGGTTCGTCGCCGCGCTGTTGGGTTTGACGGCATTCGTGATTTACGGTTTTTATCGATTCAGGTTATCGCGTCTGCTCGAAGTCGCCAATATGCGGACGCGCATCGCCACCGATCTGCACGACGACATCGGCGCGAACTTGACGAAGATCGCTATTCTGAGCGAGGTCGCGCAGCAGCGATTAGGGAAAAACTTCGACGTTGACGGCTCAAATGGCAAAGAGAATCTGCTCGGCTCGGTCGCCGAGATTTCGCGCGAATCGGTTTCGGCGATGGGCGATATTGTCTGGGCGATCAATCCGAAAAAGGACAGTCTGATCGGACTGACGCGCCGAATGCGGCAGTACGCCGAAGAAATTTTGGAACGCTGCGCCATCCAGCTTATATTTGACGCGCCTGCGCCCGCCGTTGATTTGAAGCTCGATGCCAACATCCGGCGCAATATTTATTTGATATTTAAAGAATCCGTCAACAACATCGTGCGTCATTCAACTGCTGCCGCCGTCGAAATTAATTTCAGATTGGCGGACAATGAATTAATTTTGCAAATCGAGGACGACGGCACAGGATTTGACCAAACGCGGGAATATGACGGCAACGGTTTGCCGAGCATCAAAAAACGCGCGCAAGACTGCGGCGGACAACTTGAAATTGATTCGGCGACCGGCGCGGGAACGAAAATCGTCTTGCGCCTCAAACTGAAATCCGCTGTGTGGTCCTGGCGTTAATTCTCCTTTCCTGCATAAACTGGCAGGGCGACAAACCGGACTATTTAATCTACACTCGGTTGACGCTGGATAAATAATTTTGAATATTACAGAAAATCAACCGACGACAATCATCAAAGTCGCCATTATAGAAGATTTGCGCGAAGTGCGTGAAGGTCTGGCGATGCTGATCAACGGCACGAACGGCTTTTTATGCGTCGGACGCTTTCGCTCGATGGAAGACGCGATTGAGAATTTGAGCCGCGAACTGCCCGACGTCGTTTTGACCGACATCGGCTTGCCGGGAATGGACGGCATTGCGGGCATTAAAATTTTGCGCGAGCAGTTTCCAGATTTGCCGTGTCTTGCGCTAACGGTTTACGACGACGACGAGCGGATTTTCGCCGCATTATGCGTCGGAGCAATCGGTTATCTGCTTAAAAACACGCAGCCCGCGCGTCTGCTCGAATCGCTGCGCGAAGTCCGCGCGGGCGGCGCACCGATGTCGCCGGAAGTAGCGCGGCGCGTCATCACTTTGTTCCAAAATTTCACGCCGCCGAAAAACGCCGCTTATCATCTGACACCGCAGGAAAAGGAATTGCTCAAAATGCTCACGGAAGGACACAGCTACAAAACCGCCGCATACCAGCTCGACATCAGCATTCACACGGTTTCCTTTCATCTCCGCAACGTCTATGAAAAGCTCCAGGTTCACTCGAAATCTGAAGCCGTCGCCAAAGCCCTGCGCGAACAGATAGTCTGAAAAAACATCTTTTCGATTTTCTCTCTACCCGCATATATTCGCAGTTATATTTCCGCCCGTGATGCGCAAAAATTGAACAGTTCAATTTTAGACATAACTTTGAGGTGAGAAATATGATGTCGGGAAAATCTATTTTGCAATTAATTTTTGTCAGTTTCCTGTTCGCCGTTTTGACGGCAGGCACAGCTTTGGCACAAGGCACGGGCTTTAACTTTCAAGGTCGTTTGAATGACGGCACGAATCCGGCGAACGGCAGTTACGATTTACAGTTTCGCCTGTATGACGCAATCGCGGGCGGCACGCAAATCGGCGCGGTGGTTGCGCGTCCGAACACGACTTTGATAAACGGCGTGTTTAGCGTCACGCTCGATTTTGGCGCGGCGGCTTTTAACAATCCGAACAGCGTTTTTATCGAAATCTCGGTCAAGCCGAACGGTTCGCCGAACGCTTTCACAATCTTGGGACCGCGCCAGCAATTAACGATCGTGCCGTTTGCGGTGCGGGCGGCGAATGCGATGAATGCGGACAATGCCGTTAACGCGCAAAATTCGGTCAATGCGACAAACGCAACAACTGCCGCAAACTCCTTGTCGCTTGGCGGCGTGGCGGCGGGAAATTACTTGCAGACGAACGGCAACGGCTCGCAATTAACAAACGTGAATGCGGTAACGGCGACGACCGCCAACAACGCGCTGAATCTCGGCGGAGTTGCAGCTAACAATTACGCGCGGCTCGATTTTGCCAATCAGGGCAATGTGCTGGCGACCGGCTTGCTGTTGACCAACGATGCCAGACAACCTGCCAGCGGCAACGGTTTAATCAAGGCAATGGTTTACGTTAACGCCAACGGCTCAATAATTCGCTGTTACAACGGCATTCTAAACTCGACCACCGGAAACTGCGGATTTCTTCCCGTATTTGTTGGAACCGGTCAGTATAATGTCAATTTCGGATTTAGAGTTGACGACCGCTTTATTTCGATTACGCCCACAGTTGGGGACAATGTGAATATCGCGGCGGGCTTCGACATTAATGGATTTGGCGGTGGAAATGTTGTAAATATCCGAACCTTCCGCACGGACGTAAGTTTTAACAGCTACACAAGTAACGCATTTATGATAATCATTTTTTGATCGGCGAATCATTTAAAAAATCGGCTGGAGAAATAAATTATGAAAGCTCGAAAAGCTAAATTTACGACAATCCTGGCGGCAACGCTTTTTGCGGCGGCGTTAATCTGGCTCGCGCCCATCGTCGCGCGAGCGCAGATAATTCTGAAGCCCGGCGAAATAATTTACAGCCGCACCTTTACAGCCGGTTCCACAGATTGCACCAGCACGACAGTTTGGGCAGTCGGTCAGGACGGCTCGAACGACCGGCTTTTGTTCGCCAGCGCCAGCCATCCGCGCATTTCGCCCGACGGACGTTTTATAATGTTCAATCGCGGTTCTTTCGATGGATTTTGTCAGCCGTTTTCGACGGCGCAGGTTTGGGTTCGGGAACTGGCAACCGGCAGAGAATCGCAGGTTACAACAGCCAGCAACCAAAGTTTTTCGACCTTCTTTACGCCCGAAACCAATCGCGCCGACAATCAAATTATTTTTGATTCCGCAGGCACCGTCTGCCGGATTAATATGGACGGGACAAATCGCTTTTGCAGCACCATCGGTTTTAACGGAAGCATTGATTTTACCTATCCTAATGTGCGCGGCGGCGACTTTTTGGGCGTTGCGGCAAGCCGAAACGGAGCGGGACAAGGATTGGACGGTTTTTACACCTTTAATTACAATTTGACGAACGCGGTAAAAATTCCCAACACGAACCGATACGATAGAAGCCCTTCGTGGTCAAACGGCGGGCAAACCATCGCTTACGGTGTGACCTCGCTTAATCGCAGCAATCCGTATTTCTTTGGCGATCTGTTCAAAATCAACCCCGACGGCTCGAATAAAACCAGACTGACGTTCACCAATTCGCCGGAATTTATCAAATGAAGGTTTCACATCATAGTCTGGTATGGACAAATAACAGCATCGGCAACGAGTTTATTTTCAACGCTGCCCGCATTAACGGTGTCGCAGGAATTTATCGCATCGCCGCCGACGGCAGCGGCGCAATAACGCAAATTCCCGTCACCGCCGGAAATGCGCCCGATTGGGTGGGCGGAATTGTTCCCGTCCGCGTCGAACAGCAGGTCGGCTCATTCGGCGGCGGCGCGACGAGCGGCGCAAATTACACGCTTGTGGACACCCTCGGACAAGCTTTTGCCGGACAAACTTCGACCGGCGGCGCATATAATTTTGAAAGCGGTTTTTGGGCTGGCGTGACGACTTCACCTAAAACGCGATTCGATTTCGACGGCGACGGCAAAGCCGACGTTTCAGTGTTTCGCCCGTCAAACGGCACCTGGTATCTTCAGCGATCTACCGCCGGTTTCACCGGCACGGCATTCGGACAGAACGGCGACCGCATCACGCCCGCCGATTTCGACGGCGACGGTAAAACCGATTTAGCCGTTTATCGCGGCGGAACCTGGTATCTGCTACGCTCGACGCTCGGCTTTACCGGTGTGGCTTTCGGCGCGGAAGGCGATATTCCCGCGCCCGCCGATTACACCGGCGACGGCAAATCGGAACTCGCCGTATTTCGTCCGTCAAACGGCACCTGGTATATTCTGAACTTAACCGACAATCAATTCACCGGCGTTCTGTTCGGACAAACGGGCGACAAACCCGTCGCGGCTGATTACGACGGCGACGGCAAATGGGACATTGCGGTCAACCGCGCCGGAATATGGTATCTCCAGCGCAGTTCGCTCGGTTTTACGGGTGTTTTGTTCGGCGACGCGGCGGATAAACCCGTTCCGGCTGATTACGACGGCGACGGCAAGGCGGACATTGCAGTTTTCCGTCCGTCAAACGGCGTGTGGTATTTACAGCAAACGACGGCGGGTTTTACGGGAATGGCTTTCGGCGTAGGAACTGATTTGCCCGCGCCTGCTGATTACGACGGCGACGGCAAAGCCGATGTTGCAGTTTTTAGAAACGGAACGTGGTATTTGCAGCGAAGCACGGCTGGATTTACCGGCATCGCGTTCGGCGCGGCGACCGATTTGCCTATTCCGAATGCTTTCGTGCCTTAAAAGAAAACAAATTTCCTAAAGAAAACAATCCGCAAATTTACCAAAATTTGCGGATTGTTTTGGATGGTTTCATTCTATTGGAAAATATCTGTTGCCATCTCCGAATTTATTCGACAACCAAAGTCGCCGCCAAATATCTACGCGAGAAAACCGTTCAACCGATCAAAATCTTCAACATACATAAACAGAGGGCGAAAACGCCTTCGCAGGACTTTATAAAGATTTTGAAGCGCGTTTTAGTCGGTTATCACTTTCGATTTTTGTTGAGAATGTTCCGATTATATTCCGCGCTATTGATGGTTAACAAAAATGCCTGCTGTGCGTTTCAGGTCAGCTTATTATTCAAAAGATCAAAATTAACAAAAATATATTCAGCCTTTTTTCGTTCTCGCGTCGCGTTAATAGTTGAAGGTAAAAATCAGCCGCAGATCAAATATTTTCGGCTGAAATCAAAAAAAACAAAAATGAATATGAAAAAATTATTTTTAATTATCGCGTTCGCCCTACTGATTCCAGCAGCAGCGGCAGCGCAGGGAACGGGTTTTAACTTTCAGGGGCGATTGAACGACGGCGCAAATCCGGCGAACGGCAGTTACGATTTGCAGTTTCGGCTTTTCAACGCGATTACGGGCGGCACGCAAATCGGTTCGCTCGCTGCGCGTCCGAACACGGCTTTGATTAACGGCGTGTTCAGCGTCACGCTCGATTTCGGCGCGGCGGCTTTTAATAATCCGAACGCTGTTTTTATCGAAATCGGCGTCAAGCCCGCCGGAAGCCCGAACGCTTTCACAATCTTGGGACCGCGCCAGCAATTGACGGTCGTGCCGTTTGCAGTGCGGGCGAATACGGCGACGAGTGCTGACAATGCGACGAACGCGCAAAACGCCGTTAATGCGACGAACGCGACGACCGCAACCAACGCGCTTTCTCTCGGAAATGTTTCGGCATCGAGCTATCCGCGTTTGAACGTGGTTAATGACGGCGAATTTAGACTTAACGGCGGCTTTTATCTCGATGGCGACATCCGGCAACTAAGCACTGCGGGCGGCGCGGTCAAAGCAATGGCACTCGTTCGCGTTACGCGCCCCGTATTTCCCAATCCCAATCCGCCGACGGCACTAATCGTCAGGTGTTTTAGCGGCATCGCGCTGCCTTCCGCGCCAAATTGCGGAATCACCATTGGCACGATTGGTCCTTCCGATACCGTTCAAGTCAATTTCGGCTTTCCGGTCAATAATCGCTTCATTTCGCTGACCGGCTTCAATGACACCGTTTCTTTAAGGAGTTATCCGAACGCGACGACGCTGGAGATTGACGATACGACGACTAACGGCGGCTCGAGCGAATTTTTTATTTACATATTTTAGAAATCGCCGAAGACGCGAACGGAGAAATTGAATAATGAAAACTCGAAAGAACAATTTAATATTGCTGCCGCTGGTAATTCTCTTAACGGCGTTTGTCTGGCTCGCACAGGACGCTTCGGCGCAAATCTTAAAACCCGGCGAGCTGATTTACAGCCGCGCGGCGAACGTGGGAGAAAATTGCAGTTCGGGCGCGATTTGGGCGGTCGGGCAGGACGGCTCGAACGACCGTTTTATCGCGCAGGGACATCACCCGCGAATTTCGCCCGACGGACGCTATTTGATGTTTAAGCGGTTTAGCAGCAGTTCGCTTTGTTCGCCGTTCAGCATTGCGCCCGAATGGTGGATTCGTGATTTGGCGCGGCGCACCGAAACGCAGATGACATTTAATTTTCAGCCTTCGTCGGGGCATTTTTTTTCGCCCGAAACCAACCGCGACGGCAGACAAGTCGTTTTCAACGACGGCGCGGGGCTCTGCGAGATGAATCGCGACGGAACGAATAAAGTCTGCGTTAACATCCCGAATCTCGACCCGATTCGCGGTGCGGGACATCCGAGCGTGCGCGGCAGCGACAATCTACTTCTCGTGCAGAATTTTCTCGATAACGCCGATGGCGGACTTTACACGCTCGATTACGACACTTTGCAGAACCGCCAGAAAATTCCCAATACAATCGGACGCGATTTAAGTCCGTCATGGTCAAACGACGGTATGAAAATCGCTTTCGCGGCGTATCCGACAACTCGCGCCGAACCGTATTTTTTCACCAATTTGTTTAAAATTAACGCTGATGGCTCAAGCCGCACGCAGCTAACGACTTTCACACAGCCGTTTGGTGAAGGCTTCAGCTACAGTTTGATTTGGACGAAAGATAACCAGACGATTATCAACGCCGCCAAACTCAACGGCGTCGCCGGAATTTATAAAATTGCGGCGGACGGCAGCGGCACGATTTCGCAAATTCCAATCACGGCAGGAGCCGCGCCCGAATGGGTCGGCGGCATCGCGCCCGTTTATTCCGAGCAGGAAACTGCGTCCTTCGGCGGCGGTTTGACGACCAGCGGCAATTTTTCTCTGGTCAGCACAATCGGTCAGGCGTTCGCCGGACAAACTTCGACGGACGGCACATACAATCTGCAAAGCGGTTTCTGGGCAGGCGTCACGGCTTCTGCCAAAAATTTGTTCGATTTCGATGGCGATGGGAAAGCTGACGTTTCGGTTTTCCGACCGTCAAACGGCACGTGGTATCTGCTGCAATCGAACGCCGGATTCACGAGCGTTTCCTTCGGTTTATCAACCGATAAAATTGCGCCCGCCGATTACGACGGCGACGGGAAAACCGACATCGCTGTTTATCGGGACGGAACCTGGTATCTGCAAAGAAGCAATTCGGGTTTTCTCGGCATCAGTTTCGGTGCGGCGACCGACACGCCCGTTCCCGCCGATTTCGACGGCGACGGCAAAGCCGAGATAGCCGTTTTTCGCCCGTCAAACGGCGGCTGGTATGTCTATAATCTGGCAACGAATCAAACGACGAGCTTCGCTTTCGGTCAATCGGGCGACGTGCCGCTTCCGGCGGATTATGACGGCGACGGAAAAGCGGACATCGCCGTTTTCAGAAGCGGCGTTTGGTATCTTCAGCGCAGTTCGCTCGGCTTTACCGGCATCGCATTCGGCGCGGCGACGGATGAACCCGTTCCTGCTGACTTTGACGGCGACGGCAAAACCGATGTCGCCGTTTTCCGTCCGTCAAGCGGCGCGTGGTATTTACAGCAAAGCACATCGGGCTTTGCCGGCACACTATTCGGACAAACCGGCGATTTGCCGGTCGCGGCGGATTACGACGGCGACGGCAAAGCCGATGTCGCCGTTTTTCGCGGCGGAAATTGGTATTTACAGCAAAGCACGGCGGGCTTTACGGGCGTGACGTTTGGCGCGGCAACCGATAAACCCGTTCCGAACGCTTTTGTGCCTTAATATATGGATGTGGATTTTCCCGTTATTGGAACTCGCCAGCAAATGTCTGAAGTTGATTAACGGTGCCGAATAATGATTTATCACCGGCAAATTTCTCATTTAGCCGAGCCTCGATTAATGAACAAGCTGCGTTATTCATCAATCGAGGCTCAATTTTGTCGTTGACGTTTTGTAAAACAATTTATTTGCCGAAAATTTCGTTGAGCATTGCGCCCAAGCGATAACCGGCGAGCGCAATTTGCTCTTCAGCGATATCAAATGCCATTTTTTTGTATTCATTCGACGGTGCTTCGCCGAATTTTAAACTTGCCGGGTAAAGTTTCGTCGAAGCGATTTGGAAACCTTCCTTTTGCCACACGTCAAATTTGCCGGGTTCGAGTTTGTTTTGCATTTTTGCCGCCGGATATTTTTTCATAATTTCCTGCGCGATTGGCGGCAGATAATCCGAGTCGCACGCATCGTTGACGCGCGGAATGTTGCGCCCGATGATCGAATCCCAGAACCAGTGCAGATTCAAACGGTCGTCGCCCGTCGCGCCCTTGGGTGACAAGCTGAAAAGATTTCCGCCCTGATCGCCTTTCGGATCATACTTCGTCACGCGTCCCGAATCGTGCAAGGGCTGATGAATATCGCCGCCGAGATGCAGAATCCAAGCGAGCGCAATCGCTTTATCAGCATCCGAAACCGCCGCGTCGCGCAGAGTTTTATCAAAAGCGAACAGCCGTTCGAGCGCGTTTTGCTCGTCGGATTTTAATTCAGGAACAAGTTGAACCTTGCCGTTTTCGTCCTCGCGCCAGAACGTGTCGAGATAATGCCAGTTGCCGTGATGATATTTAGCGAAACGATTGGCAAATTTCTTGTCGCGCACGATGTCCGCCCAAGTCGCCGCAATCATAAAAAGTTCGCGCTGTTTCGCGGCGGTCGAACGCGAATCCTGTAAGTAAAACACGCTCAAATCCGAATCTTCCGGCGCGGCGAGCAAAATCTTTATCGCCTTCTCACGCGCCTGCGGAGTCATTTGTTCCCACGCGATATAAGCCGAAAGTTTGTGTCCCGTGTCATCCCAAGCCCGAGCCGCGTTGACGAACGCGAAAGTGACGATTGCTGAAAGCAAAAATTTAACCAGCAGATTTTTCATTTGATAATTTCTCCGTAATTTATACAGATGAGTTTAACGGACAGAATGAATTAAAAAAAGTTGAGAATGATTTTCGGATTATAAGAATTTGAAGTTTTTGAAAGCGAGGCGAATTAATTTCGCCGACCTTTATCAAATAAATTGCAAAACTCTTTTCGCCGTGCGTCTAAAAATTTCGGACACGCATTGCAATTAAATGCGAGGAAAAAAAATTATGCAGGCAATGTTACAGCGGAACAAATCGGCAGATTTAATCGTTTATCAAACCGACCGAGAATTTGGCAGCAAAATTGGTCTTTTCGGAAAACTTTTCGGCTGCTGGCATAAACAAATCAGTCGTCCGTTTACCATTGGAGACGATTCATATCGCGCTTGTTTGAATTGCGGCGCACGAAAACATTTTGACACAAATATTTTGAAAACTTACGGCTCATTCCATTATCCCCCTGCCGTTTCGCTCCGTTAATTCTGAGCGCGACTTTCCGCCATTATTCCCTTCAATTATCCCTGCCGCGCGGCGAAATTTGCCGCGCATTTTCTTTTAAACACAGAAGAAGCGCAGTATAGAAATTTATACTGCGCTTCTTTTGTAATTTTAATCCGTCTTAAATTTTGGCGAACGCGACGACTTTTTCCTGTGCCGACACGACTACACCGCCGGGTTTTTCCGCTGTCACGGCGATTGCCGCCGGTTTTTTAATCGTCAGTTGCGGGTCAATCGGAATGATAACTTCGCCGGTTTTGGAAATATTGAAAACGCCGCCGCTGACCGGAGTTTTCGGATTTTGAGTTTCGTCAACAATCCAAAGTTGATACGTTTCTTTAGAAGTATCGTTGACGGGCAACCGGTTGAAACGCGCGTAACCTTTCTGCATCGAGTTGCTCCAGACCATTTCGCCGACAATTTCTTTCGCGTTTTTCGGATCTGTCAGCGAAATTTTTACTGCGTCGCTCGCCGTTGTCAGAAGCCGGGCGCGTTCCTGTTCGGCGGATAATTGCGGAGGTGGAGTTTGATTGACCGACGGAATTTTTACAACTTCCGGCTGTTGACGCGAACTGGTCGTCCATAAAGTAAACGCCAGCGCGACACACGCTGCCGCCGCAAATGCCCAACCGAGCCACTGCCAGATCGGTTGACGCACGGGTTCGGGTTCAAAACGATTGGCAATGCTCTCAAATACCGGCACATTTGAATTTATAATTTCCTGCGAATGTTCCGATTGCGTGAAAAAACCATCTGCGTCAGCGAAAATTTTCGAGCGAAGACTAGCCGGCAAATCATCCTCAATATCCAGATTTGACAACCCGATAGCCGCCGCCGCCAGTTCGAGCGATACGTCTTCTTCCCAGTCGGGAAACTGTTTTTTTAATTCCTCAAGTTCCATCCGTTCTTTTGCGCTCAAACCGAACAGAGTTTGGTCGGCAAGGAGTTCAAGCAGTTTGTCTGGTTGCAAATTCGTCATACTGTTGCCTCCTTATTAAAATCAGAATCTAATCCTAAAAACTCTCGAACCTGAATCAAACCGCGTCTGGCGTGTGTTTTGACTGTGCCGAGCGGCATCTTCAGCGCATCGGAAATTTCCTGATGCGAAAAGCCCTGCACAATTGAAAGATGCAAAATCTGCCGTTGTTCGGGACGCAAATGCTTCATCGCTTCAGCGGCTTCTTTGGCTTCGACGCAAAGCTGCAAATTCGCATCTTTGCTGTTCACGGGTTCGACCAAAATATCTTCGAGCGAACCCACGCTCGGCTGCCGATTGATTTTTCTCAGGCGATCAATCAACCGCCGCCGCGCGATCATCGCAATAAACGTTGTTTCCGACGATTGAGTTTCATCAAATCGCGCGGCGTTTTTCCAAACGTCTATAAAGATTTCCTGCACTGCGTCTTCGGCTTCGTCCGTGTTCGGCGACATTCGCCGCGCCAGCGACCAAACCAAGCCGCCGTAATGATTCAGGCAGTCCTGAACGGCTGATTTATCGCCATCGGCAATGCGTTTTAGAATAACTTGAGCCACAATTTTCCAATTCCTTCTACTTGCTTTTGTGCTATTCCATTTCAACACATCTCGCCGATTTTGCAAAAGACTTGAGCAATCGTGGAATTGTTTATGATGAAAATTATCAGAACACCGTGCGCTGTAAGTTATTCGTTTCAAAAATCAATAAACGCAGGTCATATAATTAACCTGACATTCATTTTATTCGTTCGATTGTTAATTTCAGATGCAAAGGCTGCGAACAGATGAAATTAGCGGAGACGTGAAGATTTTGAGATGAGAAAAAAAATGAACAGGGTAAAAGTAGTCGCGGCGGAAATTAAACAGAATTGGCAGAAAGCTTCGATAACGAAGGCTTGAAGATAAATCAGCCAAACAGTAAAAATCGCCATTAGCGTAACCTGAACACCAAACAGCATCCACATTTTACGGTTGCCGAAAGCCGCCAGAATTGCCAGTGAAAAGGCGGCGAAATAAGCTGCCGCGCCGAAAATTGCTAACGGAATGCCGGCGATTTCCGCGTATGAACTGGTCAAAACCTGTTCGCAGCCCGCAACGATGCTGCACGGAACTTTTTCACCGGTGTAATGATGAATCGTCAAATAAATCGCGTCGGCGACACCGACCAGCGCGACGACTGCCGCGAGCAATGGAAGTATAGCAACGGCGTTTGTCGACTGGTCGGTTATATTTTCTGATTTAACGTTCATTATTTATTGGCGGAATTATCAGTTGAAGTGTTCGCAGTTTGATTAGCAGCGTTTGCCGGAGCAGGTTGATTCGGCTGATTAGCCGCGTTCGCTTTGATCAATTCGGTTTCGATAATCTGGCGCATCTGGCTGACATCCATCTGCTCGAAAGCTAATTTAACGCCGTTGATGTAAACGGTCGGCGTTCCGCTGATTTGAAGTGCGCGTCCTCTCGCCAGATCGTCGTCAACCCGTTTTCTCGTTTGCAAGCCGAGCATATCGGTTTGAAATTTCGCTGTGTCCAGACCGATTTTTTGCGCGTATTCGTCAAACTGTTTGCTGACCTGATTAGGGTCTGTGTTTGACCACGCCTGCTGATTGGTAAAAAGCTGATCCTGCATCGCCCAATATTTGTTCTGCAATCCGGCGGCTTCGGCGGCAGTCGCGGCGTCGTAAGCGTTTTTGTGAATCTGCGTCAAGGGAAAACTGCGGTAAATAAATTTTATGCGCCCGCTGTAGAGCGAATTTATTTCCTTCATTTTCGTATGAACAGCGGCACACGTCGGACATTGATAATCGGCAAATTCTTCGACCGTCACCGGCAGAGTTGATGCGCCGAGTTGATTCGCCGGCTGCGCTCCGACCGGTGCGCTCTGATAAAGTGCCAATGCCGCCGCCGCGTCGTCCGCCTTTTTATTTGAACCGGTATTAGTATTCGATTTATTTGCCACCGGTGTTTTGGAACTCGAAGAATAAAGCCACCAGCCGCCCAAAATTGCGACCAATAACACCGCGCCGATGATTAATAAAGGCAGATTAGAATTATTTTTTTGATTTTCCATTTCGATTTAACTGTAAATATTCTCAGGCTAATTTCAGATGCTTGCGTCCGGTTTGTCGTTCATCCAAATTCTCGATTGCTTCTTTGACTTTTTGATAAATTCCGTCCGCGTCCAAGCCGTATTGCGCCAGCAGAAGTTTCGGGTCGCCGTGCGTAATTATTTTATCGGGAACGCCCATTCGCACGACTTTAACTTTATCAAGCAAGTTGTTTTCTTCCAAAAGCTCCATCACCGCCGAACCGAAACCGCCTGCGAGATACGCTTCTTCGACCGTGACGATAACGCGCTTGGTTCGTGCCAGTTCGAGAATCATTTCCGCGTCGAGCGGTTTGACGAAACGCGCGTTGACGACGGTTGCTTCGATGCCGTCTTTTTCCAAATTGTCTGCCGCCTGCATTGCCGGATAAACCATCGAACCGTAAGCGATAATCGCCGTGTCACCGCTCGATTCGCGCAAAATTTCCGCTTTGCCAATTTCCAAAACTTTCGGTTTCGCGGAAATATCCGCGCCGAAACCGTTGCCGCGCGGATAACGAATCGCGGCGGGCGCGGGATGTTCGACTGCCGTCAGAAGCATATCGCGCATTTCGGCTTCGTCTTTCGGAGCCATTAAAACCATGTTCGGATAACTTCGCAAGTAAGCGATGTCCTGCAAACCGTGATGCGTCGGACCGTCCGCGCCGACGATTCCGGCGCGATCCATTGCAAACGTGACGTTCAAATTCTGCAAACAAACGTCGTGAATAATCTGGTCGAAACCGCGCTGGAGAAACGTCGAGTAAATCGCGGCGACCGGTTTCAAACCTTCGCAAGCCATTCCCGCGCAGAACGTGACGGCGTGCTGTTCGGCAATGCCGACATCGAACGCGCGTTCGGGAAATTTTTCTAAAATTCGGTCAACGCCTGTGCCGTCGGGCATTGCAGCGGTCAGCGCGACGATTTTTTCGTCCGTCGCCATTAATTCGCACATCGTTTCGCCGAAAATCTGCGTGTAGGTTTTCGGCGCGACTTTGTTTGATTTATGCGGCAAGCCGGTTTTAATGTCGTAAGGTCCGGTCGCGTGATATGCGTAATAATTTTTTTCGGGGTTCGGGAAACCTTTGCCCTTCGTCGTCAAAGCGTGAACGATAACCGGACCGTCGTCAATCTTTTTCGCTTCTTCGAGCGCGCGGACGAGCATCGGGACGTTGTGTCCGTCAACATAGCCGATATATCTGAAACCGAGTTCGTTGACGAGTGCGCCCGGAAGAACCGCCGCCGCAATCGCGTCTTTGACGGTTTTCGCCATACTTCGCAAACTGTTTCCGACACCGGGAACGCTTTGCAGGGTGTCGCCGAATTCTTCTTTGAGACGGTGATAACTTTGCGCTTCTTTGATTCGATTCAAATAGCGGGTCAACGCGCCGACCGCCGGAGCGATGGACATATCGTTGTCATTCAGCACGACAATCAGGCGCGATTTCAAATGTCCGGCTTGATTAATGGCTTCCATCGCCATTCCGCCCGCCAGACTCGAATCACCAATTAAAGCACAAACGTGAAAATCTTCTTTAATTTTATCTCGCGCCACCGACATTCCGAGCGCGGCAGAAAGCGAAGTCGAAGCGTGTCCCGCGCCGAACGTGTCATATTCGGATTCGTCGCGGCGCAGAAACGGCGACAGCCCGCCGTATTGTTTGATGGTGTGCATCTGATCGCGCCTGCCGGTTAAAATCTTGTGCGCGTAAGCCTGATGCCCGACATCCCAAACCAGACGGTCTTTCGGCGTGTCGAACGCGTAATGCATCGCCACCGCCAATTCGACCGCGCCCAAAGATGCGCCCGTGTGTCCGCCGATGCGCGAAGTCGTTTCCAGAATGAATTGACGAACTTCGTCGGCGACTTCCTGCAAATCCTCGACGCGCAATTGCCGCAAATCCTTCGGCGAATCTATTTCCGATAAAAATCTCATTTGGGTTTATTCGTTTATCTCAATACTCAAATTCTGAATTTTACTTGTCGAACGACAAATGTTCAACTTGAGTTCAATTTTGCGATTTTTACGATTTACATTTCTTTACTTAAAACTTTCGACTTTCCGCGATAATATTGCGTCAAAAGAGGCGAAAAGCGAAAGCTAATCTATTAAAAATTTAAGAGGTAAAAAATCAATGTCATTCAAACGTAAATTAATTTCGGCGGCGGCAACTTCCGCTTTGGCAGTTGCGGCTTTCACGACCTTCGCAATGGCGCAGGACACTAACACGACTTCGGACAGCGATTCGACGACGCAGAAACAGGAAATGCGCCGTGATCGCGGTTTCGGCGGCAAACGCGGCGGCGGCAGAGGAATGCGCGGCGGCAAACACGGCGGCGGCGACCGGATGTTAATGCGCTCGCTTCGACAATTAAATTTGTCGGACGCTCAGCAAACACAGGTCAAAGCGATTTTCGAGAATTCCAAAAATTCCAATCAGCCGCAGCGCGAAGAAATGCGCGGTCTGATGATGAAAAAACGCGACGGCGTGATTTCAGCCGAAGAAGAAACCAGATTTAACGAAATCCGAACGCAGATAAAAGCCAACGGCAATCAATTGCGCGATTCGATTCTGGCAGTTTTAACCATCGAACAAAAAAACCAGCTTGACCAGATGAAGCAGGAAAGAAAACAGCGTTGGGAAGAAAAACGACAAAATCGTCAGAATCAAACGACCACGCCGTCGGAAGTCAATTAGTTTTTTACAAATTATAATAAAAATGGCTTGAGGATTAATCCTCAAGCCATTTTTATTTTGTCAGAAGCTCGCGCATCAGCAAGAGCGAAACACGCTTATCGAATAAATCCGCCCTTGCTGATGCACGGGCTTCTGATTTTACCCGATAAACATTTCTTCCTCGGTGTAAGCGCGGTCAATTTGTTTCGGCGAAGGCGCGAATAAAACTTCCAAGCCTTTGCGTACGCCAGCCATTACCGCCGCGATTTCTCTTGCCGGTTCAACGATTTTCGTTTCGATATAATCGGTCGTCGTCACCACCTGCAACTGCGTCCGTTCAATCGTGCGCCCGACGAGTTCGATTTTATCTTTGGCGACAATCGCCGTTTCGCCGACGAGCAATTTTAATTCGGCGACTTCTTCGCGGATTAATCCGGCAGATTCGCTGAAATATTTCGTCGCCGTCGAAAGATTTGTCGAAATCTCGGTAAACTGCGCCGAAATTTCCCTGCCCTGAATGCTCATCAAATTGACCTGCGCCATCAGCGGATCAAATTTTTCGATTATCGGATTTACTTTTTCTTCAAGCCGCTCGACCGTGCCAATCACTTTTCGCACGACCAGCCAAATCAAAATCAAAGCCGCCGCCATCACCACAAAACAAATGGCAATGACGATTGACGCAATCATTATCCAAAAAATCGGCTCGCTGGCATTCATAAAATTATCTTAACCTTCGTTATTTGTTTTCTTCGCGTCCGCTGATTTGTCGTCTTTCACCGGATAGCTCGGACGACCTTCGGTAATCGCGTTGGTTTCCGTGCGGCGTTTTTCGTCAACATAGGCATCTTTTCCGGCTTCGAGCGCGGCTGAGAACGGATTTGTCGCACCGGAAACCGCGCTTTTCGCTTTTTCAGCAATCGCGCCCGCTGTATCCTGCGCCGTCGAATAAAGATCACCCGCTTTAGTTTGCGCCGTCGAATAAATTTCGCCCGCTTTTTCGCGTGTTACTTCGTAATAATCACCGGCTTTTTCACCGACTAAAGCGGCGGTTTCTTTACCTTTTTCCACGCCTTTACGCGTTACGTCGGCGATGTCGCCACGCAGTTCATGACCGGATTTCGGAGCAAAAAGCAAAGCCAAAAGTGCGCCGATGCCGCCGCCAATCAATAAATAAGTCAACTTCGTCGTTGCGCCCGCTTCTTCTCTTTCGTATTCGTGTTTCATAAAATGTTCTCCCTTTCGTGCAGAAGTATCTGCGATAAAAAATCGTTAAATTTACGATATTAAAGAATATAACAGAAATTCGGCGATAAGGGCAACATTTTCAATTTTCGTGCGCTGTTCATTTCATTCGCGCTTTGATTATGCGCGGAATCATTTGAAAATCCGTAAAAACTTCGATCTCGCGCCAGATTCGTTCATCGAACATTTTTTCAACTTCGGATGCCTGATTAATTCCAATTTCCAACAAAAGAAAACCGCCTGATTTTAAGAATTCGGGTGCGCCGACAATGATTCGCCGAACAATCGAGAGCCCGTCTTTACCGTCAGTCAAAGCATTCAACGGCTCGAAATCGCGCACTTCAGGCTGTAAACTTTCGATGTCTTCGCGCGGAATATACGGCGGATTGGAAACGATCAAATCAAACTTTTCGGCGGAAAGATTCGCGTAAACATCGGAGACTTTCAATTCCAGACGTTCTGCGACCGAATGAGTTTCAGCGTTTTTCCGCGCCACATTGAGAGCTTTTTGCGAAATATCAAGACCGCTCGCGCTCGCCGATTGAAGATTATGGAGAATCGAAACGGAAATGCACCCCGAACCAACACCGATTTCGCAAAATCGGGCATTTTGCGGCAAAACATCAATCGCCGCTTCAACCAGCATTTCGGTTTCGGGACGCGGAATCAAGACATCTTCCGTAACCGCGAAATCCAGCCCGTAAAATTCCTGCCTGCCGACGATATATTGAAAAGGCTCGCGGCTGGCGCGCCGCGTAACGAAATCCCGAAAGCGTTTTTCTTCTTCGCCCGTCAATTCGTATTCCGAATGCGCGATGAGAAAAGTCTGATCCTTACTTAAACCGTGCGCGAGCAGCGATTTCGCTTCGCGTGCGGCTTCGGCAATTCCGGCGGTCTGCAAAACTTGCGCCGCGCTCCGGATAATTTCGGAAATTTTCATCTTTCTGACGATACGATAAATGTGTCTTTAAATGCTTGCCGTCGGACAATTCCGGGTGCTATATTCATACATAGCTTTAGACGCGAAGTTTTCAATTTGGTTTCTTAAGAATCAAACAAACTTCCGACTCTCCGAACGTCTGACGCGATGATTTTTCGGCATTTCGTTTTAATAAACATCATAACTTAAATTGATTTTTAATTAGGCTTTTTCTGCCGTCCGTTCATCACAGGCTTTCTCTCCCGAATTAAATAAAATTAAAGAGGTATTACCGATGTTGTTTGCGCCTGCAACTTGTTCACCAAAAATTTACTGCGCTTTTTTTCTGCTGTTGATTTCCCTTTCGGTCAATTTTTCCGCGCAAACGAGAAAGCGTTCCGCCGACCCGAAAAAAAGTCCGCCGACGACGACTAAAAATCAATCTAAAAACGATTCAAAACAAAAACCCGCCGACCCGAAAAAACAGGCGGAAGATAGAAACCGCCTTAACGCCCGCAACGCCGAAACAGAGAAACGCCGCGCGGAACAGGAAGCCAAACAACGCGCCGCGCAGGAAATTCGCCGCCAGACAGCGTTAGCCGAACAACAGCGACGCGCCCAATTAGCCCGCGAAGCGCAGGCGCGACGCATCGCTTTTGAACGCGGTTTGCGCCTCGAAACAATAGAAAATATTAAGAATGACGACACCGACGGCGAAGATTTGAATGTCCGCCGTGCCGCCGTCGAAGCTCTCGGAACGCACGCCGGAACGATTGTCGTGATGGAACCGCAAACCGGCAAAATTCTTTCAATTGTTAATCAGAATTGGGCAATTCGCAAAAGTTTCAAACCGTGTTCGACCATCAAACTCGTCACCGGCGTTGCCGCGCTGAACGAAAACATGATTACCAACGAAGGCAGCATCCGCGACCGCCGCTTTCCGATGAATCTCGATGACGCGATTGCATTTTCAAACAATTCTTATTTTCAAACGGTCGGCAGAAATCTCGGCAGCGAAAAAATGGTCGCTTACGCGCAGATGCTCGGACTCGGTTCGCCGACCGGAATTAACGCCAAAAACGAAACCGGCGGCAAACTTCCCTTCGGCAACGAAAATGCCCGAATTTATTCGCACGGCGACGATTTTGAAGTTACGCCGCTGCAATTAGGCGTGCTTGTTTCGGCAATTTCCAACGGCGGGCGCATCGTCGTTCCGCAAATTCCGCGCACGAAATTTGAACGCACGAATTTTCGCGGCGCGATGCGCTATCAATTGAAATTGCCGAACAACAGTTTGCAGGGAATGATTCCGGGAATGATTGGCGCGGCGAGTTACGGAACAGCCAGACGCGGAATGAATTCGTCGCTGGCGGTCGCCGGAAAAACCGGCTCGTGCATCGGCGGCGGCAGTTGGGTCGGACTTTTCGCGTCGGTCGCGCCGATTGAAAATCCGAAATACGCCGTCATCGTCATCACGCGCGGACAGGCGGAACGCGGCAAATACGCGGCGGCGATTGCCGCGAAAGTGTACGACGCGCTGAGATATAATATTATCGAAGCCGGCGGCAATATGCTCGCCAAAAAAATCCCGCTTGAACTGCGCCCGCAAACCAAAGTCAGCGCGAAAACTTCCGCCGCTTTAGACACGGACGAAGACAACGATTCGGAAGACAACGACGTTGCCGTGCAAACACCGAAAGAAACAATAATTAAAGAAGCCGCGCCGCTCGTCAGAAAAACGGTTCAATCCACGCCCGTTCATAAACCATCGCCGCCGTCAGAGCTTTTCCCGACCGTCGTCGTCAAGGTGAAAAAGTCTGATGAACCGACGCGCCCGCGCATTGTGCCTAACGAATAAAACAAACGAACCGGCGGAAAATTTAAAGCAATCTGGAATATTCAATTTCCAGGTTGCTTTTTTATGATTTTCGCCGACCGACTTCTGTCTTGCGCTTTCTTTAAATATTTCGCTTGACACAAAAGTAAATCTTGCGTGATGATTTACATCAAAGATTAGTCGCGAAAGCAAGAAGTCTGCAAAAATCTGAAAATCTTGCAACCCTTTTTTAGAGCGATTCATCAGAGTTTCGCAAATCACGGATCATTTCCGCTGATCTGTGAAGTTCGCCGGAAAAATTTTACGACACAACACGCTTGGAGGATATTTTAATGAAAAAAATATACAAGAATTTAGCGTTGGGAGGTTTCCTAACTCTTTTTGCCGCTGTTACAGCCGTGCCGAGTCTCGCACAAGACGTTTGCAAGGATGTTGACGCAAATACCGCTCTTTACAAGAAATACACGGACAATTACGCCGGACCTGAGTTAACCAAAATTGAAACCGCTATTGCAGCGGCTGAGGAATATATTCAAAAATACGAACCTTGTAAAGATGACAAAGGCGCATTAACATTCGCCGATCAGGTTAACTATTTCAAAGGTGCGCTTCCTGAACGAAAGGAGTTTGTAAAAAAATCCGCAGATGCCGCCGTCGGACAAAAACTTTACGACAGATTTAACGCTTCGCTGAAAGCGAAACCGGCGAATCCGGGCGAGACGATTGAGAGCGGAAAAGCGATTCTTGCCAAATACCCGGATGCCGATGGTTCGGTTGATATTGCTATCGCGGTAGCGAGCGCGGCTTTCGACGAACTTATCGCCAAATCAACAGCGTCAACTTATAATACCGACCTTGTTACATACGCGAAAAAGGCAATCGCAATGATTGAAGCCGGCAAAAAAACCGAAAATTTCGGTGTAGGCGTTTATAATTTAAGTAAAAAAACTAATTCCGCTGCCGCTAATAAAAGTGCCGCGCTCGGCATTTTGAATTACAGTATCGGTCTGGCAATGTTGAATGATCCGGCTCAGAAAAAAGAAGCCGTGAATTATTTTTACAAATCAGCCCAATATGATTCGCCGTTCAAAAACAACCCACTGCTTTATCAGGCAATCGGCGCGAATTATTTAGATGAAATCATCGCTTTAGATCCAAAACGTAAGGACATAATTAAAGCCAACGGCGACAAAGACAACGACGAAAGTCTAGCGATTGAAGCGATGCAGCGAGGTTATGCCGACCGCGCGCTCGATGCGTATGCCAGAGCTTACAAATCTGCCAAAGCCGATACGAAGCAGAAAAAGGAATATGTTGATGGTCTTTCGACCAGATTGAAAGAATTGTATGCCAATCGTTTTACAGGCAAAACGCTCGATAACGTAGATACTTTCGCAGCGACTGCGGCGAGTAAGACACTTGTTGATCCGGCGACTGCTGTAACGCCTGTCAAGGAAGAAACACCGGCAACAACCACAACGACTCCGCCGACATCGGGTTCGACGACGACTCCGGCGACCAAGCCGACACCGACGGCACCGGCAAAACCGGTCTCGTCAACAACGACCAAACCGGCAGAAGCATCAACCGAAGCTGAAAAGACAACGGCGACGATGACGAAAGCAAAAGCGAAAAAACCGACTCCCAAAAAGAAAGGAACTCGCTAGTTTGACGACCACATAAAAAATTTCATTAAAATAAAAAGAAAGTCGAATGTGTAAATTTACGCGTCCGACTTTCTTTTTTTGGCTAATGCTTTTAAACTGTCCATTCTATGGCACCCATCAATATCGGCAGTTTTGAACAGCTTCTCGGCTACAAATTTCAAAATCCGGCATTACTCGAACGCGCCGTCACTCATCGCTCGTGGGCATCCGAACAGATTCCCAACGGCGATGAAATGGCAGTTCGCCGCCTGCAAAACGAATCGCTCGAATTCGTCGGCGATTCGGTTTTGGGTTTAGCGGTTGCCGAACAGCTTTACACGCGCCACGCCGAATCGTCGGAAGGCGACTTGACTTTGATGAAGCATCATCTGGTCAGCACGGCGACGCTCGCCAAAATCGCCATAAATTTAGGTTTAAGTAAATTTATGCGCGTCGGTCGCGGCGAGGAAAAAACCGGCGGCAGACGCAAACAGGCACTTCTCGCCGACACGCTGGAAGCGATTATCGGTGCGATTTTTTTCGACGGCGGCTATATTCCCGCCCGCGCGTTTGTTAATCGAATTTACGCCGAAGAACTTCGGCACGCGACAGCGAAAACTTCGATTGATTATAAAACGCTGCTTCAGGAAACTTTACAGGCAAAGAAGCTCGCCGCGCCTGTTTACAGCGTGATAAAAACCGACGGTCCGCCGCACGACCGGAAATTTTTTGTCGAAGCCGTCTGGGAAAGCGGTGAAGTCCAGGGCAAAGGCAGTTCGATAAAAGCCGCCGAAATGATGGCGGCAAACCTTGCGCTTAAGAAATTAAACAAAGCAGACGAAAAGAACGTAGAATAAACTTGTTCGTCGAGTCATCGAACTTGAGCAGACGAGATTTTTTTTGATTGATATATGAGTGAAAACGAAAAAGAAGTAGTTGTAAATGCGGAACCGCTCGGTCCGCCGAAATCCACCGCCCGCGAATATTTTGAGTCGTTCGTCGTGACGTTAGTGATGGCGATTTTCGGAATGACATTTATTTTACAAGCCGTCACTGTTCCGACCGGTTCGATGCAGAACACGATTTTAATCGGTGATTATTTGCTGGTAAATAAATTCATTTTCGCGCCCGGCGGCAAACCTATTCCGTTTCTTCCGCAGCGCGAAATTCAGCAGGGCGACATTATCGTTTTCAAATATCCCGGATTTCCCGAAAATACCCGCAAAGTTAAAGACGAAGGCGGCATTCCGTATCAGATAAATTTCGTCAAGCGCGTTATCGGTTTGCCCGGCGATAAAGTCGAAGTTCGCAATAATCAGGTTTACATCAACGACAAACTTTTACCCGAACATCGTATCATCGGCGACAGCAGCGAGGAAGAATCGGCACTCGACACCAAAGAATTTGAAACGGCAGAACCCGACCAAAAATACAGCGTTTATTATTCGGAAAACTCGATTAACGGAAAATATCGGGCGCGCGATTATAAATACGCCGCCGAAGGCAAACCGTTCACCGTTCCGGCAGACAGTTATTTTATGATGGGCGACAGCCGCGACCGAAGTTTGGACAGCCGTTACTGGAGCGTCGTGCATCGAGATTTAATCATCGGACGCGCGATGTTCGTTTACTGGTCGTGCGACCGCGCCGCATCAGGCGGCAATTTTTTCGGCTGTCTGACTAATCCGCGCCTCAACCGCATCGGCAAATTGATTAAGTAACATCTGCGAAATGATAAATTTGAAATTCAGCGAAGAAGTTTCCGACGCGCTTGCTGCTAAAAAACCAATTGTCGCGCTCGAATCAACTGTTATCGCGCACGGCTTGCCATATCCGCAGAATCTCGAAACCGCGCGAAATTTAGAACGAATCGTCCGCGAAAACGGCGTGTGTCCGGCGACGATTGCCGTTTTCGACGGCGAATTTTGCGCCGGTTTAACCGAAAAGCAAATCGAATTTCTCGCCACCGACAAAAACGTCAGGAAAATTTCCAGACGCGACTTGCCAATTGCCGTCGGCAAGCGTCTAACCTGCGCGACAACTGTTGCCACAACCGCTTTTATCGCCAATCTCGCCAAAATAAAAGTCTTTGCGACCGGCGGCATCGGCGGCGTACATCGCGGATTTGACTGGGATATATCGGCTGATTTGCCCGAACTCGCGCAAACTCCGATTACCGTAGTTTGTTCGGGTGCGAAAATCGTTCTGGATTTGCCCGCGACGCGCGAATGGCTCGAAACCAACGGCGTAACAATTCTCGGCTGGCAATGCGACGAAATGCCCGCTTTTTACTCGCACACCAGCAATTTGCCGATTGATGAGCGAGTCGAATCAGTGACAGAGATCGTTGAGATTATACGGGCGCGTGATGATCTGAATCTGAAAAACGCGATTCTTTTAACCGTTCCCATTCCCGAAGAATTTGAAATTGAACGCGCGGAGTTAGAAGAAATTTTAACCGAAACCTTAAAACTCGCCGATGAAAAAAATATCAGCGGCAAAGAAATCACCCCTTTTCTACTCTCGCAAATGTCTGACAGAAGTTCTGGAAGAACACTGGCGGCAAACATCGCCCTGCTTGAGAATAACGCGAAAATCGCCGCACAGATTGCCGCTGTGATTTTGTAAAATAGTTATGATGGTTGAATCGGCGCGCGAAACTTCAGCGTCAGCGTGAAAATTTAACTGACAACGTGATAACAAAGTCAATGTTTTCGCGCTTACGTCCGCTGGTAAAATAAAAGACGGGCTTTTTGAGTCGTCATCGGCGTAAAGTAATTGCGTCCCGAAGCGTTTCTTTTTATTTGATAAAGAAATGCTCGATTGACCGTTAATCGCCGAAAATTCGGCAGCGCGCAAGCAGCATTCGGCTGCAGCAAATGATTAGAGGTGACTGCCTAATCTTTCCGTGTAATCGTTTCATGCAGATGACCTATTGTAATTCCCAAAAACTTGATTTTGCCCACGTTGTCAATGGTCTTTCCATCAGGCAGGAGCTTGAGTTTCTGGTGCATAATCAAAGGTCCTTTGACTCTGTATTTTAGTCGCAAAAGAGAGCCGTTCGTCAGTCCGGTGACGCGCCCTGCCGCATCGCTCAGCGTGCCGGTGAAATGATTTTGACTGGCGGTTTTGAGCAGCCAGAATCGCTCCTGACTCGCTTTGCCTTGAAAAGTGACGGTTTGATCGAGGCGGAAAGTGCCGTCAGCCTGTTCGTATCCGTGACTTTCGACGTGAAAAACACGCCGCTTGCCTAAAAACAGCTTGAGTTTGCCGTTTCCCTCGCTCTGACCGCTGAAACCATTCTGCGGAGTGAACTCTAGTGTTTCCGCTTTCGTCTGCGATAAAACGCTGACGACTGAAATACACAGAACAAAAACTGACATTGCCAAAAATTTCATAATTGTCTCTAACGACCGGATTAATATAGGCGAACTCTGAATTTAACAGACGACGTTCTTATGAGACAAGTTGTTTCGCCTCGCGCCCATTGATTTGTTCGGCTGCCGTGTACAGTAAAGCAAATTTGTATTGAAACGATTGCTCTTGTATTGATGCTTTGGCAAAAACTTATTTGTTCGGCAGGTAAATCGGGTCGGACGTTTTCAAAGCGGAATTCGGACAAATCCAATTTCCGAAAGCGTCTTTGAAACAGTTGTATTGAGCGTCGTAAATTTTGCGAATCGTCTGTGTGGTATAGCGTTCGCAAAATATAAAGCGAGTTTTGATCGGATAAATCATCGCTCCTTGCGGTGCGCCGTCGTTCATCAGTCCGTTGCCGGTCAGACGATTTATATATGATTTGCCGAGTTGAAAAGTTTCAAATGTCGTGCCGATTTTGCGTCCGTTCGAGGTCGCGGCTAAACGGTCGTAAATCACCCGCTTAAAAGTTTCGGCAGTCGGTTTGCTCGCCTTGGAAACTGTTCCGGCGGGTTCGTTAAACTGGCATTCGGGCGCGGCGGGCGGTGGTGTCGCATTCGCCCAGGCTTTGATAAACGGAACTTTGACATACGATTCCTTGCCGATGCCGCCTTGCGGGTCGTCGCACAGAACGCGGTAGGAATCGTAACCTTCGGCAGCCATCATATCCTTGATGACCGTGCATTTCTCGAACCATTCGTCGCCTTTCATCGAAGCCGGAGAAGCCAGCACGCGCGTCCCGACTTTAAATCGTCCGGTTTGAGTTTGGTTAATTTCCGGCGCAGACGGCTGATTGTTGTTCGGCTCGTTTTCTTGCGGCACGGTATCTTTTCCCGATTCTATCGGTTTGCCGTTGAGTTTACAGCCACCGCGCTGAATCGCTTCCAGAACGCTTGTTTTGGCAAGTTCATCCTCAAAACTGGATGACGGCGTGTAAAGATTAACAAACAACACGCGGTAGTTTCTTTCGTTCGGGCTGCTTAGAACCTTGAAATTATGCGGATAACGCGGGCATTCGTAAAGCACGTTGAATTGAATTTGAGTCTGAGCCGCGGCTTCAATTTGCGCGGCGAACAGAAATGTGACGGTTGCGATTATGGCAAAAAAGATATTTCGCCAATTTATGTTTAATTTTTTCAATTTGATTCTCCTAAAAATTGTTTTCTGTTTTTTAATGCGCCAAAATCACAAAAACCGGCTCAAATTTCTTCAAATCAATTACCGGGGCGCATTCCACACAGCAAAGCAACCTAACCAAGGAAATTTTCAGCGAATCTGAAAAGTGTTCCGTTTCTCGCTGCAAGTTTGCTTCACGGCGCGGGCTTAAGGTTAACGGAAGCACTGCATTTGCGAGTGAAAGTATAGATTTCGAGATGAATTCGATTACCGTGTGCGACTACAAAGCTGCGAAAGATCGGACAACTTTGCTGTTCGAATTATTTACGAGGTGTGCTCAAAAATCATTCCGTATCGTTCAGAAGCGACTCGAGCACAAAATATTCGGACAACGCAGATTTACACTCACGTTTTGAAAACAAAAGTTTCGTCAAAAGATCGCTCGACATTTGAAAGCACCGTAAATTAAAAAAGCGAGACACTTATTTACTGATGAATCAAAACTGTTTGTGCCACCGATGCACATCGGTTGAAAAAGATATTTCGGGATATTTATTAATTTACCCGTGTGCATCGGCGGTAAAAGTTTTTTGCGTAACATCAGTTATTTAGTCTCGCCTTTTTCTTATTACCGAAGAATATTTTTAATATTTCATCAATTCCGCCGCCGCGCGTTCAACATCTTCGATTTGCGGGAGAATAAAATCTTCGACCTGCGGCGCGTAGGCGACGAACGTGTCGGTCGCGCCGACGCGTTTTACGGGCGCGTCGAGATATTCAAATAGTTCATCGCCGATTCGCGCGGCGATTTCGGCGCCGTAGCCATAGGAAATCGAATCTTCGTGCGCGACGATCACGCGGTTCGTTTTCTTGACCGATTCGGCGATGCGTTCCCAATCGTATGGCACGAGCGTTCGCAAATCTATCAATTCGACGGAAATCCCCTGTTTTTCGAGACGCTTTGCCGCTTCAAAACTTCTTTGCACGAGCGCGCCGTAAGTGACGATTGTCACATCGGTTCCTTCGCGAACGACTTTCGCTTTGCCGAACGGAATCAGAAATTCGCTCGACGGATATTGCGATTTGTTATACACCTGACGATACAGATGTTTGTGTTCCAAAAACATCACCGGATCATCGCAGCGAATCGCCGTTCGCAAAAGTCCGTTCGCGTCGAGCGCGTTTGACGGATAAACGATCATCAATCCCGGCGTGTGCGCGAACAAAGTCGTTCCCGATTGCGAGTGATAAACCGCGCCGCCTTTCAAATATCCGCCGACCGGAACGCGAATAACCATCGGGCATTTCGTGTCGCCGTCGCTTCTCCAACGAGTAACTGCGACTTCGTTGCGAATCTGGTGAAACGCGGGAAAGATGTAATCGAAAAACTGAATCTCGACAACGGGTTTTAAATTGCGAATCGCCATGCCGACCGCGCGACCGATGATATTGGCTTCCGCCAAAGGTGAATTGAAAACACGCGCCGAGCCGAATTTTCTTTGCAGATTCGCCGTCACTTTGAACACGCCGCCTTTGCCTTTGACGGTTTCGAGATATTCTTCACGCGAAACGTCGGCGACATCTTCGCCGAAAACGACAATTCGTTCGTCGCGCTCCATTTCTTCGTGCATACAACGATTGATAAGATCAACCATCGTCCCCGCGTTGCCGCTTAATTCCGCTCCTTCTTCGGTGTCAAACGTCTGCGAAGTCGGGTCAACGTCCGGGGAAAAAACGTTCCGCAAAGCGGATTCGGGCGCGGGCTGCGGCGTAACGAGCGCGACATCAGCCGCTTCGTTCACTTCCGCGTCAACCGCTTTGCGCAGCGTTTCCAAATCTTCCGAACTGGCAATTCCCTCGGTCATCAAAAATTCGGCGAAGGTTTTGATCGGGTCAATTCTCGCATCGGCTTCGAGCTCTTCGGTCGGACGATACGCCTTTTCGTCGTCTGACAAACTGTGCGAATAAGGGCGAATAACTTTGGCGTGGACGAATGCCGCGCCTTTGCGTTCGCGGCAAAATTCGACCGCGCGTTTGAAAGTTTCATAGCTTTCAATCAGGTTCGTGCCGTCGCATTTTTGGATATAAAGATTCGGAAAACCCGAAACTAATTTTGAGATGTCGCCGCCGGCGGTGCCGACTTCAACCGGCGTAGAAATCGCGTAGCCGTTGTCTTCGACGACGAAAATTACCGGCAATTTCAAATTACACGCCGTGTTCAACGCTTCCCAAACTTCGCCTTCGCTCGATGTGCCGTCGCCGATTGACATATAAACGACTTCATCGCCTTTGAAACCGACGATTTCGTCCTGTAATTCCTTCGACAGCATTCCGGCGCGATACGACGCTTCCGCCGCGCCGACCGCGTGAAGTGCCTGCGTTCCGGTGCAGGAACTTTGCGACGGCACATTCAAATCTTTGTGTCCCCAATGCGAAGGCATCTGCCGACCGTGCGAGTTCGGATCGGCTTCCGCCCCGACCGCCGAAAAAAGCATTTCCTGCGCCGTCATTCCGAGTCCGAGCATCAAAGCGCGATCTCGATAATACGGAAAAAACCAATCGTAAGCCGGTTTCAACGCCTGCGCCGCGCCGACGAGCATCGCTTCGTGTCCCGCACCCGAAATTTGAAAAAAGATTTTATTTTGTCCTTTGAGCTGAATTTCCTTGTCGTCAACGCGGCGCGACAGATACATCGTGCGATACATTTCGACGAGCGTTTCCGCGCTTAAACCGCTGTATGTTTTCGCGGCTTTTTTCGCCGATTGACTGCCGTTGCCGTTTGCAGTCGGGCTGGCTTTCGCGCTTTTTGTTTTCGATTGATTTTTAGTTTCCTTTTTGGCTTCCTGAGCAATCGCTTTGCCGGTTTTGATCACGGTTTCCTTCGCTTCAAACCCATCGGCTTCAGTGCGTTTCGGCTTCTCAACGATCTTCGTCGGCGTTTTGACGGCGGACGTTTTTACGCTTTCGACTTTCTTTACGGTTTTTCCAACCGTTTCAGCGTTTTTCGCCGTCGCTTTTTTATTATTGCTTTTGTTGTTATTGTTTTTCGCCGCGTTTCCGGCTTTTTTAGTTGCTGTTGCCATTCTTAAAACTTCCTGCTTTATAAAATTTTGTTAAAAACGAAAAGTATTATCTTAACTTAAATCGCTTTTAAAGACGAAAAGGCTCACGATTGCATCACTAAAATTCCGCGCGGTGCCGCATCTCTCCACCTCTGCCAAACACTGAAATGGCTAATCAGCATAATCCAGATCGAGCGTCATTTGATAATCGTTCGCCATCGAAGGATGTCCGTGCGCCATCGAAACTTCAACGCCTTTTTTGTAAGTTTCAATCGCCTTTTCGCGCATTCCGTTTTGGTCGTAAGCCTTCGCCAGCATTCCGTAAGCGTTGCCTTCGTCGTCGGCTTTCGCCAGATAATCCTCCAAAAGCGCGACAACTTCCGCGTGCTGATTCAGCTTTTCATATTCCTTCGCCAACCCGAACATCACCATCGTATTTTCCGGTTCCGTTTCGAGCATTTGTTTAAAAACTTCGATTCTGTTTTGCATAAATTTGAAGATACCGAATTTTTGCGGCGAATTGAACCGCCGAGACGAGAATTTTTATTTTGCCGCGCACACATCTAAAAACTCCGCGCCTTTGCGTCCCGGCGGTCAACAATTATTTTCAAAACAATCTCTGCTGAACGGGCAAAACTTTTTCCGTTTTTTTCTGTAATTCAGCGTTCAATTTTACAATCGCCGCGCCAACGACTTTGTATTTCGCCGATTTGACTTGAAAATTTTCCCTGCTATTTTGAATATTTTCGCTTCGATAACTTTTCTCATCCGGCAGCGTAATATATTTGCCAAACAAAAATATAGTTGCACTTGCCTGCGTGTTTCCGTCAAGACATAATGCAATTAGTCTAATCTTAAAAACATATCCAACAAGGAGTTATCAGCTATGCGCCAAATGCGTATCTTGTTTATTTTTCTCGCCTCGTCTCTGTTTGCCGCCGCGAATTCGTTCGCGCAGCAGGATTCCAAACAGCAGACTTTGCCTTCACCTTTGCCATCGGTCAGCCCGACGGCAACGCCAATCGCCACGCCGACACCGAAACCCGAACCGCTTTCGACCGGCACTTTTTCGGGAATGAAATTTCGTTCAATCGGTCCGGCGGTCACATCAGGACGCGTCAATATGTTTGCCGTTGACCCGAACGACCGCTCGAAATATTACGTCGCGGTCGCTTCGGGCGGCGTTTGGAAAACGATCAACGCCGGAACGACCTGGACACCGGTTTTTGAAACGGAAGCGTCGTATTCCATCGGCGCGATTGCGCTCGACCCGAAAAATCCCTCGACCGTTTGGGTCGGCACGGGCGAATATAACGCGCAGCGCAGCGTCGGGTACGGCGACGGCGTTTACAAATCCGAAGACGGCGGCAAAAGTTGGAAAAATATGGGTTTGAAAACGAGCGAACACATCGGGCGCATCGCCATTGACCCGCGCGATTCAAACGTCGTTTTCGTCGCCGCGCAAGGTCCGCTCTGGTCGGCAGGCGGCGAACGCGGATTTGTACAAAACGATTGACGGCGGCAAGACGTGGAAAGCCGTTATCACCGTCAGCGAAAATACGGGCGTGACCGATGTCGTGATTGACCCGTCGAATCCAGACATGATGTATGCCGCCGCGTGGATGCGGAGGCGGCATTTTTATACGCTCGTTGACGGCGGACCGGAAAGCGCGATGTATAAATCGGTTGACGGCGGCAACACCTGGAACAAAGTGCGCGGCGGTTTGCCGCCCGGAGATTTGGGCAGAATCGGCATAGACGTTTCGCCGGTTGACACCGAACGTGGTTTACGCGACCGTCGAAGCGAGCGGCACATTGAGCGGCATCTTTCGCTCGAACGATAAAGGCGCGACTTGGGAAAAAATGAGTTCAAACATCGCGCAGGCGATGTATTACGGGCAAATCGTTGCCGACCCGAAAAATGTTGACCGCGTATATATTCCGAACGTCGTTTTTCAGGTTTCCGACGACGGCGGGCGCACGCAGAAACCGCTCGGTGAAAAGCTAAAACACGTTGATAATCACGCGATTTGGATTGACCCGAAAAATACGGATTATTATCTCGTCGGCTGTGACGGCGGAATTTACGAAAGTTTTGATCGCGGCGCGAATTGGAACTTTAAGGCGAATCTGCCAATCGCGCAGTTTTACGATGTCGCAGTTGATAACAACGCGCCGTTTTATTTTATTTACGGCGGAACACAGGACAATAACAGTTTGGGCGGACCGTCGAGAACGCGCAACAATGCGGGCATCATCAATGCCGATTGGTTTGTGACGAATGGCGGCGACGGTTTTCGTTCGGCAGTAGATCAGGAAGACGCAAACACGATTTACGCCGAGAGTCAGAACGGCGGTTTGGTTCGATTCGACAAACGCACGGGTGAAACAGTTGACATTCCGCCGATTGAAGGCGCAACGGACGAATCACAGCGTTACAATTGGGATTCGCCGTTCATTCTCAGCCCGCACAACTCGAAACGCTTATATTTCGCCGGACATAAATTGTTTCAAAAGCGATAATCGCGGCGACGATTGGAAGGTTATCAGCCCGGATTTAACGCGTCGTCTGGACAGAAATCAGCTTCCCGTTTTCGGCAAGATTCAATCGCCCGACGCGATTGCGAAAAACCAGTCAACCGCGCTTTACGGCAACGCGTCGGCAATCTCCGAATCCACGAAAAAACAGGGTTTGATCTACGTCGGAACGGATGACGGTTTGATTCAGGTGACGGAAAACGACGGCGGAAACTGGCGCAAAATTGATAAATTTCCCGGCGTTCCCGATATGAGCTACGTCAGCCGCGTGATGGCTTCGCAATTTGATGCGAACACGGTTTACGCGCTGTTTAATAATCATCAAAACGGCGATTTCAAGCCTTATCTGATGAAAAGTACCGACACGGGCAAAACGTGGACTTCGATTTCGGGAAATTTGCCCGTGCGCGGCTCGCTTTATGCGATTGCGGAAGATTATATTAATCCAAATCTGCTTTTCGTCGGCACGGAATTCGGTTTTTTCTTCACCGTTGACGGCGGTGCAAAATGGATTCAGATGAAAGGAAATCTGCCGACCGTCGCCATCCGCGACATTGCGATTCAAAAACAGGCAAACGATTTAGTTTTGGCAACGTTCGGGCGCGGTTTCTACGTTTTGGACGATTATTCGATGCTCAGACAGACGAATAAACAGATGCTTGAACAAAGTTCGCTGCTGTTTCCGGTGAAAGATGCGTTGATGTATGTTCGCTCGAACACGGTTTTCGCGGGTTTCCAGGGTTCCTCGTTCTACACCGCGCCGAATCCGGCTTACGGCGCGACGTTTGTTTATTATTTGAAGGATGCGCCGAAAACTTTGAAGCAGAAACGGCAGGAAGCCGAGCGCGAGGCGGACAAATTGAAAAAGCCGATTCGCTATCCGACGATTGAAGAGCTTCGCACCGAAACCGAAGAAGATGCGCCCGCGCTTTTATTTACTATCACAGACGCTGAAGGCAAAGTTGTGCGCCGCATTTCCGCGCCCGCGACCGCCGGAATGCAGCGCGTCGTCTGGGATATGCGCTACACGCCGCCTTCGATTCCAGCAGCTACGCCGCGCATTCCTGAAGGCGTGACTTTACCTGAAGGATTTACGCCCGGTCCGCAAGGTCCGCTCGTGATGCCCGGAAAATACACGGTTACGATGGCGATGCGCGTTGGCGGCGTGGTAACACCGCTGCCCGGAACACAAACTTTTAATGTCGCGGTTGAAGGCAGAGAAAAAATGTCAGATACGGAACGCGCGGAACTTGTCGCCTTTCAGCGTCAACTTTCCGATTTACAGCGTTCGGTCGGCGGCGCGAATGACGCGGCAACGCAGGCGAAAACTCGCATCGGATTTTTAAAACGCGCCGCCAACGACGCACCCGTAGCGAATCAAAGTTTGATAAATCAGGCGAAACAATTCGACGATGAAATCAACGACATCATCAATAAACTGCGCGGCGGACGTGAAAACACCGACACGCCGCCGCCTTCGATTTCCTCGCGCGTCAGCGTCGTCGCCGATACTATTCGCCTATCGCTGACCAAACCGACACAAACGCAGATCGAGCAATACAATCTTTCAAATTCGGAGTTTCAACCCGTTCTCGCAAGATTAAGAAAACTCGTTGAAGTTGATTTACCGGCATTTGAGAAAACTCTCGAAAACGCGGGCGCGCCGCTCACGCCGGGACGATTGCCGCAGTAAATTTCAATTAGACGCGAATGAAAACGATTTAAAATTAAATCGTTGGTGGTGAACTAAAAGTAAGGCTGAAGAAAAAATGTCCACAGATGAACACCGATAAAATCTGATTTAAAACATCTGTGTTTATCTGTGTTCATCTGTGGACAAAACAAAAGTATTACTGTCGGTTCATTACCAAATCGTTTCCATTCGCGAATTGTTCATATTAATCATTTTCCCGGTCACGCTCATAAAGTTTTTCTCAAATTGCTCTAAATTACCAACAATCTTATAATCAGCAAAATCATTTGCCTTAAAAAAATGTAAATCTCGGAGAAAATCAGTTATGTTTCGAGAATCTCAGCAAATCGGACTTTACACGCTCATTCGCCAACTCGGACGCGGCGGTTTCGGCGAAGTTTGGCTTGCCGAAGATGCAGACGGACAAGTTGCCATCAAACTTCCACACAAAGATCAGGTTGACTGGAAATCAATTACACAGGAAATCGGACTCTGGACGCTTTGCGGCAAACATCCGAATGTAATGCCGCTCGTCGGCGCGAGAAATTTCAACGGACAAATTGCAATTATCAGCGAATACGCGCCCGACGGTTCGCTTGAAGATTTGTTAAAATCGAAAGGAAAACTACCGGTCGAAGAAGCCGTTGACATGACCATCGGAATTTTAGAAGGCTTACAGCATCTGCACGAAAGTGGCATCATCCACCGCGATTTGAAACCCGCCAACATTCTGCTCGACGGCAAACTGCCGCGCCTAACCGATTTCGGAATTTCCCGCATAATTTCAGCCGACAGTTTGAGCGAAACGATTGCGGGAACTTTCGCATATATGGCTCCCGAATGTTTCGACGGCAAGCGAAATGTGCAAACTGATATTTGGTCTGTTGGCGTGATTTTATATCGAATGTTAACGGGAAATTTGCCTTTTCCTCAAAAAGAACAAACGGCATTAATTGGTTCAATTATTATGAGTGAACCTAAACATTTGCCAAATGAAATGATTCCATTCATGAGAAAAATAGCATCAAGTTTTCTCTCAAAGACTTCATCAGACCGCCCCGGTATTCAATATTTGTTATCAGAATTTAGAGGTTTTATTGATTACAATAAGAGAAAATTAATTCGTCTTGAAAAACAGAAATTGCCTTTGGATGAGAATTTAATTCCTTATCGAAAAGGTGATAAATGGGGATTTTGTGATTCTTCAAAACAGATTATCATTTCTCTGATGTATGATTAGGCTTCTGCTTTTCACGAACATTTGGCTCGTGTAGAGCTACGAAACAAATATGGCTTAATTAATAAAAACAATCGAGAAATCATTCCTATTAAATATAATGGAGTTTCCAGTTTTAGAGAAGGCTTTGCATTTATAAAACTAGAAGATAAATATGGTTTTATTGATAAGACAGGCGAAGTGATTACTCCTCTAAAATATAGTAATGCCTGGTTTTTTCAGGAAGGGTTTGCAAGAGTAAACTTGAATGGAAAGTGTGGGTTCATAGACAAAAACGGAGAAGAAATTTGTCCGTTGAAATATAACCGTGCATTATACTTTTCTGAAGGTTTAGCTTGGGTAGAGTTAAACAACAAATATGGTTTTATTGATAAAAATGGTAACGAAGTTATTTCCTTAAAATATGATAATGCTTTTGATTTTTCAGAAGGTTTGTCAAGAGTGCAGCTCGCCGGAAAATGGGGATTTATTGATAAAAGTGGTAATGAGGTTATCCCAATAAAGTATGATTACGCAGAGAGTTTTTCAGAAGGTTTAGCGTTTATTAAATTTGACAACAAATGTAGTTTTATTGGTAAAAATGGTGAAGAAACTTTCTCTCATAATTATGATGGTGCTTATTATTTTTCAGAAGGTTTAGTAGTCGTTTTTGCTAATGAAAAATATGGGTTTATTGATAAAAACGGCAATCAAATTATTTCGCTTAAATATGATTTTGCTGGTGATTTTTTGGATGGACTCGCGTATATAGAGCTTAATGAGAAATCAGGTTTTATAGATAAACTTGGGAAAGAAGTTATCCCTATTAAATATGATTCTTGTTCTTTTTAAAGATGGTTTGGCAATAGCAAATTTAAATGGCGTAGAATTTTACATTGGAAAAAATGGAACTGAATATTTTGAAGATTGAGGGGCAAGAAGCTTAAGCAAAAAGTTTTAAGAAAAATCGATAATCGTCACTAGCGTAAGCTAGCAAATAGTTAAAAGCTACTTAAAAAACAATACTTTTAATTTTTTACGATGAAGAGAAGATATTTATACTTTATTAAATGAATGAAACCATACAACCATCAACGACAGATTGGATAACTGCAATTTCAGCATTTGGAAGTTTGATTGTCTTAACTTTTTATACTTATTACACTCGCAAAATGCAGAGGTCTATTGCTCAACAAGTTAATGAGCAAAATCGTCAAACTGAAGAACTTATTATCAAAGACGTTTAGGAATAATGCCCTATTTGGTAATTGAAGTAACTAACAGTCAATTACTCAAAATGAATATAGGTAACGGAACAGCTTTTAATAAAGAAATAAAATCTTTTAAGAATAATGAATTATTGAACTCAAATTTCGAGAAAGTTCCAAAAATTTTGCCGAAAGAAACTATTGGAATTTCGGCAACAGGTATTGTTCGCAATGACATCCGAATTTCACTTGAGAATTATTTTGGTGGTGATAAAACACATCTTATCAGCAAAATTTGTTTTCAAGACTTGGAAAGAAATTTATATGAAGAGGACTTAAATGATTTTTCAGGAAAAATAATCAGATATTCATTTCCAAAATAATAGAAAAAAATTAAGAAGCTAGTTGTTGAATGAAAAAAAATTTGAAGAAAAGTCGTTAATCTCTACCTTTTCGCCACCAACTTCAAATTCAACAATTGATTAAACAAAAGTCTTGCTACATTGACTCAAAACAAACTTGCATCGCAATATTCGGATTTATCAAAACATATAGTAAAATTTAAAACCGAGGAATTAAAAATTATGCTGACAGCAATCGAAACGACGGGAACAATCAAGGCGAATCACCAAATTCTTTTAACCGACAATCCTTTCAAATAATCATCAAAAATCGCGTCCGCGCTGATAAAATTCATATTTTCGACAATCGCCTGCGAAACGATAATGCGGTCAAACGGGTCGCGGTGATGAAACGGTAAAGTTGAAACTTGCAAAGCGTGTTCGGGCAAAATGGCTAAAATCTCAATGTTTTCAGCCGCGATTTGTTTGACAACATCTTCCAGCGGTTTGGCAAGAATTAGTTTCCCGATACTGATTTTCACCGCAATTTCCCAGACAGAAGCGATACTTACGAACACGTTATTATTTGGACTGGCGATTGTTTGGCGGTGCGAAGTTGAAAGTAAACTTTTGCCTTCAAGAAACCAAATAAGAATGTGAGTATCAATGAGGATTCGCATTACATATAATCCTTAAAATCTTCCAGCGGCGCGTCAAAATCATCTGCGATATGAATAACCAAACCTTTCATACTGCCGAATTTGCGTGGCTTTCGCTTGGGCTTTTCGGTTTCCTGAAATTCGATTAAGTTTAAGCTCGCTAAATCTTCCAACAATTTTTTTGCCTTTGGTTCAAGAATTGTAACGGTTAAAGTTTCCATAGCTGAATTTTAACACGAAAACGCGGAGACACGAGAGAAAATCTCCGTGTCTCCGCGTCTCGATGCCTGCAAGTCTTATTACTTTCCGCTCATAATCAATTTGGCAATCGTCGCCAACTGCATATTCGACGTGCCTTCGTAAATTGCGCCGATTTTTGAGTCACGCCAGAATTTTTCGACCGGATAATCTTTGACGTAACCGTAACCGCCGAAAAGTTCGATGGCTTTTGAAGAGATTTTCTCTGCCACGCGCGACGAATAAACTTTCGCCATCGCCGCTTCTTTTAAGAAAGGTTTTCCGGCATCTTTCAAACGCGCGGCGTTATAGACCAACAAACGCGCCGCTTCGAGGTCAATCGCCATTTCCGCGAGTTGGAATTGGACGGCTTGGAAATCACTAATCTTTTTGCCGAATTGTTCGCGCTCGTTGGTGTAATTCAACGCGGCTTCATAAGCACCTTGCGCGATGCCAATCATTTGTGCGCCGATGCCGATGCGTCCTTCGTTCAAAGTTTCGATGGAAACTTTATAGCCTTTGCCGACTTCGCCGAGGACGTTTTCTTTCGGCACACGGCAGTTATCTAAAATCAATTCGGTCGTGCTTGACTGCGCGAATGCCGAGTTTGTCTTCTTTTTTGCCGACCGAAAATCCTTCAAAGTTTTTCTCGACGATAAAAGCGGTGATGCCTTTGTAACCGTCTTCGGGATTAATCGTGGCGAAAACGATAAAGATTTCCGCTTCGTTGCCGTTGGTAATCCAGAGTTTTTGCCCGTTTATTTCCCAATAATCGCACTTTATCAACGGCTTTTGTTTTCAGAGCGAACGCGTCCGAACCGCTTCCCGCTTCGCTCAAAGCATACGCGCCGACTTTTGATTCAGCCATCTGCGGAAGATATTTCTTTTTCAAATCATCATTCGCCCAGCGGATAATCGCGTTCGTCACCAGAGTATTCTGCACGTCAACGAAAACCGATGTCGAAGCGTCAACCCGCGCCAATTCTTCAATCGCCAGAATCGCGTTGAAAAAGCTAGAGCCTGCGCCGCCGTATTCTTCGGGCGTTTCAATTGCCATTAAACCTAATTCAAAACATTGCTCGATTAAATCTTTGTCTAATTTCGCTTCGTGTTCCATTTTTTCCACGCGCGGACGAACTTCGCCTTCGGCAAATTCGCGGATAGCGGCGCGAAATTGTTCTTCTTCTTCGCTCAAAACTGTTAAAGCCGGATGTAAATTTTCTTTTTCTAATGCTGTCGCGTTCATATTAAAAACTTCCTTTGATTTTGTAATTGAATGTTAATGTTTTAACATCATCATCATAGTAGTCACGAGACAAAAAAGGCAAAGAGCAAGTGAATTCAGAAGTAAAAATCCCGTCCGCCGCCGAAAAACCTCAAAATTCCAGACGGGCGAAACACATTCATCGTCTGAAAATTTTCGCCATCGTCCTGACCGTTCTCGGTATCGGATTATTTAGTTATTTCGTTTATTCAGTCGGCGTTTGGGAAATTGTGGGCGGCGCGGCGCGCATTGGTTTTGACGGTTTCGCGCTGATTTTACTGATTTATTTTCTGCGTTTCGCCTGCCGCGCGACATCGTGGCGATCTGTCGGTCAATGAACCTTACAAATTAAAATTCTCCGACACTTTGCCCGCCGTAATTATCGGCGAAGCATTGAGCAGTTTGATTCCTTTGGGAATTTTAGTCAGCGGAACTTCCAAAGCCGTCGCCGTTAGCCACCGCGTTCCGATGGTCGTCGGATTATCTTCGGTCGCCACGGAAAATCTTTTTTACTCGTTTCGTCACCGGACTTTTTATCGCGTTCGGCGCGTTCGCTTTTGTGCGGAATTTTGACCTTGAAGGCATCTGGATTTTAAGTATTGACGCGCTGATTTTCATCGTTTTGTTTTTGATTGTCCTTCGGCTTAACGATGGTCATTCGCCAATGGCATTTATTGAGTTCGCTGTGCAATTGGCTTTATAACCGGCACATCTGGCGCGGAATTTTGGAAGACGGACGCGGACAGGTCAAACAGTTTGAAGATTTCATTTACGGTTTTTACCGCGAACATCCGAAGCCGTTTTCTGCCGATTATTCTGCTGCAAATCGTCTTTCACGTACTTGGCGTGCTGGAAGTTTTGTTCGTTCTGAGCCGCATCAGCGACGTACTGCCGACGTTTTACAATTCGTTTCTGCTCGAATCGGTCAGCCGCGCCATCACGATTATTTTCAAGCTCGTGCCGTTCTTAATCGGCGTTGACGAAGCCGGAGCGCAGTTCGTCACCGAAACGCTCGCGCTCGGCGCAGGTGTCGGCGTGACTTTAGCTATTATCCGCAAAGGCAGAATTTTATTCTGGACGGCAATCGGGATGATTTTAATTCTGCGGCGCGAAATTTCGCTGATCGAACTTTTACAACACAAAGAGGAAGAAGTCGCGCAACAGTAGGCAGTTGGCAGTTGCTTTCTGATTGCCCGCTTGTCACTATACGACGCGGCGTTTATACTAACGAATGGCAATTTTGCCCGACGAGAGGAGAAAATTTTGCAACCAAAAGTTCATCAGGGACTACTAACCGCCACAGGATTTCGCTTTGCGATTGTCGTCGCGCGTTGGAACGATTTTTTAACCGCCAAGCTGACCGAAGGCGCGATTGACGCGCTCGAACGTCTCGGCGCAAGCGAAGATTCGGTCGAGATTTTCAAAGTTCCGGGCGCGTTTGAAATTCCTTTAACGGCGCAGAAAGTGGCGGCAAGCGGCAGATTCGACGCGGTAATCTGCATTGGGGTCGTGATTCGCGGTGAAACGCCGCATTTCGATTATGTTGCGGGTGAAGCCGCCAAAGGCGTGACGAACGCGTCTTTGCAATCGGGCGTGCCGGTTCTTTTCGGAGTCGTAACAACCGACACGTTGGAACAGGCGATTAATCGCGCCGGTGTCAAAGCCGGAAACAAAGGATTTGAAGCTGCGATTGCCGCAGTTGAATTGGTAAATTTGTATCAGACAATGGACGGCGGAGAGTCGAATAAAAAGGAAAAAGTTTTCCCGCACGTCGTCTGATAAGTTAGAAAGCAAGCATTATGGGAACCAGACGTAAAGCGCGTGAATGCGCTTTGCAAATGTTATTTGCAGCGGATGTAGCCAAAACGCAGACGGGCGTTTTGACGCTTCACTATTGGAACGAACTCGGCGAACCGACGCTCGATGAACCGACGCGCGAATTTGCCAACAATTTAGCGGTCGGCACTTTGCGCGAACTGGAAAAAACCGACGAAACGATTCGCACGCGCGCCGAACACTGGCGCATCGAGCGAATGGCGATTGTTGACCGCAACGTTCTGCGGATGGCGGTTTACGAATTTCTGTTCACCGACACGCCGCACACGGTCATTATCAACGAAGCACTGGAAATTGCCCGCCGATTTTCTACCTTTGAAGCCACACAGTTTATCAACGGCATTCTCGATGCCATCAAACACGATTTAGAAAAAAAATCCGGGCAGAAAGACGAAGGCGAAAAGCCGGACGAAAATACGAACGAGAAAACTCAGGCTTCGTCGCTGTGATTTTGGACGATGGCGGACTCATTAAATTTTATAAACTTACGATATGGAAAGTTTTCGCCGCCAATTTTTAACCGAAGCCGCCAAAAATCTTCGCGTTTTAGCCGACGATTTCCGAAGCGCGGAAACTGTTACCGAAATAATTAAACGCGAGGCTTTTCGCACGCTTCACACGATAAAAGGAACAGCGCAAACTTTTGGTTTTGATTCTCCGAGCCGTCTCGCGCATCAACTCGAAACGCTGCTTTCGGGAACGAAAACCGGAAAACTTTCGCAGACTAAATCGCCAAAATCCATTTTTCTCGAAGGCATCGAACTTTTGATCGAATCGCTGGAACAACCGAATTTTCAAATTCCCGCTTCATTCACCGATAAGGTTAACGATGTTTTGCCGGCCGACAGTCGTTCAAAATGCGCAAAACGATTTCTTCCGGCATTCCGGTTGAAATCTTTTCGCAGCTTACCTCGCAGGAAAAAATCGCGGCGCACACGGCGCAGAATGACGAAGAAAAAAGATTGTATTGTTTTGAATTCGGTTACGATCTGGCGGATTTTGCCGACAAACTGATAAATTTTCGGGAAGCATTAAACGAATCGGGCGAAATTATCGCCACGTTGCCCGGTTTGAAATCAAGCGGCGACGGGCAAATCAATTTTCGTATTTTTTACGCGAGCGCGGCGGAACAATCGAAAATTCGCGCTATCAGCGATGCGGGCTCGGCAGCGATAACTTTTATTTCATCGCCGAAGAATTTGTCGGCGGGCGAACCAACCGGCGTTCTGACGCAAATCGTCAGACACGGAAAAACGACGGCAGAAAAACTCGGCAAACAAATTGAATTTGAATTTGTCGGCGATGAAACGAATTTGCCGCCCGACAAATTGAAATTAATCTTTGATGCCGCTTCTGCATCTCGTCCGCAACGCCGTTGATCACGCCGTCGAAACACGCGGAAAAATAGAAATTACTTTAGAAACCGAACCGGACGGCTGGCGTTTGAAAGTCTCCGACGACGGTCGCGGCATTGATGCGGAAAGCATAAAGGCAAAAGCAAAGGAAAAAAATCTGCTTGACGGCAGCGGAAATTTAACCGACATTGAATTAATCGAACTAATTTTTCTGCCGGAATTTTCCACCAAAACGAGCCTGACGGAAATATCCGGGCGCGGCTTCGGACTCGACGCAGTAAAGTCTTCGGTTGAAAAAACCGGCGGCACGATCAAGGTCGAAAGCAAGCGCGGAAAAGGCGCGACGTTTGAGATTTTTCTGCCGCAGTGAAACAGCTAAACGACCGGGATTCAATATAATGAACAGGATTTTTGGAATAACAACTGTCGAAAAATATCTGCGCCTATCGGCATTTATCGGCGGTTTATTTCTTTGCTGTTCATCATTCAACGCGCAGGATTTGCCAAGGGAAATTCGCGGCTACAAAGTTGAGCGCGTGAAAATTTCGGTCAAAAACGAGGCTGAGAAAACCGACGCGAAAGACAAATCCGACGCGTTCGTCAAAGTCAGTGAACCGCGAACTCGTTGACGTTTCGCTGACCGGCGTGACGTTCGAACTTTCGGCGGACGATTGACGCTTTGCAGGAAAGCGGAACAGTTGATTTTCTCGACATTTCACGATTTCCGCGTCAACGGTTTAGAAGTCGAAATCGAAGAATATCAAAGAATCGTTTGATTTTAAGAAAAATCAAATAATCGTCTTGCCGAAACCGATTGAAATTTTCGTCGGCGCCGCACAAACTTTTCTTGGCGCATTAGAGGAATGCGAAAGAATCGAAAGACCGAATGGACCGTGACGGGCAGAATTTTCGTCTTCGGACAATTCAAAAAATCCTTTCTGAAATTCAAACGCGTTGTTCCCGTCGAAATAAATCTCAAAATCAAAAATCCTTTGAAAGACAGTAAACCGCAGTCAATAATCTTTAGCAATTAAAGTCTTAAATTTTGGCTCGACGCGCTGAAACTGATTTTTCCAGAACAGCATATTTATGTTTTAGCTTCGGATGCGCTAAAATTGTCTTAATAGTCCCGCGAATATTAAACGAGGTCATAAATAGTGAGTGAAAAAGTAACGAATTTATCTGAATATATTGCCGAAAACTTCGGCGCGAATGCTTCTTATGTGGAAGGTTTGTTAAGTCGTTTCCAATCAGACCCGAATCTGGTTGACGAATCGTGGCGCACATATTTCGGCGATTTGCTGAACGGCAACGCACCGATGGCAAATGGCAGCAGCGTACCGACGGCGACTGAACCGGCGAACAAGCGAGAACTGACACGCCGAAATCAAACGGCGCGGCGACGCAAACGGCGCCAGCCACTACCGCGCCGGCGGCAAAAACGACTCCCAACGTCACGGTCGGCGCGAATGTCGAAGTCAAAGCGATTACCGGCGCGTCGAAGAAAATCGTCGAGAATATGGAAACGAGTCTGACCGTTCCGACGGCGACTTCCCTGCGGCGCGTTCCCGTTAAAGTGCTGGAAGAAAATCGGCGCATTATCAACGAACAATCTGCAAAATCGCGGGACGCGGCAAAGTTTCGTTCACGCATTTAATCGCGTGGGCGATTATCAAAGCAATCAAACAATTATCCGCAGATGAATTTCGGTTACGGCTTGGTTGACGGCAAACCTTCGCGGCTCGAAAACGACGGCGTGAATCTCGGACATTGCGATTGACATCGAGAAAAAAGACGGCTCGCGCAATTTGCTCGTGCCGAATATCAAAGGCGCGAACAGGATGAATTTCGCCGAGTTTTTCGCCGCTTATAACGAACAGGTTAAAAAAGGCGCGTGACGGAAAATTGATGATCGAAGATTTTCAAGGCACGACGGTTTCGCTGACAAATCCGGGAACTATCGGCACGGTCGCGTCGAATCCGCGCCTGATGAGCGGGCAAGGCGTGATTATTGCGACCGGCGCGATTGAATATCCGGCGGAATATCAGGCGATGACTCCGGGCGCTTGTCGCAATTCGGCATCAGCAAAGTTTTGACTTTGACTTCGACATACGATCATCGCGTGATTCAGGGCGCGGAGTCGGGTTTGTTTTTAGCGAAAATTCACGAATTTTTAATCGGCAGCACGATTTTTACAACGAAGTTTTCAAGGATTTGGAAATCAATTTTCCGCCGCTGCGTTTGGCGCAGGATTATAATCCGTCGCTTTTCGGCGGCGATCATTTCCGCGAGCAGACCGAAAAACAGGCGAATGTTTTGCAGTTAATCAACGCTTACCGGATTCGCGGACATCTGCTTGCCGATATTGATCCGCTCAATATGACTTCGCATCACGAGGCGGAACTCGAATTGGAAAATTTCGATTTGACGATCTGGGATTTAGACCGCGAATTTATCACAGGCGGCTTGCACGGCAACGAGCGTCGCGCCGTTGCGGGAAATTCTTTCGATTTTGCGCCGCGCTTACTGCGGAAAAGTCGGCATCGAATATCGCCATATTCAAAGCAAAGAAGAAAAAGCCTGGATTCGCGAGCAAATCCGTCAGCAGTTTGTCGATATCGAAACCGCTCGAAGCCGCGACGCAGAAAAGAACTTGTTGCAAAAACTCATCGAAGCCGAACAGTTCGAGCAGTTTTTGCATAAAAAATATCTCGGACAAAAACGATTTTCGCTCGAAGGAACGGAAACGGTGATTCCGTTGCTCGACCAATTGGTTGAAAATGCCTCGGAAAAAGGCGTTGAAGAAATTTATCTCGGAATGGCGCATCGCGGGCGGCTCAATGTTTTATCAAACATCGTCGGCAACGCGGAAACGGGCGATTTGGCGGAACGCATTTTTACGATTTTTGAAGGCACGTCGCATCCGTCGTTTCCGGCTGACGAAGGCGACGTAAAATATCATCAGGGCGCAATCGGCAATCGCCAAACGAAAGCAGGCAAAAACGTCAAAATTCAGCTTGCCTGCAATCCTTCGCATCTCGAATTCGTTGACGCGGTGGTTGAAGGAATGGCGCGGGCGAGACAAGACGAACTGCTCGATACCGGCGAAGACCGCGACACGGTTCACGATAAAATTCTTCCGGTTTTGCTGCATGGCGACGCGGCGTTTGCCGGTCAGGGCATCGTGATGGAAACTTTGCAGCTGGCGAGTTTGAAAGGCTATCGCGTCGGCGGCACGATTCATATCGTCATCAATAATCAAATCGGTTTCACGACCGGCGCGGATTCTGCCCGCAGTTCGATTTATTCGACCGACGCGGCGCAAATAACGCAGTTGCCGATTTTTCATATTAACGGCGACTCGCCCGAAGCCGCGTATCGCGTCGTGAAAATCGCGCTCGATTATCGTCAGGAATTTAACAAAGATGTCGCGCTCGATTTGGTCGGTTTTCGCCGTCTCGGACACAACGAAGGCGACGAACCGAGCTACACGCAGCCGCTGATGTATGCGCGCGTCAAAGCGCATCCGGGCGTTCGGCATCTTTACGCGCAAAAATTGATTCGTGAAAATATGATCACCGAAGCCGATTTAAATCAGATGACCGAAAAAGTCGTCGAGAAATACGAAGGAATTTTACAGCGCGCGAAACAAATCGCGGTCGAAAAACCGAAACGCGAATTTCTGCCCGCCGGATTCGTGACGAAGACGGTTCGACAAATTTTCGAAACGGCCATTTCAAACGAAATGCTAAAGGAGATTTCCGACAAGATTTCGGTCGTTCCCGAAAATTTCCACGTCAATCCGAAGATGGTCGGGCAACTTGCCCGACGCGCGAAAATGGGAATGGGCGAAGTTCCGATGGATTGGGGTTTTGCCGAAGCAATGGCGTTCGGGTCGCTCGTTAAAGACGGTGTAAACGTGCGCCTGAGCGGTCAGGATTCGGGACGCGGCACGTTTTCGCATCGTCACGCGCTGATGTATGACACACAAACCGGCGCGATTTGGTGTCCGCTCGGCGAATTAAGCCCGGAAAATAAAAACGCCAAGTTTATGGTTTTCGACAGTTCGCTGTCCGAAACCGGCGTTCTCGGTTTTGAATACGGTTATTCGGTCGTCGCGGAAGATTCACTCGTGATGTGGGAAGCGCAGTTCGGCGATTTTTCCAACGGCGCACAGGTTATTATTGACCAATACATCGCTGCCTCGGAAGATAAATGGCAGCAGAAATGTCGTCTCGTAATGCTTCTGCCGCACGGTTACGAAGGTCAGGGACCGGAACATTCGTCCGCCCGACTCGAAAGATATTTACAGCTTTGCGCGGAAAATAATTTGCAGGTTTGCTATCCGACGACACCGGCGCAATATTTTCCATCTTTTGCGCCGACAGGCAAAACAGGAAGCGATTCGACCTTTGATTGTGATGACTCCGAAAAGTCTATTGCGACTTCCGGCGGCGAGTTCGTCAGTGGACGATTTAACCGGAGGCGGTTTTCAGCCCGTGATTGATGACGCGGCGGTAGTCAACAAATCTGAAGTAAAACGCATCGTTTTATGTTCGGGCAAAGTGTTCTACGATTTGAACGCGGCGCGTGAAACCGCTAAAGATTTGAAGATCGCCATTGTTCGGCTCGAACAATTTTATCCGTTTCCGGCTGAACGACTAAAAGAGATTTTCGCATCGTATCCGAATGCGACGCAGATTTTCTGGACGCAGGAAGAACCGCAAAATATGGGCGGCTGGTTTTTCGTCGAACCGCGACTGCGCGAAATCAAAGGCGATTTGAGTTTGCGCTATGTTGGCAGAACGGCTTCGGCTTCGCCCGCGACCGGCAGTTACGCGATTCACGAACTCGAACAGCGCAAACTCGTTGACGACGCGCTGATGAAAGAAGACGCTGACGAAATTTCGGCAGCGAGCAAACCGGAAATCACCGAAAAACTCGCGCCGGCAGGCGCGTAGAAATTGAACATTAAAACAGGAAAAGTGAAAAAGTTTGTTTGGCAAAACTCAAATTAGCTTTTTCACCTTTTTATTTTTAGGATCAAATTATGAACAAACGCGAAGTCGTCTGGCTGATCGTTAAATTAATCGGCACTTATTTCGTTTATTTAACGGTTGTTTCCTTTTTCAGTTTGATAAGTTCCGTTTCACTTTTATATTCGCTGCCGTCCGAGCCGTCCGCCGCAGCTAAAACCGACGCAAACGTCGCCGTTTCGCCCATTGCCGCGCCGACCGGTTTTCCTTCCAGACCAACAAATTCTTCTAATGCCGCCGAAAAAACTCCGATTGACGCGGCAGCCAAAAAACTTCGTGACGAAGCGGTAAAAACTCTTCTGCTGTATATTTTCCTGACCGTTCTCTACGGCGCAATCGCTTTTTATTTGATTCGAGACGGGAAAGTTTTATTTATTCTGCTGAACCGCGAAGGCAAAATTATCTCCGACGAAAAGGAAATAAATTCGCTCGGAATTTACGACGAAAATTAAATTTAAAAATTCGCGCTCCGCAAAATTTCGATGAACTGCGGGTCGTCACGAACGCTGTCAAAATTTGCGCCGACTTTCAGCACAATGACGTTATTGTCGTGTTCGGCAACGGCTTTTCTCAGATAATCGAAGGCTTTATCTCGCTCATTTAATCCAATATAAATTATTGCGAAATAATATGGCGAAACGTGTTTTACTTTCGCTGTTTCAAAAAGTTCGGCTAAAATTTTTCCGGCTTCCGCTTTATTGCCCGCTTTTCCGTAAAGGCAACCCAAATCTGATTTGAAGTATGCGCTGCCTTTTGAAGCGGCAGCAATCATTCGGTAAATCTCAAAAGCCTTTTCGTGTCTTCCCAGAAAAAACAGCGCGCGTGCTTTGTAATGCTGTGCGAGCAAGAAGTTTGGGTCCATCTGCAAAACTTTGTCGGTCGTTTCAAGTGTCTTTTCAAATTGGCGCGAGGCATTATATGCCAAAGCGGGCGCGTTGTTGGTTGAAAGCGAAGTCGGGTCGAGTTCGATGGCTTTCCGCATTTGCGTCAGACTCTCATCAATTCGATTCTGAAACGCCAAAAACTCGCCGTACCATTGTCTGGTCGTCGGGTAATTCGGGTTTAATTCAATAGCGCGAAGATACGATTTTTCTGCGCCATTCCAATCAAAATCATATTGCGACTGAACGTAGGCAAGCACCGTGTAGGCTTCGGCTGAGTCGCCGTCAATTTCCAATGCGCGAGTTGCCGCGACGCGGGCTTTCGGCAATGATTGCTCGTCTTCGACAACCGCATAGAACTGATAAATCGCATAAGTTTCGGCAAGTCCCGCGTAGGCTTGCGCGAAATTCGCGTCAAGTTCGGCGGCGCGGTTGAAGTGTTCGATGGCGCGATCTAAATCGTTTGCCGAGCGTTTGTTCCAGAAAAATCTTCCGAGCAGATATTCCTGATAAGCCTGCGCGTTTTCCGTGCCGCGCCGGTTTAGTTTCTGCCGTTCTTTTTCGTCAAGCTGCAACGCCAGCGAAGCAACGACCTTCTGGCTGATTGAGTCCTGCACGGCGAAAAAGTTTGTAAAGTCGTCGTCGAAATTTTCCGTCCAAATCGTCGCATTGTCCGACGTACGAATAAGCTGCACGCTGACGCGAATGCGTCCGCCAATGTGCTGAATGCGCCCGTCAAGCACGGCATCAACCTGAAGTTCGCGCCCGATTGTCGGCGCGTCGGCACGAGTTCCGGCGTATTTGGAAACGCTTCTGGTCGGACGCACGATTATTTGTTTCAAATTACTGAATTTATTCGCCAGCGAATCCGCCAAACTTACGCCCAGATATTTTTCCGTTTGTTCCGCGCTCAAATCTTCAAACGGCAAAATGGCGATTGTTTTTATATCGCGCACCGTCGCGGGTTTCGCGGTCGGGTAAAACCAGTAAACGCCGAAGGCTAGAATTAAAACGACTGGAACGAGAAGAGAAATGTAATTGACGGTTTTCGGTTTTTGATCTTCGTTCTTTGGTTTTTCAACCCGGCTGTTTTGAATGTCGGTCAAAAATTCTTCATTGAGAATTTTATTTTCCTTGCCCGTTTCAATTACCGAAGCGATAAATTGATAACCGCGATTCGGCACAGTCAAAATAAAACGCGGTTTTTTCGTATTCTCGCCGAGAGTTTTTCGCAGAACGAAAATCGTCTGCGACAAATTCGATTCCTCAACAAATGAATTGTTCCAAACTCTGTCGAGCAATTCTTCTTTCGACAAAATTTGATTTTTATTTTGGATTAAAACAAGCAAAAGTTCGACGGCTTTCGGCGTAAGCGGCACAAGTTCGTTGGACTCGCGGCTGAAAAGACGGTGACTTTTCGCATCCAGACGAAATTCATCAAACTCGTAAACCTTTGATTCCGAAAGGTCAATCATAAAATTTGAAAAATTTTGAGAAGTTTTGATTCTAGTTTTGAAGATATTTGAATCAAGGTCAAGCCAAACTTGTATTTATCAAAAATAATTTTTCAAAGTTCCGAGGTGAAAGAATGAAACAAATTATGACGACATCCGGCTTTTTTACAAAATTCGGTTTTCTCGCGGCGTTAATCAGCCTCGCTATAATTGCAGCGGGTTTGATACATAATTCAAACAAATTAGTGATTGCTGAAACACCTGTCACTTTTCAGTTGGCACGTTGGAGCGACGTGCCGCAAATTTCCGCATCCGAGCGCGGCAATCCGTGGATTAATCTGTCAGACGGCAAAGAAATTCTGACTGATTATTCGGGCGCGGCAAATTTGCAGGCTAATTTTGGATATAAGAACAGCCACGCCATTTCGCTCGTCACGGCGGATTTTGACGAGGACGGAATGCCCGACATTATCGCCGGTTACGCCGTCGCGCAAAGCGGCGCGGCGGTATTGATGCGCGGCAATGTTGACGCGGTTTATCCGAACAGCCCGGAAGCCAAAGAGCGCAAATTAAAAAAGGAATTTACCGACGCGTCTTTTCTCGGTCCGGCTCAATTGTTCACGCTTCCCGTAACGCCGGATTTTCTGGCGGCGGGCGATTTCGATGCGGACGGGCATTTTGACATCGCGGCGGCGGCGCGAACGGAAAACGGCATTTATTTTTTGAAAGGCGACGGGAAAGGCGAATTTGTTTTGTCAAAACGAATTGAACTTTCAGGAAAAGTTACCGCCGTTTTAGCCGATGATTTTAACCGGCGCGACGGCGTTGCGGATTTAATCATCGCCATTCAAGGCGAAACAAATTCGCAAATTTTAATTTACGAAAATCCTTACGGCGCAGCGAAAGCGCAGCCGGAGATTTTCAAATTTGCTGCGCCGGTTACATCGCTTGCCATCGGTTTGATCGAAGGCGACGCACGATTTGATCTGGTAATCGCGGCGGGCAATGAACTCGCCGTTCTGCGCGGCAGAGATAGGAAACTGCTTTTCGATGAAAGCGGCAAACAGGCGGAAGCGGTTCAGATAATGCGCCGAAAGTTTGATTTTCAGATTGATGCGTTGGCAGTTGGCGATTTTATAAAGGATGAAAGTTTGAAAAACGAAATCGCTTTGCTGGCGAACGACGGTAAAGTTCATTTACTTGAAAACGGCGGAACGACGAATGCGAAAGGGATTTTGTCAGCCGTTTGGCGCATCGAAAAAACGGTTGCATTGCCGAATTATTTAACGAACGATGTCGCGCCCGTGATGTTGGCGGCGCGAATTTCGGCGCGTTCGATTGATACTTTGGTTGTCGGCGCAGGCGAGCGAATTCATTTATTGACGAGCGACATTACGCCTCCCAAAAGCGAAGCGGAACGGATAAATTACGACACGCAAAAATTCCATTTGGCGGCTTCGCTCGATGTCGCTTCCCGCGCGACGGCGATTTTGCCGATGCGCCTTAATATTGACGCGCTGAGTGATTTGGTCGTGATGCGGGAAAATTCGGTCGCGCCAACGATTTTGCAAACCGCGCCGATGGCGACTTTTACCGTTGTCTCTAATGCCAATGTTGACGACCCAAGATTAGGCGACGGAATTTGCGCGATAAATCCGTGTCCGATTGACGGCAACCTTCCCTGCACCGGCGTTTGCACTTATACGGCGGCGCGGCAGCAGGCAGCCTTTAACGGCGGCTCATCTTTAATAAATTTCAGCGCGCCTTCAAATGTTTTTATCGCGCCTTCAATCGGAATGTCTGCCGGACTGACCGTTGACGGCACGACGGGCGTGGGCGGCTTCGTCGAATTTCCGGGAAGCAACCAATTTCCTTCCTCGCATCGCAGCGGCAACTTCGTTGATAGCTGCATCGTTCGCGGATTGGTCGCCAACGGTAATACCGACAACTACTACATCGCTTTCGGCGGCAGCAACAGCATCGTCGAAGGCAGTCGGCTCGGCACGAACGTCGCCGGAACTGCCACTGTGCCGACGAACGGTTCGGGCGTTGTCTTTGGCTTCGGAAATAATCTGGTCGGCGGCACGACGGCGGCGGCTCGCAATATCATTTCAACGGCAGAAGGCGACGGAGTGAGCGCGGGCAGTTCCGGCGGCGGCGGCATAAATCGCGTGCAGGGAAATTTCATCGGCACGGACGTTACCGGCACAATCGCGCTTGGAAATAAATTTGTTGGAGTTTTTGTCGGAGGTTCAAATATATTAGTCGGCGGCACGACGACAGGCGCGGGTAATGTCATTTCGGCGACGACGGGCGATGCTAACTTCGGCGCGGACGGAGTTCTACCGAGTGGAGGCATCGGAGTTTTGGTGCAGGGCAACCGCATCGGCACAAATGCCTCCGGAACCGCCGCGCTCGGCAATATGCGTTTCGGCGTTTATCAGGGCAATGCCGGTAGTTTCGACATCATCGGCGGCACTGTTCCGACGGCGCGAAACATTATTTCCGGCAACGGCGCGGACGGCTTGAATATCGGTGTCGTCAGCAACGACACGCCGCAGATTTTAGGAAATTTTATCGGCACGAACGCGGCTGGAACGGCAGCAATTCCGAACGGCGGTTTCGGATTAAGATTCTCTTTTGTCGGGACGAAAATCATTAGCAACAACGTCATTTCCGGCAACATCGGCGGCGGTCTGCAAAGTCAAAGAGGCAATCCCATCGGCTCGCCAAATGACATTATTTCCGACAATTTAATCGGAACAGACGCGACCGGCGCAAATCCGCTCGGCAATGGTGGTGTCGGACTCGTTCTCGGCAGCGGAGTCGGCAACGGCAACACATCCAACCAAACCGTAACGGGCAACACCATCGCCGCCAACACGAGCCACGGCGTTCTCGTTGACAGCGGCTTTTCTATGATTCTGCAAAACAATTTCATCGGCACGAATTCCAATCTCACCGCAAATTCATTAGCCAACGGCGGCGACGGAATCAGATTTATCAATCAATTCAGTTCCAACCAAATCGGCGGCGCGGGCGTGGGCAACACAATTGCCTTTAACACCGGCAACGGCATCAATCTGGCAACGACAATCATCAATTCGACTGAAAATCGAATCAGCCACAATGCGATTTTCAGCAACGGCGGCTTGGGCATTGATTTGGGCGGCGACGGCGTAACCGCCAATGACAACTGCGACGGCGAAAATGGTGTGAACACTTTGCAAAACTATCCGGTCATTTCCGCTGTCAGCGCGGCGGGCGCGAGCAATGTCCGCATCGTCGGCAGACTCAACAGCACGGCGAATCAAACTTACACTTTGCATTTCTACGCCAGCACGATGAGCGATGCATCCGGTTTCGGCGAAGGACGATTGTTTATCGGCACGACCAGCGTCGCTGTTCCCGCCGGTTGTCAGGCGAATTTTACGGCGACTTTGCCGCGCACTTTATTCGGCGCACGCTCTGTTTCCGCAACGGCGACCGACGCAAACGGCAACACTTCGGAGTTTTCCAATACCGTTTCAATACGCACTCCGACCGGCGATTATGACAACGATGGGCTGGCTGACTTAACGGTTTGGCGACCTTCAAACGGAACCTGGTATACACTGCAAAGTTCCGACGGCGGTTTCCGCGCCGTCGCATTCGGACAGAATGGCGACCGTCCCGCACCGGGCGATTTCGACGGCAACGGGCAAGCGGATTACACAGTATTTCGCCCGTCGGACGGCATTTGGTATACGCTTTTCAACCCGAATTTAACTTTCCGCGCAACGGCGTGGGGCAGCAGCTCCGACTTGCCGATTCCCGGCGATTTTAACGGCGACGGCATTGACGACATCACGATTTGGCGCGGTTCGAGCGGAACTTTTCACTCGTTCTTTTCAAGCGGCGTTCCGTTTAGTTTGCAGTGGGGACAATCGGTCGACCGACCGGTTTCAGGCGATTTCGACGGCGACGGGCGCAACGATTTTGCGATTTATCGCGGCGGCGATTGGTATATCCGCAACAGTCGGAACAACGCGCTGACCGCCGTTACGTTCGGACTCGCCACAGATCAACCCGTGCCAGCCGATTATGACGGCGACGGGAAAACCGATATTGCTGTGTTCCGTCCGTCAAACGGCAATTGGTATATGCTCCGAAGCGGCGCGGGGAATTTGTTCACGGCAACGACGTTCGGGATTAGCACCGACACGCCCGTTCCCGCCGATTACGACGGCGACGGCAAAGCGGACATCGCGGTTTATCGCGGCGGCATCTGGTATCTGCTACGTTCGACAGCGGGTTTTACCGGAATAAGTTTCGGCGCGGCAAACGATATTCCGATTCCGGCGGCAAAGCAGTTTTAGCGGCTGTCAAAAAATGCAGAAAAATTTCCGCATTCCCGCATAATTTTAAGTTTAAAGTGTAAATTATGAAGCAGCTTCCCTGTTGACGCATCGCCTTTTTCCTGAATTTGTTGTCCATTTGTTTGACTTTCGCTTTTTGTTCACGGCAAACGTCTCAGCGCAATCAAATAATTCGACCAATCAGGCAGGTGATGTGTTGGAAACAGCCGGCAAAATTGAATTCATAAAATTTTTATTTTTCCAGTTGTACTTTGAAAATGTGAGAGTTAAATCGCGCGAATTATTTTTTCTTTTCCGATTTTTCGATTTGAGTAACGAGACGCGCAGCGTGGTTGCGGGCGATGAGCGGTACGCGTTCGTCGGTGTTTATTTCTTTCAAGAGTGGCAGCATCTGCACCGCGTCGGAGATTTCGTTGCGGCGAATCAGCGAATCGAGCGCGTCAATCAGACGCGGCGCGTCGAGCGGCTGATTTTCTCGCGCGACCGTGAAATCGAAAATCCAGATAAATTGCTGTCCGATACGGCGATATTCATCGGCGAGCGATTTCGCGTCTTTATTATCCGTCCAATTGAAAGTAGTCGCCCGCGTCCGACCGTCTTTTTTCATCGTAAAAATCATCGTGCCGAGATTTGAATAATCTCTTGCCGTTTGATAATTTTCCGTCGAATCGAGAAAATTCAGCCCGTTCCAGGTCGTTTTCAAACGTTCGAGCGTCGCGGCGGAAAGCTGCAGCGGATCGGTTATCATTTCGGCAAAATCCTTTTTCTGAAACGTGATTTTCCCTTTTCCGTTTTCGTCGTGTTCGATATAAATTTTTGAAATCACGAATTCCGCTTTGGAAAATTCGTAGAAGTAAACCGGTTTCGGTTCCGCTAACGCCGTCGCCAGACGCGAATTGGTTTTCACCTTTTCGTTCGATTTTTCAGTGGAAATCGGCGAAGTTTCAGTTTCGGGGCGCGAATTTTTTTTGATCGCTGATGCCGCGTCAACTTCGGCGACAGTTTCCGTTTTCGTTTCCGTCGTTTTTTTCGTCGCCTTTTTTTTGATCGGCTTGCGTTTCGTCTGCGCGAACGCGGACCAACTCAAAGCTAAAATCACGACTAAACCGGCAATTGAACTTTTTCTAAAACTTTTCTTAAACATTTTTATTGATTCTGCTTGTAAAATATTGGCGTTTCGGAAATTTGATGTCTGAATTCCGCATTAAGTTTATACGTCGAAAACATTCAGCATTCTGCGCCTGATTGTCTCGCAGTTATTCGAACCTGACCGAAACGACTTTTGAAACTCCGGCTTCCTGCATCGTCACGCCGTAGAGGGCTTTGGCGGCTTCCATCGTTCGCTTGTTGTGCGTGATGACAATAAACTGCGTTTTCTCGGACATCTGAGCAATTTTATCTACAAAACGTCCGACATTCGCGTCGTCGAGCGGCGCGTCAACTTCGTCAAGCAGACAAAACGGCGCGGGACGATATTGAAAAATCGCCATCACGAGCGCAATTGCCGTCATCGCTTTTTCGCCGCCGGAAAGCAGCAGAATGCTTTGCAGACGTTTTCCGGGCGGCTGCGCGACGATTTCAATTCCGGCTTCGAGCACGTCTTCGGCTTCGAGCAAAGTCATTTCGCCGCGTCCGCCGCCGAAAAGTTCCTGAAAAAACTCGATAAAATAGCGATTTATCTCGTAAAACGCTTTTTTGAATTTATCGCGCGAACGCTGTTTAATTTCCTTCAAAGCCGCTTCCGCCGCTTGAATTCCGTCAATAATATCTTGTCGCTGAGTCGTCAAAAACGTCAGACGTTCTTCAGTTTCCGCCAACTCTTCGAGCGCGAGCATATTTATCGCGCCGAAATTCTCAATTTTTTCGCGCAAATCTTCGACTGCCGCGCGCGCCTCATCCAAATCGAAATCCGCCTTGACCGGTTCGCTTTCGACGAGTTCCATCAGCGGCAAATTCAGTTCCTGTAAACTCTTTTCATTGAGATTTTTCAAACGCGTGACGGCTTCGGTCTGCCTGATTTCAATCGCTGCGCGTTCGTTTCGGGCTTCGGCGGCTTTTTTATTCAAATCGGCAAGTTCCGCTGCCGTCGCGTCCGCCTGCTCACGCGCCGATTTTAATTGTTCGGTCGTCGTCGTCAATTCGTTTTGCTCGCGCTGCTGTTCGGTTTCGGCAACCTGGACTTTTTGCTCGATTTCGCTAATAGATTCGTTCAAGTTTCTGGCTTTGCTTTCGGTTTCCGAGATTTCCAGATTTTGTCCGGCGAGTCTTGATTCAAGTTCTTTTTGCTCGTTTTCAATGCGCCGCAGAGCCGTTTGCGCCGACCGCCGACGTTCGCCGGAAGTTGCCGCCAGCGTGCGCTTTTCGTTCAAATGCGCATTTTCCGCCGCTAATTTTTCACGCGCTTCGGTTAATTTTCTGGAGATTTTCGTCAGATTTTCCGACGCTTCGATGCGGGCTTTTTCCGCTCGCGCCGCGTTCGATTGAGCATCTTCGCGCTTGGTTTTCAGTTCGCCGATTTCCGTTTCGATTTGTTTCGATTCCTCGCCGACGACGCGTCTGTGACGTTCGGCACGTTCGGTTTCCTGCGCTAACGATTTCGTCTGAACTTCCTGCGAAAACAATTCGCGCTCGACTTTGACGATAAACGACTGTAAATCAACGAGTTTATTTTCTCTTTCGGCTAAAATTTCCCGCGCTTCATTCGTTTCCTTTTTCGCTTTTTCGATTTCCCCGTTCAATTTTTCAATCGCGCCCGCGAGTTCGCGCAGTTCGCGTTTGAAAGCCAGAAGCGAGGTGTTTTTTTCATTCGCGTTCGCTTTACCGCCGACGAAAAGCGTTTCGCCGACATTCAAATCGCCATTAAAACCGACCAGAATTTCCGCGTCTCCGGCAATTGTCTGCTCGAAATCCTCAACTAATTGAGCTGCCATTTCGCGCGGAAAAACCTGTGCGAGAAACTCGGCGAAATCAACGGAAACGCCGATGAAATTGGCAATTTGCGCGTCGGATTGCGGATTTTTTGTTTTTGCTTTTGAAGTTTTCGGCGCGGATTTCGATGTCTGAACCAGAACGGAAATTCTGCCCAGATTATTTTCGTTCAAATATTGAATTGTCTTTCGCGCGTCCGCTTCCGACTCGACCAAAACTGTTTGCAGATAATTGCCGAACAAATTTTCGACCGCTTTTTCCGCGCGTTCGTCAACAGTTAATTTATCGGCGAGCGTTCCTAAAAATTTCACGCCGACGCGTTTTTGTTCGGCGAAAAGTTTCTGCACCGTCGGCGCGTAAATCGTTTTGCGCTCTTCGAGTTCCTGCAACGTTTCAAGGCGATTTTTCTTGCGGGAAAATTCTTCACGCAAAATTGAAAAGTTTTTTTCGCGCGTCTGTAAATCGGTTCGCGCACTTTTTGAATCTTCCGCCAACTCCTGTTTTTCGCGGTTCAGACTTGCCAGTTTCACGCGTTCGGCTGCCAGAATTTTGTGAAGTTTTTCCAGTTCTTTTTTATTTTCGGCGTAAGCGGTTTCGGCGCGTTTGCCTTCGCGCTGTAAACCTTCGGCGCGTTCCGCAAGACGCTCAATCGTGTTTTCCAGTTGTCTGCCGATTTCCGTCAAACGTTCAAACGCCGCCGTGTGCCGCAGAACCTCGGCGCGTTCAATTTCCAGTTCATCTTCAACCTGATGCAGTTCAGTTGATTTCGCCTGATAAATTGTCTCTGCCTGACGCAAATCGAGTTCGGATTTTTCGGCGGCGGCACGTTCTTTTATTTCATCTCTTTCGAGCCGCGTGATTTCTGACTTGACGAGTTTTAACCGGTCTTCGACAGCAGAAATCTCTGTGCGCAGAGCGTCGGTGCGTTGACTCAAACTCTCTATCTGCTCACTTTTATATCGTTTTTCACGGGCATTTCTATCTCGCGCCAGCGCATTTTCCGAATGTTGGGCACGAATCGCTGCCAGCGATTCTTCTGCTTCCCGCGCCTGACGCGTCGCTTCACGAACCGCGTCGTCTTTTTCGGAAACTTCCCAAAAAACGCCGCGCTCGTTCTTCTGCGCTTCGGCAAATTTTCTTTCCAACTCTTTAGTTAAAACTGTTAAATGTTTGCCCTCAGCGGCGAAAGACTGTCGCTGAATTTGCCGAAATTCCTCGCGCAAAATTTTATAGCGGCGCGTTTTCGCGGCTTGTCGCCGCAAAGAATTTGCCTGTTTATCAATTTCGGAAACGATGTCGGAAATACGGCTGAGATTTGTTTTAGCTGATTCGAGACGTGTTTCGGCGGCGCGTTGGCGCGTGCGAAATTTGGAAATTCCGGCGGCTTCTTCGATCAAATTTCGGCGGTCGCTCGGTTTCGCCGACAAAATCTGTCCGATTCGTCCCTGTTCGATCAGGGCGTAATGCGCTCCGCTCAAACCGGTTCCGGCGAACAAATCCTGAATGTCGCGCAGACGGCAGTTTCTGCCGTTCAATTGATATTCGCTTTCGCCAGAAAGATAAAGTCGGCGCGTGACGGAAACGGCTTCGCCCGGAGCGAAATCGAGCGCGTAACTTCTCGGTTTCCAGTGTCTTTTGGTTTTCGTTTGAACCGTTTGAACTGAACCGACCTGCGCCGCCTGAGCTTTTTCCGTTTCAATTTCTTCCGTATGGAAACCGTTTCCGTTAATTTCAGACGCGGAATTTTGTAAGTCAAAGGCGTTTTGCCGCGCTTCGATTTCTTCGAGGCTGACGGCTTTTTCGTCCAAATTGCTGAGACTTTCGTCAATGTCTTCGAGCTCCGATTCTTCATCGGCAAAAAATGATTCTTCGTCGCGGACGAGATGCAGTACGACTTCCGCCATTCCCGACGCTTTCCGGCGGCTCGTGCCTTGAAAAACGACATCCTTCATATCTTCGCCGCGCAGTGATTTTGCTTTTTGCTCGCCCAACACCCACGCAATCGAATCTGAGACGTTCGATTTACCGCAGCCGTTAGGACCGACGACCGCCGTAATGCCGCTGCCTGTAAAAACGATTTCCGTATAATCGGCGAAAGATTTAAAACCTGTAATTTCGAGACGCTGAAGTTTGAACATCTTATAGTGCTTATGAAAGAGTGCAGCACTATATTTTGTTGTTTTGTTGAATTTAAGTCAAATCTGTCAGGTGGGGAACAGCGAATCTGAAATGCGTAATTCTTTAAAAGTCTTCGATATTTAAATTGCGCAAGCCCTGTTTTTCGGCTCGCTCGTTATCGAGTTCGGTGAGAACATCGAGCAGGAAATTAGTGTTGCTCGAAATGACTATGACGACGGGAAATTCGGTTTCAGTCGTGGAAAATTCAAACGTGCCGCTGTTAATTTCGATAATTTCCCGAAACGCTTTTGTTCCGTTGTGACCGTTGGCTTCCGAGTCCACAATTTTTCCTTCGTTAAACGAAACGCTCGCCAGGTGTAAATCGGATTTAATGATGAGCAGACCGGTCATCCGCGAATTTTCAATCACCTGCACGGCATCGAAAATACTGACAAACGCCAGATTTCCCGCAAAAGTTACATCGGTGCGAATTTTCTGCGGCGATTTGTCGCGCGTCACTGTAAAATCCGGACGGCGAGCGCGGCGAATCGCGTCCAAACCGGGCGCGACGGAAATTCGCGGGTCTAACAATTTCGCTTCCTGCAGCCGGTCATAAGCCAGATCGAAATCTTCGCGCCCGATGTAAAGACTGACCAAAGCGAGACATTGTTTGGCGGCTTCGTCGAGATTTTTTTGCGAAATACAAATCTCGCGCATCTTCTCGCGCAGTGAAACCGAACGCGGGCTGCGCTCCATACATTCACGAAGCAGAGAAAAGGCTTTTTCCGGTGACCGATATTTAACGAATAAATCGGCATCGAGAAGAACCGATTCAATGGACACCTCCGTAAAAGGCGCGGCAAATTGTTCTAAAACGTGATTCATAAAACTAAATTGAACAAACATCGTTCAACCTTTTAAAATTATCACAAATATCTACGTTAGTCATTAATATTTTTCCGCGACAGACAAACCAAAAGCGAGATTGTTTTTTCAATAAACAATCTCGCTTTTGGTTTACCGTTTAGTCGAAATTAAAAATCAAATCTTACGCCGAGACGAATTTCCCGTTTGCGGTAAGTTCTGGTCGGAATCAGAAAGTTTGCGGCGTTTGTGCGCTGCGTCAGCGTCGGATTTGAGTTAAGTCCGATGAAGTCAACAAATTCCGAACCGAAACTGAATACCGACATATTGAGTATATTGCCGAACTCAATATTCGGACGCAATCTGAATCTTTCGCCGAATTTGAATTCTCTATTGAGACTCAAATCGAAAATATAAAGACGCGGACCGATTCCGGCATTTCTCGGCAGATTGCCGCTTTTCGCGCCGATGGTCGGCAGCGAAAATTGCGCGAGCAGCGCATTTGGAACCGGCGAACCCGGCGTTCTGAATTTAATGTCCTTGATGTTTCCGGTAAAATTCGGTCGGTCGGTGCTGACATCATTAAGATTTCGGTCAATGCCGTATCCAAGATTGAAAGGTGCCGAACTTCCGAAGCGGAACAGCGGTGAAAATCTGACTTTACCCATCCACCACGGCGTTTCAAAAGTTCCCGACAATGCGAAACGATGTCGTCTGTCCTGCAAACTTCTTGCCCATTCACGGCTAAAATCGCCGTTGATTTCAGCGTTGGTCGTGTTGTTCAATCCGTCGTCCATACTGCTGGAAAGCGTATAAACCGCTCGGAAAGATGAGCCGAACCCGTAACCGAGTTTGCGGAAACGACGGCGGAATTCTACGACCAAGCCTTGATAAAAGATATTTCCGATTGATGAAACTCTTTCCGTTTCACCGATATTCGTATTAGGTCTGAAGCGCGCAATCGCCGCTAATGCAACTCCAATCGGTCCGCCGACCGAATTTGTAGTTGATTCGCCCGTAACTGCTGTACTTGGAAGCGTGGTCGTTGAACTGACCGAATTCAAGTTTACAAAACAGGTTGTATTTGTGGTCGCTGTTGTCGGACAGGCTAACTGAGCCGTCTGCGAAGTTGATACGCCGGTTCCGTCAGTATTTGAGCCGAGATAAAACTGATATGTTCTGGTCGCGCCGTTAAAGTTCGTAAAAGTGTACGGATTGGCTAATAAATACGCCGTCCAATCCGCATAACCGGTCGGCAGAGTCGGAACGTTCGGATTGAATTCACGCCACAAATGAGCAGTTTTATTGATCGTATAGTTGACCTCAAAAACAATGCTTTTTCCTATCGAACGCTCAAAGCCGACGTTGAATTGATAGCTTTCGGGAATTCTCAAATTCGGGTCAACCGTTCGCAGAGGATTACTGCTGTTGCCTGTATTGATCGGGAAACCTAAATTTGTAGGGCAAGCCGCCGGAGTTGCAACCGGTCCGCAGTTCGTTGCGGCAATTGCGGCGCGTAATGCATCAACAGAAGCATAACCGGTTGGAAATTGTTGGGAAATCGTCGCCAACACTCTATCGCGCCGGTTAACTGTTCCGCTGGTGCCAATATTATTCGTATCGAATTGAAATAAATTTCCCGAAGAATTTTGGATAAAGTCGCCGACCGTGCGTAAAAGTACGCGATTGTAGAACATTCCGGCACCGAAACGAATCACGCTTTTTCCGTTTTTGAACGGATCCCACGCTACGCCGAATCTTGGTCCCAAGTTGTTGTTATCGGAAAGCGCTGTTTCTCTTTCGTAACGCAGTCCGTAGTTTATCGTCAAATTTGACTTGAATCGAAATTCATCGTTGAGAAAAATTCCCCAATATGTGTTTTTAACGTCGGACGCGGTACCGAAATTCTGCCGAAAACGCGACAGAGTATTTTGCTGATAACCAAGCACGCTTCCAAAGTTAAAAGTTCCGGTCGCTTCGGTCAAAGCAATAGCTTTTGAATCAACATTCTGTATGTCAAATCCGCCTTTAAGCGTGTGTTGTCCGATTACATACGTCAGCGAATCTTGAAATTGAAGTCTGGTTTCTTTGCGATTATCGGCAAAACTCTGTAGCGAACTGGCTGTCGAATTACCGGCGATAAGAGTCTGCACGCCATTCGTCATCGGATTTCTGTAACTGATCAGAACAACCGGATCAAACGGGTTATCGGTTTGATAACTCGGTTTGTAACGAGACCATTGGAAACGAAATTGATTGACCGTTTTGGAACCGAAAACCTGATTGTCGGTGATATTGAAAGCATCACTGTTTCTGATGGTGTTTTGAAGCGCGTCTTCGATTCTGGTGGTTGACGCGCCGCGCTGTCGGCGATTGCTTCGTCTGCCGAACTGAAAACCGAAAGTGATGTCATTATTTTTAAAGAGTTTATGGTCAACTCTGGCTGTAACGGTATGAACGAGATTCGGTGTAGCAATCGTCGCCGTATATGGTGCAACAAATCCCGCTGTCGGCGGAGTAGTTGTACAGGCAGTTTGCGAAGTGTTGTCGCAAGCCTGTGCGCCGCCGGTTGATGTCGGCAATGCGAATCGCGGATTTGCAACAACCGGCACATACGTATCAATCAGCGTCGTATCTTCAAGTCGCAGGTATTCATATCCGACCGAAAAGAAAGTTTTGTTTTTGCCGTCGTATAAATAAGGAATAATAATCGGACCATTGAATGTAAATCCCGGATTGTACTCGGTGAATGGCAGTCGGGCTACAGTATTGCGAAGAACCGTTCCGTCAGCATTGAAAAAAGTGAGATTGTTATAATAGGTATTCGCGTTCAAATTATCATCACGGAAAAACATAAATGCGCGTCCGCGAAATTTATTCGTTCCGGCTCTCGTTCGCAAGTTAATACGACCGCCCGAAGCGCGTCCGTATTCAGCGGAAAATTGATTTTTGATAACCTGAACTTCGGCGATCGGTTTCAAGCGAAGGTTGAAACCTATCCTGCGCTGAGCGGTCATCATTATTATCTAAACCGTCAATCGTAATATTATTTGAATAAGCCGCGCCGCCGGAAAGCGAAAAATTACCTTGTTCAGCCGGTGTGCTTCGCGGATTTGAATTTCTGTCATCAGCCAAATCTCTGGTCGAAAGCGATTCTTCAGTTACTCCGCCGAGCGTCAAAACCAAATCGAGCGGATTGCGCGTATTGTTCGGGATTTCTTCGATTTCGCGCTGCGTAATTGTTCCGCCGACAACCGTGCGCGTCGTATCAACTGCCGATAGCATCATCTTCAATAGCGACGGTTTGCTCGACCACGCACATCGCCCGGAGCAAGCGAAAAATCAAGCTGGACATTTTGCCCTGCAATCGTTTCAAGATCAGTTTTTTCTTTCGTTCCGAAACCATTCTGCGAGGCGCGAACTTTGTAAATTCCCGGCTTGAGTTCGACAAAACGATAGCGACCGTCTTCGTCGGTGACAACTGTGCGCTCGACATTAGTCGTAACAAGCGTCGCCGTCACAGACGCGCCAACAATCGGGGCATTATTCGTATCAATAATCTTTCCACTAATGGTTACGTTATCCAAATCTTGGGCAAAACCTGCCATAGCGAAAGCAAAAATTGTCAAAAACACAAAAAAACTTGCAGACGCAAGACCTGCCGAAAAATACTTTCATTACATTAAATCTCCAGAAAATCTATTAGAATGGGATTATTTTGAAAGAATTATTTTGGCGTCAAAATGCGTTTTGATGCAACGAGACAGCGACGGATTTGAGGTTACAGATGTGTAAAATTAATTTATTCTTCGCTGTGTTCGATGCGGATTTTCGTAAAATTCAGGCGCGAAACCGGAATTAAGGCTTCGGTGTTCGGAAAACAAATCGCTTTTATTTGAAAATTCGTCGGCGTGCGTGCGTAGATATTCCAAAAAACGTTCAAATTCGCTCTGCATCTGGTTCATTTTCTCGCGCATATTGAGAATAATTTCCACGCCCGCCAGATTAACGCCCAAATCGCGCGTCAAAGATAAAATCACTTCCAGCCGTTCGATGTCCGCGTCTTCATAAAGCCGCGTGTTGCCGTCCGAACGCGAAGGTTTCAGCAATCCTTCGCGTTCATAAAGCCGAAGAGTTTGCGGGTGAATCTCGAAAAGTTCGGCGACCGCGCTGATTGTGTAAGTTTTAATTTTCCGCTTCATAAAATCGAGTTGACAGTCGGCAGCGACTGCTGGCATTCAATTATTTCCTGGCAACTGCTTTCTGCTATTCCAATCCCATCGCCCGTCGCGGGTTTTCCGCATTGGCTTTTTCAAACTGCCGCAAAATTTCCTTGGTTTCTTCCTGATAACTCGCGGCAGAGCTGATTTGCACTTCGACAAATTGGTCGCCGCGCGCGTTCGGATTTCTCAAACTCGGAAATCCGCGTTCGCGCAGACGAAATTTTTGTCCCGATTCGGTTCCCGCCGGAATTTTCAACTGCGCTTTGCCTTCGACGGTCGGCACTTCGATTTTCGCGCCCAACGCCGCTTCCGGCACGGTTATCGGCACGGTTACATAAATATTATCGCCTTTGCGGGTGAAATATTTATGCTTGCCGACATTGGTAATAATAAACAAATCGCCCGGTTCCGCGCCCAATCTTGCCGCCCTGACCTTTTTTCGGAATTCGCACGCGCGAACCGGTATCAACGCCCGCCGGAATTCTGACTTTTACCTGCTCGGTTTTCGGCGTTACGCCTTTGCCGTTGCACTGCGAACACGGTTCGCGCCGTCTTCCCGTTCCCGAACAATCAGGACAAGTTTGCGCGAAATTTAATCTGCCGCCCTGCCGCTGAACTTGTCCGCTGCCTTTGCAGGTCGGACACGTAACAACCGCGCCGCCCGTGTCGCCCGCGCCCTGACAGCGCGAACATTGTTCACTGCGATTGACCGTAATATTAGTCGTCAAACCCGTGACCGATTCTTCAAAACTCAAAGCGAGCGGCATTTCGATATCCGCGCCTTTTTTCGGCATCGCGCGCGGCGGTTCGGGTTCACGCGCGGTTTTGCTTGCGCCGCCGCTGAAAAGGTCGGAGAAAATATCCCGAAAGCTCGACGAAGAACTGCCGCTTCCGCCCGGCTCAAAATTGAAACCGGAAAAATCGAAATTGCTCGCGCCGCCTGCCGCTGCTGCCGGTCGAACCCGCGCCGTAACTTGCGCCGTAAGGCGAATTTACGTCGAGATTGTCGGCATAATACCCGAAACGGTCGAAAACCTTGCGCTTTTTCTCGTCGGATAAAACGTCGTAAGCTTCCTGAATTTCCTTAAATTTTTCCTCGGCGGTTTTATCGTTCGGATTTACGTCCGGATGAAATTTTCGCGCCAATTTGCGATACGATTTTTTAATTTCGTCTGCTTTTGCGTCTTTTTTTACGCCGAGAATCTGGTAATAATCTTTTTTTGCCATTTGTCGATAGTCAGTGATCAGTAGTCAGTTAGTTTTAGAACAAACATCTGACTACGTTCAACAGACAAATTTATATTCAAAGCCGAATTCAAACTTTTGAAGTATCGCAAATTCAGCCGTCGCCTGCAATAATTTACAGGCAAACGGCTGAACTAAGTTTAGGCATTAACTTTTGCCTTTTGCCTTTTTACTTTTGTCTTACTTCTTTTCTTCGTCAACATCAACATATTCGGCATCAATCACGTTGTCGTCAGCGTTTGATGTCGAAGCGTGTCCGCTGTCGCCGCCCGCGCTTGCCGAACTTGCCTGTTCTTCGGTCGGCGCGTCGGGTTGCGAAGCCGCCTGATTATAGATGACTTCGGCGAGTTTGTGCGAAGCGGTTTGCAGACGCTCGAACGCTGAATTCATCGCATCGGCATCTTCGCCGGCGAGCGCGGTTTTTGAATCCGCAATCGCTGATTCCAATTCGCTCGAAGCCGTCGCGTCGAGTTTATCTTTATTTTCGCTGAAAGTTTTTTCCACCGAATAAACCAGACCATCAAGTTTGTTGCGCGCTTCGATTGCTTCTTTGCGTTTGGTGTCTTCGCCCGCGTGCGATTCGGCATCTTTCATCATCTTGTCAATTTCTTCTTTCGACAAACCTGACGAAGACGTAATCGTGATCTTCTGCTCGCGTCCGGTTCCGACATCTTTCGCCGACACATTAACGATGCCGTTCGCGTCAATGTCGAAAGTCACTTCGACCTGCGGAACGCCGCGCGGTGCGGGCGGAATGCCGACTAAGTGAAACTTGCCGAGCGTTTTATTGTCCGCCGCCAACGGGCGTTCGCCCTGCATAACGTGAACTTCGACCGACGTTTGATTGTCCGAAGCCGTCGAAAAGATTTCCGATTTGCGCGTCGGAATCGTCGTGTTGCGCGTAATCATCTGCGTCATCACGCCGCCCAGAGTTTCGATTCCCAAACGACAAAGGCGTCACGTCGAGCAACAGAATATCGGTTTTATCGCCGCCGAGAACCGCCGCCTGAACTGCCGCGCCTAACGCGACAACTTCATCGGGATTAACGGTTTTGTTCGGCTCTTTTCCGAAAAACGCTTTAACCATTTCCTGCACTTTCGGAATGCGCGTCGAACCGCCGACGAGCACGATTTCGTCAATATTTTTCGCTTCTAAACCGGCATCTTTAATTGCCTGTTCGACCGGCGGCATCAAGCGTTTCAAAAGCGGTTCAATCAAGCTGCTCAAATTTCGAGCGCGTCAATTTCATCACCAGATGTTTCGGACCCGAAGCGTCAGCCGTGATAAACGGCAGGTTGATTTCGGTTTCCATCGCCGACGATAATTCGATTTTCGCTTTTTCGCCCGCTTCTTTCAGCCGCTGCAAAGCCATTTTGTCGTTCGTCAAATCAATGCCCTGATCTTTTTTGAATTCGTCAATAATCCATTTGACCAAGGCTTCGTCAACGTCGTCGCCGCCCAAATGCGTGTCGCCGTTGGTTGATTTCACTTCGACCACGCCTTCGCCGACTTCTAGAACGGAAATATCGAAAGTTCCGCCGCCAAAGTCGAACACGGCAATCGTTTCTTCTTTCTTTTTATCCAAACCGTAAGCCAACGCCGCCGCCGTCGGTTCGTTGACGATTCGCATCACTTCGAAACCGGCGATTTTACCTGCGTCTTTCGTCGCTTGTCGTTGCGCGTCGTTAAAATACGCCGGAACGGTAATGACGGCTCGATCAACTTTCGCGCCCAAATAATCTTCCGCCGCTTTTTTTAATTTCTGCAAAACCATCGCCGAAATTTCCGGCGGGCTGTAAGATTTGTCCTGCGCGTCAATTTTCACATCGCCGTTTGACGCGCGTTCGACCTTAAACGGCACTTGTTTTTTCTCGCCGCCGACTTCATCAAATTTGCGACCGATGAACCGCTTGATCGAATATAAAGTGTTTTCCGGGTTCGTCACCGCCTGACGTTTGGCGACCTGACCGACCAGACGATTGCCGTCTTTGGTAAACGCGACAACCGACGGCGTGGTGCGTCCGCCTTCTTCGTTAGTAATTACAACCGGCTCGCTGCCTTCCATCACGGCAACTACCGAATTCGTTGTTCCTAAATCAATTCCAATAATTTTACTCATTTCTTAACTCTCCAAAATATGAATTACCCAATCTCTGCTTTAACAAAAACTTTAATTTTTCTTGAGCCGAAACTTAGTATAATATCTGAGTGCATCCTTGTCAAGTTTATTTTAATGTCGTACATAAAAGAAAAAGCGTAGGTTCCGTAACCTATGCTCTTTACTGATTGCAGTTTTTATTTTGTTGCCGGTCAACACTTATATCACCCGGCTACATTGCTCGCATTTGTAGTTTTCTGGAAGCTATCTCGTTACCGTATCTTGGAAACTTATTACGGTTCGAATTAATTTTTACCATTTTTGAGACTGCTTAAACGATTAGCCCAATCGGTAATTGATGCGGGAGTTTTGCCGCCTTTTTCATTAAAATATCTGGTCTTTTTTTCCTCGTTATAGATGGCAGCGTGAATGGTGTTATTGACTAAATCAATCGCTATCGCCGATTCGAGATGAGTGCAGGCGTGAATCAGACAGCCGCTGGAAAAAATCACGCCGCCGTTTTTTTCAATCGGATTAAGCGTCTCAAACGATTCCATAAAAGAAGCGTAATTTCTTTTGCCCAAAAGTTTTTCCAGACGAATTTTGATACGCGCGTCATTCAAAATCTTGTCGGAATCTTCGCCTTTCCAATCGGCGATGCCGACAGGCAACGCGGGAATTTTTGATTTAATGGTTTGGGCGAAAGCCGAAGCTCCGAAAATTGCCGTGATTAAAAACAAGAAGACAGTTTTTTTCATAATTTCCTCAGCTTCTCAATTATATTGCTTTACAAGGTTTGGTTGATGCTTTGTCAGCTAAAGCCTGCGCCTGCGCATTTTGATTTTTACCGGGTTTAACAATATCGGTGACGCAGGCTTTGGTCGCGCTGATTTTGGAAACAATCAGATACGAAGTCGGCGGTTTTTCGTCGCCTTTATCGGAAACATTCAGCCGGACGATCAACGCGACGGGTTTTTTGCCTTTCATTCGCCATTCAGCCGTTTCGCCGAGCGCGGAAAAGTTGCCGAAATAATTCCAAAAATCTAAACCGACGGTTTTTTTAGACGGCAAAACGACTCCGATGGAATTTCGTTCGTCGTCCAGATAAACTTCCAAACCAAATCCGCCGACACCTGCACATCTGCCTGAATAATTCCCCGGCATTCCTCTGTCAACGTCAACTGTTTTGCACTTATCAGCCGCCAAGTCAGTGTAAATGCTTTTGTTTTGGGCAAAAGCGGCGGTTGAAAAAACCAATACTAATGTTGCCAAAGCGAGCGAAATGCGGATAGTTTTTTTCATTTGATAATCTCTCCTCGAACTTATTTTTTATAGTTATCTTTCACAAATTCATTGAAAATTTTGTTTAGGTTTGCCGGGTCAAGTATCGAAAAAGCGTCGTTTTTTGTTTTGCCATTTTTATTTACCTCTTTCAATTTGGCAGTCGTAAATGTGTTGGAGTCAGTAATAAAAGCCGCGCTAAACTTTTCCCCGATTGGAGTTTTCGTAAATTTATCAGTTTCGGCTTTGTCCGCTTTGGTGTAAAGCGGCGCGCCGCCGCCTTCGACGCTCATATCCGACAACATTGCATTCTTGTAGTATTTCAAAATTTGCTGACCTTTAGTTCCCTGAAGAAACGCGATCAGCCCGATTAATTCAGCGTCTGTAAACTTCGCCGTATAGCTTTGCTCCAAACTTTCTTTAATCCATTGTTCAACCGGAAAATCAGCGTTCGCGCCGTCAAGAATTTGTTTGTCAACGATTTTTCCCAATTTCTTATAATTGACTTTGACGAACAATTTTTTCTCCGTGGTTAATTCATTATTTCCTTTGAGGGCATTATCAAACTTTTCTCTTTGCATTTGCTTCACTTTCGCTTCCGCTTCTTTTGCCCGTTTGTCTGTCGGCGGCATATTCGTTTGAGTGTAACTGCTAACGGAAGGATGCGCCGGAAGCGTTAAATCAATCAGTTTTTTGACCGATGCGGCTTTCATTGATGCGGCGTTAGACTTTGGTGTTTCGGCGGACAGCGATTCATCGGGAATTTGCTTGTAGGCGGAAAAAATCGAATATATCTGGTATTGAATGCCCGAATCTGTAATGACGGCTTTAACATCCTGATAAAGCAGACTGATAACCTCTTTTTTTGTTTTGCCGGCGAGGTCTGTCCGCTTATCCCACATTTGGGCGACCAACGCGGCATCTTTTTCAGTAGTTCCCGATTTTGCGACTACTTCTTTGAGTTCCGTCAGCAAGCCGGCGCGCCGTTTGGCTTCCAACGGTTTATCGAAATCGGTTTGCGCCGTAAGGCTCCGACCGAATAACGAAAACAAAAAGACAAAGGCGATAAATATCTTTGTCCAGCCAAGTGTTGTTTTGAATGTTGTCATCATTTGCTATTTGCTCCTCAACAATTTTTTAGTGATTCGTCAATTCCAATCTGTTAAACGAGAATTGATTGAAAATCAGGTCATTTTTCAGAAAATCTTTCACTTCGACAAACAGTTTTGGTCGGGCGTTAATTTGATGTTTTCTTCTGCAGCTTAACGCTTTGTCCAGCCGAATATTTATTTTTCTTCAACAATTTAATAAAAATTATTTGTCTATTTCCTTAAACGAAATTAAGAGAAAAAAGAGGTCATCGCCGTTAATATTTATAAACAAAAAAGGCGTTCAACGATTTTCCGATAAACGCTTTTTTATTTTATCAGTTGAACAAGTTGGATCAATTATTTGGTAACACCGCCGCCGCTCCACATCTCGAAGCTGCCCCAAATCGTATCAATAGTTTTTTCATTAGCTGAAAAATTTGCCGGTGTCGCGCCGATGATCATTATGTAGTTGTCCGTAATATCAGTTCCGACGAGAATTCGCAGTTTTCCTTTGCTGCCGTCTTCCAATACGGTTGTCGCGTCAGCCACCGCATATTCTTCGCTTTCCGCCTTCAGTGTTCCCGGTGTCACGGTTTGTCCCAATCCTTCGAGAAACGCCACCGCGTCGTCGAGTAAATCTTCTTTGGTTAAAGTTTTATCTTTATATGCCAGCACGAAAATATCGATATCGGTCGGCGCAGCGGTGTTGATAATCATTACGTCAATGCCGTCTACCTTTTTTGTTTCGGCGACCGAACTGGCGGGAACGTGAAAGCCGTAACCTTTTCTCTGGTCGTAAATATAATCCCAGTTTTTCGGTACGGGAATCGTTTTGTTGACCGTTTTAGCCGTACCTTTAACTGATTTTTGGGCAAAGACATTAGTATTAAATGCCGCGAAAGCGAGCAATACAACTGATAAAAAGCAAAATACACGATAGTTTTTCATAATTATTCTCTCCTCGATATTATTAATTTAGTTAGCGCCGCTCGCGCCGCCGCTCCACATTTCAAAACTGCCCCAGATTTCGTCAATGATTTTTTCGTTCGCGGCAAATTTGTCTTCGTCCGTGCCGACGAGCATTACATAATTGTCCGTCACGTCCGTTCCGACCATAATTTTAGCTTTGCCTTTCTTACCGTTCGACATTGTGGTCGCATCGGCAACGGCATAATCGTCGCTCTCGGCGGTCAATTTCCCTGCCGTCACGGTTTCGCCCATTTCTTCGAGTAATTTTACCGCGACATCGAGCAAATCATCTTTGGTCATTTTCTTATCTTTGAAAGAGATAACGACAATGCCGAGATCAGACGGCGCGGGCGTTGAGGCGACAAAAGTATCTACGCCGTCCACCGTTTCAGAACCGCCGGTCGTGCCTTCGGGAACGGAAAATCCGTAGCCTTTGCTTTCGTCGTAAACATAAATCCAATTGTCCGGGACGGGATTTTTCTTGCTCGCCGTTTTCGCCGTGCCTTCGGGTTTCTTCTCGTCCTTCAAAGCCGTTTTCGGTTTATCGTCCTTTTTAGCCGCAGTTGAATTAGACGCTTTATTCGCCGCCGGACTCGTCGCCGTGTTAGTCGATTTAACTGTGCTTGTGCTGTTGTTTCCGGTACTGAATGACGCACTGCATCCGGCAAACGATATTCCGAACGCTGAAATTGCAATCATTAAAAAAAGTTTATTTTTCATAATTTTTGTTGTTTCCTCTCAATTGAGCGGGAACATTGAACTGTTTCCCGCTCGCAATTGTATGTATTTGAAAGCGTTTGCCGCTTTAATCAATTTGAAATTATTCGACCGTTGCCGTCGCTTTACCGTTTTTGTAAAAGAGCGTGACTTTGGAAATTGTTAATAGATTCAGGTTGTCCCATTCGATATACGCGCCGTCCTCGTCTTCAATCCGCAAATCCCAAAGTTTGGCTTTTTCCTTGCGGGAAAAGCTGATGTCGAGTGTCTGATTAACGGGCAGCGTTTCCGCGCCGAGAATGTCTTCACCCCAATCTTTAGCGTTGTGCGGCGTAACATACAGCGCGTTAATTTCCACGCCGGTCCTATTAACCACCGTAAAGTCCTGCGCCGCCTGCGCGGAAACTTCCATTGTTGAAATTAACGAAAATGCCCCGACCGCCAATAAAATCGCCAATATACTTTTCATCATTTTTTTCATAATTCTTTTGCTCCTCTTTGATATTCGTCGAACATTTTTCTTTAATAACCTGTTCTATCCGTATAAACGAAGTTCGTGTCAAAAAAGGGTCAGCCGATTATTTTTTATTTCTCGGCGGATTATGTTATATTTCAGCGAGAAAAACCGGCACCCTATTTTGAATATTTAATGAACGCCGCTTCGAATCAAATAACGCTTTTACTGATTGATTGGAGCAAGGGAAACGAGATTGCGCTTGAGCAGCTTTTTCCGCTTGTTTATGAAGAACTACGCCAAATCGCGCGACGTTTTATGCGTCGCCAGAATTCGGGACACACATTTCAAACGACCGAACTGATTCACGAAGCGTATATGAGAATCGCTAAACAGGGCGAACACAACTGGCAGAACCGCGCACATTTTTTCGGCGTGGCGGCGCAGGCGATGCGGCATATTCTGGTTGATTACGCGCGCTCCAAAAACAGTCAAAAACGCGGCGGACTGGCGGAAAAGATCACTTTAGAAGAAAATCTGGTCGTGTCGGCGCACCGATCTGAGGAGATTGTCGCGCTTGATGACGCGTTAAAACAACTTGCCATTTTGGACGAACGGAAAAGCCGCGTCGTCGAAATGAAATTTTTCGGCGGCTTGACCATCGAAGAAATTGCCGAAGTGTTGAAAATCTCGCCTGAAACCGTTAAGCGCGACTGGCGTTTTTCACGGACTTGGCTTTTGCGCGAATTGGCGGGCGCGGAATAATTTGCCCGTCAACCATCTTAAAGGAACATGAAAAATCATTTGAAGTTCTAAAGACAGTTGGCTTTTCGTCCGGCACAAGCCAACTGTCTTTGAAAATATAAACATCGCCGCCGATTTTCGAGACGGCTTTTAGTTTTCTTCCGAATCTTTATCTTGATTGTTGTCGGCATCGTTCTTCTTGTTATCGGAAGATGGCGAATCAGGTTTGGAGGTTTGATTGTTACTTCCGCCGGTTACGGCAAAATTTCCGGTTTTGCGGTCGAGCTCCTTGCCATCTTCGTCGGTCAAAACGCATTCGGCTTTGTAAGAACCGGCAACGAATCCGCCCGGAACGGAAAAGTTGAACCAGATCGGGCGACTTTCCTCAACTGTCATCTCTTTATCGAGTTTATAGGCGACCGCGCCGGATTGTCCGCCTTCGACTTTATCGAATAGCAGTCGGAACCTGACCTTGTTTTTGCCGCTCGCGTTGTTAACCGCCGTAACCGAAAAAATTTCGTCTTCCGGTTTGAAGCTCGTCGTCGCGCCGTTCGCATCTTTATCCTTGCCGAATTTCAGTTCGCTCAAATTCGCCGTCGAAAAGCTGAAATTACAAGCCATTGAGATTAAAACTAAAATCCCGATTGCCAATGTCGTATTGATTTTGTGTGTCATTTATATGTCTCCATCTTATTTTTCGAGGCAAGTCAAAGCTACAATCTCTCAAAATATTCTTGTCTGTATAAACGAGAACCGAAAGCGAATCGGGTCATCAGCCAACGCGCCTTTTTTACAAAAACAGAATTTGCATTATACTCATCTCATTTCCGAAAATAGTTTCCCGCCTAATTAGTAATTTTTAAATTTTAAGATGGAAGTCGAAAGACTAAAACAAATCGAAGAAATCTATCACGCGGCGCTGAAGATCGCACCCGCCGAGCGTAAGTTTTTTTTCGACAAACTCTGCGGCGCAGACGATAATCTGCGGCGCGAAGTCGAATCTCTGCTTTCATTTGACGAAAATTCGGATGTTTTTTTAGATGCGTCGCCCGAATCGCTCGTCGCCGAAATGTTTGTCGAGCAGGAAGCACAGGCGAATCTGACGGGCAAGGAAATCGCTCATTACAAAATCAAAAAACTTCTCGGCAAAGGCGGAATGGGCGAAGTTTATTTGGCGGAAGATGCGCGTTTAAAGCGCCGCGTCGCGCTGAAAATTCTGCCGCCGATGTTTGCCGCCGACGTGTCGCGCCGAAATCGTTTCGAGCAGGAAGCACGGGCGGCTTCCGCGCTCAATCATCCGAATATTTTAACCGTTCACGAATTCGGCACGGAAAACGGCATCCATTTTTTGGCGACCGAATATGTCGAAGGCGAAACTTTGCGCGAACGCATCGGCGGCGGCGAATTAAATTTGGCGGACGCGCTCGACATCACGGCGCAGTCGGCTTTCGCGCTTTCGGCGGCGCACGCGGCGGGCATCGTCCATCGTGACATCAAGCCTGAAAACATTATGATTCGCGCTGACGGCATCGTCAAAATTCTCGATTTCGGCATCGCCAAACTGATCGCCGCGCCGCTCGATGCCGAAGGTGAAACACTCGAAAAAATCCGCACGCAGACCAAACCGGGCGCACTGCTCGGCACACTCGCCTATATGTCGCCCGAACAAATTCGCGGCGAAACGCTCGATGCGCGTTCGGACATTTTCAGTCTCGGCATTTGTCTGTATGAAATGCTGACCGGCAAGAATCCGTTTCAAAAGGCGACGGCTGGCGACGTGATCGCGGCGACGCTGACGGAAAATCCGTCACCGGTAACCGGCGAAAATTTCCTCGCGCCTGCTGAACTCGAACGAATTTTAAGTAAAGCTCTCAGAAAAAAACGCGACGAGCGTTATCAAACGAGTCGCGATTTTCTGCTCGATTTGAAAAGTCTGCGGCGGGAAATCGAATTTTCCGAAAGCGCGGGACAAACGGGCAGAGAAAATTCATTCCCGACAAACGCGGCGGAAGTTGTTTACACGACAAATGTTGACGGCGGCGGCGAAAAATCAATTTCCAAATGGCTGGCTGTTTTTCTCGTTTCGATTCTGGCGATTGGCGGCGCGTGGTGGTTTTTCTCGAAACGCGATGCGGAAACTGACGCAACGCGAAACTTTTTACCATCCGCGCCGCAAACCGCCGAGGTCGTCAATTGGCGTAGTACCCCGGGCGAAATTTACAGCACGGGCGCGTTTTCGCCGGACGCGAAAATGGTCGCATTTTCTTCGACAAGAATCGGCGCGAAAAACATTTGGGTGAAACAAATTTCCGGCGGCGAAGCCGTGCAGATTACCAAAGACGAATTTCGGCAATCAAAATCCGATCTGGTCGCCCGACGCGGATGAAATCGCATTTTTCTCGGTACGCGGCGGCACGACAGGCATCTGGCGAATGCCTTCGTTCGGCGGCAGTCCGGTTTTTATCAGCGCGGTTGAAGACGGCAGCGCGGTTTTGCGGCGATGGTCGAAAAGCGGGGCGATTTATTACGAATCGAAAGGCAATCTTTTCAAACTCGATGTTAAAACCGCCCAATTGTCGGCGTTGACCGAATGCGATCCGGTAAAATCGAGCGTCAGAAGTTTCAGTATTTCGCCCGACGAGACGCAAATCGCTTACGTTCAATTTGAAAACGAAAAATACACGATTTTAACGATGCCGGTTGGCGGTGCGACGAGCAAAATCGCAGGCGGCGCGGAAGAAATCCGCAATCTCGTCTGGCACGCCGACGGCAAGCGCGTTATTTACAGCCAAAACACGAACGGCACGTTTCAGATTTTTGCGGTAAACGCGGGCGGCGGCAATCCCGCGCAGATTACATTCGGCGAGCGCGACAGCTTCGCGCTTGACGCGTCAACTGACGGCGGGAAAATTCTTTTCGGTTCATCGAAAGAAGAATCCGACATTTGGGGCGCAAACGTCGAAAAAGGCGGAGAATTTACGTTCGCCTCGGAAATCAATTCGGAGTTATGGGCGGCGGTCGCGCCCGGCGGCAAACAGGTCGCTTTTCAGTCAATCAAAAATTTGAGTCAGGGCGATAAAATTTTCAGCGGCGCGATTTTAACGAAAAGCGCGGATGCGGACGAATCGCCCATTCAGCTTGTGACAAACGCTTTTTTGCCGATCTGGTCGCCCGACGGCTCACGGATTGCGTTCCTGCGCGTCGCGGGTGAAACTTATCATCTTTGGACAATTAAATCGACGGGCGGCGAGGAAAAACAATTGACGGATAAGGGCGGAATGCCGTCGGTCGAATACGGTGTTTTGCCTTACAACCGCACGCAGACTGCCGATTTTAGCTGGTCGCCGGACAACAGCGAAATCGCTTACGTCGCCGATGAATTGCCGCGCAATATTCGTTTGGTTAATAGCAATGATGCCAACCGCAATATTCAGTTAACTGACAATGCGGACGCAAATTTATTTCTCGCCTGCCCTATTTGGTCGGCAGACGGCAAGCGCGTCGCTTATTCTTCAAAAATGAATAAAGCCGGCGCCGAGGGCAGCCGATTTTTCGGCGCGTGGATTATTGACGTGGAAAATAAGGCGGCGAAAAACGTTTTGCAAACGGAAAATTTTCATAAACTTTTGGGATTTTCCGCTGACGGCAAAGCCTTACTGCTCGCCGAAGTAAAAGGCAAAAGTCCGAGCGGTTTGCCGGTTGAAACGACGATTAGCGAAGTCAATATCGAATCCGGCGCGCGGCGCGTCGTTGCCGCACTGCAATCGGCTTATCTTTACAATATCAGTTTATCGGCGGACAAAAAAATGTTTGCTTATGCATCGCATCAAGAGGACAAAGACAATATTTGGGTCGCGCCACTCGCGGGCGGCGCGGCGCGAAAAATCACTGCCAATAACGATGCGCGACTTTATTTTTCCGCGCTCGCCTGGTCGCCCGACAATCGAAGGATTTATTTCGGAAAGCAGACCAGATACAGTTTGCTTTCGATGGTTACTAATTTCAAATAAAACAAAAAGGAGCAGAATCAAATGAGAGGAAAATCAACTGTCCGAATAATAGTGAATGCTTTTGTCGTCGTCCTGTTTATGTCAATCAGCGCGTGGGCGCAGAGCGCGGATAAAAAGGCGCAAGCGCAGATTAGCTGCGCGAAGACGACCAGCGCGGAAATCATCGCCGCGATTAAAACGCAGTTTGAAGCCGATGCCGAAATAAAAGACCAGATGCGGCACATCAACGTCAGCGTTAAAAAAAGAATTGTCACGCTTGAAGGCTGGCTCGACGGCAAAGAAGCGATTATGCGAGCCGTCGAGCTCGCTAAAGCGACGAAGTGCGTCAAACGAGTAACGAGTAAACTCAAAGAAAACGGCGGCGGAAGCTGCGGAGCCGGACAGAGACCGTGCGGCGACACCTGCATTGACCGGCGAAGCGAATGCACCATCGGCAACTAATAATTTTACCGCCGCGACATAAAATTTCCGATACGAGGTTTTTATGAAAATTAGATTCCTGTTGATTATAGTCTGCATCACGATTTCGATTTCGACCGAGCCGACTTTTGTCAGTTCGCAGCAAATCGAGCCGCCGAAAACAAATTCGCCGCAAACCGAAGTCTGCGACATCGGGCAGATGCAGAATAAAAAAACCGTTCCGACTTCAGAGGAATTTTGCCTTTGCGAACAAAGTTCCATCGCGGAAAAACCGACTTATGAAATTGGCGAAAGTCCTTTCGGAGTCAAAACTCTCGCTGCGCAAAAATCAAACGGGCGACGCAAAGGCGTTGCCGCCGGTCCCGGCGCGATTGAGCGCGTCGAACGCACGGCTCTGCTCGGAAAACTCGACGTTCCGAACACCGATGATTTGAGTTCGCCGGAAGTCGCCGAACTGCAAAAACAACTTCTCGATTACCGCGAAAAGCGACGACGAGCGACCGAAGACGAATGGCTGAGATTTCAAAAATATCGTCTGCGCGGAAAAACTCCCGAAGAAGCTCTGCGGAAAACAACCGATGAAAGATCGCGGCAACTGCTCGCCGAACGCATTCTGCTTTACAAACAATTTAAAGATTTGCAAAACACCGACGGCTGGCATCTTCTGCCAAAATTCGATTGGCGGACGCGCGGTTTGGAAACGGGTCAAGTGATGCAGCAGGGCGAGTGCGGAAGCTGCTGGGCGTTCGCGTCCGTAGCGGTTTTTCAAGCCGCCTGGGACTTGGAACAGATACGAACCGGCGACGCTTTATTGCGCCAAATCGTTCCCGAATATTCGTATTTCAAACGTCGACCGTCGGTTCAGCAGCTTTTGAACTGCATCGGCAAAACCAAAGGCGACTGCACCGACGGCTGGCACGGCGCGGCGTTCGCTTATATGGTCAACAGCCACGTTCCGCACATTCCCGACCGTTTGGTTTTCGATCAGGACGAGTCAACTTTAATCGAGCAATACACCGGCAGACGTTCGATCTGCACCGACCCTTTGCAAAATAAAGCGGTCAAACGCGGCGGCATTCACATCGTTCCGCTGATCGGTCCTGAAGGAATCGGCGGTTTAATGAAAAATTCCGATTTGATTCTGACCGCCCAAGACCGCGCTCTGGCTTGGGGTTACGTTAACGAACCGTTCGACAAAATGCCTTCGGTCGAAAAATTAAAATCCGCGCTCGTCAAATACGGTCCGCTCGCCGCGCCAATGTGGGCTGATCATTGTTTTTCGGTTTACAAAAGCGGCGTTTTCAACGGACGCAACAGCCGTTCGATCAATCATGTTGTAATGTTAGTCGGTTGGGACGATGCGAAAGGCGCGTGGCTGGTAAAGAATTCGTGGGGCAAAAATTGGGGCGATGAAGGTTTCGCGTGGATCAAATACGACAGCAACAACATCGGTCTGTTCGCCGCCTGGATTCAGCCGTCGCCGATCAACGAAGAAATGCCGCCGACGCAATAAAAAGTGCAGCGAATCAATTTATTTCGTCCTTTTTCTCATTCATCAATTTGGCGACGAAATAAATATAATGCAGACCGGAAAGAACGGCGAACAGCGTAACAACGAAATAAACAGTCGGCAAATAATAACCGCTATATATTGGAAACACGGCGGCAAATAAAATTATTCCGATGGCGCAAATCTGCACGACGGTCGAGGCTTTGCCCAAATTTGAAGGTTTGAAGCCGCGAAAATCCGTCATAATCACAATGGCGAGCGCCACCGTGACGATCAAAACATCGCGCCCGATGACGGCGGCGGAAACCCAGAAGGCGACGGGAAAATGTTTATTGTCGGCGGGCATAATATGCGGCAGAGCCACGATGACGAACGCCGTCGTCATCAAAAGTTTGTCGGCAATCGGGTCGAGAATCGTCCCGAATTCCGACTGCTGATTAAACCGCTGCGCCACGAATCCGTCAACGCCGTCCGAAACTCCGGCAAAGAAAAAAATGATTAACGCCCAGCCGAAATAACCGTAATAAAGCAGACTGGCGAAAACCGGAATCAAAGCCATCCGCATAAACGTCAGTAGATTTGGAATTGTTAAAATACCGTTCATCTTTGGTTTAGCGATGACCGCCTGAACTGAGTTCGAGCAGCGAAATTTCCGGCGGACAGCCGAAACGAACCGGCAAAACGACCGTGCCGATGCCGCGCGTGATATACATTTGCGAATCTTTGCGGCGGTAAAGCCCGCTGGCGGATTTGCGGCGCGGCAAAATTTTTCTCTCGTCTTCGCGCAGTCTGATTTGTCCGCCGTGCGTGTGTCCGCTGAGCATTAAATCAATCGAAGCGCGGGCGGCGCGATACAAAAACTTCGGATTATGCGCCAGCAGAAGTTTCATTTCGTCGGGAAAAGAACCGCGCAGCGCGAGGCGCAAATCAGGTTTTCCAACCGAATAATCGTCCACGCCGCACAGCCAGAAAGACGCGCCGCGAGCCGAGAAACGAAAACCTTCGTTGATTAAAACTGTGATTTTCGCTTCGCGCAGATGGCGCGTGACCGATTCCGCGTCGGTGCGGTGGTCGTGATTGCCGAGACAGGCGAAAGTTCCGAATTCGGATTGCAAATTGCCCATCGCGTGCGCCATCGGCTCGATATATTCGCGCTCGTGCGAAACGAAATCGCCGGTCAAAACGAACATATCGGGCTTTAATTCGTTGGCGATTTCGACGGCGCGATTGATGTGTTCGAGACTTGTAAACGGGCTGTGATGAATGTCGGAAAGATGCACGATGCGAAAACCGTCGAGCGTTTTCGGCAAACGATTGAGATTTATTCGCACCTGCTCGATGGTCAAAGAATTAGCTTCGTCCAGAGCATTTCGCGCCGTCGCCGAATAACTGCTCGCAAACTTGCGAAGCGGCGCGTCAGAACCGACCGCCGACGAAATGCGTTTGGTCAATCTTTCCTTTCCTCGCTCGACAAATTTCATAGTCTCTTTATATTACAGGCTGCGATTTCTTTTGGCGAGAACGTCTTAAAAGTTTGAAGGCAAGATAGTTTGGATTTGCAGCAAAGTTATCGGCAAAAGATTATTAACAAACGCTCAACCAATCGTAAAATTAGAATTTGTTTCTCGAAAAAGCATATTTTCTCAGAAGATATAAGCTATTTCTCAAGAGAAATAGCTTATATCTTCTGAGAAACAGCTTATATCTCGCAAGAAATAGCTTATATCTTCTGAGAAATATCTTATATCTTGCAAGAAATAGCTTATATCTTGCAAGAAATAGCTTATGTCTCGAGAGGAATAGCTTATATCTTGCAAGAAATAGCTTATATCTCGCAAGAAATGCTTTATATTTGTTAAGAAATAGCTAATATTTGTCGTAATGTAAAGCATTTCTGTGTAACTTTGGCATTCTTTCGAGTGGAGATTTTGCTTTTCGCCTCGTTTGAAAACGCGCTCGAATTTGTTTTTTCAACGAAATCGGTTATCAATTAATAAATGCATACTTGGAAACTCGAAATCGAATACGAAGGCACGCGCTATCGCGGCTGGCAAATACAGCACAACGCGAACACCGTGCAGGGCGAACTGCAAAAGGCGGCTTATCAGTTGTTCTCCGGCAAAGTCGAAGTCGGCGGTGCGGGCAGAACCGACGCGGGCGTTCACGCGGCGGCGCAAATCGTTCACTTGCGCGTCGCCGAACTAAAAGCGAACCTCACGCCGCGCCAGATTCAGTTCGGCTTTAACGATCTGCTGCCGCACGACATCAACGTCAAACGCGTTTTGAACACGGCGGAAACTTTCGACGCGCGGCGCGATGCGATTGCGCGTTACTATCTTTATCAAATCTCAACGCGCCGCACCGCTTTCGCCAAAAATTTCGTCTGGTGGATAAAAGATGATTTAAAAATCACCCAAATGCGCGAAGCCGCCGCGCTCGTCGTCGGCAAACATAATTTTCAATCGCTCTGTGAGATTGACGAAACGAAAAAGCAGTCCACGATCATCAACGTCGAACACAGCGAGATTTTCACCGACGGCGATTTAATCTGTTTCCGCATCGGCGCGTCGCATTTTTTGTGGAAAATGGTCAGAAGAATCGTCGGCGTGCTGGCGGAAGTCGGACGCGGCAACGCTTCGGTCGAAGATTTTAACCGGGTTTTGAAGTTTCAAACCAATGCCGCCGCCAAATACACCGCGCCGCCGTCAGGATTATTTTTTGAAAAGGTTTTGTACAAAGGCGATGCCGCGCCAACCGAGCAGAAAGCGATTTTTCCGGTCTAAAAACTCTCGAAGATATTTTGCCCACAAAACACACGAATTAAAGGAAAATAAGAATGAATCTTTTTGATTTAATTTTTCGTGAATTTCGTGTGTTTCATGGGCAAATAAAAATCTTTTAACTTTTCTTTCGGGCAATCTTTCGCATCTTTTTAAGCACGTCGAATTCGATAAAGCGCGTGGAATTTTCCATCGTGCCTAAACCTGATTGTTTGTCAGGATAGTTATCGCTTCGATTGAGAAACACGACGCGCTCGCCCATCAATTTTTCTTTCGGATAATCGCTGTCGGGACTCGTGTAAAACTCGATTTCCTTTGCGCTGACTTTGCCTTTGTAAACTTCTTTGACATCGGCTTTCAGGCGATAAAGACAAAGCCCCGCGCCTTTGTTGTTTTCACAATCGCCGCCCATCGAATCAATCAGCGTGCGTTCTTTTATATTGACATACGCGACCACTTCGACTTGATTAAAGTCGCTTTTCAGAGTACTCGATTGATAAAATCCCGAATCAGCCGATTTGCTCGAAGAGTTTTTGTCCATCTTTTCAGTTTGGCTGAAAACATTCTGGCACAAAGTCAAAATAAATAAACTCAAAATTAACACTGTAAAATTTTTAATAACCATAACTTGCATCGCTCTGCTTGCCATTGTCGCGCAAGTTGTGCCAAATTCAAAATATAGGAGATTTCAGGAAAATTTATGGCAGACCCAGTTGTTGGACAATTACACGTAATAACGGCAGAGACCGCGCAGGGAACGATTACTCTTGATGTTGAAGAAGGCAGAAAACTCGTTTTGGCGTTGGAAGACAAAGGCATTGATATTCTGCATCGCTGCGGCGGAAACGCCCGCTGCACGACGTGCCGCGTCGAAATTTTAGCCGGTGATCCGGGCGAAATCGGCGATGCGGAAAAAGCTATTTTAGCGACGAAAACCGATCTGAACGACCACACGCGCCTGTCGTGTCAGGTGCGCGTGATGGACGATTTGCACGTCAAAGTCATTCGTCAGGCAAGCGTCGAAGGAATGGACGCGGGCGGACGACCGACGGAATAATTCGGTAATTTAACGGAACAGGAATGGGACACTGATTTGTTATGATTTTTCAGGATTTATTAGGATTTTTAAATTTTTAATTAATCTTAATCAATCTTATAAAATTATAATAAATCAGTGTCCCATCAGTAAAAATAAATAAGAGAAACAGCAAGGAGAAAATATATGGCGAACGAAGCACTAGACCAAAAATATCCATTTGAACTGCCCGCGCTCGGATACGATTACGACGCGCTGGACGCGGTGATTGATGTCGAAACGATGAAGCTGCATCACGATAAACATCATCAGGCGTATGTTGATAATTTGAACAAAGCCGTCGAACCGAAAACCGATTTGCACGATAAAACCTTGTCGGAACTGCTCGGAAATTTGGACAGCGTGCCGGAAGACGCCCGCGGCGCGGTTCGCAACAACGGCGGCGGACACGCCAATCATTCGATGTTCTGGACGATTATGAAATCGGGCGGCGGCGCACCGTCGGGCGATTTGGCGACGGCGATTGACGACAGTTTCGGTTCGTTTGACGATTTCAAAACGAAATTTAACGAAGCGGGCGTGAAACAATTCGGCTCAGGCTGGGTTTTCGTCACAGCAAACGGCGGAAAATTAGAAATCGCGTCACAGCCGAATCAGGACACGCCGCTCCACAAAGGCGTTGAGCCGCTGTTCGGCAACGACGTTTGGGAACACGCCTATTATCTGAAATACAACAATCGCCGACCGGATTACTTAAAGGCGTGGTGGGAAGTTTTAGATTGGGACGCAGTTGCCGGGCGTTACGCGAGATTAAAAGGTTAATTACTTGGCGAAAAGGAAGCGCGATGTAATCGAATTACATCGCGCTTCCTTTTTTTATCGTTACCGATAAGTTTCAATAATGCGGCGCGCTTGCGTCAGTTTCATCAGACCAAATCGTGATGCCGCCTTTCAAATTCAAAAGTTTCCCTTTGTAACCATACTTCACGCAACGCCTGAATCGCTTTCGCGCTGCGTCCCTCCGCTTTACAGTAAATAACTGCCGCTCTGGATTGATCAATTTCTTTTGCACGCGCGACGACCTGCGCAAGCGGAATCAATTTTGTGTTGTGCCAAATATCAGCCGTTGCGATTTGCGACAGCAGCAGCAATTTTGATTTTTGCGCCGTGTTTTGTTCATATTTGAATCTTGACTAAAAAGTATATATTCTGAATTTAGAGAATTGAAAATGTTTTGTTAATGATTTTCGGCTGACATTCGCCGAAAACAAATTTGCCGCGAAAGAGTTTGAATAATTTGATAAATAAACAGCTGAACGAATGAAAGACTTGCCAGAAGCCGGCTTTTACGACATTGCTTTAGTTTTCTTAGGTTCGCGCCACAAATACGTCTGCGAAGGCAAATCAATGAATCCGACTTTGAGAGACGGCGAAGTTGTATTGGTTGACCGCGCGGCAGAAATCGAAATCGGAGACATCGTGATTTCCAGACACCCGATTGAACAACGCGGCGAAATCGTCAAAAGAGTCGCTTCGATTAACGAATGCGGGCATTATTTTTTAGTCGGCGATAATTCGGAAGACAGCGAAGACAGCCGCCGTTTCGGAGCAGTCGCCAAAGAATACATCAAGGGAAAAGTCGTTGCCCGTTTGAGTTAATGAGGTTAAGTCGCTCGACTTTCGGCAAAATGTTAAAATGTTGTCTTAACAGTTTATAAGTAATTTTTTATGATCGAAGAAAAAGTTTTAATCGAAACATTTATCGGCAAAAAGAAAAAGGAACGCCTGAAAAAACCCGACTGGCTAAAGATTCGCGTCGGCGACCCGACAAATCAAAACAAAGTTCTGGCGTTGATTGACGGGTTGAATCTGCACACGGTTTGTCAGGAAGCGCGCTGTCCGAACATTTTTGAATGCTGGACGGACAAGACGGCGACATTTATGCTCGGCGGCGACACCTGCACGCGCCATTGCGGATTTTGCGCCGTCAACAAAGGCATGCCGATGGATTTCGACCCGGAGGAACCGACGCACGTCGCCGAAGCGGTCGCGACATCTCGGACTCGAACACGCCGTTATTACATCGGTCAACCGCGACGATTTGCCCGACGGCGGCGCGGCGCATTGGGCGGAAACGATTCGCACGGTGCATGAAATGAATCCGGCTTGCCGCGTCGAAGTTTTGATTCCCGATTTTCAAGGCAATGAAGATGCTCTGAACACGGTGCTCGCCGCGCGTCCCGAAGTTCTGAATCACAACACGGAAACCATCGCGCGACTTTATCGCCGCGTTCGTCCCGACGCGAAATACACGCAGACTTTGGAATTACTGGAACGCGCCGCTTTTTATCGTGACACGCAGTTTCCGCGAATGAAAACAAAAAGCGGAATTATGGCTGGCTTGGGCGAACAGTTCGAAGAAGTCGTCGAGTTGATGAAGGATTTACGGAAAGTTTCCTGCGACATTATGACCATCGGGCAATACCTTCAGCCGTATGAACGCCGTCTGCCCGTCGAACGATATGTGACGCCCGAAGAATTTGCCGAATGGAAACGAATCGGTTTGAGTTTGGGCTTCAAGCACGTCGAATCGTCGCCGCTGACGCGCTCGTCATATCACGCTCGCCAGCAATCGGAATCGGGCGACGCGAAAGCCGTTTCAATCAGCCGATAAGCAAAACAGTTTCGACAAACTTCAAACGTCGCCCGGAAAAACCCGAATAATAACGGCAAAGTTAGATGTTATTATTCGCAGATTTTTTCGAGCGGCGTTTTGTGTTTGGCATAAATATGTTGCTAATCGCGGCGTAAAAGGAGTAGAATGGCTTAATTTCCAATCAATTTTAGTCAAGGAGTTTTCAAAAATATGCTTCGTTCACTCATCGGTTGTGCAACAAGTTTTTGGCTGTTTGCCGCTTCGTGTTTGTTGGTTTCGGCGCAGAGTCCGCTGACTGAAATTGTTTACACTAACTCACAAGGCAGTCGTTCCGAGATTTACCGGATGCGGTCGGATGGCAGCGGGAAGGTTAATTTATCCAGAAACGGCGCGGCGACAAATTTGAGAGATTCGATGCCGAGTTGGTCGCCTGACGGACGTAAAATCGTTTTCATCCGCAACAGCCGCCTTTGGATGATGGATTCCGACGGCAGAAATAAGACTCCCGTGCCGAACACTAATTTTCCGGCGCAATATCCGGTTTTTTCGCCGAACGGCAGCATAATAGTATTTTCGATAGGATCGGGCGACGGGAACGAGCAGCTTTTTTACATTTACCCTAACGGCTCGAATCTGACGCAGCTGACTTCCGGTTCCAGAGGAAATTTGAAAGCGAGTTTTTCGCCCGACGGCTCACGACTTGCTTTCGACACCCAGCGCAATCCGGATTTCAGTGCGAGTTATATCTACACGCTGAACTTTACCAACGGCGCGGTGCTGCCGTTGGTTCTCGATGGTTCCGACCGCCGACCGGATTGGTCGCCGGACGGTTCAAAAATAGCTTTCACCGCTGCCGCCGGACCAGGATTTGGGAGCGAAGTTTTCATCGTGAATGCCGACGGCTCAAATCGTTACCGCGTCACCGACGGTTTGATGAATTTTCAGGATGAAGATAATGCTTCGTGGTCGCCGGACAACAGCAAAATCGCGTTCAGTTCGTCGCGTAACGGCAGCTCTGACATTTACGTCATAGGCGCGGCGGGCGGCACGCCGACGCGCTTGACGTTTAGCGATACGAATGAATCATCTCCCGACTGGAGTTCGCAACCAATCGCGCCGGCTTCGGTTCTTTACGATTTCGATTACGACGGACGCGCCGACCAAGCCGTTTTCCGTCCGTCGAACGGCACTTGGTATCTGCTCGGTTCGACCGATGGAATGACCGCCGCGCCGTTCGGTCTGGCAACCGACAAGATAGTTCCGGCGGATTACGACGCGGACGGCAAAACCGACATCGCCGTGTTCCGCAACGGCGCTTGGTATTGGCTGAACAGTTCCAACAACAGCTTCAGCGCGTATCAATTCGGTCAGGCGGGCGACATTCCTTTGCCGTTCGATTACACGAACGACAAACGCGCCGAGTTAGCGGTTTATCGCGGCGGCTTTTGGTATTCGCTCGATCTTTCGAACAATCAATTTAGAGCCGTGCAGTTCGGCATTGCGACCGACCGACCGGTTCCGGCTGATTACGACGGCGACGGGAAAATTGACATTGCAGTGTTCCGCGACGGCATCTGGTATTTGCTGAAAAGTTCCAGCAATCAGTTTCAGTTCGTTCAATTCGGCGAGGCAGCCGATCAACCCGTCGTCGGCGATTACGACGGCGACGGCAAAGCCGACATCGCCGTTTATCGTGCGGGCGTTTGGTATATTTTAAGCACTACGCTCGGCTACTATCTCGTCGAACTCGGCACGGCAATTGACACGCCCGTTCCGGCAGATTACGACGGCGACGGCAAAACGGATGTCGCCGTTTACCGCGACGGAAACTGGATCATAAACCGTTCCCAGCAAGGCACCGCCACCGTCCGATTCGGCGCACCAAACGACCGCCCGATTCCGGCAGCGTTTCTACCGTAGAATCACGCCGCGCCAAACAACGCCGTGGATACTACTCAAAACCCGATGTAGTATCAACGTCGTTAGTACTAATCAAGTCGTTGTGTTTTTCTTTGACTTTCGCTCCACAAAGCCATAAGACCAAAATCTGAGATTTGCCTCGTGGATAGCTTTTAATTTATGATTCAAGCACATTTTAAACATAAGGAGAAAAAACCAGTGAAAAAAAACACTTTAACTTTTATTTGTGTGTTGTTAGTTGCCGTTTTTGCGGCGAGTTGCGGTAGCGGGCAAAAAACTTCGGCGAAGTTTCCGGGAACGAAAGACGGCGCGAAAGCGTTGTTGCAGGAATTTCTGAAACCGGGCGCGGACACCAGGAAAATGACGATGGATTTGCGTCCGACCAAGGAAGATTACCGCGCGTTTTATACTGACGAAAGCACGGCGGCACGCGCCGAAACTTATTTCGATAAACTTTGGTCGAGTGGAAATGCGGTCGTTGCGCCGAAAGAAGGGCAATCCGAACTGAAATTGTTTTCAGCGACGACGGAAGAGATGCGCGATTCCAAAGGCGAATCAGCGGAATTTCCGTCCGCGCTCAATACTCTGGCTTCGACTGACAAATTAAAACCGAATTTGACGATTTACGCTTTCAAATTCGTCAAACCGGGCGAAAGTCTGGGAATGGCTTTCGAGGGATTAACTTACGTCAATGGTAATTGGCGATTGTTTCCGAAGCCGTGGAAGTTTATGGAAGGCAGTTAAAATACCGGCAGGCATATCAAACAATGCAAAATTTGCGCGGCATCAGATTTCTCTGAAAACATTATTTTCAGTCGTCTTACCCGTGCAAATTTCGCATTGTCAGCACTCCGAATGCGCGGACGTTACAACACCTTTGGCTGTTTGGGAATTCCGCATTGGTCAAAGCTATGTTTGATAAGTTGTTTCAATACAGCTATTAATAATTCCGCTGAAATTATTATACGGAATTTAATTCGTTAGAATACAAAGTTGGGCGGCTTCGCTTGAAGTCGAACGAAATTAGATGATAGAAAAAACACATTTACAGACTTACAAATACGATTGTTCTGTGCTGAAAGGCATCGCTACAGTTGAAACTTTCGCTTTCACGAGCGCGGGCGCAGTTATTACACCCGAAACCGCCGACCCACAAATTCCGTTCGGCACAACATCTAACCGGATGACTTGTCGCAACCGCGACGAGTGTGGCATCAGACGCGGTGAAATCAACGGTGAGCCACAGTATGATTGGTTGCTTTGTCCGGCGTATCAAACTTTATCTGAAAAACATTCTTTGCCGATAACTATGCGAAGTTCTAGCGGTTTGGAATAAACCTAACGAACAGAATTTAATAATCAACTTGGAGTGTAATTTATGAAAAAAACAATTTTACTTACATTATTTATATTTGCGTTGTCGGTTGGCGTGTCCGCCCAAACAGACGTTACCAGAAAATATATTGACAAAGATAATCGTGTGTTCTGGAAAAATAACGATACTTCTTGCTGTGATTCGCTGATTATTGATGGGCAAGGTTATTTAATTTTTAAAAAGAATGATTTATTTATTGGTCTTACTTTAGAATACGCCGGTGACTACCAAATTATGAGCGTTTTTGTCGGAAATAATTCTGACAAAAGAATTACCGTTAAAGCTGAAGACACCTCGCTCGAAATTTGGAAATCGTTCGATGATATGTTCATCAAACCGCCAACTGTTTTACCTCCAGTTGACGCAGCTAAAATCGCTTCAAAAATGAAAAGTCGCCAGCGATTGAGAAATGCGTTCAGCACTTTAGGCGCGTCAATGGCAACTCAAAATGCCACCATCCGCAATAATCAAACAGGGCAAAGCGCGACTGTTACAGTTCCTAACACTTCTGCCCAAAATGCGGCGCGACGCAATGCTGAAATCAATTCCGCTGAAACTGAAGCCACTGCCGATGGCGTAATAGATACCGCGCTAAAAAGCAACACTTTATTTAGCGGTCAAAATACTGCCGGAAGTATTTACTTTAAATATAAAAAACACGGTGCGGAAATTTTTATTCTTAAAATTGAAGGCGTTGAATACGCATTTATCAGCACCTTCGATGACAAGAAAAAGTAAAGGCTGTTTTCATCAGACATCATAAAAAATTGTTTGAAACTAAACGCGCCGCCCAACAAATCAATGGACGTGAGGGCGAAACAGCGACTTTCTTATAAACGGCGTGTGGTTAAACTCCAACGTTGCGTGTTGGCGGTTTCGCCCCACGTCATCTCAGCCGTTGGGCGTTTCGTGGTTGCCCTGGAATTTGTTCTTTGACAACCCTCGAATTTAAGGCTTGCTCTTTTCCTAAAACACAAGCAAAATTTACAGAGAGGAATTTAGAGTTATGATTCAAACTATCGAAGCCGTAATTGACGAACAAGGTAAAGTTCAACTTCTGCAAAATGTGAAGTTGCCGCAAGTTCGTCGTGCGCTTGTCACAATTCTTGAAGAAAAACCAACGACCGTCGTTCCCGAAACCGCGCTTTTGAGCGAAGCCGCTTTAGCCGAAGACTGGAACAGACCGGAGGAGGACGAAGCGTGGTCATACCTGCAAACGGAGCAGTAGTTTTGGTGCGTTTTCCATTTTCCGACTTGTCGAATACAAAAGTGCGTCCGGCGATTGTGTTGGCTGACGCTGGGCGCGGTGATTGGGCTTTATGCCAGGTAACAAGCCAGCCTTACACTGACCCGACAGCTATCGAAATTACCTATTCAGATTTTACCAGCGGCTCGCTGAAGAAAACGAGTTATGCACGTCCGGGCAAATTGTTCACGGCAAACGCCGCAATAATAACGAAGCGCGTCGGAGACTTGCAAAACGCAAAACTGGAAGAAATTATCCGGGCGATTATTTCGCTTTTGGAAAAGAGCCTTTAACCGAAAGACACGCCCAACAATTCAATGGACGTGAGGGCAAAACAGCGACTCTTTAAAACGCTCTTTGGTTTCTTTCGGCTTACGCGCAGCCGGTTTTGCCCCACGTCATCTCAATCGTTCGACGGCTTCGCATTGATAACAGATGTTCACTTTACCGTTACAGATTTCATCATTGATGCGCGATTTTAAGCCGAGTTGGTTTATCGCTGGCGGTTGGGCGATTGACTTGTTCCTTGAAAAAGAAACTCGTCTCCATCAAGACATTGAAATTGCAACTTTTCGCAAAGACCAAATCGCTTTGCAAGATTATTTTGACGGCTGGCTTTTTCAGAAAATCGTTAATGGCGAGTCGCTTGTTTGGCATCGGGACGAATGGCTGACGTTACCGACACACGAAATTCATTGTTTTAATGAAACGGCGCAACCGCCACAAATTGAAATTCTGCTGAACGAATCGAATGAAACCGAATGGCTTTACCGCAGAAATCAGAAAATTCGGCGGTCATTGACTAAAGTTCAACTTGAATTGAGCGCAGGCATAAAGTTTCTTTGCCCGGAAGTCGTTTTACTTTACAAGTCAAAGAATCCGCGAGCCAAAGACGAGCAAGATTTTCAAGCTGTCGTTAAATATCTTGATACGGAGCAAAAGCAGTGGTTTAAAGATGCAATCAAAGTTTTCAATTCAGAACATCTCTGGCTACGAAGCCTTTGAACCCAAACCGCCGTCGAACAATTCAATGGACGTGAGATGCTTTCCGGTGAAAATGGCTTGAAATACGAAAGCATTTTTGAAGAGATTGTCTTGAAACGAACTGGTTAAAAAAGAAAATTGGTTATTAATAAACGTTCCTGACTGGTAAAAATTATGCTCAAAAAATATTTAAGTTCCATTCTGTGCTGCTTGCTGTTGATTACCGCGAACTGTTCGTTCATTTCAGCGCAAACCAACACAGATAATAAAGACTCGTCCATTGCAAAGATTAAATCGAAGGTTCTAAAACGCAGAACAGCCAAAAATACATACATCAAAGTAAAAATGCTTGATGGAAAGAAGTTAAACGGTGACGTTACCCAAGCCGGAGAGGATTCATTCACTCTCACAGATTCAAAAACCAGACAAAGCACCTCAATTGCCTATCGAGATGTTGCGCAGGTAAATGGAAAGGGTTTATCAACCACAAGCATTATTGCGATTGCAGGACTGGCGGCGGCGGCGGCGGTTGTGCTGATCATTGTTCTGATACCGATTTGCAACGAAGGCGGGTGCTGAAATCCGTCAAAAATTTCGACTGTGGAAGATTTGAAATCAAACAAATCCGCTTTCAAAGCCGTCGAATTCGAGACGGCTTTTACGCGGCGCGGTGAAACGGGCGAAACCCTTACGAAAGCCGCAACCGGCGCAGATTGTTCGACCATTTTATCAGCGTCGGGAAATTCATTGTCAATCGCCGTTGGCGATAAAAATCGTCAGCTTTGGAGAAATTGTTAACCTGTGAAAATTCTCGAAACCGAACGCACAATTCTTCGCGAAATCGTCGCTGACGATGCCGCGTTTATTCTCGATTTGCTCAATCAGCCGTCGTTTATCAAGTATATCGGCGACCGCAATGTGCGAACCGTCGAGCAGGCGCGTGAATATATCGCCAGCCGTTTTACGGCGAGTTACGAGAAATTCGGGTTCGGATTCTATGTCGTCGAATTGAAATCCGACAACACGCCGATTGGGATTTGCGGCTTTGTCAAACGCGATACGCTGCCCGACGCGGATGTCGGTTTCGCATTCCTCGCCGCGTTCGAGGGCAAAGGCTACGGCTTTGAAACGGCGCACCAAATTCTGGAATACGGCAGAGACACGCTGAAATTGCCGCGCGTTCTCGCCATTACTTCGCAGAACAACGACCGTTCCGGCAGACTTCTCGAACGAATCGGCTTGAAATACGAACGGCTGATTTCTCTCGGCGCAGAGGAACTTAAACTCTATTCGACAGACTGCTGAGAGCCGCCCGCCGACATCTGCGCCCGCGACATCGCATACGCGACAGATCGGTACAAATAACGGCAGCAGGTCTCTGAAAAAAGGGGCGCGGGCAGAAATGTCCGCGACCTTTTTTGCGCCGACTCTCGGATGAAAAAATGTTATATTTTACGGAATGCTTTTGATCCGCCGAAGCGCATCATAGAGCAGCGCGGAAAATCACTTTCCGGCACAAATTAAGAAACCGAAAAATATATTATTTATGAAAATGAATCTGAAAGTTGCGGCGATAACTGCCGCATTCGTGGCGTTTTGGGCGGGCGCGGCAGTTTGTCCGGCGCAAATGATGGTCGGTAATTACCGCGAAGCATCGAAGACTGACGCGGCAGTCGTCAGCGCGGCGGATTTTGCCATCAAGACGCAAAACAGTTTCCGCAAAGGAAATCTGCTCGAACTAACTGCCATCGAACGTGCCGAACGGCAGACGGTCGCGGGCGCAAATTACCGTTTGTGCCTGACCGTCAGAGCGGGCGATAAGCCGGAACAGGCGACGGCGGTCGTTTATCAAAACCTGAAAAACGAAATGTCGCTGACGAGTTGGACAGCCGGAAAATGTTCGGAAACAATGACCGAAACGCCGGAAAATAACGTCGCGGACGAGCCGGAAAACTTTTCGGGCAAATTGGAGGTCGGCAAAACGAAATCGGTAATTTTATACGTCGGCGAAGAGACGGGCGATTACGCGGCGTACTGTTTTAAAAATAATTCCGAAGCGGGTCGCCGGATTTTAGCCGTCTGCAAAAACGGGCAGAAATGCGAAGTGACGGGCAGAGGCGACTACGAAGCCGCCTGCGAAGTTCCCGGTCTGGAAGCGACGCTTTCCTCGAAAGCCTCCATAACTTCGGTCACGACCGTCAAATCGCTCGCGCCGAAACGAAAAAAGTCCGCTAAATCGCCGAAGTAATTCGCCGGTTTTTACGCGCTCAGGACAACTTTTATCCGAAAAGAGCGTCGAGTTTATTTTGAACTCGACGCTCTTTTACTTTGCGCCGGATTAAATTTATTTTATGCTAAAATTTGACGGAATTTGAGAAGTGTCAATTTATGGAATCAAACGAACACGATAAATTAATGGAAATTTACGGCAAGCGCATACAGCGTTGTTACGGCTGTTTTATTCCGTATCATTTGAAAGATATGTATCTGGGCGAAGATGTCAGCTATTTTTGCGAAAACTGCAAAGACGAGACGATGTTTCACTTTGACGATTTTTCAAAAATTCTCGACCGCGAAAAGCTGCGCGAAGTTACCGAACAGGATCATCACCACTAATTTTCGATGAAAAACGCTACGCTTTATATTGAATCTTACGACGGCGCGAAAACCGTTTCGCTCAAAGAAGAAATTTCCATCGGGCGTACCGATGCTGCCAATGTGGTTTTGGGCGACAGCGGACTTTCACGGCTGAATACGACTTTTTTTCTGGATGAAGGCGCGGTTTTCGTCGTTGATGAAAATTCGACAAACGGAACTTTCGTCAACAACGAGCGCGTATCGGGCAAACCGCGCCAGATTTTCGACGGCGACCGAATTAAAATCGGCAGCGAAACAACGATTCGCGTCGAAATCAACGAACGAAAAGCCGCGGCGGAGAAAAAAAATCAAACGGTGCCGACGGCAGCTACAACAGCCGCGCCGCGTCCGGCTGCGCCGCCGCGCAAAACACATCAACGCCGAAGCCCAAAACCGAACAGCCGCCGGTAATTTTACTCGCCGCCTTCGGCTCGATGCTGCTGATACTTTTTCTCGGGATCGCGGGTTATCTTATCGTCAGCCGATATGATGATCTGGCGGAAAACAAAAAAGGTCGAGTGTCCACCAGGATTTCCGCGTCGCTTTCAATTCCGATTCGCGTGGTTGATCCGCTCGGTGCCGGTGATATTGAAGATTTAGACGAGTTAATCGAGGCTTGGGAAGTTCAGGACGCGGCGTTCGAGGCGAAGGATTTAACGGCGGTGGCAGTTTCAACCGACGCGCCGCAGCTCGCGGTTTCGGTCGCTGATTGGGAAAAGGCGCGCGCTCTGGCAATGGGCAAACGCAACGCACCGACCGGAATGGTTTCCGGTGTTTCGATTCCGCCCGAGTTGCAGGGCAACATCGGCAAACAACTTGCCGAATTTGCCAGAATGGGAATTACCCGCGCCACTCTGCCGAAAGATTTCGTTTCGCTCGCGCAAAAGCGGATGAACAACGAACTCGTCGAACTGCCGCTCGCCACCGTATATTATTATCTCGACAACATCGGCACGAGCGTGGATTCGTCGCCGTTCGATGTTTTCGACATTAACAACAACACCAAATCGCCGCTTTTGCCGAACACGGAAGGCTACGGGATTCTGCAAAAACTCGCCGCCAATTATAACGGTCAGAAATACGATTTGAACGATCCAGCCTCACGAGTCCAGATGAAACGCCGCCTGCTCAGAATGTTTCACCCGGATGCAAAAGTCGTGCTGGAAGAAATCGCCAAATCCTATTTCGACAAATTCAAACGCCCGCTGAAAATCACTTCGCTGACGCGTTCCCTCGAATATCAGGTTGATTTGTCACGCGCCACGTCCAACGCCTATCGCGGTCAAACGCCGCCGCACTCGACCGGCAGGACTTTTGACATTTCATATATGCAGATGACGGCTGAAGAGCAGAATTTCATTATGGCGAAATTCGCCGAATTCGAACGCGCCGGACGCGTGGACACACTTCACGAACGCGGTCAAACGCCATGTATTCACACTTTCGTTTTTCCGAAGAAATGATTTTGAACTTTAAAATTCACGCCTGACTTTGAAGTTTGGGCTTTGAATCTTAAACTAAATTTATGGCGGAAAACGATAATTCAAAAAAACAAACCTTCACCGGACTGGCAAGAAGATTGGGCAAACTTCCCAACGACAAAAAAATCATTGCGCTTGAGATGAGCGCAACTCTGGCGGGCGTTTCCCTGCGTGTCAGCCGCGAATTTGTCGAAGCCGTACCGAAAGCGGCAAAGATTTTATCGGCTGAAGACATCAGAAATTGGGCGGAAATGGGCAGGCGTCTGGCGATGGGAAATGCCGAGTTGGGCGCGAAGTTCTTCGCGGACGGCGTGACCGAATTAAAAAAAGTTCCCGAAAAAGCGCGTCCGCTCGATTTTTCAAATCTGTACGCGCCAGCTTGTTTTTCGAGTTCGATTGCGCTGGAAACTTTTAATCTGATTCCAACTTTAGCCAAAGAAATCGGCGATGCTGATTTGTTTGCCGAGATTTTAAAGTTAGCGGGGGAAATCGCCAATCGTTCAGCGAAACACAGTACGGATTTTTTGCAGAAAACACCGAAAGTCGCCGAAAGTCTAAAACAATTTGCCGATGAAAAAGCGCAAGTTGCCGAAGCGGTCGTCGCGCTCGCGGCGCATTTTGCCAATCGAACCGGCGGAATGACGGCAGATTTGTGGCAGATTTTGCCGGACGCTGTAGAGAAATTAACAGCGGCACAGGCAATCGAGTTGACGAAAAAAGCGTCGGAATTTCTGGAATTCGGCGGCAGTGTAACTTTGCATTTCACGAGTGCGGGCGGCGAAGTGATGCGCCGCGTGGACGGCACGTTTGAAGATTGGCGACAGGTTTTGCTGAAAATCGCCAAAAGCGGCAACGCGATTTTGATTTCGTTTATTCGTTCGAGTCCGAAATTTTTCGCGCAAATCGTAACTTTGCAGAAGAAAACCGATGTTATTCGAAACGGCGCGGAGGGTTTTGCAGCTGGTCAAAGAAATCGCCGAAAACGATGCTGAATCTGCGCTCGCCGCGTTTCGTTCGAGCGCGTCGGCACTCAAAAAAGTTTCGCTGGCGCAGTTTGAAGAATGGATTCAAACGGGCTTGGAGAAAAATAAAGGCGAATCGGCAAAAGCCCGAAAAAGTTATTTCGCGCTGGAAACGCGCAACAGCAATTCGCTTTTGCAGGAAGCGCAAATGGGCTTGCCGCTCGAATCGGTGCAGACGATTCTACGAATTTATATCGAAGGTTTGACGGGCATCGAAGTGGAAATCGCGCCTTTGACGGCGATGCCGCAGGAATCGCGCATCGGCGACGGGAAGACGATTTTTCTGCCGTCGAACGTCAATGAATTCGACACGGACGAGATGGATTTTCGTCTCTACAAAGTACTCGCGGCGCACGGCGCGGGGCAAATCGAATTCGGCACTTACGAAAAAGATTCGCTCGGATTAAAAGCCGCTTTCACTGATTTGTCCGCGCTTTACGAAGCGACCGCCGAACAAACGGACGCATTTTCGCTCGCCGGATATATCGAAGACGTGCAGAAAGGCGAACGCGCTTTGAGCGAAGAAGAAACGGCGCGAGAATTGAAAAAGAAGCAAAAGAAATTGCCGAAAAACTCTGATTATAAAGCGGTTTTGCAAGTTTTTCCCGAACCGTCTTTGGCGAAAAAGATTTTCGGCACGATGGAAAACGCCAGAATTGACAACCGCTTGCGCCAAACTTATCGCGGGCTTCGCAAAGACCTGGATTTGATGCAGAAACTTCTTCGAGAAAAACGTCCGTTTATCTTTGATTTGCCGATGTATCAAGTGCCGTCCGAACTTTTGTTTCAGATAACTTTATGCGGCGGTGCGACCGATGATGCGAGAAAATTTTACGGTCAAATCGTTTCGGAAATCGAAACCGTCATCGAAAAATACTTGATAATAGAAAAGGCAACCGTCGCCGACTCGGTAATGGCGACGAGCCGCGTTTACAATCTTTTCCAAAACATCACGGCGGAGCAGCAGCAGCAATCCGAGTCGGAAGAAAAGCAGGACGACACGCGCGAATACGCTTACGAAGACAAAAACGCGGCGGAATCCGTTTTGGAATCCGAGGTCAAGCGCGAGCAAAAACCAAAGCAAAATCAAGACGTGCGCGATTTGTTCAACGCCTGGAATTCACAGGACGACGAAGGCGAACCCGAAGATTTGCAGGGCGCAGAAGCGTGGACGTTCAACGAAATGCCCGAACAGCCGCTCGAACTCGGCGACACGGCTTTCGCCTACGACGAATGGGACAAGGATTTGTCGGATTTCCGCACGGATTGGTGCCGCGTCATCGAAAAGAAAGTGCGACAGGGCGATAGAAATTTCGTCGAATTAGCGCGTTCGCGTTATCGCGGGCAGATTTCTTCGATTCGCCATCAATTTCAGTTGATGAAACCGGAGAATCTGACGAAAATCAACCGTGAATTAGACGGCGAAGATTACGATTTGAACGCGCTGGTTGATTATGTGATTGACAAAAAAGCCGACGGTCAGCAGTCGGAAAGAATTTACACAAAACGCTTGAGAAAACAGCGCGACGTCGCCGTTTCGATTCTGCTTGACCAATCTTCTTCGACGGCGCGGACAATTACGCGCAATCCGCTTCAGCCCTACACGCATCCGGGACGCAGAATCATCGAAATCGAAAAAGAAGGTTTAGTTTTGATGAGCGAAGCACTCGAAGCCGTCGGCGATGTTTATTCGATTAACGGTTTCACTTCCGAAGGTCGGCGCAACGTAAAATTCTACGTCGTCAAAGATTTCGACGAAAAATACTCCGCCGAAATCGAAAAGCGCATCGGCGGCATTACCTTCCAAAACAACACGCGACTCGGCGCGGCGATTCGTCACGCGGCGGCAAAACTTTTGCGGCAGGATTCGCGCACCAAACTTTTGATAATCCTGACCGACGGCAGACCTTACGACCACGATTACGGCGACGCGCGTTACGCCCGCGAAGACGTTCGCGAAGCCTTGACCGAAGCCAAACAGAGCGGCATCACGCCGTTCTGCATCACGGTTGACCGCGATTCGGAATTTGAATTAAAAGATTTATACGGCGATGTCGGCTACACGATTATTGACGACGTTTTGAGTTTGCCGGAGCGAATGCCGAATATTTATCGGCGGTTGACGAGTTAAAATTATGTCGGAAAATATTTCAACCAAAGTGATTTTCATTGCAATAATTTTGCTTTTATTATCAAACTCGATTTTCGCGCAAAGACAAGTCGCTGAAATCTGAGATTGAAGAAATTAGTCGCCTCTCAAAAGGGACGGTCGGCGCGGCGGTGATGGATTTGAGCAATGGGAAAACTTTCGTTGTCAACAAAAACGTTAAATTTCCGATGCAGAGCGTTTTTAAATTTCCGCTGGCGATGGCGATTCTCAATCAGGTTGATAAAGGTAGATTGACGCTCGACCAGAAGATTTTGGTGACGAAAAAAGATTTACTGCCGAATACCTGGAGTCCTTTGCGCGAAAAATATCCTGAAGGCAATGTCGAAGTGCCGCTTGCCGAAATTCTCGCTTTTACGGTTTCGCAAAGCGATAACAATGGCTGTGATATTTTGTTTCGACTTTTAGGTGGAACCGCGAACGTGCAGAAATATGTTAGAAGTATCGGTGTAAAAGATATTGCTATTCGAGCGACCGAAGAAGAAATGGCGAAGGAATGGAGTGTTCAGTTTACGAATTGGTGCAAACCGAAAGCGATGCTGCAACTGCTAGAGATTATGTATCGCGGCGGCAAACTTTCCAAATCGAGCAACGATTTTCTATGGAAAACAATGCTCGAAACTTCGACCGGACCGAACCGCATCAAAGGTCTTTTGCCCGCCGAAACAAGCGTCGCGCACAAAACCGGCACGTCAGGCACGAACGATAAAGGCATTACCGCCGCCATTAACGACGCGGGAATCGTCGCTCTGCCCAACGGCAAAAAATTCGCCATCGCCGTTTTCGTCGCAAATTCACCCGATGAGCCTAAATTCAGTGAATCCGTCATTGCGAAAATCACAAAAGCAGCTTGGGATAATTTACAATGATTTTTCGGTCGCTAATCGAAAGTTAAAAATTGAGTTTTGCGCTAAGAAAAAAGGCAGGCGAAAGTAATTTTCATTCGCCTGCCTTGCTTTTTCCCGTTAAAATTTATCTTTCGGTTAATTCTTTCGGAAGTTGTTTATCAATCGCCGGACGCGTTTTCAAATCGGTTAATTCCCACATCGTCAGAAAAATAGTTCTGGCAACGCGTTCCATCTTCTGATAATCAATTTTCTGCGGCTCATCGCCCGCGCCGTGATAATCTTCGTGAACGCCGTCGAACCAGAAAACAATCGGAATGCCGTTCAGCGCGTAATTGAAATGGTCAGAGCGGAAAAAGAAACGATTTTCGTCTTTCGGATCGTCATAGCGATAGTTGTAATTTAACTTCAAAAACGTATCGTTCGTCGCTTTCGTAATCTCGCCGAGTTTTGAACTCATCATTTCCGAACCGATCACGTAAACTTCGTTGGCGGCGGACAGATCGGCATTACAGGGCTTGCCGCGCTGGTTGCACGGAATGATATTGTTCGGGTCTTTACTGCGCCCGATCATATCAATATTCAATTGCGCGATAACTTTTTTAATGTCAACGGTCGGAAATTTATTGAAATATTCGCTGCCCCAAAGTCCTTTTTCCTCGCCGCAGTGCCAGACGAGCAAAACCGAACGTTTCGGACGTTTCGCGGATTTAGCAAGAGCTTCCGCCATCGTCAAAACAGCGACCGTTCCCGAACCGTCGTCGTCCGCACCGTTCCAGATTTTATCGTCGCCTTTGGCGTTCGGACGCACGCCGACGTGATCGTAATGCGCGCCGACGGCAACCATCTCATTTTTGAGAATTGGGTCGCTGCCTTCCCAAACAGCCACGACATTTTGCGTGTTGACGATTTCCATTTTGCCCGCCGCCGTCAAATTCCCGATTTTGCCGAGTTCAGCCGCCGCCGTCATATCAATTTTGCCGAAAGCGTTTTCGGCTGCTGCCTGCGTCACAATAAAAGTCGGCAGCGATTTATCAGCCGCATCGCGCATTTTATCGGGATACAAATTGCCGCGTGCGAGAATCGTCTGCGCCTGCTGCCAATTTTGCTGAAGCGGCGGCGGCGCGATGATAATTATGCCGACCGCGCCTTTTTGCTTGGCGTAAGTCATCGGATCAGCCCAATCCGTTCCTTTTGCGCCCGCAAAATCAACGGGTTTTACGCCGCCCGGAAACGTCGTCAGCGAATTTCGGTTAAAACCGTCACCGGAAATAACCAGAATTTTGCCGCGTGCATCAACGCCGGCGAGCGCGTCTATATTTTTCGATTTAAAAAACCAACCGTCTCCGGCAAAAACGAGCGGCGCATTAATTGCTCCGTCGCCGCCGACACGCAAAAAATCATCGCCGAATTTGTAAGTTTTTCCGCCGATTTCCAACGAATTTTTATCAACGTCACTCACGTCGCGGCTCAACGCCACCGTTTGCAGAAAACTGCCGTTGTCGCCCGCCGGTTTGAAACCCCAGCGTTTTAAGTTCAGAGCGATAAATTTTGCCGTCAAATCAAGCCCGCGCGAAGGCGTGTCGCGTCCTTCCATTTCGTCGGACGCGACGTAATAAAGATAATCTTTCAAGGTGTCAGCCGTAATCGTCACCGCGGCTTTTCGCGCGGGCGAATTCGGTTTCGTCGCCGTTTGCGCCAAAGCTGCCGTCTGAAAGACAAACGTAAATAAAAGCAAAAATGCCAGTAGATTTTTTTTCATTTTTTCTCCGCTGAATTTTACGCGAGATTTTCGGAAATGGTTTCGTCCGCAACGACGATGACGGAAATTTTGTGTTGATTGGCGAGCGTGAGCATTTCCGCTTTATCGAAAATCAGAGTTTTATTCGGTGTCAGGCAAAGACACGTCGCGCCTGCTTTGATCATCGTTTCGATGGTCGGCGTGCCGACGACCGGCACGTCAAAACGCATATCCTGATTCGGTTTGGCGACTTTAACGACCGTCAACTTCCCTTTCGCCAATTCGCCCGCCCGCTTGATCGTCGCGTCGGTTCCTTCCATCGCTTCGATGGCAACGCACGCTTTGGCGCGAACGACGATGGTTTGTCCCAAATCGAGCCGCGCAATTTCGTTAGCGATTTTCAAACCGTATTCAATATTTCCGCGCTCCGTTTCGTCGGGTTTTCGCTTTGATAAAACGCCCGTTTGCGCTAATTGATCTTGGATAAAATATGTCGAATCAATCAACTCAATATTGTCTTTGGCGAGTTCGGCGGCGATTCCGCCGATCAGCGAATCGGTGTTGCGGCGCGGCAGATTGTAAAGCATTTTCGCCATTCGCCAATCGGGAAACGCGCCGGAAAAAATCTGCACGTGTTTGACCTGTCCAGCCATTATCACGCGCTCGACCGCTTCGTTTTTGAAAAACGAAATCATTTTCCCAAGCTGCCCGATGCCGACCCAAATCGAATTTATCGGCGACTTCCTCAAGGCGTTTATCGGTTTCCTCCTTGATAGCGACGACCGCCAGAGACGCGCCTTGTTTTCTCGCGCCTTCAACGACAAGAAATGGAAATTGTCCGTTTCCGGCAATCAAACCGAACTTCATAAATATTGCTTATCCGATCAACGCCGTAAAAGTTTTCGCTTTTTGAATCGCAGTTTTGGTTTCCAGATAATCTACCAGTTTCAAAAAATCCATTCGCGGATACGAATATCTGCCGACCGAGCGAAATGCCAGCTGCGGTTTCGATTTGTCAAAAATGTGAAAACCCCAATAAAGAAGCTGTTTGCTGAAGCGAATCGCCACTTCGTTCGGGTTGATATAATGACAGCGCCGGTCGCGTTCGATGAACTGCTCGAAATGCGAATTTAAGAATTTCGTTCAAAATAACATTGCGGCTTTCTTCGTCTTTTTGCAGGCTGTTGATTAAAACAAACAGATGCGCTTTTTGATTTTCGCGGCGAATTTGATTAAAAGTCCGCTTGATAACGTCGGCGTTTTTGTTCACGCCGAGCGGATTCAAAGTCGTCGGCACAATGCAGTAATCGAATTTTCTGATAAATTCAATCGGATTCGCGTCGAATTCGGGATTGCAGTCGCAAACAACAATTTTCGTTCCTTTATAAGCCTTTTCGTCCCATTCATCCGGGCTTAAAACCGAAATCACCGAACCGAGTTTGCCTTTCGTCGCGGGCAGATACAAACCTTCGCCGAGCAGTTTTCGCAAATTCTGCTGACGGTCTAAATCAACCAGCGCGACATCGTAACCATTTAAGGCGAACGCGCCCGCCAGATGCGCCGAAATCGTCGTTTTTCCGACACCGCCTTTGCAGGTAAAAACGCCGACGTAAATCGTTCTGTCCGCGTTCCGCCTGAAAATCAATTTTCTCAGGCTCCAAAATCAATTCGTTGTCACGCAAAATCGCCAGCCGCAGATGTTTGTAATGTTCTTCGCGCAAATGCGTGTAAACCGAATTCGGTAAAACCGCTGGTCGAAATAAAAAGTCCTTCGCTGAATTTTTCCGAATCCGAATGCGCCAGAAAATCAAGAAATTTTTCGATTTGTCCGAGATGAACTTTCGCGCGTTGATTGCGCACCTGAACGGCGAGATTTTCCTGCGCGTTCTGAATTTCGAGATCGTAATTTTTCTGCGTTTTCGCGAGCGATCTGCGCCGCCCAACCGTCGCGGCGCAGCAGAAAAAGAGCCATCCTTTCCGTTTCGGTCGCGCGTTCGACGACAATTTTTTTTTCGCGGTCGGAATCCGTCAAAACGTCGAGCATTTCCGCCCAACTCACTCTGTCCTTGATTCATTTTGTAAGTTGTTATTCCCCAAAGCCTGCCAAAATCTTCCGCCGCGTGTTCGTCAACTTTTACCTTGTCGAAAATTTTCACGATTTTTCCCTGCTCGTCAATCAAAAAAGTTTTGCCGCAAAACGCCCGTTATAGTTTTTGCCCATAAACGTTTTTCTCGCCGTAACTTTCGTAAGAGTCGGCAACTGCATGGTCGGTGTCGGCTAATAAAGTAAAAGGCAATTCGTATTTCGAGATAAACTTCTGATGCGATTTTTCGTTGTCGGTCTGACACGCCCAAAATCTTGATTCCGCGCGTTTCAAATGCTGCAAAAGTCGTCGCGTAAACTGCACGCTTCTTTCGTGCAGCCGGGCGTATCGTCTTTCGGGTAAAAATATAAAACAACTTTTTGACCTCGAAAATCAGAAAGTTTTAAGTTTCGTTCCGTTCTGGTCTTTCGACGGTAAAATCCGGCGCAACATCGCCTTCTTTAAGCATAATTTCTCCAACTTCGTGTAAAATAATTTATGATATAAATTGTAACACGCCGCGATTGGAAAAATGAAAAAGCTATCTGAAACAAAAGCTCTGAACGATTTGCAGAATCTCAAAACGGCTTATCAAATTCTCATTCGGGAAAACTACGAACACGCGTGCCGCAAGCTGCGAAATTTGTCCGACGAAAGGCGCGTGCTGTCTCGACGCGCATTTCGTTAACGTCCATATCACGCGCCTCGAAGCCGTGGCGATTCGGAAAACATTGAGCGAATTAGACGAAGAAAAGCAGCGCGAAATTTATCAACGGACTGCTGAAACAATTGAAAAATACGATTTGAAATCGGCGGACAATTCTTTTGAGAAAACTTTCGCCTGCCCGCTTTTTGAAAAAAACGTCGGCTGTCTCGTGCATTCAGAAGGCAAACCCGCGCCGTGTATTTCGCACGCCTGTTACGAAAACGCCGCAGATTTGCCGCCCGACAAATTGCAGGCGAAAATCGAATTGCAGATTGAAAGATTGAATGAAAGAACTTACAGCAGCAATTTATCTCAGCTTCCGCTTCCCGTTTGGATTAATTTGATGAATCCGTTGACAGGTAATCAAAAGTAAAATCTGGCGAAATAATAGAGAATCGGCGCGTTGAAAAGCAAACTGTCCAAACGGTCGAGCAAACCGCCGTGACCGGGCAAAAAACTTGCGGCATCTTTAACGTTTGCGCCGCGTTTCATCGCACTTTCCGCCAAATCGCCGATGACACCGACGATTGCCATCACAGCGGCGAGCGGAATCGAAAATTTATACGGCAGTTCGGGGAAAAATAAAAGTGTAACAAGCGCGGCGAAGGCGGAACTGAACAAAATGCCGCCCACTAAACCTTCCCAGGTTTTGCCCGGTGAAATTGCGGGTGCGAGTTTGTGTTTGCCGAGATTTTTACCGACAAAATACGCGCCCGCGTCCGCGCCGAAATTGACGGCGAAATAATATAAAAGAAGTTTGCTCGACAAAACCGCGTCAAATCCGACGCGCGTCGCCACCAAAAAACCGCCTAAGAAAACAACGTATAAAACGCCCAAAACAGTTACGCCGATGCCGGTCAGCATCTTGGAAAAGTCTTTCTGAAAGCGAAACATCTGCGTCGTCAAAGTGAGCATCAGAAAAAGCGCGACGGTTAAAATCAGCAAATCAGGCGCGTTTTTCGGCGCATCGAAAACGAATCCGACAAACAGAGTCGCTGCGCCTAAAAATGCGATGGCGGCATCAGCTTTGAGTTCGAGTTTTTTGGTCAGCGAGAAAAATTCGAATAAACCGGCAGTGAGCGCGAAGGCGGCAATTAAGACAAACAACCAGCTCGCCTGCGGAAATTGCGGCAAAAAATACGGCAGTAAAACGGATAAAATTAAAATTGGAAGCGCGACGAGCGCGGTTAAAAGACGACTTTTCATTGGTGATTGACGATTGTTTTTAATTATTTCGGCTCTCTGAAATCAAGTGTTGATCAGACAAAAGGAAATCGCAAATTGAAAATCGCAAATCAATTAATTCCGCCGAAACGCCGCTCGCGCTTTTGAAATTCGATAATCGCTTCAAAAATATCTTTGCGGCGAAAGTCTGGAAACAAAGTTTTCGTCACGTAAATTTCGCTGTAAGCCAACTGCCACAAAAGAAAATTCGAGATGCGAAATTCGCCGCTCGTTCTGACGAGCAAATCAACTTCGGGCAAATTGCGCGTGTAAAGATTCGCTTCGATGTCTGCTTCACTCAAATCGTCGAGCGATTTTCCCTCTTTAATCAAATATTGCGCGGCGCGTTTGGCAGCTTCGACGATTTCCGCGCGTCCGCCGTAATTGAGCGCGACACTCAAAATCGTTCCCGTATTTTTCGCCGTATAATTCATCGCCGCCGCTAATTCCTTTTGCAAATCTTCGTTCAACCCGGCGATTTTACCGATTGCCTGAAAGCGAATGTTGTTTTTGTGAACGGTTTTCAATTCTTTTTTCAAATACAGTTTGAGCATCTGCATCAAACCGGAAACTTCGTCTTCGGGACGCTTCCAATTTTCGGTCGAAAAGGCATAAAGCGTAACTGCTTTGATTTCGAGTCGAGCGCAAGTGTCGAGAATCGCGCGGACAGATTCCGCGCCGGCGCGATGCCCGAAAATTCGAGGTTTGCCGCGCTGTTTCGCCCAACGACCGTTGCCGTCCATAATCATGGCAATGTGCTGTGGCAAACGCGCCGCATCAATCCGCCGTTAATAATTCGGCTTCGTCGGAATTCGGTTTGACGACTTTTGAAAAATTATCCGGCATTTCGCAAATTTCTCGTTTCAATATTTACAATCGCATCCTTATTTATCGCGCCGTAAATGTGCGGATAAATCTCGCCGCCGGTCGAAGGTTCGGCAACTAATTCCGACGTTAAATTTTCCGGCTCGATTTCCATAATCAAAACCGTGTCCGTGTCTTTGTAATAACGCTTCAACACCGCTTCGAGCTGTTCGGCAAAGCTGCAATGAATAAAGTTTTCCATCGCGCAAACTCGCCGCTTCGTAAAAATCTTCGTCCTTAAAATTTTCCCAAACTTCGGGCGTAACAATGTGGTAAATTTTCATCGCTATTTATAATCAACTTTCATCAAAGTCAAGCCACAGGCGGGCGCGGTTTTGCCTGCCAAATCGCGTTCGCCGGTGACGATTGCCGTCTGAATTGTATCAGAATCTTTTTCGCCGCGCCCGACTTCGAGCATCGTGCCGACGATTGACCTGACCATATAACGCAGAAATCCGCTGCCGGAAATGCGAAATTCGATGAGCGCGGAATTGGCGCGCGCGTCCCAGACAGATTCGACCGTAAAACTTTTAATCGTGCGGACGCGGTTTTCGACATCCGAACGCGCAGCGGAAAACGCCGTCCAATCGTGTTCGCCCAAAAAAATCCGCGCCGCATCGTTCATTCTGCCGACATCGAGAAATCTGCCTTCGTGATGCGCGAAACGCAGCCAGAACGGTGACATTACGGGCGCGTTGACGACGCGGTAAACGTAATGTTTCGTCTTGGCGGAAAAGCGGGCGTGAAAATCGTCGTCGGCTTTTTCCGCCGCCATCACGCGCACGTCGCGCCAGATATTTCCGTTAATCGCTATCCGCAAACGGTCAGGCGTAAACGGGCGATTCATCCGCACGTTGGCGACCTGACCTTCGGCGTGAACGCCCGTGTCGGTGCGTCCCGAACCGACGACTTTGACTTCCGCGTCTTCGATCAAACTCAAAGTTCGTTCGAGTTCGCCCTGCACGGTTCGCAGATTTTCCTGCGTCTGCCAGCCGTGAAAATCCGTGCCGTCGTATTGTAAGAGAAGTTTATAATTCATTCGTTCAAATTTTGTTCTTTAGCAAGAGCTTTTCGATAATTTTCCTTCCAGTAATTTAATGTTTTTGAAATTTCATACTCCTCATAAATGATAAGTCCTTGCCCAAGTTCGTCAGCAATTTCTAAATATTCGATTATTACATCGCATTGCCATGAGGTTAAAAGTTTGATTCGATTTTCCTCAAATTCTACTAATTCAGGGTCTTCATCTCGTCTAAAGTAAAGAGTGGGAAAGGATTTATCATTAATTATTTGAATCAAATATGCGGGAAGATAATATTGCCAAGCCAATGGTAAAAAGAATGATTGTGCATGACTTAACCAACCGTAAGATTCTGCATCAAGCGTTTCCTGCCAAGTTTTACCCACAAAAAAATTATAAAGTCCTCGACATTCTGCACACTTGGCGCGATGTTCTGAAGTGCTGATAAGATTTTCATCATTCGGATATGGAAGATTCGCAAAAGCCTCTTTAATATTTTCAATTAACGGAGCAGAAAGAGTTTTTGCAATATTTTCTAGTCTCTCCAAGTAAACTTTTTTCAACCCTAGCTTTTCCTCTTCTGTCATTTTTGCCATACAAAAACTTGAATTTTATCTTGAACTTCTGCTTCCCGGTTTCACCGCTTCCGATTCGCCGCTTTCGCACAGCGGACAAGCTTCGGGTTTATAGCTCGGAACTTCCAGACTGACCAGAGCGATGCGCGGCACGCCGACCTCAGCCGCGCCGTTTGAGCGGTCAATTATTGAAGCCGCGCCGACGACTTTGCCGCCGCGCGATTCCAAAGCCGCGATACATTCGCGCGTCGAACCGCCGGTCGTGATGACATCTTCAACAACTAAAATTCGCTCGTTTTCTTTGACGGAGAATCCGCGCCTGACGGTCATCTCGCCGTTTTCGCGTTCCGTCCAAATGAATCGCACATTCAACGCTTTGGCGACTTCGTAGCCGATTATCAAACCGCCGATGGCGGGCGAAGCGACGGTTTCGATGTTTTGATTGATAAAATGTTCGGCAATCTGTTTGCCGAATTTCGCCGCGTCCATCGGATACTGCAAGCGCAAGCGCGCATTGCAGATATTTCGGGCTGTGCAAGCCGCTCGATAAAATAAAATGTCCTTCGAGAAGCGCGTTTGTCTGGCGAAAATGTTCTAAAATCTGTTCAGAGTTCATAAAGGTTTTAGCCGAGAATTGGTCTTGGGTCGAAATAGCCGAAGGCTTCAGTGATTTTTTCGTCTTCGACGCGGAATTTTTCCAAAATCCGAATCGCGCCGAAAACCGTGTCAACTTCAAAATGCGTGACGACATATTCGCCTTCGCAGACGTGTTGAATCAGTTCGACGTCGTTTATCGCGGGCAAAAATCCTGATAAAAAGGCTTTGAAAGCGTCGGCGTTGTCACCGCGTCCGGCAATCGGGTCTTCAAACTTCAACTCGTCGGCAAGCGGCGCGAGCGATAAATCTCTTTTGCGCAAAGCATCTAAATATTTTTCGACCGCCGCCACATTTTTCTCTCTCATATCTCTAAAATATCATCAAATGTTTTACTTGAATTGGTGATTTAACATTTTATCGCTAAAATAACCTGAAATGCCGCCTTATCCTAACTTAATTTCCGATTCTCTACTAATCAGCGAAACGATTCAACTGCTGCAATCGGTCGGCGGTCGCGCTTCGGCGGTCAAAGTTGTTGATTACGTAATGAAAATCCGCCAACCCGCGCCGGATCTAGCCAAACTGCTCGTCGCGGATTTGGTCGAAACCGATTCGCGTCTGTATCTGAACGAAGACACGCTTGAGTTAATCGAGACAGATTTTGACCGGCGCAGTTTTGCCGAAATGGATTTCGTCGTTTTTGATCTGGAAACGACGGGCGCGAAAACGCCGCCGTGCCGCATCACGGAAATCGGCGCGTATCGCGTTCGCGGCGGTAAAATTCTCGCCGAATATCAAACGCTCGTCAATCCTGAAACCTCGATTCCGCCGTTTATCACGCAGCTCACCGGCATTTCCGACCGGATGGTAAAAAATGCGCCGAAATTTCGGGAAGTCGCCGCTGATTTTCTGGATTTTATCGGCGATTCGGTGCTGGTCGCGCACAACGCGCATTTCGATATGCGTTTTCTGAATCACGAAATCGGCAGAATTCACCAGAATTACCGCGTCGGAAATCCATCGCTCTGCACCGTTCGGCTGTCGCGCCGTTTGAATGAAAATGTGGAAAACCATCGTCTGAAAACGCTCGCCGAACATTATTGCGTCGCGCTCGAAAATCATCATCGCGCCAGCGACGACGCGCACGCGACCGCGCATATTTTCATCAATCTGCTCGAACAACTGCAAACGCACGGCGTTAGGGATTTGGCGGCGGCGAAAAACTTTAAACCGAGCGTGAAATAAATCTGCCGGAAATTATTCAGCTTTCCGCGCCGCAAGTTTCGCTTTTCGGTTTGACGAATTTTGTTGTAAAATTATCGTTTTGAGTTTTAGGAGATTATTTTTCGATGTTAGATAGTGTGAATTTACAACCGACAAACCAGCAGAATTTAGACATTCGCTCGACCGCGCGCGAAGAAATGAATCTTTACCCGCTCGATACTTTCAAGTATGATTACGCCGGACGCGAGATTTGGATTGATTTCGAGATTCCCGAATTTACGGCGATTTGCCCGTTTTCCGATTTTCCCGATTTTGCCACGATTAAATTAAAATACGTGCCGAACGAACGCTGTATCGAGCTGAAAAGTTTGAAAATGTATATCAATTCGTTCCGCGAAGTAAAGATTTTTCACGAGCATCTGATGAACGTCATTCTCGAAGATTTCGTGACGGCGTGCGACCCTCTGCGCGTCGAACTCGAAGGCGATTTCAATGTGCGCGGCAATATCAAAACCGTCGTGCGGGCGAGTTACACCAGGCAATAAGCAATCGGCAACGGCTGTTGGCAGTCAAATCTTTTCTGCCGACTGCCGCTGCTTTCCGCTGACTGTGGTTTTTCTCAATGCGTTGCCGCCAAAACTCGCGGCTGGACTGCGAGATGTTTGTGACAGGCGTTTTCGATTAGCTGATTTAGTTTGATTTCGAGGCGTTTTTCTTTTGCCAAGCCCGCGTTGGTGACTTCCGAAACGATTAAAAAACGGGCTTTTTCGAGATAAGCCTGCTCACGGAACGAAAGTTTTTTTTCGTGGCTGAGAAACGTCAGTTTTTTCAAAACATCAGCCGCTTCAAACACGTCGCCCGATTGCAGTTTGCTGCCGTATTCGCGCGAACGCGCCTTCCAATCGCTTGAAACTTCGCTGAAATCGGCGGCTAATCTATCAACCAATCGCCGGTATTCTCGGGTCGTAATGACGGGTCTGATGCCGACGGTTTCGGCGTTGGCGAGCGGCACGAGAATTATCGAATTGTCGCTCAAAATTCGCAACGCGTAAAACTTCATCAAACTCTCACCGATTTTTTTCCGCTCGATATGTTCAATCAAACAGACACCTCGATTCGGATAAGAAACTTTCTGTCCGACGATCAATTCCATAATCCTTTTTCTCCGTTCAGTTGCGAAAATGAAGAACGAATCAGCCGCCGCCGTTTCGCGTTTATATAAAAACCTTTTATTGGGAGTTTTTATTATAGCACGGAAGGCAGCAACCGAAATATGTTTTTCCGGCTTTCCGATTACTTTTCTTTCTTTGGCAGTTCGATGGAAAACGTCGAGCCTTTGCCGGGCGTGGATTGAAGCGAAACCTCGCCGCCGTGAAGCCTTGCCAAATGTTTGACAATTGCCAAACCCAAGCCCGTGCCGCCGATTTCGCGCGAGCGGGCGCGGTCGGTGCGGTAAAATCGCTCAAAGATTCTTTGCAGGTGTTCGGCGGAAATTCCTTCGCCCGTGTCGGCAACTGAAATGACGTCTTTCGTGCCGTTCGCCGCAAAGCTGACCGTGACGCTTCCCGCTTTCGTGTTGAACTTAACGGCATTGTCAATCAGATTCGTCAGCATTTGTTCGAGCCTTACGGCATCGGCGAAAACATAAGTTTCCAGCGGCACTTCGTTCTTCAATTTAAGACGATTTTCCTTAGCTTTAGCCGACAGATTGGTGAAAATTTCTTCAGCGAGGTTATGCAGATTGACGTTTTTTGACTGGAGCGCGATGCTGCCCGATTCGATAAACGAAAGTTCGAGAATATCGTCAATCAGATGGTGCATTCGCTGGGCGTTTTTGCGAATCACGCCTAAAAATCTCTGATTATTTTCCTCGTCGTTGATCGCGCCGTCTTCTAAGGTTTCGACAAACGCGAGAATCGAAGTCAGCGGCGTGCGCAGCTCGTGCGAGACGTTCGAGAGAAATTCCTGCCGCACGCGTTCGAGCCGTTCGATCTGCGTGATGTCGTAGAAAATTCCGATTGCGCCTTTCGTTTTATCCAGTTCCATCGGCGCGATATGCACATCGTATTTGCGCTTTTCCGCGCCCGGCATTTCGAGTTCGACATCCGAAGACGCGCCTTCTTCGAGAGCTTTGCGAAACGCTTCGTGCAAAGCTAAATCGCGGACGACTTCGCTCAAACGCTTGTCTTCGAGCGCGCCGTTTCTGCGACCGAAAGCCTCGTAAGCCGCTTTATTGGAAGCGAGAATTCGCGTATCTCTGCCGACGACAATGACGCTTTCGCGCATCGCTTCTAAAATCTCGCTCAAAATCGGGCGCGAAGATTTTTCGTCAGAAGTTTTATTGGAAAAAAAGGCAGTTAGGAAACCCATTTGAGTTTATTTTAATTCGATGAACCGGTAGCCGACACCGACGACCGTTTCGATGCAGTTGCCGCAATCGCCGAGTTTCTGGCGCAGGCGGCGAATATGTACGTCGAGCGTGCGCGTGTCGCCGAAATAACTGTAACCCCAAACATTATCCAAAAGATTTTGGCGCGTCGCCACGCGTCCCGCGCTTTTTATCAGATAAGTTAAAAGCGCAAATTCCTTGCGCGTTAATTTTACTTCCGTATCGCCGCCGCAAACGACGCGCATATCGGCAAAATCAATCGAGAGTTTCGCGTCTTCGTAGCGCTCAATCGTTTCTTTTTCGACGCGCCGCAGAACCGCTCGGACACGCGCGACGACTTCTTTGACGGAAAACGGTTTGACGATATAATCGTCCGCGCCGACATCGAGACCGGCGATTTTATCAATTTCGGCGGCTTTCGCCGTCAGCATAATAATCGGCGTTTTCTCGGTCAAAGGTTCGCGCCGCAAGCGTCGGCACAACTCCATTCCGCTCATTCCGGGCAGCATCAAATCGAGAACGATCAGCGCGGGCGGATTTTTCTCGTCGAGCGCGAGCCGCAAACCTTTTTCGCCCGATTCGGCGACGACCGGACGAAAGCCTTCACGTTTAAAATTGTATTGCAGACTTTCGGCAATATCCGCGTCGTCTTCGATAATCAAAATATCTTGCAGCATAAATTACTGGTGTTTGATAAAAACCGCTTCCTTCATATAAACGGTCAGTTCGCAAACGTCTTTGACGTAATCGCCAATGCGTTCGAGATTTTTTGCGACGAACAAAAGGTGCGTCAGGCGAATGGATTTCGCCGCGTCTTGTGACATCGTTTCCATCAATTCGGTCACAAGGCGGTCGTAAATTTTATCAACTTCCGCGTCTTTCGCAATCAATTCTCTGGCGCGTTCCGAATCGTTCGACGTGAACGCATCGAGCGCGGATTGCAGCATTTCCAGAGCGCGTTCCGCCATTTCGTTCAATTCGCCGTAGGTTTTCAATTCCGGTTCGTCGTTTAATTCGAGCGCGGCGCGGGCGATGCTCGTCGCGTGGTCGGCGATGCGTTCGAGAACCGGCGTGATTTTGAAAATCGAAATCACCATTCGCAGTTCGCGGGCGACCGGACGACGCAAGGTTAAAACTTCGACGCTCAAACGATCAATTTCGAGTTCCAGACGGTCAATTACGCGGTCGTTTTCGATGACCTGATTGGCGACATCGCTGTCACGCTGCGTCAGCGCGTGCATCGCTCTTTGCAGCGCGAGTTCCGTTTCGCCGCCCATTAAAAGCAATCTATCGCGCAAAATGTCGAGTTCGCGCTCCAAAAGTTTTCTCTGCTCCATTAAGTAAAAATGTAGAACAAATCGCCCGATTATAAAAGCGCGAAGTGTCAATCGAAGGTTAAGAATAGACGGGGAAATTTAAGCCGGTGTGAACAAAAGGTTAACAATATGTTAATTAAATTGAAAACTGAAATATGAAAAAATGAAAGATAAGAACTGACTTTTTGTCTTTCACTTTTCACTAAATCAAATCTCTTTCGGGCGAATCAATTCGCGCAAAGTTCCTTTCGCGCCGTTTAGTTCGCTCCATTTTTCAATCGGCGCATCAACAACGGCAAGCGCGGCGGTCGGCATCGGCTCGATTTTGGCGGTTAGAAATCGAATTATACCTTCAAACCCCGGGTTGTGTCCGATGAACAAAATCGAATCAAATTCGTCGCTTTGCTCTTCAAGAACTTCTATCAATCTCGACGGGCTGGCTTCGTAAATTCGTTCATCGAAATTTATCTCGCCGTCAAATCCTGCTGATTTTTTAACTAATTCAGCAGTTTCCTTGGCACGCGTGGCAGGCGAACTCAAAATCAAATCCGGCTGAAACTGTTTCGACTTCATTAATTCGCCCATCAAAGGCGCGGTTTTCAATCCGCGTTCGTTCAAAGGTCGTTCGAAATCATTCAAATCATCATTTGTCCAATCCGATTTAGCGTGACGCATTATAAATAAAGTTTTCATACAATTTGAGTTAAAAATTAACACAAGAAAATGATTTCATTATAAGAGAAAGCAATTTTCTTGTGTAAGGAGACAACTTTCTCTCAAGAGGAAATCATTTTCTCTTGAGAGAAAGTCATTTTCCCTCGCAAGAAAACCAAAAACTATTTTGTCGTGTAGAAATTTCATTTTATCGCGCAGAAAATTCGATTTCCGAGTCGGGAATTTCTTTTAGAACAATCGGACGCGGCGCGGCAAGGCTTTTCAGCGTCGAATAAATCTTCTTTTGCAGTTTTTTATCTTTGCGCACGCCAAGCAAAATGTCGCTGACGGATAAAATACCGACGATTTCGCCCGTTTCGCCGACGACCGCGAGGCGTTTGATTTGATTTTTCTTCATCTTCTTCAACACCATTTCGATTTTATCGTCGCCCGCGCAGACAATCGCCGCGCCGTTAATTAAATCAACGGCTTTCACGTCCGACGCTTTGCGATTCCGCGCCACAATCGCCAGACACAAATCGCGGTCAGTCAACACGCCGATGATTTTTCCTTCCGCGTCAACAATCGGCACAACGCCGCAGTCGCGCTGCCGCATCACCGAAGCGACTTTCATCAAATTATCGTCCGCCGCGCAAAACCCGACATCCGTTTTCATCAAATCTTTAACTCGCATAAATTATCCGCAAAGAACCGCGCCGCCGTTGATGTTCAAAATCTCGCCCGTAATATGGCGTGACCAATCGGAAAGCAGAAAACAAATCGAAAGCGCGATGTCGTCGGTCGTCGCCATTCGCTGCAAAGGAATTGATTTGATGACGCTCGCTTTATACGCTTCGTCTTCAAACACCGGACGCACCATCGCCGTTTCGATCCAACCCGGCGCGACGCAGTTGACGCGGATTTTCGGACAGAGTTCCGACGCGAGAGCTTTGGTAAAACTGATTTGTCCGCCTTTCGATGCCGCGTAATTGGAAAAATTCGCTTCACCGCGCTGTCCGGCAGTTGATGAAACAAGGACAATCGCGCCGTTCGCCTGTTTTTTGATATGCGGCACGCACGCTTTCGTCATCGCCCACGCCGCTTTCAAGTTCGTGTTCAAAACCTTGTTCCAGGTTTCTTCCGACATTTCCTCAATCGGCGCGCCTTCCCAGATTCCGGCGTTCAAAACGAGTAAATCAATGCGCCCGAATTTTTCAATCGCCTTGTTCGCCAAATTATGCGCGTCCGTCCAAGTTGAAACGTCGCCCTGCACCGCCATCGCGTCCACGCCGAATTCTTTGCACATTTCGACGACGTTGTTCGCTTTTTCTTCCGCGCTCAAATAATTAACGACGACATTCGCGCCCGATTCGGCTAATCTTAAAGCCGTCGCGCGTCCGACTCCGCGACTCGCGCCGGTGATAATGGCGGTTTTGCCTTGAAATAAATTGTTCGGAAGTTTAATTTCGACGGGTTTTTCGCTCATAAGTTTTCCCTCGCGGTCTCTGCGCTCTTATAAACAAATTCATTTCACACAAAAGCGCAAAATCTGCAAAGATTCAGATGTATTTTCTAACCAAAACTTTGTGTTATAAAATATGCCTTAATTCTTTTCAAATCACAAAACTATGAACGACCAAAATCTTCTCGAACATCAGTCAATCGCCTGGACACCGACCGCCGACGTGATCGAACGCGCCCAACTGACGCGCTTTATGAAACAAATCGGCGTGAATTCGTTTGACGAGCTTTATCAATATTCGATTGCGGATGTCGAAAAATTCACGGCGGAAGTTTTGCGTTTTCTGGATATAAAATTCGATCCGCCCGCCGAAAAGATTCTCGACCAATCAAACGGCATCGAGTTTCCAAACTGGCTCTCGGGCGCGGGTTTGAACATTACGGAAATGTGCCTCGACCGCTGGCAAACCGACGAAATGAAAGATCAGCCCGCGAGTAATTTGGGAAGGCGAAGAAGGAGCAACTAGAGAATTATCTTATTCAAAATTAAAAAAAGAAGTTGAATTTCTGCGCGGCGGGTTTACGACTTAAATGGTTTAGGTAAAGGCGATGCAATCGGAATTCATTTACCGATGATAACTGAAACAGTAGTTGCTCTTTTAGCAATCGCCCGAATCGGCGCGATTGCTGTTCCTGTTTTTTCAGGTTATGGAATTGAAGCAATTGCAAGTCGTATTAAATGCAGTTGGCGCAAAAGCATTATTCACTTGTGATGGTTTTCCGAGACGTGGGAAAGAAATTAAACGCTTTTGAAATTGCGTCAAAAGCCGCTGATAATTGTTCGACAATCAGAAATATTTTCGTAATTAATAACTTAGTAGAAGGTTTGCCTTATTCTTTCATCAAATCCGAGCATAATTATTCATATTTATTCTTTGATGAACTCTTGAACATGGGTGAATTTGGAATTCTAAGTGATGAAAATTACATAAACAAAAGCGCAAGAGAAAGAACTTCGGCTGAAAAAGAAGCAAAAAACTGCTAAAGCCTTAGAATCTAGAACCAACCATAGCCGAAGACCCGTTGATAATTCTTTACACATCCGGCACGACCGGCAAGCCGAAAGGCATCGCGCACACGCACGCGAGTTTTCCGATCAAAGCGGCGCAGGATATGGCTTTCGGCACGGATGTAGGGAAAGGAACGCGCATTTCGTGGCTGACCGACATCGGCTGGATGATGGGACCGTGGCTGATCTACGGCGCGTTGATTAACGGCGCGACGATCTGCATTTACGACGGCGCGCCCGATTATCCGAACGCCGATAGAATGTGGGAATTTGCCGCGAAACACAAAGTCGAAATTCTCGGAATCTCGCCGACATTAATTCGCTCACTCGCCACGCACGGCGACGAATTGCCGAAAAAACATGATTTATCGAATTTACGTGCCTTCGCTTCAACGGGCGAACCGTGGAATCCCGCGCCGTGGTGGTGGCTGTTTGAAAAAGTCGGCGATTCTAAATTGCCGATCATCAATTATTCCGGCGGCACGGAAATCTCCGGCGGGATTTTGATGAACAATTTTCTCACGCCGATCAAACCGTGCGGATTTTCCGCCGCCTGTCCGGGAATGGACGTTGATATTTTAGACGAAAACGGCGAATCGGTCGGCGCGGGCGAAGTCGGCGAATTATCAATCAAACAACCGTGGATCGGAATGGCTCGCGGCTTTTGGGGCGAAAAAGAAAGATATTTGGAAACGTATTGGTCGCGCTTTGAAAACATCTGGGTTCACGGCGATTTTGCGATGCGCGATACAGACGGACATTATTTTATTCTCGGACGCTCGGACGACACATTGAAGGTCGCGGGCAAACGAGTCGGACCGGCAGAAGTTGAAAGCCTTTTGGTCGCGCATCCGAATGTTGCCGAAGCCGCCGTCATCGGTATTCCCGACGAAATCAAAGGAACGGCGATGGTCGCTTTCGTCGTCCTACGGAACGCAGGCGGCTCGCCTGCAATCAATGCCGCTGAAGCAGGCGAGTCGCCTGCGTTCCAATCTTTGGAGGTTGAACTCAAACAAGTTGTCGCTAAAGATATGGGCAAACCGCTTGCGCCGTCGCGGATTCATTTCGTCCAGGCGATTCCGAAAACGCGCAACGCCAAAGTGATGCGCCGCGTGATTCGCGCCGCTTATCTTGGTGAAGACGCGGGCGATTTATCGGCGTTGGAAAATCCACAGGCGGTTGAGGAAATTAAAGCGGCGGCGAGATGAAACCCTTGCCGAGTTTTCCCGTAAATACTTCAGTCTCAAACGACAAAATACAAGGAGTTTCAACAATGCTTTCTTTTACAAAGTTCACAACCGCGCTCGTCGCGCTGATTTCGATTTCGACGACGGCGTTTGCTCAGAGTAAAGGCTTTGACACGGCTCGAATGGATACTTCGACCGAAGCCTGTAACGATTTTTATCAATATGCCAACGGCACTTGGATTAAAAACACGAAAATTCCCGCCGAATATCCGAGTTGGGGAAGTTTTACGATTGTCTATGAAAACAATCAAAATGTGCTGAAACAAGTGGTGGAAAATGCCGCGAAAACGACCAATGCGGCGAAGGGCGTCGGACACGCAGTTGGTCGGCGATTACTATGCTTCGTGTATGGACGAAGCGGCGATTGAGAAAGCGGGCGTAAAGCCGATTGAGCCGTTTCTGGCGGAAGTCGGAAAGATAAAAACGACGATGGATTTACAGCGCGAAATCGCCGAATTTCATAATCGCGGCATCGGCGGATTTTTCCGTTTCAATATCGGCACGGACGATAAAAACAGTACCGTCAATCTCGCCAACGCCAATCAGGGTGGTGTCGGTCTGCCGAACCGCGATTACTGGTTTAAGGACGATGCTAAATCCGTCGAAACGCGCGGAAAGTATATGGAGTTTGTAACGAATATATTCAAGCTCACGGGCGATTCGCCGGAGAAAGCCGCTGCCGAAGCAAACGCGGTCGCCGCAATTCAAAAGCGTTTCGCGTCCGCCGCCAAACCGCCGGTCGAATTGCGCGATTCCGAAGCCAATTACAACAAAAAATCGCTTGCCGAACTCGCGCAGCTCACACCGAATTTTTCGTGGACGGATTATTTGAAATCGCGCGGCGCGGCAAGCGTCAAGGAAGTCAACGTCGGTCAGCCGAAGTATTTTGAGGAAATGAGCAAAATGCTCAAAGACGTTTCGCTCAATGATTGGAAAACTTATCTGCGCTGGCTCGTCATTTCCGGTTCGTCCGCCAATTTGCCGAAAGCGTTCCGCGACGAAACATTTAATTTCCGCGCCAAATATCTGTTCGGCGTGAAAGAACAACCGGCGCGTTGGAAAATCTGTACAGCGGAAGTTGACGGCGTAATCGGCGAATCTTTAGGACAGGAATTCGTCAAAACTTCGTTTTCGCCCGCCGCCAAACAGCGCATGAACGAATTGATTGACAATCTTTTCGCGGCGTATAAGGAACGCATTCAAAAGCTCGATTGGATGAGCGACGCGACCAAGCAGAAAGCTCTCGAAAAGCTCGCCGCCTATACGCGCAAAATCGGTTATCCAGACAAATTAAAAGGCTACAAAGGCTTGAACATTTCGCGCGATTCTTATTTTCAAAACAATTTGCAGGCGAGCGAATTTCTGATCAAACGAAATCTCGAAAAAGCGAGCAAACCCGTTGATAAAACCGAATGGGGAATGACACCGCCGACCGTCAACGCCTATAACAATCCGCAGTTTAATGAAATTGTTTTCCCTGCCGGAATTTTGCAGCCGCCGTTTTTTGACGCGACTGCCGTTGACGCGCTCAATTACGGCGGCATCGGCGCGGTCATCGGTCACGAAATCACGCACGGCTTCGATGACGAAGGCAGCAAATATGACGCGCAAGGCAATTTGAAATCGTGGTGGACTGATGCCGACCGCAAGACTTTTGAAGAGCGCACAAACTGCGTCGTCAACCAGTTCAGCAAATACAAAGTCGGCGGCGACGTGTTTATGAACGGCAAATTAACCTTGGGCGAAAACACTGCCGATCTCGGCGGTTTGACGATGGCATTCGCCGCGTTTGAAAAATCAATGGAAGGCAAACCGAAACCCGCAAAAGTCGGCAATTTCACGCCCGAACAATTATTCTTCTTAGGTTGGGCGCAGGCGTGGGCGGAAGTTTCCACGCCGCAGGGCGAAGCGTATCTAGCGCAAAACGACCCGCATTCCGTCGCTCGTTTCCGCGTCAACGGACCGCTTTCAAATATGCCGGAATTTTCCAAAGCGTTCGGCTGCAAAGTGAACACACCGATGGTGCGAACCGACATCTGCAACATCTGGTAATTGATTAGTTTTTCAATTAATTAAAAAGGCTACTTTCGGGTAGCTTTTTTCTGTTTGCCAATGTTTGAGCGTATCTCTCAAGTGTTTTATGTTATCTATTTATGTGCAAATTAAAACCTTATAATTTCACACAATAGCCAAATGGAATTCTGGCAATCATCAGAAAAACTTTTGGTGTTTTGAATCAGCGGCGATTAAAATCAATAAACAGAGGGAAACTTATGCACCAACGCCTTATTGTCACACTTCTTGTATTTTCTTTAATCTATCTGTTCGAATTCAATTTAAAAATTTCTCACCGAAAAATTCTATCCGCTAATGTTAGCCCAGCGACAACGCCGACACCGAACGCTTCAACTGATTCATTCGCTATTGAATCAGACCGAGATACGGTTGGCGGCAGTTGTCCAAAGGGTTATAAATGCGGCGGAAACTGTGATAACAGTCCGGTTGTCATCACAGTTTCCGCCGCTAAACCGGAAAATAATTCGCTACGTTATAATTACACATCTCTTTACGGGCGCATCGTCGGTCAGGGCGCAAGGGTTAGTTGGGATTTGAAAGGCGCGCAGCCCGGAACTTACGAAATTAAGATTGACCTTATAGACGACAAATCGGGAAATTTACTTCAATCAGCAACTAAAACAATTAATGTTGTAGCGTGTGATGACTACGGCGACAGATGTCTTGAATGTCCAATATTTTCAGTTGATCCGCCGACAATGCCAATTCAAGCGGGCGAAACGATGATTTTCACGGCTAATGTCCGCTACGGCAATGCTGAGAATATGATTTACAACTGGACGACTTCAAATGGAAAAATAATCGAAGGTCAGGGAACGCCAATTATTAAGGTAGCGACAACTTCTAAAATGGCTGGAAAATCGGTCAAGGCAAATGTCAATTTTATATGGGATTGTTCGGACATCTGCAATGATAAAACTGCATCGGCAAGCGGCTTGGTGGCGAAAAAACGCAAGGATAAATAACTTTGAAAGCAATTACAATTTACTCAATCGGACACGGGCGGCACGCTTGGAACGAATTTCTCGCGCTTTTGCAGAAATATGAAATCGCGTTTCTGTGCGATGTGCGAAGCGCGGCGCGGTCGCGTTGGGTGCAGTTTAACGGGAAAGTTTTAGAGGCAAATTTGCGCGAAAACGGGATTGGTTACGAATGGCTGCCCGAATGCGGCGGAAAAAGAATTGCGAAAACCGAAGATTTGGAGCGCGGCGTTGAGCGGATTTTGGAAATCGCGGCGGAAGTGAAAACGGCGATGATGTGTTCGGAATCGAAGCCGTTGACGAAACATAAAATTCCCACGAGCGAATTGTCATCGCGTCGGAATGGTCGCGCCAATTTTGAAGGCAAAAGGCGCATCGGAAATTATTCACATTCTGCCGAACGGCGATTCAGATTGAGTTTGATGAATCGCTCGTTCCTTCGATTTGGTAGAAAATTAAATAATCTCAAGACGAACTCGCGCATTGCTGAACGCCGCGTTTCCCGTCAATTCGTCAAGAATTCGCTCATCAGTCAAATCGTTCAGCGAAACGCCCGCGTGATTGTCGCCGTGTCAAGTTTTACGCCGTCGCGTTTGTGTCCGTAGCCGTGCGGAATCGAAACCACGCCGCGCATAATTTTATCGGAAATTTCGCACGGAATTTCGATTGTGCCGACGCGCGACGAAACTTTTAACAGTTTGCCCGTTTTCGATTTGCAAATCGTCCGCGTCCGCCGAATTCATTAAAATCGTGCAGCGATTTTTGCCTTTCATCAAACGCTTCGGAATTGTGCAGCCACGAATTATTGTCGCGCAAATGTCGTCTGCCGATCAGCGCGAACGGAAATTCGGCGGATGTTTTCAACTTCGATTTTTAGTCTTTCCAAATCTTTAACGAAAAGTTCCGGCGCGAGATTGATTCGTTTATTTTCGGTCAAAAGTCGTTCGGGCAAACAGGATTTTAATTCGCCCAAATCAATGCCGTGCGGATTTTCGCGCAAATCTTCGAGCGACAATTTATAATGTCCGAATTTCAATCCGAAATCTAATTTTGTTTCGGGCGGAACAAGATTCAGCGGCTCATCTTTGCCGTTCAAACGATGGACGATTTCCTGAAAAATTTCCCAATCGTATTTGGCGTTTTCGGCTTTCGGAAACAGCGGCGCGGAATATTTCGCCTGATTTCGCACGGCGAAAAGATTGAAAATCACGTCGTAATGCGAAGTTTCGAGTCCGGTCGCGGGCGGCAAAATAATGTCGGCGTGTTTGGTCGTTTCGTTGATGTAAATATCAATCGAAACCATAAATTCCAATTTTTCCAGAGCGTTTTCCAGTTGTGCGCCGTTCGGCGTGGACAAAACCGGATTGCCGCAACTCGTAATTAACGCTTTGATTTGCCTTTCGCCTTCATTGTCGAAATTTCTTCGGCGAGCGCGGCGACGGGCAATTCGCCCATAAATTCCGGCAATTTTCTGACGCGGCTTTGCCAGCGATTAAAAATATTCGCGCTTTTTGCCGTCGCCAATAAATCGAACGCGGGCGCAGGTGAACATCGCGCCGCCGGCTTCGTCGAAATTGCCCGTTAAAATGTTGATCGAATTAATCAGCCAATGACACAAACTACCGAATTTCTGCACGGATACGCCCATTCTGCCATAGCAAACGGCGGATTTTGCCTGAGCGAATTCGATTGCGATGCGCTTAATTTCAGAGGCGGAAATTTCCGTCAACTCCTCAACGGTTTCGGGCGCGTAATCCGTTGAAATTTCTTTTAACAATTCAACGCCGTCGGTAAATTCCGCCAATCGTTCGAGATTAACGAGATGTTCCGCGAAGAATGTGTGAACGATGGCGAGCAAAAAATAAACATCGCTCGACGGTTTGATGAAATGATGCTCGCTGGCGACACGCGCCGTTTCGGTTCGTCGCGGGTCAATCAAAACAATTTTACCCGCGCGTTTTTTGATATTTTCCAAACGATTAATAATGTCGGGTGCGGTCATCAAACTGCCGTTCGAGGCGAGCGGATTTGCGCCGAGAATCAAAAAATATTCCGTCCGGTCAATGTCGGGAATCGGCATCAGAAGCGGATGCCCGAACATCGTCCACGCGGCGAAATGATGCGGCAATTGGTCAACCGAAGTCGCCGAAAAATTGTTTTGTGTTTTTAAGGTTTTCAGCAAATCGCCGCTGTTGAGCAGCGTGCCGAAGTTGTGAACTGACGGATTTCCCTGATAAACCGCGACCGCATTTCTGCCGTGTTTCGCCTGAATTTCCTTTATTCGCCGCGCCGTTTCGTCAAACGCTTCCGCCCACGAAATTTCGCGCCATTCGTCGCCGAATCTTTTCACGGGCGATTTTAGACGGTTCGCGTCTTCGTAAACGTCTTTTAATGCGACGGCTTTCGGGCAAACGTGACCGCGCGAAAAAGGATCGAGCTTGTCGCCTTTGATCGAAAGAATTTCGCCGTTTTCGTGTTCGATTTCGATTCCGCAAATCGCTTCGCAAAGATTACAGGCTCGATAATGCGATTTCGGACATATATTTCTCCTTATTTTTTCCGCGCCGCTATACACTTTGGCACGAATTGTTTCGTCGGTTAATTCGATTCGCGGATTCAAAATATAATCAGTGACGAGCGAGATTTCGCCGCAACGGATTTCCGCCAGATTGTTTTTAATCTGCCAACCGGTATTTGGAAAATTAAACTGCGCCGCCAGTTGATTCGTTACCGATTCGAGCGTGTTTAAATCGGCACGCAGTTCATAGAAAATCTCGATTTGATAAAGTTTTCCGTCGTAAAATCGCAGATATAAAGCGCGAACGCCGCGCAAAGATTCGGGTGCGGGCTTTTTGATATAGTTTTGAAAAAACGTGCGTTCGCCTTTCTTTTTGATTTTTATTTTCAACGCTTTGCCGAAAACAGTTTGCGTTTGTTCGGGCGACATTCCGATTGGCAGATTTAGCAAAAGCGTGGCATTTTTCGCGGTTAAATCGCAAGTTTGTGCCGTCCCGACGGCGACCAAGACGAGCGTAAAAATTATTGTCAAAACAGATTTGGCGACGGCGAATTTCATCGGGATAATTGTATAACGAAATGCGTCAGAAATTTTATGATAAAAACGCTCGACGAAAAAAAATTAATCGCGGCTTGCGAAAAATTATCGAAACAGGACGCGGATTTGCGCCTGATTTACAAAACTTACGGTGTGCCGCCGCTCTGGGCGCGTGAAGCGACGTTTGCCACTTTGCTGCATATTATTCTCGAACAGCAGGTTTCACTCGCGTCCGCACTCGCTGCGTTTAATAAATTGAGCGAAAAACTGAGCGGCGAAATCACGCCCGAAAATGTTTTGAAATTGTCGGACGCGGAATTGAAAGCCGCGTATTTTTCCCGGCAAAAAACTGTTTACGCGCGTGATTTGGCGGCGAAGATCGCCGAAGGAAAATTAAATCTCGAATCGCTCGAAAATCTGCCCGACGCGCAGGTCAAAGATGAACTCAAACAAGTTAAAGGCATCGGCGATTGGACTGCCGGAATTTATTTGCTGATGGCGATGCGCCGCGCCGATGTGATGCCGAAAGGCGATTTGGCACTGCACGTTGCGTGGCAAAAAATTAATAAGCTCGACACGCGCCCGAACGCCGACGAATTTCTTTTGATTGCGGAACGATGGAAACCCTTTCGCGCCGTCGCCGCGCGTCTGCTGTGGCACTTTTATCTAAGCGACAGATAATTTTCTGCAAGTTTGTTCGGCAGACTTCGTTTGTTGAGCGAGGCTTAAAATGAAACATATAATTCTTCTGATTATCATTCAATTTGTTGTATTTTGCGGCGGAAATGTTTCCGTCAACGGACAAAACGCGGCTAACAAAAAGGCGGCAAAATTTCTTTCGATTAACGAAATTAATGAACAGCAATTAGACGGCAAAGTCGTTCGGACGGAAGGCTATGTCGTTAAAATTTTTCGCTGTCCGCCGTGTCCGCCTGATACGTTTTGCAAACCTTGTATGCCGGACAACGCCGTTATTTCAACGGAAAATAGTTTGCTGGAAAGTTATGCGGAGTTGACCGAAAAGGAAATTATCATCTTTGGAATTGAAACCGGAAAGCTGAAAAAAGGTAAAAAATACCGGTTTACGCTAAAAATTACCGACCGGAAAACCACCGGACAATCCTTAAACGACACTGAATTGGTGAGTTATAAATTAATCGAATAATTTTTCGCGGCAATCTGTGATAAATTCAATTTAATGTTAGAAAAAGAACTCGCAGCCGCGATTGCACTGGCGAAAAAGGCGGGCGAAATAATTTTAGATTTCTACGCGAACGGCTGTGAAACCGAAGTAAAAATCCTTGCCGACAATTTTTCCGAACCCGTGACGATTGCCGACCGCACGGCGAGCCGCATTATCGTCGAAGGTTTAGCCAAAGTTTTTCCGCGCGACGGCATTTTGTCCGAAGAGGAATTTGACGATAAAACCAGGCTCGATAAAACGCGCGTCTGGATTATTGACCCGCTCGACGGCACGAGCGGTTTCGTCGAAAAGACGGGCGATTTTGCGGTGCAAATCGGTTTAACGGAACACGGCGCGGCGATTTTGGGCGTGGTTTTTATGCCTCTGCAAAATGTTTTATATTATGCCGTGAAAGACGGCGGCGCGTTTGTCTTGGAAAATAACGAGCCGCCCGAACGTCTGCACGTTTCGGATAAAACGGATTTCGCGGAAATGTCTTTGGCTTCGAGCCGCAACCATCGAAGCCCGCGAATGTCGCAGGTTCACGATAAATTCGGATTAAAATCGGAAGTTCAGCGCGGTTCGGTCGGTTTGAAAGTCGGTTTAATCGCGCAGCAGAAGGCTGATTTATATATTCATCTCTCGCCGCGCACGAAACATTGGGACACCTGTGCGCCGGAGATTATTTTAAAGGAAGCGGGCGGCGAAATGACGGATTTGTTCGGCGAACGAATCATCTACAACACTTCCGACGTACACAATCACAACGGGGTTTTGGCGACAAACGGCGTTTCTCACGACGCAGCGGTCAGCCATTTGAACCCGCTTTTGAGCGAATTCGGCAGATTGCGCGTCAAAGCCGTAAAAAACTGAGCAAATATGAAACGCCGCTTTGTCATTCACGAACATCACGCGACGAATCTGCATTTCGACTTGCGTCTGGAAATCGGCGGCGTGCTGAAATCGTGGGCGGTTCCGAAAGGCGTTTCGATGAATCCGCGAGACAAACGACTGGCAATCGAAGTACCCGATCACAGTTTGAGTTACATTGATTTTGAAGGCACAATCCGCGAAGACAGTTACGGCGCAGGTCGCGTTGCAATTTGGGACAAAGGCGAGTTTGAAATTGAATCCGACGCTGCCGAACAACTTGCCAACGGCAGATTAAATTTCACGTTTCACGGCGTAAAACTGCGCGGCGCGTTCAGCCTTGTGCGAATGAAGGATCGCCCGAAACAATGGCTGATTATCAAAGCGGTGGACGAGTTTGCCGACGCGAACTGGAAGCTCGAAACGGTTCTGCCGCCAAAGCCAAAGAAGAATTCACGGGGATAAAAGGGATGAAAAAGATGGAAGGGATAAGATAATTTTAGATTTTATTTTATCCCTTAAATCCCTTTCATCCGCGTGAATTCTTCTCGTTTTGCCGCTCACTTTCGATGCCCGATTTTGCTATAATAATCTTATGAAATTCCTACACATTTCCGACGTTCATCTCGGCTGCACGCGTTATCAGCTAAACGAATCGCCGCGCGATTTTTTCGATGCGTGGATTGACGTTTTACAGAAATACGCGATTGGCGAAAAGGTTGATTTCGTCATTATGGGCGGCGATTTTTTTCATAAACGCAACGTGCCGCCGGAGACGATGAATTACGCTTTTGCGGGTTTGAGTTTGCTCAAAGACAATAACATTCCGTGCGTGACGATTGAAGGCAATCACGACCAGAAGGGAACCGACACTGAACACAGTTGGCTCCGCAGTTTGGCGAACTGGAACTTGATAAAACTGCTTGAGCCGACAAATGAAGAGGGCAAAGTCAATTATAAATCATGGGACGAAGAACAAGGCAAAGGCGGATTTGTTGACATCGGCAACGCCAGAATTTTCGGCTCGCACTGGTATGGCGCGTCGGCAAATTGGGCGATTCCGATGCTGACCGAAGCGATAAAGGAAAATCGTCGAACGGGCGCGTTTCACATTTTGCTTCTGCACACCGACGTTGAAGGACATCAAACGCACCCGATGCCCGCGCTTTCGATGGCGAATCTGAAGGAATTAAAGTCTGTGACCGATTACGTCGCGCTCGGACACACGCATAAAAGTTACGAAATTGATAACTGGGCATTTAATCCCGGCAGTTTAGAAGTTACGAGCATTGACGAATACCGCGAGACGCGCGGCGCATTTTTGATTGAGGTCGGCGAAAATAACGAAGTCATCGCCCGTCACGTCCGCGATTATCGCCAGCGTCCGTTTCAGCGCATCAATTTTGACGTTTCGGGAATTGCCGAGCCGAAGGAAATCACCGAACAGGTTTTGGCGAAAGTAGAGGGCGAAGCGAGAACTGCGAGCGATTACAAAGATAGTGATGCGAACGCGCCGCAGCCGATTATCGAAATCACTCTGCGCGGGCATCTCGGTTTTCCGAATTCAAATCTGGAGCTGCAAAAAATCCGCGAGCAGGCGCAAAAGATGACCGACGCGCTGCACGTTCGCATTAAAAATCATTCCGCGCCGATTGAATATGCGGTCGCGGCTGATGTCGGCGAAGACGTTTCGCGCGAAAAATTGGAACGCCGCGTCGTCGAAGATTTGATCGTTCGTGACAACCGCTACAAAACGCGCGTCGAGGAAATGGCGGAAGCGGTCATCGGCGCAAAACGAATGGCTCTGAGCGACGATACACCCGACAAAATCGCTGATTTCATCGCGCTGAAAATTCAACCTGAAGCTGTGTAAAAAGGCATTGCGGGGAAAACAGTTTTATTGGTGGAGAATTTAGTTTTCAGAATATAAACTTAGAATTATGTCCAGCATTAGAAAAAGTTTCCGGTATTCGCCATCTGCCATTGTTTCCGCTGCCGCTCGTGCTTTTGCCGAACGAACTTTTGCCGCTTCATATTTTCGAGCCGCGCTATCGCCAGATGCTCGAAGATGTCGCGCTCGCCAAAAATATGTTCGGCGTGATGCTTTTTAATCCGACCGAAGATTTTATTGAAAAACCAACGATCGGAAGCGTCGGCTGTGCGGCGGAAGTGCGCGAGGCGCAGACGATGCCCGACGGACGCTCGAATATTTTAACCGTCGGCGTGGCGCGTTACCGGCTGATTGATTACGTCGAAGCGGGCGAGCCTTACCTGATCGGCGATGTCGAGTTTTTTGAAGACGAAGCAGAAGACGAATTGATTCTGAATCCGCTGGCAGACGAAGTTTTTACGCTTTTCCGGCGCATTGCCAAAGCCGCGCATAAAATCGGCGGCGAGCGCGGCATTTTTCCCGACGTTCAGCAAACCGAACCCGAAGCATTATCGTTTCTGGTTACGGCGGCTTTTAACCTCGAACCGGATTTGAAATACCAGTTACTTGAAAACACGCTCGACCATCGAAAGTCTGGAAAGGTTAAAGGAAATTCTCGTCCAAACCGTTGATAAAATGGAAGACAGCGCGGAAATCCACAAAATCTCCAAGACCAACGGGCATTCCAAGAAAAAAGCTGGATATTTAAGATTTATTGACCGCAATCATTAAGTGTTCAAGAGTCTTGAAAAATTCAATCACGCGCTGATGATAAGCCGACGATTGTTCGATAGAAGCATTTTTCAAATTGTAACCCGACGGATTGAAGTCGGTTTTCGATTCAACTTTCGTTCCGCCCGGAAAGCAACGACCGAGTTTCACCGTCGAATCCTGCAAATTCGGCGCGTCCGCACCGGCGAGCAGCAGAACCTGGCGATTACTGATTGATTTCGCCAGATCACAAACCGCATCGCGGCGATAACAGCCGTTATAGAAATAAAACGGCGTGGCAATGTTGGCGATTTTCGAGGTGACCGAACTCGCAAACGGAAAACGTTTTTCGACCGCCGAAGCCAGCACTTCGTCAGACGCGGAAGGAACCGAATCAAGCACGACGGCTTTAATATTCGGGTCTTTAGCGGCGGCGTTCAGCGCGCGAGCGCGCCCATTTCCACGCCGTAAAAGCCGATGTTCTGCCCGACCAAATTCGTCTGCGTTTCGGTTTTCAAATTGCGCAAAAACTCGACGGCAACCAGCGCGTCATCGCCTTCGCAGCCGCCGAAAGAAGATTGCAAAACGGTCGGATTCAGCCCGTGTCCGCGCTCGTCGGGCATTAAAATCGTGAAATTTGTCGCCTCGTTAACTTTGACCGCCAGGTCGAGAACGTGCGAGCGATCTGCGCCGTAAGCATGCAGAAAAACAACGGCGGGCAAGCCTTCCGCACCGCGCAAAAGCCAGCCGCGCGAACTTGAACCGTCACGGTTCGTCCAGTTTTCTTCCGTTACCTGCGCACCGCGTGTGCTGAATTGCCCGTATTTTTCCGGCGTAACTAAATAAGCCGAATGCGGCGGATTGGAAACCGTGTGAACCAGAAAAACCGCTGCCGCCATCACCGCGACCACAATTAAAATAGCGACCGGCATCATCAGCCGAAAAATACTCTTAAAGATGCGAGTTGTATGTGCCATAAATATATGAAAAATGGATTTTGAAGTGAAAGAAAATTGCAACCGGAAAAAGAATTTGCGAGTCTTAAAAACAGTCCTTGTGAAAAAAGAACTTTCGGTAAGCTATCTAAAATGTTACCATAAATCGCCACTCGAAAGGAAGATTTTTATTATGATGAAAAAAGTCGTATTTTCCGCTTGTTTATTGAGTTTTTCGGCATTTTGCCCGAATATTTTCGCGCAGACGCAAGCCGCCATTCAGCCGAAATCCGCCGTCGTCAAATCTGCCAACGCGCAATATTTTCCGCTTGCCGAATTGAAGCCCGGAATGAAAGGCACGGCGCGGACGGTTTTCAGCGGCACCGAACCGGAAGAATATCAGGTGGAAATTATCGGCATCGTGCCGGGCGCGGTCGGACCGAAACAGGATATGATCGTCGGGCGAATTTCCGGCGGCAGCGCCAACCGAACGGCGGTTTTCGCCGGAATGTCCGGTTCGCCCGTCTATATTGACGGCAGACTCGTCGGCGCGATTGCGTATAGTTTTCCTTTTTCAAAAGAGCCGATTTGCGGCATCACTCCGATTGACCAGATGCTTTCGATTTTCGAGCAGAATCAAATTATAAAGACAAAGGCGAAAGAGCCGCGCGCCATCTCGTTTGCCGAATTGCTTCGACCGACTGGAAAACGAATTTTTCCGGCAACGGAATCAGTTCGAGTTCAAGTTTAACGAAAGTCAGCTCAAATTCAGCGTTGAATTCAATCGCCGGACAGATGTTTCAACCGATTGCCACGCCGATTGCTTTTAACGGATTTTCTCAGGAAACTCTGAATCAATTTACGCCGCAGCTTTTGTCGGTCGGCTTGCTTCCCGTTTCAGCCGTCGGCGGCGCGGCGCGAATTTCTCCGATTGAAGCTGGCAACCGAAACGACTTTGCAGGGCGGCAATGTCAGTTTCGATGGCACTCGTGCGCGGCGATTCGAGTATGGCGGCGACCGGAACGGTGACGATGCGCGACGGCGACAAAATTTACGCTTTCGGGCATCCGTTTCTGAGTCTCGGCATTTCCGATTTGCCGATGTCCGAATCGAGCGTCGTGACGGTTATTCCGAACGTCAATAACTCATTCGTCATCGCCGTTCCGAATCAGATGGTCGGCACGATGACGCAGGATCGGGCGACCGGCGTTTTCGGCAAACTCGGACAATCGCCGAAAATGATTCCGGTGAAAATCAATCTCGAAACGAGTCGCGGGAAAACGGAAACTTTGAATTTTGAAATCGCCAAAGATGATTTTTTCACGCCGGTTCTGTTGAATATGACGATTTATAACGCGGTCGTGGCGAACGAGCGCGGGCTTGGCGATTCGATGGTTGAATTGACGGGCGAAATCAAAGTTGAAAGGTCAGCAGCCGATCAAACTCGAACGCCGATTATACCGGCGCGGCAGCCGTCCAAATTGCCGCCGCAAGCGTTTCCATTCCGGTCAATGCTTTGCTCGACAGCCGTTTCGACAACGTGGAAATTTCGGAAGTGAACGTCAATTTGACTTCAATTGACGGCAGCCGAACGGCAGTTCTGGAACGCATCGCGCTCGACAAAACCGAAGTTCAGCGCGGGCGAAACTGTTCGAAATTCAGGCGTTTGTCCGAACCGACACGGGAAGAATTTTCGCGCAGAAAATTCCCGTTTCGATTCCCGCCGACACGCCCGCCGGAATGCTTGACATGTAACCATCGCCGACGGCAATTTGATCAATGCGGCGGCAAGTGCACGGCAGTTTATACCGAAGGATTTAGCCGAACTCGTCAAAATGATTAATGCAGTCAAAAAGCCTGACCGTCTTTATGTGCAGACCAATCGAGTGACAAACGGCGCGATTATCGGCGTAAGCGAAATGCCGAATCTACCGCCTTCGATGCTGGCGACTCTTAACAACGACCGCACGACAGGCGGCTTTAAACCGTCGCTGACGACTGTTCTAACCGAACAGGAATTGCCGCCCGCCGAATTTATCGTCTTCGGTCAGCAGACTTTGACGATTGAAGTTAAAAAAAAAATTTTCAACTAAAAATTAAACGATTGGACATTTTACTGCATCACCGATTTTTTATTTTTTAAAATTATGAAAAATAATCTGCCAAAATGTTACAGGCGATCAGTTTTGCCGCAAAAAACACGTCAAACAAAAACGAAAGGCGCGGACGGCGAGCCGTATATCAATCATCCGTTGGAAGTGGCAAATCTTCTGGCAAATGTCGGCAAGATTGAAGATTACGACGTTTTAATCGCCGCCGTTTTGCACGACACGATCGAAGATACTGACACGACCGAAGAGGAAATTGCGGAAATGTTCGGCGAAACAGTTTGCGGTTATGTTGCGGAAGTGACCGACGATAAATCGCTGCCGAAAGCGCGTCGCAAAGAACTTCAGATCGAACACGCGCCGCACTATGTCGAACGGCGCGAAGCACATCAAACTCGGCGACAAAATCAGCAATATCCGCGACGTTACGGAAAATCCGCCGCACGATTGGTCAACGAACGACGACTCGAATACATCGTTGGGGCGAGCGAGTGATAAACGGTTTGCGCGGCGTAAACGCTGATTTGGAAAAACATTTCGACGAATTGATTTCGCGAAGCGCGGACGCGAATTACGAAAACAACGTGAACAGCGCAGCGACCCTTTGAGCCGCTTTAATTCTACATTTTACTAAAGTTATTTGTTCGTTTTCCGCTGTCTGTGAATCGCCTTCAATCCACGTTTCGCCATCGGCGTAAACTTCTTTTTTCCAGATCGGGACGGTTTTTTTGAGTTCTTTAATCAACCATTCGCAGGCTTCAAAAGCGTGGCGGCGATGCGGCGCGGCGACGGAAATAACGACGCTCGTTTCGCCGATTTCGAGTTTTCCCAAACGATGAACGATGCCGACGTTCGCGATTTCAAATTGTTCGAACGCGCCTGTTCACCGAGTTTTTCCATTTCCTTTAAAGCCATCGGTTCATAGCCTTCATATTCGAGATACAAAGTTTCGCGCCCTTTCGTAAATTGCCGCACAAAACCGTCAAGCGTCACAATCGCGCCGCACGTTGACAGGGACGACGCGCCGCGCAATCGCGCCGACATCGAGAATTTCGTTAGTGATTTCGTAAAAATCCGTCGTCATTTCGCTCATAATTATCGTGCGGATGCTGTCCCTGCATCGCGTGGGCGTGCAGCGAAGCGACATTGGCACACGCGACTTCCAATTAACCGCCCGAAACCGCGTGAAAACGGCTAGTTCGTCGCCGTTCTTGAATCAATTCATCGCCGTTCGCGTATTCCTGATTAACGGCGAAAAGCAGTGAATGTTGATTTAACTGCGGAAATTTCGTTTGATTTCGGCAAACGCGTCGATTGAGCTGATCGCGTCGGCTAAATCCATCTCGATTTCTCTTTCGCCCGCCGCATCCGCCGTCGCGCCGAAAAATAAAACTTGGACTTTCATAAAATTTTCGACCGCAAAGACGCAGAGGCGCAGAGATTTTTATATTTTTTCTTCTTTGCGTCTCCGCGTCTCTGCGGTTTAATTTTCCTCGCGTAAAGCGCGTTTGAGAATTTTGCCCGTTCCGCCAATCGGCAATTCGTCGCGGAATTCGACGTAGCGCGGATATTTATTCGCCGCAAATTGCTGTTTTGCACCATTCGATAAATTCTTCGATTCGGTTAATTCCGCGCCCGTTTTCGGCACGATAAATGCTTTGACTTCTTCGCCCAGACGTTCGTCCGGAACGCCGATGACCGCGACGAGCGAAACGGCTCGTGCGTCATAATCACTTCTTCAAGTTCGCGCGGGTAAATATTGTAGCCGCCGCGCAGAATCATATCTTTTTTGCGGTCAACGATTGAAAGATAGCCGTCCGCATCGAAAATGCCGATGTCGCCCGTATGAAACCAGCCGTTGCGAAACGCTTCGGCGGTCGCTTCCGGTCGTTTGTAATAGCCTTTCATCACGTTCGAGCCGCGAATGACGATTTCGCCGCGTTCGCCGCGCGGAACTTCGTTGTCGTTTTCGTCAACGCAGCCTGATTTCCACGCCGAAAATCGGCAAACCGACCGTTCCGGCTTTCGACGGACGCTGAAATTGATTGAAACTGGCGAGCGGCGAAGTTTCCGACAAACCGTAGCCTTCGAGAACGCGCACGTCGAAAGTTTTTTCGAATTCTTTCATCACTTCAACCGGCATCGGCGCGCCGCCGCTTGAAACGACCATCAGATTTTCCGCGATCGGCGCGATGTCGAAATTCGTTTTCCTCGACGTATTTCAGCAACGCCCAATACATCGTCGGCACGCCCGTCCAGAAATTCACCTGTTCTTTAACCATCGCTTCGAGCGTCGCTTTCGGCTCGAAACGCGGCAGCAAAACGACGCGATTTCCGCCGTAAAGATTCGTGTTCATCTGACACGTCTGTCCGGTCGTGTGAAAAAGCGGCAGCGTAATCAAACAGGTTTTCTGCTTGCCGTCGGTAAAATCCAGCACCTGAATATGAATGCCGTAAGTCGTCGTGACGTTCGTCATCAAATTCAGATGCGTCAACTCCGCGCCTTTCGGCTGTCCGGTCGTGCCGGAAGTGTAAAGAATCGCGCACGTATCGTTCGGCGCGGTCGGAAAAGTGTCGAAAGTTTCCGGTTGATTGATGGTGATTTCGGTTAAAGTTTTCGCGTTTTCAAACGGCGCGGCGGCAGTCGGATCAATCGTCATCACGATCAGATTTTCGCACGTTTCAACCTCATCGAATGCTTCTTTGACCGTCTGCGGCGAGCGGCAATTCGGCGCGTTCCTTCAAAAACAAAAACGGCTTTCGCGTCCGAATCACGCAAATGATAAGCGATTTCGCGCGGTTTAAACAAGCACATTCAAGCGGCACGACCGCCGCGCCCGCTTTCATAATCGCGTAATAAACAATCGGAAAAAACGGCAGATTCGGACAGCACAGCGCGACTTTATCGCCGTGTCCGATGTTCATTTCCGTCGAGCGCATTCGCCACGCGGTTCGCAAAGCGCGTTTAACTGTCCGAAAGTAAAACGCATCTCGTTCCAGACAATCGCTTCTCGTTCAGGCGTGAGCCGCGCGTGATGTTCGATGATCGAAGCCAGATTTAAAGTCGTTGCCGCCAAATTCCATAAATTATTAGTCGGTAGAGATTATTTGGAAATACAACATAAATTTACACAGTACCGTTTAAAATTCACCAAATTAAACCGTCATTCCGCCGTCCACGACAATCGTTTGTCCGGTGATATAACTCGAAGCATCCGAAGCTAAAAAAACCGTCACGCCTTTTAATTCGCCTTCTTCGCCGATGCGCGGAATGACGTTGTTTTCCTGAATCGAGCGTTCGTAAATATCAATCACTTTGTCGGCGAGCCGCGAATGGAAAAATCCGGGCGCGATGGCGTTGACGCGAATTCCTTTGCGTCCCCAACTCGCCGCCAGTTCGCGGGTCAAACCGATTAATCCGGCTTTGCTCGCCGCGTAACCGGCGTAAAACGGACCGTTCGCGCTCGAAGTCATTCCGGCGATCGAAGCGATATTGATGATCGAACCGCTCGATCTGTTTGAGCATTTCGCGTCCGACGATTTGCGCGAACAAAAAACAGCCGGTCAAATTCACGTCAATCACTTTTTGCCATTGCGCGAGCGGCATTTCTTCGGGCATCGCGCCCCACGAAATTCCGGCGTTGTTGATTAAAATATCAACTGTGCCGAATTTTTCGATCGGTTTCATCAACGACCGCTTTGCACGTCCGCTTCTTTTGAAACATCGCACGTTTTGCCTTCGACCGTAAAACCTTTGCCGCGAAATTCTTCGACCGTTTCGATCAGCCATTCTTCGCGGCGCGCGCAGAGCATCAAATTCGCGCCCGCTTCCGCCAAACGCTTCCGCCATTTCCACGCCGATGCCGCGCGAACCGCCCGTCACGATTGCCGTTTTGCCCGTCAAATCAAACAAATCTTTAATATGTTTTGCCATAATTTTTGTTGGGTCAATTGTTGTAAGTTAGAATAATTGAGTGAATCAAAAATCGGCAACTCCGAAAGACGCTTCTGCCGTCATTTTATTAAACGAAACGGGCGAAAAAGTTTTGTGGGCGCGGCGCAATCCGAATCTAAATTTCTTAGGCGGCTGGCACGCTTTTCCCGGCGGCAAACTCGAAGCGTCCGACGCGGAAGTCGAAGTTAAAAATTGCGCGGATGTCGAAATCGAAAAATATATCGTCTGCGCCGTCCGCGAAATGTTTGAAGAAGTCGGCGTTTTGCTCGTCCGCAACGGCGAAAAATTGACACGCGGACAACGCGCTTCGTTGCACGACGATTTGATTTCGGGCAGAATGACGTTCGCCGAAATTTTGTCGCACTGGAATTTATGGATTGACGCGGAGGATTTTCAATACACGGGATTTTGGACAACGCCGAGTTTTTCACCGATTCGTTTCAAAACGAGATTTTTCCTTGCACACTGTCCGCCGAAACAAACTCCTTTCGCGGCGATTACGGAACTCGAAAACGTCGAATTTATCGCGCCCAAAGACGCTTTGGAAAAATGGAAAAAGTCGGAAGTTTTAATTTCGCCGCCGGTTTTGTTATCGCTGAAAACTTTGGCGGAAACTTCAGATTCCGTTTCTGAAAAACTGCTTAAAAATTCGCAATCCGCCGACGGCATAATTCCCTACATCGAACTCAATTCGCGCACGATTTGTTTTCCTTTACAAACCGAAACGCTGCCGCCCGCGACGCACACGAACTGTTTTATCGTCGGTCGCCAAAAGATTTGTCGTCATTGATGCCGCGTCGAAAAATGAAACCGAACAAAACGCGCTGCACGCTTTGATTGATTCGTTCATCGAAAAAAATTATTCGTGCAAAGCAATCATCACGACGCATCAGCATCCCGATCATTTCGGCGGCGAAACGGTTTTGCAAAAGCATTTGCGCGACAAATTTAATTTGAAAGTTCCACTCGCCGCGCACAGAGAAACGGCGGAAAAATTGCGCGGCAAAGTCGAATTTCAAAAGATTTTAAGCGATGGCGACGTTTTCGATTTAACTGATGAAAGCGGTGCGAATTTTCAACTGCAAACCGTTCACACGCCCGGACACGCTCGCGGTTTGCTGGCGTTTTACGATGAAGAATCGGGATTTTTGTTGTCCGGCGATAACGTCATTAATTCGAGTTCAGTCGTCATCGCGCCGCCCGACGGAAACTTAAAAAATTATTTAACATCGCTCGAACGCCTGAAAAATCTGCCGAATCTGAAATTTTTATGCGGCTCGCACGGCTCGGCGATTTTCGACGCGAAAGGTAAAATCGAAAGCTACATCGCGCACCGCATCGAACGCGAAAATCAAATTTTGGCGGCAATGAAAAACGGCGCCCAATCAGTTCCCGAAATCGTCGCGGCGGTTTATGTTGATTTGAAACCCGAACTCCTCAAACTCGCCGAAAAATCGGTCGAAGCGCATTTCGAAAAAATTGAAGAAGACTTTAGCCGCGAACAAACACAGAATTTCACGAAATAAAATTCAAAAATTTTCGTGTATTTTTGTGTTTATTCACGGCTAATCTTGCCGCCTTCCAAAACCAACCGATACGGCGCAATTTTTCGCACCGAAACATTTTTCAAATTCGCGGCGCGTCCCAAATTTTCCAATTCGCTCGAATTTGAAACCGCGCAAAACCGACAGCGAACCGTCTTCGCGCACGAGGTTGCTGAGGCGATTTAGACGACAGAAAATCTTGAATAAAAAATAAGCGGCAAAATTTCTTTCCAAATCAATGACATAAATTTTCCGCCGCGCCACGCGCTGCATTTCCGCTAAAATTGCGACAACATTTTCGTCCGTAAAATGATGCGTGAACAGCGAACACATCGCGTAATCGAAAGCATTATCGGCAAACGGCAGCGAAAAAGCGTCGGCGCGAATGCCTTCGATTTCGTTAAAATCGCCCGAATTTTCTCGAATTGCCCGCGCCGAACGCGCGTTTAATTCAATTCCACAGAGCCACGTTTTCCGATTTTGCTTTCGTGCAGAGTCAGCAATCACGCGGAGCAATTCACCCGAACCCGCGCCGACATCGAGCACGCTGAAATTTTGTATATTTTCGCGTTCGATTTCGCGCAAAAGCGTTTTTCGCAGCGCGCTTTCATCGCCGATTCGACGATTGATAAACGCGATTTCGACTAAAAAACGCTCGTATTCTTCCGCCGTGTAATCGCCCGTGTCGAGGCGTTCGAGTTTCAAACTGCGCGTTTTGAACATAATTTTAGAATAAAGGCGCGAAGCCAAACATCAAATCGAATTTTTACGATTTTTTGATTTCAGGTATAAAATAAGTTATGGAATTTGTGACGAAAATTTGTGCGGTCGCGTTCGGCGGCGCATTCGGCGCGACGGCGCGTTATTTAATCAATCTCTCACCGCTCGCTTCGATATTCGGTAAATTTCCCTTTCACACGTTTCTCATCAACATCAGCGGCTCGTTTCTAATAGGATTTCTAATGATAATTTTCACCGATAAATTTACCGGAAACGAAAATTTACGAATTGCTTTGACCGTCGGATTTCTCGGTGCGTTTACCACTTTTTCAACTTTTGAGTTGGAAGTTTTTGAACTGATTCGGGAAAAATTTTTCGTCACGGCGTTTTTGTATCTGTGTGCGAGCGTTTTAATCGGATTTCTCGGCGTGGCGGCGGGCATTTGGCTGGGCAGGAAAATCGGTTAAATTTTTCCGCGCTTGTTCGACGATTTTCACGGCTTCTTCGACGGTTTCGGCGAGCGCGGTCAAGTGTCCCATTTTACGTCCGCGTCGGGCTTCCTGTTTGCCGTAAAGATGCAGTTTGACGTTTTTATTTTTCAGCGCGGCGGCGAAATCCGGTTCGCCCGTTTCCCATAAATCGCCGAGAAAATTTGCCATCGCCGAAGGTTTGTAAAATTCGGTCGAGCCGAGCGGCAATCCGCAGACGGCGCGTAATTGCTGTTCAAATTGATTTCAAACGCACGCATCAATCGTCAAATGTCCCGAATTATGCGGGCGCGGCGCGAGTTCGTTGACCAATAATTTCCCGCTTTTAGTCAGAAAAAATTCGACCGTCATCACGCCGACGACTCTGAGTGTTTCCAAAATTCCGCGCGTGATTTCAATCGCTTCGTTTTCGATTTTTTCATCAACGAAAGCGGGCGCAAACGACACATCTAAAATACTGATTTTCGTGGCGATTTTCGATCACGCCGTAATGCACGAAATTGCCATTCGCATTGCGCGCCGCGACGACGGAAACTTCTTTTTCAAAATCAACAAACGCTTCCAAAACCGCTTCGTTTTCCCCGACTTCGGCAAACGCCGATTCGCAATCTGCGCCGGATTTTATTCGCGCCTGACCTTTGCCGTCGTAACCGAAACCGGCGGTTTTTAGAATCGCCGGTGCGCCGATTTCTTCGACAGCTAACTTTAATTCTTCCAGCGTTTTAACGTGTCGAAACGCCGTGACGGGAAAGCCGTTTTCCGACAAAAAAGTCTTCTCGCGCAGACGATGTTGGGCGATGTGCAGAACTTCGCCGCGCGGATAAACTTCGACGGTTTCCGACGCTTTTTCGACCGTCGTAAACGGCACGTTTTCAAACTCGAAAGTCACGACATCAACCGCTTCGGCGAACTTTTTCACCGCGTCTAAATCTTCATATTCGGCGACGATTTCGTAATCGGCAATCTGTCCGGTCGGAGTGTCGGATTCAGGCGAAAAAGTGTGAACTCGATAACCCATTTTGCGGGCTTCGATGGCGAACATTCGCCCTAATTGCCCGCTTCCGAAAACGCCAATGGTCGCGTTTGGTGTAATTATTTTCATAAAAAAGAAATTATAACCGCGAAATACGCGAAATACACGAAATTTCTTGTTTTTATTTCCGTGTGTTTCGCGTATTTCGCGGTTGTAGATTTTCTGAAGCGCGGATCAATTCAAATCAAACAACAGAAACTCGGTGTCATCCGTCAAAGATTTGATTTCCAAAAGCCTTTCGTCGCTGATCGCCGCGCCGTCGCTGGCGTTTAAAGTTTCGCCGTTCAAATCAACTTTTCCTTTGACGATTTGAATCCACGCGTGACGATTTTCCGCGAGTTCGAGCGAAACTTTTTCGTCCTTTGCCAAGATTGAAGAATAAAGTTTCACGTCCTGATTAATCTTGACCGAACCGTCATCGCCGCCGCGTGAAGCGACTAATTTCAGCTTGCCCTTTTTCGTTTCGGGCGCGAAATAAGTTTGCTCGTAACCCGGCGTTAATCCATTTTTTTCAGGCAGAATCCAAATTTGATAAAGATGCGTTTTTTCGGTTTTCGACGGATTAAATTCGCTGTGCTGAATGCCCGTTCCGGCAGTCATTCGCTGAACTTCGTGCGGTCGAAGGACTTCTTCGCCGCCGGTCGAATCTTTATGCGCCAACGCGCCCGACATCACATAAGTGATAATTTCCATATTCGCGTGTCCGTGCGTTCCGAAACCCTGATTCGCCGCGACATAATCTTCATTTATCACACGCAAATTGCGAAATCCCATAAAATTCGGGTCGTGATAAGTGTTGAACGAAAACGTATATTTCGTGTCTAACCAACCGTAGTTTCCGCCGCCGCGTTCGTCGCTTCTTCTGATGTTAATCATTTTATTTTCCCTCTCGTCTTTAATTTTAATCGGCTTTCCCGACTTGATAAATCAATCTTACAAGAGAAATCAGGTGTTGTAATCATTAATCACAGTTAGATTTTTCTCATCAATTCGGGTGATAAATATTGGAAGAAGTTTTAGCCACGGATTTTCATGCATAGACACGGATTGGAAATTCGACGAAAACGGTTTCTGATTTCATCAAAAATTATCTGATTTAATCTGTGAAAATCTGTGGCTAAAAAATTCTGAGTGATTCGTTAAACCACGCCCGTTTCGAGAAAAGTCATCGTCGCCGTTTCGGTGTCGAGTTCGGCTTTTATTCCGATTGGTAAAGTAAATTGATCACGGATATGTCCGAAGGAAAGCCCGTAAATTACCGGAATACCGAGATTTCCGAGATGATCTTTAACCACATCAATAACGGTTTGCGATTTATCGTCGGGCGGATTGCAGTCTTCAAAAACGCCGAGCGCGATGCCGGCGAGTTCGCGCAGATTGACGTTTTGTTTTAACTGCACAAACATCCTGTCGAGCCGATACGGTTTTTCGCCGACATCTTCGGTAAAAAGGATTTTTCCCTTAGTATTTCGAAGCCCGAACGGAGTTCCGGCGAGAGCCGTCAGCAGCGAAAGATTTCCGCCGATCAATTCGCCGCGACATTTTCCTTTTGTAATAGTTTCGGTTTTGAAAAGATTCGATTCTTTGGCGACGTTATCCGCCGAAAGCGCGATTTTATAAGGAGCAGACGGATTCATCAGCGTATTGACAACGTGCGTTTTCGCATAATCGGAAAAAGTCGAAGACGCGACCGGACCGTGAAACGTGACCAAACCTGTGTTTTGATGAATCGCCAGATGCAGCGCGGTAATATCCGAATAACCGATGAGAATTTTCGGATTTTTTTCAATCAGATTGAAATCCAATTCGGGCAAAAAACGCGACGCGCCGTAACCGCCGCGCACGCACCAAATCGCTTTCACTTCCGCATCGCCGAACGCCTGATGCAAATCGTCCAAACGTTCTTTGTCGGTTCCCGCCAGAAACCCGTTTTTCGCGCGGGCAGCTTTTCCAATTTTTGTTTTGAAACCCAAATCGGCGAGATTCTGCAGGGCTATTTCAAATCCTTCCGGCTCGATGCCGCTCGAAGGCGCGATGACGGCAACAGTATCGCCTTTCATCAATCGTTTCGGTTTGATGATTTTTGCATTTTTTGAAGAACGATTTGTTTCGCCGAAAACAGATTGCGCCACTAAAGGCAACGCGACCGCGCCTTTCAAAAATTCGCGTCTTTTCATAAATTTAATAACTTGATTTTTGCCTGAGAAACACAGGAAAGAGGCGAAAATTTAAGAAAATTCTGTTTTTATTTTCGTTTGATTCGTGTGTTTCGTGGGCAAAAAGTTTTGATTTTTTACATTTGTCTGCTAAATGTCAATTCGCACCAATCCGCGTTTTATCGCCAGGGTCGCGGCAGAAGTTCGGTCGGACACGCTGAGCTTTTCAAAGACATTTTTAACGTGCGTTTTAATCGTATTTTCCGACACGTTAAAATCAAAAGCGATTTCCTTATTAGCTTTTCCCGCGACAATCGCCTGCAAAATTTTACGCTCGGTTTTCGTGAGTTCTTCCTGTCCGAAATGTTCGCTCAAAATGTTCGCAACTTCGTCCTGCACATATTTTCTGCCCGCGTTAACCGTGCGAATCGCTTTCACCAAATCATCGGCGGAAACGTCTTTGCAGACGTAACCGAACGCCCCGTTTTTCAGCGAACGCGAAATTTCCGCGTCGCCCGCGTGTTCGGCGACAACGATGATTTTCCCTTTTTCGTTTTCCGCCAAAAACTCTCCAATCTCATCAACCGCGCACGAATCCGGCAAACGCAAACTCATCAAAGTCACGTCGGGCTTCGTCTGTCTGAACAAATCAAAACCCGCCGCGCCAGTTTCTGCTTCGCCGACGATTTCAATATCCGCCTGCTCGCTTAAAACCGTTTTGATGCCGATGCGGGTTAAAAATTGATTTTCGATTAACAGAACGCGAATTGAATCTTTTTGCATAAAATCATTTTAGCAAAAAGTTGCTGGCGTTGAGTTTCAGGAAACGCCTTTTGATTTGTTCCAACTTCCCTGCGTTTGGCACAAATTTTATATCAACTTTTTCGCCTTCTTTACGACATTCTCAACCGTAAAACCGAATTCCTTGAAAACATCTGCGGCGGGCGCGCTTGCGCCGAATTTATCAACCGTCAGCGTGTCGCCCGCGTCGCCAACGTATTTGTGCCAGCCGAGCGAAACTCCGGCTTCGATTGCCAGACGCGCTTTGACGTTTGATGGGAAAACGGATTCTTTATATTTCGCAGTTTGCTCATCGAAAAATTCCCAGCACGGCATCGAAACAACGCGCGTCGGCGTTCCCGAAGCGTTTAATTGCTCGCGCGCCTGCATTGCTAATCCGACTTCTGAGCCGGTGGCGATGATGATTAATTTCGGTTCGCTCGCGCCGCCTTTTTTGTCTTCGGCTTCGGCTAAAACGTATGCGCCTTTGTGCAAGCCTTTGGCATCGGCGAATTTTTTGCGGTCAATCAAATCTACTTTTTGACGCGAAAATGCGAAAGCCGTCGGCGCGTTGTCTCTTTCAAGCGCGGCTCGCCAGGCTTCGCGGGTTTCGTGCGCGTCGCACGGGCGGATGACAGCGAGATTCGGGATGGCGCGTAAGGCGGCGAGATGTTCGACCGATTGATGCGTCGGACCGTCTTCGCCCAAGCCGATTGAATCGTGCGTGTAGAGAAAAATAACCTGAACGTGCGAGAGCGCGGCGAGGCGAATCGCGGGACGCATATAATCGGAAAAAGTTTGGAAAGTTCCGCCGTATGGAATCACGCTGCCGTAAAGCGACATTCCGTTCATCGTCGCGCCCATCGCGTGTTCGCGGATGCCGAAATGAATGTTGCGACCGGCGTAATTGCCCGGTTCAAAATCGCCCGCGTCTTTGATATTCGTGTTGTTCGATGGCGCGAGATCAGCCGAACCGCCGAACAATTGCGGCACTTTTTCGGCAATCGCGTTGATAACTTCGCCCGAATAAGCGCGCGTCGCTTTCGCCTCCACGTTATCAAATTTCGGCAAAGATTTTTCCCAGCCTTCGGGCAGTTTATTTTTGCGCGTTTCCTGCAAAGTTTTCCCTAAATCGCCGTGCGTTTTTTCGTATTTTTTGACCAGCGCTTCCCAATCTTTTTCATACTGCGCGCCGCGTTTAATGGCTTCGCGGAAATGCGCCGACGCTTCTTTCGGAACGTAGAAATGTTTGTTTTCGTCCCAACCGAGATTGCGTTTCGTCTCACGCACGGCTTCTTCGCCGGGCGCGTCCGAGTGCGCTTTGTTCGTGCCTTGCTTTCGGCATTCCAAATCCGATAATCGTTTTTACGCGAATCAATTTCGGCTTGTCTTTAACTTTCTGCGCTTCCTTAATCGCGTTTTCAATCGCTTTCAAATCGTTGCCGTCTTCGACCATAATGGACGTGCCAGCCCGCCGCTTCAAAACGTTTCGTCGCATCTTCGTTAAACGCCAGATTCGTATTTCCTTCAATCGTGATGTTGTTGTCGTCGTAAAAATAAATCAGATTCGACAACTTCAAGATGTCCGGCAAGCGAAGCCGATTCATAAGAAACGCCTTCCATCAAATCGCCGTCCGAACAGATGCAGTAAATATAATGATCAATAATCGGAAAACCTTCCTGATTAAACTTCGCCGCTAAATGCGCTTCCGCCATCGCCATTCCGACGCCGTTCGCAAAACCTTGTCCCAAAGGTCCGGTCGTAATTTCCACGCCTTTGGTCATATAATTTTCAGGATGTCCGGGCGTTTGCGAATGAAGTTGGCGAAAGCGTTTTATTTCATCCATCGGCAAATCGTAGCCGGTCAAATGCAGCAGAACTATAAATCAGCATCGAGCCGTGTCCAGCGCTCAAAAGAAACCTGTCGCGGTTAAACCACTTCGGATTTTTCGGGTTATAGCGCATAAACTTCGTCCACAAAACATAAGCCGTCGGAGCCATTCCCAAGCGGCAAGCCCGGATGCCCCGATTCGGCTTTCTGAATCGCGTCGAGCGACAAAGTTCGGATCGTGTTGATGCAAAGTTGGTCTAAATCAGTTTTCGTTTTCGGTTTGGTTGCGGTTGTCATATATTTTTATTTTTTCGGAAATAATTCTTTAATTTTTTGTGTAAATTCTTCGGCTTTAACCGATTTGTAATCTTTGGCTAAATTCTCTAATAGTTTATCGTTTGCAGGTAAAGATAAAAATATGGTTCGTTCAGCATCTTCTTGGGAAAACATAAACGTAATTCGATTCGTCTCAAATTTTCTGAATTTAGACCATTTAATAATTCTTTTTATTCGCTCAATCTTTTTATCTGTTGATGTATTTTTATCAAATTCGAGAATTATCACGCCTTCGTTTATTTTATCTCTGGAAAGCGTAATAAATAAATTATCAAGGTGAGCTTTCTCTTCATTTACAGATACTTTTCCGTATCTATCTAAAGGCTCAAAATTTCCGTCTTGGGCAAAAACCGCAAAACAAAAAGCTAACATCAAAAACGCGGTGAAAATTATTCGTCTTATAATCATTTTCTTTCGTATCAATTTGTTCTGCTTTGCAAATAATTTTAGCAAAAAACTACTTAGCTCGTTTCAAAACTTACAAATAAAATTTTCAAACTTTGAGATTCGGATTGTAAAATTTGCTAAATCTTTCTCCAAACATAAACGCATTTTCTCAAAACTTCGCGTCCGTGTTCGCCCATTTGCTGACTGCTATTGCCTTTGCTTCCCGGCAAAACCAGAATTTTTTCAACCTCAAAACCCAATTTCTCTGCAAAATTAGAAAGAATCAAATCAACTGAAATGCTGATTCCTGCGTAACGCACGTTGTCATTGACCATAATCAAAGGCGCGTCACGTTTCAAAATTCTGGCGCATTCGGCAATTACACAAGCCATTTCGTAAAAATAGCCGCGCACCATTCGCAAAACGCCGTTGTTGTTGAGACGCTTTTCCCTTTTTTCGATTTCGAGATATTCGAGAATTTTCTGCAAAAGCGGCTGTTTGTCGGCGATTTCAATCGCTTTACGCCAGTCAGGGTTTATTTCCAAAAGATTTTTGGCACGGCTTTCGACCGTACAACTCAACAAGTTTTGTCTCAAATTTAATAATCCGAGTTCGTCAACATTCAGCAAAGCCAATTCCAGCGCGTAAATTCTCGTATAATCGTAACGATTACAATACGGCGGCGAAGTTATCAGCGCGTCGTAAGAATCAGCAGGCAAAGCAGGCATCGTTTCGAGACAGGAGTTTTCAAACAATTTGATTGTGCCGCGTTTAATAGTTTTCGTGAAGAGATTTTCGGTGCGCAAATCTTCGATTATCTCGTTTGTTTTCGCTGTTATCGCCGTCGAAAAATCAGGAATCGTGCCTTTGCTGAAAGGCTTTTTCATCGTGACGCGCCTGCCCGAACGATCATCCCAGCGCATATATTGCCCGTCTTTTATTGTCCAACTGACTGTTTCCAAAACGCAGAAAAGCACGAACTCCAAAGCATCGCGCAGTTTCCGATTCGATAAATTTTCAATCGCCGCGATAAACTTTTCGATTTCGCCGAGCGTTTTCGCCGGATACGCGCCGCGCGTAATCGGCAGTTCGTTCAAGCTGATGCGGTTCACGGTTTTCTCCCAGAATTTTCCCGCAATAAACGACTGTAAATCAGAAATGTCCGCTTCGGAAAATTCAATTTCGAGCGTTTCGCGTTTTGTAATGAGTTGGCGGCAGACAGGCAAAACTTCGATTCCATCAGCGTTCAAACCGCGCTCAACTGCGGCAAACAAAGTGGTTCCGCTTCCGGCGAACGGATCAAGAATCGTTCCGCTCTTCAAGTTGATTTCGTCCAGAAAATACTCGACCAGCGCGGCGGAAAATCCTTCTTTATACTTGAACCAACGATACGCCGGACGCAATTTGTTGCCCTGCGCACTGACTAAAGCACGCGACAGATCGGCGCAAATCTCTAATTTACCGGCGAATTTTCGCTCGAAATCTTCGTCGAGTCGAACGATTTCCGCTTTCAATTCAGATTGTTCGATTGATTGTTTTTCCGCTGTTTTTGCAATCATTCGCTGTTCATTAAAATTTTGTAAAACTTTTCGTGCCGCGTCCGTGCTTTTTTGTAAATTGCGTGACGTTTTTTATCGAATTTGAATTCCTGACCGTGCGGCGTTTGCTCTTTTTCGATGCTTTCGATTGCGCCAATCGCTTCGAGCGCGAGCAACGCCGCGCCGCGACTCGAGGCTTCGCGAACGTCGGGCAAACTCATATTGTTTGCGAGAACGTCCGCGATAATCTGCGTCCAGACGGGCGATTCGCGCAATGCGCCGCCGGACGCGATGATTTCCTTTATTTTCGCCACGTCGTTTAATTGCTCGTAAATTTCGGCGAAACGATACGCTACCGATTCGAGCGCGGCTTGCACGATGTCAATCGTGTCGGTCGCCGATTTCAAACCCAGAATCGAGCCGTGCGCGTTTTCGTGATAACCGGTCGAGCGTTCACCCGCGAGAAACGGCAGAAACGTCAAATTATGTTCGTCCGGCTGGCGTTTAGCGATTTCAATTTCGGTTTTATTGTCATCTTCTTTAAGCCGAAAATTGTCTTTCAGCCAACGATAAAGTCCGCCGCCGTCGCTCAATGCGCCGCCCATAATCAATCTTTTGCGGTCAATTCGGTAACACCACAAACCGTTCGGAATTTTCGTCCGGAACATTGCCCGCGAAAGCGACGCGCATCGCGCCGGAAGTGCCGATCATCAATGCCGCTTTCGATTTTTCCGTGCAGCCCGCGCCGATATTATTTGCCGCGCCGTCGCCGATTGCTGTAAAACATTCGACGTTGGCGAGTCGCGCCCAACGCTTTTTATATTTTTGATTGAGCGGAAAAGTTTGCGCGTCTTCGGCGACGATTTCGGGAAGATTTTCCGTTCTGATTTTGAGAAACTCAATTAATTCCGCGTCCCAGACGTTTTTTCTGATGTCAAAAATTCCCGTCGCCGAAGCCATCGAAACGCTCGTTTTCGCCGCGCCGAAAAGTTTCAGCGCGACGTAATCGCTGAACGAAAGCCATTTGTCGGTTCGTTTGAAAATTCCTCGCTCTTCTTTTTGCAGCCACAACAGTTTCGCTGTCCAAAAGCTCGAATGAAATCGTGCGCCGGTTCGATTGTGAATCGCCGTTTCATCAAACTTTTTTCTCAAAACCGCGACGTAATCGCGACTTCGGGTGTCAGCCCAGCCGAAAACTTTCGTCGTCGGTTTCCCGCGTCCGTCAACGCCGACGAGACTATGCCAGAACGATGAAGCGGCAACGTATAAAATCGCACCTTTAACCGATTTTGATTTTTCCAGAACATCGTCAATCGCCTGTTCGATTTGCGCAAACGCTTCGAGAGCGTCAATTTCCGCGCCGCCGTCTTCGGTCGCGGTCAGCGTGCGCTCGTTTTTAACCATCGTTTGCGGCAAAACGTTTCCCGCAAAATCATACAGCGCGGCGCGAACGCTCGATGTGCCGATGTCTAAGACCAAAATTAAAGAATTGTTATTTTTCACAAAATTTACTGTCAGTTTAATGGAAGTTTCCGGTTTACGAAAACCGATATTTTAAATTGCGGGCGATTGGCGTTATGATATTCAGGAAATTCGACCTTAAAAAACTACCAAACGAAATGAAAAGATGCGGCAAATGTCATTATGAGAATTCGGACGCGATGATTTTTTGCATCGAATGCGGTGCGCCGCTCGCCGCCGCGCCGTTGGTTTTCAATTTGCACGACAGCGGAACGCCGAACCAGTCCGCGCCCGATACGAAATTTAATCAAAGCGTGGAAACACAGTTTGGCAGCACGCCGTTTCCGGCAAATTTTGCGAACGTGCCGACGGCGCGACCGAAAAGCGGTAAAAAAATCTGGCTCGTTCTCGGCGGCGTATTTTCCCTGCTCGGATTATTGATTGCGGCGGGCGCATTAATCGTTTTTTTTAACTGGAAATCGAAAAACCCAATCGTCGCTAATGCCGATACGCCGACGCCCGTTCCGTCGCGCAGCATCGCCGACAAATCGCCGTCGCCGAAATCGTCCGTTTCTCCGACTGCTTCGCCGTCCGTCACGCCGCAGGTTTCGTTCACGCCGCCCGTTGAGCCGACGAAAAACGGCACGTTCACAATTTATGCTAACGGCGGTTGGCAATTGTCCGACATTGATACCGTTCCGCTCGAAAATTTCAAAACGAGCGCGTCGGGTTTGATTGACTTATCGGGAATAAAAACCGGCGTTTCGACAAAAGGCGTGAACGATGCAAAAACAAAATCGAGAAGAATTTACGCCGAATATCCGACCGGCGCGTTGATGATGCGAACGCGCTACGCCGACGGCAAATATTCCAACGTCCAGCCCGTGACCGCCGCGCCGTCAGTCGGCATTTGGCAAAATTTCCCGGACGAACGCGGGCGTTTAGAATTCTGCATCAACGACAACGCGCCCGAAAGTAACGGCGGACAATTTACCGTCACGAAAACTTCGACGAGCGTCCCGAAAGCGAAAAAGTAGATGTTTATTTTTCCGTCTTTCCGCTGCTGATGCCGAAAGTTTTCTTCAGCCACCAACGCAGACCGACAAACAGAAAGCGATAATCTTTCAAAAATTCCGGCGGCTTGCCTTCAAAATAATGCCCGACGAATTGCAGAATCCAGCCAAACACAAATAAGCCGAGCGGAATTTTCCAAAATCCGGCGACGAAAAAACTCGTCGGAATTAAAAGCAAAGCCAGCGCGATCATCGGAATTCCGAGCGTATGCGTTATTTTATTAATCGGATGCGTGTGCGATTCCGAATATTCGTCAATCCATTCGTCCCAACTTTTTCCGCCCATCATAGATTTTTCCTCCAAATTTATTCAATTTAGCACGTTTCGCCCGCGTTCAAAAATTTCATATTTAGTCAGATTTAATCAGACAAATTTTCCTGTTGGTGCAAATAGGCTTCCCACAAAACTTTCGGTTGGGTCGCATACATCTTGATAAAACCGCAATCGGCGCAAACGTCTGCTCTAACTGTTGAATAATTTCTTTCCTTGAAAATTAAAGCGTTCGGGCTTTTATCTATCGCCACATCTAAAGACTTGTCGCTGCCGTCGTATTTTCCAAATACATTCGCGTTTTTGATAAGTTTCTCTGACTCGCATTCAGGACATTTTTTCATAAATTTTTACCGTTAAATTCGTGTCCAATTCTTTTGTTTCCTTCAATTCAAATTCGTCCAAAAAATCCGTCGGCATAAAAGCATCGGCATTTTCGATTGTTTCGGGAATTTCCGTTACAATCCATTCGTCAATCGCGCCGGAGAAATTCTTATAAGTTTCTGCGCCGCCGATAATGAATAAATCGCCTTTCAAATAATTCGTCAAAGCAAGTGTTTCCTCAACGCTTCTCAGCAACAAAACATTCGGCTGATTTTCGACGTTTTGCGTGCGACTCAAAACAATATTCAGACGCTTCGGCAGCGGTTTGCCGATTGATTTCCAGGTGTTAAAACCCATCACGACGGCGTGATTCGTCGTCGTTTGTTTGAAAAATTTCAAATCGGCCGAATAATGCCAAGGCAATTTTCCGTCTTTGCCGATGGCGAAATTTTTGGCGATGGCAACGATACCGATAATCATAAATTTGAAAGTTTCGCTCCCTTGTAAACTGAAACTTCCGAGCCTTTCGCCATAAAAATCGAATGCGGTTTTTCGTTTGATAAATGCGCGAATCGCTCGCCGTAGAGCGCACCGAAATCGCATTTTATTTCGTAATCTTTTACGTCGAAAAGTTCCCATTTCGGATGCTCGACTTTATATTCGTCGGTTCTCGATTCGCCGCGTTTTGTGTAACCCCAATAATGTTCGATGATAAATTCGCCGTGAGAATTTTCCTCGGGAACGCCCGTGTTTTCGCCGATTTCAGCTTTGATGTGATGCGCCGCGTCGCGTTTCCACCACACGTAAATCAATTCGTCTTTCGTTTTTTGATGACGCATTTTCCACGCTTCGTAAGGTTCGCCGTAGAAAACGCGGGCGACGGTCGCAATGGCGAAACGCGGCACGATTTCTTTGACGAAAACCACGCCGCGTTTCGTTTCTTCCGGCGTTTCCCGTTTTACATAAAAGCGCAGGTTTACTTCTTCAAAATTGATGTGAAACGGTACGGGAATACCGAGAACGCGCGTGTCGAGAAACATAAACGCCACTAGAGACACAAAACATTTGCCGTCGTGAAAATCGAGCGACGTTCCGTCCGGCACGCTTTCGCGCAATATCTCCGGCGCAACTTCATAATTCGCCATTATCAAATCGTGCCATTTAGCGGTCAAAAATTTTCGCATTTATTTATAAAATAATTCTCTTGTCGCCCGCGCGTCTGGTAATTTTCTCACGGTCGAAATATTCGAGCAGCGGAATCGCATATTTGCGCGAAATTCCCGCGAAGTCTTTGAATTGCGCCATCTCTATCAAACGGTCTGCCGAACTTGCCGCGAAAGCGCGAATTTTCGCTGTTAAATGTTCAATTTCCGTTTTGGCAAAATAAAATTCTTCGGAGATTTTAACGACTTCGCCCGCGTTTAAGAGAAGCTGAAAAATTTTTCGGGCGCGTATTTTATCGAGTTTCGTTCCGCGAACTGAATCGTTTAAAGCGTCTTCGAGTTTCGGCACTTCGAGTTTTGCGTCTTTGTAGATTTTTCGCAAATTTTCGCGCAAAATTGTTTCGTCAGCGGAAAGTTCGAGATTGTGCGCGGCGGCGCGAATCGTATCTTTTTCCGCCGCGATTTTATTTTCTCTTTCCAGATAAACAAGCGTCATTTTAAAGATTTCCGGCGCGAGATTGGCAAAAATTTTTTCGCGCAGAGTTTCGCGCAAAATGCCTTTGGCGAGCGGTTCTCGGCGATGGAAATTTTCGATTTCGGCGAGCGTTTCCGTTTTTAGATTTTCAAACGGCGTTCGGGCGACATAGAAATTTTCCGTCTCGATGACGGCTTTTTTCTCGACGTTTTCGGCAATCGCTAGTTTCAAGATTTCTTCGCGCCAACCAATTCGCGCCTGTAAATCTTTTCGCGTCAAACCGCGTTCTTCCGCCGATTCGAGAAAGATTTTCAGTTGTTTGGCTTTGTCACTCTGCCGTTCGGCTTCGATTAAGTTACTCAGATATTTCCTGACAATTTCAACATCTTTGCGCCGGTGTTTGATCGCCGAATTATCTAAAACTCGCCCGCCCGCAATCGTCATTTGCGGCGAATAACGAGCGAATGATAAATCGTCTCGTTCGGAATCGGTGACGACGAAGGTTTCGAGCCGCAGCTGCACAAAATCTTTTTCGCCCGCCGCGATTTCATTCGCCTCATTTAAGATTTGAACACGCGCCAACGCTTCGATTGTGCCGATGATGAACGCGGACGCGCTGACGCGATTTCAAGTTTTTTTTCGCGCCTTTTAAAACTTCGATTTCCGCATCGAAAATTTGCGTCGGGCGCAGCGCGTCTTTCTTCGCCAAAATCATTCCGCGCTCGATTTCCGTGTGTTCGATGCCGCCGAGATTAACCGCCGCGCGTTGTCCGGCGTGAATTGTTTTCGCCGCTTTGCCGTGCGTTTGCAATCCGCGCACGCGAACAGTTTCCCCAACGCGGCAAAATTTCCAATTCGTCCGTTTCACTGATTTCGCCGGAAACTAAAGTTCCCGTCACAACCGCGCCGAAACCTTTGACCGAAAAACTTCGGTCAATCGGCAAACGCGTCACCATTTCATTTTTACGAGCCGGAATTTCGAGCGCGAGTTTACGCAGAATTTCCTTTAATTCCTCGATTCCTTCGCCGGTTTTCGCGCTGACGGAAATGACGGGCGCGTTTTCCAGAAATGATTTTTCGACGAGTTCCGCCGTTTCCAATCGCACGAGTTCGAGCAATTCCTCGTCAACTAAATCGTTTTCGTAATAACTACTAAACCGCTTTTGATTTCGAGCAGACGGCAGATTTCAAAATGCTCGCGCGTCTGCGGCATCACGCCCGCATCCGCCGCGATGACGAGCGTACGAAATCAATGCCGCTCGCGCCGGCAAGCATATTTTTGACGAATCGTTCGTGTCCGGGAACGTCCACGAATCCGATTCGCGATTTCGCCTAAATCGAGTTCGGCGAAACCGATGTCAATCGTAATGCCGCGCTTTTTTTCTTCGGGCAAACGATCAGCATCAACGCCGGTCAAAGCTTTGACGAGCGCGGTTTTTCCGTGATCAATATGTCCGGCGGTGCCGACGATTATATCCAAAACAAGACGAGTTTAACGGGAAATTCGACGCGCCGCAAAGCGAAAAGCGCAAAAGACACAAAAGAAAATCTGAAAATCTTTTTTGCGTCTTTTGCGTCTTTTTTGCAGTTTTTATTTTAAAATTAATTTACCAGTTCAAAATCAATTTGCTGAATTTCCGGTGTTTTCAGATTGTCGCCGCCGACCGAAACCTGCAAAACATAGCGTCCGGCGATCATCTCGCTTCCCAAAAGAAACGCGCCGCCGCGATTAACGCGCTGCATTTTGTCGGTCGAAGCGAAAATTAATTCTTCCGGCGCGCCTTTGAAAACTTCTTTGCCGTCTTTGAAAACCGTGAACTGCGCCTGTGATTTTGAACGAAACGACGGCGCGGCATAAGCGGCGTAATTAAATGACAAAACCGTTCCTTTCTTGAATCGCCGCCGCGACGTGTCGGTCTGCATACGGCTCGCCGCGTCAGCCGGAGCTTTTCCGCTCAAAACGCTCTGCCATTCCTGTGCGGTGAAATTTTGCAGAAGCAATCCTGACAAACCAATCGAATTTTTATCGAGGCTGGGAATCTCGACGAACTGCGAAACCGTGCCGATTTTCTGCGTCGTCAAATCTCTGACCGAAACTTTGATATTTTGCGCGCCTTTTGTTTTGGCGGTAAAAGTCAGATTATACGCGATGCCGTCGGTTAATAATTTAGCGTATCTCTCCGGCGAGGCGTTGACCTCGAATGTTTTGCTGACCGCCGCAACGGGAATTCCTTCTTCGCTGAAGTTTACTGCGATAATGTCGAATTTGGCTGTCTTATAACCGTCCGCGCCGTCGGTAAATTTCAGACTGTTCGCGCCGATATTGACGAAAGAACGAACCGTCGAAGCCTGGTCGCCCGCCGCGAAAATCGAAGTCATCTGCAAATTCACGTCGGTAGATTTATACGGCGAGAATATTTTTTGCAGCAGAGTTTCTTCCGGTGTCGGTTTGCTCTGCCGATTTTCTTCGGCGACATTGAAAAATCCGCTGCGATACGTGACATTCACGCCCGGACGTTTGACCTTGACAGTCAATTTATTAAATCGCCGTTCGTTCGCGTCGAATGTGTCGCTGTCCGGCTGATAGCTAACGATGTAGTAACCGTTCTGCGAAGCGAGCGTTTCGCGCAGACTCTTACCTAAATCATTTGTATTAATAAACGACTTGCCGCTCGTTTCTTCAGATAGAAATCTCAAGCCCTGCTGCGAAACCTTAAGCGAATCGCCTCTGTCGGTCAGCAAACGGTCGTTACTTCTCGGATTGATAACGCCGCGACTTTGCTGTACAGCCTGTTGTTCCCGGTCGCTCATTCCGCCGCGCATACTGTCGGAAGCAGAGAAATTGACCGGCAATGTGCCGCGCGGGTCGAGCGTGTAGATGGCGATAGTCGAGCGATTGGCGATTTCCGTAATGCCGCGCAGTTGCTCGCGGAGTTTTTTAACGTCGGCAAAAATCGAAGCCGTGCCTCCCAGATTGTTAGCAGTGACCGTGGCTGCACTGTCAATAAGTCCATAAACGCCTTCGGCGACATACAAAATTGATTTGCGCCCGGGCAAATTATTCATTCCTTTGATTGTCGTGTTCAAAACGCCGAGCGAACCGTTAGTGACTGTTAAATTCCGGTTTAGCTCGCTCAGAGCTTCGAGGCTGTTTCTTTGCTCGGAGAAAGGCGATTTACCTCTATCAGTTAGTCCGCCGCCGAGAGCGTTGTTCGCCGCAATCTGGTCGTCGAAGCTGATACTGATCGGCGATGCCGGACTCAAACCGACGCTCGTCAAAGGCTGAAAACGCAGACTTTCGATAATGGCTAACAGTTTTGTTTTATCGGTCGTGAACTGCTGCAAAACGCCGACGCTGCCGCTGGTTTTGATAATCGCTACCAAATCGCCCGGCTCAAATTGTTCGATGATGACCTTCGCCAATTCCTTTTTCACCGCCACAACGCTTTGCGACGATAAACCCGCGTCGTCAATTACGATAGCGACCGTGCGCCGCACATCGCCGACTTTTGGTGCCATATCGTTCGTGTTGACATTATTCAAACCGCCATTGACCGTCGCGTTTTTTTGACCGGCAAAATATGATAGATTGGTTATTTTTTGCGGCTCATCGTTTTCCATAACCTCGAAATCTTCGGACTTCAAATCGGTGACGAGATTGCCGCTTTTATCGGTCACGACGACATCTAGTTGTATCAAAGCGGTCGAGATTTTCACGACATCATCGTCTTCAATCGGCGGAGTCGCCGACGATTGCGGGACGGTTTGTGCGAAAGCGGTAAGCGAAAATAAAAGAGTAAAAGTTTGAATAAAAAGTAGCTTTTTCATATATTTTGAGTTAAAAAGTTAAATTGTTTTTGTAAAAGTTTACGGCTTAATACGACAAAAAGCTACTTTCTTTAACCTTAGTCGGGACAAGAAAGAGACAAAACTTTAAACCACGAAAACACGCGAAGCACCACGAAACAAAACCAAACATCCGGCAGATTTTGATTTGTTTTTTGTGCTGCTTCGTATGTTTTCGTGGTTCATTTTATTGATTTCCGCTTATCCCGAACTGAGGTTCTCTTTAAGTCAAACCGTCGTAAATTTTCACTGAATTTGCAGTTTCTAAGATTCAGTTTTGCCGGTGCCGGTTGTTTTATATTGTTCGAGCTTTCGGTAAAGCGTTTTTCTGCCGATGTTCAAAAGGCGCGACGCGCGTGATTTGTCTCCGTCAGCGTAATCCAGAGTCGCTTCGATAATTTGTTTTTCGACTTCTTCCATCGCCGTCGGCAGTTCGATTTCGATGCCGATTGATTTGCCTTCGCTGGCGGCGCGAAGTCGTTCCTGACGGGCTTGCGCGTAAGTTTCAAACGCGCGTTTGCTGATCGCTTCGGGCAAATCGTCGAGTTCGATTTGCCGACCGGAAGCGATAATAATGGCGCGTTCGATAGCATTTTCGAGTTCGCGGACGTTGCCGTGCCATTCGTAATTGACCATCGCGCGTAGGGCTTCTTTGGAAATTCCGGAAACGAAACGACCGCTTTTTTGTTTGTAAGTTTCGAGAAAATGAAAAACTAAAATATGAATGTCTTCCGGGCGTTCACGAAGCGGCGGCACGACAATCGGGAAAACCGACAGGCGATAAAACAAATCTTTTCTGAATTTTCCTTCTTCAATCGCCTGTTCCAAATTGACGTTTGAAGCGGCAATGACGCGCGCATCGGTCTTTAAAACTTCCTTGCCGCCGACGCGCGTAAATTCGCCGTCCTGCAAAACGCGCAGCAATTTCACCTGCGCCGCCAAACTCATTTCGCCGATTTCGTCGAGAAATAAAGTTCCGCCGTCCGCTTCTTCAAAACGACCCTGCCTTTGACGTTCGTGCGTCGGTAAACGCGCCTTTTTCGTGTCCGAAAAGTTCGGATTCGATGCAGAGTTTCGGGAATCGCGCCGCAGTTTAATTTGATATACGGCTTGTTTTCGCGCCCGGAATTGTAATGAATCAGATTCGCCAGAAGTTCTTTTCCCGTTCCCGATTCGCCTTGAATCAAAACGGTTGTGCCGGTGTCAGCGACATTAAGCGCGAGCTCGATGGCGCGGCGAATCGGCTTTGCCTGCCCGATAATTTCGCTCGTGTGCCGTTCGTATAATTCGGATTTCAGGCGCATTACTTCCGCGCTCAATTGATCGCGTTCCAACGCCGTTCCGATTTGATCGGCGATTCCTTCGACCAGCGCGATTTCGTGCGCTTCAAAACCCGTATCGCGCTCGACACTCCACACGAAACCAAGAAGTCCGAAAGCCTGACCGCCGACGCGCACGGGCGAAACGAGCGCGGCTTTTCCGCCGAGCTGTGAATTGAAAATCAGGCGAATGGCGAACGGCAGATTTTTATCAATCAACTGTAAAGTCTTGCCTTCTTTGAGAATGTCGCCGAGCGCGGGAAACGGTTCGATGTCGAGCGATTGGTTGTGTTCCTGAATCATCTCCAAAACCGCGTTCGGCTCGATGTTCGGCGCGGATTTGAAGGCGACGAGCGAAATGCGTTTTCCCGTTTGATCGAGAACGCCGAGCGCACTGTAATCCGCGCCGACCAATTCAACGGCGCGTTCCAGAACTTTCGCTGAAACTTCGCCGAAATCCGAGTGCGAATTTAAAATATTGGCGATTTCAAGCAGCGCATTCGTGCTTTTCGATTCCTGTTCCTGCGCGACATAAAGGCTCGTATATTGATAACCGATGGCGAGTTGGCGACCGATTGATTCGAGAAACGAAACTTCCTCGTCGAGCCATTCGCGCGGCTCTTTCGTGTCGTGAAGCCCCAAAAGTCCGAGAACTTTCCCGCTTAAAATAATCGGCACGACGAGCAACGAGCAGGTTTCTAAGGCTTTCGTGAAAAATTTAACGGTCGCGTCTTTGGTTTTTGAAGTGTCGTTGATGCGAATCGGTTTGGTTAAATCGAATTTTTCCGCAAGTTTTTCGACGCTCGAATGGAATCGTCGTGCCTTCGGACGGCGGAACGCTCTCGTCCTTGCGCCATTCGTGGCTGATGCGAAGTTCGCTCGCTCGAGGTTAGCTGCAAAAGGTCGCAGCGGTCGGCGTTCATCATTCGCCCGATTTCCGAAACGACGACGTTTAAAAATCGTTCTAGGTCAATATTCGTCGGCAAATCTCTCGCCAAACGATCAATAATCGCCTCTCTCGCCTCGTGCATTTTGATTTTGCGTTCGAGCGGAAAAATTGGCTGGCTTTCAATTTCGATTTTCATAAACAATCAGCGACTCATTGCGAGCATTAATTTTAGAGTCGTGATTTTCCCATTTGATGTCAAGTTGACACAACTAAAGACCGAAGTGTGTATTTTAGAAGCAAAAGATTGGATATGTAAAAAGGCGCGAAGTTCGCCGAAACGACTGTTTCGATGAACTTCGCACCTTTTTACTGAAAAATTATTTATTGGCGTTTTTCGTCGCGGGCAGCGCGGGCGGCGGCGGCGATTTTTCCGCCGGTTTAGCGGTTGAATCCGATTTAGGGTTCGAACGCGATTTGCCCGTTGGCGGCGGCGTTTGCTGCGGTTTCGGCTTGTTGCCGAAATTTACCCGTTGTTTCCCGGCTTCGGCTTTTTCCAGAAGACTTTCGGCTTGCAGATTGGTCTCGTCAATGCTGATGGCTTTTTTGAGTGCGGCGACGGCTTCGTCATACTGCGCGAGTTTGATTAAAATCACGCCGAGTTCCGTTTGATATTCGCTGTCGTCGGGCTTGAGTTTGACGGCTTGCTGTAATGATTTTAACGATTCCGGGTCTTGATTTAATTTGTTATAAGATCGTCCGAGATTAAAATGCGCCACATCGTCTTTCGGATTTTTTACGAGCATTTTTTTATAAGCCTTAACCGCGTTTTCAAACGATTTTTCCGATTCGGTCGGCGGCGCGACCACTTCCTTTTTGCCCTGTTTGTTTCTAATGATTTTTGGGATTGGAGTCGGTGTCGTCGGTATCGTTCCGATTGGCGGCGCGTTTTCGGCTTCGATTTTTTCGAGCAGTGCGTAAGCGATTCCGAGATTAAAATGCGCGTCGGCTAAATCCGGGTTTAATTTAATCGCCTGCCGCAAAGCTTCGACCGCTTTTTCCGTCTCAAGGTCGTCAAGCAATTTTTTTCCGACCGTTAAAGCCTCATCCGCATTGGTAAAAGTCGGCAAAGGCGTTTCCTGCGCGACGGCGTTGAGGTTCGCCTGATTAGTTGCCATTGTCGGTGTCGCCGCCGGCGAATCAGCATTTGTCTGATTGGAATTATTCGCCGCCGGAGCCGTTTTGCAGTTCAATTGAAAACAAACGAGCGTCGTAAAAAATAAACCGGTTATAATTTTTTTCATAACAATTTTCTTAAAACCAATGTTTTAAGAAGCAAAAAACTTTAATTTTGTTGGATATATTATCGGCAGTCGGCAGACAATAATTCTCCGCGTTCGTTTGTAGACTTTCGTTGAACTTCGGTGATAAAGATTCTTCTTAACACAAAAGCGCGAGAGAATTTACAAAGAAGCGCGGAGAATGTTTCCGATATTATTTTTAAATTTCAGCTGACTATTAGCCCGGTGGAAAAACGAACGGGCGACCGCCGAGCAGATGTAAATGCAGGTGAAAAACGGTTTGTCCGCCGTCGCCGTTGGTATTGATAACCGTGCGATAACCGGATTCGGCAATGCCTTCGTCGCGGGCGATTTCCGCCGCAATCAGCAGCATATAACCGAGCGTTTCCTGATGTTTATTGCGCGCCTTGTCGAGCGATTCGATATGCTCGCGCGGCACAATCAAAATGTGCACCGGAGCCTGCGGGCTTGAATCTTTAAAGGCGATGCAGATGTCGTCTTCATATACGGTTTCCGAAGGCGTTTCGCCGGCGATTATTTTACAAAAAATGCAATTTTCTTGACTCATAACTTAATTAAATAATAAACGAAAGTATATCACACAGAAATTTTCGATTCTTAATCAGAAAAACATTTTTTTCTTTTCAGACACAATTTTTTTCTGTTATCATTCAATCCAAATGTCGCCAATCGCAATTACCCTGATTCTGCTGCTGGTCGCCGTCGCTTTGTTTGCGACGGAGAAAATTCCCGTTGATGTCGTCGGTATTTTATTGGTTATCGCGCTGATTATGACGAACGTCCTGACCGTTCAGGAAGGACTTTCGGGTTTCGGCGATAACGTGATTATTATTATCGGCGGTTTGTTTGTTTTGACCGGCGGCTTGGTTAAAACCGGCATCGTTGATTTAATCGGGCGCAGGCTTTACCGCATTGCGGGCAACAACGAATTTTTGCTGACGGCTTTGATAATGATCGTCGCGGCGGCGTGCGCTTCGGTTTTGAAGAACACGACGACGACGGCGATGTTCGTTCCCGTCGTTCTCGGATTGGCGAATCGTGCGAAAGTCGCGCCGTCGAAACTTTTGATGCCGCTTGCGTTCGGCGCGATTCTCGGCGGAAGCTGCACTTTGATCGGGACTTCGACGAATCTCGCGGTCAGCAGCGCGCTACAGCGTTACGGAATGGAGCCATATTCGATGTTTGAATTAACCGCTGTCGGCGTTATTACGCTCGCCGTCGGATTAATTTATATGCTGCTTGTCGGCATCCGCCTGCTGCCGAATCGCGGCGGCGAAGAATCTCTGACCGACCAATATCACATCCGCGAATATATTTCCGAAGTTTTCGTCTCGCCCGGTTCGGATTTGATCGGCAAAACCCTTGGCGAAGCGAACATCAATCTCGAACTCGATTTGAACGTTATCGGCATTATTCGCGGCAAGGAAGAACGCATTTCGCCGAGTCCGAAGGTGCGTATTGAACTCGGCGATCTGCTGATTGTGCAGGGCAGAATCGCTAATATAATGAACGTCAAATCCGAAGCCGGTCTTGAAATCAAAGCTGATTTCAAGCTCAACGATCAGGATTTGGAAACCGGCGACGTAGAACTGCTCGAAGTGATGGTAATGCGCGATTCGAGTCTCGTCGGACAAACACTAAAAACGATTAATTTTCGCCAAAATTATAATCTGACCGTGTTGGCGATCAATCGTCACGGCGAAACTTTTCTGGAAAAAATCAGCACCGTTCGGCTCAGATTCGGCGACGTACTGCTCGTGCAGGGCAACCGCAGTTTAATTGAACCGTTCGTCGTCAGCGGTGAAATGCTTTTGCTCGAAGACGTTTCGGCGGGCAGCATGCGAACGGCGAAGCGCGGCTGGGCGATGGCGGCGTTCGGACTTTTTCTTGCGCTGTCGTTATCGAAAATCGTTACGGGCTACGAAATTCCGCTCGCCGTTTCGGTTCTGCTCGGCGTTCTGCTGCTGCTCGTCACCAACACGGTGCGCCACAGTGAACTTTATTCGCTGATAGATTTTCGTCTGCTGGTTCTGATCGCCTGTATGATGAGTTTCGGGATTGCGATGGAGAAAACGGGCGCGGACAAATATCTGGCAAATCTGATCGTCGTTTATTTCGAGCAATACGGCTCGCTCGCCGTGCTTGCCGGTTTTTTCGCGCTGACGGTCGCCTTAACGCAGCCGATGTCGAATCAGGCTGCTGCGCTCGTGGTTTTGCCAGTCGCGGTTAAAACCGCCGTCGCGCTCGGTCTAAATCCGCGCACATTCGCCGTCGCCGTCACTTATGCCGCATCGTTTTCCTTTATCACGCCGCTCGAACCTGCTTGCGTCCTCGTTTACACGCCCGGACGCTATAAATTTATGGATTTCGTCAAAATCGGCTCGATTCTAACCGTCATCGTCTTTATCGTCGCTATCATTCTGGTTCCGATTTTCTGGCAGATGTAACAATCCCGCGCGTTTGGCGAATAATTTACAAGCTCTAAAAATCATTTTCTCAAGGCTGAAAATCTTTTCATCAGCCCTGAGAATCTTTCTGTCAGGTTCCGCAGAGAGCCTGTGGGCTTTCACAGAAAAGCTGTGAAATCCGACGTTTTTTTCGCACGCTTATTCCAAACTCGCGGAAATCTCGACTTTGTTCGCCGCTTTTTTGTCCGCAACAATGTTGAGCGGCACATTCCAGACGAGCGATTTAATCATACAAACGCCCGTGTTATCTTCGCGGCAATAATAAACCGTCAGTTTCGCCTTCAAATTCACCGCGCCTTTTTGCGCCGCTGAAAAAGGCACCGTCAACGGCAGAGTTTTAAATTTCTGCGCTGGATTTGCGATTTTCAAGTTCTCGCTGCTGTCCGTCGAGATCTCATATTTCTGCGGCGCGTTCGGGTTCAAATGAAAACCTTCGGGCAGTTTGACGTTGAAAATCAAAGAATTAGTCGCGCCCGCCGCCACGGTTTTGGTTTCGAGCTTTATTTCCTTCGAGTTCGGCGCGGAACTTTCCGTCTCAGTCTGCACCGGCGGAACTAAATTATCAATCTTCAGCGTCGAAACCAACTTTGTTTTCAAATCAACCACGCGAATCGCGTGATTGTTCGTATCGGCGATAAACAATTTTCCGTCGGCGACCGACAAACCGCCCGGTTCATAAAACATCGCGTTCGTGCCGTCCGTCTGCCCGGATTTTCCCGTGCCGATAAAAGTTTCGACCGTCTGTTTCTCAGGATTAAGAATCTTAATTTTGTGATTGTACGTGTCGGCAATTAAAATTTTCCCGTTATACAGCGCGATCCCCAAAGGATGCTGTAAAAGCACGTCGTCGCCCTCGCCGTCCTTGTCGCCGAATTGAAACAAATCGCCGCCGACCAGAGTTTCGACTTCCGCAGTCTGAAAATCAATCTGCCGGATAATATTCGATTCGCTGTCGGCAACGAAAAGCCGCTTGCCGTCCGAGACAATTCCTGACGGCTGCGCGAACGCCGCTTCGTCAATCTTGCCGTCGTATCTGGCTTCGGCACGCGTTCCCGCATACGGCTCAACCGTGTTTTTCTCAAAATCCGCCCGCCAGATCTGGTGCGAACCAGCCATTGCGATATACAAAGTTTTGCCGACGAGCGACAAATCCCACGGCGAATTAATCGGAGTTTTCAAAGCCGCGCCGCCCGCGCCGCTAAAATCCTTCAGCACGCCCGTTCCGGCAAACGTCGAAACCTGCTTCGTTTTCAAGTCCACGCGCCTAATCAAATGATTTTCCGTGTCGGCAACGTAGAGAGTGTCGCCATCAAGCGCGAGACCTTGCGGACGATTAAAGTTCGCCTTCGCATAATCGCCGTCCGCCGCCGCCGCCGTGCCGCTGCCGATTACGTCAAGCAGTTTGCCCGCCAAATCCGTTACGACAATGCGATTATGATTGGAATCGGAAATAAAAAGCCGCTTCGATTTTTCATCCGCCAGAACTTTTCCCGGAAACGCGAGCGGCAAATCTCCGACCTTTGCCTTTTCCAAAGCGAACTTCAAAGGCTGTTCGTTCAACTCGCCCTTTTTGCGGAATTCCTCGATTGTTTCGCCGATAGTTTTATCGAGTTCAGCCAGATGTCCTTCGCCGAAAAGCGTTTCGATGACGTAACCGTTCGGGTCAATCACCACGCACCCGGGCCAGGCTTTTATCGCGTAGGCTTCCCAGATTTTGAAGTCCGCGTCATTAACGATTGGATGTTCGATATTGTATCGAATAGCGATATTGCGGATGTTTTCGGTGTCTTTTTCGTTCTCGAATTTCGCCGAATGAACGCCGATCACGACGAGATTGTTCGGGTATTTCGCTTCGAGCTTTTTCAGATCGGGAATGATGTGAATGCAGTTAATGCAGCCGTAAGTCCAGAAATCTAGCAAAACGACTTTCCCTTTCAAACCGGCGATTGAAAGCGGTTTGTCGGTATTCAGCCAGCCTTTGCCGCCGACTAATTCCGGCGCACGAACTTTCGGTTGTTTTTCGTAATTATTCATTTGTCCGAACATTGCCCCGCTGAAAATCGCTGTCGCGCATAAAAGAATCAGCACTTTGTAAATTTGTCGCATTGTATTTCCTCATCAATTGAATTCGCCTGAATATCAGATGCGGTTTCAAAGTGTTTCTATTCCCAAAGAAAAAGCGAGCGACTTTTTTACCGAGTCGCTCGCCTTGTAAAACTGAAATATTCGCACCTTTTACCAATTAACGTTGCCTTCTTTCGACGTGTCAATCTGCGCGAGTTCCACGCCTTCGTTGTAGAAAAAGATTTTCATCTGGTCGAACAAAAAATCGTGCGAATCGGGATTTGAAATATCAATACCGAAATGATTAATCAGTTGTTTCTGTTTTTGCAGCCATTCCGCCCAACAGTCTTTGCACATTTCCGCCCCGACTTTCTGTCCGAGTTCCGTCGGAATCGGCGCGTAACCAATCGGTTCTTTTTTCTGTCCGCAGCGGGCGCATTTGAATTTATCACTGGAAAATAAAGCCATTTTAATAAAACTCCTTCAATGTTTCGTTTAGAATAACACAAGCAGTGGCGACATTCTAAACCGCACTCGCCCGCGCGATTGCCTTTAACGTGTCGTCGTCCGACGGCGCAAACACGCTCAACGACTGAACTTTGTAGTACGCGATTTTCCCCGTCTTATCAATCACGACCACCGCCCGCGCCGCCCGATTCGGCAGCCACGATTTGACCGCGTATTTTTCGACGACCTCGCCCTTTTCGTCGGAAAGCAGAGTCAGCGGCAAATCGTGTTTAGCGGTAAATGTTTTATGCGACGCAATGGAATCGGTCGAAATACCAACCATCGTCGCGCCCGTCGCCGCATAATCCGCCCAATTATCTCTGACGGAACAAAGTTGCTTCGTGCAAATCGGCGTATTATCGCCCGGGTAAAACAGCAGCACAATCGTTTTCCCTTTCTGTTCCGACAATTTCCAATCAACCCCGTCGCCGTCTTTCAACGTAAAATCCGGCGCGTTTTCTCCAATTTTCATCTTCTGTTTTCCTCGAGTTTACAGCTACTTAGTAATTTTTTGATTGGCTTTTTTTGATAAATAAAACTGTTTGAATATATATCCTGTCTGGCTTTTTTCCCAGTTTAGCTTTTTCAGTTCTGTTAAAACTTCCTGCGAAATTTCATTGTTAAACCTACATTCGCCCGCAACTTCACCATTCGGATTTACAGACAACATCAGATTGAGAGAGTTTATTTCCTCATTAGACTTATTGATTATTGGCAACAAAACGCTAACTATCTTCTTGTTCATTTCAGAACTGCCGTCAATCCAACTCTGCGAAGGTTTCTCACCTCGAATGCCCATCAATCCCGAATAAACTTTAAAACCGTTAATTGTTTCGCCTTCCGATTTTGCTAGCATTTCCGAAAATGCCTTTCCAAAAAGTGCCATCCATTCATCAATCGAGGTTTCTTCCGCATCATTTTTATCGTTGCCGATGCCTATTGAGCCAACTGTAAAAATTGTTTCGCTTGTAGTAGTTAATTTTGTGTCATATCTTGCCGCAAAAATCCATTTACCTTGATTACTGCCGTTATATTCGACTGCCGTTATCACCTTGATTTTTGATCTACCAACTAAGATTTCGTCTTTTTTCAGTTCTATATTTTCAACATTTTTGGATTTAATAGCTTCAAAAAGTTTTGAAAGAGGTTTCGCGTCAAAATTGTTCAATGAGTTAATCGAAGAAGTGTTTTCCAATTTGTTTTCTTTCTTCTGACAACTGGCAAATGATAGAAGGTTCAAAAGTAAAATGATTGCGGCAATAAACTTCATTTTCGTCTCCTAATTTATATTTTGAAAATCTCTAATATCCTTAAAAGGCTTGTCCGCGTCAGTAAAATCGGGGCGATAATAATGCGAAGCCGATTCGTATTCCTGCATAAAACCTTCTTCGATTCCCAAATCTTCGAGCAAGGAGACGGCGGAAATCCATTCGCGTTCGGAGATGCGGCGCGATAATAAAATATAGCGTTCGTCGGTCGCGGCTTTGTTGGTCGCGTAATATTGCGCCATCAAGGAGATAGCGGTTTTCGGTGAAAGTTCGTCACGAATCCATTGCAGATTTTCTTCGATTCCCGCCAAATCGTTTGGCAAAACGAGCAGGCGAATCAGCAAACCTTTTTTTAGTAGATTGTTTTCATCAAAAACAAGCGTGTCGCCCGTCTGCCGAAACATTTCCTTAATTGCGGCTCGAGCGTGTGTCGTGTAATCGCGGATTTTCGAGAATTCAAAACCTGCATCGTTGTCGGCGTATTTCAAATCGGGCAGATAAACGTCAACAATTCCGTCGAGCAGTCGCAAAACCTCAACCGAATCGTAAGCATTCGTGTTATACACAATCGGCAATTTCAAACCTTTTTCTGCCGCCAGCAAAATTCCGCGAGCCATCTGCGGCGCGAAATGCGTCGGCGACACGAATCCGATGTTATGACAGCCGCGATTTTGCAGTTCCAGCATCATTTCCGCCAGTCGTTCGTGCGTCACTTCGTTCTTTTTCTGCGTTTTCCACGTCTGCGAGATTTGAAAGTTCTGACAATAAACACAGCGCAGATTGCAGTTGCCGAAAAAGATATTTCCCGCGCCGTTCGTGCCGGATAAAACCGGTTCTTCGCCGAAATGCGCCGTGTAACTCGACACAATCGGAAGTCGTCCCGAATAACACGCCGCGATTTCGTCGTTCAGGCGATTGTTGCCGCAGTCTTTCGGGCAAATCGTGCAGCTTTCGAGCAATTTTTCGAGTTTTACAACTCGGTCTGCGAGTTCGCCGGTGCGGTAAAGTTTAAAAATTAGGTTCCATTATGCTAAGAGGAATTTACGGGGATGATTAAAATCTACAAATTCAATCTTTCGTTTTCTCAAGATTCTCGTCAATCATTTTCGTATAACGGCTGATAATCTCGCGCGGCGCGACGGTTTTCGCCAGCGTCCACGTAAAATCCATCTCGGCGTTAATCGTCGCCGTCGCCATCCGCGTTTCGCGCACCATCTGCACGCCGCCCCAGAAAAGATACATAATGCCGATAATCCCGACCGGAATCGGAATCCAGCGATACGTCGTGAAAAACGCGGCAATCGCAATCGTCACGCTCGTTAAAATAAAAAAATTCAGCCCGAAGTAAAACGCGCTTAAGGCTTTCTGCAAAATCCGCGAGCGCGTCGTCACTTTGTCGAGCAGTTTAACCACCGTGTCGAGCCGTTTGTCGTAAAGCGGAATCGAATCTTTATCTTCGACCGTAATCAATTCGCTGAGTCTCGATTCGAGTTCGCGGGCGCGGTCAACGACACGTCCGAGACGCGTCGAAGTCGAAAGCACGAGCGAACCGGTCGCCGAAATCAGCAGCGTCGGCGTAACCATCGCCGTCAAAAACTCGATAGTCGAATTCAGCGCGTTTGGATTAACGTTGATTAAATCGCCTGCAAACATAATCTCAAAGAATTATTTGTTATAATCTCAAAAAATTAATGTTATGTCTGCAAATCAGCAAAAGCAAGGAACAATCGCCCGTTTGCGCCACGAAAGCGAGATTCTGAAAAATAATCCGCTCGGCGACAAATACGTTCGTGATTTATACGTTTATCTGCCGCCCGTCTATGACGAAAGCGAGCGCAAATTTCCCGTCGTTTACTGTCTCACGGGTTTCGGCGGGCGCGGCAAATCGCTTTTGAACGACAATCTTTTCGCGCCGAATTTAGCCGAGCGAATGGACAAATTAATCGGTAACGGAACAATTCAGCCGATGATTGTCGTGATGCCTGATTGCGCGACGCGTTACGGCGGTTCGCAGTATATCAATTCGACCGCGACCGGCAATTACGAAGATTATTTGACAAAGGAAATCGTGCCGTTCGTTGACGAACATTTTCGCACCGTTGCCGATAGAAATTCGCGTGCCGTGATGGGCAAATCGTCGGGCGGTTACGGCGCGTTGATTTTGGCGACGCGCCACGCCGACCAATTCGGTTTGATTTGCTCGATAGCCGGCGACGCATATTTTGAGCTGTGTTATTTTCCCGACATTCCGAAAGCGTTTCGCGCCATCAAGGGAAATCCGCAAAAACTCGTCGAAAATTTCCACGACGAAAACGTCCGCAAAGGCAAAGACGATTTCGCGGGCTTAAATATTATCGGAATGAGCGCGTGTTATTCGCCGAACGGCGCGAATTTCGATCTGCCGTTTAGTATGCAAACCGGCGAAATTGATTGGAGTGTTTGGGAAAAATGGCTCGCGCACGATCCTGTAAGACTTGTGGAAAAGTCTGTGGAAAAATTGAAAAGCCTGCGATTATTATTTATAGATGCCGGAACGCGCGACGAATTTGCGATGGATTTGGGCGCGCGGATTTTATGCGAACGGCTGAAAAAACTTGACGTTCCGCACATTCACGAAGAATTTGACGACGGGCATATGAATATCTCTTATCGCTATAATCGCTCGCTCGAACTAATTTCACGAAATTTCGGCGACGCAGATTAAAAAAGGCTTTGCGAAACAATTTTTTATTCCGAATTCTGCATTTTTAATTTTATTTCAGAAAATCAAACAGTTATTCGAGTCGAATTCAGAATGAACAATATTGGATTCAGAATTTTCGTTTTAACTTACAATTTAGAGATATTAATCTTTCTGCGCCGCAGTTTCCGGCAAATAATTTCTCGCCGTCGCGTGAAAATCTGCAATCTGTTTATTAGCCCAAATTTCATCTTCGTTTAATTCCCGCCGCATAATTTCTGCGGCTTTCGAGGCGATTTCAATCGCCGCTTGCGCGTCCAGAAATAAAACGCGCAACCGACGCGCCAGAACGTCTTCAAGCGAACGCGCCATTTCAAACCGGGTTGCCCAAACAATTTCCGCCGCACTGTAAGGCAAATCGGCGTGAAGCGTTTCAGCTAAATTCGGATTTTCTTCAGTCAATTCCCTGATCTTTTCCGCGTCCGCACCGTAAATCGCCAAATCGCCGAAGCGTTTCGCATTTTCGATTGAACCGTGAATTTTCAAATCTTTCGTCACGCATTTTCTTTCGGGCAAATCCGTTTTTTCGATTGCCTGATTAATCGCGTCTTCCGCCATTCGCCGATACGTCGTCCATTTTCCGCCCGTCACGGTTAAAAGATTCGCGTCGTCAATCTCGATGGTATGATCGCGTGAAAGCGCGGCGGTGTTGTTTGAATTTTTTGATTTAACGAGCGGACGAATGCCGGTAAAAACGCTCAAAATGTCGGCGCGGCGCGGCGCATTTTGCAGATACTCGGCGGCGGTTTCGAGAATAAATTCAATTTCACTTTCTAAAGCTTTTGGTTCGAGTTCGGCATTTTCGATTGGCGTGTCGGTCGTGCCGACAAGCGTTTTGCCGTGCCACGGAATCGCAAATAAAACGCGTCCGTCGCTCGTTTTCGGAATCATCAGCGCGTCATCGGACGGAGAAAATTTACTGTCGAAAACCAGATGAATGCCCTGACTCGGCGCGATTAATTTTTCGCTTTTCGCGTCGGACATTCTCCGCACCGAATCGCAAAACGCGCCGGTTGCGTTGATAACTGTTCGCGCTTTTGCGTCAAATTCTTTGCCCGTTTCCGCGTCCCGAAATTTCACGCCGTCAATTTTGTTGTCGTGTTTAGTTAACTCGAAAACCGGCGCGTAATTCAGTAAAACCGCGCCTTGTTCGGCAGCGGTTTTCACTAAATCAATTAATAAACGCGCGTCATCAAACTGTCCGTCGAAATATAAAATGCCGCCGCGCAGATTTTTTTGTTTGAGGTTAGGGAGTTTTTCGAGCGTTTCTTTTTTCGAGAGAATAACGGATTTTCCGAAGCTGTGTTTTCCCGCCAGCAGATTATAAAATTTCAAACCCGCGCCGTAGAAAATCTTTTCCCAAACGCTGTAACACGGAACGATGAACGATTGTTTTTTGACGAGATGCGCGGCGTTTTTGAGAAGCGTTCCGCGTTCCTGAAGTGCTTCTTTGACGAGTGAAAAATTTGCCTGTGCGAGATAGCGCACGCCGCCGTGTACGAGTTTGGTCGAACGGCTCGAAGTTCCTTTGCCGAAGTCGTTTTGTTCTAAAAGCAACACATCAAACCCGCGTGAAGCCGCGTCAACCGCGCAGCCAACACCGGTTGCGCCGCCGCCGATGATGATAAAATCCCAAATATTTTCGCGCGATTTTACGCGCTGAACCATTTCCGCCCGTTTCATAAAAAAGTTAAACCACAGATGAACGCCGATTTTGAAAATTTCATCGGCGTTCATCTGTGGTTATTTGTAATTTCAATTCCTTTTATTTCTCGCCGCGTTCCTGTTCGACTTCGGTTTCGAGATTGACGACTAGACGACGCGCCGCCGGTTGGTCAAAGGTTTCAATCCAGCGCAGAGATTCGTCGAGAACGCGCAGTTGATATTGTTTCCAGTTTGGCTTTCCGACGACGCGAGCCGAATTCTCCGGCGTAATATGCCGTGCGCGGCGGAAGCACCAAATCGCTCATCGTGCGGTCAACCGAAAGCATCATTGTCGGAATATTCGCTTTTTCGAGCGCGCGCGCGACGATTCCCAAAGTCTGATGACAGAGGCGCGATGCGGGAATAAGCAGCGCGGCTTGCACTTCGTAACGCGTTACACGGTCGGCGATTTGCGGCGCGAGTTGTTCGGCGACCATCTGCGCGTTTGGAATCCAGCCGTTCAAACTCCACCAAACATTATTCAGCCTACCGATTACGCCGTTCGCTTCGTATTCCTGAAGGCGTTCGATTGGAATCTGCGCGTTTCTATCCTGTTTGACAGCAGTCGTGTCGTAGCCGCGAGCGGCATAAAGCAAATCTTCGGCTTCGACTTCAATCGGAATTTCCCGAAAAGTCGTGTCACCGTCGCGTGCCGTCGTGTCAAAAGCTTCTGTGCCGTCAATATATGCGCCTGCTGACGAAATCAGCGCCAGATTGAGCATCGGCAAAGCGCGGCGCATCGGCGCGAACGGCGTATTCGTGTTTTCGACAAACGGATAATTTTTCAAATCTTCGTTCGCCCGCCAACTTTTATAGCGTCCCGCAACGTTAACGAGATTTTCAACCGTCGCGGTTTCTCTCGTGCGAAGCTCGCGGCTGCCGATTCCTAACCGGCGTTCGATGTTTTCTCTGATAATATTTAACATTTGTTTCTAAAGAATATTCGTTTTTCTCGTCCGCCTGACGATTAGAAAAAAAGCGATGACGGCGGCAATCATCGCGGTCATTAAAATCGTAACCGAATAGCCGTGTAAATCGTTAAATGCGATGCGCAGCGGATCGTCAATCGCCACTTCGTCAATCGGGCGACCAATTTGACTCCGCAGATCGCTCAACTTTGCGCCGATGAAAAATTGCCCGAAAGCACAAGCGGCAGTAAGTAAAAGCAATATTCCCTGCTCGATCCAAAGCGTCAAACGGTTCGCGTTTTGCCTTGAAATGTATGAACTCGCCAGCAAAATCAAGCCGATGATGAAACCGCTGTAATTGACAATCGCCAGCGTTCGATTAACCACGGAACCGGCAAGTTCACGTGACGGCAGAACGGCAAAAACGCTCGGCGCGACGGCAAAGCTGAAAAAACACGCCGCGCCCAACCACAAGCATAATAATAAAACCCGGAAATCCGAAAGCAAATTCATAAACTGCCTGAAGCCAGAATTAGTATAAGGTGAAAAGCGGAAAAGTGAAAAGTGAGCGGCGGAAAATGAGAAGTATGAAGTAAAACCGTCGCTCCATTTTTTATTTCGCATCGCTTACTTTTATTTTTCACTTACTGCTTTTCACTTTCCTCTTGCTTTTAATCGAATATTTATTGCATAATTTATACGGTAAACATTGTTTTACCTTTCTCGCTATTCCGAGTTGCTCACCTTCTAAAAACCGCCCAAACATTATTTCAGGCTTTTCCAAATATGAAAATTTTTAAAGATAATCGCCTTGCAGGTTCGCTTGTGCTGGCGTTTCTGGTTGCCGTCATCGTTATCGTTACCGGCAAATTCTTTTCTATCCTAGTAAAATTAGTTTTGCCGCCGGACGCGACTTTCGGATGGTGGAAAGCGGGCGTGATGGTTTTGATCGCTTTATTAGTCAGTCTGGCAGTGGAAAAATTTAGTTTGAAAAAAGTGCTGCCGTATGCCTTGATGTTTCTGCTGATATGGTTCATCGCCAGCGTCTTCGCCGTCCAGTATTTCAACGCCAGTCTCGTTTTCGTCCCGATTATGGGCATCGTGATACTCACTTTGTGCGCCGCTCAGGTAAAAACTCTCTGGCTGATTGATACATCGCTGACGGAAAAGCTCGTCGGGTTGGCTTCGACCGGACATCTGCTCGAAGGTCAGTCGGCTGATTTGCGAATCGAGAGCGGGCTGCGGTTGCTCGAAGCGGTTCTGCCGCTTTCCGAGGCGATTGTTTTTCAATTTACGCTGGAGGGCGAGCTTAAGCCAATCGGACGCGCCAGAAGCGATAAAAGTCTCGATTCGGCAATTCAGCGACAGGAAACGTGGCGCGGAAATGTCGGTTTGTGCGAAGAAGCATTGAAAAAGCGCGAGACGGTCGTTCAGCCGATTGAAGATACAACCGGCGCGGCGCGTATAGCCGTGCCGCTCGTTTACGAGGAAACGGCAGTCGGCGTTTTGTTCGTTAAAATAAATCAGAATTTCGTGCGCGAAGATCAATATCTGCTCGAAGCGTTTAGCGGACAGTTAGCCAGAAACTTTCAGCGCAAACAAATGCGCGAGCGATCTTTGCCGCACGAATCGTGGTGGAGTTCGTTTTCCAGTTTTTCAGCGGAAAACCGGCTTGACCTGACCAGTCTCATTCACGGCATTATCAAGGAGCAGTCATTCAGCGCGATTGCGAGTTCGTATTTGAAGGAAGCACACGCCATTGCTTATCTCGACGGCACGCTCGCCTATATCAACCGGCAGATGCGGCATCTGACCGATTTAAACGCGCAGGAACTTTACGATGTTGACCTTTTTGAATTGCTCGACCGCTTCAAAACCGACGTATTCAACGAGCCGAGTCTGGCGATTCGGCGCGTGCTGCAAACCGGCGAATCTTTTAAGAGCGAACTTTATTACAGCGAGACGAACAAAACGCTCAAGATCGAAATCACGCTCGTCAAAGTGCCGCGCGACAATGTTTCGATTCACGAAACTAACGTGCCGATGATGCCGGCGTGTTTTCTGATTACGTTCAGCGATATTTCAGCCCTTAAAGAAAACGAGAAACTGCGCAGCGATATGGCGAGTTTGATGTCGCACGAACTTCGCACGCCGATTACCTCGATCAACGGATTTTCCGAACTGCTGCTCGCCGATGAAAACATTCCCGAAGACGCGCGCGAATTTTTGACGATTATCAACAGCGAATCGCAAAGACTGTCGAAAATGCTGACGACTTTCCTGTCAGTTTCGAATCTCGAACAATCGGACAAGCAGGAATTTACCAAAACGCCGGTCAAACTTGATACGGTCGTTCACGAAGTCGTCGGCGATTTGCAGGACAACGCCAAACGCAAGCGCATTCGATTGGTTGAAAACGCCAATAATCATCTGCCGCCGGTCGCCGCCGACAAAAGTTTGATCACCAGAGCCATTTCGCACCTGATTGATAACGCGATTCGCTACAGCCCCGAACGTACTTCGATTATCATTTCGACAATTCTCGAATCGGACTTTCTGCGCGTCGTCGTCGAAGACAGAGGTTACGGCATTGCGTCGAGCGACCACGACAAAATCTGGCAAAAATTCTATCGCGTCGCCCGCGATGGGCAGGACAAAGAAGAAGAATCAACCGGACTCGGATTGTCTCTGGTTAAGGAAATCATCGAACAGCACGGCGGCGCGGTCGACGTTCAATCGGAAATCGGCAGCGGCTCGAAATTCAGTTTCACCTTGCCGCGTTTATAAACTCTCTGGATTTATGACGAAAAAGCGAAGCTGCATTCGCCAAATGCGCGGCTGCATTTGATAATTGCGAAGCTGCAATCGCCAAAAGCACAGCTACTTTTGATAATTGTGAAGCTGCATTTAACAGTTGCGAAGCTGCAATCGTTAAAAGCGAAGCTACATTTGACGATTGTAGCTTCGCATTTAACGATTGCAGCCGTGTTTTCAGGCAAATTTGCCGTTCACAGTTTCAGCGATTTCAAATATTCGCGGAAATCCGATCCTAAATCGTCACGTTTTAAGGCGAATTCGACGGTGGCGATGAGAAATCCGAGTTTGTCGCCGGCGTCGTGGCGCGTGCCTTCGAGTTTGACGGCGTAGAACGGAAAATCCTTATCAAGCAGAAATCGCATCGCGTCGGCGACCTGAATCTCGCCGCCTGCGCCGGGTTTGGTTTTCTCAATCGCGTCGAACAGTTCCGGCGTGAAAATGTATCGCCCGATAACTGCCATATCCGACGGCGCGTCTTCGTATTTCGGCTTTTCGACGACGTGCTTGATTCGATAAACATTTTTTTCGACTTCTGCCGCGTCAATCACGCCGAAACGCGAAATCGCTTCGCCCGCAATCTGCATTGTCGCCATCACGGGCGCGTTGTAGCGTTCGTAAACGTCAATTAACTGCTTGAGCGCGGGCGTGTTCGATTCCATAATATCGTCGGGCAGAATGACGGCAAACGGCTCGTCGCCGACGAACTCCTTCGCCATATAAAGCGCGTGTCCCAAGCCCAAAGCCTGTTTCTGCCTGACGTAGGTGATATTCGCCAACTCGGAAATCGCCCGCATCGCGTCATATTCCTTCTGCTTGCCGCGCGATTTTAAGACTTCTTCAAGCTCGAACGAAATGTCGAAATGATCTTCAATCGCCGCTTTGTCGCGTCCCGTGATAATCAAAATTGATTCGATGCCCGAGGCGACGGCTTCTTCCACGCCGTATTGAATCAAAGGCTTATCAACCAGCGGCAGCATTTCTTTCGGCGAGGCTTTCGTCGCGGGTAAAAATCTCGTTCCCAGTCCGGCGGCGGGAAATACAGCTTTGCGAACTTTTTGTTTCATAATCTTACTGATAAATTATTGTTCTATGCTTCGTCAGGCATTTAGCCGACGAAGTAAAATTTTAGGTGAATTATGGCTGATAAACAAATGTTTGAAACTGTTCTGGAGAAACACGCAGCGATGGATGCGACCGGAATTACGATTCCCTTCAATGTTGAAAAGATATTCGGCGCGAAACGCGTTCCCGTCAAAATCACCATCAACGGCGCGACGCATCTTTCAACCATCATCAGAATGGGCGGAAAGTACGTCGTCGGTGTGCCGAAAGTTTTCCGCCAAGCCGCCAACGTCAAAGCCGGTGAATTGATTGCAGTCACGCTGGAAAAAGACACGGAAAAACGTCAGGTTGAAATCCCGAAAGTCTTAGCCGAAGCAATTGCCAAAGCAGATGTCTCGAACGTTTGGGAAAAGTTGAGCTATACCTGCCGGAAGGAATTTGCCAACGCCGTCACCGAAGCCAAACGCGAAGAAACCAGAACGAAGCGAGTCGAGAAAACGATTGAACAACTCATCAGCAAAAGAAAATAAGTTATGTTGGATTTACATTTTGTCAGAGAAAATTTGGACGCGGTGAAAACCGCTTTGCAAAACCGCAATTTTTCCACCGCAAGTCTGGAAACATTTTCTGCGCTCGATGAGACGCGCCGCCGCGTGATCAGCGAAACTGACGCGCTTAATCAAACTCGTAACTCGTCAAGCAAAGAAATCGGCGCATTGATGCAAGCCGGAAAAACTGATGAAGCCAACCGGAAAAAGGCGGAAGTCGCCGGTTTGAAAGACAGGCAGACCGCGCTCGAAAACCAGCGCGACGAAGCCGAACAAGCGATGCGCGATCTGCTTTCACACTTGCCCAACATTCCCGCAAAGGACGTTCCCGTCGGCGCGGACGAGACGGCGAACGTCGAAATCAGAAAATGGGGCGAGCCGAAAACCTTCGATTTTGAGCCGCTCGATCACGTTGATCTGGGCGAGAGTTTGGGCATTTTGGATTTGGAACGCGCAACGAAAATCACCGGTTCGCGCTTTGCAATTCTCAACGGCGCGGGCGCGCGATTGAGCCGCGCTCTGGTGAATTTTATGCTCGATGTTCACACAATTGAACATAATTACACTGAAACCTTGCCGCCGTTTCTGGTCAATCGCAAATCGCTTTTCGGCACGAATCAACTGCCGAAATTCGAGGACGACTTGTTTCACATCAAAGACGAACGCCAATTCGCGCTGATTCCGACTGCCGAAGTTCCGGTGACTAATTATCATTCGGAAGAAATTCTCGACGTGAAAGATTTGCCCGTTTATTACACGGCTTACACGCCCTGTTTTCGCTCCGAAGCCGGAAGTCACGGGCGCGACACGCGCGGTCTGATTCGCCAGCATCAATTTGAAAAAGTCGAATTAGTGAAATTGTGTATGCCGGAAAATTCCGTCGAGGAACACGAAAAATTGACGGCGAACGCCGAAACGATTTTGCAAAAGTTAGGCTTACCTTACAGAACGGTCGTGCTTTCAACCGGCGATATGGGTTTCGGCGCGGTCAAAACCTACGACATTGAAGTTTGGCTGCCGAGTCAGAAAACTTATCGCGAAATTTCAAGCTGTTCCAATTGCGGCGATTTCCAAGCTCGAAGAATGAATCTGCGTTTCCGTCGCGCAGGCGGCGCGAAACCTGAATTCGTACACACGCTCAATGGTTCGGGTTTAGCGGTCGGGCGAACGTGGATTGCGATTTTGGAAAATTATCAACAAGCCGACGGCTCAATTTTGATTCCCGAAATATTGCAGCCGTATATGAACGGTTTAGTGCGAATCGAAAAATAAAACAGATGCACGAAAACATAAAAGGCGCGAAGGAATTTAATCTTTTCGCGCCTTTTTACTTGATTCGAATTATGTTTAAGCCGTTTTGCTTTTCACTTCTTCAGCAATGACGTTTCGCGCGTCTTCGGCAATTTGTTTAACCGAGCCGATTGCGTCCTGTGCCGCTTCCTGCGCTTTTTCGACCACCGCGTCACGATATTCACCCAAATATTCGTTTTCCTTGCGCGTCACGGGAATCGCAAAACCAATCGCTGCGCCAATCGCAAATGCCACCGCGCCAACGGCTAATGGATTTTCTTCAATATAATGATCGTAATTAATTTTCACTTGTCCTCCCAAATCTCCCGCTTTTTCGTAGGCGAAATTAGCGGCTGTGCTTGCTCCCTGATAAGTTTTGCCGGCAACGCTGCCGACACCCTCGTAAGTTTTACCCGCGACGCTGCCAAGCGTTTCATAAGCTGTTCCCGCCGCGCTCGTTACGCCTTCATAAGCTGTTCCCGCCGCGCCCGAAACGGTTTTATAAGCCGAATTTGCCGTGTCGCTGACTTTACTTTCGCTTGACGATGAAACTGATTCGCTCGATACAGACTGCGGTTTTGGCGTCAATTCGCGGCGCGAACTGTCAACGTATCGAACATCATCAAACCTTTCTTCTTCAAACTTCGCCACGTGATATTTTTCATCGTTATCGTTGTTATCCGATTGATAATCGTAATCATAGCGATAATTTGATTTCTTTTTCCTGCTCTTGCCGCTGACGAAAAGACTGACTAATAATGCGCCGACTCCGGCTCCGATTAATGCGAGTGCGGTCGGATTGCGCTGCACTTGTTTCGCCAAATCAGTTTCGCCGATTTGCTTGAAGCCCTTGCCAACCTGATTGACTATTTCACCCGCTTTATCGTAAAAAACATCTTTCGCCGTTTCTACCGCGCCGCTGATTTGCTCGGAAACCTGCGCCTGAACCTGCTCGGAAATATTCGCAAAACTCAATTTTTCCTGAATCGCGTCAATCGTTTCGCTCATTCCGCGCCGGGTTTCCTCAATCTGTTCACGAAGCTGTTCGGTTTCGTCAGTCGCTTCATCGTCGTTGGTTTCAGTCAACTCTGCGTCGTCCGGGCGCGTCTGCAGCGCGGTATTTCTTTCGTCTGCCGCGTCCTGCTCTAATTCCAAAATGTCTAACTCACCTGTCTTTTCAGCCATTCTGCATCCTCCTTCAATGTTTCAACCGTTTGCTTCGGAGTCAATTCGGTTTCCTTCAATGCTTTTAATCCTGACGAAATCAGCAGAAAAGCCACGATTCCGACGACTGCGCCGACGATTAAAGCCGCCGCCCAAGCCGGGACGAAATACGCCAGCCCGATAACCGCCGCCGCCAGAAAACAAAGCAGCGCGGCATAACCGATTGCGCCGCCGACTGCCAGAAAGCCGACGTTTTTACCGACTCTGGTTGCCTTCTGCGTTATTTCGGTCTGAGCCAGCGCGACTTCCTGCCGTACGAGCGTGCTGGTTTCCGCTGCCAGTTCGGAAAATAAATCGCCGAGCGAGCGCTCTTCTTTAACGAGTTGTTGTTGCGCCATAATTCATCTCCTCTAAATTATTCCCGTTAAATTCTATGACCGTTTCGCCGATTTCTTCCGCCCGGAGCTTTTCAAAAACCGCGCCGCTAAAATTCCGAGCCCGAACGCGCCGCTGACAAACAGAATCGGATTGCGCTTGGCAAATTTTTCGACATCGGTGACAAGTTCACGAATTTCTTTTTCGTCAATATAGCTTGAAAACTTCTCGATCTGCGCCGCAAGATTGTCGCCGTATTTACCGGCAAGCGCGGCAATTTGATTGTCTTCATTGGAATCGCTCAAATTTTCGCCGACCTGCCGAATGCTGTCGGCAACGCTCGCCACGCCCGATGCGAGATTGGATTTCTGCTCGTCCAAAACCGAAGACGCTTTCTCTTTAGCTTGTCCGACCGCATCGCCCGCAAGGGTTCCGACCGATTCTTTAACCTGATTCAATGTATCCTTCGCCGCATCGGTAACATTTCCGACTGAAGGCATGTTTTGGCTGCCCGTTTTATTTGAAGCCGGACTGTTGTCTTTCGCCTGCTGCGCCGAAGCTCCCGAATTGCCGCTTGTTTTGTTTTCGCCTGTGTTAGTTTTGTTCTCAGTTTCTGAATTTTGTTTATTATCTGCCATAATTCACCCCTTTTTCGTTTTTATTGTGTTTATAATTTTTATTGAGTCTTCTGTCGACATTCCGTATTCGTGCCGACAAACTCGCTTTTAATTTTTATTACCGAAATATAATTTCTGATAACCGATTCAATTACCTATCCGAAGCAAAATTTATTCCACTAATAAAAACGCCTGATATTTCACGGTTTATATGGATTTCGGCGATTTCGCTACGCGCCGACTGTATTGAATTGCGACATCTTCCAATCCAAAAACGGTATCCTTAAAAGTTAACAATGTATGTTAATCTGTGTTTTTATTTTATGTTGATTTCCGATTTCGATTTCGATTTGCCCGATGAATTAATCGCGCAGAACCCGCTGGAAAAGCGTGAAGATTCCAGAATGCTGTGCGTCAATCGCGCCGCGAACAGTTTTGCCGACGAGCATTTTTTTAATCTGCCGCGCTTTTTGAAAAAAGGCGATGTCGTTGTCCTTAATAACACCAAAGTTTTCCCCGCGAGACTTTTCGGCGAAACGGAAACCGGCGCACGCGTTGAAATTTTTCTGGTCAAAGAGATCGAAAATCAATCGTGGGAAACGCTCGCAAAACCGGCACGGCGTTTGAAAATCGGTAAAAAAATCAGGTTCGGCGACAAATTATCAGCGCGGGTTGCAGACAAAACCGAAGAAGGACGCGTTATCGTCGAATTTGAAAGCGACGGCGATTTTCACGAAATTCTCGAATTAATCGGGCAAACGCCTCTGCCGCCGTATATCAAGCGCGAAGGCGGCATTTCAAACGCGGATAAATTGCGTTATCAAACCGTTTTCGCCAAACAGCGCGGAGCAATCGCCGCACCGACCGCTGGTTTGCATTTCACGCCGCAAATTTTGGACGAAATCAAAAATCTCGGCGCAATTATCGCGGAAACGACTCTGCACGTCGGCTACGGAACTTTTGAACCCGTGCGCGTCAACGATTTATCCGAACATACGGTAATGCCTGAAAGCTGTGATATTTCTGACGAAACCGCCGAAATTTTGAACGAGGCAAAAGCGGAAAATCGCCGTATTATCGCTATCGGAACGACGACGACGAGAGCTTTGGAATCTTCCGTTAACGAAGACGGAAAAATAATTTCAGGCAGTCGTCTGGCGAATCTAACCGTTACGCCGGGTTACGAATTCAAAGTTATCAACGGACTCTTGACGAATTTTCATCTGCCGCAATCTTCCCTTTTAGTTTTAGTTTCGACCTTTGCCCAGTACGATTTGGCAATGAAAGCCTATCGCCACGCCGTCGAAGCGGGTTATCGTTTTTACAGTTACGGCGACTGTATGTTAATTATTTAGTTTGCGAATATTTTATGGCGGTTTTAGAAAGAATTTTCAGTTTTTTCACTCCGGTTCATGACGCTGAACCGGAGCTAATTGTTGCTGCGCCGCCGACCGCTTACGAAGTGCATCCGCTCACCGATCATCATTTGAAGGAAGTTTTGAAATTAAATCTGCGCTGTTTCAAAGCCGGTGAAAATTACACAAAACACACATTTTCCTATCTTTTGAGCGAGCCGAATTGTTTGAGTTACCGCGTGACAACGGCAAACGGACAAATGGCGGCGTTTATTTTCGTGATGATGAGCCGTGAAGACGGAACCGGACATATCACCACAATCGGTGTCGCGCCCGAACACCGGCGGCGCGGTTTGGCAAACAAACTTCTGCGTCACGCCGAAGACGCATTGCGTAAGCGCGAGGTCAATGCTGTAATGCTCGAAGTTCGCGTCGGCAACATCGCCGCGCAGCAGCTTTACCGCGACTTTGATTACGCCGTTGTTCAGCGTTTGGCGAAATATTACAACAACGGCGAAGATGGTTTTTTGATGGTCAAATCTTTGTCTTGATTTTTGCAATTGAAACTTAATTTACCGAAAATTTACCCGATTACGGATACGCGTCTGTCGAAAATCTCGCACGCTGAGCAAGTCAAATGGTTGATTGCGGGCGGCGCAACACTGATTCAACTGCGCGATAAATTCTCCGCTTCGAACGATTTTTACGAAGCGGCTAAAGAAGTTTTAAAAATTGCCCGACCGCGAAACGTGAAAATTGTTATTAACGACCGCGTTGACATTGCGCTCGCCTTAAAAGCCGACGGCGTTCATCTCGGTCAGGATGATTTGCCGCCCGAACACGCGCGAAATATTTTGGGCGATGCGGCGATTATCGGTTTTTCAACTCACAATCTCGAACAAGCGCGTAAAGCCGTTAAACTGCCGATAGATTATCTGGCAATCGGTCCTGTTTTTGCGACGCGCACCAAAGAAAATCCTGACGCAACAGTAGGAATTAGCACGCTAAAACGCGTCCGCCAAACAATCGGTGATTTTCCGCTCGTCGCCATCGGCGGAATTACCTTAACGAACTTTCGAGATGTTTTTTCGGCTGGCGCGAACTCTCTGGCAATAATCGGTGATTTGATTTCCGAACCCAACGAAATCAGGCGTAAACTTGACATTTTTACAGGTGAATAACACGAGCTTGATAAATAATGTTTTACAAAGCAAAAAAATGACTTGCTTTTTTACCCTGATCCGCGTAAAAATATAAATGTCCGAGCGGTTACTAAAACCGTTCGTTCTCAAATTTCCCCTACCTTTTTCAGAATTTTCTCCGAGGAGTTTTCCAACCAATGAGTTTGCTTGACGTAGCCCCGATAATTGAGCAGATGCTGCTCATTTCAGATAATGTTAGCGATTTGAATTTTTCGACCGGACAGAAACCGCAGGTGGAAATCAGCGGCAGTTTGTATGCGGCGACACCGCTCGGTCTCGGAAGATTAACTCCGTTTCAGACCGAAATGATTGCGATGGCGATTTTGCGCGACAATGTTGAAGCCGCTTCGCAGCTTGCCAAATACGGCACGGCTGATTTAAGTTACAGCCTTCCGGCGCGCTGCCGTTTTCGCGTGAATATTTTTCAGCAGCGCGGTTCATTTTCAATTGTAATGCGCGTCATTCCGTTTGAAACGCCGACTTTTGAATCGCTTAATCTGCCGTCGCAGCTTGCCGATCTGTGCGAACTTCGCAACGGAGTTGTATTAGTGACAGGTCCGACCGGTTCGGGCAAAAGTTCGACGCTCGCCGCCGTCATTGATCGCATTAACGAAACCAAGGCTTATCATATCGTGACGATTGAAGACCCGATTGAGTTTCTTCATAAGCACAAAAAATGCACCATCAACCAGCGCGAAGTCGGTTCGGACACGAAAAGTTTCGGTTCCGCCTTACGCGCTGCTTTGCGTCAGGCACCGAAGGTTATTCTGGTTGGCGAAATGCGCGATCTTGAAACGGCGGAAATCGCAATGGAAGCGGCTGAAACCGGACATCTTGTGTTATCAACGCTGCATACGATTGACGCGGCGAAGACGGTTGACCGAATTATCGGTATGTATCCGAAAAACGAAGAAAAAATCATTCGCACACGTCTCGCGCAAACTTTCCGTTATATCGTTTCGCAGCGGCTTATTCCGCGTGCCGAAGGCAAAGGGCGCGTTGCGGCGGTCGAAGTTCTCAAGTCTAACCAGAGAACGCGTGAATATATCGAAAAGGGCGAAGAAAACGGTAAAACTCTATTGGACGCGATGCGCGACGGGCAGATTGACGGGATGCAGGATTTCGATACGGTAATTCGTCGAATGATTGAAAACGGCACTATCACGCTTGAAGACGGGCTTTCGTTTGCGACCAACCAGAATAATCTTCTTTTACAATTGCGCGGTTTGGCTTCGACCGAAGATTTCATTAATGCTGCGCCTAAGCCGCCCGCGCCGCCCGCCGCACCAATCGCGCCGCCGCCGACTCCGAACTCGGCTAACTCAGTTCTGAATATGATCGAATAATCAGGAAGACGGTCTGTAGATTTCTGTCTTCGATTGTTGAATCGAATTGAGTGGATAAACTAAGACCAAAGACCGAAAATCAAAGACCGATATTAAATTTATGATAATACGTTGCGATAATTGTTCTGTTTCTTTACAACTCGACGAAGCGAAAATTCCGGGCGGAAATTTCACCGTGCGGTGTCCGCGTTGCCAAAATTTGATCCGCGTTGCGCCGGGCGCGAAAAACGCTTCGACCGTTGAGCAGTTAAAGGAGAACGCGCCCGCTCCTGCCGTCGAAGAAAACAAGCAGGAATTTGCCGCCAAAGAAAAGGAAGTTGAAATAAATTCGGCTTTGCGTTCCCTTTTAGGAGCCTTGCAGAACGAAAACAAAGCTCTCGACACGAGCGATGACGCGAATGAAAAACCGCGCCGCGTTCTCTTATGTCTCGGTCAAAGGCGCGATGTGATTGCGAAAACGCTGGTTGACGCGGGCTTTAAGGTTTATCTGGCGCAAACGCCCGCGCAAGCCAACGAACGTCTGCGCGAAGGCAAAACCGAAGTTCTATTATTTTCGCCTGATTTCGCGGCGGAATTCGGCGGCGCGGCGATTCTTCAGCAGAAGGTCAACACGATGCCGGCGGCGGAACGGCGGCGTTTGTTTCTGGTTTCGGTCGAAGACGGCGGCATTACGATGAGCGCGCACGACGCATTTCTGCGTAACCTGAATTTAATCGTCAACAGCAACGACATCAACCAGATTCCTCTAGTATTAAATCGCGCACTGCGTGATTTTAACGAAATTTACCGCTATTATAACGAAGCATCCGGCTTGGCGGCGGTTTAGAAAACTTCCGGAAAAAAAGAAAGCGGGCGACGAATTTGAAATTCGTCGCCCGCTTTTTTGCTACCGATAATAAGTTCACCGAACTTTACGCGTCGGAATTTTTCATTAGTGCGTTATTCCTGAATACACTGCGAAAAATGTTAATATCATTAAAAATCTTTTTCGATAGAGAATTTAGTATGAAATTTTTATTTGTATTAGTGTTCGTTTTGGCAATATCAGCGACTTCCGCGCAGGCGCACGGCGGAATGGAAATTAGTTTCGGCTTATTTGAGTATCAATCGTTTTTCTCGACCAATTTCGACGACGATTTCAAAGTTGAAGGCGAAAAGCATTTTAAGAATATCAAACAATTAACTGACGGGGGCGAAAATGCCGAAGCCTATTGGTCGTTCGACAGCAAGCAGTTGATTTTTCAATCGAAGCGCGACAATCGCGGCTGTGACCAGATTTACACGATGAACGCCGACGGCTCGAACACGAAAATGGTTTCCAACGGCGAAGGGCGCACGACCTGTTCGTTCTTTCTGAAAGGCGGCAAGAAAATTCTCTATGCTTCGACATATCTCGGCAGTAAAGAATGTCCGCCGAATCCTGATTTCTCGAAAGGCTACGTGTGGGCGGTTTATTCTGACTACGACATCGTGACGGCTGACGCCGACGGCAAAAACATCAAAAAATTGACCGACGTGAAAGGTTACGATGCGGAAGCGACGATTTCGCCGAACGGCAAAAAAATCGTTTTCACCTCGGAACGCGACGGCGATTTGGAGCTTTATTCGATGGACACGAACGGCAAAAACGTCAAGCGTTTAACGAACGAAGCCGGCTACGACGGCGGCGCGTTTTTCTCGCCCGACAACAAAATGATCGTCTATCGCGGCTCGCACCCGACCGACCAAAAACTCGTCGAGCGTGACAAGGAACTTTTGAAACAGCACTTAATCGTCCCGACCGTTTTTGAAGTTTGGACAATGAACGCCGACGGCTCAAACAAAAAACAAGTTACCAAACTAAACGCCGCCTCGTTCGCCCCGTTTTTCACGCCCGACGGCAAGCGCATAATTTTCTGCACCAACTATTTCGCCACCGACGCACGAAAGCGAAATTTCGATCTGGCGATGGTTAATATTGACGGCACGAACCTGGAAAGAGTCACGTTTAACGAGTCGTTCGACGGCTTCCCGATGTTCTCGCCCGACGGCAAAAAACTGGTTTTCGCGTCGAACCGCAATGCCAAAACCGAAGGCGACACCAACGTCTTCGTCGCCGATTGGGTCGAATAAAAACGGCACGAAAACGGCACGCCGTCGCCCTCGACGGCAAAGATTGCGCGAGCAACCTAATAAAGTTTCGTCGAATGATTTTTGAATTTTACCGCAGATGTTTGTTTCGCGCCTTCGCGCTCATTGCCGTCGAGGGCGACGGCGTTCCAAATATTTCAATTATGAAAAAGCAATTTTTAAGTTTTCTTCTTTTATTATCGCTCGTCGTCAGCACGACGGCGCAGAAGGCGCAGACGACGGGCGCGAGCGAGCGAAATTTGCGGACGCACATTGAATATCTTGCGTCGGACAAGTTGGAAGGCAGGCGAACCGGGCGAAACGGGCGCGACTTATGCGGCGGGTTATATCGCCAATAAATTTGCCGACTTTAAGCTCAAAGCCGCATCTTCGGCGATGTTGAACGGCAAGACGAAGACGAATTTTTTGCAGGTTTTCCCGTTTGTCACCGGCGTTGAAATGGGCGCGGGAAATACGTTCAGCCTCGATGTTTCAAATGCGGGCGGGCAGAAGATGACGTTTACCGAAGAGACGGCTTTTAAGCCGGTAGCGTTTTCGCCGAATGCGGAAATCGGCAATACGGCGGTCGTGTTTGTCGGTTACGGCATCGCGTCGAGCGATCCGAAATACGACGATTACGCGAACCAAAATATCAGCGGCAGAATCGTCGTCGCGTTTGAAGGAACGCCGGAAAACGATGCGCCGCATTCACCATTCGCGCGTTTTAACACGCACGCCAAAGCGTTGATCGCCAAGGAAAAAGGCGCGATTGCGCTGCTTTTGATTTCGCGCGAACCGAAGCTCGAAGACGACAGTCTGGCACGAATGAATTACGATCAGGCAAGCGGCGAAGCGGCGATTCCGACGATGCTCGTTTCGCGCAAAAGCGGCGCGGACATTCTCGGAACGGACGAAGCCGGATTGAAAAAGGAAGAAGATAAATTTAATTAACAAAGCGAAAGGCATGACGGATTCGGGTCGCGCCGATGTTATCAAAAGCCGTCGTCAGCCTGAAAATCAATCTCGTCAAAAAATCGGCGGACGCATATAACGTCGTCGGCATTTTGGAAGGCACGGACGCGGCTTTGAAAATCGGAAGCCATCGTTATCGGCGCGCATTACGACCATCTCGGACACGGCGGCACGGAAAGTCTCGCGCCAAATTCCAAGGAAATTCATCACGGCGCGGACGACAACGCTTCAGGCGTGGCGGCGTTGCTCGAACTCGCCCGCCAATTTTCGAAGGAAAAGAAAAACAAGCGCACGATAATTTTCATCGCGTTCGGCGGCGAGGAAGAAGGTCTTTTAGGCTCAAAATTCTACGTCAACAATCCGGCGTTTCCGCTCGCCAAAACCGTGGCGATGATCAATATGGATATGGTCGGGCGGCTTCAAAATGACGACAAAGGTCTTGGGAAATTAACCGTCGGCGGCATCGGCACGGCGAGCGAGTGGAAAGATTTAGTTGGATTTACAAATTCAAGAGCTTTTTTAATAATGAGTATCAATACATACCCATCAAACCCATTACCATCAGTAAGCTCATCTCTTAAATATCAACTAAGGTTGAAAGGGTTTAATAATATAACAGTCGAAGCTTCCGACAACGATATAACTTTAAGAGGAGTTGTTCCAAAAGGAAAAATGCCTGAAGCCATTCAATTAGCAACGGAACTTAGCAAGAAAAAAGTTATTAATCAGCTAACTGAATCGGAGAATCTCAAACCGCAATCCGAAGAAACTACGCCTCAAAATACGTTTGCACTTGCGCTCAGCGACGACGGTTTCGGACCGAGCGATCATTCATCGTTTTACGGCAAGCAGATTCCCGTTTTGTTTTTCTTTACGGGAACGCATCTCGATTATCACAAACCGAGCGACACGGCGGACAAAATCAATTTCGCGGGCTTGCTGAAAGTCGCCGATTTCGTGGCGGAAATCGTCCGCGCCGTTGACCAAAATCCGGCAAAACCGACTTATACGGTGGCGAAAAGTTCGAATACGATGGGCAGAGCGACTTTTAACGTTTCCTTAGGCACGATTCCGAGTTACGCCGACAACAACAACGACGGTTTGGTTCTCGACGGCGTGCGCGACGATTCGCCTGCCGCGAAAGCCGGTTTGAAAGCGGGCGATAAAATCGTCAAACTCGCCGGACGCGAAATTCACAACGTCACCGATTACACGTTTGTTCTCGGCGAAATAAAAGCGAACGTCGAAATCGAAATCGAAATCGTGCGCGGTGCGGAAAAACTGACGCTGAAAATTGTTCCGGCAGCGAGAAAATAAGAAAGAAGAAGGAGACTTTATGACGATGCGATATTTGTTGATTTTTACTTTAGCGTTCGCGGCTTGCGGCGGGCAAACCGCGACACCGCCGGCGGGAAATCAGATTTTGAAAGCGTCAAACGATTCGGCGAATGTCGCGCCGAAAAATCCGTTGCTGTCGAACGCCGCGCCCGCCAATTTAATTTCCGCCAACGCTTCGCCGACGGTTGCCGACAAATCGAAGATTAAAACCTACGACGGCAAAGGCGTGGTTACAAAAATCAACATGGAAATCGGCTCGGTCGAACTCAAACACGACGAAATCAAAGGCTTGATGCCCGCGATGCAGATGGAATTTCACGTCTCCGACAAAAAGATGCTCGACAATCTGAAAGTCGGCGACACGGTTGATTTTGTGTTGGAAGACAACGCCGGTTCGGAACAAATAATCAGTATCAAAAAGGCGAAATGATGCGAATACCTTTCGGCAAACTTCACGGTTTCGGCAACGATTACATTGTTTTCAAGGCAGACGAGTTAAGCGAGATTTCTTCGCTTAACGATTTTGCGGCGCGGGTTTGCCATCGAAATACGGGCATCGGCGGCGACGGCATCGCGGTTTTGAAACGATTGGAAAAGACCGCCGATTACGAATGCCGCATCATCAACCCCGACGGCAGCGAAGCCGGATTTTCCGGCAACGGCACGCGCTGTGCCGTCGCTTATCTGTATTACAAAAACCTCTGGACAACGGAAAGTCTGCGGCTTCAAACAAAAAGCGGCATCAAGAATTATCAGCTTCTGAGCCGTGATGCGGCGAACGCGTTTTGGTTTCTCGCCGAACTCGGCAAACCCGGATTCGATTTGCCCGCCGACGCGCCGAAAGACGACGAAAAGGAATTCGGCTTGCTGATTCCGAGTGAGGAAATGGCGGTGCGGATGACATTCGTTGATGTCGGAAATCCGGTCGCCGTCGTGTTTCTCGAAGATTTCGCGCAGATGGATTGGCGAACTTTGGGTGCGAAAATCGAAGTCGCGCCGATTTTCCAGGACCGCACGAATGTCGTTTTCGTGAAAATCGTTGACCGCCGAAACATCGAAATCCGCATCTGGGAACGCGGCGCGGGCGAAACTTCGTCAAGCGGAACCTGTTCAATTGCGGCGGCAGTCGCAGGCGCATACACCGGTAAAATTGAAAGAACAGTGTCCGTCCACGCCGAGGGCGGAACGACCGAAGCCGTCTGGCGCGACGACGGCGAAATGCTGATTACGGGTCGCGCGGATTTAGCTTTTTGCGGCGAGTGGCTCGGAGAAGTTTAGTGCTTCGCCTGCTCAACTTGGCGAAGAAAGTCTTCCGCCTGTCGCGGATGACGGAAAATGTAAATCTCTTTTTCGCTCAACGCTTCATCGCCCAACATTTTCGTATATCTGCGCCGTTTGTCGAAATAACTCGTCAGAACCCACAGCAAAATCGAATCGCGGCTCAGAAACGCCATCCGAAATGTTTCGCGGTTTCCGGCGCAAATTTCCTCGCCGGTAAAAATGCGGCGCGTCGTGCGATTCAGAGCGCGATAAAAAGTGCGCGCAAGAGAATAATTGAGCCAGACAATTGTCGTCGCCCGTCGCCAAACCGCTTCGCGCACCGCCGAATAATTGCCGTCGGAAACCCATTCGTCCGTTTCAACTTCCCGTTCGACCAAAGTTAAAAACTCTGCTTTCGGTCTCTCAACCCAATCGGGCAGCCAACAGAGCGCGTCGAGTTCGACGTGCTTGACAGCCAAAATCGAAGCGAGATTGCGGGCAAACGTAGTTTTACCCGAACAGCTCGTGCCGACGACCGAAATGCGCCGTAAATTTTTCAGTTGAATATTTTCCGCGCTCATTTGGAAAACTTTTTACGATAGAACGCCGCGAAAGGTTTTGCGGTGCAGCGGACACGCGCCGTGTTGTTTGAGAGCTTCAAAATGCGCTTTCGTGCCGTAGCCGACGTGTTTGGCAAAGCCGTATTGGGGATAAATTTTGTCGAGTTCCGCCATCAAATTGTCGCGATAGGTTTTAGCGATAATCGAAGCGGCGGCGATAGAGGCGGAAATCGCGTCGCCGTGAATGATGGCTTTTTGCGGCAAATTTATTTCTTTGAGTTGCAGCGCGTCAATCAACAAAAAATCAGCCGCCGGATTTAATTGTCCGATAGCGACGCTCATTGCGCGTTTCGTCGCCTGCAAAATATTGATCCGGTCAATTTCTTCGGCTTCGATTTGCCCGACAGCGAAACAAATCGCGTTAGCGCGAATTTCTTCGTCGAGCCGCAGACGATTTTTAACCGAGATTTTTTTTGAATCGTTTAAGCCGACGGGCAGCGGTTTCGATAAATCTAAAATCACCGCCGCCGCAACGACCGCGCCTGCCAGACAGCCGCGCCCAACTTCATCAACTCCGGCGACGAATCGAAAATTTTCCGCGTGTGCTTGTTGTTCAAAATCAATTCCGATTGCCATATAAAAAAAGGAACACGAATGAACGCTGATTAACAAATTGCCACGATTTGAAAATCATTCGTGAAAAATTCGTTTGAATCAGCGTTCATTCGTGTTTCAAAAGTTTCTTGTGAAACTATTGCTGTTTGGCTTTTGCCGCTCGCGCCGCGTCACGGTTGCGCGTATCTTTTTCTTTGATGCGAGCCGCTTTGCCGCGCAAGTCACGCAGATAATAAAGTTTAGCGCGTCGGACTTTGCCGCGTCGGGTTACGTCAATATGGTCAATGACCGTTCCGTGAAGCGGGAAAATGCGTTCCACGCCGACACCGAAGCTGATTTTACGAACGGTAATCGTTTCACGCGAGCCGCCGTGTTTTTTGGCAATCACTATTCCCTCGAAAATCTGAAGGCGTTCCTTGTTGCCTTCCTGAATGCGAACGTGAACGCGAACGTTGTCGCCTGCCGCAAAATCCGGGATGTTGTCTCTTAACTGTGTGTTTTCAATACTGTCTAAACGGTTCATTTTGTTTTTAGAGTGAGAGGTGAAACGCGCAAAGTAATTTTTGGAAAATCACCTTTCGCTACTCACTTCAACTATGCTCCTTAATCTAATAAATCTTTTCTGAAATCTTGCGTTTTCTCCAACGCTTTCTGTTTACGCCACTTTTCAATCTCGGCGTGATTGCCGCTCAATAAAACTTCTGGAACTTCCATTCCGCGAAATTCGCGCGGCTGCGTGTAATGCGGAAAATCCAGTAAATTCTCGGTAAACGAATCGTTCACGGCAGATGTTTCGCTGCCCAAAGCGTTCGGCAAAAGCCGCGTAATTGCGTCGGTCAAAATTATCGCCGCCGGTTCGCCGCCCGATAAAACGTAATCGCCGATGGAAATTTCATCCGTGACGAGCGCGTCATTTACCCGTTCGTCAATGCCTTCGTAACGCCCGCAAATCAAGACGATGTGATTTGATTGTTCAGCAAATTCTCGCGCCGTCGCTTGTTTGAAAACTCTTCCCTGCGGCGAAAGCAAAATGACTTTTGTTCCGCCCGGATAATTTTCCCGCTTCGTTGTTCCGACAATTTGCTCGACCGCTTTAAAAATCGGCTCGCACTTCATCACCATTCCGTCGCCGCCGCCAAATGGCTTGTCGTCGGTCTTCTGATGCTTATCAGTTGTAAAAGAACGTAAATTGTAAATGTTTATCTCGACAATTTTCGCCAACTTAGCACGCCTGATAATTCCGAAATCGAAAGCCGCGCCGAAAAATTCGGGAAAAATTGTTAAGACATCTATTTTCAAACTAAAAATCCAGCAAGCCTTCGGGCGCGTCAACTTTTATCCGTTTGTTTTCAACGTCAACTTCCGTGCAAATCGTTTCGGCAAACGGAATTAAATATTCTTTCGTCTCGCCCGTAACGACCAGGAGTTCCGTGCCGCCGGTTCGCATCAATTCCTTAACCGTTCCGATTCGCTCGCCGGAAACAGTTTCGACCGCGCAGCCTTCTAATTCCCAATCAAAAAATTCGCCTTCGTCGAGTTCAACCGCATCAGTTCCGGCGACGCAAATTTCGCAGTTTCGCAAAGTGTTCGCCGCTTCAATCGTATCGAAGCCAACGAATTTCAGAACGATTCTTTTCTTCTGAAACCAGAATTTCTCGATTTCGATTTCCGCGCGTTCGCCGTTCGGTCGAACAAGTATCGCTGTTTTCAGATTTTCAAAGCGTTCGGGAAAGTTCGTCAGAACATCGGCGACGATTTCGCCGCGCAACCCGCGCGGTTTACTGAGTCTGGCGATGGCAACTAAATCCTCGGGCATAAAATAATCGCCGGATTTTACTCGACAATATCAAGCACGAATCTTTTGCCGTGTTTCTGTCCGGCGGCGAATAGCAAACTGCGAATGGCTTTCACGGTTCTGCCTTCGCGCCCGATGATGCGTCCCATATCAGTCGGCGCGACACGAAGACGAATTACCGTCGCGCGGTCGTTTGTCTCTTCCGAGACTTCGACTGCTTCCTTGTCATCAACCAGCGCAGTGACGATTTTTTCAACCGCTTCTTTCATAAATTTGAAATTTAAGCAGAAATTAGTTTTCTCGAATTATTCGCCTGCCGGTTTTTCTTCTTCAGCCGCCGGTTCTTCAGTCGCAGTTTCAGTAGTTTCAGCACTTGCCGCTTCTGATTCAGCGGCTGCCGCTGCTTCCGCTTCGGCTTGCGCCGCAGCATCGGCTTCAGCTTTTTCAGCCGCCGCTTTTTCCGTCGCAATGCGGTCGGCTTCGGCTTGTTTGGCTTCCGCTTCGGCTTTACGCGCGTCAATTTTCGCCTGCTTGTCAGCCGCGACTTTCGCCGCTCTTGCTTCTGCCGCCGATACTTTTTCCTCTTCCGACTGTTCCGGATTATTTTTAATTAAACTGGCTACGGTTTCCGTCGGCTGCGCTCCGACCGAAATCCAATACTGAATTCGTTCGTGCTTCAAATCAACCGTCGAAGGATCGGTCATCGGATTATATGTGCCGACGTTTTCCAAATATTTCCCGTCGCGTTTGCTGCGTTTTTCCTTAACAACGATGCGATAGAAAGGTTTTTTCTTCGCACCCATTCTCATCAAACTGATATTTAGCATAATTTTCCTTAAAGAGAGGTTAGATATTATAGATTACTAAAAATATATTTATTTATCTTTAACTTCTAACGTCGTTTTTTGTGTCTCTTTTTCTTCTTCAATTTCTTCGACAACGAATCCGTTTGTTCGTCGTAACTGTTATCAAATTCCGGCGCGTCGCCATCGCTGCCGCCGCCAAGTAATCCGCCGAGTCCGCCGCCCATTAAATCACCCAAGCCGCCGCCGAGTCCGCCCATTGCTTTGCCTGCAAGTTTCGAGAAAAGTCCGCCGCGATTCATCTGCTGCATCATTTTCTTCATTTGCTCATACTGGCGAATCAACCCGTTGACATCGGAAATCGTCATTCCCGAACCTTTGGCAATGCGTGTTTTGCGGCTCGCGTCAATAATTTTATGATTCTGACGTTCCTGCTTCGTCATCGAATCAATAATTGCTTCGGTGCGCTTCATCTGCGCTTCGACTTCGATTGATTGTTCGTCGGAAATCTGCAAACCGCCCGTCATTTGTTCGGGCAGCATCTTCATAATCTTCGACATCGAGCCGATTTTTTTGAATTGTCCGAGCTGGGCGCGAAAATCTTCGAGCGTAAACTGATTGCTCGTCATTTTCTCTAACTGCTTCTGCGCTTCGTCCTCGTCAATTTTCCCTTGAACTTCTTCGATGAGCGATAAAACATCGCCCATTCCCAAGATTCTCTGCGCGATTCGATCAGGATAAAACGGCTCAATCGCGTCGTATTTTTCGCCGACACCGACAAATTTGACCGGCTGACCGATAACTTGTTTGATAGACAAAGCCGCGCCGCCGCGCGCATCGCCGTCCATTTTCGTCAAAACTACGCCGGTAATTCCCACGCGCTCGTGAAAAACTTCGGCTGAACGCACCGCATCTTGTCCGGTCATTGCATCGGCGACAAACAGAACTTCCATCGGTTTCGTTTCAGCTTTGATTTGTTCGAGTTCGACCATCAAGTCGTCGTCAATATGCAGACGACCAGCCGTGTCAATGAGCAAAGTATCAAAACCCGAGTCCTGCGCGTGTTTCATCGCGCCGCGCACGAGCGTCAACGGATCATTCGTTTCCCTGTCCTGATAAACCGGAACGCCGACCGCGCCGCCGACCACGCGCAACTGTTCACGCGCCGCCGGACGATAAACGTCAACCGAAACTAAAAGCGGCTTGCGTTCCTGATTATCTTTGAGCCACTTGGAAATTTTCCCCGTCGAAGTCGTTTTACCCGAACCTTGCAGCCCGACGATCATCACGACATTTGGAATCGCGCGGGTAAAAACTAATCTCGAAGAAGTTCCGCCGAACAATTCGACGAGTTCGTCATAAACGATTTTGACAACCTGCTCGTGCGGCTTCAAATCCTGCCAAACCGCCTGCCCTTCCGCTTTTATGCGAACATTTTCGACGAAATCCTTTGCAACTTTATAATTAACGTCGGCTTCGAGCAAAGCCATCCGAATCTCGCGTAAAGCCGCATCAACGTGTTCCGGCGTGAGCGTCCCTTCGCCGCGCAGATTCTTCAGCGTAGATTTTAATTTGTCGGATAAAGACTCGAACATATAGATACACTTCTGGCAGTAAAGCCGAAACTATAAATACTAATTGTTTAACGGGAAAGTGTCAAGAATTGACGAAACTACGCACCTGAACAAAAATTACAAAGTGCAATTAATATCAAAATGGGTTAAGTTTTAAGTTAGAAAATTGAGGTTGACGGAATGCCACCGCATTTATGCGCCGCGCCGTCCGCGAATTAACCGACTCGCGCTTGTCTATCAAGATGATGGAAAGGCGCGAGTTTTTAATTTTAAATTGATTTACGAGCTAAATAAGAAGTTTTGCGGAATTTTCAAGGAGATATTATTATCTATTATGCCTAAACTTGCGCCAGTAAAACGAAAAGATTTGATTTACTATCTTCGCCAACTTGGATTTGATGGACCTAATTCAGGCGGAAACCATCAATATATGCAGAAAGGTATTTTGAAAGTCCGCATTCCAAATCCACATAAGTCCGACATCGGGAAAAACTTGCTGGCTGAGATATTGAAGCAAGCCAATATCGAAAGAAACATTTGGGAAAAATTATAAAGTTTCAGCTACTCTTTCAACAGATAACTTCAACCCGTTCACAACGGGCAGAGGTGTCTTGTCTGCAAGATGAAGAAAAATCCATTCTTCCAAAACTTCCGCTAATTCTTCACGACATGCTTCGAGCGTTTCGGCATTTGCCCATACGCCTTGAAAGTTTGGAATTTCGCCGTAAAACCCTTCGTCGTCTGGCAAGATTTTATATTTGGCTTGACGCATTGCAGTTTGAATATATTGAGTCAGCATAATTTTATTTAATTTAATTTCTTAGTCGCTGGTTCTCCGTGTTAATGTTTTTGACTAAACATTACTTTAACTTTCGCTGTTTGGTTTATCAACTAAAATCTCCGCTTCCAAAACTCTTTCAATCGCTTCGCTAACGCTTTCCACAGTTACGCAGCGGATACATTTCGGGTTTTCCGAGCCTTTACGAATTTCGCCTAAATTATGAATACAAGATTTTTCCGAATAAACGATTTCGTGCGGCGCGTTTGTCCAGGGTCGCCAGTGATTGATGTTTGAATGTCCGAAAATGACGACGCTTGGCGCGTTTACAGCCGCCGCGATGTGCGCGATTCCCGAATCGTTACCGACGAAGATTTTCGCTTTTGACGCTAACGCCGTGATTTCGGGCAAAGTTAAATCGTCGAAAATTTCAATCGGCGCGTTTGATTCGGCGCGAAGTTTTTCTAAAACTTCGCGCTCTTTTTTCGTAGCAACAGCGACGATTTGAAAATTTTTACGGCTCAGAAATTCCGCGATTCGGGCGAAATTTTCCGTCGCCCATTGCTTCGTATCGAACGCGGCGACGGGATGAATTAAGGCGAAATCGGAAGACTGAAGATTAAATGATGAAAGTTTTTTCTCAATCGAATTTCGGGCAGATTCGCTAACGGTCAAACGGCTTTTCGGTTTATCTTCAACGGGAACGCCAACGAAACCTAAAAGCGCGAGTTGCTGTTCGGCGGAATGCGCGTAGGCGGTTTGCCAGAATTCGAGCGGCGACGTGGCGAGATTGGTGTAAAGAAAATTGTATTGATAACTTTGAAAGCCGACGCGATATTTTGCGCCGCTCGCCCGCACGAAAAAAGTCGCGGTCGTGCCGCCGTGCAGATTAAAAGCGACGTCGTATTGGTTTCGGCGAATTTGCCGCGCGGTTTGCAGACGCGAACTTAAATCATTTTTTCTGAACGAAATAACGTTATCAATTGCATCAAAATCTTCCAAAACGGGCGCGACCCAATCTTCGAGCAAAACGTCAATTTGCGCTTCGGGCAAAAATTTCCGCAAAGCAATCAGCGAAGGCGTTGCCAAAACCGTATCGCCGATTGAGCGCAAACGAACGACTAAAACGCGCCGAACTTTCGTCCAGTCAATTGCGGATTTTGTAACAATTTCACTCAAAAAACATTCTCATCGTAATAAAGACCGATAAAATTTTCGACTACGGAAAGACACGAAATTTCACGAAAGAAATAATAAAATTCTTCGCATTCTTTCGTGTCTGTTTGTATTTTAAATTTCCTACGCTTTTTCGATGGTCGCTTCTTCGACGAGCATCACGGGAATTTCGTCGCGGATCGGATAAACGAGAGCGCATTCGGGATTCGTGCATTTCAAACCGCTTTCGTCGGGTTTGATTTCGACTTTCGATTTGCATTTCGGACAGCGCAAAATTTCAAAAGTTCGGGACTGATTGCCATAATTTATTTCTCCAAAAATTTATTTTATAATGTTTAATTGACGGTGCAAAATTAAAGGGCAAGAGATTTAATTCTCTCGCCCTTTTCACTTTTCAATCGGCAATTGTCAATTTATACCGCCGCTTCGGTTTTCGTGCCGCATTCGGGACAGAATTTCGCGCCCGGAGCGAGTTCCGCCTGACATTTGGCGCATTTTTGTTTTTCCTGCGTCGAGCCGCATTCCGAACAGAATTTCGCGCCTTCGCGTAATTCCGCGCCGCATTTGACGCACGGGACTTTGGCGATTTCCATTTTTGACGCCGCAATCGGCGCAGAATTTCACGCCAGCCGCGTTTTGTTTGCCGCAGCTCGGACACGGAACGGTTTGCGCTTGCTGCGCCGCCGCCTTGACCGCCTTGCTGTTGTCCGCCGCGTTGCCGAAAGCGTTTGCCATTTGTCCGCCGACGGCAAAGCCTGCGCCTAAGCCTGCGCCCAAGCCTGCGCCGCCGCCTTCGTTTTGCGCCGCGTCGCGCAGCGCGTCAGCCGCTTGAAACTGCATATAATTGTTCGCGTCGCCGAGCGCGCCCATCGAAGCGCGTTTGTCCATCGCCGCTTCGACTTCGGGCGGCAAACTGATGTTTTCGACGTAAAATTTCGTTACCTGCAAGCCGTAAGTGCCGAAATCTTCGTTGATTTTCGCGCTGATCGCTTCGCCGAGTTCTTTATATTGCGCGGCTAAATCGAGCGCGGGAATTTTCATTTCGCCGATAGCGTCGGAAAATTCCGTCACGATGCGCGCGTTTGAGTTGTTCGTCAATGTCTTCGGTTTGGAAATGCGCGTTCGTTCCGGCGACTTCTTTGATAAACATCGCCGGATCAGCGACGCGCAAAGAATACGCGCCGAAAGCGCGCAGACGAACGATCCCGAAATCGGCGTCGCGGAGCATAATCGGGTTCGCCGTTCCCCATTTCATATCGGTAAATTGTTTCGTATTGACGAAATAAACTTCCGATTTAATCGGCGAATTAAAACCGTATTTCCACGCGCCGAGTTTCGACAGAATCGGCGTGTTGCCGCCGTCAATCGTGTAGCGTCCGGGCGTGAAAACGTCTGCCACCTGACCTTCAAAAACGAAAACCGCCGTCTGCGATTCGCGCACGATAAGCTGCGCGCCGTTTTTGATTTCCTGCTGATAAACCGGAAAACGGTAAAGAATCGTGTTGCCCGAATCGTCGAGCCATTCGATAACTTCGATAAACTGATTCATCGCCGCTTCCTTAACTTTGTCGAAAAAACTCATAATTTTTATATTCTCCTTTGCCCAAATCTTAACGAAAATAATCGCATAAAGTTTCGATAAATGGAAGTTTTCATTTGCCGAACGATAATTTCATAATTATGTGTAAGAACCGCGAATAACATTTCAAAGCCTCAGGATTTTTGCCGAATGAGAAATCTCCAAATTATAAAGAACATCAAAATCATCAACAATCCGCCCGAAATATCAAGTAAGACATCGTAAATCGAACCGGTGCGCGAAGCGATATAGACTTGATTCGTTTCATCAATCGAAGCGACTGAGGCGACCAGCGCGAGCGCGAAAATTGACCAGAAACGACGAAGAATCTGTTTTATGGAAGTCGCAAAAGCCCGCGAAGCCCAAAAAGCCAGAATCGCATACTCGGTAAGATGCGCGAGTTTGCGAATGTAGCCGTGATAAACAATCAAAGTTTCTTCGGGCGCATTGGGAAATAAAAATTCCAGCAGCGGACGAACAAAACGCGAAGTGTTCGACATCGAGGCTTGATCCGTCGAAAGAAAAAGAACTAAACCAATCCACAAAATAAGCGGCGCGTAACGAAAAACTCGTTCGCGCCAATCGGTTTTTTGTAAATTAATTCGTCATCCATAAATTAAAAAACGAATTACGAATATTATTCACATTCTTAATTCGTAATTTGTAATTCTAATTGTCTAAAGCTGCCGCCGCGCCCGAAACGACTTCGATAATTTCTTTGGTAATCGCCGCCTGACGAATGCGGTTCATATTCAAAGTCAGAGAGTCAATCAATTCGCCCGCGTTTTTCGACGCGCTGTCCATCGCCGTCATCCGCGAACCTTGTTCGGAAGCGGTTGATTCGAGCATCGCGCGATAGATTTGCGTTTCGATTTGTTTCGGCAGCAGCTTGCCGAAAATTTCCGCCGCCGGCTGTTCGTAAATATATTCGGCTTGCGCTGAACTGTTCGCGTCACTTTCGGTCTGCTCGACGGGCGGAATCGGCAAAAGCTGTTCGACTTTAACTTCCTGCGAAATTACTGATTTAAATTCGGTGAAGACGAGAAAAACTTTGTCAATCGTTTCGTCTTCGGTAAAAGTTTTCGATGATTTTCTGTGCGATTTCCACCGCGTCAGCATGGTCAACGCGTCCGGTTCCGGTCAACCCGACATATTCTTCGACGAAAAGTCATTTCACGGCGTTTGAAAAAGTCACGCCCTTTGCGTCCGACCGGAATCATTTCCGCAGATTTTCCGGCATTCGCCTTTAAAAAATTCTGCGTCGCCTTCATCAAATTTGTATTAAAACCGCCGCACAAACCTTTGTCCGCCGTGACCAGAACGATCAAATACTTTTCGTCGCCGCGCGTCGTTAACAGCGGTGATGAAAAATCGTCGCCGACGCGCGCGCTTAAATTACCGAGAATCTGCGACATTTTTACCGCAAACGGACGCGCCGCCGTCACGCGGTCAGTCGCGCGTTTGAGCTTTGCCGCCGCGACCATTTTCATCGCTTTGGTGATTTGCTGTGTGTTTTTGACGGACTTAATTCGCCGCCGCATATCTAAAAGACTTGCCATAAATTTAGTGAAAAGTGAAAAACTAACAGCGTAAAGTTTCAGGATTGCCCTGGTTCACCTTTCACCGTTAGTTCTCCGCTGATTAAGCGTTTGCAACTGCGAGTTTATCCTTGTTCCAGCGCGTTGATTTGAAATCTTCGATGGCTTCCTTCATCGAGGCTTTCAAATCATCGTCAATTGATTTTTTGTCGCGCAGCGTGCTTAAAACCGACGGATGCGCGTTTTCGATGAACTTGAAAATCTCTTCTTCAAAACGCCGCAAATCGCTGACTTCGATGTCGTCCGCCAGACCGTTGGAAACCGTCCAGATGATGAAAACCTGATTTTCGACCGGCATCGGCTGATATTGTCCCTGTTTCAAAATTTCGGTCAAACGTCGTCCGCGCTCGAGCTGCGCCTGCGTTGATTTATCCAAATCCGAACCGAATTGGGCGAACGCCGCGAGTTCGCGGAACTGCGCCAGATCAATTCGCAAAGTTCCGGCAACTTGTTTCATTGCTTTAATCTGCGCCGAACCGCCGACGCGCGAAACCGAGTTTCCAACGTTAATCGCCGGACGAACGCCGGAGTTAAACAGATCGGATTCGAGAAAAATCTGTCCGTCGGTAATCGAAATTACGTTCGTCGGAATATACGCCGAAATATCGCCCGCCTGCGTTTCGATAAACGGCAGACTCGTCAAACTTCCGCCGCCGCGCGCGTCAGACATTTTCGCCGCACGTTCGAGCAGACGCGAGTGAAGATAGAAAACGTCGCCCGGATATGCTTCACGACCCGGCGGACGACGCAGAAGCAATGAAATTTCACGATACGCCGCTGCCTGTTTGGTTAAATCGTCGTAAATCGTCAGCGCGTGACGACCGTTGTCGCGGAAATATTCGCCCATCGCAACGCCCGAATAAGGTGCGAGAAACTGCATCGCCGCCGGATCGGAAGCCGAAGCGTTGACGATAATCGTGTATTCCATCGCGCCGTATTCTTCCAGTTTCTGGCGAACCTGCGCGACGGTCGAAGCTTTTTGACCGATGGCAACGTAGATGCAAACCATGTCTTTGCCTTTCTGGTTGAGAATCGTGTCAATCGCCACCGCAGTTTTTCCGGTCTGGCGGTCGCCGATAATCAGTTCGCGCTGTCCGCGTCCGATGGGAACCATCGCGTCAATTGCTTTAATTCCTGTCTGCAAAGGCTCACGAACCGGCTGGCGGTCAATAATTCCCGGCGCGATGCGTTCAATCGGATTGAATTGGTCAGTGATAATTTCGCCTTTCCCGTCAATCGGGTTGCCGAGCGCGTCAACTACGCGACCGATGAGCGCGTCGCCGACCGGAACCCACATAATTTTTCCCGTTCGTTTGGCTTCGTCGCCTTCCTTGATTTTTTGGAAATCGCCGAACAGCACCGCGCCGACTTTATCTTCTTCAAGATTTAGCGCGAGTCCGCGAACGTCGTGCGGAAACTCGATGAGTTCGCCCGCCATAATTTTTTCGAGTCCGTGAATTTCGGCAATACCGTCGCCGACTTTAATCACCGTGCCGACTTCCGAAACGGTCGTCGTCGCGTCGAAGTTCTCAATTTGTGAACGAATAATATCGTTAATTTCGTTAGCTTTAATTGCTTCCATAATCTTTATGTTTCGTCGGGCGATTCATCCAGTAAATAATCCACGCTCCGATTAAAATCCATCCTATAATAAAACTTATCAAATAAAAGGTCGCGCTCTCCATCCGAACATTTCGCTGTTCTGCCGCTTCGAGCGTGTCGGCGTAAAAGTAACCTGCGCTGACAGCAATAATCACGATGTTCGCCGCAATCCAAATAACCAAAGAAACGACGGCTTTTATAATAACTGCCGCTTTGCCGTTTGCCGCGCGATAACCCGCGTATAATTTCCAGCAAAACAACAGGCAGAAAAAGATGTTCGTCGAAATAAAGACCCAAAAGAAAGTCTGATTAAACGCTGCAAACGACATTACGTCAAATCCTTTAACTTCTGGCGTATTCGGGATCGGCGATAAATTTCGCCATTACTTTTGTCAACAATTCCCGCTTTTCTTCCGGCGATTCGCGGTTCGCGTTGTGTCTGCCGAATTCTTCGCCGCTTTTTTCGACTAGAAAATAATCGGCGATTATCGCGGCTTGCTGTTCCATTCCGTAATCAATCAAATCGCGCCCGCCTTCCAAAACGTATTGGTAAGCCTTGTGATAACTAAATCCGTTTCTGACAAATTCCCAAAGTCCCGAAAATTTCGGATTCAAAATTCCGATTTGATACTGCCAGACGTGCGCTAATTCGTGAATGAACAATTCTCTGTAACTCAGGGGCTCGTCCGCATAATCTTTCCGGTACATTTCCCCGGGCGCGTAAATCTGACCGTTCGGAGTCATCAAAACATTGTTCGCCTGAAAGAAAATATATTTCGCGTCGTGAATTCTAATCAGTTCCCAATCCAGAGCATTTTGAAAAATCGTTTCGGCTAACGCCTTTTCGTTTTCGGTCAAGGCTCTGTTCATACGCTTTCAAAGAAAAAACGCCCGACTTAAATTCCGATCATTTGCTGTTTCAATTCTTCCAACTGCGTCTTTACCGAACTGTCGTAAACGGTCGAACCGATGCGCGTGACAACTCCGCCGATCAAAGTTTCGTCGGTCGAAAAATTCAATTTAACCGATTTGCCGGTCAGCTTTTCCAGATTGATTTTCATTTCCGCTTTAGCGTTTTCCGCGAGCGGTCGCGCCGATGTAATTTCGGCGGAAACGATGTTGCTGCGCTCTTCCAAAACGCTCGCAAACTTTGCGTTAATTTCGCCGATTTCCGTCAGACGGCTGTTTCTCAAAAGAATCCGCAGAAAATTTGCTGTCGTTTTCGTCGGCTTGGTTTTAGCGATCAAACTATTGAGAACTTTTTCTTTGTCAGTCTGCGAAATCGCCGGATTGCTAAAAGCGGTCTGCAATTCCGCGTTAGCATTTATCAATTGTTCCCAACTTTTCAATTCAGTTTGAATTGTGCCGGTTTCATTTGTTTTACCAACAACATCAGCTAATGCGGCGGCGTAGCGGCGGGCAACGGTTTCAACACTCATTTTAGTTTAAGCCTCCGATTGATTGAATGCTCGCTTTAACCAGCCGCGCGTCTTTTTCGTCGGTAATTTCGGCTTTGATTTTTTCTTCGGCGAGGCGAATGCTTTCTTCAGCGGAAAAGCGGCGCAGTTCGAGTCGCGCCAATTGATTTTTTCTGGCGAGTTCGCTGTTCGCCTGTTCGCGGAGCTTGTTCGCTTCAAATTCGGCTTGCTCGCTGATCCGATTTTTTTCAGCGGCGGCTTCCTGTTCCGCACGAGCGCGAATCGCGTTGGCTTCGGCATCGAGTCCGGCGAGTTTCGCTTCGGTCGAAGTCAGTTGCGCAATTGCCGCCTGTTTTTCCGCTTCGGCTTTAATAAGCTCGGCGCGAATCATTTCGCGTTTCGCCTTAAAAGCGCTGGTCAGCGGTTTTTTCAAAAGATAAATTAAGATTCCGACAAAAACCGTTAAATTCAAAAATCGCCACGCTTCAAAGCCCGGAAAATTCAAATAGTGATTGTAAAATTCCATAAAACCGCCGCCGTGACCGGCTTCGTTGCCGGCGGACGGAGCAGCGAAAGCTAAAGTAAAGTTTAATAAAAGAGCCAACATAAAAATTTCAAAATTTCGGATTCCAAAACAGAAATCCGCTAACTGCTTTAAGCCGATTTTAAGATATTTGAACTGATGCGTTCCGCCATTCGCCCGGCATCGGCGGCGATTGCTGCCCGCGCTTCTTTCGTCTGCCGGTCGAGTTCCTGATTTTCACGCTCGACCAATTCGGCGACTTCCGTCTTGACCGCGCCGACTTTTTCCTGTCGTTCGGCAACTGCCGCTGCGCGCGTTTGTTCGATTAATTCGTAACCTTCGGAACGCGCTTCGAGCATTGCGGCTTCGATTCGCGCCTGTTTTTCGCCGACGTTTTTCAGTATTTCCTGAGCCTCGGCAGAATGTCCGCCTTTATTTTTGTCACGCGCGTCAATAATGCGATTGACGGGGCGAAAAAGCGTGCGGTTCAGAACCCAGATCATTATCAGGATAAGCGCGATATGAATAAACATTGTGCCGTCCGGCACGAGTTTAACTTCTTGGAAAGCGAACAAAAACATAGACATTTATATTATATATTGATTTAACCAGTGCAAAATTTCACTTGCATCTCAAAAGAGAAAGAATAACACGCGCCGTTTTTTTCGGTCAACCGAACATTGACCAAAGCATACTTAGACGAAAACGGACTTGACAGTTTTCACCCGAAACGCTTAGTTTTAATTCACGAATTCTCTTTCTCGCGGAGGCGCATCTGTTCCGGTGAACGGCGCGGTCTTCAAAACCGTTTGTGAGGCTGTGAGAGCAGTCTTAGGTCGGTTCGACTCCGACACGCCTCCGCCAACTTTGACGTTCTAAAGCTAATGAAAACATAAGGAAATCAACTTTATGCGTGATTGGATTTCTCTAAATATGACTCCGCAAATCGGACCGCGCGCGGCAACCAAATTGTTGGAGAAATTCGGTTCGGCGGAAAATGTCTTTCACGCTCGAAGGCAGGAACTGGAAAGTTTGCGGCTGCGTCCCGAATCAATCGAAAGCATTTTAAAACGCGAATTTCACGAGAGAGCCGAAGAAGAATTAGCAAAGACGCGCGAACTCGGCGGCGACGTTTTGATTTTAGACGACGGAAGTTATCCATATTTATTACGCGAAATCGCCGATCCGCCGATAACTTTGTATGTCAAAGGCGATTGGCAGGCGTGTTTCGATGCGCCGTGTATCGGAGTCGTCGGTTCGCGCAAATGTTCGACTTACGGCGAAAACGCTTCAGAAATGCTATCGCGCGATTTGGCGGCGAACGGCGTATGCGTCGTTTCGGGTTTAGCTCGCGGCATTGACACGGCGGCGCATCGCGGCGCGATTGCCGGAAAAGGTCGCACAATCGCCGTTCTCGGAACTGGCATTGACCAGGTTTATCCGAAGGAAAATGCTAAACTTGTCGACCAAATCTTAGAATCCGGCGGCGCGATTGTGTCGCAATTCCCTTTAACCACGCCGCCTTTGCGGGACAATTTTCCGTATCGCAATCGAATCATAAGCGGCTTAAGTTTGGGAGTTTTATTGGTCGAAGCGTCGGAACGCAGCGGTTCTTTGATTACGGCGCGATTGGCGATGGAACAAAACCGCGAAGTTTTAGCCGTGCCGGGAAATATCACTTCAAAAAATTCGTTCGGCACAAATTATTTGATAAAGTCGGGCGCGAAACTGGTACAGCAATGGCAGGATGTCGTTTCCGAGTTACCGGTTGAGATTTCCGCCGCGCTTCTGCCGCCGAAAATTGACGGTGCAAAAGCGTCAGAAACAAAACAACCGGAACTTGCGCCCGCCAATTTAACCGAAAACGAGCGGAAAATCTGGCAAAAACTTTCGGCGGACGAAGCGAAACACATTGATAATTTATTAGAAGAAAGCGGATTATCATTCGGCGATTTGAGCGCGGCATTGCTGGGTTTGGATATGCGCGAATTGATTCGCGCTCTGCCGGGCAAAAATTACGCGCGGAAAATTTGAAGGCGGAAGAATTATGAGCGACACGCAGTTTGTTCAAATCGAAAAACGCAGGCGATTTACCGAAAACGAGTTTTGGGAAATGGTGATCGCGCTCGACGCTCGTAAATGGAACAATCTTTTGCCGCCGCAGCTTCCGATTGAAGATTTGCCGACGACGCGTTCAAAAAATTTTGTGACGCCCGTTGACGAGCCGATTCCCGATTGTTTGACGTGCGGCGCGTGCTGCACGTTTTTATTCATTGTCGGCGTAAAACCGACTGACGATACGCCGCCCGAAGCAATTTGGAATGTCACCGACGAAAATGGCGAAATGGTCGTTGATTCTTATCTAACGCGCGACGCGGAAACGCTTTTCTGCGCGTCCTTGAAACCAACGATTGATGGAACGATGCCGTGCGGAATTTACGAACAAAGACCGCAAACGTGCCGGAAGTTTGAAGCCGGAAGCGATAAATGTCACGCGATTCGCCGTATTTACGGTTACGAACCGTTTCTAACTTTGCAGGAAATGTTGAATGCGCGGCAGATTCTAAAGGCGAAGGAATCAAAACCCGTTTCGCCGGGAATGATTCGTGACGCGAAAATCGTCAGACAAGCGGAAACGGACAATTATGAAATCGTGGCGGAAATGCAGAACGGTTCGCATCAGACGATTCACACGTTTGATGCGAACCGCGAATCTTGGAGACAGTTTCAATTCTCCGGTTCGACGCTTGCCGAAGTTCAACAAATGATTGAATCTCAAAGCGGCACGCCAAAACTCGATTGAATAATTTAAAAGGAAACGATTTGGAAGTTTATTTAATCAGAGATTGACACGGAAAGTTTCAAAGTGTTAGAAGTCAGATGTCGGCGCGGAAAAAACGCCCGACATATTTTTTTAGAAATAAAATGGCAAAAAATTTAGTTATCGTTGAATCGCCGGCGAAGGCGAAAACAATTAATAAGTATCTCGGCAGCGATTATTTGGTTCTCGCGTCCATCGGGCATATCAAGGATTTGCCGTCGAAAGGCTTGGGCGTGGACATCGAAAATAATTTCGAGCCGACTTACGAAGTGATTCCCGACGTAAAAAAGCGCAACAATAAAAAAACCGTCTCCGATCTGAAAAAAGCGGCGAAAGCCGCCGACACGATTTATCTCGCGGCTGACCCTGACCGCGAAGGCGAAGCGATTTGCCAGCATCTCGCGGAAGAAATCGTGCCGAAAAAGCCGAAAAAAGAAGTTTTTCGCGTGATGTTCAACGAAATCACGAAAAACGCGATTAAAGAAGCGTTTAATCATCCGAAACAGGTTAATAAAGACTTTGTTGACGCGCAGCAAGCCAGACGAATTTTGGACCGATTAGTCGGCTATAAAGTTTCGCCGATTCTCTGGAAAAACATCGGCGGCAAACTTTCCGCCGGACGCGTGCAGACGGTTGCCGTTCGCCTGGTTGTTGACCGCGAGCGCGAAATCGAAGCGTTTGTCAAAACCGAATACTGGACGATTGCGGCGAATCTTGTCCGCGAAACTGCCGCCGAAATTCGATGCGCGGCTTTATAAAGTCGAAGACAAAACCGTGAAAACCGGCAGTTTCGACGAAGATTTGAAAAAAGGCGAAACGCACATTAAAGATGAAGCGACGGCAACATCAATCGTCGCCGAAGCCGAAAAAGAAAATTTTATCGTTGATTCGGTGACGACGAAAGAGCGCAAACGCAATCCCGTTCCGCCGTTTATCACTTCAAAATTACAGCAGGAAGCGTCGCGCAAATTAGGTTTTGCCGTCAAACGCACGATGTCCACGGCGCAGAAACTTTACGAAGGCATGGAAATCGGCAGCGGAAGGCGCGGTCGGATTTGATTACTTATATGCGCTCGGATTCGGTGCGCGTTTCCGACACGGCAATCGGCGAAGTTAGAGATTTTATCGGCGGCAATTACGGCAACAAATATCTGCCCGAAAAACCCATCAACTATCGCGGCAAAAAAGACGCGCAGGACGCGCACGAAGCGATTCGCCCGACCGACGCGAACCGCACGCCCGACGCTTTGAAAAATTATCTGTCGGCGGACGAACTGAAACTTTACACGCTTAATCTGGAAGCGTTTCGTCGCTTCGCAGATGACGGCGGCGATTTTCGACGCGACGACGATTGATATTAAAGCCGGACGATTTACGTTTCGCTCGACCGGTTCAGTGCAGAAATTCGACGGATTTTTGAAAGTTTATCAGGAAGGACGCGACGAAAAAGTCGAAGCCGGTTCGGAAGATTCGGACGAAGATTTGAGTTTGCCGAAAGTCGAAAAAGGCGAACAGTTGAAGTTGAATTCAATCACGCCCGAACAGCATTTCACCGAACCGCCGCCGCGTTATTCGGAAGCGACTCTGGTGAAAGTCTTGGAAGAAAAAGGCATCGGACGACCTTCGACTTACGCTTCGATTATGACGACGATTCAAGACCGCGAATATGTCGAAAGATTCGAAGGAGATTTCATCCGACCGCTTTAGGCACAACGGTCAACGATGTTCTCGTCGCCGGTTTCACAGACCTTTTTAATCCGACTTATACGGCGCGGATGGAAGAAGAACTCGATAACATCGAGGAAGGAAAAATTAACTGGCGCGATGCTTTGCGAAATTTTTACGGCAAGTTTTCTGTTGATTTGAAATCCGCCGAAGAAGGTTTAAAAGACAAAAAGAAAGCCTCGATTCCAACTGACGAAATTTGCGCAAACGTGCGGCTTGCCGATGGTGATTAAATTCGGCACGATTCGGGCAGTTTCTGGCTTGCTCGAATTATCCCGAATGCAAAACGACGCGCGAAGTTTCGGCGAAAAAACCAAGTGCGAGCGGCGCGACTACTGAAAACGGCGAAGCGAGCGCGGAAACGGAAACAGTCGAGCCATGCGAACTGTGCGGGCGCGATATGGTTTTGAAAAAAGGTCGTTTCGGCTCGTTTTACGGCTGCAGCGGTTATCCCGAATGCAAAAATATCCGCAAGATTGATAAAAAATCGGGCGCGACGATTGCGGTTGCGCCGCCAGTCGAACTCGACGAAATCTGTCCGAAAGACGGCGCGAAACTCGTGCTTCGCAACGGGCGTTTCGGCGAATTCATTTCGTGTTCCAATTATCCGAAATGCGATTACATTAAGCGCGAAACATTCGGAATTGCCTGCCCGAAATGCAAGGACGGAGAAATCGCCGTCAAGAAATCCAAACGCGGAAAAGCGTTTTACGGCTGCACGAATTATCCGAAATGCGATGTCGTTTTCTGGGACAAACCAATCGTCGAGCCGTGTCCGAAATGCCACGCGCCGTTCATCTTTGAAAAAGTACACCAAGAAAGAAGGCACGTTTCGCTATTGCCAAACCGAAGGTTGTGATTATAAAATTCACGTCAGCGATGTAACACAAAGTTCAGACGCGGAAACCACGGCTTCCGCCGGTTAGGTTGTAGAGCGATGAACGAAAACATAGAATTTTTGCAGGCATTTTTGAAAAATCCGCTCAAAGTCGGCTCGATTGCGCCGTCTTCGCCGGAACTTGCTCAGAAAATGCTTGACGATATTCGACCGAACGAAGAGGCGATCGTTCTCGAACTCGGAGTCGGGACGGGCGCGATCACGAAATTTTTGCAGGAAATCAGTGCCGAACCGCGAATCTTATGTCGGCATCGAACTCGACAAAGATTTGGTCAGATCCCTCAAGAAAAATTTTCCCGACATGAAAATCGTGCGCGGCAACGCGTGCGATACTTTTTCGATTTATCAAAAAACAGGTTTTGGCAAAGTCGGCTTATATTATTTGCTGTCTGCCTTTTGTTTCACTGCCGAACGAAGTCGGCGAGCGGATTTTATCGGAAGTTGATAAATTTATGGAGCAGGGCTGCGTTTTTCGCACGTTTCAATACGCGCACGGCTATTATTTTCCTTCGGCGATAAAGCTGCGCGAACATATGCGCAACCGTTACGGCAAAGCCAGACGAAGCCGATTGATCGTCAAAAACGTGCCGCCCGCTTACACTTTGACCTGGAAAACATAAGTCGCAAAAAAGATCAGTTTCGTACCGCATTCGATTGAAACCTTTCCCGACTCTTTTCAGTATAATCAAACAAAACTTTTACATCGAAAGTCACTTTAAAATTTCAGGAGAATAAAATTAATGTTACGACGCAAGATGATGAGCGTTTTTCTGCTTTACGCCTTTCTGCTTCCGACGATTGCCTTCGGGCAGACGACAACCGCGCCTGCCGTTTATCAGGCACCGAAGGAAGCGATTGATAAATTAAAGATGAAGGAACGGGGAAAAATTCGCAGGTAATGCAGACTTTGAGTTATCTGACCGACGTGATCGGTCCGCGCCTGACCGGTTCGCCGCAGTTGAAACGCGCCAACGAATGGACGCGTGACCAGATGACGAAATGGGGAATGCAGAACGCGCATCTCGAAGCGTGGGGACCGTTCGGGCGCGGCTGGACTTTGAAGAGTTTCGACGCGCAGGTTTCCGCGCCGTATGACATTCCGCTGATTGCTTATCCGAAAGCGTGGTCGCCTTCAACGAAAGGCGCGTTGACGGCGGACGTGGTTTATTTCGACGCGAAAACCGATGCCGATTTAGACAAATACAAAGGCAAATTAAAGGAAAAATCGTGTTTGTTTCCGACGCGCGTGAAATCAAAGCGGCGTTTGAACCGCTGGCAGCGCGTGAAACCGACGAAGAATTGACAAAAATGGCGAACGCGCCCGATCCGGCGAGCGTTCCGCGCACCAATCAGCAAATGACGCCCGAACAGCTTGAAGCAGTTGGAAGAGCGCATTACGGCGGCGCAAAACGGATGAATTTTCTGTGCAGGAAGGCGCGGCGGTGCTCGTTGACAACAGTTCGCGCGGCAGCGGCGGAACGATTTTCGTCGCGCAGGCGAGCGTCGCACAGGAAATTCCGAAAACGATTTAGGAATATTTCACCGGCAAGCGTCTCCAACCGTGGCAAAAAGAAGCCGAAGCAAAATGATTCCGCAGATGACGATGGCGACCGAGATTACAATCGCCTCGTCAGAATGATTCGACAGGGCGAAAAATTGAAAATGACGGTTAAAATTCAAGCCGCAGTATAACGATAACGACGAGATGGCCTATAACACGGTTGCGGAAATTCCGGGCAGCGATCCGAAATTAAAAGATGAAGTCGTGATGCTCGGCGGACATATGGATTCGTGGCATTCGGGAACCGGCGCGACCGACAACGCCGCGGGAGTAGCAGTCGCGATGGAAGCGGCGCGAATCATTCAGGCATCGGGTTTAAAACCGCGCCGCACGATTCGCGTCGCGCTCTGGTCGGGCGAAGAACAAGGGCTTTACGGTTCGCAGGAATACGTCAAACAGCATTTCGGCGAAATGAAAGGCGGCGGCAATATGATGGCGGCGATGGTCGGCGGCGAGCAGGCGAAACCCGAATCGTTAAAGCGCGGAATATGAAAAACTTTCGGCTTATTACAATCTCGACAACGGCACGGGCAAAATTCGCGGCGTTTATATGCAGGGCAATTCGCCCGTCGCGCCGATTTTCAAAGCGTGGCTCGAACCGTTCAAAGATATGGGCGCGACGACTATAACCTTGAGCAACACGGGCGGAACGGATCATCTATCATTTGACCGCATCGGACTTCCCGGATTTCAGTTCATACAGGACGAAATCGAATACGACACGCGCACACATCACTCGAATCAGGACAATTACGACCGCATTCAGCCGAAGATATGAAACAGGCGGCGACGATTATGGCGGCGTTCGTCTATCAAACGGCGATGATGGACGAGAAAATTCCGCGCAAAATCGTGAAGTAATCAAACGCGTCGGCAACGATCAGAAGCCCGCGCGTGAGCAAGGGCGGAACATTCAAACTTGAGTGTTCCGCCCTTACTCACGCGCGGGCTTCTGATTTATAAAATCTTTTCCATAAACAGCGTCGTTTCGTGCGGATTTTTGTAATACGAATCAATTTCCCGAAAGCCGTAATGCTTGTAAAGCGCGACGGCTTTCGGCATTTTGTCGGGCAGAGTGTCGAGCCGAAGGCGTTTGTAACCGATTTCCCGCGCCGCTTCCAGCAATCTTTCAATCAACTGCCTGCCCGCGCCCGTGCCGCGAAATTCGTCGCGGACAAACAAGCGTTTCATCTCGCAGATTTCGTCGTCGAACTTTCGCAAAGCGATGCAGCCCGCCGTTGCGCCGTCAACCTCGATTAAAAACAATCTGCCCGAAGGCGCGGCGTATTTTCCCGGCAGATTTTCGAGTTCTTCCTCGAACGACTGAAAGCACAAATCAACATCGAGCCATTGCTCGTATTCGCGGAACAGCATTCGCGCCTGTTCGATCTGTTCGGCGGTTTTGGCTTGGATAATCATTTAATTGAATTTGGCAGTGAACTAAAAGTGATGCTGTCTCAATTGCCACTAGCTAAAGCTAGTGGATAAGTTTGATAAATGACAAAAGGCTTTAGCCGAACTTCTGTTTGAACTTTATTCCTTACCGCTTTAGCGCAATTGGGCTAAAGCCAAAGAGGAATATTTGATAATTGGAATTCGGCTAAAGCCGGACAACAGGCTCATCTTATCCACTAGCTAAAGCTAGTGGCAATTGATAAAAACTTCTCAGCATTACTTTTAGTTCACTGCCTGAAATTTTACGCCCGTTTTTCCTTAGCGACGCGCGACGGGCGAAGCGGACATCCATTCGGCGCGGACGGCGGCATTGTCGCGGAAAACCATTTTGATAATTGGGTCAATGTCCACATTTTTTACAAAAAACTCAATAAAATTGTGATATTGATACGCTTTCGCGTTGAATAGCGAAACTTTAGAGAATCCCGATTCGACGGCGAACGCGGCCGGAATCGGTGTGTAGCCGCTTCTGTGCCAAACGGTTGGGCGGCGAAGCCTTCGGTTGATTTTTGCAGATACCACACGCCGGTTGACGGGCGGAACACGGCGATGTCCGTTTTTTTACCGCCGTCGTAATCGGCGGGAACGGGTTTGTCTTCCGTCGCGCCGAACTGCACGGCGGCGAATGAATTGTCGGTGCTGTTGATGCGATACCACACGCCTGTTGACGGGCGATAAACGGCGATGTCCGCTTTGCCGTCGCGTCATAATCGGCGGGGACAGGAATGTCATTCAGCATCCCGAAGCGCACGACTCTAACGGCGTTGTTCGAGCTTTAACGTACCAAAAGCCGCGATTCGGCTCACTTATAAAACTGTAATTTCGGAAAACCGCCACGTCCGCTTTGCCATCGCCGTCAAAGTCGGCAGGAACGCGCAAATCAATATTGTCGCCCCAATTCGTCGAGGTCGCCGCGTCGTTCGAGCTTTGTAAAATCTCAAAACGTCCTTGCGACGGGATAAATCTCCTACCTCATAAACGCTCAAATCCGTCGTGCCGTCGCCGTCGAAATCGGCAGGCATCGTTGGAATATGAGCGGTAAATCCGGTCGCTCTGCCCCATTGACGCGCTTGAAAATTGTTGTCCGAACTACGCAGAATATAAAAATAACTGTTGAACGAATTGTTGATGAAATCGCCGAAACGATAAACCGCAAAATCCGTCTTGCGGTCGCCGTCAAAATCGCCGGGAACGATTCGGTCGTTCGTCGCGCCCCCCATTGAATTGACTGCGTTCCGCCCGAACTTTTCAAAACGTGCCATTCGCCGGTCGAGCGTCGGAAAACCGAAATGTCCGATTTGCCGTCGCCGTCAAAGTCGGCGCGAACTCCGCGCGTGGTAATCTGCGCGTTTACGGGCTGACCAAGCCCCGCGAAAAGTAAAATTGCCAAAACGCTAAAGCTGAAAATCAGTCGCCGCATATTTGAAATTTCCTTATCTGTCACAAATATTTATCAAACGAATCCGAGTTTGCTTCAATTTCTCCACCGTAATCGCCTCGCTTTTCGCCTCGCCTTTGCCGTAAAGCAAGATGCGTTCGACGTATTTGGCGATGACATCAGCTTCGAGATTTACCGCGTCGCCCGTTTTGAGCGCGGAAAGATTCGTCAGTTCCCACGTTT
>CAVXFU010000008.1:0-294286 GCA_963761145.1 Pyrinomonadaceae bacterium
CTTCCGTATCAAAAACTTTACCAAAATAATCGGCAATCTCGCTCGATAATTTTTCCTTGTCGCGCTCGTCAATTCCGGCTAAATCTCTGCGCTAAACCTTTTTTGAATTCGATCTGCATTTGGCGGGCGATTTGGATGCGTTGGGCTTGGGGCGAGCCTGCGCCGTGCATTGATTCGGTGAGATAGCCGACGGCGTTTCTGCCGAGCGTCATATTTTCGATCAGACGTAAAATCCGCATACGGTTTTCGGTCGAAACGTCGGCGCGCCCCTTTAAGTATTTTTCCAGAAGATGCCCGACTTCTGCGCTGCGGAAATCTTTTTCCGATGGAAGCGTTACAACTAAGCCGCCCGCTAAATCCTGCGCGAGCCGTCCGATTTCGTAGGGCATTTTCGTAACGTGATGTTTGCAGACGTTGGCGATCATATCGTCGTTGAGATACGCGCCGCTTTTCGTCGGTTTCGATTGATAGCTCGACGCGATTCCGGTCGCGTAGATCGTTTCGTTGAGGTGCGTCATTTCGACGAGTTTGTCTTTGATGTGCGAGACTTTTTCCACGCCGTTGTATTCGGCGATCTGCGCCGCCGCGCCGATCATCACGTCGCCGAGACCGCTTTTGCAGACATACGAACGGCGGTGATAACAGGTGAATCTTTCGACCAGCATTGACGCGAAATCCGTTTCGCCGTCCATAAAAATCAGTTCATTCGGGATGAAAACATTCTCGAAAATAACCATCGCTTCCTGTCCGCCGTAAGTGTTATTTCCCGTGTCAATCGTGCCGCCTTCCATCGCGCGCGTGTCGCAAGATTGGCGACCGTAAATGTATGTGATGCCTTCCGCTTCGACCGGAATCGCGCCGACAATCGCGTAATCTTTATCGTTTTCCGTCAAACGCATCGTCGGCATCACGATCAGCCAATGCGAATTTAAACAGCCCGTTTGATGCGCTTTTGCGCCGGAAATATAAACGCCTTCGTCGGTGCGTTTGACGATGTGAACAAACAAATCAGGATCGGCTTGTTCGTGCGGCGATAAACTTCTATCGCCTTTCACGTCGGTCATCGCGCCGCCGATTACTAAATTGTTTGTCTGCACTTCGACGATAAATTCTTTGAGCCGTTCGTGATATTGCGTTTCAAATTTCTCGTCAATCTCAAACGTCGTCGAATACAAAGAATTGAGCGCGTCCATTCCGACGCATCTTTGAAAGCACGTTCCGGTCAATTGTCCCAAACGACGCTGCATTTTGTTTTGCAAAACGACGCTATCTCTGTCCATCACGATATTTAAAAAACGATTAATTTTTTCGCCCGTCAAATGTGAAGTCGCGGTCGCCAAATCCGGTTCGCGCTCGGCTAAATCGTAAGTTTCGGCGACGGCGTTGATGCTCGGACGAATCATCGGATGTTCGACGATATCTTCGACTAATTCGCCGAAAAATAAACTTTTAGATTGCGCCCGCGCAGGGAATTTATATAATCTTCGCTCGTTACAAGCGGTTGTTTGCGCCGTTCTGTTTGTGCCGTCATTATGTTTTACCTCGCGTCAAATTATAGCAAACCGACCGATTATTTACGGGACTGAAGGCTTTGGGTCGCCGGATTTTATTTTCAATTGTTTATCAGGTGAAAAAACAGTCGTTCAACGAATTAAAATTGTTTACCGATTCGGAAAAACAAATGTCAGATACAGGAAAACAGGTGTCCGATACAAAAATACAAATGACAGATAGAGAAAAACAAGTATCTGATGGAAAAACACAGGTATCAGACGGAGAAACACAGGTATCAGACGGAGAAACACAACAGTCCGATACAAAAACACAGGTGTCTGATGGAGAAAAACAGATGTCTGATACAAAAACACAACCATCCGACCCGAAAACACAGATGTCGTTCGAGGCGACTTAGTATTGGATCAAACTGCCTTCGCGTTTGGCGCGTTTGATAGCACGTCCGAAAACCCAGAGTGAGAAGGGAAGCAAAACGATTAGAAACATAAGCAGTATAAAAAAAGAATTCTGCACTTCGCCGAACGATTTGCCTTCGATCAAAACGCCGCGAATGCCGTCGAGTCCGTGCGTTGACGGGTTGATATACGAAAGGGCTTTGCCGCCGGTCGAGCCTAACGCTTCCTGCAGCATTTCCTTCGGATAAAACACGCCGGAAAAAAGTGCCGTTCCCGCGCCGAGCAGAATCGCAAACGGGTCGCCGCGCTTGAAAGACATCGTAAAACTCGCCGATAAAATTCCCAAAGATGCCAAAACGAGCGTCGTTAAAATCAAAAACGCGAGCGCGAGAAAAAGATTGCCCTGATACTGCACGTTGAAGAAAAGCCAGCCGAAAAACAAGTAAAGAAACGAATTAAACGTCGCGTCAACATACGCCCACGCCGAGCTTGAAACGATGACCGTCGGCACACTGATCGGTGTCAGCAGAACGGATTCGAGCGTGCCCTGCATCTGTTCCTGCCGAATCGCGTTGGCGAGTGCGGAAAAGCCGACGAGAAAATAATTGAGCATCGCCATTCCCGTCAGCCACGCGAGCAGTGGATTTTGCCACTGTTCATATTTGGCGAGCGGAAAGCCCGCAAAAATGCGCGAAATAAAATAAAAAGTCGTGACGATGCCGAGAATCCACAGCAAACGGATGAAAAATTCGACGCGATACGACAAGGCAAGTTGGAAATCGCGGATGATAAAGGCGCGAATGCGGCGCAGCAGAAGCAACATTTTCGTAATTTACATTGTAAACGGATTTGGAACAATGAGAAAACCCGCAATTGCATTCAGTTGCCGAAATTTCTACAATGGCGAAATGCTTGTTTCCCGACTCAAGACAAATTTAATTTTTCTTTCGATAATTTTATTGCTGAATGCGTGTTCGGGAACCGGACCGACGAACAGCAATTCCGCCAACGCCAATTTTTTGTCAAACGCTAATTCGGCGGCTCAGATTATTCCGCAGGATAATGTCGAAACGCTCGTTAAAATCATCAAATTAAATCATTTGCCCGAAGAAGCGACTTACAGCGAAACTAATCTGAATTCTAAAAACAGCGAACCGCGCGTGCCTGCGCCGAACGAGAAAAAATTCGTCGCGGTATTGAAATTTTCCGGCGAAAACGCCGCGCAAGTCATCGCCCAAGCCGAAAAATACAGAGCCGCCGTGCCGAGCGATATTGACGCAGAAAACTGGTTTCCCGAAGAACTTATCGCCCAAAGTCGTCTGACCGGCGACCAATTCTTAAAAGGCGCGACTTATGCCGCCGACGATTTTTATCAAACGCCTTACATTAACGGACGCTTGACGCGAATTAACGATACGAATTATTTCGTGCTGGAATTGACGACGTTTTAACTTCAAGTTTCTTCATATCTTTTCAGTTTGCGGTAAAGCGTCGAAAGGTCAATGCCGAGAATTTCGGCGGCGGCGGTTTTTTCTTCGCCGACCGATTTTAATATTTCCAAAATATAGCGGCGTTCCATTTCTTCTAAAGTCGGACGCAAGCCTTCCGGGTCGCGCATCTCGAAATTATTCGCTGCACCCAAACGGATTTTCGTGCGGCAGATTTTCGACTTCAATTTCATCGCTGCTCAAAATAAACGCGCGTTCGACCGCGTTCTGTAATTCGCGGACGTTGCCTTGCCACTCGTGATTGACGAGCGCGGACATCGCTTCGCGCGAAATGCTTTTTTCGGGCGTATTTTGTTCTTTGGCGAAATCGCGCGATGAAATGTTTGGCGAGCAGCGGAACGTCTTCGCGTCTGGCACGAAGCGGCGGCAGATTGATTTCGATGACGTTCAGGCGATAGAACAAATCTTCGCGGAAACGATTTTCCGAAACTTCATTTTCGAGATTTTTATTCGTCGCGGCGACGATTCGCGCGTCGAATTTCACGGGAATGCTCGCGCCGACCGGCGTAACTTCGTGTTCCTGCAAAGCGCGGAGAAGTTTGACCTGCAAAGCCTGCGGCATTTCGCCGATTTCATCGAGCAGAATCGTGCCGCCGTCAGCCGAACGAAACAAACCTTTTTTGTCGCCGGTCGCGCCGGTGAACGCACCTTTGGTGTGTCCGAAAAGTTCGCTTTCGAGAATACTTTCCGGCAGTGCGCCGCAGTTGACGGCGAGAAACGGTTTGGCGGCGCGGCGGCTTTTATAATGAATTGCGCGGGCGATTAATTCTTTTCCCGTTCCCGATTCGCCTTCGATTAAAACGCTCGCGTTCGTGTCGGCGACTTTTTCGACGAGACGAAAAACAGTCTGCAGCGCATCGCTCGTGCCGATGATTTCCGAAAAATTATAATGACGGTCGAGTTCGCGGCGCAGTGCACGGTTTTCGCTGAAAAGTTCTTTTGTCCGAATCGCGTTGCGGACGGTTTGCAGCAAATCTTCGTTGACAAAAGGCTTTGTGACGTAATCATACGCGCCTTTCCGAAGCGCGGCGATTGCCGAATCAACCGACGAATACGCCGTCATAATTATCACTAACGCTTCGCCGTCAACGCGTTTAATTTGGTCGAGCAGTTCAAGTCCGTCCATTCCCGCCATTTTTATATCGGTCAAAGTTACGGCGACATCGTTAGCGGAAAATATCTCCAGAGCGTTTTCCGCGCTGTCGGCGGTCAAAACGGTAAAGCCTTCAGTTTCAAGCAACTGCCGCAAAATCGAGCGCATCAATTCTTCGTCTTCGACAATTAAAACATTTGGTTTCATACTATTTTTGCCACAGAGGATCACAGATAAAATCCAGAGATTTCTTGCGAATTTAGAATGTCGGCATTTTTCAAGCATTGTTTTTTTCTCCGCTTTCTCCGTGTCGTCTGTGGCTAAATTTTCTAGACCTTTAATTTTCAACTATTTTCGTGATAGCATCAAATTTATCTTGTAGTAAATCCGATGCATCTTCATAAATCTTTAAAATACATTTTACTGGATTATTTTTCTGTTCGCCGTCGTCAGTCAGCGGACAGCAGACGAATCCGGTCGAGAAACAAATCGCCGATCCGATGACCGATCAGCCGAACGTTAATCCGGTTTCGCCGGAACAGGACATCAAAGCTCCGAAATCAAAGCAAAATTCCGGCTACAAACCGGAAGGCGGCGACGGTGATCTGGTTGTTTATTCAAACAGGCAGACGGTCGAAGGCGCAGACGGCAAGCGCATCGTCGTTCATTCGGGCAACGTTGATGTACGTTACGGAATTTATCGTATGCAAGCCGATAAAATTACGATTTACGAAGCGGAAACGCCGAATGGTCGCCGAAGGCAGCGTGGTTTTCGATCAGGGCGACGACCAGCGGATTACCGGTTCGCGCGGCGAATTTAACTATACGACAAAGCTCGGTTTTTTCGTTGAATCAACCGGTTTCACCAATCAAACGAACGACGGCACAGTGATTTATTTCACGGCTGACCGCGTTGAACGCGTCGGCGAAAACGAAGTCGTCGTCATCAACGGAAAATTTACCGCCTGCGAAGATAATGTGCCGAAATGGAGCTTTACGGCGGGCAAAGCCATCATCAAACAGAACGATAAAATCAAACTTTTCAACGCCAAATTTCGCGTCAAAGACATTCCGCTTATTCCGCTGCCTTACGCTTCGATTCCGATAAAAAAACGCGACCGGCAATCGGGCTTTCTGACACCGAGTTTCGGGTTTTCCGCCAACAAAGGTTTTCGCCTCAATACGGCTTATTATCAAACTTTGGGCGAAAGCGCGGACGTGACTTTTCGCGCCGATTTATATGCTTCGCGCGGCATCGGCTACGGTTTGGATTTTCGCAGCCGCGCCAATTCGCGCTCGTATTTCAATTTCGGATTTTACGCGGTGAAAGACCGCATTTTCGGCGAGGCGGAAAGCGCGGATAACCCGAATCAGGGCGGAACTTTGATTTACGCCGACGGCGTTCATTATTTTAAGAACGGCTACACCGCCGTCGCCGACGTTCGCCTGACTTCAAATCTCGATTTCCGGCAGGTTTTCTCCGACGGCATTCAGCAGATTATTTCGCCGATTGAGGTTTCGCAGGTGTATATCAATAAAAGCTGGAACAGTTATACACTTAATGCGCGAGCGCGTTCGGAAGTAATTTCGATTCCGAATCTTCGCATCAAAACGACCAATTTGCCGGGAATTAATTTTGACAAACATCCGGGCGAAATTCCGTTTTTGAAAGGCGTTTATTTTTCATTCAAGACGGCTTTTGAAGGCGTGTCGCGCCGCGAAGCGGTTGAAAATGTCATGCTGTATAAAATACTGACCGGCAACGATCCGGTCAGCACCAACAAATTTGTCCAGCGCATTGATATTCATCCGCAAATCACTGTTCCGCTCAACACGAAATATTTCACTGTGACGGCGACCGGCGGAATGCGTTTGACGTATTATTCGGATTCGTTTAACGATATGCGGCGCGTTATCGGGCAAAGCGTTACCAGAAAATATGGCGAATTCGAACTTGATTTTCGACCCGTCGCGCTGGCAAAAAATTATTACAGCGACACGGGAGCGTTTCGTTTTCGCCATACGATTGAACCGTATCTGACTTATCGTTTGATAAGCGGCGTGGATAATTTCAACAAAATTATCCGCTTTGATTATCAGGATACGGCGACCGATACGAACGAAATCGAATACGGATTGACGAATCGTCTTTTTACGCGCCGCTACACCGAAGCCGTTACCGAAGAAGCCCGCAAACTTCTGCGCGAAAATCCTTCGAGCGTTAAAGACCCTTTATCTATTCAGCCGTATGAGGTTTTTACCGTCACAGTTCGCGGCAAATATTTTTTCGATCAGACTTTCGGCAACGCGCTAACGCCGGGAAAACGCAATCAAATCGAACCTTTAACCGCGCTTTCGTTTTATACGTTCGGCGGCGTTCCGCGGCGTTTTTCGCCGATCAATATTGACGCAACTTATCGCCCGCAGCGCACGGTTTTTATCAACACACGAATGGACGTTGACACGCAAACCGGCGATTTGCGCGACATTTCGGCAACCGTCGGTTATGACAAACCGCTTTTGAAAATCTTTCAGACGTTTTATTACACACGCGCTTTATCATTGATTCCTTCGCTTCAGCGATACAGCAACGCGTTCGGCAAAGAACCGGGAACTCTGCGCGGTTCGCAGTGGAGTCCTTCGGTTTTCGCCGGCAACCGCGATAGAGGTTATTACGCCGGAAGTTCGCTGTTTTTCGATTTTGAAAACCGGCGCGGCGTGCGCGGTTCGCCGCTCATCTCGACGCTTTCAACCATCGGTTACGCCTTCGACTGCTGCGCCGTGACCGCGCAATATTCGACCTTCAACGTCGGCGCGCGGCGTGAAAACCGTTTCGTTTTCAGCTTCAAATTAAACGGCATCGGCACGTTCGGCACACAGCAAATCGGGCAGGGTTTGAGATAAAAGAATTGGTCGTGTAACAAAAGATGCTGTCTAAGAAATGTCAGAAGCCCGCGCGTGAGCAAGGGCGGAACATTCAACGTCACGTGTTCCGCCCTTGCTCACGCGCGGGCTTCTGATAAGGCGCATCTTTTCTGTTACACGACCAAAAAATTTAACAGGGATAACAGAATAAACAAGGATTGTTTAAGGATATTTATTTGTTCAAAAAGAAGCATTTTTGAGACGGTGAAAAGGAAATCAATCACACTGGAAAAACTGTGTAACGTTTATCGTCCTGGTCTTTAAAAAATTCACTGGAAAGCAATATGGCTCTATTATCTTTTGAATTTTAACTGGTAATTCAGCCATAGTTAAAGCAGTTTCCGGCGTTGCTACTAAATAATATCCCTCGATAATTTTACCTTCATCAAAAGTGTTTAATTCGTGAAAGGCATACAATCCTTTTTCGGCTGTCTGCAAGGAACCTTGGAAATCTCCATTTCCCTTTAGCTTTCATTTTAGCGAAAGTATCAATCAAATTAGAATTTGTCGTTTTATTCAAGTTTGAGAAGTATTTAGCCAACTCTCTGTATCTTAACTCATCAGAAAAAAGTTGGTTTGGAATAGGCAAATCACCAGACAGAAATTGAGCGATGTTGCCTGAGCTATCAAACCCGAACCATCTAAACTGAAGTCCGTAATATTCTTCTCGATTAAAGGGAATTTTTTCGTTCATAAGCAGAAAATTTTATAAACCATCGGTAAAAAAGTCATTTTTGGCGACCATTAAATTATAGCACTGGAACATCAGAACACTACTTTTGTGCGGGAACGGTTGATAATGCTTGCCGAAGGCTTGGAAATCAATGCCGAACCTTTGGAAACCGATGCCGAAGGCTTGAGAGGCGATGCCGACAGCTTGGAAACCGATGCCGAAGGCTTGGAGACGCTTACCGATTGCTTGAGAACTGATGCCGAAGGCTTGTGGACGCTTGCCGAGGGCTTGTGGACGCTTGCCGAGGGCTTGTGGACGCATGCCGGAGGCTTGTGGACGCTTGCCGAGGGCTTGGACGAGCTTGCCGAATCGGTTTTAACACGAACTATTGCATCATTTAGCGATTTTCTATTATTTTGCCGGACGGTAAGCGCGTTGGGCGGCTGAATTGTAATATTCGACCGGCGCGAGGTCGTCGGTGAGAATTTGGATTTCGGTATTAGTTTCGCCTTTGTAAACGTGTTCGAGAAGTTTGGATGTTGCCGCGTCGCCGCTCTTCAAAAGGGCGGCGTTTTTGTTTTTGGAAGCGATGATGATTAAGTTTTGCAGTCGCTCGTCGGTGTATTCGGAATTTATTTTGAACAAATAAACCTGCGGGAAAACTTGTTTGTAAGTCTTCAGTTCGGCTTGGGGAAATTTCGCCGCGTCGCCTTTGATCGCGCCGCCGAGATTGAAAATCACCACGCCGTCGTCAGCTAAAACGCGGCTGATATTTTCGACCGCTTCGACCGTCGTGAGTTGAAACGGCACGGAAAAAAGCGAGCCGAAAGCGTCCATCAAAACTACGTCGTATTGATTATTCGCCAATTGATTCAAAAAAACTCTGCCGTCCTGATGCGTGATTTTCAAGCGCGGATCGTCTTCAAGGCGAAAATATTTTCTGGCGATTTCCGTCATTTGCGGGTCAATTTCGACGACATCAATCGTCGCCTGCGGATATTTTTTCAAATAATCCGACGGGAAAGTATATCCCGCGCCGCCGATAATCAAAGTTTTTTGAAAGTCCGGCTTGAAAAATTTCAGCAGGTGATAATAATTCGCATAATCCAGAACGAGCGCGTCCGAATCGAGAAAGATTGCCGATTGAACAAAATACGGGTCGGTGGCGAATCGCGCGAATCGGTTGTTTTGTTTTCGGGTCAACGGATTTGAAAATCTGCACGCGGCTGTATTCGGTATCAATGTCGTGAAAATCATTCGTCTTGAAGCAAATAATAATTTTTCGCTTCGGTTAAACCGACGGCGAAAACGAACAAAACCAGGACGGCGATGTTAAAAGCGTGATGCGGCGAACGGCGCAAGTGTAATTGAAAGCGCGACGAGCGACGCACCGATGATATATAAAGTTTTCTCGCTGCCGACGAACGGAATCAAAACGAAACCGGCGAGAAAAGTGCCCAAAATACTGCCGACGGTCGAAAGCGCGTAAAGTCTGCCGACGGTTTTCCCCGCGTCGTCGAGCGTGGTGATTTTTAATTTGACCGCATACGGCGTGACGAAACCGAGCAAAACGCTGGCGGGCGCGAACAGTAAAAGCGCGGCGGCGATTGATTTTATTTCCAAACCGAAAGACATCTGCGCGATTGCCGATAAAATCAAATCTTTCAGCAAAATCGTCAGTGAAACTAAACCGCCCGCGAGAAAAAGCGTAAAGGCGAGAACTTTGATTTCAGGACGCTTGTCCGCGATTTTGCCGCCGAGCCAATAACCCAAACTGAGCGCGCCGAGAATCACGCCGATCAAACTCGTCCAGACATAAGTTGACGCGCCGATATACGGCGAAAGCAGACGCGAGCCGATAATCTCGTAAATCATTACAAGTGCGCCGCAAACGAAAACGGTTATTTCGAGGATGAATTTTTTCGCAGTCATATTTTAAGTATAAAGTTTGAACTGCAAACGCCAAAAACTCGCATCAATTTATTTCTTGACGCGAGTTTTTGAGTTTTGTAAATGTTGAACTTTTATTTGTCGTTAGACGCTGCGGTCGCCGTTTTTTTTTCTTCGGTGTCGTTGACATAAGTCAGCCACGGCGCGTTGTTCGGCGCGGGTCGTCTGCCGTGAATTACGTCGAAGTAAACGTCCTGCAATTGTTTGGTAATGTCGCCGCGTTTGCCCGCGCCGACCGTGATGCGGTCAACCGAACGGATCGGCGTGATTTCGGCTGCCGTGCCGGTGAAAAACAGTTCGTCGGCTAAATACAAGGCGGCACGCTGGATTGTGGTTTCGACGACTTCGATGCCTAATTCTCTGGCGATTTGAATCACCGAATCGCGCGTAATGCCCGGTAAAATCGAAGCTCCGAGCGGCGGCGTAATCAATTTTCCGTTGTTGACGACGAACAGATTTTCGCCCGAACCTTCGGAAACATAACCTCGATCGTCGAGCGCGATGCCTTCGGAAAATCCGCCAAGAATCGCTTCCATTTTAATAAGTTGCGAATTCATATAATTCGCGCCGGCTTTGGCAACCGCCGGAAGGGAGTTTGAAGGCGATGCGCGTCCAGCTCGAAACGCAAACGTCAACGCCCGCTTCCAAAGCTTCTTCGCCCAGATATTTTCCCCAATCCCACGCCGCGATATAACAGTCAATCGGGTTCGGAAACGGATTAACGCCGAACGCCGGTTTATCTTCGTTCAAACCACGAAAAATCACCGGGCGAATATAAGCATTCGTCCATTCCGCTGTCGCGCACGAGTTCAACCGTAGCATTGCAGATTTCCTCGCGGTCTGAATTTGACTGTCCATACGATAAACTTTTGCCGAATTTAAAAGCCGCTGGATATGTTCGGTCAGACGAAAAATCGCCGTGCCGCGCTCGGTCGTTGTAGGCGCGAATGCCTTCAAAAACGCTCGAACCGTAATGAATCGCGTGCGTCATAACGTGAACGCGGGCATCGTCCCAATCAATAAACTCACCGTTGCGCCACACTTTCGGCGCAATTTTCATCGTATTAACATCTTTTGTTGACATAATTTTTTAATTTGCTCCTAAAAAGGATAATTTGAAAAAGAAAAATTTCTATATAAAAAGAAATATCGAAACGAAATAGATTTCTGAAAAAAATTACCACTTAAATTCAATATATCCTTAAATCATAAGATAAAAGCGTGAAAGTGGAAAGGCGGCAAAGTAAAAAAAGCCGTTTAGTTTAACCTGAAAGTTGAACTAAACGGCTTCTGAATGCGGTCGTTTTTTTAAGTTCTACAAGATTCTAAATCTCGGCGCGGTATCGTCGAGACGACTCGAATAAGTCACGCCGTTAATGGTTGTCGAAACTATTATCGGCACATCGCCCAAACCCTGATACGCTGCTGGTAGAGTAAAGTCAATTGAATAAACGCCCGGTTCGCGCAGAATCGCACCGCTGGTTACGACCGGAGCGACAGTGGGCGGAAAACTGCCGACACGCACTGTAATATTTGCGGCGGGAAAGGTTAAGCCGGTCAAATATAATCTGAAAACGGTCGGCACGCGCAAGCCGCCCTTAATTTTGCGTGTTGTAATATTAAACGGTTCCGTGCGCAGAACAGAATTCGTCGCATCGTAAATCTGTGCGCGATTGATGCCGATTCCCGGTCGCGGCGGATTTCCGACCGGCGCGATTGACGGCGGAAAAACGAAAATATCAGGACGTGCCGGAACGATGGTAATCGAACCTTTCAGGACAGTTCCATTGTTATTTATCACCACCGGATAAACGGTCGGGTTATTATCAACAGCAACTAATCCGGGCGGCACAACGAAAACTATCTGACCTTTTCTGACCGACTTTAATCCGGCTGCCGCGCCGTTAATCGTTAATGTCACACCGCTTAACTGAATCGGCAATGTAAAACTTCTGGAGATTGATCCGACAGCCGTTCGCGCGGTAATAAGCTCGGCAACGTTCGCCGAAAAATTTAAAACCGCCAGCATTCCGGGCGAAACTCCCTGCACGGCAGGCGGCGTTGTCGGAGTCGGCGAAACGCTCGGAGTCGGACTTGGAGTCGGTGTCGCCGTCGGTGTCGGAACAGGCGATGCGGAAACCGGCAAGCCGCTTGCGCCGGTCGAATAAGTAAAATTTGCGGCGGAAGGAAGCGAAGCTGTCGGAAGCAAATAATAGAAAACTTCGCTCTGCAAATCGCTATTGCCCGTTCCGACTTCGGTCAAAGATAAATTGAACGAAAAGCGTTGGCGCGAATTAGTCGTCAACGCCTGTGTCGAAGCAATAAAGGTATTTGGATTCGGAAGTTTGGTCAAACGCGTATAAGGCGCAGCCGCCATCGGCGAAGCCAGATTAAAAGTGTAAAGCTGGGTCGGTCGAACCACATCCGGATTCAGACCCGTTTCGTTGCTCGTCGCAACAGTTCCGGCGGAAGTGATATTTTCGCGCGTTCCGAAAATTAAGGTCGAAGGCGTTCCGGTCGATGAATTATCCGTAAATCCGGGATAATGGGCAATGTCGCCGCCTGATGCGCCCGCATCGGCATCGCTGCGCGGGCTGACGCGCCGAAACGAATTGGTTGGCGGCGTAGTGACCGGAGTGTTCGCGTCGAAAACAAACAGCGCAAAACCGGTTTGATTCGCGCCGCTGTTTTCGGCGGCTAAGTCGGCAAATGAATCGAAAGCGATATAGCGTCCGTCACGGCTCATACGTCTGCCGGGATCTAAAATGTTGACAATTTCACCGATATTGTTGCGCGTTGTGGTCGTGACCTGTTTTTTGACCGAAGCTGCGGTCGTCGCGCCGGTTGCACCGTCGAGATCAGCGTAAAAGATTTCAATATTGCGGTCGGGATTGCTTCCGCCCGTCATTTCCCGAATCGGATTATTGGCGTTGCTGAAAAAAGCCACGCGCGTACCGACACCGGAAATCGTCGGACTCTGGTTGATATTCGGGTCAACGACGGTGCCGCGCACCGTGACAGTGATTTGATTGACGGTGTTGACGAGTCGCGCGTAGGTGAAAATCTCGTCGTTGTTATTCGGCGAAGCGTTGCCGAAGGTCGCGTCGGGACGCAGATCGCGGTTTGAAACGAAGGCAAGAAAATTTCCGTCGTCATTTATACTCGCGTCGCGGTTGTCGTCGCCGACGACCGGCGGCGCGGCAACGGTTCCGGCGGACGGCAGGCGGCTCGGCACGGTGTTCGTGATACGCGTAAAAGCTCCGCCGCTCAAATCGGTGACGGCGATTTCTTCGCCCGAAGTCAAACTGGCGGCGGCGACTGCCGGAACCTGATAAAGCCACATTTCCGTGTTGCCGTCGCTGGTTAATGAATTTGTCGTCGGCGTGGTGGTCGTGACCGTAAACGAATCGGCGTTAAAGCTTCCCGGATTCGTCGTACTGACAATCGGCGGCAAGGTTCCGTTTCCCGGATAAGCGATGGTCGCGTTCGAGCTGAAAGCGATAAATCGTCCGTCGTTGCTGATTGAAGGACGCACGTTGACTATTTCAACTCTGGTGTTTGCCTGCGTAAATCCGAGCGTCGGGTCGGTTCGCAAATTCGTCGTGTTGGTTATCTGAAAGATGCGCCGCTGGGCGTAATCGAACAGGAAAATCTCGCGGTTGCCGTCCGTGTTGCGCGGGTTTTCAGTGGCGATGTTGGCAGTTGATTCAAAAACGATGAACCGACCGTCGCCGCTCGTGCCGCCGGCGAAAGATTCAGAGGTCGAATTGGTGACTTGTCCGATGACCGAATCAACCTGTGCCGAAACGGTCAGCAGACTGCCCAATAATGCGATAAACGCGATGGTGTAAAAAATGTGAAACTTCACAAACTCCTCCAGAAAAATCGTGTATAAATATAGTATTGAAACTGAAAGCCACAAGCTTTCTCAAATAAAAAATTGCCGGTGATACAAAACATTGCATTTTAAAGGTTATAAATGCGTCTGGCAAGCAACTGGAAAATTTTAATTTATTTTTGAACTCGAAAACTTCTGCTTTGATGCCGTAAAAGCCGCAAATGGTTGACTTCGCATAAATAAAAATCGGGAATTCGGTTTTTTTTGCCGAAATTTGAAACTCAAACTTTTGAATCGTGAATTTTGAATCTTACAAAATAATGTTCGTCGCGGGCGAGGCTTCGGGCGACGCGCACGCCGCTAAACTCGTTGATGCTTTGCGCAAAACTGCGCCCGACGCGTCGTTCGAATTTTTCGGCGCGACCGGCGCGAAAATGCGCGAGGCGGGCGTTGAGACAATAATTAAAGCTGACGAACTGGCAATCGTCGGTTTGCCGGAAATCGCCCGCGCTCTGCCGATGTTCTGGAACACTTTTCAGACTCTGAAACGCGCCGCGATTGAACGTCAGCCCGACGCGGTAGTTTTGATAGATTTTCCTGATTTCAACTTAAAGCTCGCCAAATCGCTCAAAAAACACGGCTTGAAAATCGTGTATTATATCTCGCCGCAGCTCTGGGCGTGGCGCAAATATCGCGCTCGAACAATAAAGAATTCGATTGATTTGCTGCTTACGATTCTGCCTTTCGAGCAGGATTGGTATGCGCGGCGCGGTATCGAACACGTTCGGATACGTCGGCAATCCGCTGGCGGGCGAAGTCGCTTCGGCGATGTCGAAAGAGGAATTTTGCCGCAAACACGATCTCGACGCGTCGAAATTGATAATCTCTCTGCTGGCGGGCAGTCGCGGCAAGGAAATTTCGCTGATTCTGCCTGTTTTGCTCGAAACCGCCGCGTTGATGGAAAGCGTGATGCCGAATTTGCAGTTCGTCGTGACGCTCGCGCCGACGCGTAAACTCGACGAAATCGAGACGGCGAAAATCAAAGCCCGCGCTGTCCCGAAAAATCTTTTTACCGTGCAGAACGAAACGCGCGAAGCCCTGAACGCCTCGGACGCGGCGGCGGTGGCGAGCGGCACGGCGACGCTCGAAACGGGCATCTTAAACATCCCGATGGCGATTGTTTATAAAACTTCCGCACTTAATTATAAACTTCTGCGCCCGATAATTACGGTCGAGCATTTCGGCTTAATAAATCTTATCGCGCAGGAAAGGCTGGCGGCGGAACTGATTCAGGACGATTTCACGCCCGAAACTTTAAGCGCGGAACTGTTCCGACTGCTCGAACCCGAAACAAACCGTAAGTTCCGCGCACGTTTGCGCGAAGTGAACGAAACATTAGGCAAGGGCGGCGCATCAAAACGCGCGGCACAGGCGATTTTGAATTTGTTAAGATAATTTAAACTTGCTCTTATACAATAAAAGTCTTGCCTAATTGTTCAAATCAGGAATATACTGCAATCAAATCTTCCCGAAATCAAACACAATGAGGTTAACTATGAAATATTTGTATCTGTCGTTGTTATTGCTTTTATTCACAATCGAAGCATCGTCACAGACGTTAGCCGATTCGTCGGGTTTAACGGTGTTGGAAAAGAAATGGCGGGTGAATTCAGCTATGTCTTCCAATCCGGTTGGTGAAGACCCGTTTCAATCTAATAACGAAGCTAATCAAAAGGTTAGAGACCAAAAGGACAATAATCAGCAAAATCGCATCAGGCAACAGGCAGGTTTGCCATCGTTAGCACCGCCCGTTCGCTTTCGCGTTGATAATCGGGGTCGGACTACTGATGATTTAGTTCTTTATACTTACAAGATAAAGGTGCGGAATAACGGCGCAAAGACGATAAAACAGGTGGTTTGGGAATATGTGTTCATTGATTCAACGACCAATCAAGAGGCGGGCAGACATCAATTTACAAGCCTCATAAAACTCAAACCGCGTGAAGTTGATGAGTTGATTATGATACAGCTTTCTTCGCCCATTGATTCAGTTAATGCCAAAGATGCGGGAAAGAAATTTTCCGAGCTTTACACCGAGCAAATAATCATTAAAAGCGTTCAATATGCTGACGATACGGTTTGGCATGCTGATTCAAAATAAATCTTTCGTCTATTCCTCCCAATAAGTTCGGCGCAATTCTGTTTTGAAAAAAGTCGCCAGCCAGAACAAATTATTCGTTCTGGCTGGCGACTTTTTTCAGTTGCGAAGAAGGCGATTTAGCTTACATAAATCTGCAATTACTGCGTCTGAGCGTTTTTGGCGTGTCGGAAATTAATCTATCTAACGACGAAACTGCGCTCGTATTCGCCGTAAGGATTGGACTTAATGCCGTTGCGAACGGTGCTGCCGTAGGTTGCGCGTCCGGGACGAAATTCGATGGTGACGATGCCGCCGTCTTCGAGGCTGAAAAGTCCGGCATGAACTGCCGCCGTGCAGATCGAAGAATCCTGCGTGTAAACATCGCTGCCCCAAATCGAATGTTCTTCGCCGATTTCGGGACAGCGAAATTTATAAGTTGAACCGATGTCATTCTTGAAGGCAACTGCCGACGTATTCCAAGCTATCGGCGTGACATCTTCCGCATCTTCGTCGGTCGAAGTTGTTTTTTCGGTCGGCGCGGATTTCGGCGTGGCTGAATTGGTCGGCGTTGGCGAAACGCTCGCTTTGGTCGGCGTGTTTTCCGCCGTATCAACATTCGTTCGCCTTAATTTGTAAATTAAATAGCCGCCGACGGAAACGCCGCCGATCAGAATAACTAAACCCGTCAACGCCGCCCACAAAAACAGACGGCTTTTTCTGGCGGGCGAAAACTGCGGTTTGACCACTGTTTCCTGCTCGCCCTCGACGGTCAGAGCCGTGCCGTCCATCAAACAAAAAGATTGCGAATCGTCATACGTGCGGCTGCACTGCGGGCATTGTTTCATTTAGCAATTCTCCAATTAAAACCGAACGATTTGATTTTGACGCTCTGACAACCTGAGTGTCAAGAGAATCGCTTGTTATATTACTTAAAACCAAAAAAATACGGCGTTTGACTGCCGCTTTTTTTTCGTAAATAATTTGCTCGCGCCAAAATTCAGTTTGACTTGTACAAATCGGGAAACCGCTTTTGCAGACTTTCAACCTTCGGCTGATCGTTGACGACGATATACGGTTGATTCGGATGCTGCACGAGATAATTCTGATGATATTCTTCAGCCGGATAAAAGGCTTCGAGCAGTGTGATTTGCGTCACAATCGGCTTGGCGTAAACTTTATCGGCAGTTAATTTATCAATAAAATTCTGCGCCGCTTTTTTCTGTTCGTCGTTCGCGTAGAAAATCGCCGAACGATATTGCGTTCCGGTGTCGGGACCTTGCCGGTCGAGTTCCGTCGGGTCGTGCGCGACGGCGAAAAAGACTTTGAGCAGCGTTTCATACGAAACTTTTGACGGATCGAAGGTGACTTTCACCGACTCGGCGTGTCCTGTTTCACCGTCGCTGACCGTTTCGTAATCAGCCGTTTTCGCCGCGCCGCCCGAATAACCGCTCGTTACGTCGCTGACACCGTTGACGTGTTCAAAAACCGCTTCCAAACCCCAAAAACAGCCGCCCGCGAAAACAGCAGTCTGCTCGCCGCCTTTCGGCGCGGGCGCGTTGGCGACCAATGCCGTTTTCGGTGTCGGTTCGACGGCGCCACTGCGCCTGGAAGAACTTTCAACCATCGTGCAAGCCGTCGCCGCGCCGCATAACAGAACGAATAGAAGCTTGAAATAATTATAATTCATAAATAATTTCTCCATCGAAAAATAAAACTTACTTTTTAATCTCAATAATCTCAGACTGTTATTCACCCGAAATTAGTTGCCGCCAATTATCGCATCGTTTGTTAAATGCCTCGGAGAGCTTAAATTATTCCCGTCAAACAAATAAGAACGTCAGGCAAAGTTAATCAAACTTCGCCTGACGTTCTTATTTGTTAAAAGCGCGTTATTCGTTCGACTTAACCGGCGGCGGTTCATCGGTACAGGCGGCGATTGACCAGCTTGTCAGTTTGTATTTTTGTTTCAAATCGAGATAAACAACCGTCTGCACGGTTTGCGGAATGGTAATTTTCTTGCCTTTTTCCATAACTTCGATTTGCATACAAAGACTGTAATTGAGTCCGGCAACGACCTGTTGTTCGGCTTGGCTGATTTTAACCAGCTTGATTTTCGCCTTTTGTTTTTTCGCCTGCGTTTTGACGGCAAAGTTTGCCGCTTTGACGACTTCGGCACTGGCTGCGTCAGCCGAACTGTAGCATCCGGCGCAAGGTTCGGTCTGCGCGAAAGTATTTGCCGCGCCAATGAAAATTACGGCAAGCGCGGCGAAAACGATTAATGTTTGTAAATTACTTTTCATAAAATTATTCGATTAATCGCACGATTCGACGACCGACCAGCTTTTCAGGGTAAATTCGTTTTTCAAAGTGCGGTAAACGACGACGTTGGCGTACTGCTCGAACGGATCGTCAGTGGTGCCGTCGGCGACGTTGACTTGCAGACACATCTTAAAATTCATTCCGGCGACGACCTGCTGTTCGGCTTTATGAACAGTCAAGAGTTCGATTCCGGCTTCGGTTTTTTCGGCTTGCGTTTCAACAGCGAAATTAGCCGCTGCGACGACTCCGGTGTTGTCTGTCGGAACTTTCTTAAAGCCGCCGACCGTTTGGGCGAAATTGATTGATGCCGTGCCGAAAACAACGGCAAGCAGCGCGAATAGTTGTAAATATTTTTTCATTGAAATCTCCTGTGTTAGTTGGGAAGAGACGACTGTTAAGATACCACAAATTCGTATTAAGGCAAGCGAAATTTTAACCGGCGCGATTTGATCAAACTTCAGAATAATCGCCCGCTTTGCGAATCCATTGAAACTCGATATTTTCTCGCTTAGAAACTTTATTGACAAACAAAAAAAGCGGACGACATTTTAGAGTCAATCCGCATTTTAATTTTTGAACTGATTAACCGGCTGTTTCGGCGAAAACGTCGAGCTTTTTAATGTCAGGCGATTCGGAAAAAAGATCGGCGGCTTTCTCCAACAAAGCGGCGGCGACTTTGCCGTTCAAATGCGCGTCGCGTCCCGCTTCGTCCTCAAAAGTATCAAAAATTCCGAAAGTCGAATCGTCGAACTTAATCGCATACCACGTTTTCGTTCCGGTTTCCGCTTCGACCAGCGGAACCGCGCTTTTCAAAAATTCCTCAACTTCCGTTTCCTTGCCCGCTTTGGCTTTCAAAGTGGCTAAAAGTGCATATTTAATCATAAAAAATTTCTCCCTATTCGTTTCAGGTTGATGCTAACATTCGGCAAATATTTGTGCAAAATCCCCGTTATTTGTTTAATCGCTCAATCTGTTTTTTCAATTCCTTAACTTCGTCTTTTAATCGGGCGATTCCTTTAACGTGCGCGTTCTGCCGTTTGTATTCGTCGAGCGGCTGCACCGGCGTTCCCCACCAAACACCGGCGCGAACGATTTTTCCGGGCAAAACTCCGGCTTGCGAACCGATAATCGCGCCGGTTTTCACGGTCGCGTGGTCGCCCATTCCGACCTGTCCGCCGATGACGCAATCGTCTTCGATCACGGTCGAGCCGGAAATTCCAGTCTGCGCGGCGATGATGACGCGTTTGCCGATTTGGACGTTGTGCGCGATTTGCACTTGATTATCAATTTTCGTGCCTTCGCCGATGCGAGTTTCGCCCAACGCGCCGCGATCAATGCACGAATTCGCCCCGATTTCCACGTTGTCTTCGATAACGACCGTACCGATCTGCGGAAATTTTACATAACCGTTCGCGCCGTCGCGCACGAAACCGAAACCGTCCGCGCCGATGACTGTTCCGGCGTGAATTACGCACTCGCTGCCTATTTCCACGTTGTCGTAGATGACGACGTTCGGATGAATAATGGAATTCTTGCCGATTAAAACATTGTTGCCGATGCGTGCGCCGTCCAAAATTTGTGCGCCTTCGCCAGCGATGCAATTTTCACCAATCGTCACGAACGCCCCGACGAAATAAGCACGAAACTCCATTACGTCAGAAGCAACAACGGCTGTTTCGTGAATGTTATTAGTGCGCCGACTAAAGGGGTGAAGTTGCGCGGCGATTTTGGCGAAGGCGAGTTTCGGGTTTTTTACTTTGATGTATGAACAATGAATTTCCGCATCGAAGTTTTCAGGAACGAGCAAACACGAAGCATCAGTTGCGATTAAAGTTTCAGTCTTCTCGACGAACGAAATTTCATTTTCACCAGCAATTTCCAAACTGGCGACACGCGAAATTTCAATGTCGCCCGCGCCGACAAGTTCACCATTTAAAAATTCAGCGATTTCTTTAATTTTCATTTCGGCTTTCGTTTTCCTCGACCGCTTTTTGCAAAAATATCATTAAACCTTCGATTTCAAATTTATGCTGTTCCTGCATTCTTTTCAAAATCGGTGCGCTGTCGCTGTCGAGAAAATTGAGATCGGCGAGGTCAATCGTCAAATTTACGCCCGATTCCTCACGCATTCCGAGAGCGATTTTTTCCAGTAAAACAGCGTCGTCGAACATCATTTCGCCGTCCACGCGCAAAATGATTTTGCCGCGTTCCGCGTCTTCGATTTGTCGAATGTTAGTCGGCATAGATTTGAAATTTTACGAAATCAGTTTAACAAATTACACCGGGCAAAAACGGGGAAAGATTTGCAAATTTATGTAAAGGCACATTAAAGATTGATAATTTCCGCATCAAAACAAACTGTTTTGCGGTAAAATTATGGAAAATATGAACCGAATTTTAATTATTGACGACGACGAGGAATTAACCGAACTCGTTTCCGAATATCTTGCCAACGAAGATTTCGAGATTGAAGCCGTTCACGACGGCGAAACCGGCTTGCAAAAGGCTCTGGAAAACGCACACGATCTGGTGATTTTGGACGTAATGCTGCCGCGCAAAAACGGCTTTGATGTTCTGCGCGAGCTGCGCGAAGCTTCGCAAATTCCGGTTTTGATGCTGACGGCGCGCGGCGAAGACACGGAACGCATCGTCGGTCTGGAATCGGGCGCGGACGATTATCTGGCGAAACCTTTTAATCCGCGCGAGCTTGCGGCGCGTCTGCGGGCAATTCTGCGGCGCGTCGAATCGCCAAAGGATTCCGAACAATTTGATGACGACAAATTTAAGGTTGATGATGTTGAACTGCAAATTTCGGCGCGGTCAGCTTTTCGAGCCGACGAAGATTTAAATTTAACTTCGGTCGAATTCGATTTGCTGGCGGAACTTCTGCGCCACGCGGGAAAAGTCGTCAAAAAAGATGATCTGAGCGAAACGGTTCTGGAAAGAAAACTTTCGCCGTTTGACCGCAGTTTAGATATGCACATCAGCAATCTGCGGAAAAAAATCGGCACGCGCGACGACGGCAGTGACCGGATCAAAACAATTCGGTCGGTCGGTTATATTTATACTTTGCCGAACGAAAAATAAATGACATTATTTCTAAAAATTTTCTTCTGGTTCTGGCTGGCGATGGCGTTGATCGTCGGCGCGGTGACTTTGGTGACGCGCACTTTGCAGACCGAACCGATTGTGCGGCAATGGCAGGTCGTCGTCGGCGAATCAATGAACGTTCACGCGCAAACCGCCGCGCAGATTTATGCAGTGCAGGGAAAAAGCGGCTTGGATGTATTTCTTAAAAGATTGGAAAGTTCCCAACGCATCAGCGCGGCAGGTTTTTTTCGCGCGAGCGGCGAGCAGATTGCCGGCGACAATTTACCGATAGATGTTTCCGATACTTTGCAAAAATCTCTGGCGAGCGACGAAGCCGAATTTGAACGCTTTGAAACGTATTATCTGATCGGCAGAAAAACGACGCTCGTTAACGGCGAATCTACTGTCCTAATTACGCAGTGGGAACGACCGCGCGTGCCGAATTGGTATGCCGTGACGACGACGCAGATTTGGCAAATCTTAGCGGTAATTTTAACTGCGGGTTTGGTTTGTTACGCGCTGGCGAGTTATTTGACCGCGCCGATTGGCAAATTGCGACGGGCAACGCGCGAATTTGCCAAAGGCGATTTGCAGACGCGTCTGAATATCAAACGGCGCGACGAACTCGGCGAATTAGCCAGAGAGTTTGACGAAATGGCGGAACGCATCGAAACGCTCGTCACTTCGGAAAAGCGTCTGACGCAGGATATTTCCCACGAACTACGGTCGCCGCTAGCGCGAATGAATGTCGCGCTCGAACTCGCCCGCGCCAAATCGAACGACGCGACCAAACCGATGATCGAACGCATCGAGACCGAATCGAACCGGCTTAACGAAATGATTTCGCGCCTGCTCGTTCTCTCAAAACTCGAAACCGGTTCGGAAACTTTTGACCGCCGCGAAATTAATTTGACGAAGATTTTCGAGCAGACGGTCGCCGACGCGAATTTTGAAGCGCAGGCGATTGGCAAAGCCGTAAAAATTATTGAAACAACTCCCGTGAAGGTTTTCGGCAATGAAATTCTGCTTAGAAGCGCGATTGAAAATGTTCTGCGGAACGCCGTGCGTTATACGAAAGATGAAACGGCGGTCGAAGTCAAACTTTCCAACGGCAGCAAGCGCGCGTTAATTTCGGTGCGTGATTTCGGTGCGGGCGTTCCCGAAGCGGAAATCGAGAAATTGTTTCGCCCGTTTTACCGCGTTCATGCGGCGCGGGAAAGAAAAACCGGCGGCATCGGATTGGGTTTGGCGATTGCCGAACGCGCCGTTCACGCGCATCAAGGCTCGATAAAAGCCCGAAATACGGAAAACGGTTTGGCGGTTGAAATCAGCTTGCCGGTGGTAATTTAGATTCCATCAATACGGTTTTTGCGGGCGTTAATAAATGACTGAACGCAGAGAATCACGAAAAACAGACAAACCAGAGCCATTAAAGCCTGCGACATAACAGCGAGCGAAACTGTTAAGCTGCCTATTTTTGAAACGAGGCGAATTGTCGGAATTAAAAATCCCGCGAGTCCGACAATAACCGCCGCGTGCATCAAATGTTTTCGCAGACTTTCCTTTGATTTCGCCACGAATCCGAGAATCAAAAGCAGCACACCGAACGCGGCGGGAATCAATGCCGTCGCGCTTTTGTTGCCGTCCACGATGCTGAAAACGTAACCGGCGATTCCGATTAAGATTAGAAAAATTCCGCTGATAATTGCAGTTGAAGGCATAAAAAATCTCCGTATAAATAAAAATTTCGACTATAGGAAATCTAACAAAATCGCACCGAAAAAACGATTCGGAAAAAATTAAAAAAGCCGGGACGTTTAATCTCGGCTTTTAATATGAATTAAAAAACGCAACGATTCCTTTTATTTCGGAATTTGGTCAGCCAGCTTTTTCGCCAGAGTTTTGTCGAGTTGTTCGAGATTGCGAACCTGTTGTCCGGCGGCGATGCGGTTTTTGAGTTCGATATAACACAAACCCATTCCGTAATATGCGGCGGTGTTTTTATCGTCGAAACCGTTGACTTTGCCATACGGCACGACCGCGTAATTACAGCGATTCAAGTAACGGTAATTATCGCCGAGCGCAATTAAATAATCGGTCGAAGTGTAATTGATTTTCGCCGCTTTTTCGATAAAGGGAAGCGACGTTTCGTAATCTTTTTTATCGAGATAGAGTTTGCCGAGTTCAAAATTGGCTTCGGCGTAATCGGGTTTGATTTCAATCGCTTTTTTATACGCGCCGACCGCTTCATCAGGTTTTTTCAACGCCTGATAACTTTTTCCAAGATTAAAATGCGCTTTTTGGTTTTTCGCATCTTTTTTGACGACCGCTTCAAATTCCGCCGCCGCTTTCGGATAATCCTTGGCATTATAAAAATTCATCGCCGCATCGTAATCGCCAGTTTTAGCAGTTTCAATCGGCGGTTCGACGGATTTTCCCGCAACGGGCGACGCGCTCGGCGGTGTTTCAGTCTGCCAGGCGTTATTGGGCGCGGCTTTATAACACGCGCCAAAGAAAACGGTTGAAATCAATGAAACGGTAACAATTAATTTTTTCATAGACTTATTTTTTCGTAATTGGCAAAACTATCGCCGAAAGATTTTTGCCCCCAAAATAAACTCTCTCCGTCGCTTTTTGAAAATCCGCCGCCGTTGCAAGTTTGTAATTCTCCATAAATTTCTGCGGACTTCTCGCCACGAGTGGAAACCATGTGCTTTGAATTTGCACCATTATCCGATGTCCTTTTTTGAACGTGTGCAGAATGCCGGGCATCGTGTAATTGATTTTCACGGCTTGGTTCGGTTTCAAAGGTTCGGGTTTTTCAAACGAATTTCTAAAACGCGCCGGAAACGGTTCACCGCGCAGAAGCATTTGATAGCCGCCCGGTTCAAACACCGAAAAAGCCGATGTTTCCGGCGGTTTCACGCCTTCGGGATATTTGTAATCGTCAGGAAATACGTCAATCACTTTGACTACGAAATCCGAGTCCGTGCCGCTCGACGAAACGAAAAGCGCAGGTTTGATGTCGCCCGCGACCGTCACATCTTCGGTCAGAGGCGCGGTTTGATAAACCAAAACGTCGGGACGCGTCGCGGCGAATCTTTGATCTTCGGTCATAAAGTCGCGCGGGTAATTGTGCGTGATTTTCTGTGTGTATGGAACGGGTTTCGACGGGTCGGAGACGTATTCGTTCATTCCGTCTGTTTTTGGCATTTCAAATGATAAACCGCCGTTTTCCGTTAAGTAAAGCGCAGTGTCCGTACCGTTGGTCGGATTATAAGTCGAAAATTCCTGCCATTTATTCGCGCCCGTATTGAACAAATTGACTTCTTTGATTTGCGCGATTTCGCCTTTGTCTTTCAAAAATTTATTGAAAAAGGGAAGTTCGATTTTTTCCTGATACCAGAGCGAAGTTTTCTCGCCGAAATAAGCCGTGCCGAGAAAATCGCCGTCGCCGCGTTCCCAACCGCCGTGAAACCACGGACCGATGACGAGAACATTGTAAATTCCCGGATTTTGGCGTTCGATATGCTGATAGGTAGCGAGCGCGCCGTATAAATCTTCGTTGTCATACCAGCCGCCGACGGTCATCACCGCCGCTTTGATATTTTTCAATTTCGGCAGAATATTGCGGTCTTTCCAGTATTGATCGTAGTTCGGATGCGCCATCATTTCATCCCAGAATTTGATGCGCGTGCCGAGTTTGGCTTCGTAATTGTCGGCGGTTTCTTTGAGTCCGCCCAAATCTTTGAAATAATTATAGCCGTCGGCGGTTCCGGCTTGAAATCGTTTGGCAACGGTCGTTTCAGGCGTTTCGGGTTTCGGTCGCGGCTGTCCGAAAAAGGCAAAGAAATCGTAATTCTGCGCTAAAAACAACGCGCCGTTGTGGTGCATATCGTCGCCGTGAAACCAATCGGAAACCGGAGCCTGCGGCGACGCGGCTTTAATCGCCGGATGCGAATCAATGATTCCGGCGGAAGTGTAAAATCCCGGATACGAAATTCCCCACATTCCGACGCGCCCGTTGTTGTTGGCGACATTTTTAATCAGCCATTCGACCGTATCGTAAGTGTCGGTTGATTCGTCAATTTTCGTTTTATCGGTGTTATCAATGTCCGGTCGCACATCCTGAAATTCGCCTTCCGACATCCAGCGTCCGCGAACGTCCTGATAAACGAAAATATAGCCTTCTCTGGCAAATAATTTATTCGGTCCGAGCGATTCTTTAAACTTATCTGTGCCGTAAGGCGCAACCGTGTACGGCGTGCGGTCGAACATTATCGGATATTTCTGCGATTTATCCTTCGGCTCATAAATCGAAGTAAAAAGTTTCACGCCGTCGCGCATCGGAATCATTTCCTCGCGCTTTGTATAATTTTCCTGTATGTATTTGGCAAGTTCACTCTGCATCTGCGCCGCCTGCGCGAACAGGGAAACGGGACACAAAATAAACAGAGAAATAACGAACAATATTGACTTCAGATAATTGGCTTTCATAGTTCTTACAGTATAGCAAAAAGGTGTTTTAATTGAGCATCATTTTGCATGTTTACCGGCGATGTTGACATTGTGTTATGGAAAATAAGCATCAATTCGCTTTACAAAAATTTACTTGTCTGCGAAATGGCTTTTGAATATAATTGATGCGAATGAATAAAAAAAATCCCTGTAAAGACTAAAGCGAAATTTATTTTGCTCCGTAAATCTTCAAAAAAAGCGTTGAGTAATATGAAAAAGAAGCTCCATTATAAAAAGCGTTTCAGCAATTTGTGTTTTGTAATTCTCACGGCATTGACCACGGCTTTCGCCCAGTCAGGCAAAACAATCGAGCCGACCGTGATTGCGCCGGTGCAGGAAGCCGCACCGGACATCGAAACAAAAATCGAAATTCCGAAACCGAAGGCGATGTATGAATACGTCGCGCCGCAGCCAATCGTTGAATTTATGCTCGCATTGAAGGAAGCGGGAAAACGCGGTTTTCGGCTGAATAAAGTTACCGCTTTGCCGAGCGGCGCGGCGGACACGAGCCGGGAGAAAGCCAATCAAACCGTGCTTGCCGGAATACTGCGTTTCGACGGGGAAATCCGCTACGATTACAATTTCTTTTTTGCGGAAGGCGGACAAAAAGCCGACGACAGATTAAACGGTTTAAGCAGAAACGGCTGGTATTTCCGCGATGTCGTCAGCGTTTACGGCAGCGGCATTGACAGCAATCCGCTGTTCGATAATACGGTTTATAATCTTCCGACCTTTGGAAACCTTTATCTGCTTGAGCGAGTAACGGGCGAAGAAAAACCAGCGCCGAATTACAAACTGCTCAAAGCCGGTGTGAGTCTCGGCAGAAGCCCGACCGAGAAAATGCAGGGTTTGCTCGACGAAGCGGTTACCGACGGCTACGCGCCGCTGGCAACTTATTTCGCTTTTGAAATTAAGAGCCTCTTTTCGGTAGATTCGTTTGTCGGCGTATTGCTCGGCAAAAATGTCGCATCGGAAAAGCGTCTCTACAAATTTGTTCGCGCCAACCGCAGCGAAGGTTTGCAAAAGGAAATTGATGTGTTGTCGAAACAGGGCTGGCGCATTCGTTCGGTCAATTTCAACAGCGCGATTCTCACGCGCGACGATGAAAAATCCGCGCCCGTCAATTATCAATGGCTCAGAACCGATGAGAAAACTTATCCGGCGACGCTTGCTGCGACGCTTTTGAAACAGCCGCTCTTTGTCACGAGCGGAATTGATATGAGCGGCGATGGCACTTATGTAAAAAACATTTTGATTTTCGAGCATAATCCGACGTTTCTCGCCGCCTATCAATTTGCCCGAATGCAGCGGATAGTTCCTAAACAATTCAAAAAAAATCCACAGGATTATCTGAAAACTTTCGAACCGGGCGATGTGGCTTTTAAAAGACTGCTCGATCAAGGCAATGTTCCGCGCGATCTTTATTACTCGGCGATGGAAGGTTTAAGTGTTGTGTTTGAAAGCGCGAAATAAACTGTTTGCTCTTTATGAAATTGACAAATTGAGATTGTGAGAAGCGGCGCATATAATCAAATACTGCGCCGCTTTTGACGTTAAAATTTGATTCCGCATTTTTTTCCAAAATACGTCTTGCATTTTTTCGCACAAATCTGTAAATTCTTTTTCATCTCCCTAATTTTTATTCTGGAAATATATATGCTTTGCCAGTTTCTAGTAATGGCAGGCTTATCTCCTGCAAATATTGCCGAGAAAGCAAATAGACGGTGAATTGTAATTCAAATTGCCGACAAACCTTGGACGATAATGGCAACTCCGCAGCGATGCGGAAGACGCAAAATCGTGAATCTCAAAACCAGAATTTTGAGATTGTCTGATTTCCGAAGTGAGGTTTAATGAAAAAAGTATTCCCTTTGTTGTTGCTCGTGCTGATTTTTTCAGCCGAAGCATTTTCCCAAGAAGATCAAAACGCCATTCGCCCGCAGGCATATCGAATCAGCAGCGGCAGGAAAACTATCGAACAAACTCGCCCGCAATCTTATATCGTGCGCGAAATTTCGGATACTGTGCCGCAGGCTTATTTGTTCGGCAGCAGTCGCAGTGATAACCAGACAGGCGTTAGTCGTCCGCGAGTTTATCAAACAGAACAGCCGAAAATCGCGTTAAACTCAAAAACAGATAACGCTTTTAACCTTGAACGACGCGCTTTTGAATTAATCAATCAGCGTCGGGAAAATTCAGGTTTACCAAGATTAAAATGGAGCGATGATGTAGCGAATATCGCTCGCCTGCACTCGGAAAATATGGCAAATTATAAATTTTTTCAGCCATACGGGTTTAGACGGTTCGATGGTCAACGATCGCGCGGATATTCTGGGAATTAACAAATGGCAGGCAATCGGCGAAAACATCGCATATAATCAAGGGTTCTGAAAATCCGGTGGAATTTGCCGTCGAACGCTGGATGCAGTCGCCGAAACACCGCGACAACTTATTAAGCAGCCGCTGGAAAGAATCGGGAATCGGCATCGCTGTTACGACAAACGGAACTTATTATTTTACTGAAGTGTTTTTGCTAGAAAATAAGTTCAAGTAATTTTTTAAGTAATTTGCAAATGAAGCCGATAATAATTTGCTTCATTTTTTTTCTTTATTTATGCTAGGGCAATGCCCGCAAATTCGTTTAAACTTCCATCGTTTGCCAAAATAAATTTGTTTTTGCGCGTGCTGGGCAAACGATCTGATGGTTTTCACGAAATCTGCACGATTTTTCAAACCGTTTCGCTGTGTGATTACCTGACATTCGGTCTCGACGAAAAAATTACATTGACCTGCGATAACGAAAAAATTCCGACTGATGACAAAAATTTAATAGTCCGTGCCGCGAAAATGTTGCGGGAAAATTATGATATAGAGAAGGCGCGAAAATTCATCTGGAAAAGAAAATTCCATCGCCCGGCGGACTCGGCGGCGGTTCGTCAAACGCGGCTGTCGCTCTTCTCGGATTGATAAAATTATGGCGAATAAAAATTGATTTTGAAGAATTATGCGAAATCGGCGCAGAAATTGGTTCAGACGTGCCGTTTTTCTTTTACGGCGGAACGGCACTCGGAACGGGACGCGGCACGGAAATTTTTTCGCTGGAAAGTTACGCGGAAAATCACCTGCTGATTGTCACGCCGAAAGCGGATGTTTTGACCGGTGACGCGTTCGCCCGCTTGAATGCGCCGGACTTGACAAATAAAAGCTCAAAAAGTATTCTTCAAATTTGCCGCGATGAGGTGAAATTACTCGTACTTACGTCAATCAGACTTAAAAAATGATTTTGAGCGAGTGATTTTTGAAATTGAGCCGGAAACGGCGCGGGTCAAAGCAGAAACTTATTGAATGCGGAGCCAAACGCGCTTTATTGTCCGGCAGCGGAGCGAGCGTTTTCGGCATTTTTAATTCAAACGAAAAACGGGAAAACGCGCTGGTAGCTTTGCGAAAGAAAAAAAATGGCAAGTTTTTTCGGCGGAAACCGTTTCGCATTCCGTTTATCAAAAATCTCCGAACTGATAAATTTGCTTGACAAAGATTTTTAATTTTATTGGGGCGTCGCCAAGTGGTAAGGCACCGGGTTTTGGATCCGGCATTCGCAGGTTCGAATCCTTCCGCCCCAGCCATTTTTACGAAAAACCGACGGGCAACTTTAGGAAAAAGAAGTTGCTCGTCATTTATTTATATTTGCAAAGCAAATGAGCGTAACAGGCAATATTAAAATCTTTTCAGGTAACGCGCACCAAAAATTGGCGGAGGAAATTTGTCATCATTTAAGCTGCGATTTGGGTAAGTCAAGCAAGGGCAGATTTTCCGACGGCGAGTTTAATTTTCAAATTGAAGAAAATGCTCGCGGCGCGGATGTGTTTATCGTTCAGCCGACGTGTCCGCCGACTGACCAGAATTTAATGGAACTGCTGATAATGCTCGATGCTTTCGGGCGCGCCTCAGCAGAGCGCATAACGGCGGTTATTCCATATTTCGGTTATGCGCGTTCGGACAAAAAGGATCGCCCGCGCGTTCCGATTGCCGCTAAACTGATGGCGAATTTGATTGCGACGGCGGGCGCACAGAGAGTTTTGACAATTGATTTGCACGCTTCGCAAATTCAGGGGTTTTTCGATATTCCGGTTGATCACTTATATGCCGCGCCGGTTATTGTGGATTATTTTCAAAAAAATCCGATTGAAAATCTGATTGTCGTCGCGCCCGATACCGGCGGAGCGGAACGCGCCCGAGCTTACGCGAAACGTTTGAACACGGGTTTGGCATTGTGCGACAAGCGGCGCGAGCAGGCAAATGTTGCGGAAGTGATGAATATCGTTGGCGATGTGCGCGATAAAAATTGTTTGATAATTGACGATATGTGCGATACGGGCGGCACGATTTGCAAAGTCGCCGACGCGCTTTACGCCAACGGCGCGAAAAATATCTATGCCTGTTTCACACACGCGGTTTTGTCGGGCAATGCGGTGAAAAATTTGAGCGAATCGCATCTGAAAAAGGTTATCGTTACGAACACGATTCCGCTGTGCGAAAAGGGAAAACTGCTTCAGGCGGAAGGCAGAATCGAAGTTTTGAGTGTTGCGAAACTGCTCGCATCGGGAATTAAATCAATTCACGATGAAACGAGCGTTTCGTCATTGTTTATATAGGTTTTAGGCAGGTCAAAATTATGGCAGATAAAGTTATAGTAAAAGCGGAAAAAAGAGACGGACGCGGCAAAAATGATGCGCGCCGGCTTCGCGCGGCAGGAAAAGTTCCGGTTTCGATTTACGGCGGCGGCGGCGAAACCATCGCGGCAATCATCGAATTGAAAGAATTGGCGGCGATTTTGCGCTCGGACAGCGGACAAAATACAATTTTTACGATTGATATGATCGGCGAAGGCACGAACGACGTGATTTTTCATGATCGTCAAATTGATGCGCTGAAAGGTCGTCTGGTTCACGCTGATTTGCGTCGTTTATCAAAGGGCGAAAAAATCGAAGTTACCGTGGCGATTCATCTTATGGGTGAGGCTGAAGGTTTGAAGGAAGAAGGCGCGGTTATGAATCAGGCTTTGCGTGAAATTAAAGTAATGTGCGAGCCGAGCAAAATTCCCGAATTCTTTGAAATTGACGTAACCGATCTGCAAGTCGGCGAATCGGTTCACGTTTCCGACTTAAAGGTTGAAGACGGTGTTGAACTGCACGAAGATCCGGAAACGGTCGTGGCGTCGGTTGTGGTGGTCAAAGAAGAAGAACTCGAACCGCAGCTTGAAACAACTGAACCGGAATTAGTCGGTAAAGACGATAAAGAAGACGAGCAAAGCTAAACCGGCTTTTCAGATTGCGATTGATTGTTTATGGATTCGTCGTCTGAAACGAATTGGCTGATTGTCGGGTTGGGAAATCCCGGCGCACGTTACGAAAAAACGCGCCATAATCTCGGCTTTATGCTGATTGATCGGCTGGCGCGGGAATTTCAAACGCAGATCAAACGCGAAGAATGCCGCGCTTTAATCGGACGCGCCGTAATTGAAAATCAAACAGCCGAACTCGTTAAACCTCAGACGTTTATGAATCTGAGCGGCGAGTCAATCAGTTGTTTACTGAAAAAAGAAACGCGCACGGCGAAAAAACTCATCGTCATTTCAGACGATCTGGCTTTACCGCTCGGAAATTTGCGGCTTCGCGCGAAAGGTTCGGCGGGCGGACACAACGGTTTGAAATCAATGATTCAATGTTTGCGGACGGAAGAATTTATTCGTCTGCGAATCGGAATTCAGCCGATGCATCCGCTGCGCGATACGAAAGATTTTGTTCTGGAAAATTTTTCCAAAACGGATTTTGAATCGGTAGAACAAGTTTTACAACAAAGTGTCGAGCGTTGTTCGCGCCGTCATTGTCTGACGGCATCGAAGAAAGCGATGGCGCAATTTAATTAAACAAACCTTCTTGCTTCATTCGACAGATTGAGGCTTGAATAGCCAAAAGGAGGAAATAAATTGGCAGTAAAAAGAGTATATGAGGTGATGTATATCGCCGCGCCGGAAACGGCGGACGAAGATGTAACCAAGCTGAATGAAGCGATTCAGCAGCAGATCGAAAAGGAAGGCGGCACGGTCGTCAAAACCGAAGTGATGGGACGGCGCAAACTCGCGTATCCGATACAAAAGAAAACCGAAGGTCACTACACTTTGTTTGAAATCGAAGGTTCGGGGCAGGAAATCGCTGAACTCGAACGAAGATTTCGCGTGAACGATGCGGTAATTCGGTTTATCACGGTGCGTGTTGACGAAGAGCGCAAAACAGCAGCGAAATTGACCGCCAAACGCGAAAATCGTCAAGGTCGCCGCCGCAGCGCGTCGTCAAATTTTAACGAAACTCAGGCAGCGGACGAGGCTCAGGATAATCAATAGGAGGAACAATGGCAGATATTAAAGAAAAAAATGATGATGTAATCGCAGATATGAACAATATTGATCTGGGAAACGTCAGTGAATTGAAGAATGAACGAATGCCGCGCCGGTTTCAACGCCGTCGTCAAAGCCAATTTGTTCCCGATTATATTGATTGGAAAGACGTTGATTTTTTGAAACGGTTTATTCCCGAACGCGGAAAAATTTTGCCGAGACGTATTTCGCAAGTTTCCGCCAAAGATCAGCGCAGAGTCGCCAAAGCGATCAAACGCGCTCGTTCGATGGCTTTGATACCTTTCGTAACCGACTAGAAACAGGAGATTTAAATTATGGCAACGACAAACGTTTTATTACGTGAAGATATTGAAAATTTAGGCGGACGCGGCGAAATCGTCAAAGTTAGAGCCGGTTATGCCAGAAACTTTTTGCTCCCGAAAGGAATTGCGACTTTAGCGACTAAAGGCAATGTCAAGCAAATCGAAATTGAACGCAGCGGACTTTTGAAAAAAGCCGCAACCGAAAAATCAACTGCCGAAGCGCAAGCCGATCAGATGCGAAGTATTTCACTCGCCTTTGAACGCAAAGCCGGTGAAGGCGGAACGCTTTTCGGTTCAGTTACTTCGATGGATATTGCCGACGCGCTCAAAGCAAAAGGCTATGAAATTGACCGCCGCAAAATTAATCTGAAAGACACGATTAAGGAAACGGGCAACTACACGGTCAGTGTGAAACTTCACCGTGAAGTTTCAGTCGAAATTCCGGTCAGCGTTAATTCAGAAGACGGCGCGGAAAACTAAAGCAGAAAATACCGACAGAAAAAAGTTGTGGAAGATTCTGTGGAAAATAGCGGCGACCAGACTAACGGTTAGTAAAACAAGGAAATTCAGGCGACGCAAATTTATTGTTTGCCTGCTTGATTTATATTATTATCAAAGACTGCAAGTTTGCTTTTGAGAACTTGCAGTCTTTTTCTATCTCGACAAACAAGTAAAATCAGTTTTCCGCAAATCCGAAGTTTTTCGCTGACGGCTGAATTCTGGCAATCAAAAAATGGCAACTGCATATCCCGAAGCAACGCGCGAACAATTTCTCGAACAACCGCTGCCTTCCAGTCCCGATAGCGAGCGCGTGATTTTGGGCGCGATTCTGCTTGATAACGAACTTATCACGCAAGCCATCGAAAAAATCAGTGCCGACGATTTTTATTCGCCGAACAATCGCCGAATTTTCAAAGCGATGACGACTTTGTTTGAAAAAGGCGAGCGCATTGATCCGATTTTAATCGGCGAAGAACTCAAAAAAGACGGTTCGATTGATTCTATCGGCGGCGTAGCGACGATTACCAATCTGACTTACGGATTGCCGCATTTTTCCGACATTTTCGATTACACGAAAGTCGTCAAAAACAAGGCGATGATCGCGCAATCTCATCAAAGTCTGCAATCAAATTACCAGCGAAGCACTCGCCGAAGAAGAAGACGCGGAGATAATTCTCGACCACGCCGAGCAGATGATTTTCGCGCTCGCCGACGAGAAAACCAGACAGGGATTTTCGCACGTTCAGCCGATTGCCGAAACGGTTCTGGCAAAAGTGCAGGAATTTGCCAAACGCGAATCGCACGCGCTGACCGGACTTTCCACCGGCTTTCGAGATTTGGACGAAAAAACTTCCGGTTTACAGCCGAGCGATTTAATCATCGTCGCAGCGCGTCCATCAATGGGGAAAACTGCGCTTTGTCTGACTTTGGCGCAAAACGCCGCGATTTTGGAAAACGCGGTCGTGGCGGTTTTTTCGCTCGAAATGTCGAAAGAGCAGCTTGTGATGCGTATGCTCAGTTCAGGAGGCGAGAGTTGACGCGCACCGTTTTCGCACCGGCTATTTGACGCGCGACGAATGGGGCAGACTTGCCGAAGCCATCGGCACGCTGTCGAACGCCAAGATTTTTATTGACGATACGCCGGGAATTTCCGTTCTGGAAATGCGGGCGAAAACCCGCAGATTATTTACCGAGCAGAAAAAACTCGATTTGATCGTCGTTGATTATATGCAGTTGATGTCGGGCGGCAAACGCACCGAATCGCGCCAGCAGGAAGTTTCGCAAATTTCGCGCGAACTAAAAGGATTAGCCAAAGAAATGCAGGTTCCGATTATCGCGCTCTCGCAACTTTCGCGTGCGCCCGAAGCGAGAAATCCGCCGCGTCCGATGATGTCGGATTTGCGCGAATCCGGTTCAATCGAGCAGGACGCGGACGTAGTAGCGTTTATTTACCGTGAAGATTATTACAAACCGTCGGAAGAAAACGCGGGCATTGCCGAACTTTTGATCGCTAAGCAGCGAAACGGTCCGACCGGAACGGTAAAGCTGGCGTTTTTGAAGGAATTTACGAGATTTGAAAATTATTTCGGCGAATAAATTTATTTGAAGATTGTCTGTTTGCTTAATTTGCAGTAAATTTATTCTGAAAACCGAACCCAAAATTTATGAGCGAAGATTTGAGGTATCCGATTGGAAAGTTTGATAGAAATTTTGAATTTACGCCGGAATTGAAGCACAAATTCATCAATGATATTGCGGGGCTTCCGAAAGAAATAGAAAGCGCAGTTGAAAATCTGAATGATGCCCAACTCGACACGCCGTATCGTCCCGAAGGCTGGACGGTGCGCCAGACAATTCATCACATCGCGGACAGTCATCTGAATTCGATGGTCCGTTTCAAGCTTGCCCTGACCGAAGATGCGCCGACGATTCGACCGTATTACGAAGATCGCTGGGCGAATTTGGAAGACAGCAAATTGCCGCTTGACGCTTCGCTGAAAATTGTTGATGGTTTGCATTCGCGCTGGACGACGCTTTTAACTTCGATGAGCGATGCGGATTTTCAGCGAAAATTGATTCATCCCGAATCGGGCGAATGGACTTTGGCGCAGATGCTCGGACTTTACAGTTGGCACGGTCGGCATCACACGGCGCATATTGCGAATTTGCGAAAAAGAAACAATTGGTAAATTTAGTGAAGCACGGTTAAGAGGAAACAGAATGGCTGAAAACGCTGGGCAAAATCGTTTGTTGTCGCTGGATGTTTTTCGCGGAATAACCATTGCCGGAATGGTTTTAGTCAACAATCCGGGAACCTGGAGCGCGATTTATTCGCCGCTCGAACACGCCGAATGGCACGGGCTGACACCGACCGATTTGGTTTTTCCGTTCTTCTTATTTATCGTCGGCGTTTCCATCACGCTCGCTCTCGGAAAGCGCGTTGAAGCAAGGCGGAATTAACCGCGACATTTATTTGAAAATCATTCGCCGCTCGCTTTTGATTTTCGGTCTCGGACTATTTCTGGCGATGTTTCCGTTTTACAGTTTTGCGAAAGGCGAATGGATTGATCTTTCGCACGTCCGAATAATGGGCGTGCTTCAGCGCATTGCAGTCTGTTACCTTTTCGCCGCGCTGATTTTTCTGCACACAAATTGGAAACAGCAGACTATTATCGCCGTCGTTTTACTGTTGGTTTATTGGGCGTTGATGACCCTGATTAATGTTCCGGGCTGTGAAATTACTGCTTTCGACGACAAAGCCTGCAATCTCGCCGCATACATTGACCGGACGATTTTGACGGAAAACCACATTTGGAAGCAGTCAAAAGTTTTTGATCCCGGAAGGACTTTTAAGCACCATTCCGGCAATTGTCACGACGCTTGCCGGCATTTTATGCGGACATTGGCTCAGACGCGAAAAGGACGACAACGAAAAAGTTGCCGCGTTATTCTTTTTCGGAACGGTTTCAACAATTATCGGCTGGGCGTGGAGCTTCTGGTTTCCGCTCAACAAAGCACTCTGGACAAGTTCGTATGTCTTTTACACTGCCGGATTAGCCTTGTGTTTTCTCGGTTTTTGCTACTGGCTGATTGATATTAAAGATTACAAACGCTGGTCGAAACCGTTCGTTATTTTCGGAGTCAACGCGCTCGCGCTGTTCATCGGTTCGGGGTTGATGGCGAAACTTCTGGGAATAATAAAAGTCCCGAAGGGAAACGGCGAATCAACGAATTTGCAAAGTTGGATTTTCGATTATATATTTCTGCCGCTTGCCGCGCCGATAAACGCGTCGCTAATGTTTGCGATTTCGTTTATTTCGGTTTGGCTTTTCTTGATGTGGCTTTTGTACCGTAAACAAATTTATATCAAGGTTTAACAAAGCAGAGGCAAATCACTTTTCATTTTTCTTGCTTTCTTCGTCGGCTTTAAATTTCGTCAACTGCTTTTTGTAATCGGCGCAGTTTTTTGCCATTTCAACTTTGTCGCTTTTGTTTTCCTCGATGCTCTTTTTAACGCTGTCACGAATTCGATTGAGAAAAAATTCGCGCGTCGCTTTGGAAACATAATCGTCATTCTGGTTTTTTGACGAATCAGAAATCGAATTTAATAGTTCGTCGCATTCGGCAACGCCGGTTGTTGTGCCGCCGACGGTTGATTCAATCGTTTTATCGGTCAAAGATTTATCTTCCGTTTTAGAAGCACTTGAATTACTTTTCGGCTCATCAGAACCACCCGCAAGCGGATTGTAACGACTGCACCCCAAAACCGAAATTAAAATAATTGAAAAGCCGAACGCTAAATTGAATTTATTTTTCATAATTTTCAACCTCGAATTTAGGTTACAGCTATTTTCTACGCTTTTTCCAAATTTGCAAATTTTTCAATCAATTTCTTTTGCCCGAAACCGGGAAAACTGATGGTCAATTTTACATTGTCGCCGGTTCCTTCGCGCCGCAAAACCAAGCCTTTGCCGTATTTGGCGTGGCGAACGTGCGAACCGGCGACGAGTGCGCCGGATTGTCTTCGGTTTTCGACTTTCGGTTTGCGAACGGCTCGAACCGGCGGCTTTCAGTTTTTCAAAGCCGGAAAGCGGTTTCGGTTTTTCCGCTTCAATTCGCGGATTCACAATCGGCGAATCAGTCCGCCTTTCTTCATTTTGAAAAATTCGGCAATCGCGTCGGAGCTGTTGTAAGTTTTTCCGGCATAAGTCGCACGCGGTTTTTCAACTTCCTTTTCGCCTTTCAAAGCCTTTATCGCGTGTTTATTGGAGTTGACGGCGGAACTTTTTCGCAAAGACAGCCAGGACGTTCCGCGCGACAAATCTTCAATCAAATCAAGTGGCATTTCATTTAAAAATTGCGACGGTTCAGCCGCCATTTCCTCGCCGTAAACTCTTCGGCGCATTGCGTGTGTGACATATAAAACCTTTTCCGCCCGCGTGATGGCGACATACGCGAGACGGCGTTCTTCTTCTAATTCCTTCGGGTTGTTGACGCTGCGCGAATGCGGAAAAATCCCGTCTTCCAAACCGACGAGAAACACCACCGGAAATTCCAAACCTTTCGCCGCGTGAACGGTCATCATCGTTACCGCCGCGTTGCGGTCGTATTTGTCAGTGTCGGAAGAAAGCGCGGAATGGTCAATAAAATCGCGCAGACCGTTTTCTTCCTGCTTGTCGTAATCAATCGCGGCGTTGACCAATTCCTGTAAATTTTCGAGTCTCGATTCTGATTCTTCGGAGTTTTCCTCGCGCAGCATTTTCGAATAACCCGTATCTTCAATCGCCGCAATAACGACTTCTGAAACGGCGCGGTCGGTTTGCGCCGCTTCGCCGACCTGTTTTGAAAGTTTCTCAACAATCTTTTTGAATTCGCGCAAAGCGTTCAACGCTCGCGGAGTTAGATTGCGCGGCTGTTCATAAGTTTCGCTGGTAATAATCGTTAATCGCTTCCCACATCGAAGTTCCGAAATCTTTGGCGCGAAACGTCAATTCGTCGAGCGAAGTTTTCCCCAGCCCTCGCGTCGGCGTGTTGACGACGCGCTGAAACGCGATGTCGTCAAACGGATTTATCGCCAATTTCAGATACGCAATAATATCTTTGACTTCGGCGCGTTCGTAAAACGAAAAACCGCCGACGATATTGTATTCAATGCGTTGCCGCCGCAGAGCTTCTTCAAAAACACGCGACTGCGCGTTCGTTCGATACAGAATCGCCAGTTTATCTTTCGGACTGTTGCGCCGGTAATCAATGAGTTTCGAGGCGACAAATCGGGCTTCGTTATCCGAATCAAAAGCCTGATAATAAAAAATCTTTTCGCCGTCTTGTTTGTCCGTCCAGAGCTTTTTCTCTTTGCGTCCTTCGTTATTGCTGATAATCGCATCGGCAACGTCGAGAATCGTCTGCGTCGAACGATAATTCTGTTCGAGCATAATAACTTTCGAGTTCGGATAATGTTTTTCAAACGACAAAATGTTCCCGATGTCTGCGCCTCGAAAACCGTAAATTGAATTGTGCGTAACAAAGTTTTCGGCAATAAAATTATGCGTGTGCGCGATGTCTAAATCATAAACTTCACCTTCGTAATCGGAACATTCTACTTTCGCAATTACGTCTTCGACAATTTCCCCTTTTTCGTAAACGGCAACGTTCATTCCGGCGTGAAAATGGCTCGCCGGAAATTCGTAAAATGATTTTGAATCTTTGACCAGCGCGGCTTTTTTTAATAAATCAATCCGCGCATCAATTCCTAAAATTTGCTCGGCAACACCGTGAGCATCGGCATAACTTATTCGCGCCGTTTCCATTCGCCAGGTTTTTTTTCTGCCTTCCCGACACGGCAAACCGGCGGCTTCAAACAGCGGGCGAAAACTTCTTTCCGAAGAACCGAACTGCAAACGATGTCCACCCCACGGCGCGTTCTGAGTAGTTCTGCCGTCGCCGAATTTTATCAAGTTCAAGATATAGCGGTTCGCTTCAAATCTCGATTTCGGACGAAAATGCGGGTAATCGTAATACAAATTAAAATCCGTAAAAACCTTCAAAACTCTTTCGCGCGTATCAATCTCATCGTATAAACGATCAATCTGCGTTTGCGTAAAACACATTCCGTTGCGTCCTTTCAGATGAAAAACCATCGTCGGAATGCCGTATTGGTTCGAGTATAAAACTTCATAGAAGCGGCTTCGGATTTTGAATCGCAGACGCGCAGAATCCACATTCTGTCAGCCATCTCCTGATTGCTTCGCACTTGCAAACCGGGAATGTTGTGTCGCTCGCCCGAATTTCTCCCACCCATCGAAAGCCCGATGCGATAACCTTTATCCTGCCGATACATTAAATAAACAAAGTATTTCTCCGGCAACGGATTAACTTTGCCGTACAAAATATGATTCGGCGTAGCGCGTAAAACTTTTCCGGTTTTCGTGGTTAATTCAATAAGTTTTCCTCGATAAATATTAGGTTTGACGCGCTCGACGTTGGAAATCAAAGCGCGGCTGTGTCCGCCCGCCGTGACAACTTCGTCATCTACATTTATTTCTTCAATCGGCTGATAACCTTTTGGCGTTAACACTCTAGTTCCTTTCGGCAAACACTGCGCGTCGTCGCCGACCACGCAGATATTTTGTTGTTTTTCAGTTAAATAATTTATCAGCGCAAACTGTAAAGCGTTCGTGTCCTGATATTCGTCAACCAGAATATATTTAAATTTGTTGTTGTACTTCTCGCGGACTTCATCGGAAATTCTGAGGAGTTTGACGGTTTTTATCAGCAAATCGTCAAAATCGAGCGCGTTCGCGTTGTTCAGACGTTCTTCATACATTTTGAAAACGCGGGCAATCGCTGCTTTGCGTTCGTCGGTATATTCAACGCTCGACGCATACATTTCAAAATCTTCGCCGCGATTTTTCGATGACGAGATCGCGCTTTGGACGACACGCGCCGACAATTGCTTTTCGTCCATTCCGATGTCTTTCACGCACGCTTTTATAACTTTCTGCGAATCGCTCGTGTCGTAAATCGTGAAAGATTTGTTGTAACCTTCCTGTAAATGTTCGATGTCCTGCCGCAGAATGCGTACACAAAGTGAGTGAAAAGTCGAAATCAAAGGCGCGGATTGAAGCTGTTGACCTTCTAAAAAACCTTTAACGCGCTCGCGCATCTCGCCCGCCGCTTTGTTGGTAAAAGTTACGGCTAAAATGTTATACGGCGGCACGCCTTTTTCGGCAATCAGATAAGCGATGCGCAGCGTAATTACGCGCGTTTTGCCTGACCCTGCGCCGGCTAAAACAAGCAATGCGCCTTCGGTTTGCTCGACGGCGGCGCGCTGCGGCGGATTTAGAGAATCTAGAATTTCCATAGAATTTTCGGTGAAAGTATTATGGTAAATTTTTAATCGGAAAGCGTCAAAGTAGGAAGATTTTTCAAACAGAACCGGCTTTTCCAATCTTGGAAAAGCCGGTTCTGTTTGAAATAAGAAATCTATTTTCTCATTCTTTTTGGATATTCCGCAGCATCGAACCAAGTTTTACCGTCTTTATCCATAGACCAAGGATTACTATATTCCTTCAAATGCGGCAGTAATTCTTTTTCCGGCTCAACATTCAAAATCTGTTTGCAAGCGTGGCGATAGCGACGATTATAAACTCGCTTATCTTGTTTTTCACTGCAAGAATTTGTGTGTCCGCAGATAGAAGTTTTCCTTCTTGAATTGCTCATTTTTTCTAACACCTCCGTTAGAAAAATGGCAATTCAAATAACCTCCGACAATGATTAGTAAAAATTTTCATATTATTTGATTAACTCTTGAATTTCCTTGAACTGCTCGTGCTTTGCGTCGCGCATCAATTCAAACAACGCCATTTCGACCGACGACGGCACAACGCCGCTTATCTGCATTTTTTTGAGCGCGGTTTCTTTGTCGGGCGTAAAACGCGAACTGACGCAATCGTGAAGCAGGTGAACTTCGTAATTTGCACTTAATAAATCGTGCGCGGTTTGATTGATGCAGACGTGTGTTTCGAGTCCGCATAAAACGATTTGCGTCGCGCCGGTTTCGCGGAGTTTTTCCATAAACGCGCTTGCGCCGCACGAACTAAATGCGGTTTTTTCGATAATTTCAAAATCCGGCGGCAGAGAGAGAAGAATTTCCTCGGTCGTTCTGCCCAAACCTTTCGGATATTGCTCGGTAACGATAATTGGCACATTCAATACTTGAAAACCGCGCACGACAATCGAAATGCGCGAAGCGATCTGCGCGAAATCGTTGATCGGCGAACGGAAAGCTTCCTGGAAATCAACCACGACAAGTGCGGCTTTATTTTTATCTAAAATTTTCGGATGCGGCATAATTAATTCTCGATTTTTGTTGGCGTTTCAATTGTGGCTTGCTGTTTTTTCTCCGTCCGACGCTGTTTTTCGGCTTTTTCTTTTTTATATGTGACAAAGAAGAAATAAGTCGCTACTGTGCAGATGACAATTATCAAAATGAACATTGCAGCGATAAAATAAATTTCGGCAAGCGAAGTATTTGTCATAATGTAAAGTTTACTCAGATAATTGAAACTAAGCAAAACGCATCGTTTATCAGTGAATTGTCAAAAAACCAAATTTTCAAGTATGCTTGCAAAACGAAATTCGCAATGAAAATTGATTTAATAATCGCAAACGCCGCGCAGCTCGTCACTTGCGCTTCAAACGGCAAATCAAAACGCCAAACGACAATGCAAAACGTCGGCATCATCGAAACGGGCGCGTTGGCAGTTAATGACGGCGTGATTGTCGCGGTCGGCACTGCAAAAGAGATTTGTGAAAAATACGAAAGCGAAAATTTCATTGATGCGCGCGGTAAAGTCGTCTGTCCGGCGTTCGTTGATCCGCATACGCACGTCGTTTTTGCGGGAAATCGTCTGAACGAATTTGAACTGAAAATAAAAGGCGCGGATTATCTGGAAATTCTCGAAAATGGCGGCGGAATTATCTCGACGGTCAAGGAAACACGCGAAGCGAGTCTGGAAAACTTGATTGAAAAATCCCGAAAACGCCTTGATAAAATGTTGGCGCATGGAACATTGACGGCGGAGATCAAAACCGGTTACGGTCTTGACACCGCAACCGAATTGAAAATGCTCGCCGCGATTTTTAAATTGGACAAAATCCATCCGATTGATCTGATTCCGACGTTTTTGCCCGCGCACGCTTTTCCGACGGAATTTAAAGGCAGGGAAACGGAATACGTTAATTTAATTTGCAATGAAATGCTGCCGATGGCGAATGCGGAATTTCGGATACTGAATTCCGAAAAGCCCTTTTTCGTTGATGTCTTTTGCGAGAAAAACGCTTTCAGTCTCGAACAGTCGAGGCGCGTCTTGGAAACGGCGAAAAGTTTGGGTTTCGGGTTAAAAGCGCACGTTGACGAATTTACAAATCTCGGCGGCGCACGAATGGCAATCGAACTCGGCGCGACTTCGATTGATCATCTTGACGCGACCAGCGACGAGGAAATCAAACTTCTTGCCGAATCAGATTGCGTCGGAGTCGTCACGCCGACGGTAAATTTTAATTTTGGCAGTTCACATTTTGCCGACGCGCGGAAAATGATTGACGCAGGCTGCGCGATTGCGGTTTCGACCGATTATAATCCGGGTTCCGCGCCGTGTCCGTCGCCGCCGATGGCGATGGCGATTGCGTGCCGCTACCAAAAAATTCTGCCGTCAGAGGCTCTGAATGCCGCAACAATCAACGCCGCATTTGCCGTCGGTTTAGGAAACGCGGTCGGCTCGCTCGAAGTCGGAAAACTGGCTGACGTATTAATTTTAGATACGAACGATTATCGCCAAATCGTCTGCGAATTCGGGGGCAATGCGGTCGAAACAATTATCAAAAAAGGCGTAATTTTGAATAGACCATAAATTTAATTTGAATGAACGAAATAATTTTAGACGGCGAAAGCCTTACATTTGAACAGGTTCTCACAGCGGCATACGGCGAGCCGAATATGCCGCGCGTTTCGCTTTCCGAAGATGCAAAGAAAAATGTCAGCCGTGCGGCAAACGCGGTTCAGCTTCTGCTTGAACGCGGCGAGATCGCCTACGGCATCACAACCGGCTTCGGCGCGTTTAAGGACAAAATTATTAGTCGCGCGGAAGTCGAGATTTTGCAGCGAAACATCGTCGTCAGTCACGCCGTCGGTGTCGGAAAACCGTTCGATATTCCGACGACGCGAGCGATTATGTTGATTCGCGCCAACACATTGGCTCGCGGATTTTCCGGCATTCGACTGGAAACTCTGGAAACATTAATCGAATTTCTTAATCGCGGCATTAATCCGATTATTCCCGAAAAGGGAAGTCTCGGCGCAAGCGGCGATCTTGCTCCGCTCGCGCATGTCGCGTGTGTTTTGATCGGTGAAGGCGAAGCGATTTACAAAGGCGAAACGCTTTCCGGCAAAGACGCACTCGCAAAAGCCGCACTCGAACCGGTAATTTTAGCCGCTAAAGAAGGTTTGGCTTTAACCAACGGCACGACGATTATGACCGCCGTCGGGCTTCTCGAGACTCACAAAGCGAAAAAACTCGCTGATGTTGCCGATCATTCCGGCTGTCTTTCGCTCGAAGCGTTAAACGGAACCGTTTCCGCCTTTGACGAAAGAATTCATGCGCTTCGTCCGCATCCGAGACAAATCGAATGCGCGAAAATCCTGCGCGAAATTTTAAAGGACAGCGACTTTACGCGCTGTTTCGATCCGGCAAATTGTCAGGACGCCTATACTTTGCGCTGTATGCCGCAAGTTCACGGCGCGTGCCGCGACGCGATTGCTTATGCGGAATGGGTTGTAAAAATCGAACTCAACGCCGTTACCGACAATCCTTTGATTTTCTGTGATGAAAATTGCGAAAATATCGAAGTGATTTCCGGCGGGAATTTTCACGGCGAACCGCTCGCGCTTTCGATGGATTATTTGGCGATTGCCTTAACGGAACTCGGCAATATTTCGGAAAGACGTTTGATGCGTCTGACCGATGAAGCTTCAAACGCGCACGTTTTACCACCGTTTTTGACGGAGAACGGCGGACTCAATTCGGGTTTTATGATCGTTCAATATACTGCCGCCGCGCTCTGCACAGAAAATAAAATCCTTTCGCATCCGGCTTCGGTTGATACGATTCCGAGTTCGGCAAATGTCGAAGATCACGTTTCGATGGGCGTGACTTCAGTCTTAAAGTTACGACAAATCGCCGAAAATCTCGAAAACATTTTATCTTTGGAATTATTCGCCGCCGCGCAGGGCATTGATTTTCGGCGGAAAAAAATCGGCGCGGAAAAACGACTCGGACAAGGCACACAGCCGATTTATGATTTGATACGACAAAAAGTTCCGTTCATCGAAAAAGATACATATCTCAAGAATTATATGGAAGCCGTGCGCGAGATTGTTGCCAACCAATGAATGTTTCAATCAAAGAAAACGTTTCTTTAGCCGAATTTACAACGCTCAAAATCGGCGGTGCGGCGCGGTTTTTTGTTTCGGCGACAAATGAAGATGAAATTATCGAAGCCATTGAATTTGCCAGAAAAAAAAACTTGAAAGTTTTTATTCTCGGCGGCGGAAGCAATGTTTTGATCGCTGATGAAGGTTTCGACGGTTTGGTTTTGCAAATCGCGCTGAAGGGAATTTCCGTTGAAGTGACGGAAAATAAACATACAGTTATGGCAGAAGCCGGTGAAGATTGGGATCAATTTGTCGCATATTGCACGGCGAAAAATTTACAGGGCATTGAATGTTTAAGCGGGATTCCGGGTTTTGTCGGCGGAACGCCGGTGCAAAACGTCGGCGCGTACGGACAGGAAGTTTCGGACACAATCGTCTCGGTCAAATGTTTTGACTGGAAAAACCGGAAAATTGTCGAGTTAAATAACGTCGAATGCGGATTTTCCTACCGCACAAGCATTTTCAATACAACCGAAAAAAATCGTTACGTGGTTTTAGCTGTAACTTACGCGCTTGAGTTCGGCGGCGAACCTAAAATAGTTTATCGAGATTTGCGCGACTATTTTGCAGCTAACAAACCGGATTTGGAGGAAACGCGTCACGCCGTTTTGAAAATCCGCGCTGAAAAATCAATGGTAATTGACGCAAATGATGCAAACTCGCAAAGCGCAGGTTCGTTTTTTAAAAATCCGGTTGTAACCAAAGAAAAATTTGCGGAGATTGCAAAACTCGGCGAAAAAATAGGCTTTACAAATATGCCGTCTTTCGAAGTGGATAATGACAATGTAAAAATTCCCGCCGCGTGGCTGATTGAGAAAAGCGGTTTTGAAAAGGGTTTCGAGTTTGGGCGAGTCGGGATTTCGACGAAACACACTCTGGCAATCATCAATCGCGGCGGCGCAAAAGCCAAAGATATTGTGCATTTGAAAGATTTAATTCAAATTAACGTCAAAAAATGTTTCGATGTCGAGTTGAAACCGGAACCGATTTTTGTTGGATTTGCTGACGACAAATGCGTTGAAATTTAGCTTCTCGAAAACTTGACGGAAAAATTAATTTATCGCATAATCTTAATTGAAATTGGATTTCAATTTCTTTTATAATTTTTATGCAAAGCAATCTCGCCGTTAAACTTTTACCGATTTTTACCGATGAAAAGAAACTTGATGTTTCTTTGGTTGACGATCAGGCAATAATTAAACTTTCTACCTGGACCGAAGATTTAGGTTGGTGTTGTCAGAAAACTTTGTCACTGGATGTGGAAATGCTGGACGATTTACACCGCGTTATCGCTTCGGCGCGTTACAAGTTGAAAGCCAAAAACGCCGAAAATATTGCGGCTGATACATCAGTAAATGTTCTGCGATTTCCGAGCGTTTCATAATTTCCCCTGTAGCCGAAATTAAAAGGGAAGTTAAGTTTGTAAACTTAACTTCCCTTATTTTTATTTGCCGCTTTGTTTAGCTGACTTCGCGTAGCACAATTCGTTCGGAATTAACTTTTGATGTTCGTTCGGAAGTCAACTTTTCGAGTTCTTCAACGTGCATTTGTTCTTCGGCAATTTGACCTTCCAACCAGAATTTCGTCGGCAAATCTTCATCGCCGCACGCACTCCAAGCCTGCATATAAACAGCAATTGCTTCGCGTTCAAGCTCCAAATCCTGCTTGAGCATTTCTTTTAATTCCGTTGACTGGCGAATCATTGCCGGTTCAACTGTTGGAACGCCGCCGAGCGCGACTAATTTATCGCCCAGAAAAAGCGCGTGTTTTTGAGCTTCTTCGGACTGGTCGCGGAAAAATTCCCTGTAAATTTCACGTTCGATTCCCGTTACCAAATAGCTGTGCTGGGAATATTGAATGATGCCTGCGAGTTCCAGACTCAAGGCTTTGTTTAAATTTTCTATTAATTCTGCTCTTGCCATAATTTTTCACCAACTAGATATTTTGCTTCTATGTAACCGCGCCGCCGTCAACGATAACGATTTCGCCGTTCATAAAACTGTTGCGGTCGCTCGTCATAAAAGCGGCGTATTCGGCGAGTTCCGAAGGTTTGCCGACGCGACCTTTGGAAACCCAGAAATCGTGCATTTGCAGAAGTCTTTCGGGCAAAGTATGTCCCAAATCCGTGTCGAAAATGCCCGCCGCAATTGCGTTAACCGATATGCCGAAATTTGCCGCTTCACGCGAAAGACATTTTGTAAAACCAATCATTGCCGCTTTTGACGTTGCATAATGAACCGATGTCGGCAAACTGCGAATCGCGCCGACCGATGTGATATTTAAAATCGAACCGACGCGCTCACGAATCATTTGTTTGTAGAACGGTTTGGTCACGGCGAAAAGACTGTTGACGTTAGTGTCAACTACCCAATCCCAGGATTTGTCGGTCGTTGTCGCAAAATTATCCGGCTTATTAACCGCGGCATTGTTGACCAAGACATTAATCGCGCCCCACGCGTCTTTGATTTCACGGGCGATTTGTTTCATTCCAAAGCGGTCGGTGACGGAAACTTTGTAAGCGAGCGCGCGTCTGCCGTGAGCTTCGATTTTCGCTTTGACTTCCTCGGCTAAATCGTCGCGTGAGTGATAGTTAAAGGCAACATCCGCGCCCTCACGGGCGAAAACTTCGCAAATTGCCGCGCCGATTCCGCGAGTGCCGCCTGATATAAAAGCGCGTTTTCCTTCGAGTAAAAGAGTCACAAAAATAATTCTCCAATAGACTTTTAAGAGTTTAAGGTAAATTTATAAGAAAAGGCAAAATTGAAGTGGAAAGAAAAATTATAAAAGGTAAAAGTCCGGTTGTTGTTCCAGGACATTTTACCTTTTCAATTTTATTTGCAAAATTTAATTGCCGGCTGACAGACACGTCGCAGTGATGGCAGAATCAGCAAGCCGTTGAGCTTCTTCATTTTGATTCGCATCCGGCTTAACGATATTGGTAATACAAATTTGATTTCTCGTGATTTTCGAAACAACTAAATAAGAGGTGATTTTGCTCGAATCTTCAGGATTATCGCTGGCATTAAAGCGAACAATTAATGCAATCGGCGTGGTGTTTCTTCCTTTGCGCCTGACGCGCCATTCAGCTTTATCGCCGACGGTCGAAAAACCACTGGAAACGTGACCAACTAAATCAAGTTCGTATTTGTCTTTGTTCGGCGCGATAACGTCAATTGACTGGCGAATATCGCCTTCGGTCAATTGCAGTTTATAACCGCCGATGCCCGTACATTCGCCGCGATACCAGCCTGTGCCCTCGGTTTCCGACTCCAGAGTTTTGCATGATTTAGTTGTCAGACTAGTATAGACACTTTGAATTTTTGAATTTTGAGCAAATGCTGCAAACGTCAAACTCAAAATAATTGAAACACTGAAAGTCATTAATTTTAATTTCATCTATTTTCCTCAAATTTTTTTATTTTGCATCAATTGCAATTGGCTGAGTCTGAGGCAAAAGGGCGGCGATTTCGCGGATAATCATTTCCGTCGAATTCGGAGCCGACAAACTGATTGTCGCGGCTTTCATCGCGTTATACTTTTTAGAATCCGAAATAAGATTTCGCACAGTCGGAACAATGTCTATAGCTTTTTCCAAAAGAATTCCCGCGCCGCGTTTAGCAATCAGATTAACCGTTCCGGCTTCCTGCGGCATCGGCGGCGTAGTCACATCGGCGATAATTGGGAGACGACACGCCAGGGCTTCAAAAGTAGTCAAACCGCCGAGTTTGGAAATCATCACGTTCGCCGACTGCATCAGTTTTTCGATTTCATCCGAATAGCCGATAACTTTTACAGGGAATTTTGCGGTCTTCGCCAGTGCTTCGGCTTCAATTCTCAATTCCTCGTTTTTACCGGCGAGAAAAATCGCCTGCACGTCGAGTTCGCCGCGCACGAGTTCGCGGAAAATATGCGGAATGTTGCCGCCGCCGACCCAACCGGCGTTGACGAAAATAGTAAACTTCTCGGCATCCAAACCATAAGCCGTCCGCGCTGACTGCGCGTCTTTTTCATTGACTTCGTGAAACTTCGGATGCACCGGCATTCCCGAAATTTTTATTTTTTCGACATCAATTCCGTAATCAATCAACTGCTGTCGAGCTTCGTCGTTCGCCACCAGATAAAGCGAAACATCGTTGCACGCCCAGCCTTTCCAAAAACCGTAACACGGATCGGTGACGACGGTGACGAGCGGAATCTGATCGGCTAAATTCAGATTTTTCAAAATGCGGGCGAAAATATGCTGCGTCATCGGATGAACGCTGACGACGACATGCGGACACCATTTCTCAAAAATCTCGGTGCAGAAACCGATACAGCGTTTCATAAAAAACTCGCGCGTTTCCGGGCGAAAACGATTCATCGCCCAGTAGAGATATTTCATCCAGTGCTGCTTGTTTTTTAAAGTCCAGTTGTAAACATTAACGAGTTTTCCGGTAATGTGATGCGATTCTTCGACCGCTTTAACGACGCGCACGACTTTTGAATCGCCTTCCCACACGCGATTAATGCCTTCGACCAAAGCCTGCGCCGCCGAACGATGTCCGCCGCCGGTGTCGGAAGAAATGATGAGAATTTTCGGTGTAGTTTGCGACATTTAAAAAGTAAAAATTATTTTGAGAGTAACTCGGTCAACGCCTGCAAATTTTCCGGTTCGTCGAAAATCGCCCGAACCGGAATTTTAAAATCGGGCAAAACAACGCTTTCAATCGTCCCGTTTTTGGCTTTCAGTAAAAGTTCATACTGCTCATTCAGCAAAAAATACTGCTCGACAAATTCGTTCTCCGCGTCCACAATCCAATATTCGCCGATGCCGTGCGCCGCGTAATCCTGAAATTTCGTCGTGCGGTCGGCTTTCGCGGTCGAATCCGACAAAACTTCGACGACAAAATCAGGTGCGGGAAACTGAACTTGTTTTTTCTTGAAATCCTTTGCTTTATCATTTCCGAAAAAACAAACGTCCGGCTCGTAATCGTTGCGCGACAGCGAAATCATAATCTTTTCGATCCCGACGAAACCGAGTTTATGTTTGGCGACGAAAGTGTCGAGCAGTTTACAGAGCAACTTCGTCGCGCGATTGTGCTGTAATTTGATGGGCGAGTGAAAGACGATTTCGCCGTTGATGAATTCCATTTTATTATTTTCTTCAACAACTTTATAAAAATGCCGTCGCTGTTTTTGCTCGTCGGCAAGTCGGGATTTGACTTTATCAACAAGCAAAAATGCGTCCGGCATTTCTAAAATGGATTCGGGCGAAACCTGTATCATTTTTTACGCTTTAACTGTCACACCTTCGTTTTGCGGCGCGGCGATTGCCATTTCTTTGCTCGCCTTCTTCATCTGACGCTCGAGTTTTTTAATCTTCACGAGATGCGTCGGATTGAAAGGCAGCGACGGATAATATGAATTTGATTCGTGCGTGCAGAAACAGCCGTTCTTGGCTTTCTTGCGACGCGCAATCATCGCCGGAGAATTCCAGGCTTTACCGAAATCCCAATCGAAGTCGCGCAAATTTCCGGTCGCTTCCAGATTTTCGCACGATGAGATTGTGCCTTCGTCAAAGATGACCGCGCCCGCCGTTCCCGCGTAGCAGGTCATTTGCGGTTCGCCGGTTTCCTTGGTTTTGGCGATCAAATCGTGCATATAAAGGTCAATTGCGGCTTTGAAAAATCCCGCGTCGCCGCCGTAATTATTTTTGATAACAGCGTTTTTCGTGTCGTCGAGAATCATCTGCGACAACTGACCGTAGCGATTGTGGTCGAAATTCAATTCGTTCGGGTCGGCGGACGGCGGACGAATGTAATTGATGTTGACTTTATCCGGTTTCAGATCGTATTTCAGAAAGTCATACCAATCGAAAATCGTGTCTTCATTAGATTTCATCACGCAGGTGCAGGTTTGCACGTCGAGATTCGGAAATTCCTTTTTCATTTCCTGCAAAGTTCTTGCCGTGTGAATCGCTTTGTCCCACGAACCTTCTTTGCGGCGAATCTTTTCGTGCGCCTCTTTCATTCCGTCAATGCCGAGCGCGATTGTGACGTTCAGATTCGGGTTTTCCTGCAAGATTCTGGTGACATCGGGAAAAATGCGCGGATGGATTTGCCCGTTCGACATCAGATAAACCGAGTCCAATTTGTTGTTGCGATAAAAAGCGTTGCAGATTTCCGGCAAATCCTTGCGCGTAAACGGTTCGCCGCCCGCGAGAATCAGCACGCCGAGATTTCCGCCCAGAGTTTCCGAGATTTTCTCAATCTCGTCGGTCTTCATTTGTAATTTCTTACGCGGTCGGTCGTCGAGTTCTTCGGTAAAAAAACAGTGCGTGCAGCGCATATCGCAGACGCTCGTGACTAAAATATTTAATAAAATCGGCGCGAACGGCTGTCCGATAGCCAGTTTCGCATAACGCTTTAATAATTCTTTGGTTGTAAAATCCATTTTATTATTCCTTGTCTGAAAAAGTATCGCAGGCTTTGATGCAGTCTGAAACAACTAGGTTTTACTTTATCTTATGGCTCGGTTTCGGGCAAGATGATTGTTTTTGTTTGTCGGTGAAACAGCAGGAAAAAGGTTGACTTCAAAGATAAATTAAAATAAAGTCGCAGGACTTTTTCAAATTTCACAATCTATATTTTTCTGAGGAGCAAAATCTTAATGTTAAAAAAGGTTGTTATTCTTCCAACGATCCTGTTAATTTTATATTGTATGCAGCGTTAATCGTTCCGGCACATTCGCACAAATACAAACAAAGGCTGAAACGCTCTGTTCCCGATTATTTGGTTTACGCGTAGGTTTTTAATATGGCGGACGCTTTCGATAAGGCAGCTGAAAAACAGTCGGACGAAGTGGCGAAAAATCATTTCAAAAATTATTTTGCCAGAGAAGTCGCGCTGACCGAAGAACAGCAGCAAATTCTAAAAACCATCGCGCATAATTTTACCGGCGCATTTCAATTAGCTTCGTATAAGGAAAAATTAACACTGGCTTTGTCTTACCGAAATGAACTGAAAAAACTTTTCGGCGACGACGAAATCAAACGCTTTGACGAATTCGTTAATTCGCGCATCACACCGAACGTTAAGATCGTCAATCTTAAGGCGGCGAGTTTCTAGTCCAGGACAATAATTAAAGTTTAGAGGAAGAAAAATACGAAAAACACAAAACACTTATCAATTGCCGCAACCTTACTCTTTATAGTACTTTTGCTGCAAAATGTTTCTGCACAGGATGCAATTTTAAGTAAAGATGATTTTGAAAAAATGTCCTTTGATGCTGAAATCAATAAAACGGAGTATTATTTACTTGAACCTTTGACTATTAGATTTAAGTTTTCCAACCCGGCGGATCAATGGCTAAAAACATCTTTGCCTTATTTTATAAGTCAGACGAGGTTAAAAATCAGTCATAACGGAAAAAGTTTTGAAACCGCTAATGTATTTGGGGTTTATGCAAACATAAAAAAGTTTCCAAGATTATTCAGACCATCGGAATCAGTTGAAGAAATAGATGTTCTTCAACCAAGCAGCGGAATTTTTGGAGAGCCGGGAAATTATCAAATTCAATTTATTTTGATGGGTTCCGGCGGAGTTAAAAAATACTCCACATCTGTGTTCGATATAATTGTTAAAGAGCCGACAGGAATAGATAAAGAAGCGTTTGATTTTCTCGAAAAGCATCGCAGCGAAGGCGCAAACGATGTATTCTATTTCGATGAGAAAGACAACGAAAGTCGGTTGGGTTCATTAACGAATTTTGTGAACGCCTACGGCACGAGTGTTTACGGCGAGTATGCAATTTTCAGTTTGGGGAAAGCCTTTGAGTTCAACGGCAAACTGGAAAAGGCAAAAGTCGAATTTGAAAAAATCGGAAACAGTGAAAACAGTCTATTAGCCGTGACAGCAAAAAAATCATTGTTTGAGATTGAGGAAAAAATCAAAGAAAATCAAAAAAACAACTTACAAAAAACGCAAAAGGAGAAACAGCAATGAACGAAAACAGAATTTCAATCGAACTGTCCGAATCACAGATAACGAAGATCAACGACGCGATTCAGATTATCGTGGACAATCTCGCGCCGGTGGTGATTGCTCTGGAAGCGGAGGACAAAAAGAATATGGCGAAACTTGGCGAGAAAAGCGTTTCGTTTGCCGAAAAAGCGTTGCAGTATGCCGAATCGAACCCGGAATTTCTGCCGCCGTATATGAATCTCGCCGAAATGAAAAAAGATTTCACGGGCTTTAATCAACTGAATGCGATTTTGCGCCCGCTGATGCAAATCATCGGCAATGTTGACGACACGGCGACTTTATGCGGCAGCGAAACGCTTCTCGCGGCTCTCGGTTATTATAATTCGGTCAGCCAGGCGGCTAAAATGAACGTTCCGAACGCCCAAGCCATCTACGACGATCTGAGTCAGCGTTTCGAGGCGCAGAAGGCGAAGCGAAATAAGCCGAAACCCGCGTAACTCAATGTTAAAGCGGACAAATAGCAATCTGCGAAATTGAAAACATATTTCAAAGCATCGAAAAAGAGTGTTGTAATAGCCGACTTTGGTATTACAACACTCTTTTTGCATATCAGAACACCCGAATTGGGTTATCCAATACCCAAATTAGGTATTAGAATATACGCGAATAATATTCTAATACCAAAAAAGGGTGCTTTGAGACGCTCGAAAGGTAGTCTAATATGTAGAAAGAATCTAAGGACACCAGATTTATATGTTTCGCAGAGTTTATTTGGATAATTCGGCAACTACGCCGATTGACAGCGAAGTGGTCGCGGCGATGATGCCGTTTTTAACTGAGAAATTCGGCAACGCTTCGAGCATTCATTTTTTCGGGCAGGAAGCGCGTGGGGCAATTGACCGCGCAAGGCATCAGGTCGCGGAAATCATCAACGCGCGCCCGAACGAAATCGTATTTACATCGGGCGGAACCGAAGCGAATAATCTGGCGATTCGCGGTTTGCTTGAGGCGAACGACAAATACGGCAAACACATTATCACGTCGGCGATTGAACATTCCGCCGTCAGGGAAGTTTGCGAGGATTTGGAAAAGCGTGGTTACGAAGTAACTTATCTGCCGGTTTATGCCGACGGCATCGTCCGAATCGAAGATGTCAAAGCCGCGATTCGGGAAGATACGATTTTGATTTCGGTGATGACCGCGAACAACGAAATCGGCACGATTCAACCCGTCGAGGAAATCGGGCGATTAGTGCGAAATTTGCGCGAGTCGGGCAAAAAAATCTGGTTTCACACCGACGCAGTGCAGGCGTTGGGCAAAATAAAAGTTGATGTCGAACAAATCGGCTGTGATTTGTTGAGCCTTTCGGCGCATAAAATATATGCTCCGAAAGGCGTGGGCGCGTTATATGTCCGGCGCGGCGTGCGGCTGCACAAGCAGAACATCGGCGGACATCAGGAACGCGAACGGCGCGGCGGAACCGAATCCGTGCCGTTCATCGTCGCTTTCGGCAAGGCTTGCGAACTGGCATATAAAAATTTAGACGAAAACGCCGCGTGTCTGAAATCTCTGCGCGATGAATTTGAAAACACAGTCGGCGAAAAGATTGCCGACTTAGAATTTAACGGTAATCGTGAATCGCGCCTGCCGCACATTTCCAACATCTCTTTCGGCTCGATTGAAGGCGAAGGATTATTGATTAATCTCGATTTGCAGGGCGTTGCCGTTTCAACCGGTTCAGCGTGTTCTTCCGGCAGCCTCGAACCGTCGCCCGTAATTCGCGCACTCGGCAAAACTGACGAACTCGCTCGCGGGGCGATTCGTTTCAGCTTCGGGAAGGATAACTCGGCGGAAGATGTTCGATATGTTTTGGAAGCCTTACCCAAAGCCGTCGAAAATCTGCGCCGCCTGTCACCGAGACAAACGGCAAAATAAAAAAGGTTCGATGATTAATCATCGAACCTTTTTTATTGGGGTGGACAGAATTTGATACTTATCCTTTATTAAATTTAGTCCGTAATAATGATTCCGTCCCTATCCGTAATCATCATCCCATCTTTTCCTGTTGAACAGGGCGTCGCTTTGTCAGTGATGATGATGCCGTCACGGTCGCTGATGAGCATTCCGCTTAAAGCGTTGTAAACACCCGCTAATTGCTGAAGCACTCCGCCGGTGGCGCATCCTGTGCTGCCCGTTGTGGAACGGTCGGTGATTATGATACCCGTGTTTGCCGAAACCGCACCAACTCCTAAAACCACCATCATTGCTGTTGCTGCCAAAGTATTTTTTAAGTTTTTCATTTTTTTTCTCCTCAAGTTTTTTTATTACTCACCTTTCGGCTTGTTATGCTGTTACTATTACAAGCCGTGTGCCAAAGAGAAAAAAGAGAGTACGAGAAAATATAAACCATTGTCACATAATCATTTAGCAAGGATTTGCAGCTTGAATCAGAGGTTGTAAGGAAAATTATGCGAATTGGATACTAAGTTGGCACAGCAAATAGTCCAAGCAGTTAAGTCGAATACAGTCAGCGGTTTACAGAATGAGTAGCAGATACACATTTTCGATTAGTATATCTGGTATGCAAAAAGATCAACAATTTCCTTTTTCAGGTGAAATTCAGTATTGAAAAATGCAGAATCAGTAGGCTAATTTGATGGAATTCATTCCGCGAAGAATGACTTTCTGGCGACGGACGACGCGTTTGGGATTTTTCTTAGGGTTGAAAACATTGAGCGGACTCGGAATCATCGCCGAAAGATATGCAGCTTCCTGCGCGGTCAAATCCGAAGCGGCTTTTTTGAAGTAAAATCGTGAAGCGGCTTCCGCACCGTAAATGCCGTCGCCCCATTCGATAATATTCAGGTAAAGCTCCATAATCCGCTTTTTGGAAAGCTCTTTTTCGAGAAAGTAAGTGATTAAGGCTTCACGACCTTTGCGGAGAAAGTTACGATCTTCCGAAAGATAAAGATTTTTAGCGAGCTGTTGGGTAATGGTTGACGCGCCGCGTTTGAACGAAGGCATCGGCGGAATCCAACTGTTTGGGTCGTAATCGCCTTCGGCTTTCGATTCCTTTTCGCCTTCGCGCTGCGCTTCTTCCCACGCGCTGTTTATCGCATCCCAATCGAAACCGTTGTGTTCGAAAAATCTAGCGTCTTCGCCCGCCATAACAGCGCGCTGAAGATGCGGCGAGATTTGCTCAATCGGCATCCAGATTTGATATTTCTGCGGTTGTCTGCCTTCGGCTTGTGCTTCCGAAAGACGATGTTCGATCATCGAACTCGACACCGGATTTTCGGTTTTGAGCTTGGAGATATTCGGGAAGGTAACAATCTCGTAAATCAGCCAGACGGCAATCGCGCCGCACAAAATCGAGAATAAAATTTTTGTCCAATACCACATTTTCTTCAATTACGAATTATCAATGACGAATTACGAATTGTAAAACGAAAGAGTTCGCGGTTTCAAAATTTGGTTGCGTCAAATAAATTGTCCATCATCAGATTAAATCGTAATTCGTAATTTAATCAGCTTCGCCGATCATATTGCCGACGATTTTTCCAGAGCTGATTACGCCGGGTAATCCCGCGCCCGGATGCGTTCCCGCGCCGACGAAATAAAGATTCGGCACGTCTTCGCTCAAATTATGCGGGCGCAAATAAGCTGACTGCAAAAGCGTCGGTTCGACGGAAAACGCGCTGCCGAGATAGCTGTTTAATGTGTCCTGAAAATGCAAAGGATCAATGTGATGCTCGCTGACAATATGTTTTCGCAAATCGGGTAAATAATTTTCTTCGAGAAATTTGTAAATTGATTGTTTATACGGTTCCGCTTTCGTCGTCCAGTCAATATCGCCGCCGAGATGCGGAACGGGCGAAAGGACATACCACGAATCACAGCCTTCGGGCGCGAGTGATGAATCGGTCGCGGTCGGGCGATGCAGATAAAGCGAGAAATCTTCCGCCAGAATTTTGTTGTCGAAAATATCTTCGAGCAGTTCCTTGTAGCGTTTGCCCATAATAATTTCGTGATGCGCGATGTCGTCATATCGGCGATTCGTGCCGAAATAAACGACGAACAAAGACATCGAAAAATTCATTCGCTTGATTTTTCGGTCGGTGTATTTGCGGCGAAATCTTTGCGGAATCAAATTTAAATAAGTAAAAGCGATGTCGGCGTTGGAAACAATTGCGTCGGCTTCCAAACGCTCGCCGGATTTCATCAGCACACCGGTTGCTTCGCCCGAATCTTCATCAATCAAAATCTCTTCGACTTCGGCTTCGGTGAAAATTTCGCCGCCGATGTCGAGAAACAAATCGCCGAACGCTTTGACCAGTGCGCCGGTTCCGCCCATTGCATACCACACGCCGAATTTTTGTTCGAGTTCGTGAATCATCGAATAAATCGAAGTCGCCGTAAACGGATTTCCGCCAATCAAAAGCGGGTGGAAACTGAATGCCTGCTGCAATCGCTCGTCTTTGAAATATTTGCTCGCAAATTGGACGACGCTGCGATCAGAGCGCAGTTTTATCATTTCGGGAACGACTTTGACCATATCCCAAATATTTGTGAACGGCTGGTCAATCAATTCAAATCCGACGCGATAAATTTCGCCCAAATCTTTGGAAAATCGTTTATAGCCTTCGACATCTTCGGGATTAAATTTGCGGATTTGCGCGAAAAGATTTTCCTTGTCGTCGTTGTAATTAAACACTTCGCCGTCGGGAAAACGGATATTGTAGAAAGGATTTATTTTGACGAGCTTGACGTAATCTTCCGTACGCTTTCCGGCGAGTTCAAAGATTTCCTCGATCAGCCAGGGCGCGGTGATAATCGTCGGACCGCCGTCGAACTTAAAACCGTCTTGTTCGTAAACATAAGCGCGACCGCCGAGTTTGTCGCGTTTTTCCAAAATGGTAACCGTGTGTCCCTGAGTTTGCAGGCGACACGCCGCTGAGAGTCCGCCGAAGCCGCTGCCGATAACGATAATTTTCATCTTATTCCAAAAAAAAATATTTATTTTCTACATTTTAGATTAAAGAAACCGCCGTCGAATGTAAAAATCCGCCGCTCATTAGTTGTTCTACATTAATGGCAAGGCATCCTTATCTGCCTTGCTTGCAATTTATAATGCAATTAAAATTAAATAGCGGTAAAATGTTCTTTTTATAATTTCCATACCAGAATCCAATATTCAAGATGAAAGAGTGCCAACTTTGCAAAAACTGCTACACCGATGAAGTCAATACCTGTCCGAAGGACGGAATGCCGACGTTTCACTCAATTTCAGGCGAACCTGTTCTTGAAGGAAAATATCATCTCGAATGTCGGCTCGGACAAGGCGGAATGGGCGTGGTTTTTAAAGCGCGTCACGCATACCTGAAAACTGCGCACGCCATCAAAGTTATTTTGCCCGATCTGGTTGGTAACGACCCGCAGCTTGTGACGCGTTTTCGTCAGGAAGCACTCGCGGCGGCAGCAATTCGTCATCAAAACGTCGTTGGCGTGTCCGATTACGGCGTGGCGCAGGGAACGATGCCGTTTCTCGTGATGGAGTTTGTCGAAGGCGAATCGCTGCACGATTTGCTCGACCGCGAAAAGAAATTGTTACCCGAACGTGCGCTCGATGTGATGTCGGCGATTGCCGCCGGTGTCGGCGCGGCGCACATTCAGGGCATCGTTCACCGCGATTTGAAACCGCTCAACGTGATGATCTGTAAAGACAAATCGAATATGTCTGATGCCGTCAAGATTCTCGACTTCGGTCTGGCGAAAATCAAATCGGGCGAGCTTTTAGGCTCATTTATTCAGGCGCAGACGACCGGTTTGATGGGTTCGCCATATTATATGGCTCCCGAACAATGGGCGGACGAAGAACCTGACGCGCGTTCGGACGTTTACAGTTTGGGCATAATGCTTTATCAAATGCTGGCGGGTGACGTGCCGTTCAAAGGTTCTTCGATTCCGGCGATTATGAAAAAGCATTTGTCTGACGACGTTCCGCCGCTAACAAATCACGGTGTCACGGTCGCGCCGCAAATCGAACTCGCCGTGCGTCACGCGCTTGTCAAAGAACCGGACAAACGCACCGCGTCGGTCGAACAACTGGTTGATGAACTCCGCACGGCAATCGGCGGTTTTACCGGAAGTCTTGTCAACAGCGGTTCTCTGGGCGCGTTGACCAATCGTTCACTGCCGCTTTCAAATTTGAGTGTTTTAACTGTACCGCCGCAGGCGCAGATTTTTGTTGATAATGTAGCGGTCGGGAAAAGTCAGGCGGACGGCTGGTTTATGCTCGAAGGTTTACAGAGCGGCAATCATCATCTGCGCGTCAGCAGCGACGGCTTTCAAAACTGGGAAGGCAACGTGATGTTCGACGGCAAACCCAGACAAATCGTGGCGGAACTCAAACCCGCGATCAAACAGGAAAGCGGCTCGATTCCGAAACCGACTTTTCAGACGATTGCTCCAATCACGCCGACTATTAACTACGATACGCCGCAGCAATTTACTTCGACGCAGGGCGCGCAAACAGGAAATCAAGCAAATTTTTCCGCCACGCAAGGTTCACAAACCGGCGGACAACTGACACCGCAGCAAACCTGGCAATCCGGCGGGCAACCGAGTATTTCCGTCGAATCACAACCGAAAAAATCCAAGTTTTCGCCGCTGATTTTGGGCGTTATTGGAATTTGCGGTTTATTGTTACTTGCTATAGTTGGAGTCGGCGGGATGTTCGCGCTCGGTTTGATCGGCAAGACAGACCAGAATGTCAACGGAAATTCAAATCAGATTATCGTTAGACCGAATACGAATGACGAGATTTCGCCGATTAAAAACGAAATGGTAAAAATTCCGGGCGGAAAATTTAACATGGGACGCAATGACGGTGATAAAAGCGAACAGCCGGAGCATGAAGTAACAGTAAAAGATTTTTGGATGGACAAGACCGAAGTAACGACTGCTGAATATTACGCATTCGTTAAACAATCAGGTTATATGTCCACACCGGCAAACTGGGAAACCGGAAAACCGCTTTTACGCGACGAAAAACTGCCGGTCAGATATGTCAATGTCGCAGATGCTAAAGCGTTTGCTGAATGGCGTTCGGCACGCGATAAAGTTACGTATCGGCTGCCAACCGAAGAGGAATGGGAATACGCTGCCAGAAACGGCAGCAGTAATAATCTTTACCCGTGGGGCGACAATTTCAAAGAAGGCTGTGCCGTTGTTGACCGACCTGATTCAACGCCCGAACCGGTCGGCTCTAAAACCTGCGGAGCCAATAATTGGGGAGTTTTGGATTTAATCGGCAATGTCTATGAATGGACTGATTCAAAGGCATCGCCGTATCCGGGAAGCAACGGCGAAGTAAAAGAACAATTTAAAGGAAACATAAATGTTTTTCGCGGTGGCGGAGCTTATGACAAATCAACCGGCAGCAAAGCGAACTTCCACCTATCGCGGACTTGTTGATATTAATAAAAGAGATCAGCAATTAGGTTTTCGGCTTGTGCGTTCAGTTAATTAATAGATTTTCCAAACGGTTCAAAAATAATATGGTAAAAGAATCAAAAATTTACAAATACGCATTGATAATCGGATTTTCGCTTTTACCGTTGACTGTTTTCGGTCAGGATTTGGGCAGCAGCAGCGGGATTTTCAATAATCCGAAAACAAAAACGACACCGAAGAAAACTGCCCCGAAACCGAAAACACCGACGACCAGCCGAAAAACTTCGCCGAGGACAAAACCGGCGGCTGTAAAAACCGCGCGGACCAGAACGCCGAAACCGAAACTTCAGCCGAAACAGACTCAAATTGCCGACAATGCAAATACAAAATTACCGCCGCCAACTACGCAGACAAATCTCATAATAACGGTCGGCGATAAATCGAGCGGCGATTTTGACGAGTTTTTTGAACGGGCGATTGATGAGGGAAACGCGGCGCGTGACGAGCGTCAATATACGAAAGCCGAAGCCGCGTATCTTCGGGCGCAGAGTTTGAAATCTAAGGATTCGCGCGCCATCTACGGTTTGGGAAATCTGTACAGCGACCAGCAGCGTTGGGAAGAAGCCGAACGCGCTTATCGAGCGGCGATTGAAATCGAACCGAACGCGCCCGAAGCGCATATCGCGTTGAGTTTTGTTTTAACTCAACCGATTCTCGGAGGCGATTTGAGCGACCGCTACACCCAAGCCGAAAACTCACGCCCGACGCGCGATTGAAATTGATGCGAACAATGCTTTTGCTTATGACCAACTCGGCGTAGCACTCGAACTCGGCGGGAAAATCTCACCGGAAACACAGACGGCTTATCGGAAAGCCATCGAACTCGAACCGACATTCGCGCTGGCTTATGCGCATTTGGGAAGATTGCTGAGAAAAATCGGCAAAGCGAACGAATCGGTTGCCGCTTATCGCAGCGCGATTCAATATTCGACCGATGTGCCGACAATGATTCTGGTCGCCGACGTAATGCAGTCGCAGCAAAAATATATCGAATCCGAACAGCTTTTGCGCAAGGCATTAAAGGAAGACGAGAGAAATCCGACCGCACTTTTTTTGCTCGGACGCGCTTTAACGACACGCGGCAGTTACGAGGAAGCGGAAAAAATCCTGAAAAAATCGGCGGAAGTCAGCCCGAACAGCTTCGTTTCCTACGCGCTGCTCGGCTCGATGTCTATGCGCCGTCAAAAATACGACGACGCGGAAGATTATTTGATGAAAGCGGTGCGCGTAGTTTCGCCTAACGAGAAAAAGCGTCTTGCGCAGGAATTTGAAGCCGTCGGCGATGGATTCCTGCGAGTTGGGAAAAACAAGGATGCCGCCCGCGTTTATCGGCAGGCAATCGCGCTCGATAAAGAAAAAGCGACGCTGAACGATAAATTGACAAAAGCGCAGGCGAACTAAAAACATTTGCTGCCAAGTAATAAACAATTATCCGTTGGTCTGGAAAATCTGACTGCTTTTGCAGACAATTGTCGTCCGAAAATTGAAAATCGCAGCCGATTAAACATATTTTTAGCATAAGCGTTTATTAAACGCGCTGAATTTTTATCGTTGAGGCTTCCGGCTGAAGCGTTTACAAACCAAAATGTTATATTGCCCGAAATGTCAGCAAAATTACGAAGAAGGCGTTCAGAGATTCTGTCCGAACGATAACGCGAGACTTTTGACCGCGCCGTCGGCTGATAAATCCGCCAGACAGAAAGGAATCGTTTTCTCAAGTATTATAAATCAGGGAATCAGTGAGGAAGCAAACAAATTTGCGTCTGTTCCGAAGTTTTCGCAAGTCAAACCGACGACGTTTTCTCGGCTGAATTTTCGTCCGCCGACTGAAAATGTGACCAAAGACGAAGCGGGTTTTAAACCGGAACTAGAATTAGAACCATCACCCGCAGCTGAAAAAGAATCTTCAATTTTAGAAACATCTGATTCGCCTGTTGATTCAAGTAAATTTACTTTTGAGTCGTCGCCTGATTTTGAAAAAGAAGCGGCTTCAGAAACTCCGATTTTTGATTCGCATAATCCCGCGTCGCAAATCGGTCAGATTATTCAAGAGCGTTATTTGCTGCAAGAATTGATTAAGGAAGACGAAGATTTTTTCAGCTATCTGGCTGAAGATAAAACTGATAATGAGAGAAAAGTAATCGTCAAAATTTTCGTCCGCGATAATTTGGCTGACAGTTTTGCCGACAAAATCTTTGCCGAAGAGAGACTCGCGCTGAGGCAACTTAACCATCCGAACATCGCGCGAATTGTTGATTCCGGTGAGTTATCTGATGGAACGGCGTTTTTGGTCACGGAATGCGTTCAAGGTTCGACCATTAAAGAGTATCTCAAAAGAAACGGGCAGTTCAACGCTTTGCGAGCCGCCCGCATCATTCGTCAATCGGCTGACGCGCTCGGCGCGGCGCATAAAATCGGCGTTCCGCATCGCGCATTGAAAACGGAAAAGATTATTTTGACCGTTGATGAAAACGGAATTGAACGGATTAAATTAACCGGCTTCGGCACGTCAAAAGAAAAATTAAACGAAGCTAATCTGCTTTATAAATCTCCTGAACAGGTCGAAGGCAAAGTGGCGAATTTTACCAGCGATGAATATTCGCTTGCCGTTGTCGCGTATCAATTGCTGACAAATCGTTTGCCTTTTGACGCGTCATCGGTCGGCGATTTGCTTCGGGAACAGCGCGAAGGATTTAAGGTTCAAGTATCGGAAGTCAGAGATGATTTGCCCGCTTCAATTGACGAAGTTTTGAAAAAGGCTCTGGCGTTTAATCCGTTTGACCGATACGAAAAGGTTCAGGATTTCGGCGACGAATTTTTCGGTGAAATTATCGCTCATGCTCCACTGGAAACAGACGAAGAAACTTCCGAGCCAATTGTTGAAGAAGTTGTACAAACCGGATCTGCGCCGGTTTTATCAGCTGTAGAAACGAAGAAAATCACGCTGACTCCGATAGAAGCCTACGAGCCGCCGATTCGGGAAAAAAAATCGTTCGACAGCGGCGTAAAAGCGACGAATGACTTAGCCTGGGAAAAACGTTCGCCTGAACCGCCAAACGAACCAAACGCAAGCCGCAGTTTGTTAGCGATTCTTGGCGTGGCGGCAGTTTTAATCGCGCTGATCAGTGTTTGGTATTATTTTATCAATCGCCCGGGCGAACAATTTGTAAGTGTTCCGGCTGAAACGGCAAACGTAACTGAACCGAATATTAATGCGCCTGCGAACATCGAGCCGACACCGGAAGAAATCGAATCGCCGCCGATTGCGCGTGCGATTCAACCACCGCCCGACAGTTTTTATTTCCAGAACGGTAAAGAAAATTTGAAAGGCGATTTGTTGAAAAATTTTCTCGGATTTTCGCTTTATTATCCAAAAGATTGGCAAAGAAACGACGCGCCGAATAATTTTCTCGACGTTTCAAAAAAGGCTCCGAACGGATTGCCGATTGAGCAAATGCTCGTTACCTATTACAACAGCAAAGGAACTTATAAAGCCGACACGGAAATTTTTCCGGCGCAGGTTAAGGAAACCAACGAGAGTCTGAAAAAAATTCTGCCGAACTATCAGATGATCTCCGAAGGCAAAAAAACGTTGAACAACGGCTGGCAGGCATACGAAGTGCAGTTTCAGGGAACAGGCAAGGTAGGCGGCGAGGAAATTACGATTTGGGGCAAACGCTTATTTGTTCCAACCGCGATTCGCGGAATGAAAAACGGTTACGTTATTACGATGCTCGCTACATCGCTCTCGAAAGATGTCAAAAATGTCGGCGATGTCGGCGAAAAGGGCGAACTTTCATCCGTTCTCGAAACCTTTGAGCCGAATCAAACCTTCTAAAGCAAACAGAAAAAACATAAATTTCCGGTTTTTTATTTACAAAAAACGAAGCACGAAACAAGCCGACATCACGCGAAAGAATAAATGATTTTTTTCCGCGTGATGTCGGCTTATTTCGTGGTTTCGTCTTTCTACTTTTTGTTTTGGACGGTTTAGGCTAAAATTATCCGAACTGTCTTTCAGATTCTACCTGTAAAATTTCCTATCAATGAAAATTGTTTTAGTCGAAGAACGCGGCGGCGAGCAGTTGCCGGAAAAGTCATTTAACTTGGAAACCGTCCGCATCGGGCGCGACGTCAGCGATTGTCAGATTGTTTTTGACAATACGATGTTTCCGATGGTTTCCCGCCGCCACGCCGAACTGCGCTGCCAAAACGGACAATGGTATTTACACGATTTGAATTCGAGTTACGGAACGTTTCTCGACGAGCGGAAAATTAATGCGCCCGAAATAATTCAAGTCGGCAGTCGAGTGCAGTTCGGTTCAAAAGGTCCGATAATACGTATCGCGCAGATCGAAAACGCCGCTGCGCCGAACATTTATCCGAATCAGCCGTCCGCGCCGGTTTATCAGCCGCAGGGAAGTTTTCCAAATCAAACGCCGCAAAACATTGCTCCGCCGAATCAGTTCGCGCAAACCGCGCAGCTTGAATTTGTTGACGCGATTCCGCCCGCCGCGCCTTTCAAAATGACGAAAGATAGCGTTTGGCTCGGACGCGACCCGAACGGCGACATCGTTTTTGAGGCGAATGCCGTGATGGTTTCCCGCAGACACGCGGAAATTCGGCGCAATGGCAGCGATTTTATAATTCACGACGGCGGCAGTTTTAACGGAACGCTCGTCAACGACCAACGCATTTCCACACCGACACCGCTTTATCACGATGACGAGATTCAGCTTGGAATGGGCGGACCGCTGTTAAAATTCAATGCGCCGTCACGTGTCGCTCCGAAAGGCGCGAGCCTCGCCGGTCAGCGTTCAATCGCCATCGGTCAGCTCGCCAATTTGGATGCAGCGAACGCCGTGGCTTCGGGTTCGACAATGGTTTTCAACGTCAATAATATGTCGCAGAAAATGTCGAAAGATGTTTCCGCCCAGCCGCAGCTTTTAATGTCTTTGACCTTCGGCGGCAAAAACGAATTGGTCATCGGGCGCGACGACAAAAGCGATATTAAAATTGACGGTTTGCAAATTTCCAATCGCCACGCCAGACTTTTGCAGAGCAATTCAGGCATTGTCATCGAAGATTTAAATTCAACGAACGGCGTTTACATCAACGGAACGCGAATTTCGCGGCAGGCAATTACGCCCGAAGATCAAGTGCAAATCGGCTCGTTTCTAATTCGGATTGATCCGGCGGGAAACATCGGCGTTTTCGACACGCGCTCGAAGACGAGGATTGATTCGATAAATATCACCAAAGAAGTCAAAAATCGGCAGGGCGGCGGGACGATTCGCCTGCTCGATGCGGTTTCACTTTCAATCCAGCCGAATGAATTTGTCGGGCTTCTCGGACCTTCAGGCGCAGGTAAATCAACTTTTATGGACGCGCTCAACGGAATGCGTCCAGCTTCGGGCGGCAGCGTTTTAATCAATAATCTCGATCTTTATCAACATCTTGATTCGCTCAAACAATCAATCGGCTACGTGCCGCAGGACGACATTATTCACCGCGAACTAACCGTTTATCGAACGCTCTACTACGTCGCCAAACTGCGTTTGTCGAGCGACGTCTCAAAAACTGAACTCAATCAAATCATTGAAGAAGTAATGGACGTGACGGGTTTGACCGAACGCCGCGACGTGCCGATCAATCAGCTTTCCGGCGGACAGCGCAAGCGTGTTTCCATCGCCGTCGAATTAATTACCAAACCTTCCGTAATTTTTCTTGACGAACCGACCTCAGGACTCGATCCGGCGACCGAAGAGAAAATTATGAAGCTCTTCCGGCAAATTGCCGAGTCGGGCAGAACCGTGATTTTGACGACACACGCGATGGAAAACGTCAAATTATTCGACAAAATCGTCGTTCTGATTCGTGGGAAATTAGCTTTTTACGGCAAACCTGATGAAGCGTTAGCACATTTGGGCGCGAAAAGTTTCAAGGAACTTTACGACAAACTCGAAGACCCGATTGAACAGCGAGTCAAACTTTCCGGCGGCACAAATCGCCAGCAAATTACCGAGCAGGTTGCCGAAGAATGGAAACAAAAATTTACGCAAACGCCGCAATTTAAAAAAAATGTTTACGAACCGCTCAGAGATTTGGGCAAAGTGCAGTCAGCAGGCGTTCAGAAAAAAAGTCGGCTCGGACTTTTCGGCTCGATACGTCAGTTTTTGACACTTTCGCGCCGTTATTGGGAGGTGCTTTTCCGCGATAAACTCAATCTTTTTATTCTGCTCGTCCAGGCTCCGATTATCGCCGTTCTGGTTTATTTCGTGATGGGCGCGAATCAGCCGCGCGATTTTGCATATTTTGTTTTGTCGCTCGTTGCCGTCTGGTTCGGAACTTCGATTTCCGCCCGTGAAATTATCCGCGAACGTGCCGTTTACAACCGCGAGCGAATGGTCAATCTCGGTTTAATTCCTTATTTGGCTTCCAAACTTTTTATATTGGGAATCATCGTCGGCTTTCAATGTCTGATGCTGTTTGTGCCGCTTAAATTTCTTGACTTGACCGGCTTAATGCCGATGCCTGGTGAGCTTCTCGGAATTCCGCAATTCTGGGCGATGCTTTTGACTGCCAGTGTCGGTATCGCGCTCGGTTTGCTGATTTCCGCGCTCGTGAAAACGTCGGAAATGGCGACGAGTCTGGTTCCTTTGATTTTGATTCCGCAGATTTTATTTTCCGGCTTGGTTGGCGTTCCGACCGGAATTAACAAAGCCGCCGGATTATTGATGCCCGCCACCTGGTCGTTTGATACGATGAAAAGATTTTCGACGCTCGACACTTTGGAAGAAGAAGGCGCGGACGCGAGCGGCAAAACAAAAGGTCTGGGGCTTTATAAATTTATCGAAACCGAAAACGATAAAATCATCGCCGACGCGAAAAGCGATATCGAAAATTACCGTACCGATGCCAAAAAGGATATGGACAAATACAAAAATAATATGAAAGATTATCTGAACGGCATCAAACAGGGACAAAACGCGACCGAGCCGAAACAGCCGGAAATGAAGTCTGCGCCGGAAATTAAACCGGCGGTCAAAGTCCCGGAAGATTTAAGTCAATATGTCAACTTTTTGCATCCGTGGATGAACGAGATTTTAAATCAGATAGTTTTAATGCTAATGTTTTTTATGTTGGTCGTGGCGACTTTGATTCTCCTGCGGCTGCAAGATATCGGTTAAGAGGTTTTAATGAAAAAAATATTCACAAACTTTATTGCATTCGCCGCCTTGAGTGTCGCGTTTTCGAGTTTTACAGCCTGCAATACGGCAAGTACAGCAAACAAAGGCGCGATTATTCAAGTCGCGCCGGATAATGTCAACATTTCAAGCGGTAATCCCGAAACAGCGAAAAACGGCGATTATCCGCCTGCGCCCGTTGCAATTATGCAGGCTGACATAAAAGATTTGGACGGCAAAACTTATAAGATTGAAGAAAAAAAGGGAAAGGTCGTTCTGGTTAATTTGTGGGCGACGTGGTGCGGACCTTGCCGTTCGGAAATGCCGCATTTGGTGGAAATGCAGAACAAATATAAAGATAAAAACTTTGAAGTTCTCGGATTAAATGCCGACAGCGAAAGCCTTCCTGCGATTAAATCGTTTGGCGAAGAGATGAAATTAAATTACGCTCTCGGCGTTCCTGACGATAAATTAATCAGCGAAATGATGAGACTCAGCAGACAACAGGGAATTCCGCAAAGCATTTTAATTAATCGCGAAGGAAAAACAGTCGGCGTTTTCTTTGGTTCCGGTGCGAAAGCGATTAACGGGATGAAAGAAGCGGTTGAAAAAGCAGTCAATTTATAAATCTGGCGGCGAAACAAAAACGAGCAGTAGAAACTGAAATTAATCAGTTTCTACTGCTCGTTTATTTTCGGCTCGACCAAAATTGTTTTAAAGCTCGATAAACTAACCAATCCCGCGCCCGCGCCTTTCGGTTTATTCACAAATTTTTTCGGCGTGTAATGGACGGCGACTTTCGGCTGTTCTCTGGCGCGGCTGAAAAATGCGGCCATCTGCGCGGCTTCGAGCAATGTTCGCGGAGGAATTTCTCCGCGATTCGGGTTTTTTACAACGACGTGCGATCCCGGATAATCAGCCGCGTGAAGCCATAAATCGGAAGCTTTAGCCACGCGAAAAGTTAAAAAATCATTGTCTTTAGAGCCTTTGCCGACCAGAATTTCAAAGCCGTCCGATGAACTGTACTGCCGTGCGCCGGTAAAATCGTCAGAATGTTTATCTTTTGATTTCGGTTTTTTTGTATCGAGTTTTTCGTCTGAAAAGTTCGATGAAAACTGTCCGTCGCGTTCTGCAATCGCTGTTTCGAGCGTTTCTTTTTGCAGATTCAAATCTGAAAGCTGCGCTTCCAGTTCATTCAGACGCTTTGAAAGTTCAACTTGAGCGTTACGCGCCTTCGTGTAGCGTTTGAAAAACAGTTCGGCGGCTTGGGTGATCGAATCGTTTTCGTCAATTTCAATTTCTACCGTCGGCGTAGTTTCCTGATAATAATCCGTGACGTAAATTTTATTTCCCGCGCGTTTTGCCGTAGCAAGATTGGCGAGCAATAAATCGCCGAATCGTTTCCAGCTTTCCGCGTCGCCGTGTTTTTCTAAATCCTGATTTAATTTCCCGAACAATTTTTCGCGCTTTGAAATTTCCTGTTTCAGTTTGCTTCGCGCCGCATTCGCTCTGGCTTGGAAAATCTTTTCTGTTTCCAGCGTCGATAAAGTGCGCGTCTAAACTTTCCGACAAACTTTTGAATTCGCCGAGCGGAAAACACTCGCCGTCCGGTTTTCTTTTGACTTCACCGATTGATCTCGGCGGCGCGTAACGTGAGGCGATTTCCTGACCCGCGCCGAAAGTTTCGCGGCAGGAATCGAGAATAAAATCATTTTTATCGAGCAGAAAAAGATTTGCCGAGCGACCTGTTAATTGCGCGACGAGCGTATAATTTTCCGCTTGCCCGATTTCGTCTTTGGCTGAAAACGCGAAACGTAAAACGCGTTCATCGGTTAGTTTTTCGATTGAATCCAAAACGGCATTTGCCAGACGTTTTCGCAAAAACATTACAAAACGCAGTCGGATTTTTCGATTGTTTTTCTAAATCGCGCATACGCCGTTTCAATCAGATAAATGCGCGGCGCGGACGGTTCAACGCTGATAAAAAGATACTGCGAATCAGGCAGGCGAAAATCAATCGCCAATTGAAATTTGGCGAGCGTAAAAATTTTGCCGAACTTGTTTCCGCATAAAACGGAAGCAAGTTCGGCACTGAATTTTTTCTAAAGTTTTTTCGTTCACGTTAACAGTTTCAGGTTTCAGATTGGCAAAATACAACTCCGAAGCCCGAAACCTTTTATTCCTTAACCATTATCGTTCCCGAAACCAAATCGTGAACGGCGCGTTTGTCTTCATTAAATAACAAGCGTCAAAAAACCGATGCCGCCAAGCGCGAGCGACAGCAAATAAACGGCGGAGCTGACGGCTGCCTGATGAAAAGTCGGATAATCTTCGCTTTCGACGTCAACGATTTCAAGCGAGAAAAGCCGCATTCCGAATGTTCTGCCGTAAAGTCCGATTGCCGTCGTCATATACATAAACATCACGACCGAGCAGGTGACGACAAACGCAAAAATTCCGGCGGCTGAAAGCCAATTTCCGCCCCAACAGCATAAACGGCGAAAGCAAAAACAGACTGGTAAATGAACCGATTATCAAATCGAAAAGTCCGGCGTTAAAGCGCATTCGCAAACGGCGCGCGGTCATCGAATTCTTCGATTTCTTCAGTAACTTCGACGGTTTCGGTCAATTCGATTTTAGACTCGACTTTAATTGTTTTTGTTTCGACGATTTCTCCGATTGGCTGCTGCACATCGTCAATTGTAGCCGGACGGCTTTCAAAACTCGTCGTTAGCGGTGCAGGCATCGGAAGCGGCGGCAGTTTGTTGGTATCGAGTTTTTCTTTTACCGTCTGGAAGGAAGACGCGAGTTTCGGTTTGGCAAAATTATTGACCGGCTGATTTATTTCGGCTGGGGTAAAGTCCGCGTCGTTGGTTTTTCCCGCGATGTAGAATGGGAAATTTTTATTCGGTTTTGCCGCAATAACGGGCGGCGCGATTTCCGGTTTTTCTTCTGCTTCTAAAAATTGCCGACGTGAATTCTGGATGCGTTCCAATGCGCTGTTCAAAGTCGAATTTTTGTGCGGCGGAATTTTCGGCTGCGGAACAGCTTCGGCTTTTAAAGCGTTCGCGCCGCTTGTAACACGCTGAACCGGCGGCGCGATTTCCATCACTGCTTCCGTCGTTGTCGTTCCGCGCTCCTGTCGCTGGCGCACAACGTTTTGAAGCTGTAAACGCCATTCGGGAACCGCCGCGTTTTTGTTGTGAAATTCAACAAGCGTCGGGCTGGTTGCTTTGGCGGAAATTTCCGTAGTTGCCGATGTTTTCGGCGTGATTTCCTGTTTCGGCGTTTGGGGAATTTCAGTCGGACGTTTGTATATATTTTGCGACATCGTATTTTCTTTGAGTTCAGAATTATTTAATTTGCCGGTGGCGGAGATTTTTCCGATCAGTTCCACACGAACCGAATCGTTGAGCATTGCGCCGCAGCTCGGACAAATTGATAACGTGACAGCGTTGTTTCGATTGCAAACAGAACAATTCATAATAATACAAAGATTAAAAAATCAGAAAAATTTCTGTAGGATTTGGGAAATCAAATAAGAAATGAAAAACTGAGTGGATATTATCAGAATTTACTTTAACTCGTCAACAGTAAAGTTAAGGAAAACAAAGGAATTGACGAAAATAAAAAAGTCGTCTAAAAAATTAAATCGGCTTTCTGCCCGCAAAGCCGGTTTCCGTCTCGTGCCACCATTCAATTCGTTCAGCTTCGCCGAGCTGCCAGCATAGCAAAATAATTTTTCCGTTTCGCATCGAAGGGAAATCAATCAAGCCGCGCGAATAATCTTTAAGCTGAATGCCGAGTTCGTGTAATTCGGTGGTTATTTTCCCAATTTTATAAAGCGATTTGACGTATTGCGTGCCGCTTTCCAAACCGCCGCCGCCGCGCTCGTTTCCGGCAGCCGCAGCTAATTTTACAGGCTCACGAAAATCCGCGCTGACAGTATATCGCCTTCTTATTTCTTCGAGTTTCGGACGAATGACCGGAATCAAGTCGTTGGCTTCCTCGATTGTAAAAATCTTCATTACAACTTCTGAGTATTGACGGCTGTACAGAACATAAAGCGCAAGCCTTCTGCAAATTCCGTCAATGTTTATCTTTCATCTCTGACGCGAACCATATCCGAATAATTTTCCGTGTCTTCTTCGGCGTAAGTCCTTTCAAAACCGATTTTATTGGCAACCGGCGGAAAATTCTTATCCGCCTGTCCGCGAATAATCGGCGGCATTTCTTCGGGCGGAACGAACGACGGAATATCGTATTGTCCGTTTTGCGAAACGTCTTTGCGGACAAGTTCGGCGATGTCGCCCAAATCTATAAAATAATCAGCGACATCAATCAGGCGCGGCGCGGTGTTCGAGCGAAAACCGGCGACTTCGACGCGACAGCCTTTATATGCAATCGCGTTCAAAGCGTAGACGAAATCTTCGTCGCCCGAAACCAAAACCGCAGTATCGTAGCGTCCGGCTAACGAAAGCATATCAACCGCGATTTCAACATCGAGATTCGCTTTGCGCGTGCCGTCGTAAAATGTTTTTAATTCTTTCTGCACGACGCGGAAACCGTTGCGGCGCATCCATAGCAAAAATCCCTGCTGACGTTCTGCGCCGGCGTCAACGCCCGTATAAAAAAAAGCACGCAAAAGTCTGCCGTCGCCTAAAAGAAGACGCAGAAGTTTGTTGTAATCAATATCAATATTATGAAAACGCGCGGCGTGGAAAAGATTGTTTCCGTCAATAAAAACCGCTACGCGACCGCGATGTCCAAACTGCCACGACGAATTGGCAGACATATCAAACTGCATTTGAAAGACCTTCTTATTATTAAAATTTTAAGATAAATCGAACCGCAGTTGAAAGAAAAAACGGACGGAAACATTCGTTAATGACAAATATTAGAATCTAAAAAATTAAGTTAAAAATCAGTTTATAAATTACAATTGTTAAATGAATCAGGAACTTTCCCGGTTCAAAAGTATTGGTTTAATATAAAAAATTAAGTTTCCGTTTTTCTTAAAATACTGCTTCAATCGAATAAAATAAGTATCTATAGTTTGCCTTTTTACCGGTCGAACGGTCAAGCCAAACTTTTCGGCAAATACTTGTTTTTCGATGTATAATCTAAAAATTATGGAGAATAATCACCCGGACGAATGGCTCGTTGATTTGCCCGTTCAATCAGAAAATATCGCATTCAAACCCGAAGACCTGATTATTTGCCCGAAGTGCGAACGAATGAATCCGCCGAATCGTCTGAAATGTTTCTACTGCGGCGGAGAACTCGAAATTTCCGAAGCGCAAAGTAAATTTATTAAGCCGAACTTGCGAAAACTCGAACTTTGGGAAAAAGGTTACAATGTTATTTTTTCAGTGGTTTCGCCAATTTTCGATGTAGCGAATCTGTTGGAAGCGAGTCGAATTTTGAAGTTGGAAACTGAAGTATTGCAAAATATTCGGAAATCGAAAAATCCTTTGCCGCTGGTTCGCGTTGAATCAGAAAAGGAAGCGCAAATGATTCAAAAACGATTGGATGATTTCGGTGTTGAAACGCGCATCGTCAGCGATGAAGCATTAGCAGTTGAAAAACCGATTCGGCGTTTGCGCGGTATCGAATTTTTCGATGACAGATTGATTTTAGTTTTATTTAACCAGGACGCAACAGTAAAAATTGCCGCTGAAGATTTAGCTTTAATCGTGACGGGCGCAATTTACGAGCGGAAAATTTCGGCGACGGAAAAATACAACAAAAAAGGCGACAACCAGATTTTGGATACTACCGAAATTTCCAGTGACGACTCGTTAATTGATATTTTCAGCCGCGATGATTCGCTCGGATACAGAATATACGCCAAAGGTTTTGATTTCTCGTCGCTCGAAAAGGAAAAAGAATTGCTGGCGAAAGACAATATCCAAAAACTCGTCAGAAAATTGCGCAGCTTCGCGCCGAACGCCAGATTTATTGACGATTATGCGGCGAATCGAAATCTGCTGGCGGACGTTTGGGAAGTCGAACAAAAAACCGATTCGCAGGGATTGAAAAGAGAAGGTTTCGGGAAATTTAATCTGGCAAATGTCACAACCGTCAGTAATCTGGCACAATTTACAAAATATTCACGTTTGCAATGGCATCTTTTATGAGAAAAAAACCGAGATTTGATAATCGGGATTCGAGAGTTAAAACGGATTTCAAGTCAGAAAATTCTAATTTGAGATTGAAGACCGAAGACCGAAGACCGAAGGTTGAACCGCCAAAAAATATCATTTTCGGCGTTTTGCCTGTTTTGGAGGCATTACGTGCGGCAAATCGGCGAATCGAAAAAATTATCGTTGCCGACGGCGCGCACGAAAAACGGCTGGCGGAAATTTTATTTCTAGCCAGACAAAACGGCGTTTCGTTCCAGAAAATGCCGCGTGAAAATTTGTCCAAATACACGCAAAGCGGCGCAAATCATCAAGGCGTAATCGCGTTTGTCGCAGCGGCGGAATATTATTCGGCGGAAAAACTGCTAGACGAAATTTACCAAAAATTAGAAGCGGGTGAAAAGCCTTTGGTCGTGATTTTGGACGGCGTGGAAGACCCGCGAAATCTGGGCGCGATTCTGCGGACAATCGAATGCGCGGGCGCGGACGGCGTGTTTATTCCCGAACGCCGCGCTGTCGGGTTGACCGAAACTGTGGCGAAATCTTCGGCGGGCGCAACCGAATATGTCAAAGTCGCCAAAGTAACGAATCTGAACCGCTTGATTGACGAACTGAAAGAGCATAATATTTGGGTTGTCGGCGCGTCCGGCGAAGCCGAAATTGATTATGCGGATTGGGATTTTACCGTTCCTTGCGCTTTGATTTTGGGCGGCGAAGGCAAAGGCTTGCACCGTTTGACAGCGGAAAAATGTGACACGCTGGTTAAAATTCCGATGCGCGGACAAATCGAATCTTTGAACGTTTCAGTCGCGGCAGGCGTTATATTATTTGAAGCGATACGACAGCGAACGAAGAATTAAGGATGGAAAACACTTTATGTTTTGCCAAAAATGCGGAACGAAAAACCCGGATAACGGAAAGTTTTGCCGAAACTGCGGAACTGATTTGGGCAGCGGTTCTAATGCTTTGACCGGAAAATGGGAAGCCATGGAAGGTTTGGAAAAACTCGAAGAAATTAAAAAGTGGAACAAGAAGCAAAAGCCCATCAGCTATGAAAGTGCAATCACCAAGATATTTACCGGATTAGGTTTTTTGATTGTGGCGATTGTTTTGGGTTTTACCGGAGTTGCGGGCGGACAATTCTGGTGGTTCTGGCTGCTGATTCCGGCGTTCGGTTCGCTTGGCAGCGGAGTCGCGCAATATGTTCAACTGAAAAAAACGGAACAGCAAAGAGTTTTGTTAAATCAGCAAAATCCGCAAAACGTGATTTCGTCGGCACCGCAAAATGCTTCGCTGCCGTCAGGTCAACCGGATTATGTCGCCGTTCAATTCACCCTACAAAACCGGCGATCTCGTCCCGCCGAGCGTCACCGACAACACGACGAGACATCTCGAAATGAATTCTGAAGGCGAAACAATGACTTTGCCGAAAAAGTAAATTAATATTTCAGTTCAAAGAGGCGCGAAAATTTTAGCTTTCGCGCCTCTTTGATTTTATTTGAAATTTATTTTCTCACCATAACTCGCGTGTTTCCGACATTGCCGTTAGCATCAAAAACCCGCAGCGTAATTGTATTTTCACCTGAATTTTTCAAGGAAATTTCTAAAGTGTATCGCTCGTGCTGACCGTCGGAAATTCCGTCGTCGGCGTAAACTTCCTGCCAATCGCCGCCGTTGACGCTGTATTCGGCGCGTTCTAAGCGGCTCGCCGTATCAGTAGCCTCGAATGTGATGCGCGTTTTGTCGCCAACCGTTTGCGGCGTACCGACAGCGGAAACCGTCGGCGCGGAATTATCAATGTCAATCGGTTCGCTCGTTTTTTCGCCCGAAAGAATTTGTGCCGCCGGATTTGAAGGCGAATCGTTCGCCGTGACTTTGAAAACGTATCGCCCGTCGGCGAGCGATAATCCGTCAATCGTCAGAAAATTATCGCGCAGATTATCGCGCAGTAATTTGAAATTCGTTTCGCCGACTTCGCGGTAATAAACGGCGTATTCGAGCCTGTCGCCGTTGCGGTCTTCCGCCGTCCATTGCAGAGCGCGGGCGGCGCGTTGGTAAACCCGGCGCGGCGCAATATTAGCAATCGGCGGCAGACCGAAAATTGTCGGATCAATGCCCGACGCTTCAATATTCGGGTCAATCTGAATCGGCGGATTAGCGATCAAACCGACGTTGGTCGGCAAAATTTGAATCGAAAGAACTTCCGGCGCGATGTTTTTGGCAAGATACGCGACGTTGACTTCATTTAGAGAAACAATTTGCGTCGTGCCGGAATTTTCAGAATCGCCCGCCACTGCAAAAATTTCGCCTTCGGACTGGAAATTTGCGCGCCTTTCTGGTCGGTGTAATTCTGCGCTCCAATCGCTCCACGTTTCGTCGGGTTTTTCGGTGTTGCCGCTGCGCGTCTGCAAAACGACATTGCCGCTCGAACGCCACCAGATTCTGCCCCAAGCCGCCGTGTTTCGCGCATTTAAGACGGTTGATTCGTAACTTCCTTCCGCGACCGTCTCCGCGCCGAATTGGTAAAGTTTCCCTTGATTGCTCGATGTCGCGTAAACTTGATTGCCGCGCGTTTGCAGCGTGGAAATCTGGCTTTCGTTCGATTGCAGCAGCAGCGTTTCCTGCCCGTCGTTCGTAATCGAATAAATGCGTCCTTTGTCGGAAGTTCCCAAAAGAACGCCGTTTGAATCAGCCGCGATGGAAAATCCGACGACGTTCGACGAATTCCAGATAATTTCGCTCGCGCCGTCGCCGGTGATTCGGTAAATCACCGTTTTCGCCGCAGTTAAATCGTAACGGCTTTTCGGCGCGAGTTCGGGCGTGACAGTGGTCGAATCGGTTGACGGATTCAGATTTTCGGTCGGCGCGGTCGGCGGAGTTTTTGGCGCGGCGGCTGATTCGCTCAACGCCAGCGCGTAAATCGAATTATCGCTGCCGACCACAATTTGATGAATTTCACGAAGCGGCGTATCGAGCAGCGCGAACGCTTTGCCGTCGGGCGCGAATCGCAAAACCAAACCGCTGCCGTCGGTTCCGGCGTAGAGATTTCCACGCGCGTCAGTCGTTAATGCAATAATGCTCGTTTCGCTCGAATCGAATAACAGCGAACTTTCGGGTTTGGCGTTTGCCGTTTTCACCAGATAAATCTTCCCGTTCTCGCCGGTTCCGACCGCCAAACTGCCGTCGCTTAAAATTGCCAGCGACCAGATGTATTTTTCCTTCGGCTCAAAAAAAATTTCGGGCGTACCGTTCGCGCCGATGCGGTAAACTTTGCCGTCGGGCGAAGTTCCGGCGTAAAGTTCGCCGTTTTTCCCGATTGCCAGCGCGGAGACGTTTAATTCGTTCGTGTCGGCGAAAAGTGCGCCTTTGCCGCTGCGGTCAACGCGGTAAATTTTGCCGTCGCTGCCGGTTCCGAGAAAGACGTTTCCACTCGCATCAATCGCGCTCGACCAAACGTACGGCTGATCGGTTTTGAAAACTTCCGAAAGCTTCGGCGCGAGCGTGATCGCGCCTGTTTCGGTTATCGAAACGCCTTTCGCATCGCCCTTTAAAACGTCGGAGCGCGAATTGATTGACCAAACGGCAGGCTCGCTTGCCAACGTGTAAAATGCACTTAAAATCCCGATGAACATTAAGCCGATAAGTTTTTTCATTTGATGTTTTCTGAATGCGGCGGCGGATATTTTAAATTGTTTTGTCGTAAAAACCCGGTTCTTTTTTCCGCCAAAATTAATTAGTTTCCAATTTTATCAAACGCCGATATATTTCGCATAAATCGAACGCGCCGCCGCTATTTCGTCGGTTCCGCGAATAATAGCGCGGGCATCGCGGAAAACGGTCAATTCGATTTCGCCGACGGTTAGACGCAAAAGATATTCGTTTTGTTTCACCGCACCGACGTTTTTAAGCGTCTCGGCGAGCGCGGGCAAATCTAAATCAGTTGATTTCGGCGGCACGATTTGAATTGCGTCGCGCCCGCACAAAACGGCGGAAAATTCCTGCGCCTCGGCATCGAGAAACTCGAAATTTTTCTGCCCGCAAGTCACACAATCGGCGTTCGGCGCCCCCAATTTAATCTTGCGCCAATCGTTCCGCCAAACGTCTATCTGTATTAAAGATTTATGCAGCGCGGCGAAATTTCCGGTCAAAATCTTTAACGCTTCGGTCGTTTGGACGGCGGAAATCGAATTGATAATCGGCTGAATCACGCCTGCCGTGTCGCACGTCGGCGCACTTCCCGCACTCGGCATTTCCTCAAAAATACAGCGCAAACACGGCGTTTCGTTTGGGATTATCGTCATCGTCGTACCATAACTTGAAACCGCCGCGCCGTAAATCCACGTTTTATTCGATTTCACACACGCATCGTTGACCAGATAGCGCGTTTGAAAATTATCTGTACCGTCCAAAATCAAATCAACATCTTTGACGAAATTTTCGATGTTTGAATGATTGATGTCAGCGACAATCGCTTCAATTTTGATTTCAGAATTGATTGCCGCCAGACGATTTCGCGCTGCAATCGCTTTCGGTAGTTTCTCAATCGCGTCCGCTTCGCTGTATAAAGTCTGCCGCTGTAGATTGGTAAATTCCACAAAATCGCGGTCAACGATTCGCAGTAAACCGACACCGGCACGCGCCAGAGTTTCCGCGTGAGCCGCGCCTAATGCACCGCAGCCGACGAGCAAAACACGCGAATCGAGAAGTTTTTCCTGCCCGCTTCGATTGATTTCCGAAAACAAAATCTGCCTGCTGTATCGTTCGTTCATTGCAGTCTTTCCAAAGCCGCGCGGCTCATTTCCCGCATCGGCGCGTCTTTGCCCGTCCAGATTTTCTGCTGTTCCATCGCCTGCGCGATAAGCATCGCCAAACCGCCGATTTTCGGCACACAGGCTTTGTCGGCTTCCGTCATCAAAGCGGTTTGAAACGGAATGTAAACCAAGTCGTAAACGAGATGCAGATTCTTCAATTGTTCAGCAATCGCGGGCGTTTCGCCTTCAGCTTTGCCGCGCATTCCGAGCGGCGTGGTATTGACCAAAATTTGATAATCTTGCGATTTGCGATTTGTGATTTGCGATTGGAAATTCACTAAAATCAACTTCAAATTCTGTGGCTAAACTCGTTGCCTTTTCAATATCTCTGGCAAAAACCGTCACTTCCGCGCCGTTCTGTTTGAGAGCGTAAACGCAAGCCCGCGCCGCGCCGCCCGCGCCGAGAACGGCGACTTTCGCGCCTTTCAAATCGCCGTAAGAATTCAAAAGCGGTTCGATAAAACCTTTCGCGTCGGTGTTAAAGCCGTGAAGTTTGCCGTCAACGATTTTCACCGTGTTGACTGCGCCGATGCGTTTTGCCGTGTCGTCTATAAAATCCAGATGTTTGATAATCGTTTGTTTATGCGGAATCGTGACGGAAAAACCTCTGAAATTCAATTCGACCTCGCGCGTTTCCGGCTTGACCATTCGCTTGATAAATTCGTCCAAATCGTGAACTTGCAAAGGAACGAAAACCGCGTTCAAATCGTGAAACCTAAACGCCGCGTTGTGAATATAAGGCGACATCGAAACGCTCGTGTTGCTGCCCAAAATCCCGTAAACTTCCGTCGTTTCGTCTAATTCCTTCGCGCGGTAAACTTCAGTCAAATCCTGTGCCGAAACTTGTCCGGGCGCGGTTTCTTTACCTGAATCGAGCGCGGCGTAAGTCATAAATGCGCCGTGCGCCAAACCCAAAATCCGCGTCCATTTGCCGCTCTCGCCCATTGCGATAGGAATGATTTGTTTGTTTTCCGACTTGGCTTTTTCGAGTAATTTCCAAACGGCGATTGTCTCGGTAATATCGTTTGTTTGAACGGCGATTTTTACAATATCAATATTTACATTTGGATGCGAAATTATTCTTTTATAAATTCTAAAAAGATTTTCGGGAACGCCGTCGAAATCGTGATATGAGCAAATTACCGGCGGACCATATAACCAATTAACGTGATTTTCTACAACATCTTCTTCAAAATCGCCGCCCCATGAGTCATACGCAGAATTCCAAAATGATTCTCGCTCTTCTAAAGTTAAGTTTCTTTTACCGCCTTGTTCTTTCGGGCGAAAAGTCAAAATAATCGAATCTTTATATGATTTGTTTCCTAAAATTCTGTCAAAAGTTTTTTCGCTTTTGACAGAATCTAAAATGTTAAATTCTTCTTTATTCAAACAATCAAATCGTATCTCAATTACGTCCGCCAAATTTTCGGCGCGTTTTATTTGTTCGATCAATTCGTCGGCTGTTTCCGCGCAGACCGAGACGCAGATTTTTCCTTTGTTCATTTTTTGTCGGAACTGCTTGGGAGTTTTACTAAAAACGTCAGCGCGGCGATTATCAGGATGTTGACGCTGACGGCGGCTGAGGCGACGATTAAGGTTTGCCCGCTTTGTTTAACGGCGATTGCCGTTAAAGCCCAGGCGATTGCCAGCGGATAAAAGATGTTGTTGAGTTTGAAGCGAATTATCAAGCCCAGAGCCGTCGCCGTTAAAACCAAACCAGCGCCGATTCTAACTGCGTTATCAGCCGACATTTGGACATTTGAATAAACCAGCGCGATTGCCGCGTTAACAATCGCCGCCGCCGTTACCCAGCCGAAGTAAATGCCGAAAGGGAACTTAGCGAACCAGAATTCGCCCATCGTTTCGGTCGTTTTCAGTCGAATACTGATAAAAGCAAGCGTTCCGAGCAGCAGAAATATCAACACGGTTGAAGCTGGAATCGCTTCCTGATGCCAGAAATACAACCACGCGCAGTTTGCTGCGCAACTCAAAATATACGCGACGCGAATCGGGCGAAAGCGGTCGGCGTTTTTTGGCAAAGCCTGATAAATACTGAATACGATTAAGCCGAAGTATATCAAGCTCCAAATCGCAAACGCGTAACCGGCGGGCGTGATGAGCGTCGGATATTTACCTGAAACCGCGCCGGTTTCGATGCCGCCGAGCTTCCCCGTTGCCGCCAGATAATTAAAGAAAATCACTGCGAAAGTGGCGGCAATGACCAAAATTTGTTTGATTCGTTCTGTATTATTCGACATATTTAATCACAAAATGATTGTGTTTTTGTCTTAAAGCCAATTATAATCCGTTTGGACGTTGATGCGCCAAGTGATTTAACGATTTCGTATAAACTTTGCGGAAAACGTCGCGCCTTCATTCCGAATCATATGTTTACGGTCAATTTCGACCGGATTCTACACTAAAAAACTCGTGGCACCGAGATTGCTACAAAAAAGCGGGCGCACTCTCCGAACTTTCCCTCGTGCCTTAGAAATGAGCAGGAAAGAGGAATTAAAATGATGATTAAATTTTTGAAACATTCGATATTGGCAATCGCGCTCGTCGTCGGTTTTTCAATGACTGCGACGGCGCAGAAGAAAGACGATCCGCCGCCGAAGCAGAAACCGCCGGTTATTGTTCCGAACCCGGATAAAAAGCCGAAGGAAGATAAACCGAAAGGCGACAAAAAACCGGGCGGGGAATTCGTCGCATATATTCAAGAATCCGTATTCGAGTAAGCAAATCAGCCATAATTTGCTCCTAAAGTAAAAAAGCGAACTGTTAATTAACAGTTCGCTTTTTTTACTTATCTGGTGCCGTCTACAAGATTTGAACTTGTGACCTCCCGCGTGTGAAGCGGATGCTCTACCACTGAGCTAAGACGGCTTTTCTTGATTTCAAACTCGAATCCAAATCCTAACAAAACCCAAACTCAAGCGTCAAACAAAAAAATGAGGAATGCCTATTCATCGCTCATTCTTCTGCTCTCAGCCCTTAAATTGACGGGTCATCGGCTTTTGCGGGACGACTTTCTTCGGTTGATTTGATTGTGCCGAGCGTCGAGTCGAAATAAAAGTGTCTGGTGCCGGTGGCGGTTACGCCTTCGGAAACCTGCGGGTCGGCGATGATCGAATAAAACGAAGGCTGTGAGCCGGTCGGTTCCTGCGCGGTCATTTTGTAGATATAACCGTTGACGACCGGCGATTCGCCTTTGAACTCGTCTTTGAGCTGGACGGATTTGATTAATTCGTCGAAGTTGGCGGCGAATTTGCCCTGGTGTTTTGACGCGTATTGCGCCTGCAAAGTGCGAATCGTGCTGACCGATTGGACGGCGGTCGTTTCGTTTCCGCTTCTGACCATTGACTGCCAGGCAGGAACGCCAACGCCAATCAGAAGCGCGATAATGGCAATCACGATCATCAATTCGATTAAGTTAAAACCGCGTTGGTCTTTTAATTTTCGGCGTAAATTGTTCATATAATACTTGTAATTTCCTCTCTGACTTTCTCACGAGAAACGCTGAAAAAGGTTGCAATAAATTCGATGAATCAATTTATATCACAAATGAGAAGTCGAATAAAAATTTCGGCAGTCGAAAATTCTGGAATTTAATTACAAAGTCGGAATCGTCGTTCGTTTGCCCGGTTTCTTGCGTTCCGATTCGCGCACGCCGCCGACCATTTCATACTCGCTGCTGTCCGTGCCGTATTTCAGCCCGACGGCAGGCAGAATTTTTTTGTTAAAAGCCCGCAGTTCTTTGTCTTTAGAATTCACCTCGTTCAATTTCGCGTCCGCCTGCGCCAGCAGTTCGCTGTATTCTCCCAAAAGCGTTCGCTCGGCGGCAAGAATCGCCTCGCCTTCCGCCACGCTCACGCCGTTTTCCAAATCCAAATTTTTATTGATGGATTTCATTCCCGCGATTCTCTGTTCCGCTTCAATTATCGCCTTGGTCGTCGTTTTTCTTCGTCTCGCCATTGTAAAATCTCCTTAACTTTAATAAATATTCCTAACAAAAATTAGTCAAATCACTATACAATAAACGTCAATGTATGTCCAACAATACTGTTTTCATCAAGTGAATTAGAGTTACACTCAATTGTAATCTTAATTCGTTTAATTGATTTAGAGTTTCATTCAACTACAACTCTAATTCTCTCGATTGAGTTAGAGTTTCATTTAAGCATAATCTTAATTAACTTGATTGAATTAGAGTTACACTTAAACAAAACTCTAATTCAGATTGTCAAAACTTTAACTAATCGTCGCCAATTCCTCAAATCGAAGTATCGCCCGCCGTCGCCTGACGATTTTCTTCGGTGCATTTGATTGTGCGAATTGTAGAATCGTAATAGTAATGCCGGCGTTCGGGGAAAAAAGATATTCCGTCAACCGGCGGGTCAGCGGTGATTGAGTAAAACGCGAGTTTTGAACCGTCAGTTTCGTGAACTGTCATTTTGTAAATATAACCGTTGATAACAGGCGATTCACCGTGAAAGTCATCGTGTAATTGAACGGTTCGGATGAGTTCGTCAAAGTTCGGCGCGAATTTGCCCTGACGCTTCGAGGCGTATTGCGCCTGCAAAGTGCGAATCGTGCTGATTGACTGGACAGCGGTCGTCTCGTTTTTAACGGTGAACAGAAAATTCAGCAAAGCATTAACCGGATTGGCGTAAGCAAATAAAAAAATAAAAGCTAAAATGGCAAAGCCGATTAATGTGAGATTGATTTTGTTTCTCCGAGTTTTCATTTTTTCTCACACGAACAATCAAATTACAAGTTGCAAAAAGTCAGAAGCCCGCGCGTGAGCAAGGGCGGAACACGCGACGTTGAATATTCCGCCCTTGCTCACGCGCAGGAGAAACACGCGACGTTGAATATTCCGCCCTTGCTCACGCGCGGGCTTCTGATAAATCCATCCCTGCTTGTGAGACTTCTGATTTGATTGACAAAATAAAGGAAACTTTCGACATCAAAGTCGGTTTAATAAACGAAAACTAAATTTTCGTGCAGAAAAGCATTAAAATCCTGTAAAATGATTTTGGCGATTGGACAGGCGAAAAAAACGAATGAGAGATTGGATAACCGGCAAAACTGAAACGATTCCGACGACCGCGACGCTTGATTACGACTCGATAGAGAAAATCAATTTGCTGCAAACGGAGATCGAGCGCGTCATTAAAGGCAAATCGGAAACCGTCAAGCTCGCGCTCGTCGCGCTTTTGGCGAAAGGACATTTGTTGATCGAAGACGTGCCGGGAATTGGCAAAACGACGCTGGCGAACGCTCTTTCGCGCGCGCTCGATTTATCGTTTCATCGCGTGCAGTTCACGTCCGATTTATTGCCGTCGGATGTTATTGGGCTTTCGATTTACAATCAGCGCAGCGAACATTTTGAATGGAACGCCGGACCGATTTTCTCGAATATCGTGCTTGCCGACGAAATCAATCGCGCCACGCCGAAAACGCAGTCTGCGCTGCTTGAAGCGATGGCGGAAGAACAAATCACTGTCGAAGGCGTATCGCGCCCTTTGCCTTTGCCGTTTATGGTCGTCGCCACGCAGAATCCGACCGAGCACCACGGAACTTACCCTTTGCCCGAATCGCAGCTCGACAGATTTATGCTGCGTCTGCACGTCGGTTACCCGAGTCTGGCGGACGAACGCGAAATTTTGCGCGACCGCGAGCGCGAAAATCCTTTGAAATACGTTCGCGCCGTGATGTCGCAGGAAGACGTTCTGGATTTGCAGAAAAAAGCGTCGGAAGTGCGCGTGGACGAAGCGTTGGTTGATTATCTTTTGAAAATCGTGCAGGCGACGCGCGAATCAGACGCGCTAGAACTCGGCATCAGCCCGCGCGGAACGCTCGCTTTATTTCGCGCGGCGCAGGCTTACGCGCTGATCGAAGGACGCGATTTCTGCATCGCCGACGACATTAAGCGATTGGTTCAGCCGGTTTTCGCGCATCGCCTAATCATCAATTCCAGACAAGCGGGAACGAAACGGCAATCCGCACAAGCCGATCAGCTTCTAAACGACATTCTGCTGAAAATCGTCGTTCCAATTTAACCCGATTATGAAATTTCGCCTCAGAAAAATCCGGGAAGCGTTTGGATTAGTTGCCGATTATTTGAGCGAATGAAAAGCAGTGAGAAAAAGTTGAAAAAATCCAATCTAAAGACGCTCGCCCAGCTTTTCAGTTTCAAAGACCTTCGCAATGCGCTGCTTGGCTTTTCGGTGGTGGTCGGCGGTTTGGGTTTAGCGAGTGTCACGCTTTACGCGCATCACACGGGCAACAGTCAAATGGCGGGTTGGGCGGCGGGCGCGTCGCTGGTTTTTGTTGTTATTATTTTGTTTTTCGTCGTGCCGCCGCTGGCGCGTTCGGCGAGCGCGGAAGCCTCGCAGATGAATTTGCCGTTTGAGTTCACCGTCGGCGGCGCGGTTATTTTGGGCTTGATCGTCATCGTCGGTTTCGCGGCGTGGAATACGGGCAACAATCTCTTGTTTCTGGTGCTGTCTTTTCTCGCCGCATCGCTCGTCGTCGGATTCTTTATCGGCAATTTTTGTTTGAAAAAACTCGATGTGAAAATGCGATTTCCCGAAACGATTTTCGCCGGAGAAGCTACGCCGATTTTGGTTAGCCTGCACAACCGCAAGCGAATTTTCCCGACTTTTTCCGTTGTTGCCGAAGTTCGCGGCAAGGAACGCGAGAAATCAACTCTGGTTGAAGATATAAAAAAAGTTCTGCCCGAACGCTGGGCGGAAAAAATCACGCGTCCGCCGATTATCAAACATACTTTGGATTATTTCGTGCATGTTCCGCGCGGACAGGCGACGGAAAATCTGGCGGAACACGTTTTCTCCAGACGCGGACGATTTATCATCAAGGATTTCGAGCTTTCGACGAAATTTCCGTTTGGTTTCTTTCGGCATCGCCGCCGGCTTTCGGCGCAGGCGGCAGAAATCGTAATTTTTCCGTCGCTGGTTGAGATTGACGAGGAAGCGATGGATTTGCCGCTCAATGCGGGAAAAATCGTCGCGCCGAAAAAAGGTCTGGGGCAGGATTTGCTTTCGATGCGCGATTATCAGCCGATGGACGATCTGCGGCGCGTGGATTGGAAGGCGACGGCGCGAACGAGGCGTTTGATTATCCGCGAGTTTTCCGCCGAAGACGAACAGCGCGTGACGGTTGTTTTTGATTCGCGTTTAATCGGCGAATCAGCGGAAAAACCTTTGAGTCTGCGCGAAAAAATCGAAGCCGAGCAAACGGGCAAAGCTGCTTCGATTATTTCAAAAAGATTTGAAAAAGGCGTGAGCCAGGCTGCGTCACTGCTCGCGCATTTCACCGAAGAACAATCCGAGATTCGGCTTATCATTGACGGCGACATCGGCGAATTCGGTTTCGACAAAGAACATCTGAACGAAAATCTCAAGCGTTTGGCGTTAGTTGAGCCGAACTACGACGACGCGGCAGAGTTTTCATTTGAGGCGCTGGAAGAATTATTATCGGAACGCGAAAACAGCTATACTTTTTTCGTGACGGCGGAACGCGAAGCGAACTTGAGTGAAGACTTGATTCAACAGGTCAAAATTATCAATTTCTAGCGAAATGACCGAAAATATCGCGGGAAAAACCATTGCCGCATCTTCTGCGACAATGGTTTTTCGCTTGATGGCAAACGGCGTTATGATAATGTCACGCGATTTTGAGCCGATTTACGCGATATTCAGAATTCTTTGTCACAAAATCAAAGTCGGCGGTGTTATATCTCTTGAAAGCGGCAATTTTGCTTTAATTTAATGACCGGAAGCGTAAAAATACTGATGGACGCGATGTCCGAAGCGGGAACAGCGACAAGAACAGAGAAAATCGTATTTGATGAGGCGTTTACGCTTCACCATCGAACGGTTTTCCGTGCGGCGCGGTCAATCGTGCGCGACGAAATGCTCGCCGAAGACGTAACCCAGGAAGTTTTTTTGAAGCTGCATCACAATATGGACGCGATTGAAAATGAAGAAATGCTGCGTCCGTGGCTGATTCGCGTGGCGTTGAATGTGGCGAAAAATACTCTGCGGGGAAACATCAGAGCGAACACGAGAGAAGAAAATTACGTCAAAGAAACGGATGAAACAACCGATTACACGGCGGAAAAAGATTATGAAGAACGGATGCGCGCCAGAGAAGTTCATCGCGCTCTGAATTTGATAAAAGAACCGCTGCGAAGCTGTCTGGTGCTGAAACAACAGGGTTTGTCGTATAAAGAGATTGCGAGCAGTCTCGATTTGAACGAAACCAGCATCGGAACTTTCGTCGCCCGCGCCCGACAGGAATTCGTCAGGCACTTCGGCAAAATCGGAGGCAAACAGTCATGACGGAAAATTGCTTAGACCTCGGTACAATTCAGGCTTTTTTAGACGGCGAAATCGCTTCCGGGAAATCCGAAGCCATCGCGCGGCACGTTTCAGTGTGCGACGATTGCGCGAATATGCTGGCGGAAGCGGAAGAAGAATCGGCGTTTGCGTTTTCCGCGCTCGAACAGGAGTTTAACACGCTCGTTCCGACGCAGCGTTTGTGGACGAAAATCAACGATTCGATTGAGAAAGAACGCAAATCATTTTGGAAACCGCTTTTCGCATTTCTTTTACAGCCTTCGACGATGGCTTTTGCCAGCCTGATTTTCGTCACGCTCGTTTCAACAACGCTTTTCAGTCTGAAACCGGATGAGGCGGTGAAATACGTTGCGCGAAATGAACCGAAAACAACGGTCAATGTGCCAATCGCCGTGCCGACTTCGACCAAAGAGCCTTCGATTAGCGAACCTGAGATAAATAACGAACCAATAGTTGCCCCGACCAGGCGAAACGTCCGGCTGGCGAGCGACATTCAACCAAAAAATGAAATTCGCGCCGTTAAAGCGGGATTTGCCGGAAGCGAAAGAAATACGGAAGACGTTAAGCCGAAAATCAAATCGGAAACCGTAATTCCTGCGTTGAGCGAAAATATCGGCGGCGAGGAAAATTATCTGAAAACGATTGCAACGCTGACGCAGACCGTCAACGACCGCAAAGATCAAACTCTCAGCGCGTCGGCGCGTTTCGCTTTCGAGCGCGATTTGGCGGTTACGGAAGATGCCATCAAACAAATGAAACGCGAAGTGCGGAAAAACCCGAAGAATGATGCCGCCAAACAAATTCTTCGCGCATCGTATCAAAATAAAATTGATTTGCTCAACTCGGTCGCCGACAAAACCGAATTAATGGCGAGCCTGAAATAGTAAAAGTAAAAAGGTTAACAGTTTACAGTGAAGGAAATTATAATAAATATATTCGTGCGAAAAATCAGTCTGACAGCTGCCGTGCTGTTTGTCTGCGCCGCCTTTTCCTTTGCTCAAACAGTTAGAGTCGAATCGAAAGTAGAAATCTCTAAAATTAAGCCGGTATTGGAAACAATCAGTGACGACGGAACCTTCGCTGAAAAATCCATCGCCGTTGACGCGAAAGTCAATATTTCACTGTGCGTTAATGATGGGAAATTAAAAATCACCGGCTGGGATCGCAGTGAAATTCGTGCTTTTGTTAACAACGGCAGCAAAGTAAGTTTTAAAGTTCAGCAGAAAAATCGGCAGACGAACGCTCCGGTCTGGATCATGGTGACAGGTTTTAACGCCGATAATCCGATGGAAAGAAGTCCTGAAGAATGTCTGTCGGGCGATGAAATAGAACTCGACGTTCCGCGCGGCGCAGTCGTCAACGTCAAAGGTCGCGCGTCCGAAACGAAAATCGAAGCAGTGCGAAAAGTTGATGTTAAAAATGTCGGCGGCAGTATTTTCCTTAAGAATATCGAACATGGAATTAACGCCGTAACTTACCAGGGCGATGTAATGGTGGAAAATTCCGGCGGCGCGATTGCGCTCGAAACCACCAACGGCAGCGTCGTCGCGTTTGATGTCGCACCGAGCGAAATCGGCGATATTTTCAAAGCTAAAACCATCAGCGGCACGATTATTTTAGAACGCATCGAGCATCGCCAAACCGAAATCGGCTCGCATTCCGGCTCGATAAAATACACCGGCGAATTTCAAACCGGCGGGCAATATTCATTCAGCACGACGAACGGCATTATCACGCTGGCAATTCCCGAAAAATCTTCGTGCAAGATAAACGCACTGTACGGTTTCGGCAAATTTAGCTCGGAACTCAAATACGATGTCGTTACGGAAGATAAAAATTCCAAAACCCAAAGACTCATCGCTTCGATGGGCAGTGGCGATGCAACTATCAACGTGACGACTTACAGCGGCGCAATTCGGATCAAAAACAATAATCTAAAGCGTTAATTTTCAATACAACAGGCACAGAATACACATACACTTTTTAAATTTTGCGTAAAACTTTTCAGCGGTTTTGCGGTTGCCTTGCGTCTTTTGTATTTGCGTCGAATTCTTCCCGGTATTTTCGCTATTCCGCCGAAATTGTCTATAATAAAAATTCATTTTTCAAACAAATTCCCATCTCTAACGTAAAAAGTTGAACGGCTTTTGTGATAACTGAAAAATTTATGAAAGGTGGCAGCCTTGTCGGGCAGACGCTCGACGGAAAATATAAAATCGAGAACGAAATCGGCAAAGGCGGAATGGGAACCGTGTTTCTGGCGACGCACCTCGGCACGGAACGTCCGGTCGCGCTAAAGGTTATCGCCTCGGAATTTATGCAGCGCGAAGAATTTGTCGAGCGTTTTCGCCGCGAAGCTCGCGCCGCCGGACGACTGCGCCATCCGAACGTGGTCAACGTCACCGATTTTGGATTCGCCAACACTAGAAACGGTGAAGCCGCCTATCTCGTCATGGAATATTTAGACGGTTGCACGCTCGGCGAAATCCTCGAAGAGGAAAAACGCCTGCCGCTGTCGTGGACGCTCGATATTCTCGAACAGGTTTGTTCCGCCGTTCAGGAAGCGCACGAGCAGGGCATTATTCACCGCGATTTGAAGCCCGATAATATCTGGCTCGAACCGAACCAGCGCGGCGGTTACACGGTCAAAGTTCTCGATTTTGGCATTGCCAAACTTGAGGAGCAGATGGCTGATAATAATAGCCTGGAAAATCTGGATATTTCAAATGCGCCGGGTTTTTATTCCCGACCAACCGTTGCCGATTTGATTCAGCCGAACACGATTGCGGAAAATCGTGCGTCAACCGTCGTTTCGGAAATTTCCACAATCGCGCAGTTTCCGAACACCGATTCGGAAGCCGGAACGATGATTCAATCGAACGGCGAAGTTGATTTGGACGCAGGAACGGCGATTTTCACCGTGCCGCCGATTCGTTCGCTGGCACAGATGGAAAATGTCGGCACAAAACTCGTCTCCGGGCAATTTGAAACCGGCGATTCGCCATTAAATAAAACTTCGACCGCTGAATTGACGCGTGTCGGCGCGGTACTCGGAACGCCTTTGTATATGTCGCCGGAACAATGTCGCGGCGAGAAATTAACCAAACAGTCGGATATTTACAGTCTGGGCGTTATCGCCTATCAAATGCTTTCAGGCAAAACACCGTTCACGGGCGATTATCTGGCAGTGATGGAATCGCACAAGGAAACTGCGCCGCCGCCGCTCGAAGCGAAAAAAGTTCGTCGAAAGGTAAAAATGGTTATTAATTCGGCGTTGGCGAAGTCAATTGCCGAACGACCGCCGACCGCACAGGCTTTCGGTTCCGAACTCCGCGCTCAATCCGAAGGCATCGGCGCACTTTTGCGTCGCTCTTTGACTATTTACAGCGAACATTTGCCGAAATTTATCGGGCTGACGCTGCTGCTTTTTCTGCCTGCTGTCTTTGTCAGCTTATTAAAGTTAATGATGGACGGATTGTTTGCCGCCGGAATGTTCAGCGGGATGCAAATCGAAGTATTTAATGCGGCGATGGCTTTACCGATAGTATTTGTCGGTATTTTCTGCGGGCAATTAATTACCGGCACGACAACTTGGATTGTCGTTCAGTTTCTCGCCGTGCCGCTTCGCCCGCTTAAAGTACGCACGGCTTTAATGGCAACCAAAAAGAAATGGAAGCGGCTGATCGGAACCGGACTTTTAAGTACCGGATTAACATTTCTCGGTTTATTCGCCTGCGGAATCGGATTTCCGATTTTATCAGTACTGTTTGTTTTAGTTGCGCCGGTCATAATGTTGGAAGATTTACGCAGTTTTGCTGCTTTGAAACGCTCGATGACACTGGTGCGGCGTTCGCTAAAAACCACTATCGCTTCGGTGTTTATAATGTTTATCGTACCGCTGATCTTTGGTGCTTTCGTCAGCATTTTCGTTATCACCAGCGTTAAAGCCGCCGGCGACTTAAAGGACAAAATAATGGCGACGAAGAGCAAAATGCAGCAGACGCCGGATAATGAAACGATTGATGTGAATGTTGACAAAGGCGAAGTGAAAGTTAAATCGGCTGATAAATCCATTGTTTCGAGTGATGATAAAGATGACAATAAAACTGATGATGAAGCGAAAAACAGCAGTCGGACTTTTAGAGAGATATTGAGAGAAACGCTGACGACGCTTTTGATGCTCCCGATTCAGCTTTTGATATTGCCGCTTTCTTCGATCATTGTCGCGCTGCTTTATCTGAAAACCCGGCAAGTCGGCGGCGAATCATTGCAGGATTTGCTGACACAATTTGAGGAAACCGATCAGCCGAAAACTAATTGGCAAAAGCGTGTTCACGAACGGCTCGAACAATCGGGCAAAGTTACGAGCAAAACCTGAATCGAAACGCCGTATGAAAATTTCCGGCTTTTTAGCAATTATTCTTTTTGCGTTTTCTGTTCAAGCGCAGACTTTCGAGCGCGAATTTCCGCTCGGCGAAAGCGTCACAGTCAAAATCAAAAATCTTCACGGGCGCGTCAGCGTCGTCGCTGCCAAATCTGAAACTGACGAACAAAGCACGACGGAAAACAGAACAGTAAAAGCCTTTCTGTCTGCTGCAAACGCTAAAGAAAGCGATTTGAAAATGGTCAACGAATCGAAGCGGTTGGAGATTCTCGTTGAGCCGACAGATTCAAAAACACGCATAGATTTGACCTTAAAAATTCCGGCTCATCTGAAAATCGAAATTGAAACCTCGGACGGCGAAGTCCGCGTCGAAGGCGACATCGAATCTGCCCAAATCAAAACCGACACGGGAACAATCGCGGCAAACGTGCCGCTCGACGATCTGAAATATGATTTCGTCTGGACGGAATCGCGTCCGCGCTTTTTAAGCGATGCCGTACTCGAAGAACCAAACGAAAAAGCAGCGGGAAAATTTGTCGTCAACGGCAGATTGGGAGAAAAACAAAAGCGGAAAAAAATAACAGACGATAAAAACAAGAGTTCTGAAGCAAACGCGGAAATGGAAGTTTCAGAAACAATCACCAGAGCAGAGAAAGAAGAAAAAAAGAAAAAAGAAAAAACTGAAAATCGAATATCGAAAACGAATAATTTAAAAATCACGACCGCACGCGGCATTATATTGTTGAACGTCAATCCGAATGAAGTTCCGTCAAATTTGGTAGAAAGACCTTTGACTGAAGCGGCAAAAGCGATTGTCCGCAGCGGCGATTCGCTTTTGACCGAAGCGATTCGCCGCGCCAGCCCGAAATATTTCGGCGAATACGCCAAAACTCTGCCGCCGCGCAAAATTTTCCCGACTTTAACCGAAAGCAAAATTACACAGAACGCAGACCAAAGCAGCCGTCAAAAACATTTCCGTCAGAGTCACCGACATCAATAATCGCGCCGTCGGCGATTTGAAACAGGAAGATTTTGAGGTCACGGAAACAGGCGAGACACGCGAGATTTTATCGGTCGAACCGACAACCGCGCCGTTTAATCTGGTGCTGCTGCTCGACGTTTCGGGAAGCGTGGACAATTACGTTGATTTTATTCGCAAAACCGCCAGAAATTTCGTCAACACGGTCGGCAAAGACGACAAAATCGCCATCATTATTTTTAACGAAGACGTTAAAACTTCTCTCAACATTTACGACTGATAAAGGCGTGCTTTCCGAAAGTCTCGATACGTTCGATGCGGGCGGCGGAACGGCTTTTTACGACGCGCTGGCATACACTTTGGCTGAAACTTTGCGACCGCTGAAAGGCGACAGAACGGCGATTGTCGTGCTTTCCGATGGCGATGATAATCGTTCGTTTCTCGCGTTCGATTCGCTGCTCGGCTCGATTCAGGAAAGCGGTTCGTTGATTTATCCGCTTTACGTGCCGTCAGGTTTGATCGCGGCTTCAGCGAATAATAACAGCAATTCGAGCGTTGATCCGCTGCGTTCGCGCTATACGGCTTTGACTTCCAAAGCCGAAATTGAAGGTGAAAAACTGGCGCAAATTTCCGGCGGCGTTTATTATCCGATTTCGCAAATCGGCGATTTGCAGAAGGCTTACAACGATATTGTCGTGCAGCTTCGCACGGCGTATTCGATAACTTTTCGTTCGGATTTACCGGAAACGCGTGACAATCGCGCTTCGCCGCGTTTGAAAGTTAAAGTAAAACGCGAAAATTCTTTTGTGAAATTAGGTTCGGTCGTTGAAGTTTCAGAAGCCGCAACCGTGAAGTGAAGTAAAGATTTTTCACCGGAAAGGCAAAAAGATACAAAGAAAATTATGACAATTTTGAATTTACGCGTGAAAGTGAGATTTCATTTTTTGCATTTGTGCGCTTTGTGTCTGTGCATTTTTGCGGTCAATGCGCTCGCACAATCGGGCGAGATTTCGGGCGATGTCGAAAAGATAACGTATAAGCAATCGGTCAACGATAATCTGCGCGAATACAAACTGGAAAACTTCGCCATCAACAAAGCGACCGGCGCGTTTCTGGTTTCAAATGCAGCGGAAAAAGTCGCTGTCAGCCGCTGGATTTCGCCGAAACGCACGCGCTCTTATCCTTATGAAAGAGTTTACGACACGCTCGCTTTTGATGGAAAAAAGATTGCGATAATTCCGGTCGTCAAAGACGAAGGTTTGGGCGGCGAGCGTGATTTTTTGCAGTGGGACACGATTTCGCTTTTAAGCCTTTTGGATGTGCGCGTGATTTTGGCTTATTACAACGAAGCGGAAAAAAATATGAAACGCGGCGACCAGATTACCGCGCAAAAATTTGACGAAACTTATATCCAATCGCGTTTGAACGAAGCAATAAATTTCAAAGGAACTTCGCGTGAATGGAACGAAAGGGAAGCGAAACAATTAAAAAATATTTTTGAAAAAGCCAAACTCGCTTACCGCGAAATTTCCAAGAATACGAAAACTTATCTGCACGACGAATCAACTCTCGACCAATTGATAAAATATACTGAAACGCCGCAGACATTTATCGAATTTTCGCGCCGCAAATCTCAAAAAGCGCAAAACCGCGAGTTTGTCACCGAACAGCCGAAAGAAGCTCTTTCGACCGACACGAAAGCGAAAGTGACGATCAATAATGCACTGTTCGGCAAATACTTTTTCACCTGCGACGAAACCAAACTCGAATCGAAAACAGTTTATTTAATCGAAGCCAAACACAGCCAGCGCGCCAAATTTCCGAGCCGCAACGACATCAAAGACGGACTCGTGAAAATGATGCTGTACACAAATCTCAACAACGTCAAAGTCGGCACAAAATCATATGGCTTAAAAAGTACAGATTCGCCTGACTTCCAATCAACTGATAGGCTCGACAAATTCCGACGCGCCAGCCGAAGAAATCGAAAAATTCTTCACTGAAAATACATTCGATTCGAAGAATAAAAGTTTTTTTATCAAACTTTTTCAAGAGGCGCGGGAAAATAAATTCACGATAATTTTAGAACACGCGGAAAATGCGAAGTAAATGGAAATAAAGGCGCAGATAGTTGAGGGAATCAGGTATAAACCTCATTTAAAGTGTAGTTTGCCGGAAATCCAATTCGCGGACTTTAATATCAATTCAGCAAAATCTTCGTGCTTGATTGCTGATGGCGAAAATCGTTTAGCGTTCAGCAAATGGGTTTCGCCGAAAAGAACCAGATCATATCCTTACGAACGGGTTTACAATACTTTTTCTATTTCCAAAAGAATTACGGTAATACCAGTTCTGAAAGACGAAGGCGCGGCGGGCGACCGTGACTTTTTGCAATGGGATACAATTTCGCTGATGAGTTTGCTCGATGTTTATGTGGTTTTGGCTTATTACAAAACGGCTGAAAAGCATCGAACGAGAACGAATAAAATCACTAATCAGAAATTTGATAACGATTTCGTTCAAAATAAAATCAAAGAAATTTCCAATTATTACAGTTCGGCACTGCATTGGAATTTGAAAGAATTAAAAACTATCTCGCAAATTCTGGAAAGCGCGAAAACTGCTTATCGGGAAATTGAAGAAAAAACGAAAGTGAAATTTCACGGTGAAAGCGGACTCGAAACCTTTTCTAAAGCGGTTTCCAGCAATCTGTCGGCTTTTATGGATAGCTCGAGATTAAAAGCGCAGTTAGCGCAAGGCAGAGAATTTTTGACGGTTCAGCCGAAGGAAATTCTCGCCACGCAAACGAAAGCTAAAATCACGATTACGAACTTTTTGGGAGGAAAATATTTCTTTACGGTTGATGAAATTGTTTTGCGTGAAGGAAATTTATTCTTGATCGAAGCAAAACACAGCAAAAGCGGAAAACTGCCGAGCGTAGGCGACATAAAAGACGGTTTGCTGAAAATGATGCTTTATACAAATCTTGAGAATGTCAGCATCGAAAGTGAAATTTTTGTTAAAATACCCGTTTTACGTTTAACTTCGGGAAATATCATTGGCGATGTTTCTTCACAGTCGGAAATAATTGAACAGGAGATATTTTTTCGCCAAAACAGTTTTAATCGGCGACAAAAGGAATTTATTCAGGAATTATTCATTGAAGCAAAGGAAAACAATTTTTTAGTCAGTTTGGAAAAGGTTAAAATGATTCGCAGTCCACTACGTTATCCGGGCGGAAAAAGCCGCGCGTTGGAAAAAATCGCCGCTTTAATTCCGGCTTTTGATGAATTCCGCGAGCCGTTTGTCGGCGGCGGCTCGATATTTATTTATTTAAAACAACAATTTCCGCTGAAAAATTTTTGGATAAACGATAAATATACGGAACTAGCAACATTTTGGCACGGTTTGCAAACTAATTCTGACCAAGTTATTCGGCAAGTTCGACAATGGAAAAATGAGTTTTCCGATGGCAAAACGCTGCATAAATTCTTACGTGAAAATATAAATGCTTTCGATGAAATCAAAGTTGCTGCCGCTTTTTTTGTTTTTAATCGAATAACATTTTCAGGCACAACTGAAGCGGGCGGTTTTTCCGAACAGGCAGTTAAGATTTACCGAATAGTCGAAAATTACCGGATATCAACTTGGCGATGCTGATGAAAAAAATTGAAAAAGTTTCCGCTCGAATTTTAAAATCAGCTTTTACGAAACGGAATCTAAATCTTTGACCATCGAAAGATTTGCCGATTGCGAAAAATCCGCAAAGTGCATTGATTATGATGACTCGACATATATCGAAAAAGAACAAATTCAAACTTAATCAAAAGGAAAGGTTTATTATTTTAACTTCGCAAATCTGAAGAAAGACAAATCATTTAACTTTTACAAAATGAAATCTTCACTTTTACAATCGCTTTTCGACGACGAAAAACCCAGACCGTTGAGCATTTCGGAGCTTAATGAGCAAGTCAAAACGACACTCGAACGCTCGTTCGGTTCGGTTTGGGTTGAAGCGGAAATCGTCAATTTCACGGCGGCAAATTCCGGGCATTGGTATTTCACTCTGCACGACGGCGATTCGCAGTTGCGGGCGGCGTGTTATGTGCGAAATAATCTGCGGATTCGGTTTCAGCCGTTTGATGGTTTGCAGGTTCGGGTACGCGGAAAACTTTCGGTTTATCAGCCGAAAGGCGAATATCAAATGCTTGTCGAATCGCTCGAACCGGTCGGCGAAGGCGCGCTGAAAGTCGCGTTTGAGCAGGTTAAAGCGAAACTTTCACGCGAAGGTTTGTTTGCTGAAGAGTTGAAGCGCGATTTGCCGTTTTTTCCGCGCCGCGTCGGTGTCGTCACGTCGCCGAACGGCGCGGCGTTTCACGATATTTTGAACGTGCTTTCGCGCCGCACCAGAACGGTCAATATCACTTTGATTCCGACGCGTGTGCAGGGCGAATCGGCGGGCGAAGAAATCGAGGCGGCGATCAAATTCGCCAATCAACTCAATAAAACTTCTACCGAGAAAATTGACGTTTTAATCGTCGGGCGCGGCGGCGGTTCGAGCGAAGATTTATGGGCGTTTAATGAGGAACGCGTGGCGCGGGCGATTCGCGCTTCGGAAATTCCGATTATTTCCGCCGTCGGACACGAAATTGATTTTACGATTGCTGATTTCGTTGCCGACCGCCGTGCGCCGACACCGAGCGCGGCGGCGGAAATCGTTGCCGAAAGCGAAGACGGAATCGCTGATTTTTTGCTGCGCCGGCGACAGGATTTGTTTCAGTTGATCAATTACAAACTGCTCGAATCGCGCAATGATTTGCAGGAACTCGCGCTGTCGCCGGTTTTCACGGATATTCCAAGACAAATCAAAGATTGGCGTTATGAAATCGAAGACGCGAACGAGCGTTTGCGTGATGCTTGCCGCGAGCAGATCGAGAAAAACGAGCAACGTCTGGAAAGTTTGGTTAATCGAATATCACCGCTGCGGCTTGCCTCGAAACTGAACGAGAAAAAAACGCGGCTGGCTGTTTTAATGGAAAAACAACAATCGGCAGTCAGCGATGTTTTTGACAAAAAAAACGCGCAGTTGAAAATTCAGATGGCTTCGCTCGACGCGCTTTCGCCGCTTGCCGTTTTGAGTCGCGGTTTTTCGATTGTCGAAAATGAAGTCTGGCGAAATCGTGCGCGACGTGAAAGAATTAAAGCAAAATGAAGATGTGAAAATTCGGCTGGCGCGTGGCAAAATAAAAGCTAAGATTTTGTCGGTGGAAAAATAAAATGTCAAATTTCGTAGTCAATTTAAATGAGCCGCAAGCGGACAAAGAGCCGGAAACAGTCGTCGCGCCTTCTATTTTGGAAAACCAAAACGCGCCGAAAAAAAAGAGCGTTTGGCTGAAAGTTTTGAAAATTTTCGGCGGCTTGTTAGTTTTGTTTTTGATTGTCGGCGCAATCGGCGGTTATTTTTACTGGCGAAATTTGAAAACTACGCCGCAATATTCATTAGCATTATTGGTTGACGCAGCCAGGCGCGACGATCAAAAAACGATTGATGAGTTAGTTAATACCGACGCGGTGGTTGATGATTTCATGCCGCAGATTACTGATAAAGCGGTCGAACTTTACGGTCGCGGTTTGGCTCCGGCGCACAATTCAAAAAATGGCGCAGGTTGCCGCGCCGTTTCTGCCAGCCGTCAAACAACGCGCCCGCGCCGAGGTGCCGAATTTGATTCGTGAAAAAACGAGCAAATTTGAAAATATTCCGTTTTGGGCAATCGCCGTCGGCGCGGAAAAATATTTGGATATTATTAAAGAAGGCGACCGCGCGTTTGTCCGAAGTAAAATTCAAGACCGACCGCTTGAAGTTACAATGAAACGCAGCGGTGAACGCTGGCAGGTTATCGCGGTTAAGGACGAAGTTTTAGCCAGACAAGTTGCCGAACGAATCGGTCAGGATTTAATCGTCGGCGCAAAAAACGGCAGTTTGAAAAGAGCGGGCGAACAATTAGGCGTTTCAAATCTCGAAGACGCTCTAAAAAAGGTAGAGATTTTTAAATAACTTATGGCGGAAAAAAAACAGACTTTTGAATCTTCCCTGAAAGAACTCGAACGCATTGTGAGCCGTTTGGAAGATGGCGATTTGCCGCTCGAAGACAGCCTCAAACTTTTTGAAGACGGCGTGAAACTTTCGCGCGAATGTCAAGAACGACTTAATCAAGCGGAACGACGGATTGAAATTTTATTGAAAGACGAATCAGGAAATCCGAGTCTCGAAATTATCAAAGCCGAAGATTTACGTGAAACGGAACGCGAGCCGAAAATCAAGAAACGAATCGTTTTTGAAGACGATGACGAATCGCCTTTTTAGACTCGAAATCAGAGAAACACAGCCGCTTGATTTACATTGAAGGCGGCTGTGTTTTTTTCAGAAACAATTTGAATCTCGAAAATAAATACCGGCAATATCTTCTGAAATGAAAAACCAAGAGCGAAATTTACTTGCCGCTCTTGGTTTTTTTCGTAATTGCCGATTTGTTTTTTGAAGTCGGAGATTTCGACTTTTTACCTGTGTCCGCGCCTTTAGTTTTTGTTTCGGAAACGACTCCGGCAGCTTTCGCGCCGGCATCTACCGCGCCGGAAAGCGCGCCGACTGCCGCGCCTTTGATAACTTCGGTCAAAGTGTCGGCTGCGGCACTGACAATACCTTTCGCCAAATTATTTTTTTTTTAACGGGAGCTTTTTTTGCGGGAGCTGCCGCTTTAGCCGGAGCCGCTTTCTTTGCGGGAACTGCTGCTTTAGTGGTCGATTTTGCCGCCGATTTCGCCGGAGCCGCCGCTTTCTTAGCCGGAGCTTTTGCCGCTGGTTTTGCCGCTGGTTTAGTTGCCGCCGCTGCTTTCGCTGCGGGTTTCGCTGCGGGTTTGGCTGCGGGTTTCGCCGCCGCTTTGGTCGGCGCTTTCGTTGCCGGTTTTGCGGTCGGAGTTTTCTTTGCCGTGCTTGCCGCTGCCTTAGTCGGCGCGGCTTTCTTTGCTGCTGGTTTTTTTGCTGCCATTAGATTCTCTCCTAATTGGGTTAATTTTAGTAAATCTTAAATGTTCCGTAACATTGCGTGTCAATCGCATAAAATGCCGATGTTATAACAATGTTACGAATAAACTTTTACGCTATAAAAACTATCGTGTCAAGATTTTTTTTAGAACACACACAATATATTGTTGGTAAAAGGTTCTGAGACACAAATAAAACTGCTTTTGGGGTTTAAGCGAGTCGTATAAATGAGCTTGTATAAAGCCCCAAAGCGCGAACAAAAATTGAATCTTTAAGGGCGGCAAAATTATCTTTAACCTATATGATTGCTACATTTTGCCGCTCTTAATCGGTTCTTGAAAACTAGCTTTTGAGGCTGGTTCGCCGCCCGTCATTTGCAGTGCGATGATGAGCCGTTTGGCTTCGGTTTTGAAAGACGATAATTGCGAGCCGAACAATATCGAACCGATGATGCAGATTGCGCCGCCGAGCGCGACAGTGCCTGGTGCGCCGAGATAATTTGCCAGCGAACCGGCGAGCAAGGCACCGATTGGAGCCATTCCCATAAACATCATCGAATAGACGGACATTACGCGCCCGCGCAAATCGTCAGGCACCATCGCCTGAACGAGCGTGTTTGACGAAGCCATTTGCAGCATCATCGAAAAGCCGATTGGGACAAGCAAAACTGCCGATAACCAGAAAGTTTTCGACAGCGAAAATAAAATAAGAAATACGCCGAAAACGCCCGACGAAATTGTCACCCAGCGACCCAGACCTTTTAAGTTTTTTCTGGCAGCGAGCATCAGCGCGGCAATTAAAGCACCGGAACCGCTCGCGCCCATCAAAATTCCTAATCCGCGAACGCCGCCGTGGAGAATTTCCTCAGCAAAAATAGGCATCAACACCGCATACGGCATTCCCATTAAACTGACTAAACCGAGCAACAGCATCAGAAATCGAATTGGTTTTGTGCGGGCGACGAAAACAAATCCTTCTTTGATTTTTTCAAATGCCGAACCTGCCTTCGGGACAGTTGTTTTCGGCGCGATTCGCATAGCGAGAAGTCCGGCGATGACGGCGATATAACTGACGGAGTTGCCGAAAAAACACCAGCCTTCACCGACCGCCGCGACGAGAATTCCGGCGATTGCCGGACCGATGATTCTCGCGCCGTTAAAAACTGAAGAATTGAGCGCGACGGCGTTGAGCAATTCGTCTCTGCCGACCATATCCATTACGAAGGATTGCCGCGCCGGAATGTCGAATGCATTAAAAACGCCGGAAATCGTCGCCAATACGAACAAGTGCCAGACTTCAATTGAACCTGACAGAGCTAAAAAAGCGAGAACCGCAGCCGTCATCATCGCGGCGGTTTGGGTAAAAATCAAAATACTGCGGCGATTATATTTGTCCGCGACCGCGCCGCCCAACGCGGTCAAAAGAAATACCGGAAACTGTCCGGCGAAACCGATCATTCCGAGCAGCGCGACTGAACCGGTAATTCGATAAACCAGCCAGCTCTGCGCGACCGACTGCATCCACGTTCCCGACAGCGAGATGATTTGTCCGAAGAAAAACAGACGGTAATTGCGATGTTTTAGTGCGCGAAATGTTGAACCTAACTTCGTCGTAAAAGTTTCCGAAGTATTTTGAGTATCGCCGACCTGTGTGAAATTTGTTTCCGCTTTCATTCATTTGTTCCCATCAAACTTTATCAAATTTTCAACACCAAAAGAAAAACGCTTTCGGCTCGATGAGCGCGAAAGCGTTTGAAATTTAGTTGCCGATTGAAAAAAAATTAATTTCTCGAACCCATAAAAATTCGGAGAATATACCAGAATAAAAGCGCGACGCTGGCGAATAACGAAAGAGAAGCCGCGACGTGCTGATCGGTGCGATAACGGTGCAAAATGTTCGATGTGTCATACAAAATCGCGCCGCCTGCAAACGCTACCATTGCAAAAGAGAAAATGCTTCCCAAATTGAATCCGAAAATAATGCCGGAGAAAATCACGCCGAGCGCGACGAAACCGCCGATCATTAAAATCGGACCGAGAAACGAGAAGTCTTTCTTCGTTAAAAATACAACCGCCGTTAATCCGAGAAACAAACCGAGAGTCGTGATTCCGGCTTGACCGAAAATTTCCAGACTGTTTGAACGAATCGCCGCCATAAACAGCAGCGGCAAAAATATAATCGCTTCGGCGACAATGAAAAGTCCCAAACCGGCATATTGCAGAGGCTTGGAGGTTTGGTTGTTCGCCCACCATTGCGCGAGCCACGAAATGCCCATAAATGCGATTAAAACAATCGCCCAGGACCAACGCCCGCCGAGCATCGTTTGAGCCAGAGCCAAGCCAGCACCCGAAAAAATCAAGTAACCTTCCAGCAGAGTGAAAATCAAAACCGCGCCCGCCAGATGCAGATACGTTTTGCGAATAAAAGAAGCGCGTTCTTCAGGCAATGCGTCAGCCGCTGAACGTCCGAAAGTAGAATTAAAAGTTGTGTCCATAATTTTACCTCAAAGTCTGTTTTGTTAGATGCGAAACTATTGAGAATGATTCAATGTATTTTCAAAAGACGTTAAATTATAACACGAAATATTTATGTGAATTAAATAACAAACAAAGTTTAAAATTTCGATGCGTCAACACCGTTTCAGTAATAAAAACGGTCAACTAAATCAAACAGACAATTTGTGACTTCAGTTTTAGCGTCCGTCGGAAAAGCGATTAAAATAGTCAGCGCAAAAGTAAATATCGTGATCTTTTTTTAGTAATCTGCCCGATAATTCTGTGGTCGTTTTGCAAATTAAGTGATTTGTTTTTGATTAATATTGCGGAGAAAAAGCGAAATGATTCCGAATGAAAAAGTTCGGGCGGTAACTTTAATTTTCAAAATAGAAAAGGCGATTCTGCTCGAATCGCCTTACTTTTTATTTTTCTCGGTTGTGACTGAACAATTTAGCCGGAGCAACTGAAAATATTGATTAGAGCAAATTTGCTTTTCACCACCAACATCTTCCTTGTTTTCAACGCCGCTTTGTCAACCTTATCCGATTTTGTCTAACCTTTCCGAACCTATTTCCGGTCTCACCGCTGTCGGCTTACCGGTTTTTAAAGTCCGGTGGTGTAGTATCTGAATTATTTATCATAAATCTATCACCTCCGACATTTAGACTACGCTTTTGCAGTATAGGTTGTCAACATTTTTTTCGTGTGCAGAGTTTGTTCGGCTCGGCGGTTAAAAACGCGGTCGTTGTTGTTTTTATAAAAATTGAATTTCGCTTAAACTCGAAATATCGAATTTCGGAATCTTTATGACGGAAACTTTTATGACAATTAACCGACTTTTTATTGTGTTTGTTTTACTGCTGACTTCTTCCGCATGTTGGGCGCAGCAAATTGCGCCGAAGATTGACCAGACCGTTTCGCTTGCCGGTTTGAAGGACGCCGTTATCGTGCGGCGCGACGAGCGCGGCATCGCGTATATCGAAGCGAAAAACGATGCCGATTTATTTTTCGCGCAGGGTTATGTAACGGCGCAGGATCGTTTGTGGCAGATGGATTTATACCGTCGTGTGGCTCGCGGCGAAACGGCGGAGATTTTCGGGAATACGGTTTTGGAAGAAGACAAACGCTGGCGCAAATTCGGTTTTGCAGCGATTGCCGAAGAAACGGTAAAAAATACACCGGCGGAAAATCGCGCCGCGCTCGAAAATTACGCGCTCGGCGTGAATGCTTATATCCAAACACTCGACGATAAAACTATTCCGGTCGAATTTCAGATGCTGCAATATCGCCCGCGCGACTGGACGGCGGCGGATTCGCTGGTCGTCAGCAAGATTTTCGATGACGCTTTGAGTAATTCTTGGCGAATGGATTTGATGAAACAAAGTTTGATGGATTTGCCGAAAGAAAAGCGCGACCAGATATTCGATCCGTCATCGCCGCTCGACGTGATTTTGGTTGGCAAAGATAATTTATCTGCCGCGATGCAGAAAAACGCGCAAGAAAACACCGAATCACTGACGTTTAGCGTTTCAATGTTTGATTCTTTGGCGCGAATTGAACAAGCCAGAAAAACTTCTTTGGAGCGCATCGGTTTTTACGCCGAAGATTTGGCGGCGAGCAATAATTGGGTGATTTCCGGCAAACGGACGCTTGACGGCAAACCTCTTCTCGCCAACGATCCGCATCTGCGTGCGGCACAACCGCCCATTTGGTATCTGATAAATCTTTCGTCGCCGAATTTGAAGGTGGCAGGCGTGACTTCGGCTGGAATTCCGGGCGTGATTCTCGGTCATAACGAATCAATCGCGTGGGGCGCAACGAATGTCGGACCGGACGTGCAGGATTTGTATCTGGAAACTTTCAACGCCGAAGGAAAATATAAAACGCCGACGGGTTGGGAAACGCCGATTGTTCGCAAGGAAGAAATTAAGGTCAGAAAATCGCTGTTCTCGAAGGACACAGCGACGGAAACGCTGGAAGTCGTGCAGACGCGCAACGGCGCGATTTTCTTTGAAGACGGCGGCAAACGTTACGCGCTTAAATGGACTTCGCTCAACAGCAAAAATGATCTGTTTACCGCTTTCAGCAGTTTGAATCGGGCAAAGAACTGGACGGATTTCCGCAACGCTCTGAAAACTTACGGCGGCGCGATGCAGAATTTCGTTTACGCCGACACGCAGGGAAATATCGGCTGGATTGCGGCGGGAAAAGTACCGATTCGCAAAACCGGCGACGGCAGTTTGCCATACGACGGCGCGACGAACGACGGCGAATGGACGGGATTCGTACCGTTTGACGAGCTTCCGCAATTATACAATCCGCCCGAAGGTTTTATCGTTACGGCGAACCAGCGAACCGTTGGGAAATCGTATAAATATCACGATATAATCGCGCGTGTGAATACCGTAGCGCGGGCAAAGCGGTTGCAGGATTTGCTGAACGCCAACCGGAAAGTTTCGATAAACGACGTGCGCGATTTTCAATTTGACACGTTCAGCGTCATCAATTCGCGGTTTACGCGGGAAGTCGTCAATGCCAAAGCCGCGTCCGATGATACTTTGAAATTGCTCGGCGGCTGGGACGGGCGAATGAACGCTGATTCAAAAGCCGCGCTCGTCGCCGATGCGATGCGGACAGCGTTTCGCAATCGAATTTTAGCCGGAGCGTTCGGCGCGGAACGGGCAAAATCAATTTTTCTGCCGTATGAAGGCGGTTTTTTTGATCGTTTAATTGCGGAAAAGCCGAAAGAATGGCTGCCGAAGGAATTCGCTTCCTACGCCGATTTGCTGAAAGCGTGCGACACCGATGCGCGAAATTCAATCAGCGGAACGCTCGGCGCGGACGAAACGAAATGGACTTGGGGCGCACGCAATAAATTAAGTTTTCCGCATCCGCTGGAAGCTGCACCGCTGATCGGCGGGCAATTCAAGATCGAATCGTTGGCGCAGAACGGTTCGGGAACGTCGCCGAATGTCGGCGCGGCGGTTTCGATGCGTTTGATTGCCGCGCCGGGAAATTGGGATTCGACCAGACACGGCATTACGACCGGACAATCGGGCAATCCACAATCCGCACATTGGAAAGATCAGTTGGACAGTTGGTTGACGGGCAACACGCCGATTTTCCCGTTTACCAAAGCGGCGATAGATAAAGCGGCGAAGGAAGTTGTTTTGCTCACGCCGCTGAAGTAATACGATTAAACAGGATAATCAGCAAATTCTAATCTTGATTATCCTGTTTACCTTGTTTCAATTCATTTCTTAAAGACAGAAAATCGCTCAAAATAATCGCCGCCGCCTCAGAATCTACACGATTCCAAATTTCTTCGACGCTCAAGCCGAGTTTGGTTAAATAACCTTTCGCTTCGTAAGAAGTCAGCCTTTCATCAATTAAGAAAACGGGAACTTTCAAAGAGAGCGAAAAATTGCGGGCTAAACGTCTGGCTTCGAGCGACATTTCGCTTTCGGAATTGTCCGTATTGAGCGGCAAACCTAAAACCAGACCGACGGCATCAAACTCGTCAAGAAAGGCGATGACTTGTTTGAGAACTTTTTTCCAGCTTGTGCGTTCAATAACGGCGACGGGATGAACGGTAAATTGCAATTCATCGCTGACGGCGACACCGATGTGTTTCATACCCAAATCGAGCGCGAGCAATCTGCCCGTTTCAGGTGCGCGAAAAACATCTGTAAATTCGCCGGCATTAGTTGTTTCTTTTTCTTGCACGAATCTTATACTTAAAGGATAATCGGAAATTGTTAATGGTCAGTAACAATTTACCACTAAAAAGAGGTTTTTAAATGTCATATCGCGGAAAGTTTTCTATTGTAATAGTTTCGGTGGCGATTTCTCTCTACGCTGTTTTCGGCGGCTTTATGAGAAATTTCCAATCATTCGCGCAACAGCCGATTAATGACGCAGGCGCACAGATTAGAATTTTTGAATCGGTTTTGCAGCATATCCAAAACGATTACGTGGACGAGCCGAATCTGGAAAAGGTTCGCGCCGGAGCGTTGCGCGGTCTGGCTTACGGGCTTGATCCGTATTCGTCGTATCTGACGGCGGATCAGGTGAAAGATTTTCAGACGAAGAAAGCGACCGGCTTAGTCGGCATCGGCGCGGAATTTTCGCAGGTTTCTTCGTATCTCTACGTGATTTCGGTGACGAAAAATTCGCCCGCCGAAAAAGTCGGTCTGAAATCGGGCGACGTGATCGAATATATCGAAAACAAAGCAACTCGCGATATTTCGCTGTATGACGCGCGGCAGATGCTTCTCGGCGAAGCGAATTCGAAAGTCAATCTGCGAGTGCTTCGCGCCGGTGAAAAGCCGCAGACGATTGCCGTCACGCGCACAGCATTCAAAATTCCCGAAACCGAAATGCGGGTCGAAGCGGGCAAAGTCGGCGTGATTAAGGTTTACAGTCTCGAAACCGGCGAAGCCAAAGACATTCGCGCCCGCGTTGCCGATTTAACCAAACAAGGCGTGCAGAAAATCGTTCTCGATTTGCGCGGTGTCGCCGCTGGTGAAATCACCGAAGCGGTCGAAGTGGCAAATTTGTTTATCAAAGACGGCAATCTGGCGCAGGTCATCGGACGCGAAAACAAAGTGATGCAAACATACACGGCAGACGCGGGCAAACAGATTTTCGACGGCAAACTCGTTGTTGTCATTGATTTGGGAACGTCCGGCGCGGCGGAAGTCGTCGCTTCGGCAATCTTAGATCGTCAGCGCGGCGATGTCGTCGGCGAAAGAAGTTTCGGCGCGGGAACACAGCAGCAGTTATTTACTCTGCGTGGCGGCGACGGACTTTTATTGACGACCGCAAAATGGGCTTCGCCGAGCGGCAAAACTTTTCTGGCGACCGAACGAGCCGATTCAGGCGTGAAACCGTCGGTCGAAGTAAAACGTCCCGACACGCCCGAACCGATTGAAGTTGAAGATTTGATTGACCAGCAGGAACAGGAAAAGCAACAGCCGAATCCGCAGACGACACCAACGCCCGCGCCTTTGCCGACACCGAAAGCTAACCCGGAAGATTTACAGATGAAAAAAGCTCTGGAACTTCTACAGGATAAAGCAAACGCGGTGAAAGCCGGTGAATGATTTCGGCAGTGACAAATTAGTAATTGAGAAATCGCTGAGATAAACACTTGAGTTTATCTCAGCGATTTTCCTTTTCGCCTGTTGCTTTTTACTTTTCACGCGAGATGTTAGAATCACTGTTCAATGACCGAACAAAATTACAGAGTGCGCGAGGTGACGGCAAACGACGCTTCGGAATGGTTTCGACTGCGAAAACAATTGTGGGACGAATCGAGTGACGAAGAACATCGCTCGGAAATGTTCGATATTTACGAGCATCACGATACGCAACTGGTTTTAGTTGTTGAAACGAGTCGCGGAAAACTCGTCGGGTTTCTTGAAGCGAGCATTCGCCCGTTCGTCGAAGATTGTCACACGGATCACGTCGGATATCTGGAAGGCTGGTTTGTCGAACCGCAGTATCGCCAACAGGGAATCGGCAGACAGTTAGTTAAAACGGCAGAGAAATGGGCGCGGCGAAAAGGTTGTACGGAAATGGCTTCGGACGCGGAAATCGGTAACGATTCGAGTTTGGAAGCGCATCAAAAACTCGGTTACGAGGAAACTTCACGGCTCGTACATCTGCGAAAAGATTTAGTTTAGAATTCGTTGAGGGCAAAACAGGATGAACGGAAGTTGCGAATTACAAATCAGGCAGTATCAATTACGAATCGTAAAAATTCTCTGCGTTCTGGTCATTTTCTGCGGTTCAATTTATTCGATAAAAGCGCAGTCAAACGACCAGAGTTTCCCGACACCGATTACTTCCGCCGAGATCAGCGGACGAATTCCCGCCCGCGACATCGGCGACGCGCGTTTGACCGAATTTTTCTACGTTTTCAATGCGACGCAGGGCGATGTTTTTGTTAATGTTGTCACCAAAAATCTGAACGGTGACATTGACGTTTTCACCGCCGACAATCTGCGACCGCTGACGAAAATCACGGTTTACGCCGATACGTCCGACAATGAAACCGGACGCGTGATTTATCTGCGCCAACCGGCAAAACTGATCTTGAGAATCGAAGGACGCTCGCCGAACGACGACGCGGCGACGTTTCGCATAAAATTCGCCGGAAGTTTCGCGCCTGCGTCTGATGGCGCAATCGAAACAAAAGCACCGACGGTTAAAACCGATAATCAAACTGATGTGCGCGTTAATTCGGTCGGCACGATCATCGAAATCAAACCGAAACCGACTCCTCAACCAAAGGAAACAATTGCCGAATCAAATTCGGAAAAATCTGTAAAAGCGGAAACTTCTAAATTGAAAAACGTTACCAAAAAACCGAAAAATCAAATTCCGAAACCCGAAGTAAAGCCTGAACAAACAGCCGAAACTGAAACTCAGCCGACCACAAAACCCGCTGACGAAATGCCGACCGAAGCGAAAACGGAAACTGTTGAGCCGGAGAAAAAAGAAGTTGACGTTACTGAAAATACGCCAATCGAAAGCGACAAAAAAGAAATTGCCGCAAAAGAGGAAAAGACGGTAAAGATCGAACCGAAAAAAACCGAAAATCCGAAATCGGTAAAGCCGCTGCCGCCAGCTGCTTTGGAAAATATCCGTCTGATTATTTTGTTTAAAGACAACACGAAAATCGAACGTCCGATGAGCGAAGTTTTAAAGGTCGGCGTTGATAAGGGAATTTTGACCGTGATTACAAAGGACGGCACAATCGGGCGTTATTCTATTCTCGATGTTGAAAAGATGACGATTGAATAAAGTTAAATTTTAAATGAGTGAAAGGCAGTAAAGGTCGGTTAAATTATTTAACCGACCTTTACTGCCTTTCACTCATTTGCTGCTTTACTGCATAATCTGTCGCAACCTGCCGACAAGCGGGCTGTTCGGGTTGACCGTTTCGAGTTGAGCTAAAATCCGATTGGCTTCTTCTTTGCTGCCTTTTTTGAAATAAGCCGCGCCGAGATTATAAAGCGTCGGTTCGTGTTTCGGACTTGATTTCAGAGAAGTTTCAAATTCCTTGACGGCACGGTCGAGATCAGGATTGGCACGTTCGACAAAGGTGATGCCCAAATCGGTTCTGACGTTCGTATCAGCGGGTTTTTTCGCCAAAGCCTTCTCGTACCATTTCAGCCGCTTTTTCAAATTGTTTCGCGTCGAAATACGTGTTGCCGATTTTGACGAGTAAATCGTAATCTTCAGGTTTAATTTTATTGGCGCGTTCATAAAAAGCGGCGGCTTTATCAAATCCTTTGATTTGTTGATACAAATCGCCCGCCTTGATTTGCGCGTCGAAATCGTTCGGTGCGCCGTTGGCTTTATCAAGCACGGCTGAAATGTCGGGCATCATTCCGCCTTTCGCCGGTTGTTCTTTGACCAAGAAATTCGGTACCTGCTGATTTTGAGTGGGTATCTCAGCTGGTGTTTGTGAAACGGTCTGCGCCGCGTTGCGGTTGATGCTGTTGGCGGCGAAAAAACCGCCGAACGAGCCGATGACCAAACCGATAATTAAACCAAATACGGTATTTTTATTCATAAAAATGTAAATTAAAAATCGTTAATTGTCAGTCGATTTTGAACGATTAACAATTAACGATTTTCTAAATTTCAAGTGATTTTCTACGCGTAACTGTGTAGTCCCGGAAGCAGATAGCTTACGCCCAAATATGTAAAAATGACGAACAAAAACGCGACGATGGCGAAATAAGCCGAGCTTCGCCCTGACCAGCCGCGCGATATTCTGGTGTGCAGAAATCCGGCGTAGGTCAGCCACGCGATCAGCGCGCCGGTTTCTTTTGAATCAAAACCCCAAGGTCTGCCCCACGATTCGTTCGCCCAAATCGCGCCCGTGATTAAAAGCATCGCCAAACCCGCGAACGCCAGACACGCCGTTTTATACATCATCGCGTCGAGCGAATCTAAAGAGGGAAGCCGTTCGCGCAATTTTTCGGTTCTAAACGAAAATAAAAGCACGAAAAATGTTCCGGCAAGCGCGGTCAGCAAACCGGCGAGTTCAACCGGATTCGTATTTAAACTCGTAAACATCTTCGCGCCGTTCGTTTGCACATATTGTTTTCCGGCTTGCTCCAACTGCATCGGCGAAAGCGCGGCGAACTCAGTAGCGGATAAATCTTCGCGTTCCGCAATCGCTCTGCCTGCCGTTTGATATTGCGTCTGATTGGCGGCAAGCTGGGCTTGCAGTTTCGTGTAAACTTCGGTGTTAGATTTAATGCCCGTAACCAGAAATACGATGGCTAAAATTTGCGTGACGAACGCGAGCTTTAACAAAACGTGTCCGGCTTTTTTCGCCGAATCGTTGTTTTGATAAATATAAAACATAAACGCGACGATTGTTCCGGCGAGCAAAATTCCCGAAGCAATCAACGCCGTGCCGACATACGGCACATCAAGTCGAAACGGTGCAGAAAAAGGTTTCGCGCCGCCCGCGTTCGGCACGAAAAGCCCCGTGCGGTAAACGAATTCAGTGAAAACCGAAAACTTGCTGACCGTTCCGATAACGGCGAGCGCGAAAATGCTCGACCAAATTGCCATCGCTTCGGGTTTTACGCCGTCTTTCAGCAAATAAATCACTGCGACGGCGAAACAAACCAACGCCACGCCATAACTCAGGGAAGCGTCACCGACGTGAATCGGTCGCCAATAGGAATCGAGAACCGGCGGCAGATTGATAAACTCGCCGCCGATAAATCTGGCTAAAGTTAAAATTAAAGCGGCAAGCGGCAGCGTGAACGCGCTCATAAACTGGAAGTTTTTTCGCTTGGCAATCAAAAGCGTTGCAATGCCCGCGCCGAACGCGAATGCCAGACTTAAATCGTATAAATTGGCGAACGGAATGTATCGAAACATCCACGGCGCAGCCATATTTCCGCTTTCTCTGAGTTTCAAAATTTCGATGTCGTAAGCCGTTACCCAGCGCACGAGCCAGCTCGAAAGATTGAAGAAAACGCCGAGCGTCGCGCCCCACAAACCGATTTTTTGCGCCATCGCCGACGGTGCGTAAAGATTCGTTAATTGAAACAGCGCGGCGAGAATATAACAGGCGAGCGCGATCATCATCAGCGATTCGTCGGCGATAAATTTCGAGCCGATTCCAATTCGCAGAGCGAGCATCAGAAACGCGCCGCCAATGGCAAAAATTGCGGGCAGATACGCTTTCCACGCGGCTGATGGTTTGCTTTCAGAAACTTCTTTGCCGATCAAAATGTCGTTAGGGATTTTTTTTACTTCTTGCATAATTTTAAGACGATTTTTCCGTATCGTTCGTTACACTTTCAATTATTTTCGCAAATTTTTCTTCAAACGCCTGTGCGCTGCGGTTCGTGCTGCCGCCGAAAGTGACTTCAAATTCGTTTGCGCCTTTATCCTCAATTAAAGCCCAGATGCGTTTGTGCGAAAGGAAAAACACAAAACACAACGCGCCGATTAAACCGAAACCGCCGATATACCAGGCGACAAACGCGGCATTAAAAGGATCGTATTTGATAGACAGAACGTGCGCGAGCGGCGATTTTTCAAAGTTCGTCAAACGCCATTTGTAACCGGCGATTGGCGCGCCGATCGGAATATTGTCGGGCATTTTTGCGCCGAACGCATAAGCTCGTTTTTTCTCGCCGTCGGTGGTTGTGACGTTCAAAACCGCCGCCGGATTTACATAATTCGGCCGAACGCGTGTCGGGTTTTCCCTGATTCAAAACAAAATCGGGGAAAAATGCTTCGTATTCGATTTTCGTGCCGTCCGGCAAACTTGTCGCACCGTTTCGCATTAATTCGACCGTCGCCGTTTGTCCGCCGTTTTGCGGCGTAACTTCGAGCGTCATCGTTCTCGCGCTTCCGACGGTAATCGCGCTCGCCTGAAAAAAACGGTAGCCGCGATATTCAAACGGTCGATTCAAACTTACGTCGGCAACGGTTTCGCCGTAAGTCGGATCGTCAATTGTTATCCGCGTGTGCCAATCCATCGTGTTCCCGATGTCAATCGAACCTTTCGCGTCAATCAGCGTTTGCTGAATATCGGTGCAGGTAATCGTGAACGGCAGAGCGACGGCAAAGCGTTCCTGTTTGTCGAGGTTAAATTGGATAAGTTGAATTTCGCTGGTCTGCTGACCGGGCATCATTCGCACATCGGCATCAAATCCGGTTTGCAGCGCGACGAAATGACCGAGAAATAAAGTTAGTAAAAAAACGTGAACAATATACGCGCCGATGCGATTCCATTTGCCGTTTTCGCCAAACACGACGAGCTGTTTTTTCGTGACAATATTTGAAAAATCTTTATTTCCGTCTTCATCGAGCGCGTATGAAATTACACTGTTTTCGTTCGCCGTCGCGCTGAATTTGTTTTGCTTGAAAATTTGCTGAATCTTTTGCGCCGCTGCCTGTTTATTCTCGGCTTCGATAGTCACGACCGCGTTTGATTTTTGGTTCAGCATCCAATCTCGCGTGGCGAAAAGTTTCGGTTTGGAAATATGTTTCCAGGCTGAAGGAAAACGATCAATCGAAGCTAAAACGATATTCAGCGAAAGCACGAGCAGCAGAAAATTGAAATACCAACTGTGGTAAATATCGAAAATGCCGAGCGCACCGTAAACGTATTTTTCGGCTGGCGTGAGCGAAGCGTAATAAGAATCAAAGCCGTTGACGTTCTGCTGAATAAAAATCATTCCGACAAGCGAAAGCAGAACGAGAATGCACAGCAAAACCACACCGAAACGCACCGAACTTAAAAAATTTAACGCGCGGTCGAGCGGCGACGCGGTTTTCGGGCGTGTAACTTTTCTGGTTTGTCTTTAATGGTTTCTTCGGCAGCAGACATTGTTTAATGAAAATGATAACTTAGCGAATTTTATTTGTCATCCTGCGTAAAATTAGTTGGACTTTTAAGAAATAGAAGTTTTATTTAGAACAGTCTGATTTGGAAATTCACAGTCGAAAAGCTATTCTTGTTAAAAGTTAAACTTTATCAGAAATTCAATGGAAGTAATCACGGTAATTGAGGAAACAAAAGCAATCAAATTGCGCGAAAAGCTCGCGGCATACGTCGAACTGACAAAGCCGCGCATTGCGTTTATGTTGGTTTTGACATCGGCGGCGGGTTTTTATCTCGGCGCGACAAAAGGTTTCGATGTGGTTCTTTTTGTCAATTCAATGATCGGCATCGCGCTGCTCGCTTTCGGCGTAGCGACGCTCAATCAGGTTTGGGAACGTAAAACCGACGCGTTGATGGAGCGAACAGCGAAACGACCGCTGCCGACGCAGAAAATTTCCTTTGGCGAAGCGTTGGCTTTCGGCATTTTGCTGACTTTGGTGGCAGAAATTTATCTGGCATTTCTGGTTAACGGTCTAACGGCACTTCTCGGTTTAGTCGTCATCGTCGGTTACGTTTTACTTTATACGCCTTTGAAAACCAGAACCTCGGCTTCGACCGCGATTGGCGCGATTCCGGGCGCAATGCCGCCTTTGATGGGCTGGACGGCTTCGGCGAACGAAATCAGTTTGGGCGCGTGGACATTATTCGCGCTGCTTTTTTTATGGCAGTTTCCGCATTTTCTGGCGATTGCGTGGATGTATAAAGATCAATATGCGAAAGCGGGAATTTTAATGTTGCCGGTTATCGAACCGGAAGGAAAAATTACCGCCCGACAAATTGTGATTTTCACAGTTTTGCTGCTTCCCGTCAGTCTCGCGCCGTATTTTCTCGGTTTCGCCGGATTGATTTATCTCGTCGGCGCGAGTGTTTTGGGCGTGTGGTTTTTAGCCGCCAGCATCAAAACCGCCCGCGCTAAAACAGTCGTGCAGGCGCGAAAACTACTGCTTGTCTCAGTTTTATATTTGCCTTTGATTTTCGCACTGATGGTTTTAAATCACAAATAATTTTCTGAGTCTAAACTTATGAAAATCGGAACACTCGAAACAACTGTCAGAAGAAAAAACGCGAAAACGCCGTCCCGGTTTGAGCAGCGGCATCGGTTCAGGCGGCGGAAATAAAAATCGCGGCGGCGGTGGCGGCGGAAATGACGGCGGTGATAATAACGATAAATATAAGAATGATTATATCGAAGAAGCCGAACCGCATCCGTCAAATAAATTTCGTATCGCAATGTGGTTTTTGCTGATGGTCGTGATGATGACGTTCGGCGGTTTGGTCAGCGCGTATATCGTTATCGCCACGAACGCCGCAATGGAATGGCAGCCGTTTAATCTGCCGATTCAAATTTGGGTCAGCACCTTTTTGATTTTAGCGAGCAGCATCACCTACAAAATCGCCCAAAACGCGATTGAACACGATAATCAGGAAAAAGCGAAAACGTGGTTTCTGGTGACCACCGTGTTCGGCGGAATGTTTATCGCCTCGCAATTACTCGCGTGGTTTGAACTCGTACAGCGCGGCATTTATGTGCAGAGCAATCCATACGCCGGATTTTTTTATATTTTAACTGCCGTCCACGCGCTTCACGTCATCGGCGGAATTGTCGCTCTCGGCTTCATCGTATTGCGGACGTGGCAAAAAACTTCGTTTGAAAAAGAATTAATACAACGCAAACAAATCACTAACGCCGTCGGCTGGTATTGGCATTTTATGGACGCGTTATGGCTGGTTTTATTTTGCCTGCTCGGTTTCTGGAAATAAATTCTTTATTATGGAATGGCTGCAAATTTTCCCGCATTTGAATGCGACTTTGAACGGATTAAGCGGCGTTTTTTTGCTTTTCGGATTTTATTTTATTAGCACGAAACAAATTTCCAAACACCGCGTTTCGATGCTGACCGCTTTTACTTTGTCGAGCCTTTTCCTCGCCTGTTATGTCACCCATCACGCTATTAGAACTTATTATTTCGGCTTGGGTCCGACCGAATTCAAAGGCGAGGGAATTGTCCGTTCGCTTTATTTTACGATTCTGACCACACATACGATTTTGGCGACTGTCATCGCGCCGTTTATTCTTGCAACTTTATGGCGGGCGTTAAAGGGCAGATTCGTCATTCACAAAAAATTAGCGAGGCTTGTTTTCCCCGTTTGGCTGTATGTTTCCGTCACCGGCGTAATAGTTTATTTAATGCTTTATCAACTCTTCGCGGTGAAATAAAATTTATAAAAAATTTCTTGCTAATTCAAAATTCCGGTGATATATTATTCAATGTTGAAAACTTATCGCCGAAGTGGTTTGACGCAAGAATGACGGCACGGGGGAACCAACGTTTGATAAAGCAATTTGTCGAAACACGGGGCGAAGCGATTAGCTAAAGAATCGCTGGGAAACTTCTTCTTCCCTAGCCCGGCAGCTAACCTCGTAGGTGGGTGAAGAAGTCACTGGAAATTTTTGCCGTAACAGGTGCGATTTTGCGTGTGCTTCGTGCCTTTGATTTATTTTCAACAAATCAAACAAGACATCCAGTCTTCTCAAAGAAAAAAGTTCCGCGTGCGTTGCGCGGAACTTTTTTTGGTTTGCAGGAAATTTAATCGTCCGAATGATCGTTTTTCAGCGGCGACATTTTCAGCAGTTTCAGTGGGATTTTCTCATCTTTATCAAAATTAATTGCCGTCGGTTCTTCGTCGAGTTTTATCGAAAAACTCTCTTTACGGCTTTTTATTTGAATCTTTTCAATTTTTACGCCGCTCATCGTTTTTATTTCAACGTCCAACGGCAGAATGAACGCTTCGGGAATTAATTTGTCGCTGTTTTGCGTTTGTTTAACGGTCAAATTTAATAGTTTGGTTTGCGAATCGTAATTCTGTTCGATTTTCAATTTCGGATAACCGCCGCCGATAAACCCATTGGTTGAAGAACCATTTCAAATCCATTTTTGAAACTTCTTCCATCGCCTTTTGCAAATCAGCGGTTTCAACATTTTGAAATTTGTGGCGATTCAGATAAATGTTGATTGCCTTCCAAAAATTTTCCGTCCCGACGGTTTCGCGCAGCATATAAATGACCGCGCCGCCTTTTTGATAAGTCGTCGTATCGAAAAGTGATTTGTCGGGGCGCGCCGAGCGGTTATAGAGCCCGTGTTTTTTATCGTTGACCGCATCGTCGAGCCGAAATTCGGCAGCATCTTCCTGAATTTTCCGCAGATAGTCTTCACGTCCGTAGATTTTTTCGCGGTAAGCGGCTTCCATATAAGTCGCAAATCCTTCGTTCAGCCATAACTCTGACCAATTTTTGCACGTTACCATATCGCCGAACCACGAATGCGCGAGTTCGTGCGAGATCAAATCTTCAACCTGATCGGGACGAATCAGAAACATTTCCGTATCAGCCATCGTCGTCGCCGTAATATTTTCCATTCCGCCAAACTCGAAATTGGCGACGATGGTTTGGTCATATTTGTTGAACGGAAAATTTACGCCGGTCAAATCTTCATAAACGCGCATCATTTGCTTGGTTTGCGAGTTTGAATTTTTGCCCAATTCCTCTTTTCCCGCGTATGTATAAAAGCCGAGCGGGATTGATTTATACATATCGGAAATTTTCGTATAAGTTCCGACGACGAACGATGTCAGATACGTTGAATGCGGAACAGGCATTTTGAAATGAGCAGTTTTCGTGCCGTCGGCGTTTTTTGTTTCGCCCAAAAATTCTCCGTTGGCGACGACGGTTTCATTGCTGTCAATCGTAATAAACTGCTCGGTCGTCGCTTTATCGTCGGGAAAATCGTAAGACGGAAACCAGTGACGCGCTTCTTCGGGTTCGCCCTGCGTCCAGATTTGCGCCGGATGATCAACGCCTTCATTCGGCGCGTTTGCGGAAACAAAATATACACCAAAGCGCGGTTTAGCAGTATATTTCAGGCGTACGGAAATTAAATCGTCGGTCGAGTAAGATTTATCAAGCGTCAGATAAATTTTATCGTCGGAAACTTTAAATGAAACGTTTTTGCCGTCCGGTACGATTTGCACAGAATCAAAACGCATACCAGCCGCGTCGAGTTCGATTCGATTGAATTTGTTTACCAAAGGCTTCAGCCGCACCGTCGTATCGCCGAAAATCATTTTATTTTCCCGGTCAAATCCGGTGCGAATCGTATAATGCTGAACATCGAAAGTTCGTTCACGGACGGAATTTCTAACAGACGGCTGTGCGAAACTCGAAAAAGCGCAGATGGCAAATAAAAACGATATAAACAGCGGACGAAAAAGTTTTTTGTGAAACATAAATTAATTGTCAGATATTATGGCAAATTAAATCTAAATTTGCGATAAAGAGTCTTTCATCGCCAGATTATCAACGTAGCTTTGCATCAAAAGTCATTAAAATTAAGCAGTTTTGGTGCAAAGCTTGGAAAGGGCGTTTGATTCAGCAATGAATCAAACGCCCTTTCATTTTCGAAATAAATAAATAGTGAGGTTTTGAGCCGCGAGCGAGGTATTTTCTGGCTTTTGGAGAAAGCTGGACGGTCAACGCAACTCAAAATCCGTTGGCAGTTGGGAATCGGCGGCAGGCATTGAAATCATTGATGCCTGCCGCTGACTGCCGATTGAATACTTTTTTAACCTGCGCGGCGCATCGGTTGCGGCACAGCCACTTCCTGAGTTTTTTGCATATCCTGTAAATGCTGAATGAAACCTGAAGCCGCTTTTTTGGAAAGTTCGTCGGTTTTGCACTGCATTACGTTCTGGCATTCTACGTCGGCTTCAACGCCGATTTCACGCGAAATGGCGCGAATCATTCCGAGCTGTTTCGCCGTCACCAAATCCGAGAGGCTTTTCGCAATCGGGTTGGCAGGAAAACCTCCGTCGTTATTGGTCGGCGGCTGAACTGCGCCTTCGCGTTCGATTCGGTCAGATTCTTTTTTATACAATTCACGGGCGATGCCGAATTTGACGGCGGCGCGTTTTAGCGCGTCGTGTTCGGCTTTTTTGATTCCCATTTCCGAATCAGCCGTTCCCGTTCCGATGCCTTCGCGCGTTACGCCGTCAATCGTGATGGCGACCGTAACGGCGAAAATATCGCCGATTTGTCGAATATCTTTGACCGTGTGCGACCAATTCGGCGCGTGTTTCGTCCAGAATATCGGCGACCGTGTGCCACTCGACATAATCAACATAATGCGCGTTGCCGTTGCGGTCGCGCCAACCTTCACGCTGTTTGACCAATTCCGGGTCAACGTTTTTACGCAGTTCGCGCAAAGTAGTTGTAAAATTCAGAACATTATTCGCCGTGTCCGTCTGATTCTGATTCTTCGGCGGTCACGAAGCTGTTCGTTTCTCGTAAATTTTCCTGTGTCATTTGATTTTCTCCTTTTGTGTTCGCAAGATGACTCGGCTCGGAAACTATTGATATTTCGGATTGTCCATTGTCCGAAATCATTTTCCTGAGCTTCGTCTGCCTTCTGTTCGCCGCTCGTGGACTCGTGCGACTCAGTTGCGCTTTTGTCTTCTTCAACATGCTGCGCCGGTTTTACCTCAACTTGAGTTTCGACCGTGATAGGCTGTTTTGTAGCCGATTCGGTATTCTTTGCAACCAGGGCGTATTTCACCGCCAAAATATGTTCGCATCGAAATCCCGCATCGCTGACAGCCGCTTCTTCGAACTCCAAACAATTACAGCGAATTTTCCCCGTCTCGTCGCGCCAAACTTGATAAGAAGTTTGTTTGCCGCGTAAAGAAGGCGTGGAAACCAAGAATTTGTCGCCCTCACGATTGACCAATCCCATCGCTGCAATTGATTTCGCTCGTTTGTCTTTTTTTTCCGTTAAATTTTTTTCTACTGCTGTTGCTGTCATTTCTCTTACCTCTTAACTCGTGCAAATTGTTAATGTTTTCAACTGTTTGCAATCAAATAAAACGCTCTCGTTTCATCTATGAAACAGTGTATCACAGCATTTTTTTTGTTGCAAGCGTGAAACGAAGTGTTGCAAATAAATTTTTCCTATGCTAAATTCTTTTTGGATAGGACGGGCGCAAGGATTTTAACTTGCAAATTTGTTTGGAGAAATGGAGGAAAAATTATGGCTTACAAAAACGAAAGTCTAATCAATACGATGGAACTCGGACGCGCGATTAAACGCCGCCGCGAAGAATTAGGAATGAGTTTGCGAGATGTCGCCGACGCGACCGATGTCTCGGCTTCGACGCTTTCGCGCATCGAAAACGGAACGGGGAAACCGGACGCGGACAATATTGCGCGTCTGACAAGTTGGCTTGATATGCCGGTTGACCGCGTAATGAAAAAACAAGGCGCGAATGAAAACGTCGAAGCGGTTGTTTATTATCCGCACGAAGCGATGCCGGAAATTATCGAAGCGCATCTTCGTGCCGACCGCAACTTAACGCCGGAAACTGCCAAAGCGTTGTCGGAACTTTTCCGCGTCGCTTATACGCAGTTCAGCAAACCGGGCGAAAAATAAACGTCAAAGAAAATTGAAACAGCGGTAACTTTCAAAATATATATGATTATGAAATCAATATCGCGCCGACAAGAAGCGCAAAATGAAATCACAGGCGAAAGTGGATTCGCCGTTGACACATCGTTTGTGCTTTTCTTTCTGGCAATCGAATTCGGACGAACGTTTTTCACATTAAGTTTAGATAACGTGTTTATGTTCATTACGCTTTTAACGGTTGCCGTTCTGCCGTATTTTCTGTTGTCGGATGAAAAACCGACACTGGGAAACTGGATTTTAGGCAGAAGTTTGATCGTCGGTTTTGCCGTTCTGCTCGGCGCGATGTTTAAGCAATCCTTAGGCGTTGTTTTGCCGGAAACATTCCGTTTTCTGCCGATGACTCTGCTCATCGTCACGGCGATGCTTTGCTGCTACATTCAATTTTACAGTTTCTTAAAACTCCGTTTGGCAAAATAGGCAAAAGGCGAAACGGAGACAATTAAAAAGCGGCGTTGATTTCGGGAATAATCAACGCCGCTTTTTATATTTTCAGTAAAAATTAAGCGAGTCCGACAGTTTCAAAACTATTTTCAGTCGGCGACAGCGCATCGTGAATCGCCTGCACTTCCTGAAAAAGCTGCAAATATTGTTTCGGCGTTAAAGCCTGCGCTCCGTCGCACAACGCTTGTTCGGGATTTGAGTGGACTTCGATAATCAATCCGTCCGCGCCGACCGCGACACCGGCGCGAGCCATCGGGTTAACCATATAATTTCTGCCCGTTCCGTGCGACGGATCAACAATTACCGGCAAATGCGAGATTTGATGAATCGCCGGAACAATTGATAAATCCATTGTATTTCTGGCGTGTGTGCCGAAAGTTCGGATGCCGCGCTCGCACAAAATCACGTCGTAATTTCCTTCCGCCATAACGTATTCAGCGGCGAGCAGTAATTCATCGAGTGTCGCCGACAATCCGCGTTTCAACAAAACAGGCTTGCGAGTTTTACCGACGTATTTCAAAAGCGAGAAATTCTGCATGTTGCGCGCGCCGATTTGGATGCAGTCGCCGTATTTCTCCACTAAATCAACGCCGTTTTCGTCCATCGCTTCGGTCACGATATTCAAGCCGAATTGGTCGCGCACTTGTGCCAGAATCTGTAAACCTTCCTCGCCTTTGCCCTGAAAAGCATAGGGCGAAGTGCTGCGGTTTGAACGCGCCGCCGCGAAAAAATTTTGCGCCGCTTTCAGCGACCGCTTCGGCGACCGAGAAAACCTGATCGAATGATTCAATCGCACAGGGTCCGGCGATAATTGCCAATTCGCCGCCGCCGATTTCCGCGTTGCCGACTTTGATAATGCTTTTTTCCGGTCGCAAATCTTTGGAAATAAGTTTGTAGGGTTTCGTCACGCGAATCGCTTCTGCCACGCCCGCCATATTTTCAAAATGAGTCGGGTCAACAGAACCTTGATTGCCTGTAATCCCAATCGCCGTGCGTCCTGCTCCCGGCAAAGTGTGCGGCTTGTAGCCGAGTTTTTCAATAGTTATCAAAACGCGCTCGATGTTTTCCGTCGTCGCGTCGGGTTTCATTACAATTAACATAAATTTAAATTCCTAACTTTAGTTTTTCGCCGTGTGTTTTGCAACTTACTGATTGAATTGCCAATTTAGCAAACAATTAAAAGCCGTCACAACAATAACCGCCTAACTGAAATTCTATATCCTTCAATCTAAACTCGGCACTTTTTTTCGGATAAAATCAATTCGAAGATTTTAAAATTAAAAGTGAATAACGAAAATATGTTTTCGAGACTACTTAATGTCAAAGTTCCGTCAGCTCTTCCGAGAATGTTTACTATTGCAAATGTTTCACCGAAGAATCTTTCGGGAGCAGATTTTCGACAAATCTCTGAATCCTTTCGACTGCGTTCGGCGAATCGCCGACGCGCCCGATTTCCGCGACAATCGCCGAACCGACGACCGCCGCGTCCGCATATTTCCAGGTTTCCGTAATTTGCGCCGCGTTCGAAATTCCAAAACCGACGGCAATCGGCAAATCGGTAAATTTTCTCAATCTTTCAACCAAAACTTTTCCGCATCTGAACTCGTTTCATTTCTCGCGCCCGTTACGCCCGCCCGCGAAACCGCATAAACAAAACCGCTCGCTTTTTCGCAAATTTTTTTCAAACGTTCATCGCTCGAAGTCGGCGCGGCAAGCATAATCAAACAAAGTTCTTTTTCAGTCAAAATTTGTCGAAATTCTCCCGCTTCTTCGGGAATCAAATCCGTTATCAAAATTCCGTCCGCGCCTTTTTCCTTCGCTGTTTCGCGCAAATTTTTCCAAACCGAATTGCAAAATCGGATTAAAATAACTAAACAAAATAATCGGCGTTTCGCAATTTTCGTCGCGAACTTCCGCGACAATATCCAAAACTTTTCCGACCGAAATCGGATTTCGCAAAGCGCGTTCCGCCGAAGCCTGAATCGTCACGCCGTCCGCCACCGGATCGCTAAACGGAATGCCGAGTTCGATCACACTCGCATCTTGTCGCGCTAATTCCAAAATCAATTTTTTCGTTGTCGCCAAATCAGGATCGCCCGCGACAATAAACGGAATAAATCCGCCGCGATTTTCGCGTTTTAATTCGTTAAATTTTTCGATTATTCTATTTTTCATTTAAGAATTTTAGCCATAGATATTCGCAGATTAACCCGAATATTTTTTGATATTTAAACATTTATCATCATCTTAATTTTATCTGAGTTCATCTGTGTAAATCTGTGGCTAAATATTTTCTTCCAACATTTCCTGAACTTGATTCAACATCCTTATCGCCGCGCCCGGAAAGATTAACAACAATTATCTCATTCGCCGACATTTCCGGCGCGATTTTCAAAACGTGCGCGATGCCGTGCGAACTTTCTAATGCGGGAATTATTCCTTCGGTTTGCGATAAAACCTGAAACGCATTTAACGCTTCGTCGTCCGTCGCAAAAGCATAATCAATGCGCCCGATTGACTGCAAAAATGCGTGTTCCGGTCCGACCGAAGCGTAATCCAAACCCGCCGAAATCGAATGCGTCAGCGCAATTTGCCCGTTTTCATCTTGCAATAACCAACTTTTCGTCCCTTGCAAAACGCCGATTTTCCCGCCGCCCGCTTTATTAAAACGCGCTGCGTGTTCGCCTAATTTGGAGCTTTTTCCGCCCGCTTCAACGCCGATCATTTTTACATTTTCATCATTCAAAAACGGATGAAAAAGCCCAATCGAATTTGAACCGCCGCCGACACACGCGACCAACAAATCGGGCAAGCCGACCTTCTTTTTCCAAAATCTGCTCACGCGACTTCGCGCCCGATGACCGCTTGAAAATCCCGAACCATCAGCGGATACGGATGCGGACCTAACGCGCTGAACCAAGCAGATAATAAGTCTCATCAACATTCGTTACCCAATCGCGCAACGCCTCATTTATCGCGTCTTTCAGCGTCTTCGCGCCCGCATCAACGCCGCGCACTTCCGCGCCGAGCAATTGCATCCGAAAAACATTCAACGCCTGCCGCCGCATATCTTCCGTTCCCATATAAACGACGCATTCCAACCCGAACAGCGCACAAACCGTCGCCGTCGCCACGCCGTGCTGTCCCGCGCCGGTTTCGGCAATAATCCGTTTCTTGCCCATTCTCCGCGCCAGCAAAATCTGCCCGAGCGCATTATTTATCTTATGCGAACCCGTATGTCCCAAATCTTCGCGCTTCAAATAAATCTTCGCGCCGCCCAATTTTTCCGACAATCTTTTCGCATAAAAAAGCGGAGTCGGACGACCGGAAAAATCTTTCAAAAGTTGCAAAAATTCCGCCTGAAAATCCGCATCATCGCGCACGGCAAAATAAGCGTCCGTCAATTCCTCAAGCGGCGACATCAGCGTTTCGGGAACAAACCGCCCGCCGAATTCGCCCCAGTAACCGAGTTCGTTTGGTTGAAAATTATTCATTACTTAAATCTTCTTTTTCTAACTTAAATTCTTCTAAAAGCGCGAAGAAAACATCAAATGCTTTTTCTTCGTCATTATCACATTTTTCTAGAAAATATTTTTCATAACTACCAATTCCATCTATGAATTATTCTCTTTTAATTCCTAACATGTCTTTCAAAATCATTCTGAAAATTTCATATAAGTCTTTATAATCAAAATTCTCTTGTTAAATGCAAACAATCTTAAATCCAAAAAAAAAATGATAAATTCTGTAATTGATTTTTCTCCAAATACATTGCATGGTCTTAATGAATCACATCTTAAGTAATTCATAAATAATCATTTTTATAAAATTCAATTTCTCATCAATTATAGTATTTCACTTTCGTAATAAAATTAATAAGTTTTATTTTATCCTTCTTACCTTTTTCACTTTCTAAACCACTACAAGAATCAACTGCAAAAGGTTTTATGATCGTAAATTGCATAATCAATATTTTCATGCTGACAAGTCCGCCCGCGAGATACATTTTCGGAAAAATTTCCTGCACTTTCTTCGCAATTTCCCAATCAAAAGTTTCGCCCGTTCCGCCGTGTTCTTTGGGCGAATAAGCGTCGAGCAAAATCGCGTCCGTTTCATATTTCAAAACATCTTCCGGCGCGAAATCGGGCGAAACGCGAAAGGCTTTGATGATTTCGAGATTCGTTTTTTGTTTTAATTCACGCGCAAATTCCGGCGTTTCTTCGCCGTGAAGCTGAAGCGCGTCGAGTTTGGCAATTTCGGCGATTTCGACAATTTTTTCCAAATCTTCATTAACAAAAACGCCGACTTTCAAAATTTCTTCCGGCAATTGTTCGATAATCTCACGCGCTTTTTCCGGCGCAATATAACGCGGACTTTTCTCATAAAAATTAAACCCGAGCGCGTCCGCGCCGAATTTCGCCGACAAAAGCGCGTCTTCCAAATTTGTAATGCCGCAAATTTTAACCTTCGTCATAAATCAAGTTTCTCAAATCATTCTCGACATTTCCGCTTCGCATTAAAGTTTCGCCAATCAAAAATCCGGCGAATCCGAGTTCGCGCAGTTCAGTAATTTCTCTTTTCGTCGAAATCCCGCTTTCGGTAATCATCAGAGCATTTTCGGGCGCGTGTTTTATCAATTCACGCGAAACGTCGAGCGAGACTTTGAAAGTTTGCAAATCTCGATTATTGATGCCGATGATTTTCGCGCCGATTCGTTTGACACGTTCCAATTCTTCTAAAGTGTGAACTTCAACAAGTGCGTCAATTCCCAAAGTTTCTTCGGCTAAATCGTATAATCGCGTCAAAATTTCATCGTCGAGCATCGCGGCGATCAGCAAAATTACGTCCGCGCCCGATTCCGCCGCTTCGTAGATTTGAAATTCGTCGAAGATAAAATCCTTTCGCAAAATCGGCAAACTGACTGCGTTTCGCGCCATTCGCAAATCTTCCAGCGAACCGCAAAATTTATCTTCTTCCGTCAAAACCGAAATCGCACACGCGCCGCCGGTTTCATAATTTCGCGCAGTTTCGGCAACATCAATTTTATTATTTATCACGCCTTTCGACGGCGAAGCGCGTTTGATTTCGGCGATAATGTTGATGCTGTCGCGTTGTAACTGTTCACGCAAACGATGACTTTTCGCGGCTTCACGTTTGGCTAATGCCGCGCTTTTCACCTTGCTGAAATCGCAAATTCCTTTGGCGATTTCGAGACGTTTCTTTTTTAATTCTATGATGTCAGTTAGAAACATTTTCCTTAGTTTTTCCAATCAATTCTTCCAATTTTCTCAAAGCATTGCCATTCTCCAAACTCGCTTCGGCAATCGGAAAGGCATTTTGTAAATTGTCGGCTTTTCCCGCAATATAAATTGCCGCCGCCGCATTTATTAAAACGATGTTGCGGGCATTTTCGTCAACAGATTCACCGCGCAAAACATCTGAAATAATTTTTGAACTTTCCGTCGCCGAACATTTGGAAAAACTGAAATTGGTATTTTGTAATCCAAAATCGGCAGGCGAAATTTCAAACGTTCGCACCTTGCCGTCTGCAATCTCCGCGACGAAAGTTTCGCCGTTCAAAGTGATTTCGTCCAAACCGTCCGAACCGTGAACGATCCAAGATTTTACCGTTCCCAATCTGGCTAAAACACGCGCCGTTTTCTCGACCAAATCTTTTTTCCAAACACCGATAACCTGGTGCGGCGCGTTCGCCGGATTGCAGAGCGGTCCAAGATTGTTGAAAATTGTCGGTTTGCCGAGTTCGCGGCGGACTTTACCCAAAATCGGCGAAAGCGCGTGAAATTTCGGCGCGAACATAAAGCAGATGCCGATCTCGTTCAAACAATTTTCCGCCAATTCAGCTTCGACCGCCGGATTTACGCCGAGTTCTGAAAGCACGTCCGCGCTGCCGCAATTGCTGGTCGCAGCGCGATTGCCGTGTTTGGCGACCGGCACATTCGCGCCCGCAATAACGAATGCGGCGGCAGTCGAAACATTAAAAATTTTCGCCGAACTTCCGCCCGTTCCGACAATATCAACGAAAGTTTCGTGAATTGAACGAACCTTTACGGCTCGCTCGCGCATCAATTTTGCCATTGCGAAAAGCTCGTCGGCAGTCGCGCTTTTGGCTTCAAAAGCGAGCAGCGCGGCGGCGATTAAATTTTCGTTTTCGGTTTCCGTCTGCAAAGCAATTGAAAAAATCGACGGCTTCGCTTTCCGACAAATCTTTGCCGGAGCAAGATAAAATTTTCATAAAATCAAATGTTTTTCTCAAAAGTGTGAAAAAATATTCTAAAGCATTTAGTTAAATTCGTGCTTCGGCAGATTTCGATTGTTCGCAATAAGTGCCTTTGCCTTGTTCACCGTTTCCTCAAATTCCAATTCAGGAATCGAATCGGCGACGATGCCCGCGCCAGCTTGAATTTTCGCCTCGCCGTTTTCTAAAACCAACGTCCGAATCGCAATGCAAACGTCCAGATTACCTGAATAATCAATATAACCGACTGCGCCCGAATAAATTCCGCGTGTCGTCGGTTCTAACTTTTGAATAATCTGCATCGCGCGAACTTTCGGCGCGCCCGAAACGGTTCCGGCGGGAAAACAGGCGGCAAGCGCGTCGAACGAATCTAACTCTTCGCTCAAATCGGCGTGCAGATAACTCACCAAATGCTGAACGTGCGAATATTTTTCGACGCTCATCAAATTTTCGACTTTCACCGAGCCGAACTTCGCCACGCGCCCCAAATCGTTACGCCCCAAATCAACCAGCATCAAATGTTCGGCGACTTCCTTTGCATCATTTCGCATTTCTTCCGCCAGAAAATTGTCTTCTTCGGCGGTCGCGCCGCGTTTTCGAGTTCCGGCAATCGGGCGATATTCGAGTTTCCGATCGATTGATTTCACAAGCATTTCGGGCGACGCGCCGATGATTTCCTGTGCGCCGATTTTCAACAGAAACATATACGGCGACGGATTCAGCGAGCGCAAAGCGCGGTAAATTGAAATTGCGTCGGCGTTGGTTTTTTTCGTGAAACACTGCGACAAAACAACTTGGTAACATTCGCCCGCCGCGATTAATTCTTTAATTTCACAGACAGCGCGTTCAAAATCGGCGCGTTTCCAGTTTGATTGTACTTCGCTGGTTTTCAATTTTCGGTTTTCGATTTTCGGTAAAACGATTGGATTATTTTCTAAGATTTCTTTTAATCGAGCGTTTTCCGCGACGGCGTTTTCGTAAAGATTTTTTAACTCCGCGCCGGTTTCGGCTTCATCGGTGAAGACGAGCGAGATGATTGTGATAATTTGTTTGGCATGGTCAAATGCGACGACGCGGCGAAAAAACATCAGTTTCGCGTCGTCGCCGTTCGATTGATTGATTTTCACGGATTTTTCAAACCAACCGGCGCACGAAAAGCCGAAAAATCCGACTGCGCCGCCGACGAACGCGGGCAAACTTGAAACTTCGCTGATGCGTTTATCGGCGAAATATTCGCGCAAAAAATTGAAAAGGGAAGTATTAACGATTTTCGTTTCACCGTTTTTCTCAACAAAACTTTGCGTGTTATCGCCGCTCACGATCATTTCCGGGTTTGCGCCGATAAACGAATAACGTCCCAAACTTTCGCCGCCTTCGACCGATTCAAACAAAAATGAATGCGCCGCGCCATTGGAAATTTTCAAGTAAACCGCCAGCGGCGTGAGCAAGTCGGCAGACAGAGTTTTGACGACGGCGACGACGTTTGCCGATTCGGTTTGTTTGAGAAAATCTTTGTAATTATCGTGTAAATCAATCATTTTAAATTGCCAGACGAAAACGCCGCCGATGAAATTTCATCGGCGGCGTTCGCAAAAAAGAATTAAAAACTACTTTTCCAAAAGCAAATTTTTTATTCAAACAGGCTGAACAACATCGCCGACGCATCAATGCGCCACCAATTTTGCCAGCTTGCAGTTTGAACCGAATTTGTTTTCGCAAAAGTCATTATTAAAAGTTTTAGCAAACAAAAACACAAATAGCAAATCGCAATAAATTTACATTCTTTCGGGAACTTCGATTCCCAAAGTCTGCAAAGATGCCGTCAAGCTGCGCCGCGCCAGATCAGCGACAGCAATTAAAACCTGGCGTTTCGTTTGATTTTTTTCAGCCATAATGTGGTGATGATGGTAAAAAAGATTGAACGCTTTCGCCAGGTTGAAGGTGTATTTCGCTAAAATCGCCGGTTCGTTGGCGTTGACGGCGTTGGCGATAGTTTCTTCCAGACGCGCGGCTAAAATCACCATTGACCAAATATCGCCGCCGTCTTCCGCGCCAAAAATCGTCGAAATTTCTTCTAAGTTCGCCGCTTCAAATTGATAATTAGCGTCCGTTTCGTTCAGCTTTCTAAAAATCGAGTTGGCGCGGACGGCAGAATATTGACAGAAACAGCCTGTTTCGCCTTCAAACGAGAGTGCTTCTTTGAAATCGAAAACGATGATGGTGTTGCGGGTGAATTTCAGAAGAAAATAGCGCAGTGCGCCGACTGCAATCGTGTGCGCGGTTTTAATTTTTTCCGCGTCGGACAAATCGGCGTGACGTTTTTCGACTTCGGCGAGCGCGTTTTCTTCCATTCGATTCAGCAAATCGTCGGCTTTTACGCCCAAACCTTTGCGACCGGACATTTCGACGAACGGTTTTAGTTTATCTTCGTCGGAGATTTGAAAACCCAACTCTTCCGCCGCTGACGGCGAAAGCGCGACCATTTCGTAGCTGAGATGAACACTGGCGGCTTCGCCTTTTTCGGGGAAAATTGTCGCTACGCCTTTTTTAACGACTTCCTGCGGATACGATTGGCGCGAGTCAATGACGTTGTAAACCGTTTCGCTGTTGCCGAATTCGGGGACGTTTTCGCTCTGTAAATCTTCCGCCGTCGTGATCCAAACTTCCTGTCCGTCGGCGTATCGGTGGAACGGTTTGTAATAAAAATCCATTCCAAGCAAGCCGAGCTTCCACATTTGATAGGCGATGTCTTTGCCCGTGTAAGTCACGGTTCCGTTCGAACGGACGAGGATTTTGTCGGCTTCGTGTTCGTCGTTGCCGGTGTGCGAATCGGTCGGCATCACCCAACAGCCGGCGAGTTTGCCTTCGCGGATAAACTTGATGACTTCGCGTTTCTGCATCGTTTCAAAAGCCTTTTTCCAAAAATGCAGATGCAGAATTTCCGATTCGCGCGGCAGTAAATCGTAGCGGATTCCGAAACGTTCCATCGTCGCTAAAATACATTCGACGTTGCGCGTGGCGACATAATCGGCGAGTTCGGCAATCGAATTATTTCCTTCTTCGACGGCGTGCAAAACTTCGGCGCGCTTTGCTTTTAAATCTTCGTTCTTCTGATATTCCTGCCCGACTTTGGCGTATAAATCCCAGCAGTAATAATCGAAAGTTTTGCCTGCGGCGGTTAATTCGGCATCGAGCGTTTTAATATCGTCGAGCGTTTTATTCTCTAAATAAATGAAGCCGACGACGACATCAGCGACCTGTACGCCGGTGTTATCAATATAATTCTGCACTTCGACGCGCTTACCGTTGGCTTTTAAAATGCGGACGAACGTGTCGCCCAAAACCGAGTTGCGGACGTGTCCGATGTGCGCTGATTTGTTCGGGTTGACCGACGTATGTTCGATGCAGACCTTCGGCGCATTAATATTTTCCGACTCTTTCAAACTGGGCAAAACGTCGGCAGTTTGGCTTTCGATTAGAAATTTCGCGCGGTGAAAAAAAACGTTCAGATAACCCGCGCCCGCGACTTCGACACGCTCAACCGATTCGTTTCTTTCGAGCGCGGCTTTTAATCGTTCGGCGATCTGACGCGGATTCGACTTTTCGCCGGTTTGCTGTTTAATTCGTTTCGCCAATTCAAATGCGACGGGAAACGCGACATCGCCGAGTTCGGTTTTCGGCGGAACTTCTGATGCAACGGTTTCGAGTTCGACGTTAAATTCACCTTTCGCGGTTTCAATAACCGTTTCGCGCAAATCTTTTTGTAAGTTTGATAAATTCATAAAAAAATTGAGCCACGAACAGACACGAAACAGCACGAAAATTTACAATTGAATTTCGTGTTATTTCGTGCCTGTTCGTGGCTTAAAAAATTATTCTAATAAGTCGCGTTTGCCGCCGAGACGACTTTTTCCGCCGCGTCGTTCATTCCGTCGGCGGAAATGATGCCGATGTCGGAATCGCGCAAGACGCGTTTGCCTTCTTCGACGTTCGTGCCTTCGAGACGGGCGACAATCGGAATCGAAACACCGAGATTTTTCGCCGCCGCAACGACACCGTTCGCCACCATATCGCAACGCACGATGCCGCCGAAGATATTGATTAAAACGGCTTTGACGTTATCGTCTGCCAGCAAAATCTTAAACGCCTGCTCGACGCGCTCCTGACTCGCTCCTCCGCCGACATCGAGAAAATTCGCCGGTTCGCCGCCCGCCAATTTGATGATATCCATCGTCGCCATTGCTAAACCCGCGCCGTTGACCATGCAGCCGATGTTGCCGTCGAGCTTAATATAGTTCAAATCATATTTCGATGCTTCGATTTCGAGCGGTTCTTCTTCGCCGAGATCACGCATCGCCGCGTAATCTTTATGACGATACAGCGCGTTGTCGTCGAAATTAACTTTCGCGTCGAGCGCGATCAGGCGATTGTCTTTGGTCAGCAAAAACGGGTTGATTTCGAGCAGGGAAGCATCCATTTTCTCGTAACCGTCATATAATGCGAGCATAAATTTCGCCGCCTGATTGACTAATTCGCCTGGAAGTCCAAGCGCAAACGCAAGATTTCTCGCCTGAAAAGCCCGCAATCCGACCGACGGGTCAATGACTTCTTTTAAAATCAATTCGGGCGTTTCTTCGGCGACTTTTTCGATGTCCATTCCGCCTTCGGTCGAAGCCATCAAAACATTTCTGCCCGTTACGCGGTCGAGCGTAATCGCTAGATAAAATTCTTTGTCAATCGGTAAACCTTCCTCGACAAGCAGCGTTTTCACTTCGCGTCCTTCGGGTCCGGTTTGATGTGTAATTAACATCATTCCGAGCATTTCAGAGGCGATTTGTTTCGCTTCTTCGGGCGATTTGGCGAGCTTTACGCCGCCGCCTTTGCCTCGCCCGCCCGCGTGAATCTGCGCCTTGACGACAACGATGTCCGTTCCCAACTCACGCGCCGCGTTTTCGGCTTCTTCCGGTGTCGTGGCGACGATTCCGCGCGGAGTCGGTACGCCGTATTTTCTTAAAAGTTCCTTGCCCTGATATTCGTGTATTTTCATAAATTCCGTTCGCTCGATTTTATTTTGAAAAGCAGAAAAAGTTTAACTTTGCAGGCGGCAAAAAGCAAAGGCGACGGAATTTCCAATCGCCTCGCGCTTTTTTTGCGAATGCCGGAAAAATTAGCGTGTGTTGTCAACGGAAATTCCCGTCAGCTTCCAATTTTTGCCTTCGGGCGTGTATTTCAGCTCAAATTTCGTCCGGCTTGGTGTTGTGTCGTAATTGCCTTCGAGAATCAATTCTTTGAAACCTTTGCTGTCATCCACGCGCGGTTTCGAGGTGAAATTGGCACTCATCGTTCGCACTGCGCCGATGTCAATTTTGCGGTCAACAAACCCCTGAAAAGTATCTTTTAACTTTGATGGTGAACTTTGACGCTGCCATAGTTTCGAGATGGTCTGAAAGAAATCAGTGAAATCGTCGGCTTGCACGCCATCGTTAAAATCAATCAAGGTTTTCTGCACCATTTCCTGAAGCTCGTCGCCTTCGGGAATCTCGCCGCGCGATGCGTCAGCCTTTTCAAAAGATTTTTTCGCCGGAGAAGATTTCGGCGATGGTGTGGAGTCGGCGACAACTTTCTTCGTATCGGTACTTGTCGAACCGCCGCCGTTTCGCTTATAAACAATGCCGTCAAGCTTCATTTCATTGCCCGCCGGCGGACTGTCAATTTTCATAGACGGACCGATGCTGAAGAAAGTTATACTCAATTCTTTTTTCGCATCGTCAATTTCCACTGAACCGCCGTCAACTTTCGTGCCGCCCGATTTATAATCGCCTTTGCCGTCGCCGCGAATCGTGATCGTTGAGCCGTCCGAACCTGTCCACGCGCCGATGTATTCGGACGGAATCGTCTTGGAACTGCTTGAGCGACTGCCGCCGAAACAGCCTAAACCGACAAACATTAAAAGTCCGAACACCACAAACGCCGATGCTTTCGCATTTCTACCGTAAACAGTTTTATAGATAAAATTTTTCATCGCTTTTCTCCTTTTGAACAGATTTTGAATGAACCCGAAAATTTTATTTTGGTGAACTAATCTTTTCGCCAATCTTTGAGCAAATCGCTCCAACTCTGGACAGTTCGCTCGTATTCCTGCGGACAGCGCATGGCGCGTTCCTTCGGCAGATAATTATCTTCTAAAATATAAGCGTTTTTTTCCGTGTCTGAGCCGTAAAGCATACACAGCGAATTGTAAAATCTTTGTTCCTGAAGCAAATGTTCGTCAGCCAGATTACGTTTGCCGGGAGTCGCATTTTTCGATTCGATAGAAAACGCGTCGGCGGCGGCAAGCACAGCGCGTACGCCGTCTTCGCCGAGTTCGGTCAAATTGATAAACGACGAACAGCGATCAGCCGCGTCTTCTTCGTTACCCGTAATTGGCAGATTGTAAACATCAATCAGCGCGTGTCCGATCTCGTGCAGAAAGGCGAAACGCACCGCATCGAACATTTTATCGTAAGCCTTTTCGTTGGAAAGTCCGTCGCTGCGGAAAACCTTGTGGAAATGCTCCATTAATTCGTAACAAACGGTCACGGATTGTGCTTTCGCGTCGTAAAAAGCGTTGATTTCGCCGCAGTCTTTAGTTCTGAGAAAAATATCTTTCGGTAGATTCAGCGAGCGATTTAGTTTATCAGCCGCTTTTTCCAGAAGTTTTTCCTCTTTGATTTGCCGGTCAATTTCAAGGTAGCGCGGATTTTTTACTTCCAGATGCTCGACGATAAAATCGCCTTTGTCATCTTTTTTGTTCGGGGCTGAACTTTTGGTTTCGATACTTTGGTTTTTCGGCGGTTTCGTCGGTGTTGCCTGTGGTTCGCCGTCTCTTCCCGACGTATAAAAACAGCCGAGAGTCATAACGATCAAAATCGCTAATGCAGCGAGTAAATTAGACGAATTGCGGCTCATAAATTGATTGGCAGGTTGTAGGCATTAGACAAGATTTTGCATCGAATTGTCAATGTTTGTCCGCAAAAAAAATCGGAGTCCAAAATTCAAGATATTTCTTATCCTGAACTTTGAACTCCGATTGCGGCAATTCAAATATAATTACTGCGATTTTTCAACCAGTTTGAGCAATGTGCGAACTGCTATCGCCGTCGGACCTTTTGCGCGATGCGGTTTCACGTCGTCCGCCCAAGCCGTTCCCGCAATATCGAGATGCGCCCATTTTGCGTCTTTGATGAATTCCTGTATAAAAACCGCGCCGATAATCGTTCCGGCTTTGCGACCGCCGCCGATGTTTTTAATGTCGGCGATGTCGGATTTTATCAATTTGCTGTATTCCTTGCTGATTGGCAGTTGCCAGAAATTTTCGCCCGTTTCTTTGCCGCATTCGATAATTTCGTCAACCAGATCCTGATCGTTGCCGAGAACCGCCGTATTCAAATCGCCGAGCGCGATAATTACTGCGCCCGTCAGCGTCGCCATATCAACGATGCGCGTCGCGCCATGATTTTCCGCGTAAACCACCGCATCAGCCAAAACCAGCCGACCTTCAGCATCCGTATTCAAAATTTCCACGGTTTTACCGTTCGATGCGGTAACGATGTCGCTCGGACGCGTTGCCGCGCTTCCCGGCATATTTTCGACTGCCGCGACAATTCCGAGAACCGGAACCGTCGGTTTAAGTAAACCAATCGCCCGCATCGTGCCGATGACGGTCGCGCCGCCCGACATATCGTACTTCATCGCGTCCATTCCTTCCGCCGGTTTGATGGAAATTCCGCCCGTATCAAACGTGATGCCTTTCCCGACGAGCGCGAGCAATTCGCCTTTTTTGCCGGTTGATTTTTTCGGCTCGTATTTCAGGACAATCAATTTCGCCGGTTGCGCGGAACCGAGTGAAACTGACAACAACGAACCCATTCCGAGTTTCGCCATTTTTGCTTCGTCGAGAATTTCGCATTTCAAACCGACTTCCTTCGCCATTTTCTGAGCGCGATTTGCCATTTCTGTCGGGTGTAGAATATTCGGCGGTTCGTTCGCCAAATCGCGGGTGAAATTCATCGAATCGCCGATAATTTCGCCGCGACTCAGCGCGTCCTTCAAATTTTTCGCATTGCCGCCTTCGACGTATAAAACAAACGAATCAATTGTTTTGTTGCTTTTATCGCTCGTTTTGTATTTATCAAGCTCAAACTGGCTGGTTGCTAACCCTACTACCGCGTTCATCGCCGCGTCTGCCGCGTCGCCGTCTGAGCGCGGCGCGAGCGCGAAACTTTTGATGTTGCGTTTTTGCAGATAACGAGCCGCTGTTCCTGCCACGGTTGCGACATCGGAACTTTTGTATTCGGTGCGGTCGCCCACGCCGATTAATAAAAGACGACTAGCCTTTACCTTTCCTTTTGATTCAAAAAGAAAATAAGCCGTTTCGCCCGTTTCGCCTTTAAATTCTTCGGTTTTAATTACCGAAGCGATATTTCCGCCAGCTAATTTGTCCAAATCTTTCAGTAAACCGCTCGACGGTTTTTCGCCTTTAAAAACCGCCATTGCCAAGGCGTCAACTGCCGCTTCCTGAAAGTTATCCGTAATTGCTTGAGATTTCATTAGTTTTCCTCTGTTAAATTATTCTTTCTCCACAAAAAAAGTGATATGACTATAACCTAAATCGGCTAAGTCTTACAACCTAAACTATCTTTCCTTCATCTGCGCCCGCGTTTCGCGGTCAATAGTCCGAGATTTCAAATCTTCCCGCTTATCATAAAGTTTCTTTCCTTTTGCCACGCCGATTTCAAACTTGATGCGCCCGTTTTTCCAGTAAACACGAGTAACAACCAAAGTCATTCCTTTCTGCGTCATTTCCTTTTCCAATTTTTCGATTTCGTGGCGGTGAAGCAGTAATTTACGGCTTCGCAAGACATCGTGATTATTGATATTGCCGTGCGAGTAATGCGAAATGTGCGCGTTAAGAAGCCAAATTTCGCCGTCTTTGACTGTGACATACGATTCTTTGAGTTGAATTCGTCCGAGCATTACGCTTTTAACTTCTGTGCCAAGCAGAGCGACTCCGGCTTCGTATTTATCTTCAATATGATACTCGAAAAAAGCGTGCCGATTGTTGATTATGTCTTTGTCAGGAGCGGGCATAAAATATTATTTTGCCCGTCATATTTCTCATTGGCAAGCCAACATCGCAGTTTAGCATTTGACAACTGCTTTTTCTGTCAATAAATTAGAAGTTTGTTGGGAGATCGTCTAATGGTAGGACTGCAGTTTCTGGATCTGCCTATCGGGGTTCGAATCCCTGTCTCCCAGAAAATCTTTTTTCGGGCTAAAGAGTACAGAGTTGATAAAATTCAAACTCTTTACTCTTTCGCTTTTTTACCCGCTTATTTATGGAATGGCACGAAACCGAAATTCGCGTTCGTTACGCTGAAACAGACCAGATGGGAATCGTTCATAACGCAAATTATCTCGTTTGGTTTGAAGTCGGCAGAAGCGAGTATTGCCGCGCGCGTGGTTTTTCTTACAAGGAAATGGAAGAAAAAGACAACGCGCTGATGGTCGTCGCCGAAAGTTACTGCCGCTACAAATCGCCAGCCTATTACGAAGATGTTTTAACTGTTCGCACGAAAGTTGAAGATTTACGAAGCCGTTCAATGCGTTTTATTTACGAAATTTTTCGCGCTTCGGATGAAACTTTGCTTGCCGTCGGTGAAACGCTGCATGTGGTCACTGACGAAAACAAAAAAGTCCGCTCACTGCCGGAAGGTTACAAGGAAAAACTGCTCGCTCAGGAACTTCCAGACGATGCAGCTTTTCCAAAAAATCAGGCTCCGCATTAGAAAATTAAGTTTTTTCCAATCTCCAAATTTTAAGTTTGACCAAACCAATAAGGCGTTTTCGCGGTCCACGGCGATTTCGGATAACGCTTGTGTAAAAGCGTAAACGCCTCTTTTGAATATTTCAGAGTTTCAGCATCGGTGCAGCCGTAACGAGTCGAACGAACCGCCAGATGCAGAATTTCCGGCGTATTTGCCAGATTCGGATTTTTGTTGGCGAATTCGACGGCGCGGCGAGCCAAAAAAGTCGCCGAATTGCCCGCAGTTTGAATTTGATTTTGTTCACGAACGGCGGCGGCTGTTTGCTCTGTCGTTAAAAAGTTCGGATAAACTTCAGGATAATTAAATTGGTAGTGATTGTAACTGCTGTAAGCTTTTTTGTCTTCACTTTCAGCGCACCACCAATTGCCGCGAATGCTGTCAATCGCGTCCGGCGGAGAATTGTCGCGCCCGAAACCGACCGGAACATACGGCTGAATTACCGGATAATTCAAAATTACCAAAAGTGCGGCGGCTTCGCGTTCAGCCGGATTTGCGGCGTTCGCATATTTTGAAAATACAGGCGAAAATTCTTTTGAATAGCGCGACATCAAAGGCGTAAACTCGCGTTCCACCGGTTCGTTTCCGAGCAGAAATGCGCGTGTCCAAACTGCTGAAACTAAAAACTTTTTCAAATGTTCGGGCAGCTGCGGACTCATCGCAGCTTCACGCAACACGGAAAGCGGCATTTTCTCGTTGAAAAACGCGACCGCATCTTCATCAAACATTTCGCGCTGCGTCCACGGCTGTAAATTTTTATCCGATTGCAGATCGTCGCCCGCTTCGGTCGGATCGTCGCTCCAGACAAAAGTCGCGGCTTTACGCTGGGCGAACTTCAAAAAATCCGCCAGATTTTCCGCTAAAGCCATTCTCTGCGCGAGAAAGCGGTTTTGCGTGGAAGTCGGGTAATTTTGAAAATTATCCGCCAGAATTTCGTCGAGCAATTTTTTCGCTTCCGGGCGTTTGTTATCGTCGAGCAGCAATCGGATTTGATGATAGCGAGCGGTCGAGAAACCGGCAGAATTTTTTGGAATTTTCGCGGATTCGTTTAAAATTTCAGATTTCTGCGCGGAGTTTTGTTCGGCGTGCGAAAGCGCGTTGATGAGCCAATGTGCGCTTCCGGTTTCCTTCCATTTGTCGTAAGCGTGCGCGAAACCGTCGGCGGCTTGATATGTGTAAAGCCAATCGGTCAAATCCGTTTCGCGGACGCTTTGCGGCAAATCGCGCAGTTTTAATTTGTAATCGTAGTTATATTCCTTTCCGGCGGCTTTCGCTTCTTTTTCATCTCTTTCCGCGCCGAGGCTCGAAGCCTCGCTTTCGGGTTTGTCGAGCAGCCAGATGTAATCGGTCAAATCGTTGTAGATATTGGAATTGTCCGTCGGTGCGGAAAGTATTTTCGCCAATTCTTTTTGTCTGCCTGCCGCGTCGAGCCGGAATTTCACCAAATCCAGAAGTTTTCCGGCTGACTTTTGATAATCGCTCATCGAAGCGTCAGTTTGAACGCTTCGCAACTGAGCAACAGCTTTTTGCAGAAGTTCGGATTTTTCCTCCTGAACTTTCTTTTCCTGAGCAATTCTCTCCGCTTCATTCGCCGCATTTTCCGCCGGTTCGATAAAACTCGCCTGCCGGATATAAGTTCTGGCAATAACAAATCTCGCCGGTTTGTTCCATTCGGAACTCGCATCGTTGGTGATTTGCTCAAATTTGGTGCGGGCTTCGGGAAGTTTCGCCGAATAAAAAAGCGCGGCGGCGATTTGATATTGACGGTCTTTGACGAGCCATTCGGGAGCGTTCGCGCCGACTGATTCGGGAATCGTGCCTTCGCCGCCGCAATTCGAAAAAACTGCGTCCTGACCTTTCAGCCATTCTTTCGTATTTTCGTTAACGCCGTATTTAGCGATTCTGTCGTCCAGAGTTTTGGCGGCGGTATCGAATGAATCTCCTAAACAATTTTCGTAAAAGCCATAACCTTCCGGAACTTTTTTGTCGTTCGTAATATCTGTTTTACCAGACAAAACTTTGGCTCTGGCGTTTGACCATTTAGTGAAGAAATCAGGAACGTCGGGCGATTGATTTTTAGGGTTTTCCGCCTGCGTTGATTCATCTTCCGAAACGTGAATTCCGATGCGGCGTTTCGTCGCTTCGACGACTTGTTTTTGTTCATCGGCGGACAAGGGCAGATTATTCAACTGCCGGTAAAAAACAAACAGCGAAATTCGCCCGTAAGAATTCGGCACCACGCCAAATTTGCCGTTTGTATAACTTTCCAACGGATATTCGCCGTGTTTCGTAAAACTGAACAGCGGATCAACCGTAAAAGGTCCGCACGCCTGCGCCGTCGGCAAACTGTTGAAAAGAAAACAAAATAGCAAAGCCGCTGAAACAATAGAACGTACAAAATTTTTCATAACATTGTAATTATCAATCAAGTTTTTCAAGATCGGATTTTTCCCAAGCCTTCGATTTGAAATAAAAAAAACGCCGGTTCGGTCGGAAATTTATTTCTAAATTTTCATCAACGGCGATGCCGTAACTGCCGCGACACAGCGGTTCACGCCAATCGTTTCCGCTCGTCAAAAATTCACGAATCAAATCGTTGTCTGCGCCCATTTCAAAAGCCATCGGAACAGCTTCGTCAACCGGAAAATCATTAAACCACGCGTCGCCGACGCACCACGAAGCCAATGCCGTCATCGTCAGCGGCGTATTTTCCGGCAATAGTTTTTTCAAATCGTTGATAACCGCGCGATAAAAATTTCTTTCTGAATTCGTCGCATCAAAATCAATCTGAACGGCTTTCACATTCGGCAATTCTAAAGTCTTTTTGATCAGAGTAACAATTTTTTCTTTTGTTTCATCCGACAAATCGGATTTATTCGAATTTTGTTTGCCGGTTTCGATGCGCGTAACGGCGATTAAATAAGTGTTCGGCGCAATTTCAGGACTTGCCGGCGCGGCTGAAAAACGACTTTATCGTTTTCCAGCAAGAGAGTTTGCGCCAGAAATGCGACACCGAATTTATTTGTATCAATAAACCGCAAATCTTCCGGTCGTTCCCACGCCCAGAGAATTTTGTCGGGCATTTGTTTATTTACCTTCCAAGGCTTTTCCGATTGCTGCCGACAGCTTGCATTAAAAAATGCAATCGAGCACAGAATCAACTCAATTTTAATGCTAAAGTTAACTGTCGTTGGAAAATAAACATCGTAACTCAGGTGAATATACAATTTTGTAAAGAATTTGACTAGAGGATTTTAAGTGGTTTTGGTATATTTACAAAACTGAATGACCATTCATTTTAGAAATAAAAATTATGATTGAACGCGAACAACTGGAAATGGACGTGGTTTTTGTCGGCGCGGGACCGGCAAATCTGGCGGCGGCTTTGCATTTGAAAAATGCGATCAAAGAACACGACGAACTCGTCGCGTTTAGGCAGAAAACCCGGCAGGGAAATCGGCGAACTCGAAATCGGCATTATCGAAAAAGGCGCGAACGTCGGCGCGCATATTTTGTCGGGCGCGGTGATGGATCCGATTGCCCTGCGCGAATTGATGCCTGATTTTCTCGAACAGGGCTGTCCGGTTGATTCGACGGTCGAAAGCGACGCGTTTTGGTATTTGACGGAAACACGGCGCTTCGGCTTCGCCGATTACGCCGCCGCCGCTGCAAAATCACGGCAAATATATTGTTTCACTGAGCAAAATGTGCGAATGGCTCGGCGAAAAATGCGAGGAAGCGGGAATTAATATTTTCCCCGAATTTCCCGGCGCGGAACTTCTTTACGACGAAAACGAGCGCGTCATCGGCGTTCGCACCGGCGACAAAGGAATTGATAAAGAAGGAAACCAGAAAGGAAATTTTGAACCGGGCGTTGATTTGCTGGCGAAAGTCACGGTTTTGGGCGAAGGTTCGCGCGGTTCACTCGCTAAACAGGCGATGCAGCGGCTTGATTTGATGGACGATAAAGAGCCGCAGGTTTTTTCGCTCGGCGTAAAAGAATTGTGGGAAGTTCCGGCCGGAAATTTTGAAGAAGGTCGCGTCATTCACACGCTTCGGTTTTCCGTCGGACACGAAAACTTACGGCGGCGGCTGGATTTACGGGATGAAAAATAATGTCATCAGCATCGGTTACGTGACCGGACTCGATTATCTCGATCCGCTGATTGATCCGCACGCCGAGTTTCAAAAATTCAAAACTCATCCTGAAATCGCCAAAATTCTCGCGGGCGGCAAAATGCTCAAATACGGCGCGAAAACGATCAACGCGGGTGGCTGGCACACGATGCCGAAACTTTACGCGGATGGCGTGTTGCTTGTCGGCGACTGCGCTTCATTCTTGAACGGTCAGCGCATCAAGGGAATTCACACGGCGATGAAATCTGGAATGCTGGCGGCGGAAACGATTGTCGGCGCATTTAATCACGACGATTACACGTCGGAAACGCTGCGCCGGTTTGAAGAAAAAATCAATGCGAGTTGGATTTACGACGAGCTTTACGCGGTCAGAAATTTTCACGCTTCTTTCCAATCGGGTCGCTGGTCGGCTTTGATCAATGGCGGTTTGCAGTTTATCACCGGCGGTTATTCGTGGGGTTTTATGCCGCTGGAACATCACATTGCCGGACACGAGCGAATGGAAAAACTTGAAGAATATGATTATAAAGGCGACGACATCAAACAGCGTTATCCTGATTTGAAATTCGATAATCAACTGACTTTCGACAAAGCAACCGACGTTTATCACGGCGCGGTCGCGCACGACGAAGACCAGCCTTCGCATCTGCATATTCTCGATACGGAAATCTGCGCCGTGCGCTGCGCCGAAGAATACGGCAATCCGTGTCAAAGATTTTGTCCGGCGGCGGTTTATGAAATGGAAGACAATGTCGAAAACCGGCAGGCGCGAGATAAAAGTCAATTTTTCAAACTGCGTTCACTGCAAAACCTGCGACATTATGGACCCGTATCAAATTATCAACTGGGTCACGCCCGAAGGCGGCGGCGGTCCGAATTATAAGGGAATGTAGGAATTTTGATTTTCATTCTGTGGTTGGCTATTTCGGGAATATAAATTGCTTAGTTCAAATTCAAGTGTAAAAATTGTTTTGAAACAATACACGAATTTTTGAAACAGGAGAAAAATTATGTCAATACCGAATAAAGATGAAGTTGAAGGAAAATGGGAACAGGTCAAAGGAACAGTCAAGGAAAAAGTCGGACAGGTGACCGGCGATAGAGAATTGGAAGCCGAAGGCGAAGTTCAGAACGCGGAAGGCGAAACGCAGGAAACTTGGGGCAAATTCAAACGCGGCGTCGGCGATACGATTGATGCCGTCGGCGATGCGATCAGCAACACCGGCAAAAATATTAACAAATAAACTTTTACCTAATAAAAAAGGTCGGCGATTTTTAAATTGAAAATCGCCGACCTTTTTTATTTGAAGTTTGACTTAAACTGCTGCCATTAAAGATTCGGTCAATTGGTTAGCGGCAAATTCGACATTTGAATAGTACGCCTGAATATTTCCTAAATTATCCGAATTCAGATTTTCTTCGGCTTGAGCCAAAATACCGTTAATTGCTTCCTGTTGTTCGTGCGGAAGTCCGGAACCGTATTCGACCATTGTTCGGCTGGTATTTTTAATCAAGGAGTCGAGCCGGTTGCGCTGCAAAATCAATTCTTTGGTTTCGCGGTCTTTTTCGACCGAAGTTTCCGCTTCCATAATCAGACGCTCGATTTCGTCGGGCGCGAGTCCTGATGAAGGCGTGATTTGCATCGCCTGTTCAAAGCCGGTCATTTTGTCTTTGGCCGAAACATTGACGATGCCGTTCGCGTCAATTTCAAATGAAACGTCAATTTGCGGAATGCCGCGCGGCGCAGGCGGAATGCCGACCAAATCGAATTTTCCCAGACTGCGGTTACCGCTCGCAATTTCGCGTTCGCCCTGCAAAATATGGATTTCAACCGTTGATTGATTATCAGCAACAGTCGTAAAAGTCATCGTATTTTTGAGCGGAATCGTCGAGTTGCGCGAGATGAGTTTGACGAAAAATCCGCCGCGCGTTTCCAGTCCCAAACTCAGAGGCAGAACGTCAAGCAGCACAATGTCTTTGACATCGCCCGCTAAAACGCCGCCCTGAATCGCCGCGCCCATCGCCACGACTTCATCAGGATTGATTTCCGCCGAAGGTTCTTTGCCGAAAACTTCCTTCACGGTGCGAGCGATAATCGGCGAGCGCGTTTGTCCGCCGACGAGAATAACTTTATCAATATCAGACGGTTGAAGTTTCGCGTCCCAGAGAGCTTTCTGGCACGGTTCGACCGAGATGCTCGACCAAATCCTGCACGAGTTCTTCAAATTTCGTGCGCGTCAAAATTCGTATTGATATGTTTCGGACCTGAAGCGTCAGCCGCGATAAACGGCAGATTGACATTCGTTTCAGAAACGCTCGACAGTTCACATTTAGCGCGTTCCGCCGCTTCTTTCAATCGTTGTAAAGCCAGCCGGTCATCTTTCAAATCAATGCCGTTTTCGCTATGAAAATTGTCAACGAAGCCAGTTAATTATGCGTTGGTCAAAATCTTCGCCGCCCAAAAATGTGTTGCCGGAAGTGGAAAGAACTTCAAAAACGCCATCGTTTATTTCCAGAATCGAAATATCGAACGTGCCGCCGCCGAGATCGTAAACGACGACTCGTTCGTTTTTATTTTTATCGAAACCGTAAGCGAGCGCGGCTGCCGTCGGCTCGTTAATAATGCGTTCGACTTCAAGACCGGCAATTTTTCCCGCATCGCGCGTCGCCTGCCGCTGCGTGTCGTCAAAATAAGCCGGAACGGTGATAATCGCTTCGGTAATTTTATCGCCGAGAAATTCTTCCGCCGCGAGTTTCAAACTTTGCAGAACAATCGCTGAAATTTCCGGCGGGCTGTAAGTGCGTTCAAGCACGCGAATGTGAGCGTCGCCGTTCGGAGCTTCGACAATTTCAAACGGCACAGTTTCGCGCATTTTTTCGACTTCCGGCGAATCGAACTTGCGCCCGATCAGTCGTTTGACGGCGATAAAGCGTATTTGCCGGATTCGTCACCGCTTGCCGTTTGGCGATTTGCCCGACCAGCCGTTCGTCTTTTTCGGTAAATCCGAGAACCGACGGCGTTGTTCTGCCGCCTTCTTTGTTCGAGATAATTTGCACTGTGCCGCCTTCCAAAACGGAAACGCAGCAGTTCGTCGTGCCTAAATCAATTCCGATTACTTTACTCATAATTTTTAGCGTCCTTTTAACGTAAGAATTTGTTCATGTGATTTCAGATTATTCAGCATCGTCGGAAACTTCTTCGTTTAGCGATACCATTTGAGGAAGATTGCCGCTCATGGCGGATACGGAAACTTTAACCATTGAAGGGCGAATAACTTTATCGCCGATTCGATAGCCGCGTAGAAGTTCCGTCGTTACAGTGTGCGGCGGAAATTCATCGGTTTCTTCGGTTGCGACGGCTTCGTGGAAATGCGGATCGAAAGGTTCGCCGACCGCGATAATCGGCTGAACGCCCATTTCCGCCAAAATTTCATTCATTTGCTGGCTGACCAGAACGATGCCCTCAAAAAACTGTTGGAAATCCTTGGCTTTTTCGTCGCCAATCGCGGTCGGTCGAATCCAAGCGCGCGATTCAGATTATCAATCACGGGCAGCATTTGCGTTGCCAGATTGCTTAATTGATTGCGAAAAGTTTCGCTGCGTTCGCGTTCGGTGCGGTTTTTATAATTTTCAAAATCATTTTGTCGCCGCCGCGCCATTTCAAACATCTCGACGCGTTCGGTTTCCATCCGCGAGATTTGATTTTGAAGATTTGTAATTTCAGTTTGAAGTTTTTCCGAGTTTCCCGTCGGTGGAGAGAAATTTTCCTCGGCAGGCATTTCCTCGGCAGGTTCGGATTTGTGCGGAGCGGTCGACAAATCTATCTGCATAAAGTCAGAAAGGTCCTGGTCTCCGTATTCCTCTTCCTCAACTTCGATAATCAGATCAGAAGAAATATCCAAATCTTTTTCCTTTGCTTCGAGCTGTTTAAAAAACTCGTCAATCGAAAGCGTGTTGTCGAATTCCGTTTCTTCGGGTGATTCCTGCATAGCCTGTGAATTATTTACGGGGTTCATTTTTGGTTTAATTTACGTAATAAATTTTACTGAAAAAGGGATTATTCCTTGGTCATCATTTTTTCGAGAATTCTTGCCACATAACTGACAATCGAAATCAGTTCGGGCATATTCGATTCTAGTCGGACCGAGAACGCTCAAAGTTCCAATTGTCTTGCCGCCGCCGATGCGGTAAGGCGCGGTGATGAGTGTGCAGTTTTGCAAAGAAGAAGCGGAATTTTCGCTTCCGATAACGACCTGCACATCGTTTTTCAAAGTTGGGTCGCGTTCGATACATTCGGTCAGAATTTGCACGAGTCGCGATTTTTCTTCAATCGTGCGAATCAATTCGCGCAGTCGTTCGAGATCGGCAAAATCCGTTTTGTTCAGGATGTTCGACGTGCCGTCAACATAAACTTCGCCGCGATTGTCTTCTTCGCTTTCGATACTTTGCGAGCAAAGAATCATCGCCGTTTGCAGTAATTTGTCAAAAAGCGAGGTTTCTTCGTGCATCAATTTGAGAATTTCCGCCGCGAATCTCCGCTAAACTTTTGCCGCTAAATCGCGCATTCAAATAATTTGAAGTGCGCTCGAGCTGTTCGTTTGAAAAAGTTTCGTTAAGCCGAATAATTTTGTTATGAACAATATTCGGCGCGGAAACCAGAACCACGAGAATGCGTTTGTCGGACAAATTAACAAATTCGATATGCTGCAGACGATCTTTCGCCAGAGATGGCGAAACAACGATGCCGACATTTTGAGAAAGAGCCGAAAGAAGCTGTGAAGTTTTTTCCATCAACCTGTCAGGCGCGGCTGACGAATCGAATTCGCTTAAACCGAGTTCCTTATTTATCAAACTCAAATCTTCGTTTGATAATTGCAGAACGCCCAGTAAATTATCAACAAAAAACCGGTAACCTCTATCTGTGGGAACGCGACCGGCGGAAGTGTGCGGTTGTTCGACCAGTCCGAAATCTTCCAAATCGCTCATTACGTTGCGAATCGTAGCCGAACTTAATCCGGCGGCGTTGGCAAATTTTTCAGCGATTATTTTTGAACCAATCGGCTCGCCCGTTATTGAGATGTTCGTTGATGATTGCGGAAAGAATTATCCGTCCGCGAGCGTTTGGAGCCGTAGAGAAATTTTTTTCGGTTGTCGGGTTTGACATCGGAGACAGCCATTTTTCCTCTGGCGAGTTTGAAGAATACCGCTTTTGAACGGTATTCTTTAGCTATTAAAACGAATAGCATTTTCGCAGCGCCTCTGTCAAGAAATTTATAGTTAAACTATGATAAACAATCTTTCGCCGGACAATCTTTCGCCCATCAAAAAGTTTTACGAAGAAGCATTTCAGGCTTTTGACCGACAGCCGCGATACTCCTGAAATCGAAGTGGTTTTTTATCCGTATGTCGGCATAAATCACACGATTCGCCTGCGAAACGGCAAGATTTTCGTGCGTTTAGCAGAGATTTGCGAAAACGCACCGCTCGAATGCGCAAAGAGCTTTGGCGTTTATTTTGGTCGCCAAACTTCTGCGAAAAAAAGTTCCGCCGCTCGCCGCCGAAATCTATCGTTCATATATGTAAAAAGTCAGGAAATGCAGACGAAGGCAATTGAAAATAAACGCGCAAAAGGACGCAAAATTATCACTTCATCAAATGGCGAAATTTATGATTTGGAAGAAATTTTTGTCCGCATCAATCGCGACTTATTTTCAAAACGAACTCGAAAAACCGACTTTATCATGGTCGGCGCAGAAGAACTTATCGAATTTTGGGACACCACGATTCGACGCATCAAACGATAATTATCAGCAAATCTCTGGACGACGCGAAAGTTCCGAGATACGTTGTCGAGTTCGTGGTTTTTCACGAAATGCTGCATATTTTTCACCCGACGATGCATCGTGACGGCAGACGATACAATCATACGCCGCAATTTCGGCGGGACGAAAAAAAATTCGCTCATTACGAACAGGCGGAAAAATGGATTGAAGAAAATATCGGTAAATTAAAGCGAAGCGTGAAAAGTCAAAAAAGGAAATAAATATCTGAGAATAGCTAATTTTTACGTTCAATTTGACTGAGAATCGTTCCGATTAAGCCGAAATCGGACATGGTTTTTCTTTCAAATCCAGTTTCGGTAAAGCGCGTTTCAGTCAAATAAAACGTGGCTGATTTCCGATCAGCATCTTTCTTTCGTGTCGATAAAACTTCGACGATTTTTTCCGCCGAATCAGAATCTCAGAGCGTATGTCGCGGCGACGGATTGGCTGGCGGCAAAATTTTGATAATTAGTATTTTTCGCAAAATTCTGTCCGCTCTGTTTCGCCTGCAAACATTTCAAAACGCTTTCGCTTTCGCCCAAAATTAATTTGTTTTCAACGAACGCCGCCGCCAGTTCTTTGCTTTCGGAAGACAAATTTCAGCGTTGAATTTTGATTCGGCTTTTGAAGTAAAATTAATTTCTCTCGATATCGAGTTTTTCAAATTTTCCAAATCTTTAACCGTCACAATTGCCGCGCTTTTGTCGCCGTTAGGCGTCAAATTGCGCGGTGATAATTTCCGAATCAATTGCGCCTAAAAACTTTTCGGCGTTGGAAATCGCGTAAGGTTCAAGCAGTCGGTCGGAAAATTCGATTAAAAATTTGCCGCTTAGCGCGTCAGTGTTTTTCGCTGTGAAAAGCAGCAAACCGCGCCACGCAACGAGCGGATCGTTGAGATTATAACGCGTCGCCGAATAAAAATCCATTGGTAAAAACTCCGCCGAATGTTTGACGTTTGAGTGGAAACAGCCAATGCACGCTTTGAACTCGCGGCGAATTCGGATGTCAGCGCGACATTGTAAATTTATCTTCGATTCCGCGTTCGGTTTGCTTCGCCGTCCAAACAATTTCTTTTGTCGAATTTTGTAAAATCTGCGGCAGAATACGCGAGCGATAAATGCTCTGCCGCCTTCTTCTTCGGTGGTTTTGACGGCGGCGGAAACGCCTGCGAGATTGGCGATTTGCGCGATGCCATCGGGCGAAACGTAGCCGAAAACTAATTTTTCTTTCGAATAAACACGCGATAAATTTTCGTTTTTCAGAAGGCTTTCGGCATTGCCCGATTTGACCGCGGAAGACGTTTCAATTGCCGCCGCATCGGTTCCGAAATAAATTAAACTGCCCGTCACAAAGGCGAAAACCTGACGATTATCGGCGGCTTTCCAAATGTAAAATTTCCCGCCGTTCTTCTCGGATTTTTCCAATTTTGCGTCCGCGCCGTAATTTTTTCTGACGAAATTATCAAGCTGATCATCGGCAAATGAAACGGTTTGCCATGACCACGCGTGAGTTTCGGCGATGGCGACGAATTTGGGTTTGAAGTTTAAAGCGGAATTCTCTTCGGAAGTTTCAAAACTCGTAATCGCCGCCGCGATTTGTATATTTTCGAGTGCGGAAAAGTCGGGTTTTTCGGCGGCGAGTTGTTGAAAAGCAGAACTTTCAGACATTGCTTCGAGCGTTTTCGCCAGATCATTTGTTTCCAGATAAACAATCGCATTATTCGGCAGAAGACGGCGCATTTCAGTTTTCTGGGGTTTGCGGCACGAACACAGCGTGAGCGAAAAAAACATTAGAACTATGCATAAACTGACTTTTGCGAAATCGTTTTTCAATCGAAATGATTTGTTTTTATCGCCGGTTGCGAGTAGCTTTAAATTCTGAAACAGCATCATTTACAATGTTAATAAAGAAAATTCAAATCGGCTAATCGAATAAAAAACCGGAGAAAACATTATGGCGACGATTTCATTTTACGGCGGTGTCGGAACGGTGACGGGTTCAAAATATCTGCTTGAACACAACGGCAAAAAGATTTTGGTTGACTGCGGACTTTTTCAGGGCTTGCGCGAACTGCGCGACCGAAATTGGCAGGAACCGCCGTTCGATCCGTTGGAAATTGACGCGGTAATTATCACGCACGCGCATATTGATCATACGGGTTATCTGCCGCGACTTGTGAAACTCGGTTTTGCAGGCAAAGTTTTCACTTCGCGCGCGACGTGCGATTTGCTGAAAATTCTGCTGCCTGATTCGGGGCGTTTGCAGGAAGAAGAAGCCGATTACCGCAACCGGAAAGGTTTGACGCGTCACGAAGTCGCGCTGCCGCTTTACGATGAAAAAGATGCGAATGCCGCGCTGAAACTGCTTGTGCCGATTCCGAATGATGGTGAGCCGATTGAAATCGCGGACGGCATCAAAGCGAGCTTTAACGTCGCGGGACATATTTTAGGCGCGAGTCTTGTCTTGGTTGAATTGGAACAGGCGAGGGAAAACGGCGAAAGTATTAAATTTTTATTTTCGGGCGATTTGGGACATTACGACCAGCCTATTATCAAAGACCCGAGCGGCGATTTTAGAAGCCGATTACGTGATGGTCGAATCAACTTACGGCAACCGTCTGCACAGCGACGTTTCGAGCGAAGATCAGATGGCTGAATTGATAAACGAAGCGGCGAAACGCCACGCACCGATTTTAATTCCGGCGTTTGCGATTGGGCGTACGCAGGAAATTTTATACTTGATTCGTGAACTCGAAGACGCAAAAAGAATTCCGATTCTGCCCGTTCGCGTTGATTCGCCGATGGCGGCGCAGGCGACGCAGGTTTACAATCGTTTTTCGGAAGAACACGACGAAGAATACGCCAGCATTCTGGCAGGCAAAAGGCATCCCTTGCGGACGGCTTCGATGCAGACGACTTCGAGCCGCGACGAATCAATCAGATTAAACGACGAAAAAGGCACGCGAATAATTATCTCTGCGTCGGGAATGATGACCGGCGGGCGCGTGATGCACCACGCGCTTAGAGTTCTGCCCGACCCGAACGCGACTCTCGTTTTCGTCGGTTACCAGGCTGCCGGAACGACCGGCAGAAGAATCCTCGACGGCGACAGGGAAGTCAGAATTTTCAAAGAATGGATTCCCGTCCGCTGTCACGTCGAACGCATCGAAGGATTTTCCGCGCACGCTGATTGGAAAGCCGTTCTGCGCTGGCTCGAAGGCTTGCACACCCAGCCGAAAATGCTTTTCACCACGCACGGCGAACCCGATGCCGCCGCAGCGATGGCGGGACATATCCGCGAACGCTTCGGCTGGAACGTCCACGTTCCGCACTACGGCGAAACATTTGATTTGCTGTAAAATTATCAGGAATAAAATTATGCCGGCAAAACCGGAAAAAATTTGTTTCGTTCGAAGAAAATGCTGAAATTATTTTAGTCTCTGTTGATTTCCGACTTTCGATGGATGATATTTACGACAAGGTTGATTTCAATTCGCCAACTTAAAATCTGCCGCGTAAAATTTCACAGAATCGCCCGCCTGTAAAAACGCGGGCTTTTCCTCGTGCGGCGTAAATAATTCAACGTTCGTTCGCCCGATAATCTGCCAGCCGCCGGGCGATTCGAGCGAATAAATTCCGGTTTGTCTGCCGGCGATGCCGACGCTGCCTTTTGGAACTTTGAGGCGCGGCGATGCTTTGCGCGGCGGTGGCGATTCGCTCGTCAATTTCGCCCATATAAGCAAACCCAGGCAGAAATCCGAGCATATAAACGCGGTAAGTCTGCGCGAGAAAAATTTCAATAATTTCTGCGGTCGAGAGATTGGTTGAGCTTGCGCGACGAATTCCAAATCGAGCGCGTATTCCGCGTCGAAACAAATCGGGATTTCTACCACACGCGCATCAATATCAGGTTTATTTCTCAGACTTTGCAGAGCGTTTTCCGAAATTTGTTTGACCGCTTCAAACGCCGACGAAAATTCAAAGTAAGTTTTTCTGACAATCAAAACGTCATAAAAATCGGTCAGTGAAGCATAAGCCGGAACGATTTCGATCAAACCGCGAAAACGGATTTTCATCGAGAAAACGCGCGGAGCGATATAGCGCGATCATTCAATTCGACGGAAATTTCGGTGCCGAACTCAACAGTCAAAGCATTATCGCCGAGCGGAAAGATTTTATATTTCATTCGTAGCTTTCCAGAACATCGAGCAAAGTCGGTTTTTCGGTTTCAACATCAAAAATATTCGCGCCGTTTGCAGCTAACAACGAAATCGTTTCGCCGAGCAGACGATCATTCATTTCACGTGCGAAATTGACGGCGAGAAATTCGTCCTCGCAGTTTTCGATGGTGAAATCATTCAGTTTAGAAGGCAATGTTTCTTCGTAAAAATTCTTTCGAAATGTCGCTCAATAATAATTTTTACGCTGTTGGGTTTGTTTGATTTGAAGGCGCAGATTTTGAGGCGAATCAATCGCGCGAATTTCGCCTTTTGAAATGATCGCCACGCGCTGGCAAAGTTCTTCGATTTCGGTAAGATTGTGCGAAGTCAGCAAAATCGAAACGTCTTTGAACGATAAAATCAAATCGCGCAAATCGCTTGCGCGGCAAGCGGATCGAGCGAGCGCGTCGGTTCGTCGAGCAGCAAAATCGGCGGTTTCGGCAAAATCGCCCGCGCAATCGCCAGACGCTGTTTGTTGCCGGTCGAGAGTTCGGAAAACCGGCGTTTGGCTAAATCCTTCAAATCCAACTGCTCGAAAATTTCGGCGATTCTTTGCTTCGCGGCGGCGTCTTTTAATCCGTAAAGCCGCGCGAAAAACAAAAGATTTTGTTCAGCCGTCAAACGCCAGTAAAAACTTCTTTCTTCGGCCGTCGCCAATCCGATTAGCGAACGAACTTTGACTTCATCTTTTACCGAATCGAAATTTTGGACGGAAACTTTGCCGTCGGTCGGCTGAACGAGCGTGGCGATGATTTTCGTCAAAGTCGTTTTTCCCGCGCCGTTTCTGCCGATTAATCCGAAAATTTCGCCTTCGTTTAATTTCAAATGAAACATTTTTTAAGGCTTCGACGGGCGGTTTGATTTCCAAATGAAGAAACTTTTTCAGTCGCGGAAACGAAGGCGGATAAGTCTTGGAAAGATTTTCGATTGAATACGGCAGTCATTTTTATCGTTTTCGCTGTTTCGGATCGAGATATTCGCGCAAACCGTCGCCGAGAAAATTAAACGCGAGAACGGTCAACGCAATCGCCAGCGCGGGAAAAAATAAAACGTGCGGCGCGTTATAAAGAATATCAAAGCCGCGTCCTTCTTCGATCATCGTTCCCCACGAAGGCGCGGGCGGCGGAATTCCCAAGCCGAGAAACGACAGCGAGGCTTCGGACAAAACCGCGCCCGCCATTCCCAAAGATGCCTGCACAATCAAAGGCTGAATCGCGTTCGGCAAAATATGCGTAAATAAAATGCTGCAAATTGCTTGCGCCAATGCGCACGCGCGGCTTGCACGAAATCATATTCGCGCACCTTCAAAACCTGCCCGCGCATCACGCGCGCGTAACCGACCCAACCGATAATACACAACGCCAGAATTAATTTTCCCAAACCCGCGCCTAAAAATGCAACGAGCGCAATCGCCAGCAGTAAACCGGGAAACGCGAGAAAGACATTGAAAACATAGCCGGACAGAAATTTATCGAGCCAACCGCCGTAAAATCCGGCAACCGCGCCCAAGAATTATGCCGATAAACGACGAAACGGCGACGACGATAATTCCGACTTCCAGAGAAATCCTCGCGCCGAAAACCACCCGCGAAAAAACGTCGCGTCCGAGCGCGTCAGTTCCGAACCAATGTTCCGCCGAAACGGCGCGCGTAACGCATCAACAGATTTTGCGCCGTGACATCGTGCGTGGCGATAAACGGCGCGAAAATCGCCGTCAAAATGAAAGACGGCGGCGATAATCAGATTCCGATGTAAGTTAAACTGATTCATTACGATATTCTAATTCTCGGATCAAGTCGGCGATAAACCAGATCGGTCAGCGAATTGGCTAAAATATATGTAACGGAAATGACGAGAACACATCCTTGCACGAGACGATAATCGCGTTTGCCGATGCCGTCGTCGAGCAATAATAGTCCCAAACCTTGCCAGTTGAAAATCTTTTCCGTGATAATCGCGCCCGCCAGTAAAACTCCCAACTGCAAGCCGAGAATTGTGACGACCGGAATCAGACCGTTTTTCAAAACGTGTTTGTAAACGACTTTGCGCTCACTCAAACCTTTCGCCCGCGCTGTGCGGACGTAATCTTCGCCGAGTTCTTCGATGACCGAAGAGCGTACCATTCTCGTTAAAATCGCCGATAAAGCCGCGCCCAAAGTAACGGCGGGCAAAACAATGTCTTCAGGGTTCGCGCTGCCGGTCGGCGAAAACCAGCCGAGCTTGACGGCAAAAATATAAACCAGAAACGGACCGATTACGAACGTCGGCAAACTGATTCCGAGCAGCGCGACGAACGAAGAAAGATTGTCAATAATTGTTCCTTTGTTTGTTCCGGCGAGAACGCCGAGCGGAATGGCGATGCTGACGGCGACGAACATCGAAGCCAGCGCGAGCATTATTGTTGACGGATAACGTTCAAGAATCATATCCAAAACCGGTCGCTCAGTGCGGAAAGACATTCCCAAATCACCGTGCAGTAAGCCCGTCCAGTAATTCATATAGCGATTTTCCGCGCCGTGCCATTTGAAGCCTTCGTCCGTATATGAAAAGAAAAATGCCGGTTTGTCGAGTCCGTGTTTGAGATTGAAATTATTTATCTGCTCGGTCGTCGCCTGATCGCCCAAAATAGCCGTGGCGGGCGAGCCGGGAACCAATTCGATGAGCAGCGTCACTAATGAAACGACCGTCCAGACGACGAGCAGCAGAAGACCGACTTGACGCGCAAAATTTTTTAGTTTGTATTTCATCAAAAATGACTTTGCGGGAAAAAAACTTTCCTGCAAAATTCAAATTATATTTTTGTCCCGACGTGAATCGCGGCAATGCCGCCTGTTAGGTTTTTATATTCTACATCGGAGAAGCCGGTTTCGCTCATCATCCGGGCGAGGTTTTTTTGGTCGGGAAATTTTGAAACCGAATTCGGCAGATATTCATACGCGCCGCGCGAACCGCTGACTGCGCCGCCGATTCGCGGCAGAACATTGGAAAAATAAAACTGAAATGCCTGCCTGAAACCGGGAATTATCGGCGTGGAAAATTCGAAAATAACGAGCTTTCCGCCCGGTTTCAAAATGCGGTGCAGTTCGCGCAAGCCGCTTTGCCAGTTGGAGAAATTCCGCAGACCGAAAGCGATAGTCTGCCGCGTCGAAAGTTTCATCTTCAAAAGAAAGATTCATTCCGTCGGCTTCGATATAGGGAATTTTTCGGTTGGTTTTATCGTTTTTGCCGAACGCTATTTCGAGCATCGGGCGACAGAAATCCGTGCCGAAAACTTTCGCCTTCGCGTCTTTCTGCAACTCCAAAGATAAGTCTCCGGTTCCGCAGGCGACATCTAAAATTAGCGCGTGCGGATTTTCCAAAACGTCTTTTAATTTTCTGCGAAACCAGTCTGCGCCAGCGTTTATCTATATTAACCGACAAAAAATGATTAAGAAAATCGTATTTCGTCGCAATGCCGGAAAACATCTCGCGCACCGCTTTGGCGTGTTTCAGTTCGTCGGCGGTTTGTTTTTCAATCATAAAAAGTGTCGAATAATTTAAACTTATCGCTTTAAACAAAAGCGTTCTGACCACGGCTTCTTTGCGCCAGCGTTCGAGAACTCTCTGCGCGTCGGCAAGCGTTGAGTTTTGGAACGCCGGCGCATCGGTTTTTGATTGGTTTTTATATTGATACGAATCGGCATCAAGCCAGGCGTCAATGATGTTTTGATTGCCGTTTGCCTTCGTTAAATCGCTTTTCGCCATTTGCAGTTCTTCCGCTGAGACATTTGACGCGAGCAAATCCTGGACGTAATTGAGAAAATTTTCGGGCATCGAAACGTCTTCGCCGACAACTTTCAACGCGGCTGAATTCCACTCGGAAAATTTAACGACGACCAGACCGGGCAGAAAATACGAATTTTGTTGAACGGAAACCTTACCGTTCTCCTTTTTTTGCAGACGATTTTGCAGAATTTGAGTTAAAAGCCGCGCGGCTTGAAAATCCGCGTCGCGGCGTGAGGCGGCGCGGAACGCAAAACGCAGCTCGCTGGCATTATTTATCTCGGACTTTATCAAATAAAATTTCGTGTCGGGCGCGCTCGCTTCGGCAAAACTTGCCGGAATGCGTTTGTCGGATTTTTCCCAGCCGCCGAAAAGCTGGCGGACGACTTTGTAAACATAATCGTATTTTACATTGCCACTGACGGCGAGCGTCGAGTTGTCGGCAGTTAAAAATCTTTGTCTGGCGAGAATCAAATCGGCGAAATCAATTTTCGCCAGCGATTCGGCAGTTCCTTCCGCGCTTCTGCCGTATGGATAATTGCCGAACAATCGTTTTGCCACAGCTTGATCGGCGACATACGACGGATTTTTTTCGAGTTCCTGAATGCGTTCGAGCCGTGCGGCTTTCAGTTTGGTGGTCGTATCTTTGTCAATCTGCGTCTTGGTAACGGCGGCGGCAATGGTTTCGAGAATCGTCAACACCTGATCGGCATCGCCCGTCGCATTAATTTGGATGTAATCGTAATTACTGACTACTTCCAGACTTCCGCCTAAATCTTCGCGAAAAAATTCTTTTACCGTGTCGTTCGGAAACAGCGCGTCGGCGAGCAGTGCCATCGTGCCTTCTTTGTTCTGAGTGTCGAATGCCGCGCCGCTGTGAATGCGAAGTTTCACCGTCACTTTATCCGTCGCCGTATCGTTCCAAGTCAAAAGTTTCAAGCCGTTGAGCAGTTTTTCCTGACGCGGCTGATTGGATTTTTGAGCGAAGGAAATCGTCGCCAGCGACAGTAAAATCAAAGCCGACAAAGTGTATCTGATAAAATTATTTTTGATATTCATCGTTATAAATCAAGAAGAAACGCATCGAAAATTGTTAACCGTTAGTTGCGAACCGAATGTTTTTCGTTGGAACTGAAAACAGAGTTTACAATAAACAATAAATCATTGACGAATCTAAAATTTTAGATGTCCGCAGGCATCGCGTCAAATTGTTCCGGCATCTATAAAAATGTTGTATCCTATAGAATGTTCACGGGAGTTTTCCCGAACGCTTAACATCCGCAAAAAACGCGATTATAATGAAGTTAATTCAACTCTTTCGGAAAAAGAGCGAGAAGATTTGAGAGGTCAGAAAAGATGGGAAAGATAGTTAAATATTGTGCCGCGTGTGACGAAAGCTTTGCCGAGAAGTTCGGTTACTGTCCGAACTGCGGTCAGGTGATGACGGCTTTTGAGATGAATCCTGTTACTCAATCGCCTGTTACTGAAGAACCGGCAACAGAAATTAAAACCGCGCCGGTCAGCGAAAAAATTGAAGAGTCGGTTGTCGGTCAGCCGGTTTTCAGATCGTCCGCGCCGACTTTCGATAAAACGCAGGCGGCTACACCGGTTGCCGCCGCACCGATTGCTGAAACTCCGACTGAGACATTTATCGAAACGCCGACGGAAGAATTTACACCCGAAGAAGCACCGATTGTGCCGAAAACTTTCGCGGCTGCCGCCGGAGCGAACGCCAACGATAACGGTAATTATCAGCAAACTGCAAAGCTTGATTCTAAATCTTCGCATATTGCGCCCGACGACGATGATTTTCACGTTACCGTAATTGAAGAAAAGAACGCCGGTCAGCGCAACAAACTACTTCTCGGAACGATGGCGATTATGCTGGCTCTGGTCACGGGAAGTACGGTTTACTCGCTTTTCAATAAAGATTTGGGAGTCGGCGCGATTGGCGATGAAAGTCTGTTCGCGCTCGTGCGTTGTTGACGAAGTTCCGATGGAAGTTGAAGAACAACCGAAGCCGAAAAACGACAAGAGAAGCGGCGGCGGCGGCGGCGGCGGTAAAGAAGAACAATAAGCCGGCTTCTAAAGGCAGAATTGTATCTCAATCGGAAAAACCTATTACACCGCCATCCGCTAATATCCCACAGTTAAAAAACCCTTCGCTTCCGGTGATAATGGAAACGCAAGGCAAAATAAAGCGTCCGAATTACCGAGGAGCGTCCCGGTCTCACTTCCGACAACTTAAATAATGCTTCTTCTAACGGAAATGGCGGAGAGGTGGCGGACAAGGTAACGGCAACGGAGCGGGTCAGGGCAATGGTAATGGAACAGGCGAAGGCAATGGCAATGGTTCGGTAGCGGAAACGGTAATGGATAATGGAAATGGCAACGGTAAGGGAGACGGAAATCAAGGCTTAAAGCCGCCGCCGCCGCCGCCGGTTGTTCCTAAAGTTCCGGCTGTGACTGAGAAATTTAAGATTCTCGCCAAGCCGCGCGCCGATTATACGGATTTAGCCAGACAGAATCAGGTGACGGGAACGGTAACGGTGAAAGTGACGTTTTTAGCGTCGGGACAGGTTGGTTCGGTTGTGCCGGTCAACGGTTTACCCTACGGATTAACTGAAAAAGCGATTGCGGCAGCAAAGTCAATCAAGTTTGAACCTGCTAAACGCGACGGTGTGGCGACGACTACGGTTGCGACTGTTCAGTATAATTTCAACATTTACTAAAAATGATTTAATTTTGTAAAAAAGTGAGCCCGAAGAAATTCGGCTCACTTTTTTTATTATGCGCTGCACTCAAAACCAGATGCCTGTACTTGCTCACGCGCGGGCTTCTGATTTAGCCGAATATTTAACACTAACACGGCTTAATCATGGCAAATTTTGGTGCAAAACCGTGACAGCAAAGCAATATTATCGTGCGGGAAAAAAGATTTTTCTTTTTCAAATTTATCCTTTTTAGTCGTTCAAACCGAAGAATTTTTTGATCGAATTGAACACGCTCGCTTTGTGTTGCGTCTGGCGTTCCTCGGTTTCGGCTTCGAATTTGTCGAAACTTTGGCGGCGTTCGGCGATGATTTGACTCAGACTGGTGACGAGTTCGGGATTTTCTTCAAGAATCGGTTTCAGGCACAAATTGTCAATCTCAAGAACTTCGGTTTCGCCTTCCGCAAGAACGGTCGCGGTTCGCGGTTCGCCGGTCAGCAAGCCCATTTCGCCAAAGAACTCGCCTTCGCGCAGTTTGCGTAAAGATTTCATCGCACCGTCTTCTTTAATCTGCACGTCAACCGTGCCGCGATGAATGACGAACATTGATTTGCCGGTTTGACCTTGCCGGACGATTGATTCGCCGGGCGCGAAAACTCTCGCGTGCGCCGCAATCGCCAATTTCTGCGTTTCTTCGTCGGAAAGCGGCGCGAAAATCACCACACTGCTCAAACGCTCGAAAATATCATCGCTTGTTTCAACAAAAACGCCTTCCTGCGGTTTGGTTTCAACGTGAATCGTTCTGGTCGGATAAGCGAATTCGATTTTCTCGCGCTGAAACGCGTACCAGATTCGCTGGCGAATGAGCGCGTCAGTATCACTGTATTTTGCGTAATCTTCGAGCCAGTATTTCACTTCAAAATCCAGTCCGTTGTCGCCCAAATTTCGGACGCGCACGACCGGACGAATTTTCGGCGAAACGTTTTCGACCAGCCGTACGACTTCGCGGACGGTCTGGATAGTTTTAGCGGGCGAATGCGCATAGAGCGTGTTGAAAAAAACTACCCGCGCATTTAAGTTATCGCGCGGCGCGACTTCGATTGATTCTTTGCCGAGAACGCTGTTGCTGATGACGATCAGTTTGTTTTGAAACGTGCGAATCTGCACGCCGCGCCACGAGACGTTTTCGACTATACCTTCGCCTTTTGTCGGAATCGAGATAACGTCGCCGATTTGAAACGGCTGGTCAGCTTGAATCGCCAGACCGGAAAACAAATTTCCCAAAGTATCCTGCAGCGCCAAACCGATAATCACGCCTAAAATCGTCGAAGTCGTAAACAAAGCGGCGAGGTCAACGCCCGGGTATTGCGATTTAAATATGACGAAAAACGAAACGATATAGAGAACTATCGAGAAAACATTTTTGAGCAGCGAGTAAATTTCATAAGTGTTGGAACGAAGAGCGGTGCCGAAAATCAGTTGGAAGACAAACCGAATAATGGAAACGATCAGACTCATCCATAAAATAACTTTTATGATGCGGAAAAGTTGATCGAGCAGCATCGCGGCAGTAATGCCCATTTGCCCGTCAGTCGTGCCGAATAAATTTGAAATATACTCTTTAAGGGAAATTTCGATAATCGGGGACGAAATCACTATCAGTAAAAGTGTGATGACTCCGGCAAAAATAATGAAAAAAACAAATTTGTTTCGCAGTTCGGAAGTTGCCATAGCGGTTTTCAGATTATTATCGAAGTGTTAGAAAAAATCAACAATTGTCGAACCGAGCAGTAAAAGCGACAGGCACGAAACGACAATCGTAATCAGCCAGGCGAGCGCGTTAAACCACCAACTGTTTCGATATTCGCCCATAATTTCGCTGTTGCTGGCGAGCGAAACGACCGCGATTAAAATGACCGGCAGCAAAAGTCCGTTTATACACTGCGTGAAAAGCAGCAATTTAATCTGCGGAATTCCGGGCAGCAGAGCGACCAATGCGCCGACCACGATCAACGATGTAAAAATGCCGAGAAAAATCGGTGCTTCGCGGAACGAATGCGACAGACCTTTTTCAAATCCTAACGCTTCACTCAACGAATAAGCCGTCGCCAAAGGTAAAACGCCCATCGCCAGCATCGCCGCGCCGAAAAGTCCGACGGCGAAAAGATATTTGGCGTAAACTCCGGCAATCGGTGCGAGTGCTTCGGCGGCGGTCGCGGCGGAATCAATGTTCGTTACGCCCTGAATATTCAGAGTTGCGGCGGTACAGATAACGATAAATGCCGAAATCAGACAGGCGAAAACGGTTCCGACCACCGCGTCGGCGCGAGCAATTGAATAATCTTCTTTATCCATTCCTTTCTCGACGACCGCCGACTGCACGTAAATCTGCATAAACGGCGTAATGGTCGTGCCGATCAAGGCAACGACCATAAACAAATAGCCGGAATCGAGACTGAAGCTCGGTTTTACCGTTTCGACCGCCACGCGCGACCAATCTGGTTTCGCCAGAAACGCCGAAAAAATATAAGCGAAAAAAACCAGCGACATCGTTAAGAAAACCCGTTCGACGCGCTTTTGCGTACCTTTGACGACCAGCCACCAAACGCCGATTGCCGTCGCCGGAATAGTGACGAAACGCGGAATGCCGAATAGTTCCGAAGCCTGCGCGATGCCGACGAATTCCGAGATAATCACGCCCGTATTGGCAATTAAAAGCGCGAACATTACGAGTGCCGTCCAGCGCACGCCGAATTGTTCACGAATCAAATCAGCCAGACCTTTGCCCGTCACGACACCCATTCGGACGCACATTTCCTGCACGACTATCAAGCTCAATGTCATCGGGATAAACGACCACAAAAGCGTATAGCCGTAAGTCGCGCCGATGCTCGAATAAGTGGCGATGCCGCTCGCGTCGTTGCCCGCGTTGGCGGCGATAATTCCGGGTCCGAGAATGGCGATATAAGCGTAGAATCTATACGAAGACAGACGACGACGAAACTGCGCCGGATAAAGCCGCAGTTTCTGCACAAATTTTCGGTTGGAAAATTTCGTAAAGGTCATCTTTTCTACTGTCGCCTTCGTTCATTTTGGAAGAATTTTCGTGTGTAAATGGTAAAAACCGTAATTGGCTAACTATTAACGAAACTTGAATATAACGCGATTGACGACGATAGCAAAACTCAGAAGCGGCGTTAACCGATATATTTATTTTTCACGCGAAAGCCGCGTCGGGCAAAAAATAGCGTTTCAAAAAACGTGAATAACAATCCCGACGCGGCTTTCGGTCGAACATTCTCGGTACTTCCCGGAACTCCTGATTTTGACGAACACTCCGCCGCTGATTGCGCCGAATGTCGGTAATCGTTTCAGGCAATTTCGATTCGATTATATCGGCGAGCGATCCGCGCTTGATTCAGTTCGGCATTAAATTAAACTTTTACGATGAATTTCAAAATCAAAAAATCATTCTTGACGGTGCCATTCGGTCTTTTTACACTTTAGATTTACAATAAAGCTATGGCACATAATCTATTCAATACTAAACAAACATTTCAAACGGGAACGGGCGCGGTCGGCACGTTTTATTCGCTGCCGCAACTGGAAAAAACCGGAATCGGACACATTTCAAAACTGCCGATTTCGATTCGCATCGTTCTCGAATCGGTTCTGCGTAATTACGACGACAAAAAAGTTCAGGAAAAAGACGTTCGCAACGTAGCGAATTGGGGCGCGAATGCCGAACGCACCGAAGAAATTCCGTTTGTTGTCGCCCGCGTTTTATTGCAGGATTTCACCGGCGTTCCGTTGCTCGTGGATTTGGCGGCGATGCGCTCGGCGGTTGAACGGCTGGGCAAGGACACGGGTTTAATTGAACCGCTTGTTCCCGTAGATTTGGTCATTGACCATTCGGTGCAGGTTGATTACGCGGGCAGCGAAGAAGCCTACACGCGCAATATGATGATGGAATTTCGCCGCAACGAACAGCGTTATCGTTTTTTGAAATGGGGAACGCAGGCGTTTGACGGATTTTCAGTCGTGCCGCCGGGAATCGGTATCGTCCATCAGGTCAATCTCGAATATTTAGCGAAGGGCGTGTTTGAAAAAGAAGGCGTTTATTATCCGGACACTTTAGTCGGAACCGATTCACACACGACGATGATAAACGGACTCGGCATTGTCGGCTGGGGCGTGGGCGGCATCGAAGCCGAAGCCGGAATGCTCGGACAGCCGGTTTATATTTTAACGCCCGACGTGATTGGCGTTCATCTAACCGGCGAATTGCCCGGTGGCACGACGGCGACCGATTTGGTTTTGCGCGTGACGCAAATGTTAAGAGAGGCGAAAGTCGTCGGCAAATTCGTCGAATTCTTCGGCGAAGGCGCGAGAAATCTGCCTGCAACCGACCGGGCGACGATTGCTAATATGGCTCCCGAATACGGCGCGACGATGGGCTTTTTCGGAGTTGATGAAAAAACGCTCGAATATTTTGCCGCGACGGGCAGAACCGACGAACAAATCGAAACGATTCGCAATTATTATACGGCGCAGGAAATGTTCGGCATTCCGCGCAAAGGCGAAGTTGAATATACGAACACGATCGAACTCGATTTAGCTTCAATCGTCCCTGCCGTTGCCGGACCGAAACGCCCGCAGGACCGCATCGAACTTAACGTGCTGAAAGAGAAGTTCACCGAATTGTTCACGACGGAAGTTAAAGCGGGCGGTTACGGTAAAGATTTGGAAGATTTGGACAAGCAGTATATGGTCATCGTCGGTTCGGATATTCACGCGACGGCGACCGGCGGCGGCGGGCAGATTCATTCGACCATTCCCGCGCCGGTAAAAAAAGATGTCAGTGCCGAAAACACCAGCACCTGGACGGAAACGGAAATGGTCAACAACCGCCCGACACCCGACCGCGTGGAAATGCCGACGCAGTTCACCGAACAGAAAACGACGGCAATCGCACACGGCGATGTCGTCATTGCCGCCATTACTTCCTGCACGAACACCTCGAATCCGAGCGTGATGCTCGCCGCCGGACTGCTGGCGAAAAAAGCTGTTCGGCGCGGAATGAAAGTTCCCGATTATGTCAAAACTTCGCTCGCGCCCGGCTCGCGCGTCGTTACCGAGTATCTGGAAAAAACCGGATTAAATATTTATCTCGACAAACTCGGTTTCAATCTCGTCGGTTACGGCTGCACGACCTGCATCGGCAATTCGGGACCGCTCGACCCGGCGATTGAAGAATCAATCGTCGAAAACGATTTGATCGCCGCGTCGGTTTTGTCGGGAAATCGTAACTTCGAGGCGCGCGTTCATCAAAATGTTAAGGCGAACTTTCTGATGTCGCCGCCGCTCGTCGTGGCGTTCGCGCTTGCCGGAAACATTGCCAAGGATTTTTCCGTCGAGCCGGTCGGACAGGACGGCGAAGGCAATGACGTTTATTTGAAAGACATCTGGGCTTCGCTCGATGAAGTCAAGCAGGTTCTCCACGCGGCGACCGACCCGGAAACATATCGCAAACTTTACAGCGAATTCGCCGAGCAAAATCCGATGTGGAACGAGATTCCGACCGTCACCGGCGACACTTACGCGTGGGACGAAAGCTCGACGTATATTCAGGAACCGCCGTATTTCGAGAATTTTTCGATGGAAACGGGCAGTTTTGCCGATATCCGCGAAGCACGCGCACTGGCGATTTTCGGCGATTCGGTCACGACCGATCACATCTCGCCCGCCGGAGCGATCAAAAAATCTTCGCCTGCCGGACTTTATTTGCAGGAACGCGGCGTAGCGGTTGAAGATTTCAATTCCTACGGTTCGCGGCGCGGCAATGACCGTGTGATGCTGCGCGGAACATTCGCCAATGTCCGTATCAAAAATCTGATGGTCGCGCCGAAAGAAGGCGGCTTTACGTGCTTTTATCCCGATGCGGAAAATATGACGATTTACGATGCCGCGATGCGTTATTCGGCACAGCGCACGCCGCTCGTCATTTTCGCCGGTCAGGAATACGGAACGGGTTCGTCACGCGATTGGGCGGCGAAAGGAACAAGTTTGATGGGCGTCAAAGCCGTCGTCGCCGAATCGTTCGAGCGTATTCATCGCTCGAACTTAATCGGAATGGGCGTGCTTGCATTGCAGTTCAAAGACGGCGAAAACGCGCAGAGTTACAAACTCGACGGCACGGAGACATTCGATTTGACCGGACTCGAAGCCGACGAAATTAAACCGCGCCAGAACGTCACATTAACCATCAAACGCGCCGACGGCACCACCGAAGAAGCGCAATTGACTTTGCGGATTGACACGCCTATCGAAGTCGAATATTACAAATCCGGCGGAATTCTGCCGTATGTCCTGCGACAACTGATAAATCAGTGAAGGGATGAGGGATGAGGGATGAGGGATGATTTAAGAACAGAAAAGATTAATTTTTCTGCTTTGATTTCTTCCGTTCATCCCTCATCCCTCATCCCTCATCCCTTAACACAATGGAACGAAATCGGGCGGGAACGCTCAATATTTACAAAGATTATCTCAAGGAAACCGCCAAGAACATCTTGATGGGCAACGCCGCTTTCCAGAAATGGCGGGCGAGACGACCGCGTGCCGGAGCGTATTTCACGGGCAGCGCGGAAGAACTCGAACGCTACGCTTTTTTAGGTTTGAATCTGTTAACAAAATACGTCGGTAATTTGAACGGGAAAAGCGTCTGCGAAATAGGCGCGGGCGATTATCTGACATCAGGTTTATCAATACTCGCCGCCGGCGCGAGCCGCTATGCCGTGATTGACCGATTTCCCGGCGACTACACGGGCGACATCGCCAAACAATGGTATCGCGGAATCGAAGACAACTGGGCGAAAACATATCCCGAAACCGCGTGGGCAAATGACATCAAAGCCGCCGACTTTCCTGAAAACTACGCCGAACGGCTCGAACTCATCGCACAGCCGATTGAAACCGCGACCACTGAAAACAAATTCGACATCGTTTGTTCCTTTCAGGTCGGCGAACACATTTCGGATATTGATTCTTTCGTCGCAATGAACAAACGTCTGCTTGAAAAACCGAACGGCGTAGCACTGCACCGCGTTGATTTCGGTCCGCACGACAGTTGGTTTCAATATCGTGACCCGATGACGTTTCTGCGGTTCACCGATTCGGCATGGAAGTTGACCGGTTCGAATCGCGGCGTGCCGAACCGTTTTCGGCATCATCAATTTATGGATGCGTTCGAGCGCGCCGGACTGTCGGTCGAGATAGTTTTCCGTTCGGATTTCGACGAAAGCAAAGTTGATTTCTCGCGTCTGCATCCGAAATTCAAACAGATGCCGCCCGAATCTCTGCGCGTCGGCACGGCGATTTATCTTTTGCGGCAGAAGTAACGAAATCAGCTTTTTCAAAACAGAACGAAAAGACCGGACTATAAAATCCGGTCTTTTCCGTTCTGATACAGGAGCGTTGCGAGCCGCTTCGATTAGTAGCCGTTGCGTCGGTTGTCGCGGCGGTCGCGGCGATAATTGCTCGAATTGTAGCCTTCGATAAAAGCCTGACGATAAGCCTGTTTGTAGGCGTTCTTGTTGCCTAATCGTGAATAATAACCGTTGGTCGCTTTTTTGTATTCGTTTGAACGGGTCGCGCTGTCGCGGTCGCGCTCGCGGCGATTAACGCGGGCTTCGTTTTGTCCGTCGCGGAAGCCGTTCTGTCGGGCGACGCGATACAAATCGTTGCGGTTGCGGTCGTAGCGGTCGTTGTCGCGGTCATAGCGGTCGTCGTTTCGATTATCGCGGTCATCACGTCGGTTGTCACGGTCATCGCGTCGGTCCTGTTGGTCGTCGCGGTCACGCCATTGCGCGTTTGCTTCGGTAGCCGTAAAAGCCATTAAACCCAAAGCCATAAACATTCCCAAGCCGATTCCTTTGATTGCGTTTTTAATAATATTTGTTTTCATAATAAGTAGCCTCCGCCGATGTAATAGCAATGGTTATGCCATCAGCAAAAAGCCTTGATTTATTGATTTTTCCGCATCAAATAATTTTCGCCAACGCCCGCCTTACACTAAAACGTCTGCCATTCGTCCCTTTCCGCGTTATTTGGTTCGCCGCTTGATTTGAAGCGAATCAAACTAATTTCCGCGCCCGCCAATTTCTCGCCCGCCGCCGGATAAATTAGACGCAAAAACAAATTTATAATATAAAATCCTTGATTCCCGGAGATAAAACAATTGTAAATCAAATGCCGGATGAACAACTGAAAATCCCAAATTAACGATTTTTATCAATTCACCCGCAAAATGCATTTCGGGAAATCAGATACTCGACTTGAGGACTGCGATACCTCATTTGTCGAACCGAATTCCCAAGATAGGAATTGCAATACCGAAGTTTGGTATCTTAATGCCCGACTTTGGGATTGGAATCCTAAAGTTTAGGATTCCAATCCCAAAGTCGGGCATTGCATTTTTCAACTTGAAAATCGCAATCCTTAAGCAAAGGATTGCGATTCCCTAAAAGTAATTTCTTGCACAAGCAGAGAAAAGAAAAGTTTTTACTGTGCGTAACATGTTCTAAACCGACAGTTTAATAACTGTTCGTTCAACAGTAAAAAAACTTGTTGACAAATGTTGTGCAGTCGAACATAATAATTCCTGACGATAGACGCGTGGGCGATTGCCCGATTAGCGAGAATCATTTCTAACGTCGTCCGCTACTTCGTTCCCGCCTTGTTTTACCTGTTTAGGCAGCAAACCTACCCATTTCTAAACTTCTCGCATAATCCACAATAGAAAATTATGAGCAAGAGTCCAAAAGATAACGAAACAAAAATGTTAATGGTCTTAAATGCGTGGAAAGACCTCGCGCCTGATAAGAAATTCGGCGGTAAAAGTATCGCTGATTATGAACTTCAGGTTGAGAAAAGTCTGGCTCCGCGTAGAAATCTGATAAAGATAAAGTCGGAGGAAATACAGGAAATTACGATGCGCGGAGATGAAGACGGCGTAACAATGGCAGATGTTGCATTAATCGTCGCCGGAGTCATCGCCGATCCGACCGAAGGACCGGACAGTGCGCTTTATGAAATGATGGGCTATATTCGCAAATCAATGCGCGCATCGGGTTTGACGCGCAAAAAGAAAACTTCGAAAAATTAAATCTTACACGGGGAATCTCACACGCTCGCTTTTACCTCAAATTCGCCTCAAAACACACTCTCAGCAAATTCTCAATTTCAATTGTCTTCTTCTAAGGAAGCGTTTCAAGCCGAAGGGCGGATGAACGCTTCCTTTTTTTTTCAGGATGAATTCGGTAAACTGTTTAGCGACACGACGCCGCTATTTCTATGGACAAAAAGAATAAACTGTCAATTCTAAAATTCATTTTCGCGCTGCTGCTTTTAAATTTTGCCTGTTTCGATGCTTCGGCGCAGCCGGAAAAGATTAACTGGCAGACTGATTACAAACAGGCTTTGGCTGAATCGCGCGAAACGGGAAAACCGATCCTGATAGATTTTTGGGCGACGTGGTGCGAGCCGTGCCGGATGCTCGACAAAGAATTTTGGATTCGCGCCGACGTTGCCGAAGCGGTCAAATCTTTTGTTCCGCTGAAAATAAATTATGAAATTGGGCGCGACATCGCCAAACTTTATCTCGTGCGCGGTCTGCCTTTCGTCGCCGTTGCGGATTCGCACGGCAGTTTAATCGCTTCGCGCAGCGGTTACGCAAGTTTTACGCTGGAAAATCTGAACCTCATGCGCGGCGAAGTGCCAATTGATTTAAACCGGCTGGACGAGGCGTTCAAAACTCTGGAATCTAAAAAGTCGGACGCGGCGGCACTTCTGAAAATCGCCGATTATTACCGGAAAAATAAAATGCCCGTCGCTGCCGGAAGATTTTACAAACTTGCCTTTGACGCGCCCGAATTAAAATTCGATATGGCAAAGCGCGAAGCGATACAAGCCGAAATCGGACGGCAATTCGTCGCCGCCGGAGATTTATTCCAAGCCGCGTTCGCCTTTCAGGATTACTTAAAACTTTTCTCCGAGACGGCAAACCGCGAATTTGTTTACGCCGATTTGATATTTGTCTACACGAAAATCAACCGCCTGAACGATGCCATTACGCTGCTCGACAAATTAAAAGCGGATTTTCCCAAATCAACGCACATCAGCGAGGCGGAAAGAGAAGTCGAAAAGGCGAAAAAGCCGTTGGTAAAGAAATGATAAGTGAAAAAAGTGTGCGTGTCAGAAGCCCGCGCGTCAGCAAGGGCGAAACTCGCAACTGCCCGACAAGATTCGATGCCTGAAATTACAGCGAAAATTTTAATATTTCAACATAATTACGCCGAATTTAACTGCAATAACAAAAGACACAATTTTTTCGCTGAATATTGCAGTCCGCACTACCTGTTGCTAAAGCATCAGCAGGGAAATATTTGACGTTGTTCGAGCTGCTCGATGCGCGGGCTTCTGATTAAGTTGAGAGTTCCGCCCTTGCTGACGCGCGGGCTTCTGATTTTTTAAATTCGGCTTAATTTTTCGCATCAACGGCGATTAATATCAAATTTTCAATAGTTCAAAAAGGAGATTTACAAATGATAATTACAACGGGAAACGATGTCGCAATGGGCGAAATCGTGCAATATTTAGGCGTAGTGCGCGGCATCGTAGTGCGTGCGACGGGAATCGGCGCGGGCTTTATCGGCGGACTGAAGTCAATCGGCGGCGGCAACATTTCCGAGTTCGCCGAAGTGTGTGAAAGAGCCAGACAAGATGCTTTTAATCTGATGATTCAACACGCGCAGGAAATCGGCGCGGACGCGGTAATCGCTATGCGCTACGACGCAACCGAATTCACGCAGGGCTCGACCGAAGTTCTCGCCTACGGCACGGCGGTTAAATTGACCAACAAGAAAAGTTAAATATCAGAAGCCCGCGCATCAGCAAGGGCGGACAACGCCGGATTACAAAAGATACCTGTATGAAAAATCAGGTTGAATGTTTCGCTCTTGCCGACGTGCGGGCTTCTGATAAAGTTGAAAGTTCCGCCCTTGCTGACGCGCGGGCTTCTGATAAAGTTGAAAGTTCCGCCCTTGCTGACGCGCGGGCTTCTGATAAAGTTGAAAGTTCCGCCCTTGCTGACGCGCGGGCTTCTGTTTAGAGTCAAAAAGCGAATTTATGGACGAGCATCCGCAGGACGGGCTTCCGACGGCGTATCTTCTGACGATGCGAAGTTACGGGACTTGGCTTCACGGAGATGAAAGAACTTCGGTTGACCGGCACGGATTTAATATTTTTGATACTCCGCGTGTTCCTCAAAGTCTGAAACTTCGTGATTTTATGCGGCAGCAAATGAAACACGAGCCGATGCTGTTTAATAAAGCTGAGCGAATTTGTATTCTTGATGCAGTAAAAGAAGTCGCAGAGTTCCGTGGATATGAACTGTTAGCCGTTAATATCAGAACCAATCATTTTACATGCAGTTGTTACTACCGAAACGAAACCGGAAAAAATCGTCAATGATTTCAAGGCTTATGCGACGAGAAAATTACGCCAATCAAATTTAATAACACCAGATAGAACTGTTTGGGCGCGAGGGAAAAGCGGTCGGTATTTATGGAAGCCGCATCACGTCGAAATTGCTATTGATTATGTATTGTTCGGGCAAGGTAATGCGATACCTGTGTTTGATTGAAAAGACGATTGACTTCAATCAGAAGCCCGCGCGTCAGCAAGGACGGAACTTTCAATTGAATCTTCAGCCTGCATCTTAGTAGATATAGGTTTCTTGACTTACAAACCTACCGGCTAAACGCTTGAACTGTAGAAGTTGATCGCCCTTGCTGACGCGCGGGCTTCTGATTCGATTTGTTACTTTGAAGCCGCCACAATCACCAAAATAATTATCAGCACGAAAAGAATAACGACGGCGAGACAGCCGATTTTCAGCCAACTGTAAGGGCGTTCGCCCTGCACTTCGCCGGTTCTGCCGTTGACGACGATCTGGAAAACTTTGTTGTTGTAGCGATACGCGCCCGCGTAAACGGGCAGCAGCAGATGCTTGAACGTGATGTTCGAGTAATCGGTATCAACATTATGAACGCGCTGTTCGTCGCCGCCGATGTCGTGGCGCACGTCGTTGTAGATGATGTTCCCCGCATCCTGTTTGAACAATTCAAAGCCTTCTTCGAGCGTTACCTGATAAGTTTGCGCTTTGTGTCCGGCAAGATAGCCCGGTTCATAAGGCACTAATTCGTTAAATTCCCAGTTCAGCTTTTTAACATATTCGGGCAGAAGCGATTTGGTCGCCGGGATGTAGAGGTCGTCGAAATGTCGGCTGACTGCGCCCGACACGCTGTCCCAACTGGTGTTGCGAACTTGTCTCGAACGGGTTTCGCCGTTTTCTTCGTATTGTTCCGTGACGTAATAATAATCGCCGCGCTCGCCGGAATAGCGGCTGTCGGTTTCAGCGTCAAACGTCCAGTAAGGAATATAAACGCTGCCGACTTTATCGGGCTGGGCTAAGACTTTTAAATTCGACGGCGCAAACCATCGCGAATTTATCCAGCCTTTAAGCGCGGTTGACGCAACCTGAGCGGTTACCGAAAAGGGAAGAACGCCTTCGGGCGCGACGAGCGGATCGGCGGATTTCGGTTGCGCGACGATTTTTCCGCCGCAGAAATCGCAGTTTCGCGCCGTTTCCGGCGGCACGAAAGTGACAGTCGCGCCGCACGTTTCGCACGTCACCTGCATCGCGTTGACTGCCATCGGCTGCAAGCGTTCAGCGTCGGGACGCAAAAAGCTGTTAAAGTCTCTTTCGACTATTTCGCCGCCTGTTCGCTCAATAACTTTCTTGTGTCCGCAATATGGACACGCCAAGCCGCCGCTCATCGCGTCAAAACCCATATTCGCGCCGCAGTTTTCGCATAAAAAACGATTGACGTTTTCTTTATTTATCTGTGGATTGTTTTGCATTTCTCGTTCGATAAAATTTCTAATAGTAAATTCGATTCGTAAATCAGTGATATAAAACGGAATTTCGTTTCAGTTGTTCTGAGAATTATTAAATTCGTCAGAGATTTTATAAATGTTTTCGTTTATCGCCAAAGGCGATTAACAATATAGCGTAGAGTGAAACCCTACGGATGAAATTTACAAAGTGTTCCGACGCTGAAAGCGTCGAACAGGTGAATGTTGATTGTTGCTCGCCTTCAGCGAGCGGACGAATTTATAATTAACCGGATAGGGTTTCAACCTATGCTGTATTGTCGGTCATTTTCGATGACATAATACGCGAATTTGGAATTCAAATGTTTTGATTTCATCACGGCAGAAACGATCCCTTACCGTTGCGCCCGATTCGCATATTCGTCAACCAGTCGAGCCATCTGTATTTTAGAGCCTTCGGCTTCAGGAATTCGGTGATGCCGATTGTCTTACGCGGCTTTCCGTCGCGCAGAGTCAGAGTCATCTCGCTCTGAAAGCGCAGATAAAAGAAACTCGCATCAATTATCTTATTTTGTTTGACGCGCAGGCGCATATTATCATCGGTCTGAAGCGTCAAACGCTGCGGATATTTTATGCCGAAAACGTCGCGCGTGAAATTCGTTTCATCATAGGTCGAATCACGCTCGTTCATTTCGTCGTTGCGAACGGTGAAAAGTTTCGTCGTCGCGTCTGCCGCGCCGTTCTCTTTATACCGATAGAAAACGGCGGTCGAATCGTGAAAATGAGCGCGTCCCCATTGCCAGTCGGAAACGGTTTCGGGCATCCAGCGATTGTCGAGATTGTGGTCGTGGTAACCCGTTCCGCGAAAATGCACCACATCAAGCGATTTATCTTTGTTATCGCTGATACTGATTCTGCCCGAAACGTCAGCCCGCGACACGACCATATTCCAACTGTGCGAATCTTCCGTCCGCAGAGGTTTTTCCGGCGTGAAATCGCTTTCCACCGACAGCCATTCAAAGTTTGCCTTTAAACTGCGATTATTTCGCATTTTGGCGTTGATCGTTAAAAGATAGCCCGAACCGTACGGAGCCGATTCGAGATGAAAATCATTGGTCCCGATGCGGCACGAAGGCTTGTCCGCGTCCGCTTGAAACTCTTCGGGCAGAAATTCGTTGATGGCGCGATACTTCGGCTTGCCGTCGCGGTAATAGGTAAACGCGAGCGCCGGAAACGAAGTCTGGTCGGTCAGATTCTTTTTACTGCGCAGTTTTTCTGCGATCTTATTGATCTTTCGATTCGGCGAATTATAGCGCGGCGAAAACACGAAGTTGTCGAGAAAGATTATCACGACCGCATCGCGACCGTCTTCGCTCAAAGCGTCGAAATACCACCACTCGAACGCCTGCGGATTTTCCTTCGGATGCCACACATCCTGCGCGATGCTCGATGAAAACGAAAATCTTTCGTTTGAAGCCTGCTGAACTGCCGTCGCCATATATTATTTATGTGAATCGTTTTTTGAAAGTGAACACTAAAAGAATTGCAGAAAACGAAAATAATGGCAAACTTTTAACCGCCGGTTGCGTCTCTAAGTTTGGTTAAACGTCTCTCCCGATATTTCAATCAGCAGAAAGGAGATTTTATGAAAAAAATAACGAAGGCGGTTTTACTCGGATTTGTTTTAACAGTCGGATTGTTGACGGCGGCGTGTCCGCAGCGCGAAAGCATCGCGGCTATCGAAGCGAATCCGTCAAAATACTACAACAAAGAAGTCGGGATAGCGGGAACGGTGCGCGACAGTTACGGTCTGAATATTCCGCTGACGCAGATTCGCGGCGGCGTTTATAAAGTTGACGACGGAACGGGTTCAATCTGGGTCGTGACGCAAAACAGCGTGCCGTCGAAAGGCACCAGAATCGGCGTGAAAGGCAAAATCCAGAACGGCGTGAATTACGGCGGCAAAAATTACGGTCTCGGAATGATCGAAGATGATAGAAAGAGTACAGGGCAGATAAAACGCGCGCAATCTTTAGAAATGGGATGCTGATTTATTAGGATTTTATAAGATTGATTATGATTTAAATCTTAAAAAGTCTTAATTTATCATAATAAATCAGTATCCCATTTTCTGATACCTAAATGACAATCGGCGGGCGAAGGGTTAAAATCCTTCTGCGCGCCTTTTTATTTTATGACCACGCAGATAGAAATTTTCGAGAAACAGTTTACTAACATCAATTCGCGTTCGACCGATCTGTTAAATCTCATCGCCAACGAGAAATTATTTTGGCGACCGCGTGAATTAAAGAACACTTTTCAGATGTTTTCGTGCGGCGAATACCTTTTGCGAAGCGCGGGCGCAGTCGAACAGACGTTCGGCGGAATTATGACGAGACTTTGGGACGACCCGTTTGAATGGACTCTGCCCGAAGAACTTTCGACGGTCGCTTTAATGTCAGAATATTTTTCGGAAGTTGAGGAAACGCGCCGCAAAGGTTTCGCGCTCTTTAGATCCGACGACGATTTGCGCCGCGAAATGCCCGCGCCCGAAAAGATGCGGACGATATTGGAGATTCTGCTCGAATGCGTCGCCCGCGCCGAACATTTTCAAGGTCGCGCTTTTTCGATTTTCCAAATGTTCAGCGACGAAAAATTGCCGCGCCGCTAACGTTTTCCTTTTGAACAAATGCGTTTTATAATTCGTAGCAGACAAAAGATTTTATCGAAAGCCTAACATTTGATCTTGGAGAACAAAGCTATGTATTGTCCGCGCTGCAGTCAACAACAGGTGTCGGAAGAAACGAAATTTTGCTCGCGCTGCGGTTTTCCGCTCGGCTTGGTTTCGGAGATTCTGTCGCACGGCGGATTTTTGCCGCAGCTTGCCGATGTCTATAAATCGAAACGAATTTTTACCAAATGGAACGTCATAAAATTCGGTTTAATCTGGTTTATGTTCTGGTCAATGCTGATGACACCGCTTCTGGCAATCGCGGGCGGCGAAGAAATTTGTGCGGTAACTGCGATTCTGGGATTTATCGGAGGCTTGATTATCGTCGTTCTCGCCGCGTTATTTTTAACTAACGAACCGAAAAATGTTCAAGGAAATTTCCTGAATGAAAATGTGACGCCGATGCCTGCACAATTCAAGGGCAATCGTTCACAGTCTGCGCTTCCGCCGCAGCAATCGCATCCGGTGAACAGCTACGTTCCGCCAATAAATTCGTGGAAAGCACCCGACACCGGCGAATTCGTCCGTCCCGGCAGCGTCATTGAAGGGACGACGAAACTTTTGCAAAAAGATGATTAATCAGTTAAAAAGTATAAACCGAATTACTTCGCACTTTTCACTTTTTATTTCGTTCCGGCAAAATCGTAAGTGACATAAAGATTCAAAGCATTTTCCTTTATATCTGATCGAACATCTTTTACTTTAGCCGTCAAATTTCCGTTAGTGGCGGAAATGGGCAGATTGAGCGCGATTTGCTGACCGCGCAAAATGACAATCGGATTGACGCGATTATTCAAAGTCGTCTGCACAATCGGGGTGACAAAGCCGCTGACAACAGGCAGAACGCCGTCAACATTGACCGTATCAACATTGATTTGTCCGAACACGGTTTGCGACGTCTCATCATACCGAAGCTGCAGCGTCGCCTGCGCCCAACCTGCAAAATTTATACATTGACCGAGAACCGAAGTGCTTCCGGTAAAAGCGAGCGGCGCAGAAATTTTATTGTTTTCGAGCCGCACGCCGGTTTTCACGCCGCTGCCTTCGGGCTGTAAAACTATTTTGCCGTCACAACCGCCGCTGTTCTGCAAGGCGAAACTCGCGTATTGCGGCTTCGCGGTCGCGTCGAAAGTATTTTGTCCGGTTAAATTTAAGGGAAACGCGGGCGCGTTCATGTCGCGGAAAATCGTCGTCAAAACTGTATCGAAAAACTGCTGATTCAAAACGACGCTCGCCGTTCCCGCCGGCGAACCGTTCGGGTCAGGCGGCAAAATCGCAATGCCCGGAGGTTGTGCGGCACGCGGCGCACCGCCGAACATATAAAAGATTGCTCCGCCGCCGATTACCAAACCTAAAACTGCACCGAGAATGAATGTTAAAGTTTTGCTCATAAAGAAAATTTAGAAGCGAAAAAGCCTTCGTCAATAACAATAAATATGTTGCGCAGAGGGCTTTTTCGCCGCTGGATTCTAAGGTGTCGAAGTTGTCATCGGCGACGCGGACGGTGCTTGCGCCGATTTCATTAATTGACCGATAACCGCCATGGCAACGCTGAACAGCGCATCAACCTGTTGTTTAATTTCTTCAGGCGCGACTTTTTTGTAATCGGTTGGTTCGGTAAACAAAGCGGCATCGGCGACGGTTTTAATATTGGTCATTTCGGTGATGAAATTTACGCCCTGAACGCCCTGTACGCTGCCGTTTTGAGATTGGGAGTTGACCGTCGAGCGCAGCGGCAAGCCGGTTTCCTTATCAACTAAAATAACCGATTCGGTATTGACCGTTCCGGCTTGCGTTTGCGTGTTGGTCGTCGCGCCGTAGCGGTATTTAATGACATCGCGCCCGTCGAGCTTTTCCTCGCCGACACGTTCCACGCCTTTGATCGCTTTCACCTGATTGACGATTTGTTCAGGCAAAAGAAGTTTCCTGACTTCAAAACCCAGCGCGTCTTTAGTCAATTCGGCATATTGCTTGCGGTTAGGCGAAATGACGAACTGCTTGCCGCCCGTGTCAAGATAAATCAATTTATCGCCGTTCAGCAGTACAAACTCCATTCGCCGATTTGCGCCGCTTCGGGCAACGTCAGCCTTAATCGGCGGAATTGCGACGCTCTTTGTGCCGTTCGCTTCCAATTTCAAGGCGACAGTCGCCTGATATTGATCAGGCTCTTTCGTATCAATTGCTGATGTCGGCGCAGTTGCCATATTCGCGTTTGAGATGTTCGCATTCGACGCGTTCGTATTAATCGTTAAATTAGCATTCGTATTGGAATTGGTTGTCACGGTCGTGTTCGTCATCGGCTGATTGCACGCCGCGCCGAAACCGATTGAACCGATTAAAGATAAACCGATTACTTCCTTCAAAATATTTGTTCGCATAAATTCTCTCCTTTTTGGTTTTGGACTTCAGTCAACTCAAGCGGAAATCGTGCCAAAGCAGAAAAAGGCTTTTTTGTATTGATTCGATGCAAAAAGAGCCTTTTTCTATAAATTATCAGAGGGAAAGTCAAATTCCGCGATAAAAAAAACTCAATAACCAATCGCTTCGCCATCACTTCGGGCATCAATTGCGCCCAATCGAACGCCGGTTTTGTCCTCGATTTCAATTCCGGTTGCCGATGCGACAAAACCGGGCTTATCGGCGAATTTATGACCGAGTTTTTCCAGAGCGATTTTGGTATCGGGCGACATTCCGTAAGGCTCGAAAAGAATTTCGTCGGGAAACCATTGATGATGAATGCGCGGCGCGTTGATCGCGTTTTGAATATTCATTCCGTGGTCAATCATATTGATTATCGTCTGTAAAACCGCCGTGATGATCCGCGGTCCGCCGCGAGCACCGACTGCGAACCAGGGCGAGCCGTCTTTGCGCAAAACAATCGCCGGTGTCATCGAAGACAAAGGGCGTTTTTTCGCCTGCACTGCGTTTTTTTCGCCCTGTACCAAGCCGAACATATTCGGTTTGCCAGGTCGCGCCGCGAAATCGTCCATCTCGTCGTTGAGCAAAACGCCGGTTCCTTTCGCCGTTACGCGCGAACCGTATAAATCGTTGATTGTATATGTGTTGCTGACAATCGTGCCGTCCGCGTCAACGATTGTAAAGTGCGTCGTTTCCATCGGTTCTTTGCCGACAATTTCTCCGGGTTTGATGTCCGCGCTTTTCGAGGCTTTCGTCAAATCAATCGTTGCGCGACGCTTTTCCGCATAGCTTTTCGCAATCAATTCAGAAACCGGAACCGTCGTGAAATCCGCGTCCGCCATATATTCAAAGCGGTCGGCGAACGAACGGCGCAGAACTTCGGTTAAAACATGGTACTTCTGCGACGAATTCGATTCCATTTGTTTCAAATCGTAACCTTCGAGCATATTCAACGCTTGCAGCAGAATAATTCCGCCCGAAGACGGCGGCTGCATCGTGATAATTTCGTGTCCGCGATAAGTTCCGCGCAAAGGAACGCGTTCTTTCGCCTGATAATTATTTAAATCATCCAGAGTTATTAAACCTTTGTTGGCTTTCATATCAGCGGCAATCAACCGCGCTGTTTCGCCCGTATAAAATTCGCGTGCGCCGGACTTTTTGATTCGTTCGAGCGTTTTCGCCAAATCCGGTTGTTTCAATACGTCGCCTTCTTCGAACAATTTTCCGCCATTTAAGAAAATTCGTTTGCTGTCAGGATATTTTTCGAGACTCTCCTTATAGCCTTTGAAAAGATTGGCGAGCCGATTGCTCAAAACGTATCCGTCCTGCGCGAGCTTTCGAGCAGGTTCGACGAGTTCCGCCCACGAAAGTTTTTTTGAAGCGTATTTATTAAAAGCCATCTCCAAACCCGCAGGCGTTCCGGGAACTCCGGCGGCACGATAACCAACGGTCGAAGAACCTTCACCCTTAATGACCTCGCCGGATTCGTCCACGAAGATATTGCGATTCGCCGCCGCCGGAGCCATTTCGCGGTAGTCAATCGAAGTCGCCGTGCCGTCTTTAAATCTAATCAGCATGAATCCGCCGCCGCCGATATTTCCGGCTTCGGGATAAACGACCGCCAGCGCGAGCGCGACGGCAATTGCCGCGTCAATCGCATTGCCGCCGCGTTTCATCACGTCAACGCCGACTTGCGAAGCGAGTTCGTGCTGTGAAGCAACCATCGCCCGCTTGCCGCGCGAAGCATCGTACCGCGCGGCGAAAATATTTGTAGCAGTTGAAATAAAAGAAAGCTGAAATGACATAACCAATAAAAGGACAGCGAATTTTTTGACAAATTTCATAATAAATTCAATTCGGTCGAAAGTGTATTTCCTTGAATATATAAGATTCCGGCACAGCTTCCAAGCTGCGGGTTAACTACACATTCATATACCTGAAGCCTTCGAGTCAAACGTAGCGGATTCTATGTTGGCAAATTGGAAATTTGGTAGTAAAGTTAGTTGGTTAGCAGCGTTTGCTGACATCCTTACCCGAAAATAAGATTTAACTTGAATTTCCTGTAATTAATCTCTGTATTAGGAGTCCGTAGATTTATGAAAAAACTATTATTTACCTGCTTATTTGTTTTTGCGATTTTAACAATCAGTTTGCCGGTTTCGGCTCAGATTTTGCGCGGTTTCAAGGGAAATGGCGGAACTTTAACAAATCCTGTTCAATATCAAACTGTCAACGCCTTTTCCGATGGGCGCGGCGTTTGGCTCGAATGGAAAACGGAAAGTGAATTAGATAATCTCGGTTTCTACGTTTATCGTGTCAGCGGCGATACCAGAGAACTGGTCAGTCAGTTTATTCCGGGCGCATACCTACAGGCGAGAGAAAATAAAATTACCGCCGGAATTTATTCGTTTTTCGATCGCTTCGGCGATATCAACTCTGTTTATGTGATAGAGAACTTGAATTTGACAAATCAGCGAAATATTTCTAATACAATTAAAACAAAAACTGTTGCTGATTTAACGACAATCGCCGGAATTTCCTCCAAACAACTAACCGCTCAATCAAAAAATGGTAATTCAGTAATTTTAGGAAACGAATCGCTTCTGCCAGCCGATTTAGCGGCTGAGGTCGAAGAAAACCGTGCGGCAGCCAATCCGGTCAAACAGCTTTGGGTCGCAGCTCAACCCGGCGTCAAAATCGGGGTGAAAACTGAAGGTTTTTACCGTGTTTCGTGGGCGGCATTATCAGCCAACGGCTTTGACACATCCGCCGACCGTTCGCTCTGGCAGCTTTACGTCAACGGCGTCGAACAGGCAATATCCGTTTCTCAAGACGGTGAATATATCGAATTTTACGGGAAAGGAATTGACACTTACGAATCCGACACGCAAACCTATTTTTTAATCGTCGGCAGAACCGACGGCAAACGCATCGGCGAAACTTTCCGGCGGCGAGTCAACAGCAGTGTGCAATCGGAAAGTTATTCACAATCATTCTTTAAAAAAGAGCGATTTTCATATTCTTCAGATTTTCTAAACGGTGATGCTGAAAATTTCTTCGGAACGGTTCTGTCGAATACTAACGGAACCATCAATTTTAATTTAACGGGCGTTGACTTCGGTTCCGCAACTTCTTCGATTGATTTGAATATACTCGGTTTAACGAACGTCCCGCACCAAACAAAAGTTCTACTGAATAATGTCGAAATCGGCGTAATAACAGGAAACAATCAAGTTGCGATGTCGAAACACATAGACTTTCCGACCGCGCTTTTACTTGAAGGTGCAAATGTTTTGCGAATGATGACGTTTGGCGGGACAAGCGATTTTAACGGGTTTGATTCAATGAAAGTGAATTTCGCGCGGCGTTATCGGGCGGAACAGAACCGCCTTTCGTTTTACGTCCCGAATTATAAAACAAGCAGTCTGGAAAATTTCACATCATCGAATATTCGTGTTTTTGATACGACAAATCCTGATATGCCGGTTTTAATTAAAGGTTTAAACATCGAACAAACCGGCAATACATATCGTGTGAATTTGCCTTCGAATCGCGGTCGAGTGCTATTTGCTGTTGAAAATTCCGCGCTCTCTCAGCCGGTTTCGATCAGCGAAAATATACCCTCAACTTTGTCCAATGCCCAACACAACGCCGATTTAATTATCATTTCGCACAAGGATTTTCTGATACAGGCAGAAACCTGGGCTAATTACCGGCGCGCGCAGGGTTTAAGTGTCGAGGTCGTTAATATCGAAGACGTTTTTGACGAATTTAAGTTATGGAGTGTTAAATGCCGATTCGATTAGAAGTTTTCTTCAATATGCGAAAAATAATTGGCAAACTGCGCCGAATTACGTTTTGTTGATCGGCGACGCGAGCTATGATCCGAAAAATTACTGCCGGTCTAAACAATAATTTTGTTCCAACCAGATTGGTTGACACAATTTATACGGAAACGGGAAGCGATGAAACTCTAGCCGATTTTAACAATGACGGATTGAGCGGAAATTGCTATCGGTCGAATTCCCGCCAGCTACAGCCGGAATCGTGACTCATAATATTTAAAAAAATGGTTAGCTTTTGAACAACAGTCTGCGCAGGGACTTAACCGCGGTGCGGTTTTCGCCAGCGATTTGCCGGACGGATATGATTTTGAAGGTTTAAGCAACAGATTGCGTGAGCAATTGCCGGCGTAATATGCCTAGAATAAAGATCAATCGCGGGCAGACAAACGCCAATGCTTTACTGGTTGATGAAATGAACACGGGAAGATTTCTGGTAAATTATTCGGGACACGGTCGATAACGTCTGGGCGACGACAGGGCCTTTTTCAGTAATCGACCCACGCCGGACAATTGACAAACAATAATAATCTGTCAATTTTTACTATGCTAACTTGTTTGAACGGTTATTTTGTAACATCCACTGACAGTTTATCTGAGGTTTTATTGAAAAATCCGAACGGCGGCGCGGCGGCAGACTGGGCTTCTTCCGGTTTGACAACGCCCGACGTTCAGGAAGTTATGGCGACGCGATTTTACAATCAAATCGGCGACGGAAATTCAGGCCGAATCGGCGATTTGATAAAAGATGCGAAAACAACAATCAATTTCGGACGCGACGTCCGCCTGTCGTGGGTTTTGCTCGGCGATCCGGCGATGAAAGTTAAATAATTTAACGCTCTGTCAATTTCAAAACGTGAATCGCGTGAATTAAAGCGATTCACGTTTTGTTTTTCTTGTTTGAAACTCGAAAGTTGACGGAACTAACAATCGTATAAACTTTTACCTTTGAAACGTGGTGAGTTACCGGCGACTTGCGACCACGAAAAAAATCGCTAAAAAGCTAAGAGTTTCAATCGAATAATTTTATAAAAGAAAACTCTGCGCTTGTTCGGCGCGGAGTTTTTTGATTTCCGGGTGTGATTGGAAATTAAATAAATCATTTGTTCACGTAGCGACAATTTGAATTATAAATGTGCGTTTCAAGGACGGTCTACACAAAAATGATTGGAGTCGCGTTAGCGACGGCTGAAAAAGATTGTGGCGAATACATATTCATCTTTATTTTATCAATCTGGTTTTAGCACGAAACATCGGCTAGAATTTTATCCATGAAGCGATTGAAATACCGCGTTCGGGCTTATATCGGACGGCGTTTGCAAAATATGATTTGATGGCAATTCAAGTCGGCGGCATTGAAAATCATATTCACGCTCTTGTAATGTCGCCGCCCGTTAACGCGCCGAGTCAAATCGCGCAATGGTTGAAAGGCGATTCGTCGAAATGGATTCACGAGGAAATTGCTGATTCGAAAAACTTTGGCTGGCAAGACGGCTACGAGCGCATTTTCTGTCAGCAAATCGAAAGTTTCGAATGTTGTTGAATAGTCTTAAAACGCAGCGCGAAATCATCGAAAAGAAACATTTGAAGATGAATATATCAAGTTGATGAAACTGAACGAAGTCGAATTCGAAGCTGCAATATAAGTTTGATTGAATATTTGATGTTCAATCGTCGCTGACGCGACGCGCAGTATTTTATTTTTCGCTGTCCGTGAACTTAAAAGAAGGTTAAATTCATAAAATCGCTATGCGATTACTTAAGTTTTATATTTATGAGCAAAAATTTTCTCGATTTATTAAAAGAAAAAATCGTCGTTTTTGACGGCGCGATGGGAACGAATTTGATGGCGCAGAATTTGACGCTGGACGATTTCGGCGGGGCGAATTTTGAGAATTGTTCGGAGAATTTGATTTACACGCGACCCGACGCGGTTTTGAATGTGCATCGCGCAGTTTCTGGAAGTCGGTTCGGACGTGATTGAGACGAACACTTTCGGCGGCAACACGGTTGTTTTGCAGGAATTCGGGATTGCCGACAAAGCCTACGACGTGAATTTCAAAGCGGCGCAGATGGCGAAATCTATCGCCAACGATTTTTCGACGAACGACAAGCCGCGTTTTGTCGCCGGTTCGATGGGACCGGGAACGAAACTGCCGACGCTCGGACATATTTCTTATCTCGATTTGAAGCAAAATTATGTCGAACAGGTGCGCGGACTTTTCGACGGCGGCGTTGATTTGTTTATCGTCGAAACTTGTCAGGATATTTTGCAGACGAAAGCCGCGCTCGCCGCGATTTTTGATTTTTTCGCGGAAAAGCGCGTCAAAATTCCGGTCATCGCGCAGGTGACGATTGAGACTTTCGGCACGATGCTCAACGGGACGGAAATTTCCGCCGCGCTGACCGCGCTCGAACCGTTTCCGATTGATGTCGTCGGGATGAATTGCGGAACAGGTCCGAAACAAATGGCGGAATCGTTGAAATATCTGTGCGAAAACGCGCCGATGTCCGGTTTCGGTTTTGCCGAACGCCGGTTTGCCCGAAGTCAAAGACGGCGCAATGCATTACGACGAAACGCCGGAAACTTTTACTAAACAGGTTCTCCATTTCGCCGAAGATTTCGGCGCGAACATCGTCGGCGGCTGCTGCGGCACAACGCCCGAACATTTGCGATTGGTCGTCGAACAGGTCGGCAGATTGTCGCCGAAACAACGGAGCGCGAAATTAGTTCCGTCGGCATCATGCATATTTTTTCAACAGCCTTACACGCAGGACAATTCGTTTTTAATCGTCGGCGAAAGAGTAAATGCTTCCGGCTCGAAGAAAATGCGCGATCTGCTTGAGAAAGAAGATTGGGACGGACTTGTTTCATTGGCGAAAGAACAGGAACGCGAAGGCGCGCATATTTTGGATGTCAACGTGGATTTCGTCGGGCGCGACGGCGTTGCCGATATGCACGAATTGGTTTCTCGCCTCGTGACGAACGTCAAAATTCCGCTGATGCTCGATTCGACCGAATGGCAGAAAATGGAAGCCGGACTTCAGCACGCGGGCGGAAAATGTCTGCTTGAATTCGACGAATTATGAAGACGGCGAAGAGCGATATTTGAAAGTTTTGGAATTCGCTAAAGAATACGGCGCGGCGGTTGTCGTCGGCACGATTGACGAGGAAGGAATGGCGCGGACGGCGGAAGGCAAGTTGGAAATTGCCAAACGCGCTTACCAACAAGCTGTGGAGTTCGGATTTGAAGGTCACGACGTTTTCTTTGACCCGCTTGCGCTGCCGATTTCGACCGGCATCGAAGAAGACCGCAAAAACGCCGCCGCGACGATTGAATCAATCAGTCAGATTCACGCGGAAATGCCCGAAGCGAATATTATTCTGGGCGTTTCAAACGTCTCGTTCGGTTTGAATCCGGCGGCGCGAGTCGTTTTAAATTCCATCTTCTTGCACGAATGTGTCGAAGCCGGAATGAATTCGGCAATCGTCAATGCCTCGAAAATTCTGCCGTTAAATCGTTTCAACGAACACGAAATCGAAGTCGCGCTCGATTTGATTTACGACCGCCGCAAATTTGCTAAAGATGGCGACAGCGACATTTGCACGTATGACCCGCTCGGCGAATTTACGACGATGTTTCAGGGGAAAACGGCGCAGTCAATGAAGGTTGATGTCAGCAATCTTTCGACCGAAGACAAACTCAAACATCACATTATTGACGGCGAAAAAATCGGCTTGGAAGATAATCTGAAAAAGGCTTTGGAGAATTATCCCGCGCTCGAAATCGTCAACGATATTCTGCTCGACGGGATGAAAACGGTCGGCGAACTTTTCGGTTCAGGACAGATGCAGTTACCGTTCGTTTTGCAGTCGGCGGAAGTGATGAAAACGGCAGTGAAATTTCTCGAACCGTTTATGGATAAAGTCGAAGGCGAATCGAACAAAGGCGTGATGGTTCTGGCGACCGTCAAAGGCGACGTTCACGACATCGGCAAAAATCTCGTTGATATTATTCTGACCAATAACGGCTACAAGGTAATAAATCTCGGCATCAAACAGCCGATTGACGAAATTCTGCGGGTGTTTGAAGGAACCGATTGCGACGCGATTGGAATGTCGGGTTTGCTCGTCAAATCAACACTCGTGATGCGCGACAACCTCGAAATTATGAACGAGCGCGGCATCAATGTTCCCGTCGTTCTCGGCGGCGCGGCACTCAATCGCCGCTATGTCGATCAGGATTTAGTTCCGCTTTACAACGGCAAATTATTCTACGCGCGTGATGCTTTTGATGGACTTTACGCGATGGACGAATTGACGCAAAAAGAAAATTTAACCGCCAAGGACGCGGAGGACGCAAAGGAAGAAAAAGTAAAATCCGCCGTCGCCGGAATTGGTAACGCCGAAGACCAAACAATCGAAACCGTCACCGATGCCGAAGATTTGGTCGGCGAAGATGCGAAACTCGGCACACAAGCCGCAAGAGTTTCGACCCGAAGCGTCGGCGACACGACGCACACGACGAAATCAAACGTCGCGCCTGCCGAAACCATTCCGACCGCGCCGTTTTACGGTTCAAAGGTCGTCCACATACAGGATTTGACGAAAGTTTTCGCCTTCGTCAACGAAACCGCGCTTTGTTCAAAGGTCAATGGCAATACAAACAGGGAAAATCATCGAAAGAAGATTATACCAAACTGCTCGAAACAACGGTTTATCCGAAATTTGCCGAAATCAAAGCCAAAGCAATCCGCGAAAAACTGCTCGAAGCGAAATTGGTTTACGGTTATTTTCCGTGCCAATCGGAAGGCAACGATTTAATAATTTATCAAGACGATGAAAGAACCGAAAGAATGCGCTTCACGTTTCCGCGCCAGCCAATTGAACAGCGCGGCGGGCAAAATCTGTGTCTCGCCGATTATTTCGCGTCCGTAAGATTCAGGCAAAATTGATGTCGTGCCGTTTCATCTCGTCACGATGGGCAGAAAGGCAAGCGAACATTCCGCCGAACTTTTTGCCGCCGATCGATACAACGATTATCTTTTATTTCACGGCTTATCGGTCGAATCGGCGGAAGCCCTCGCCGAAATGTGGCACAAACGCATCCGCGAAGAACTCGGAATTGCGGGCAATGACGCGCCTGAATTAGCCAAACTTTTCCATCAAGGCTATCAAGGCTCGCGCTACTCGTTCGGCTATCCCGGCGTGCCCGAATCTCGAAGACCAGACGAAACTTTTTGAACTCTTAAAACCCGAACGCATCGAAGTCGAACTCTCGGAAGAATTCCAGCTTCATCCCGAACAATCAACTTCGGCGATTATTATTCATCATCCGCAGGCGAAGTATTTTAATATGGAATAAATGAAAAGAAGTTATTACGCAAACTCAATTCCGGCATTTTTGGAAGACAGCGAAACAAAAATTCTTGGCGAATTGAGTTTGCGGCATAATTTTGCGCTGGAAGAGTTGCAAAAGAACGCTTGGATTGCGCAAATAAAAATTCTCAAAAATACTCTAAAATCGTTTGAACGCGGGCATATTTATTTTGAGTTTTTAATTCCTCGCATGGGGAAAAGAGTTGATAACGTGTTGATTATTGATGATTTGATTTTCGTTTTGGAATTCAAAGTCGGTGATACGAAATATCAAAAACAATCTATCGAACAAGTTGTGGATTATTGTCTGGATTTGAAAAATTTTCACGAAGGCAGTCATCACGCTAAACTCATCCCGATTTTGATTTCAACAAACGCTGAAACAGCGGAAAATGTTATTCAGAAGAAAGACAATCTTTTTGAAACTTTCAAAGCAAATCAGCAAAATCTCGCACAAATAATAAATTCTATTCTTTCCCAAAATGTCGGAAACGAGGTAAATGCGGATGACTGGGAAAGCTCCGTTTATAAACCGACGCCGACTATCATCGAAGCGGCTCAAGCGCTTTACAAAGGTCATAATGTCACGGATATTTCCAGGCATGATGCCGGCGCGATCAATCTTTCAAAAACTGCGGCGGCAATCAACTGGATAATCGAAAATTCTAAAACCAACAATCAAAAATCCATCTGTTTCGTCACGGGCGTTCCGGGCGCGGGCAAAACCTTAGCCGGACTGAATGTCGCTAACGAGCGAACGAAGATTGATTCAGACGAACACGCCGTTTTTCTATCTGGAAATGGTCCGTTGGTTGATGTTTTGCGCGAAGCCCTAACGCGCGATGCGGTGCAGACAGCGAAAGAACGCGGCGAAAGTTCGACGAAGAAAAAGGAACACGAACGAGCCGTCAAATTTATCCAGCCGATACATCATTTTCGAGATGATAATTTAATTTCTGGAAAATCGCCGATTGAAAAAGTCGTCATTTTTGACGAAGCTCAGCGAGCATGGACGCGCGAAATGGCGAGTTCATTTATGAAACGAAAGCGCGGCAACGATAATTTTACAATGTCGGAGCCGGAATTTCTCATCAGCGTGATGAATCGCCATCAAGATTGGTCGGTCATCGTCTGCTTAATTGGCGGTGGACAGGAAATAAATACGGGCGAGGCTGGTTTGTCCGAATGGATCGAAGCGTTAAAAAATCATTTCCCGTTTTGGCATATATATTATTCAAATCAAATAAATACTGACACAAATTATTTAAACGAGGAAGATTTGAAAAGCTGGCTTTTATCGAACGCCTATACCGAAGATAATCTGCATCTATCCGTTTCGATCAGGTCATTTCGTTCTGAAAAGGTATCTGAATTGATGCAGAAAATTTTGGAAGTTAAAATCGAAGAAGCCAAGGTTTTATTTGACGAAATCAGAGATAAATATCCAATAGTTTTGACCAGAAATTTAGATACGGCAAAAGAATGGCTAAAAGAAATTGCCAAAGGGACTGAGCGTTATGGAATCGTCGCAAGTTCCGGCGGTCGCAGATTGAGACCTTATGGAATTGATGTCAAAAACGAAATATCTGCGCCAAATTGGTTTTTAAATGATGCTGATGATGTTCGTTCTTCTTATTTTTTAGAAGATGTGGCAACAGAGTTCGACATTCAAGGTCTAGAAATTGACTGGGTTTGTTTAGCTTGGGACATAAATCTGTATAACAAAGAAAATAGATGGAACTATCAAAACTTTTCTGGCACAAAATGGCAAAATATCAACAATTCATTTGCCCGTAAATATTTGATAAATACTTATAGAGTTTTATTAACACGAGCCAGGCAAGGGTTAGTAATTTTTTTACCCTTTGGCGATGAAAATGACTTTACCAGACAGCCAGTAAAATACAATGAAACATTTGAATATTTGAAATCAGTCGGGTTTGAATGTATCTGACTAAATCAATCGTGGAATCTCATTCATTATTAAAAATCGTGACAATTGCTCAATTATATAACCTTCAGTAAGGTAATAATATAGAATTCAGAGATTATGTGCCGACCAGGGTTTTGCACAATTTTGTCGGGCGAATCGAACCGCTCGGCATAAAATATATGCTGACTGGTTCGATGGCGATGATGCGTTATGCGGGTTTTCGGCAGACGGCGGATATTGATATAGTTCTTGAATTCGATTCCGAAGATAAAGATAAATTTATAAATGCTCTTGAGCCGGATTATTATGTTCCTCATAACGCGGTCAGGCGTGGTTTTAAGTTGAATCGGATGTTTAAGGCATTCATATCGAAACGGCTTTTAAAATTGATTGCGTACCCGAAAAAATCGGGCGATTTTCAGCAGAGCGTTTTTGACAGGCGCAAGCGAACCGATTATTACGGCAGAGAAATTTGGATTATCAGCAAGGAAGATTTGATTCTTTCCAAACTCTGGTGGGCGAAAGATACGCATTCGGAAATGCAGTTTAGAGACATTGTAATCTGATGCGAACGGGTTTTGATAAAGTTTATGCCGAGAAATGGCTTGATAAATTGACCATCGAAAAGTCTTTTTACGAATGCCTGAACGAGGTGGAAAATTGAAAGATACGTCGCCCGGAATCGAAAAAATTCAGTTTGAACTGATGATGCGGAAAACGCCGAACGAGCGCATCGCCTTAGCGTGTGAAATGTTTATGTCCGCCCGCGAATCATTCCTCGCATCGCTGCCAAAAGATTTATCCGAAAGGGAAATCAAAGAACAGCTTTATTTTCGAACTTACGGCGAGCATTTGCCTGATGATTTCTTCAGACTATAAAATATAAAATCTGTATTTTATTAATCAAAAGCAAATTATTTTATTAAGTAAATGATGCACCAACCGAAGTTAAAAGATAAAATTTACGGCGAGATGTTTTGGGAAGAATGGAACGAAGACGAAAGTTACTGGTTTGCGCCTATTGAAAATGAAGGACGCGACAGATTTTCGCTTTTGATTCGCGCCGATTCGCCGACGGATTTTCTGGCGGTCAGTTTTACGCATTCGACTTACCGGCGAATAATGGAAAATATCCCGAAAATTCTTGACGAGACAATTGCGGAAATTTTGGAAAGTTCGCGCGAGCTTTTCAAAAAGAAGCGTCAGCAGCGTTCAGTTGGAAATTTTATTAAAACGCGGCTGATAATTTTCTCGATTAAAATTTACCCGGATTTATCTGCGGAAGTTGAGTTTGTCGAAAAAGTTGCCGAGGACGAAGACCCGGATGAAGTTTTTTACGCCCTGATTGATACGAAAGGAAATTTGACAAAAGCGGGAATTTCCAAACTTTAGCGAGAAAATTATTGGAAAAAGAAAAACAAAGAAGCATGACTTTTAGCGAGTCTCGAAGATGCAACTTTTGATGCCGTCAACGCTTGGGGAAAAAGTGATTACGAATTAATTAAAATTTGAGCTGTTAGAAAATTGACAATGCAACAGATTTAATTTGACTTGTAAATTGTCAGAAAATTTTCGGGCGATGACCCTTTTTGTCTGTACATCTCGTTTATTAAACTGGAAGATAACTGGATTAGAATTGAGCAAATGATTGTTTGCACTCTAATAATTAACGTTTGTTTTAGGCATACTAACTATCAAAATTCGTGCGAATTACATATTTTGCGTAAGCATCGAATAGTGTTATGTTAAAAATCCCTAACTGCGTTTTTCAGTTGGTGTTTTGCTTAAACTTTACTGACAATCAAATATAAAAAAATTAGAAGGTGTTTATGAGAAATTCAAAAATATTTGCAGCGATTTGTCTTTTTTCTGCTTTGGCGGCTACCGTTTGTCAGGTTCAGGCGAAACCGGCATTCGGTATTTTCAATAACGTTTTTTTTGTTAATCCGGTGACGCCGGAAGGGAAAATTATCGCTTCGCTTGATTTTGATCCGAAAATTGACGGTTTTAGTTTTCGCAATTACGGGGGCGAACACGACGGTTCGGAAGATTTGGACGCGGGCGATTTGATTCGGATGTTCGGTGCGGCAAATGTCTGCATCGAAGGTTCAAAGGCTGACGACTGCGTTTTATACGAAACCGCCGAACAATGGGCGGAAAATCAAATCAAAGGAATGGACGGCGGGCATTGCGACGGTTTTTCCGTGACGACTTTGAATTTATTCGAAGAACAGCCGTTCAAGGGAAAAGCCGCGCCCGCGCAATGGCAAAAAGGCGCGGAAACGCCTTTCGATTTAAAATTTACGCCGCAGATGGCGAATTTTATCGCCTATCATCACGTCTTGCAGTCTTTGCCCGAAGTTTCGACTTTTCGGATGAAAAGTTTTACATTTCCGCCATCGCAAATCTTAAAACTGATCGCCGATTCATTCGCCGAAGAAAGCAAGGATGTTTACACGCTCGGCATCGGAATGCGCGTCAACGGTCAATATACGCGTGGTCATTCGATTGTGCCGATTGCGATTGAAGATGATGGGAACGGTGTTTTTATGATTCACGTTTACGACAATAATTTTCCCGGTGAAACGAGATTCGTCACCGTTGACACGAAAAATGAATCATGGCGTTACCGAACGGCGAATGACCCGAACGACACGGCGCGTGATTATGTCGGCAACAAACAGACGCAAACGATGTCGCTTAAAAAATTGAGCGACCGAAATCGAAATCGTTTTGAATGTCCGTTCGGCGAAGACGCGGAATCCGAAGGCGGCATTGGCGGTTCGTCAGCGAACGGCGATGAAATCTCGATTTCGATGGACGGCGAAGGCAGTCTGCTGATTACCGACCCGACGGGAAAACGCATCGGTTTCGATTCGCAGAAATCCGCCGAAGTCAACGAAATTGCAGGAGCGCAGGTGACATACATTGACGGCGGGTTGGACGCAAATCTGCCGCCCGAATATACTCTGCCGTTTCATCCCGAAGCGAAAAAGCCTTATACGATTTCAATTTCCGGCAAAAATTTGAAAAAAGAAGTTGACGGGAATCTGGAAATTTCCGGTCCCGGATTTGTCGTCGGACTCGACGAAATAATGCTTGACCCGAACGAAAATTTGAACGTTTCGATTTCGCCTGACTTTGATTCAATCACGTTTACGGCGAGTGCGGACGGCGAAACGCCTTCGATTTATTTCACGACCGACGACGGCGCGAACGAACCGAGCTACAGTTTCGAAGTCGGCGGCGTTTCGATTGACGCTGGCAAAACTTTAACGATGACGATTGACGTTGAAGAGCTGAAAATCTATTTCAAAGACAACGACGGAAACGAAGACGCATACGACGTGGAAATCGAACGAACGAACCCCGACGGCACTAAAATCAAATTTAATTCGACGGATTTGAATATGAAAGGAAACGACAGTTTTGAAGTTGATTTCAGCAAATGGGACGACAAAACACAGCCGTGCGTTGAAGATGATGACGACGGCGACGGTTTTTCAGACGAAACCTGCGGCGATACGGAGGCTGAAGATCAAAATTAACCAACAGTTAATTTTTCGGTTCAAGTTATCTTACAAACTTCGCAAGAGAGACTCTTTTCCGGTTTTAATTTTAACTTTCGAGGTTGAAAGTTAGCCATCTGGAAATCGTTTCACAAATATGCGACCGAGCGAAAATACAAATTCGTCCGGTCGCAATCTTGTTGATTTCGTTGTAAAATTATTGACTATGACAGAAGAAACAACGGAAATTGAAGAAACGGAAATAAACCATACCACAGAAAATCTCGAATCGGTCGGGCAGATGATTCTTGGACAAATCGAAGCTATCGGCGGCATTTTAACGGGCGATCCGCTGACACGCGCAGAAGGCGAATTCAATGTCGAAAACGGTGAATTCCGGCAGGAAGCCAACAAAAATCTGACGGCGATGGATGAGCTCGAAGAGCAAAAAGGCGAGTAACGCCAAACTGCTTTTGTTGGGTTACGGAACAATGAGTTGTTTGTAAAACGAGCGGAAATCATTTTCGCGCAAACAGCGGACTATCAACTTTTCTAAATAAAAATTCAATAATGACAAAGAAAATATTTATTGCCGGTTCAGGCGGAATCGGGGAAGCCGCCGCGCTTTTGCTGCGCGAATGGTGCGAGTTTGAAACTGAAATTTATCTCGGTGATGTATCGGAAGAAAATCTGCGAAAAGCGAAGGATTTCGTTTTGCAAAACTCTGCGAAACGGTCGAAGCTCGAAACAATTTTGATGAGCAAAAACGGCTCGAACGAAGCGATGAACGCCGCTTTTACGGGCGGCGATATTCTGCTCGACTGTTCGCCGGGCAGTCAGGCTCCGCGAATGGCGCGTTACGCGAAAGATTTTAAGATGCACTATGCGAATCTGACCGAATACGTCGCCGAAACCGATGAGATAATCAGTTTGGCGAAAGATGCGGAAACCGGATTCGTTTTGCAGACCGGACTCGCGCCCGGTTTTATCAACGTGCTGGCAATGTCTCTGTATAAAAAATTCGTCGCCGAGTTTGATAATGAAAAGGTGGAAAAAATCGGGATGAAGGTCGGCGCATTGACGGCGCACGCGCACCAGCCGCATTTTTACGGTTTTACGTGGTCGCCGATTGGCGTTGCGACCGAATACGTCAAACCGTCGCGCGTCATTCGTGATTTTCAAATCACCGAACAACCCGCGCTTTCCGACCGCGAAACGATAATTATCGGCGGCAGAACTTATGAAGCCGATCTAACGAGCGGCGGCGCGGCGGATTTGCCTGATTTTTTCACCGAAAAAGCTAAACGGCTTGATTATAAAACTCTGCGGCACGTCGGGCATTACAGTTGGGTTGACGGCGTTCTGCGTCAATTTGCCGGCGATGAGAATCTGTCGAAGAATCTGCTTGATAAATTCTTGCAGGAAGTTCCGGCGGTTGAAGATGATTTCGTGCTGGTTCACGCCTCGGTCGAAGGTTTCGACAATAAAAACACCCGGCGTTTGATTGAAAAAGCGTTTTTGATTGAACCTTTGGAGATCAACGGACATTTTCTGCGGGCGATTCAGACAACGACCGCCGTCCCTCTGATCGAATCGGCGATGATGCTCTTAGAAGGCAGGCACAAGGGCGTGATTTTGCAAAGCCAAATCGAACCGGAGAGTTTTCTCAACGGGAAATTTATTTCAAAAATTTACGCGACGATTTAAAGGTTGAATATTAAGAACGTTTACAGGTTCTGACGGCAAATTCACGACTCTGACGTAGTTTTCACGGCTTCGTGTCTTTCAATAACTTCATCGTCCGTTGCGTCTTCCAAGTCGCGGTCGCCGGTTACTTCGTTCCAGTCATATCCGAGAAATTCGGCGAAGTGATAAAGCTGGCGTTCCCACTCGGCACGATCTTCCGAGTATTCCGCAAACGCTTTTTCGAGGTCGTCCGAAATTTTGATTTGCGATTGTTTGAGATCGCTCAATGCACGGTCAAAGTTCTTTTGCCGTCGCCGGATGGTTTTTGTTTCGGATTCAAAAGAATCGTTGGCGCAATTTTGTAGTTTCAACGAAGTTACCAGTTCGGCGAGTACATAACGAGCGTTGTCGCCGGCGAGCAAAACGTCGGGATGATCGCCTGCTTCAAGATATTCCGCTTCGTTGAGATGCGAGTTGAGAATGGCAACCGTTTCGAGAATGACAAACAGCGCACGCGGAAAACCTTTGTAAACTTCGGGCGGATGAAAGAAATTTATCACCGGATGTTCGAGATGCGATTCGAGAAGTTCCTGCAAATCGTGCGTCGCATCGCGCAGAGATTCAGTCAGGCTGTGAAATTTCCCGCGAGAAAAATGACTGGAAATAAAACCCGGAACGTCCGCGCCCTGCCGCGCCTGATGATAAAGTTTCAGGGCAATCGCGCGTTTGCGTTCCAACGCGCCGTACACAGTTAAAAGATACGTTATCGAAAGCGAGATAATAGCCAGACCGGTTGCCGCCTCAACGACCGCAACGACTCGCATCGCAATGCTGAGCGGCGTAACATCGCCGTAACCGAGTGTAAAAAATGTCGAGCCGCTGAAATAAAAAGCCTGAAAAATCAGGTTGCCGCGCGCCGAATCCTCCATTTTAAATTCGTTTTCCATTCGCGGAATATAAATCAGCGCGAAGCCTGTCAGCATCATTAAAATAATAAAAGTGATAAGTGTCGGCATCAATAACGGTCCAATTGGCGCAAGTAGTCTGTGACGACGACGGCGATCTAAATTTCGGGTCGCGTGGCGGGCAATCCACCATAAACCGCGATTCAAACCTGTGCTGAAAGGTCCTGAATGTTTCGTCGCCCGTAAAATTGTGGCGTAAATGTCAAAAAAAACCAGCGCGAGAACTGCCGCACCAGCCATTGTCAGTAAAATACTCGTCCCCGAATTCATAAAACTCCGTCTGCTCCGCTAAATTTCGATTATACATTAGCTGCGGCAGCGGTGAGCTTTGAAAATTATTTCGAACGCGGTTTGATTTTTATTATTGCTTGAAATTAGACCTAACCGAAAAGTTCCGGCGGTTTAACCGGACGGCGGCGGCGATATAAAATTACGGGAAGCATAGTCGAAAGACAGATAAAGATAAAAGCAGAAACTCCTAATATTTTGTAGAACAACTGGATATTGTCGGAAGCGCATTGAATCGTGCCTCCAATATCAAGGAAGCTAAACTGTGCGCTGCCATATAAATCAAACGAGAAACCGCCTTCGCCTGGCGGCGGGCATTGTGCTTTCGCCTGTACTTCCAGATATTCCCGCAGACCGATGCAGTTGAACGCCAGTATCACCGGCACGATGAACGCCCATACCAGATTTTGATTGAGTTTGTTCGACCTGAAATTAGAAAAATCCGAATTGTTTGTTAAATCTTTCATTTTACAAAACTCCCTGCGTTTTCACTTATTTCGCCTTTTTATTAAGCTGTGTTTCGATAAAATCGCCGAGTTCCTGCATCTGAATTTCGCCGACTTTTTGGAATTTATTGTTCCTGTAACGAAATACCGCCGCTGACGGATTCGGGTCAGAACCGCCGCCTTGCTGAATGACGATAAGCTGTGACGGTTTGAAATATGGTGCGTCCGCGCCGGTTCGATATTCGGGCATCGTCCAATATACGCCGCGAAGCTGTGTTTCCGAACTCATCGGCAGCTCGGTAAATTTTCCGTCTTTGTAATCAATAACGGTGAGAAAATCGTCAGTTCCGCCGCCGTTTTGCCGAAGCATTATTTGAGATGCATTTGGTGTGAACCTGTTAAATCCCTCAAACATAATGCTGATGTCTTTTAATTTATAAGCAACTTTATTGTTTTCGTCGTAGATAGAAAATTGCTCGCAGGACTTTAATATAGAATCTTTTTCGCACGGTTCGTTCAGCCCGCGAGTCACGCCGAAAAACTTTTTGTCGTCTCGTTCCCAGCTTACAACGCTGCTGACGTTCTGTTCCCGGATTAATTGAATCAAATCAGGCTTTTTGTTATCGCCGATTATAGCCGGTTCGGAACTTGCCGCCGATTTCGATTGCTGTCCGAGAAAGAAACCAATTGCCGCAACTGCGATAATCACGACTGTAAAAACAAATTTTCGCATAGCATTTCTTCCTTTCCGGCATTCTAGCTGATTTGTGTTTAAAGATAAATAAAAAATGACGACGAATATTCTTTCGCCGTCATTTACATTTTGATATGAGCAACGAATTATTTATCTTTCGTCGCCGTAAATGTCAGCGGCGGCAGACCTGCGCCGATTAATGTGCCGGTCATTTTTTCGCCGTTAACCGTGCCTTCCATCTGCAAATCCATCGGGTTGCCCTGAATTTCGGCTTTGAAGATGCCCGAAACTTTGTTGCTGCTGACTTTGCCCTCAGACATCGTGCCGCTGCCGTGTTCGGAGAACATTGAGCCGCTTAAAGTTGCGCCCGTTTGTTTGAGATCAAGCGTAACGGGAATTGACATTTCGCCGGTTTCCGCCGTCAACTTCCATTTGCCGCTAATGTTGACGGTCGGCGCGTCATTCATTGAAACAGTTTTCGCCATCGAGACAGTTTTTACGTCAACCGTGATTTCCTTCAGACGCTTTGCGGCGGCATCGGTCAACGTTTCCTGATAGCGACCTTTCAAATATTTCGCTAAGAATTTTTCCGCTTCCGCAAACATCGCCATATTATTGACCGGACGCTGAAATCCGTGTCCTTCGTCGTCGGCAAGAATATATTGAATCGGGTAATTGCGATTGCGAAGAGCGATGACAATTTGATCGGCTTCGGTCTTTTTCACGCGCGGATCGTTCGCGCCCTGCACGATCATCAAAGGCGTTTTAATTTTATCAACGTGATTGAGCGGCGATTGACGTTCGAGACGCGCTTTGCCTTCGGTGGTTGACGGGTCGCCCATTCGTTTATAAAAAGTCTGGCGGAACGAATCCCAATACGGCGGAATCGAATTGAGCAAAGTGTTCAGATTCGAAGGCGCGACAATCGCCACCGCCGCCGCATACAAATCCGGCGTATATGTCACGCCCGCTAAGGTTGCGTAACCGCCGTAACTGCCGCCGAGAATGCCGACGCGCTTGCTGTCGGCGATGCCTTCGCCGACCAGATATTTCACGCCCCACGTAATATCGTCCTGCATTTTATCGCCCCATTGTAAATTTCCCGCGTCAATAAATTTCTTGCCGTAACCGGTCGAACCGCGAAAGTTCGGCTGAAGAACCGCGTAACCGCGATTGGCGAAAAACTGTGCGATTGAGTTAAATCCCCACGAATCTCGCGCCCACGGTCCGCCGTGCGGAATCACCAAAAGCGGCAGATTTTTCCCGCTCGTGCCTTTCGGTAAAGTCAGATAAGCGGGAATTTCCATTCCGTCCGAAGATTTATAGCGAATCGGTTTGACCGGCGAAAGCGCGACACGCGGCAGATTTTCACGAATCGTGTATTGCTTGTCCAGCTTTTTCGCCTTGCGGTCGTAAAGATACGTCGAGCCGGGTTCGGTGTCGCTGTAAGCATTAACGATCCAAAGATTTTCGTCGCGGGTCGAACTGCCCAGACCGATTTCCATATTCGGCAATTCGCTCTGCAAGTATTTGTAATCGGCTTCAAAGATTTTGTCTTTCCAGTAGCGGCGAATCCGTTCATCGTTGTAACTCGTCACGATTAATTCGTCGGTGACTTCGGAGAAAACCGCGCCGCCGAAATCTACGTGTTTTAAAGGGTCTGTTTCGACCAACTCTTCCTTCAAAGTTTCTGGATCAAACAGCACGAGGCGCGTCAAATCCGCGCTGCCCGTGTTCGTTTCCAGATAGACTCGCTTGTTGTCTTTATGAAATCGCACCGCGCCGCACGTTTCAAACACATTGCACGAATAGATTTTCGTGAATTTATCCGCGTCAATTTTCAAAATTTCCGTGTCGCCGTTCGCCGCCGAGCGCGAAACGAGCCGCAGTTTGTCGGCGTTATCAAAAGTCATTCCGGTAAAACGGTCGTTATTCTGCTGCACGAGCGTTTTTTCGCCCGTCGAAATCTTGACTTTATAAATGTCGTGCCAAGCCGGATCGCGGTCGTTAATGCCGATGTATATAAAATCCGGCTCGGACTTCGGAACGTGAATAATCTGCGTCTGCACCTTCGCCGCGTTCGTCAAATTTTTTGCCTGCGGAATTCCGCCCGCCGCGTCTGCCGGATTCACCGTATAAACATTAAAATTTTCGTCGCCGTCGGTGTCCTTGACGAAAAGAACCTTGTTTTCCCAACTCCAGAAAAATCCGCTGATTGGACGTTTTTTCTCTTCGGTCAGCGGCTTTGCCTTGTCAAAAGGTTCGTTCACGCCTTTTACCCAAACGTTGCGCACGTCGTTCAAAGGCTTGATAAAAGCGATAAATTTGCCGTCGGGCGAAATTTGCGCGCCGCCAATCTCAGGGTTGCCGAAAAACAACTCACGGTCAACGAGCGCGGGCATTTGGGCTTTAGTTTCCATATTTATAAAAGTAAAAGATGCAAATAGAAATGTGTAAATCAGAATTCGCTTGAACATAAATTCTCTCCTTTTTGTTTGAATTCGGGGTTGCATTAGAAATCTACGCGAAGCGAAATTTAATAGTTTCAAGATAACTGAAAAACTTAACGGCTAAAAATCATCAGTCCAAAATCGTTTGCGAAACTTCGCGTCGTTCCAGAAATTCTTGAAAAGCTCTATTTTCGGCGGTTCATTTTTTTTCAAAACGATGCTGACGACATCATAGCGAAATTTCGCTTGTTCGAGCCGGAAAGTCTTTCGATACATTCGCGCCGTGCGGGTGATCTGCCTTTGTTTGCGTAAATCAACGGCGGCAATCGGCGCGGCGAATTCGTCGGAACTGCGCGTTTTGACTTCGACGAAACACAAAACATTATCCGAATCGAGCGCGATTATATCAATTTCGCCCGTCACCGAAACGCCTTTCGAGTTTCTGCCAATCGGAGTTTTGAAGTTCGCCAAAACGAGCCGATAACCGCTTTTGGTCAAAAATCGCGCCGCCAGTTGTTCGCCGAGTTCGCCGACGCGTCTTGTCTCAGGCATCGCGGAATGTTTATCATTAGTTATTAGCGACAAAAGTTCAGACATAATAAAACAGGGGAAGTATAAATGAAAACAAACAAAATTAAAAAAATATGCGCCGCCATTTTAATCGGACAAGCCTCAATTTTAACGACGGTTTGCCAGACCAAACCGAAAACGACGAGCGAATCGGCAGCCGCGCCGCAAATCGTCAATTCCGACAAATTGCAGACTTTTCAAATCAAAGCCGCCGATTTGCCGAAACCGTACGCGACGGATAGCGCGAGACGTAATTCGAGAATCGTCGCACAGCCGAAAGACGCGAAACTTTCGTTGCCGCAGGGATTTAAAGCGACCGTTTTCGCGGAAGGCGACTTTAAATATCCGCGCTGGATGACGCTTGCGCCAAACGGCGATGTGTTTCTCGCGGATTCGGCGGCAAACTCCGTTATTATTCTGCGCGACAAAAATAAGGACGGTACGATCTCAAAAGACGAGCGCTTCGTGTTTTCCGACAAACTCAGTCAGCCTTTCGGTATGGCTTTTAACGGCGATTGGTTTTATGTCGCAAACACCGATTCGGTTGTTCGTTTCAAATATAAAGCCGGACAAACGCAAGCCGAAGGCACGCCCGAAAAAATCATTACGCTGACCGAAGGCGGCTATAATCAACACTGGACGCGAAACATTTTGTTTTCACCCGACGGCAAAAAACTCTACGTCTCAATCGGTTCTTCGGGAAATGTGGACATCGAAAAAGACGAACGCCGCGCCGGAATTTCCGAGTATAACCCGGATGGAACGGGTTACAGATTATTCGCTTCCGGCTTGCGAAATCCGATTGGTTTGGCGTGGAATCCGGCGAACGGACAGCTTTGGACGGCGGTTAACGAGCGCGACGGTCTCGGCGACGATCTTGTTCCCGATTATGTCACAGCGGTCAAAGACGGCGGATTTTACGGTTTTCCGTATTATTATCTCGGAAATAACAAAGACCCGCGCCGCAAAGAGGAAACCAGGTTAATTCCAACTGTGCCGGACGTTTTGATCACATCGCATTCTGCCGCGCTCGGCATCCAGTTTTACACCGGCGAGATGTTTCCCGCCGAATACAAAGGCGACGCGTTCGTCGCGCTGCACGGCAGTTGGAATCGGGAAAAACTGACGGGTTACAAAATCATTCGCGTCAATTTCGAGAACGGAAAATTAGTCGGCAACGGTTACGAAGATTTCGTAACGGGTTGGCTGCCCGACGAAAGTTCGCAGGAAGTTTGGGGCAGACCGGTCGGTCTTTTGGTAAATTCCGACGGTTCGCTTTTAATTGCGGACGACGGCGGCAAAAAAATCTGGCGCGTCAGCTATCAGAAATAGATTTATTTCGCTCCAACTGACAATAAAACGAATTGAAAGAATCGCACATCAAACGTGCGGTTCTTTCATTTGGATTTATGTTAAAATGTGTTCATCGGCGGACGAAGAATTATATATGAAAAAATTTTTGAAAATTGCTGTTATTGTTGTAATCGTCGCGTTTATCGCCATTCAATTTTATCGCCCTGGCAAAGTAAATCCGCCGGTTAACGCCGCCGAAAGATTGGAAGCGACGACACAGGTTCCCGAAAATGTGCAGGCGATTTTGAAGCGTTCGTGCAATGATTGTCATTCAAACGAAACCGTCTATCCGTGGTATTCCAATGTCGCGCCGTTTTCGTGGCTGCTGGCAAATCATATCGAAGAAGGTCGCCGCGAAATGAATTTTTCCGTTTGGAATACTTATAACGCCAGAAGAAAACGCAAAAAACTTGAAGAAACCTGTGAGCAGGTCACGATGGGCGAAATGCCGCACAATCAATATTTGTGGATTCACCGCGATGCCGTCCTTTCCGAAGACGACAAAAAAGTTTTGTGCGATTGGACGCAAACCGAAATGGCAAAACTTCCGGCAGAATAATTAATTTGTTCAAAAACGTTCAAACGTACAGGCGGCGATTGCATAAAAATCGGCGCCTTAATTTTTTGTTACAAAGAAAACAAAAAGTTGTAGAAATACGTAGTCAACAACGGATAGAATAAATTTGGAGGAAATTTTTGATGGACTTCCTTTTTGATAATCCGCTTGCTAACTTATACGGACCGTATTTTCTAATTTTCTACAGCATTTTTATCGGTTGGACAATTATCGGATACCGGATTTTAATAAACCGGCTCGATAAAACAACGCATTTTGCATTGCCGCCGATTCCGCCGAAACCCGACCCATTTGAAATCGCCTATCTGCGCGGCGGCGCGAACGAGCTGGCGCGGGCTTTGATTTTTTCGCTGACTCAAAAAAATCTGCTGAAAATCGTCAACGAAGATAAAACTTCGCACATCCTTCCGACCAACGCTGATTTTGACCGTAACACGTTGTCGCCGCTCGAAAAAACCGCGCTCGGCTGGTTTTCGAGCAGACGCGAAATAAAAGAACTTTTCGGTAAAAATGGTTTGACGAACACGCTGCTGCCGTATGCCGAAACTTATCAGGCGCGGCTCGAAATGAGTCATTTCTTTCCCGACGAGGAAATGAAAACGCAAAATATGCGGCTGGCGCGAACGGCTTTTTTAATTTTCGCCGGTCTTGGCGCGTATAAATTTATCGCCGCGCTGTATAACGGACACAGTAATATTTGGGGAATAGTTGTTGTTACGATAATCGGAATGTTTTTGATGGGAAAAGCGGCGAAAATGCCGCGCCTGACGACTCTTGGCAAAACTTATCTCGAACGTTTGCAGCTTGCCTTCGAGCGCATTAAACATTCAAGCCACAATCTTGTTAACAATCAATCGGCGACGTTTGCGGCGGTTGATCCGTTTCTGCTTTCGGTCGGCGTGTTCGGCGGCGCGGCTCTCGCAGGAACGATATACAGCGATTACAATACGGCGTTTCAAAGGGCGCAAAACCAGTCGGCAGTCAGCACCGGTTCGTGCGGTTCGGGTTGCGGTTCAGGCAGCTGCTCATCGGGCGACGGCGGCGGAAGCAGTTGCGGTTCTGGCTGCGGCGGTTGCGGCGGCGGTTGCGGCGGTTGATTTCGACTGAAATTTAAATGAAAAAAAATCTTCCAAAACTCGGTGTCGGCATCGGTTTCCGCGAACCGTTTCGCGCCGATTTGTTTTTGCACCGGGACAAAATTGATTTTCTCGAAATTACGGCTGACCATTATTTCGACGCGAACCGGAAAAAACTCGCCGAACTCGATTTATTAAACGAACATTTCCCGCTGATTCCGCACGGTTTGAATTTATCGCTCGGAAGCGCGGAAGGCATTGACGAAATTTATCTCGAAAAATTCGCCGCGCTTGTCGAAAAAACGAATCCGCCGTGGTTCAGCGAGCATTTATGTTTTACGCATTCGGGCGGCAGGGAAATCGGGCATCTCGCGCCTGTTCCGTTTACAAACGAAGCGTTGAAAGTATTTGTCAAAAATATTTACCACGTTAAAAAGCGAATAAACACGCCGCTGATTTTAGAAAATATCACTTATAACGTGCGCTTTCCGTCATCAGAAATGCCCGAAACGGAATTTATTCGCCGCATTCTCGAAGAAACCGATTGCGGTCTTTTGCTCGATGTGACGAATTTGTATATCAATTCAAAAAACTTCGATTTCGACTGGCGCGAATTTCTCGACGAACTGCCGACCGAACGCATCGTTCAGCTTCATTTTGTCGGCTCGCACCGGCACAACGACCGTTTGATTGACGCGCACGGGCATCGAACCGATGCGGAAATCTGGGAAGTTTTCCGCGAAGTTTGCCGACGGGCGAACATAAAGGGCGCGATTCTCGAACGCGACGAAAATTTTCCGCCGTTCGCGGAGATTTTAGACGAAATAGCAACGGCAAAACAAATTTTCAATCAAAAATCGTCGGCTGTTAAAATATAAATTGCGATGAGTCTGCACAACGTGCAAAATTTTCTGGCGCGGATTTATACGGATGAAAATTTGCGCCGTGAGTTTTTTGATGCGCCGCAAAACATTGGCAAAATCAATAATTTATCCGAAACGGAAATCGCCGAACTCTCGGAAATTCTGCCCGCCGAATTGAATTTTTTCGCCGAATCGGTCGTCTGGAAACGCCTGCGTGAAACGGAAAAACTTTTGCCTTTGACCGGAGAAATTTTAGCCGAATCTTTTGTGAAATTATTCCGCGAATTCGCGCCGACTTTCAATGTGCCGAGTGACAAAAAAGCTCTCGAAGATGCCGTCGCCTTCACTGGCTTTCTGCAGCAAAAAGTGCTGACGAATTTAGCGCGAAATGCGGCGAAATTTGAACGATCGAAGTTAATTTTTTATTCGGGAAAGAAAGATTTTGTTTTCGCAAAATTCGATTTCGATATTCGAGAATTGGCGAGCCGCGCGAATGAAAAACGTATCGCTCAAACCGATTTCAAATCGCGCAAAACTTTCGCCGTTTGGCTGAGATTCAGTAAAATGGAAAAGCATTTCATCTGGTAAATTCTTTTGCGAAAAACTTATTTTTGATGCGGACAACCGAATAAATAATCGCGCTCGCGCCAAACGCGAAATGGGCGGCGAGCGAAATCGTCGCGGCGAGCGAATTGAAAATTGAGATTTTGCCTTTTCCTGCCTTGCTTATAAAATGGAATAATGTCGCTGTTGAAAATTGTGAATTATCCCGCGCCGGTTTTGCTCGCCGTCGGAAAACCGGTCGAGCATTTTGACGATAAACTGAAAGCTTTAGTCGCCGATATGTTCGAGACGATGTATGAAGCGAATGGTGTGGGTTTAGCCGCGCCGCAGGTTGATGTGTCAAGCCGGATTTTTGTGATGGATTGTTCGGGCGGCGAAGACGAATCGCAGAAACTCGCGGCGATTAATCCCGAAGTTGTTTACGCGGAAGGCGAGCAAACCGGCGACGAAGGTTGTTTGTCGTTTCCCGGAATCTACGTGCCGGTAACGCGCAGCCAACGCGCCGTTTTGCGGGCGCAGGATGTTATGGGAAATTGGTTTGAACTCGACGGCGAAGAATTGACGGCGCGCTGTATTCTGCACGAAACCGACCACTGCGACGGCGTTGTTTTTCTCGACAGAATGACCGTTTTGAAACGCGAAATGGCGAAACGTAAAATCAAGCGATTACAGAAAACGGGAAAATGGGAGTAAATAAAGTAGAATATTTAACAGAGAGAAAATTATGCAAACACAAAAAACATTAGACGAATTTAAAAACGAACCGTTTGTTGATTATTCAAAAGCGGAAAATGCTGACGCGATGCGGGCGGCAATTGAACAGGTGCGCGGCGAATTGGGGCGCGAATATCCGGTCATTATCAATGGCGAAAAGATTTCGGTTGACGCAAAATTTGAAAGCATTAATCCGGCTGAAAAAGGCGCAGATTATCGGGCGATTTTCGGATGCGGATGCGGACAGCGAAAATTTGACGGCGAAAGCGATTGACGCGGCGACCGAAGCGTTTAAAACGTGGCGCAATGTTTCGGCATCTGAACGCGCCGAATATCTTTTTAAGGCGGCGCAGATTATCCGAGAGAAAAAGCATTATTATTCTGCCTGGATGGTTTTCGAGACGGGAAAAACGTGGGCGGAAGCCGATGGCGATACGGCGGAAGCGATTGATTTTCTTGAACTTTACGGGCGCGAAATGCTGCGTTGGGCAGAAAAACAGCCGATTACGAAGTTGGCGGGCGAAGATAACCGGTTTGAATATATTCCGCTCGGTGTCGGCGCGATTATTCCGCCGTGGAATTTCCCTCTGGCGATTATGGCGGGAATGACGATGGCGGCGGTTGTTTGCGGCAACACAACGGTTTTGAAACCTTCGCCCGACGCGCCGACGGTTGCTTATAAATTTATGGAAATCCTCGAAGAAATCGGTCTGCCGAAAGGTGTCGTCAATTTTGTCGTCGGCAGCGGCGCAAAAGTCGGCGAACTTTTGGTGCAGAGTCCGAAGATTCGATTTATCTCGTTTACGGGTTCAAAAGCGGTCGGTCTGCATATTTACGAAGAAGCCGCGAAAAAGCGCGAAGGTCAGAATTGGATGAAGCGTGTCGTGGCGGAAATGGGCGGCAAAGACGCGATTATCGTTGATTCGGAAGCCGATTTGGAATCGGCGGCGACGGGAATTGTCCAAGCCGCGTTTGGATTTCAGGGACAGAAATGCTCGGCGTGTTCGCGTTTGATTGTGGACGAATCGGTTCACGATGACTTGATGGAAAAAGTCGTTGCGCTGACCAAAGAGTTGAAAATCGGATTGCCGACCGATGCAGATACGAATATGACTGCCGTTATCAATCAAAAATCGTTTGATAACGCACTCAAAGCGATTACGAAAGGCGTGGAAGAAGGCGGCAAATTAATCGTTGGCGGCAACGGCGACAGCGCCAAAGGTTTTTACATCGAACCGACGATTATTGATAACGTCGCGCCAAAATCAACGGTCGAACAGGAAGAAATTTTCGCGCCCGTTTTAGCCGTTATCAAGGCGAGAGATTTTGACCACGCGCTTGAAATTGCCAACGACACGCAATACGGTTTGACCGGCGCGGTGTATTCGGCGAACGAGGGAAAATTGGAAAAGGCGCGTAACGAATTTCATGTCGGCAATCTTTATTTTAATCGTAAATGCACCGGCGCGTTGGTCGGTGTTCACCCGTTCGGCGGATTTAATATGTCGGGAACTGATTCAAAAGCGGGCGGACGCGAATATCTTTTGCAGTTTATGCAGGGAAAATTGGTGTCGGAAAAGATCGGCGCGACCCGTAGCGAGGACAAAGATGTTCTAACGGCTGGTGACACAAGCGCGAAAGCGTTTTAGAAAATGTACGCTTGCATCTTAACGGCGAATATCAAAAAGCGTTCGATTAATTTAAATGGAAAATTTATTAACGACAAGATGACAGCGTTCCATTAAGAACAAGGGAAATTATTTATGAAAAATTATACGAAACCCAGCGACGAAGAATTGCGAGAGAAATTAACACCGATGCAATACGATGTGACGCAAAATGAAGGAACGGAACCGCCGCATCGCAACGAATATTGGGATAACAGGGAAGACGGTTTATACGTTGACATAGTTTCGGGCGAACCGCTTTTTTCGTCGAAGGAAAAATTCGATTCGAGCTGCGGCTGGGCGAGTTTTGATCGTCCGCTGGTGGCGGAGAATTTTACCGAAAAAACCGATTCGAAGTTCGGAATGCGGCGCACGGAAGTTCGTTCAAAGAACGCCGATTCGCATCTCGGACATATTTTTAACGACGGTCCGACCGAAACCGGAATGCGTTATTGTATGAACTCGGCGGCGATGCGTTTTATTCCGGTTGATAAATTGGAAGAAGAAGGCTACGGCGAATATCTTTCGATTTTTGAAGATAAAAAATAACCGTCTGTATTAAAAAGAAATTTGCCCGCGTGATACACGAAACGAATCAGAAAATTTGATTGTGTATGGCGCGGGCGACTTTTTATAGATTTGCAGATTGATAATTCACGATATGAAAAAACGACTGTTGAGGTATAAATTTTTAATTTTGTTCGTAATGATCGGCGCGTTGATTTTGGGGTTTGATCAGATTCCGAAAGCGGAAATGCAGACCGCGCCAAAAAATCCGCAAACCGAAAGTTCGATGCCGTTTCCGACGAAACGCGCTGAATCGCCGGAAATGTGGCGACGCGACGGCGCAGCGTTTGTCGAGCGAATTAAAAATCAAAAGAATTTCGGCAAGCGCGCGAAAAACGTAATTTTATTCATCGGCGACGGAATGGGCGTGACGACCTTGACGGCTTCCAGAATTCTCGAAGGTCAGATGCGCGGCGAAAGCGGCGAGGAAAATCAGCTGAGTTTTGAACAGTTTCCGTCGGTCGCTTTGTCGAAAACTTACAGTGCGAACCAGCAGACTTCAGATTCCGCGCCGACGATGAGCGCAATTATTTCGGGCATCAAAACCGACGAGGGAATTATTTCCGTCAATCAAAACGTCGTCATCGGCGATTACAAAACCGTCAAAGGCAATGAAACAAAAACGCTTTTGGAAATGGCGGAAGAAAAAGGAATGTCAACCGGCGTGGTGACCACGGCGCGTCTGACGCACGCCACGCCAGCTGCGTGTTACGCGCATTCGGCGCATCGAGATTGGGAATCGGACGCGAATCTGCGCGAAGATGCCAGACAAAATAATTTCCCCGACATCGCGCGTCAGTTAATCGAATTTCCATACGGCGACGGTTTGGAAGTCGCGCTCGGCGGCGGTCGGACGAAATTTATTTCCAATCAAAAGAGCGACCCGGAATACGCCGATACAATGGGCGAGCGATTGGACGGGCGCGATTTAACGAAGGAATGGACGACAAAATATAAAGATGCGAATTACGTTTGGAACAAAAAACAATTCGATGCGATTGACGCGAAGAAAACGAAACATCTGTTCGGACTTTTCGAGCCTTCGCATTTGAAGCACGAATACGACCGCACCGACGATAAAGCGGGCGAGCCTTCGTTGAGCGAGATGACAAACAAAGCGATTGATGTCGTTTCACAAAATAAAAAAGGATTTTTTCTGATGATCGAAGCGGGCAGAATTGACCACGCGCATCACAACGGCAACGCGTTTCGCGCTCTGACCGACACGATTGAATTATCAAACGCCGTCCGCGCCGCGCTTTCAAAAGTAAACTTGAAGGAAACTTTAATCATCGTCACCGCCGACCACAGCCACACTTTTACGATGGGCGGTTATCCGATTCGCGGAAATAATATTTTGGGTTTGGTCAGAGAAACCGGCAACGACGGTTTAGTCGAGGAAAAAGAGAAGAACGATAAAAATAAACAGCCGTTTACGACACTTAATTATGCTAACGGAAAAGGTTATGTCGGCGGAACGCGCCAAACTTTGACGCAGGAAACGGTGACGAATCCGGATTACAAACAGGAAGCGGCGATTCCTTTGAACGACGAAACGCACGGCGGCGAAGACGTGGCGATTTTTGCGACCGGCGCGGGCAGTTATCTGGTGCGCGGCGTGATGGAAGAAAATTGGACTTTTTATGTAATGCGTGAAGCCTTGCGTCTAAAATGACAATCTCGGTTATAATCTTAAATGCCGCACGCCTGACAATTTTTCAGGTTGGCTGAATCAAATTCAGCTTATCAGGTACTAAAAATATTCATTGCTGTGCCGCGTTCAGATGCTGCTGATCTGCTCAAAGCACGGGCGAGTGAAAAAAGCGTTTGATTTAGTGGATTTATTGTTTACGGCAAGTGTTTCAACAAGTTAAAAATATCAAATTATTTAGAAAAAAAAGGGAAAATGTATGAGAAAAAGCAACTTTGCTAAATTGGGTTACGGTTTTCTATTAGTTCTGCTCATCGCCTCGTTTGCCGTTGCGCAGAAAAAGCGTCCGTCGAAAAATCAAAAGGTTAAGCCGCAGGAAATAGTTTTCGCCGTGCTGGATGACGGCAAAACGCTCGAACCGATTGGTGTGATTGACAAAGGAACTCTCGAACCGGCGACGGGCGGCGACGCTGAAGTGAAGGATTTGAACGCATTTGTTAAATCTTATTACACGCCGAAAACGACTTATCGCTTGATTTTCGGCGCGGCAGACGCGGGAACGGTCACGGTTGTCAGTTCTAATCCGAAATCCGACTGCGCGAAAAATATGGCGACCGTGACGACGCAATCAGCAAAATCAAAATTGAAAGGAATGGTAATGGGTTTGGCGACGAACGGAACGGCTGATAACACCGCTTCGGGAACGCGCCGCTTGCCGACTGCCGCCGAACGCGCTGAAATCGAAACGCTGGTTCGCAACGAATTTACCAAAAACAACGTCACGGCGAAAGACCTGAAATATCAAAATCTGACCGCGCTCGACGTTGATAACGACAAGAAAGCGGAACTGGTCGGCTCGTTCTGGGTCGAAACTTCGACAACTTCACGCGCTCTTTTATTCTTTATCGCCGATAAAGGCGCGAACGGAAAATACTCATTCGGCTACAGCGATTTCAAAGCAGTTAAACAGGATGAGCTGATGAGCGGCAGCGAGATAAATAGCATTGACGACGGCATTTATCACGAGCTTCTGCTCGACGCGCTCGAATACGACGGCGACACGACCGCCGAAATTTTTACATATTCACCATCGTTCGAAGGCAGTAATTTCAAAGCCTATTCGCGCCGCGACGGTAAATGGACAAAAGTTTTTGAAGGTTCAAATTATCACTGCGCTTTTTAGAATTACCGGCGGCAAAAATTAACGGCAAAGATGTAAATTTTACGTCTTTGCCTTTTTTCTTTATGATAAAAGTTTCGTTATGAAAATAGTTTTTATGGGAACGCCGCAAGCGTCGGTGACGAGTTTGGAGAGAATTATAAACGACGGTCACGAAGTCGTCGCGGTTTACGCGCAGCCCGACAAACCTTCGGGGCGCGGCAACAAAATTTCGTTTTCGCCCGTCAAAGAATTTGCGCTGCAAAACGATATAAAGGTTCTACAGCCGACGAAAATCAAAACGCCCGACGCGCTCGAAACTTTCAAATCTCATAACGCCGATGTCGCCGTCGTCGTCGCTTACGGTCGAATTTTGCCCGAAACTTTTTTGCAGGCGTTTCCGAAAGGCGCAATCAACGTGCATTTTTCCCTGCTTCCGAAATATCGCGGCGCGGCTCCGGTAAATTGGGCGATTGTTAATGGCGAATCGAAAACCGGCGTAACGACGATGCAGATGGATGCAGGTTTGGACACCGGCGCGATTCTGCTTCAGCGCGAAATCGAAATCGAAACGGACGAAAATGCAATTGATTTAATGACGCGTCTATCATTTCTCGGCGCGGATTTATTGTCGGAAACTCTGGCGATGTTCGATGAACTGACCGCGCAGCCGCAGGACGATTCGCAGGCGACGTTCGCGCCGATTATGAGAAAGGAAGACGGCGCGATTGATTGGAGCTTATCGGCGGCGGAGATTAATAATCGAGTGCGCGGATTTCAGCCGTTTCCGACCGCGCACACGAAATATCAGGATAAAAAACTGACGGTTTGGAAGGCGCATGAAACTGCGAATGCAGATTTTGGCGTTGAAAACACCGGCGAAATCATTGCGGCGAAAGGCGGCAAACTTATCGTGGCTTGCGGAAATCAAACCGTTTTGCAAATCGAAGAACTGCAATTAGAAGGAAAAAAACGAATGACGACGCGCGATTTTCTGAACGGAATCAAAATGCAGATCGGCGAAAAATTGGGTGAATAATCATTAAATAATGTCCCAACCGAACATTCAAATTATTACTTTTTATCAATTCAGGCGATTGGAAAATCTGCCGGAAATAAAAGCCGCGCTGAAATCGGCGATGGACGAATTTTCGATTTTAGGCACGATTCTCATCGCCGAAGAAGGCTATAACGCGACGGTCGCGGGTTTGTCGCCGGATGTTGAAAAGTTTATCGAGATACTCGAAAAGGTATTTGAAACGAGTCTGACTTATAAATCCTCGTTTGACGCCGAACGCCCGTTTTTGAAGGCGAAAGTCAGGATTAAAAACGAAATAGTTGCGCTGCGCCGCCAAGTTGAAATCGAAAAGGGAATCGGCACGCATACGGCGGCGGCGGATTGGAATCGAATAATTTCCGATAAAAACACGATAATTCTCGACGCGCGGAATGATTATGAAGTCGAAGTCGGGACATTTAAGAACGCCGTAAATCCGCGAATTGAAAAGTTTTCGGATTTGCCGAAATTCGTCGAGGAAAACTTTAATCCGGCGGAACATAAACGAATTGCGATGTTTTGCACGGGCGGAATTCGCTGTGAAAAATTTGCGCCGTGGATGAAGGAAATGGGTTTCGAGGAAATTTACCAGCTCGAAGGCGGTATTTTGAAATATCTGGAAGAAACATCTGCCGATGAATCGCTCTGGGAAGGCGAGTGTTTCGTTTTCGACGACCGAATCGCGGTTGACACCAATTTACAGCCGGGAAAAACTGAAGACGTGCGTCCGCTGACCGTTAATCCGCCACAGAAAAAGATTAAAAAATGAAAATATCGCCAGCCCGCATCGCCGCCTTTGAAATTCTCACGAAAATAGAAAATGAAAAAGCCTTTTCGTCGGTGCTTTTGCCGATTTACGAAGAAAATCTCGAACCGAAAGACCGCGCACTTTGCCACAATTTGACGCTCGGCGTTTTGCGTCGGCAAATTTATCTCGACCAAACGATTGAACGATTAACTGGCGGGAAAAAAATAGATGCGGCGATAAAAATTATTCTGCGGCTCGGACTTTATCAATTGATTTATCTCGACAAAGTTCCGGCGCACGCGGCGATCAACGATTCGGTCAATTTGGCAGTCAAGGCGAAAAAGATTTCCGCGAAAGGTTTTGTCAACGCGATTTTGCGGAAATACACGCGCGAGAAAGTCGAACTGAATTTTACGGACGAAATCGAACGAATTTCCGTCGAAACTTCGCATCCGCGCTGGTTGATCGAACGCTGGATAAAGCAATTCGGCATTGCTGAAACGGAAAAACTTGCCGCCGCAAACAACGAAACGCCCGATTCGATTTTCAGATTGACCGTTAAATCGGCAGATAATACGGCGGAGACTTTGAGTAAACTCGGCTTGGAAATTATCAAAATCGGAAATAGTCGAAGGCGCGTGGAAAAGTTGCAAATTCAAATGAAATGCTGCGCGTTTACGCCGCCGAAGGGAAAATATATTTTCAGGACGAAGGCTCGCAACTCGTCGCGCAAACTGTAAATTTGCAGGAAGGCGAATTGTTTTTAGATGTTTGCGCCGCGCCGGGAAGCAAAACAACTTATATCGCACGGCAAAAGGTTAAAGATGCAAGACAAAACTTGCTTGTCGCGGGTGATTTATACGAGCATCGCGCGAAGACTTTGCAGGCGAATTGTCGCCGGCAAGCGGCTGGTTTTATAAAGATTCTGCGCTACGATGCGGAGAAAGATTTGCCGTTTGCCGATGAAACTTTTGACGCTGTTTTGGTTGACGCGCCGTGTTCGGGAACGGGAACGATCCGGCACAATCCTGAGATTAGATATTTTTTGCAGGAAACCGATTTTGCCGAATTAGCGGAAAAACAACTTCGCATATTACAAAACGCATCAAAGGTTTTGAAAAAAAACGGCAGACTGATTTATTCGACCTGTTCGCTCGAACGTGAGGAAAACGAATCGGTCAGCGAAAGATTCACGGCGGAAAATACCGAATTTGAACGAGTCGCGCCGCCGATTGGCGAAAGATTTCTGACGACGGAAGGTTACGCGCGGACGTTTCCGCAAACGGATAAAACTGACGGATTTTTCATTACCGTGTTTGAAAAAAAGCGGCTTTTTGGTAAAGTCTAAACAGACTATTCCCCTAAAAGCTGCGGGCTTTAATTTCGTTTTCGCAAAAATACAATTACAACAATGAGTTTTGTTAAAAAAGGCGCGTCAGCGTTTGGAAAATTATTTATCGTTATCGCGCTTGCCGGAGCATTTACGGTCGGCGCGGTCGGCGTGGTTTATATGTCGCTTCAGGGACAGGAGATGAAAGTACCGGAAATCACCGGCAAAGATTTGAACGAAAGCGAAAAGGAGCTTGCCGCGCTCGGTTTGCGATTGAAAAAACGCGCCGACCGATACAGCACCGAAAAACCGAATACGATTTTGGAACAACTGCCGAAAGCGGGCGACACGGTGAAAACCGGGCAGATGATTCTGGTCGTGACGAGTAAAACAAATCCCGAAGGCGAAGAGCTTCCGGTGACGATTAAGAAAAGCACGAACGAGCAGGATGACAGCGAGAAAATCGAGGAATTGATTTCGGATAAACCGAAAAAGACCGCTAAAACCAATACAAATTCGACCAAGAAAAAAGGCGATACGACGCGCGACGTAATCAGCAACAATTCCAACTCAAATTCCAACTCCAATTCGAATTCGTCGGGAAACAGCAATTCGAATAAGCCGAATTCAAATAAGTCGAATTCAAATTCCGTCACGAACAAAAATACGGCGACGAATTCTAATAAAGCGACCGCGAATCCGACGAAAGCAAATACAAATAAAGCTGCCGCGACCGGCGGCGATGTACGCCCGCGCCGATTGCCGCAGCCGTAAAGTCGAGCAACGATAAGTTTTAGTTAAGCAACCAAGTAGAAAGAAAAAAATCAGTTAAAGAATGTTTGAAATAGCTCCTTCAATTTTATCGGCGGATTTTACAAGATTGGGTGAAGAAATCGCGGCAGTTGAAGCGGGCGGCGCGAAAGTTTTGCACGTTGACGTGATGGACGGGCGATTTGTGCCGAATATTACGATTGGTTTGCCCGTCGTCAGATCAATTCGCAAAATCACCGATTTAACGATTGACTGTCATTTAATGATCGTCGAACCGAATCGTTACGCCGCCGAATTTGTTAGAAGCGGGCGCGAATATGGTTTCGGTTCACGTCGAAGCGGATGGCATTTGCAGCGAACTTTGACGGCAGATTCGGGAAGCGGGCGGAAAATCGGGCATGGCGATAAATCCGGCAACGCCTTTATCGAGTTTGGAAGAAGCCTTACCGTTTGCCGATTTTATTTTGCTGATGTCGGTTAATCCAGGTTTCGGCGGTCAAAAATACATTTATAGTGCGACTGACAAACTGCGCCGTTTGCGCCGAATGATTGACGAACGCCAATTGCCGACGAAAATCGAAATTGACGGCGGCATTGACGCTTCAAATATTGCGAACATCGTCGAAGCCGGCGCGGAAATCATCGTTTCGGGAACCGGCGTTTTTGGGAAGGGAAACGGCGAAGACGGTGTTAAAGAACTGATTGAAGCGGCGACAGTTTGGGTTTAGACATTGATCACCGGCGATTCTGATTTAACTTTATTAAAGTTATAACTTTGTTTTGAAATTTAAAACATTTGCGGTTTGTTTGGCGCAAATAATTTGAGGTAGTTATGTTTTTACAAAAAAATAAGCGGATTATTTTAGGTTTGTTACTTTTGATCAGTTTGGCGGTGCCTGTTTTGGCGCAGAAGAACGACGTTCAGGGAACAGTCGCGCAGCGGCTTGAAGTAATGCGGCAGAAACTCGAAACGATGCGGCGTTCACTGAGCGGCGCGGCTTCGGCGATGAAAGAGGAAAAGAAGGAAGACAAATCGAAAAAAGACGATAAATCGAATCTCGAAACGCCGCTCGGACGACTCAAAGGACTTGAAAAAGAAGCTGCTTCCCTACAGTCGGAAGTTAACACGACGCGCGGGAAAGTTGAACGCTCAGAAAAATACGAAGCCTCTGACGTTGATGGCTTTGAAGCCTCCGTCGCGCAATTACAAGTTAGTGTTGACAACGCTTTGACCGAAACGGCGAGCCTTCGTGCCAACCCGACTTCCGATGTCGGCACGACGCGCGAAGTCAAAAAGAAGAAAAAGTTTTTGGGCATTTTCGGCGGCGGAAACGATGAATATGAAGAATTAATCGGAACAGTTACGCCCGGACGCGACCGTGAACTTTTCATCGTAGCGACACGCGAAGTCCGCAAAAATAACTACGATGTCGGACGACTTCTGTTTCAAACAATTATCACAACTTATCCCGATTCGCCGTATTTGCCGATGGCAAAGCTCGCGGTTGCCGATTCGTTTTATCTCGAAGGCACGACCAGCGCGTTGATTCAGGCGGCGGCAGCGTTATCAGGATTGGCTGACGTTTTTCCCGACGCATCCGCTTGCCGACCGCGTTTTGCTGAAAATCGCCGAATCCGAAATGCGCCAAATCGGTTTGCCCGACCGCGATTCGACCCGCGCCAAACGCGCCGAACAGCGTCTGCGAGTTTTACTGCAAAATTATCCGAATACGATTTTATTAAAAGATGCGCAGGACAGACTTGTGCAGGTACAGGACAATCTCGGATTGCATAATCTTGTATATCGCCAATTATTATTACACGCAAGCGGTTGCCCAAAAGAAAGGCGGACTCAAAGGCGCGCAGTCGCGGTATCGTGAGATTTTGGACAAGTATCCGAATTTCACATTTATGGACGAAGCACTTTTCAAATTAGCGGTTACTTACCAGATCGAAGAGGAAACCGATCAGGCGGCAAGATATTTTCAACAGATCGTGCGCGATTATCCGAACAGCGATTATGTCGAAAAATCGAAGGAACAATTACAGCTTATCGGCGCGGAAATTCCGGCAGCAAATCCTGAACGAACGAAAGTTTTGCCGCCGGAAAAGAAGTCGTTTATCGTCAATTTCAAAAACGAATTGTTCGGACTATATCCGCTGACGATTGATAAAAACGGTGTTTTAATGACGAACGATTTTGATAAAACGAAGTTTGAATTGATTGACCAAATCATTGAAAATCAAGGAGATATTAACGCTTCGCAAATTCCGAAATCATTAACGACCGTTATTTCGCAACAGAAAGCGCAGCCGAAAACCGTAACTCCGGTGCCGGTTCCGCAGCAAAAATAATCAAACTTGCTCAGCCAAAATTTTAACGCAAAAAAGCGCGCAGGCGTAAAATTAATTAGAAGCAAAAAACTAATTTCAATTTTACGCCTTTCGTGTATTTTCGTGCCTAATTAGTTATTATAAGTTTTATGGAAGTGATTTCTCCCGAAAATCAAGCCGCGCTTGAAAGTCGTTACCAAATGACAGCGAAAGTGATCACGGCGCAGATTGTTTTTACGGTTGCTGTGACCGCCGCCGTGTGGTTTATCGCGCCGTCTAATCATAAATCCGTTTCGCCCCAAACTGTCACAACGCTCTGGACGGCAATATTTTTTCTCGCCATCGGAGCCTTTGTGCTGCGGCGATTATTTTTTCGATGGGATAGACTAAAGGATATCGTTTTGCTCAAAGGCATCGCCGGGTTAATTGGAACTTTACAGCGTAATGCGATACTTTTAGCCGTTTTTGCTACACTATTACCGATAATCGGCGCAGTGATTTCGGTTTTAAGCGGTGCGACATTTGAAGTAATCCGCGCCGAAATCGTCGCGCTCATCGTATTTATAATCAATTTTCCGCGCCAATCCGTGTGGAGAAAAATCATCATCGGTATGGAAAAAATTTAAGAGGTTTCGCCAAATGAAAAATACTAAAACTGTTTCAATTGCCTTTACCGTTCTCACCTTTTGCCAGATAAATTTCGCGCAAAATACTAATCAACCGCCGCCGCCCGCGCGACCAACACCGCCGCCGCCCGTTGCGCGACAGACTTCATCAATTCCTGATTTGATTGCCAGAAATTTACCGCAAATAACCTCGAAAACATTAATCTCGCGTGAACGCCGCGAACAGGCTTACGCCAAAATGCTCGAAGGTCAGCGATATATCTGGAATTTAAAAAATCAGCGGACGCAATCGGCGCAGGCTAATATCGTGCAAATGGCGAAACAGTCTTTTCAAAAAGCCGTCGAGTTCGATCCGTTTCTTGCCGAAGGTTATACGGCACTTGCGGAGTGGAGTGATCTCGAAGACGGCATCGCGCTGGCTAATGTCGCCGTCCGAATTGAACCTGATACTTTTGGAGCGCACCGCATTCTTGCCAGACTTTACACCTTCAAAAGCCGTCTGAACAAAGGAATTCTCGAACCGGACGCGACGCAGAAAGCGATTGCCGAATGGCGCGAAGTCGGGCGACTCGACCCGCGCAATGCCGAAGCATTCGCCTTTTTGAGCGAACTTTACGCCCGCACCAAAAAGCCCGTCGAGCAACTGGACGCGCTGCGCCGCTGGCAGTCTTCCGCCGCACCGCTCGATGCGTATTTTTATCGCCGCGTAATGGGCGAACAATCAAACCTTTCGCCCGACGGCGCATCATTAAAATACGGACAGGCATTATTTGAAGCGGGTGAAATGCGCGAAGCGATAACGGTTTTAAGCCGCGCGATTGCCGATAATCCCGAAAACGATGATGCGGTCGAACTGCTTCGACAGGCAATCGCCGGAACAGACACGGCGACGGCGATGACAGCCAGTTCCGCTTTGCAGCAAGCCGTTTACGCCAATCCTGAAAACGTAAATTTGATTGGTCTTTCGGCGCAGCTTCAAATGCGGACGGGAAAGATTGACGACGCGGCGAAAACTTTGCGCAACGCTTCAACGAAACTCGCTGTCAAAGATAAAAAATCTGCTGCCGACCTGCAAATTTCGCTGGGCGACATTTACTTTGAGGCGAACCGTTTTGACGAAGCCGTCGCCGCGTATCAAAATGCTTTGACGACGCGCGGAATCTCAACTGCCGTTTTGGACGAAGAACGCGATTTTGCAATTCGGGTTTTCGAGAAAATGATCGAAACTTACAAAAAAGCCAATCGTCCCGACGATGCCAAAGCGGTTATCGAACGCGCCCGTGTTGTTTTGGGCAAAACCGATTTATTCGCTGACAAACGCTTGATTTCGTTTTATCTCGAAATCGGAAAAAAGTCTGAAGCGTTAGAAGCCGTTCGCGCTCTTCGCCTGCGCCAACCCGACGACTATCAACTTTTACAGCTTGAAGCGTCAATCTTGAGTGAAACCGGAAAAGTTGATGAAGCGGTCATGCTGATTAAGCCTTTAATCGGTAAAAAAAATACGAACGGAAATACACCCGATATGGGAAACGGCAGCGGAAGCATCAGCGGATTTAGGCTTCCGGCGATGTCTGACGATTTCTCCAATTATCTTTTTATAGCCGGTCTCTACAGTCAGGCAAAGCGCGGGAAGGAAGCTGTCGAAGCCGCGAATCAGGCTTTGAATGTCGCGCAAAGTGCCGACCGTAAAGAACTCGCCCGATTAAATCTGGCAACGATTCAACAGGCGGCAGGAGATTTCGGCGGCTCGGAACAAACCCTGCGCGAGATTCTAAAACAATCGCCGCGTAATCCGATTGCCTTAAATAATCTCGGATATTTTCTGACCGAACGCGATCAGAAATTCGATGAAGCATTAAAATTAATTGAACAGGCAGTCGAGATTGATCCGTTCAATTCTTCATATCTTGATAGTTTGGGTTGGGTTTATTTCAAGCTCGGCAAACTAGCCGAAGCCGAAAAATATCTGAAGGATGCTTTGCGGATTGACGAAAATTCATCAACTATTCACGAACACCTCGGCGATGTTTATCAAAAACAGGGCAAAACGGAACTGGCTCAAAACGCCTGGCAAAACGCTTTGAAATTCACTTCGGATGCGGATGAAACTGCTCGAATTAAATCAAAACTTGATTTGAAGAAAACAAAGTAACGCAAAAGTTTAAAAATTTTCCGAGCCGCAACGAATTCGGAAACTCGAATCAATCCGGATTTGAGCGAAATTTCCGGCGATTTGGTTGACAAAAGCTGCCTCATAATTTCAAACGCGTTTAGCTGATAAGCCGCGCCGTGTCGCGGGCAATCAGCAGTTCTTCATTGGTTGGAATAACGTAAACTTTGAGTCGAGCCGAATCCCGGCTGATAACTCCCTCAGCGCGCTTGACAATTGTTTCGTTGAGCGAAGGTTCAAGTTCGCTTCCCATCCAGCTCAGTTTTTCGCAGATTAAACGGCGGACTTCGGAGGAATTTTCTCCGATTCCGCCGGTGAAAATTATCGCGTCCGCACCGTTCATCGCCGCTAGATATGAGCCGATATATTTCGCCGCCCGATAGCAGAATATTTCGATGGCAAGCCTCGCCCGACGGTCGTTATTTTCCCGCGCTTCATCAAGCAGTTCGCGCATATCGTTGGTCAAACCGGAAATTCCCAGAAGTCCAGACTGCGTATTCAAAAGCGTTTCGACTTCCTGCACGGTCAAACCTTCTTTTGATGAAATAAATTCGACGATTGCCGCGTCAATATCGCCGGAGCGTGTTCCCATCACCAAACCTTCGAGCGGCGTTAAACCCATCGAAGTATCAATCGAGTTACCTTCTTTAATCGCCGCCATTGAACAGCCGTTGCCGAGATGCAGCGTAATGACATTGACCTGTTCGCGCGGGATGTTCAGCAAATTTCGGTAGCGATAAGCGACGTAACGATGCGACGTGCCGTGAAAACCGTAGCGGCGAATTTTGTGACGGCGATAAAGCTGATAAGGAAGCGCGTAGAGAAAAGCCTGTTCAGGTAGCGTTTGGTGAAAAGCCGTATCGAACACGGCGACTTGCGGAATTCCGGCTCCGAGAATTTCACGCGTCGCGGTAATTCCTTTGATATTTGCGGGATTATGCAGCGGCGCGAGTTCGATACATTCTTCGATGCCGCGTAGAATTTCCTCGGTGATAATCGCCGATTCGGTGAATCGTTCGCCGCCGTGAACGACGCGATGACCGACTGCGTGAATGTCCGCGAGGCTCTTGATTTCTTCAACGCTAGAATCGCCCGACGCAATCCATCTTAAACAAGTTTCGACCGCCGCGCTGATATTTTTTATCGGCGCGGCTGAACGATGCGCCGGTTTTCCTTCGGCGACGAAAGTGATTATCGCCGCGCCGCCGATGCGTTCAATTTGTCCGTGAGCGAGCCGGCAATCGGAGTTGTTGGCGATGCGTTCCAAATCGGTTGCAATTAACTGAAATTTCAGCGACGAACTGCCGCAGTTTAAGACGAGTATGTTCATCAAACAATGTTGGCGCAAATTGCTCGATTCGTCCATTTTCGGACGCGAAATTCCGATTTTCTTCGCCCCGAATGCATTTTGAATCTTTTTAAACGAAATACCGGATCAATAATTTTCTCGGCAAGTTGTAATGTACCGTCAATTCGGGATAGGTAAGAGGTAAAATGAACCGCGAAAATATACAAACCAACACGTACCAAAAGCGCAGTCTGCGGCACAACGTTGATTCGTAAAATCCGCTCGTGTCCGTTTCAATGTTGCTTTGTGTTCGCGTCGGAACTTACCGGGCGTTCAAAAATCGGAGAAATCTTCAAAAACATTCGGATAATTTGTTCGGTTTCAGCGTGCGAGCGCGACAGTTTCTTCATCAACAATTTTCACATCAGTTTCAGATTGGCGATAATTTTCAAATTTGACAGTATAATTAAACGGCTGAATTTTTCCTTTTATATTTGCCATCGCGACGGAGCCGACGTGAACCGTCACCCATAAACCATTTTCAATGTTCAATTTCTGACGCACCGCTTTGACCCAATAAGTGCAGTGAACTTTGCGCGCGTATTCGCCGGTCACAGATTCTTCGGGAAAGCTCGTCCCCGCAAAACGCACGATTTGACCGTCTTCGGGCGACACATAAATCGTGCCGACGATAACGCGAAAAGGTCTAATTTGCGGATATTCGTTCGCTAGTTGGCTGAAAAGTTTGGCATCCGGCTGAAGCACCGAGTAATGCGCCAGCATTTTTCCTTCGACCTCGAAAAATCCCATAAAATAAATCGGCATTTTCTCAAGCGCGGGACTCGCCCAGAACGTGTTCGTAAAATCGGTTTTCAAATTTTCAATGTTCAGAATACACGGCAGCGCAGTTGGCGCGTCGGTTAAATTAAACAGCGCATTGCCGTTTCCGGTTCTGGCAACCGTGTGGTTTTCCGTAAACGAACCGGATATTTTGCCTTCCTTCAAACATTGAAACGCTAGTTTCTGATCGTAAACAAAGTTGCTCATCCCGTAATAAAGTTTCTTTTCATTGCTCAAAGCCACGCGCAGAATCTCTTTCGGATCGCGCGGATTTTTCGGTTTTTCTAAATTAAAACCGGATTCCTGTATTTTTTGCGGCAAAACGGTGACGGTCGGCGGAATCGCCTGATGAAAAGGCATTCGTTCGCCTTCTTTTTTATTGTATTTATCCGTAACTGTAAGGTCGTTGGTCAGCGAGTTAGTTTTCAAGTATGAAAAATCGAGCGTCTGGCGACTCGGATTCATTGCCAGTTCGCGGTAGAGTTTTTTGCCGCGCAGAAATTTCTGAATGGCGGCTTCGCGTTTTTCGGAGATTTCCGATTCTGAAAGATTGCGCCACGATTCTTTCCAGAATTTCGGAACGCCAGAAAAGCGTTCTTTTTCCGCTGTTTCGCGCGTCAGTTTGCCCATCAGGAGATATGCGCGGCGTTCAATTTCGATAGAAGAAAGCGCGGTTTTATTTTTCCAGGTTTCGTAAAAATCGTGAACGTGACGCAGTTCGTGAAGCAATATCTGAAAAAACGAAGCGTCGTCGCTATTTTCCAAACGAATGTAAACAGCCGCGGTAAAAATATCGCCGCGCGTTTTTTCTGGAAAAGGTTCAGCCATCGCCAAAATCTGCGAAGGAAATTTGTTCTGCATCGAGCGCAATGTAACCTGCTGAACGGAAAATGTTTGCCAGATAAATTTGAGCTCGGTGGAAAGCGCGGGCGACCAGACAGTTTGATTTAATTTCGCAGTGATTTTATCCAACGCCAGACAAACTCTGATTCGCTCAACGAGAGGCGTTTCACTGACGAATTTTTCGTTGCGCAAATTTTCCGTAGAACAACTTGCGCCGGCTGTTGTAACAAGTGGATTGGCAAAATCGTTAACCTTCGGGCGAGTTGTCATGATCGCTGAGTCAGCGTTTGTAAATGAACTGACAAATTGAGCCGAAGTTACAATGGCAGAAGCAAAAAATATGAAAGCCGTGAAAACATAAAAACGCGCGAAGAAAACTAGATTGAATTGCATAATCCTCATTTCGGTAATCAGACAATCTCAAAAATGTTTTTGAGACTCACGACTTTGCGTCCACCGCATCGCTGCGGGGTTGCCGTTTATCGTCTAAGGAGACGGTTATCGCGGAGATTTTAAGAAGTCTTTAATTCCGCTTTTCAATGGTTTGGCAGCTGTGTAAATTGTTGAGTTCGGGACAAATCAACTGTGATCGGTAATTGCAACGTTCGTGCCTGAAAATAATTCAACGATAAATTATTTACCAAGTTGATTCATCTAATAAAAAAGCCGATAACGAGCGATATTCCGATTTCTTCTGCAGAAAAATATAAGGTAAATTTCGGACTGTGAGGCACAAAAGACGGGAAATTATTTACGCGTAGGGAATTTTGCCGCACTTGGAAACACTAAAGCCTCGGAAAAAAATGCAAAACCGGTGATTCGTCTGATTTAGAAAGGCGCGTTAAAATTTCGGGAAATAACTATTTCATTAAAGGCGGCTGAATTGTTTATTTAACCACTTCAAAATAAACTTTTTCGCGTTTGCGGCTGCCAAATTTATGCGTTGCGATAATGTCTTTAGAGTGAACCGCGAGCTTCCAAGCCTTCAAAATATCCGCTTGCGGTTTAGGCGAAGTTATTGCGGCGGCAGATTTCATACACTTACGGGAATTGAGATCAGTGAAGGCGACAAAACCGGCAGCGGCGTCCAAATTGGAAGAATCTTTGATTATGCCTGGTATTTGCCATTCGGAGCGGATTAAATTTTGAAGGCGTTTTTGAATTTCGGTTTCGGAACGTTGGAATTTGATCAGCCGTATGATTTTTTCCTTTAGCAATTGTCGCTGGAAGTTTTTCGCAAAATAATCATTCGCGCCCGCGCTTAAACATTCTAAAAATGTGTCATTGTTTTGAAAGCCTGACTCGCCGATCAGGATAAATAAAACGCCTGATAAATATTCGTCGGCACGCATCATATAGCAAAGTTGGATGCCCGAAATATCCGGCAGCGCGATTTCGCTGACTATCAAATCAGGTCGCTGGCTGCGGGCAAGACAAAACGCTTTGTCTCCGCTGTCAGCGATTAAAACATTGTATTCAGATGCTTTAAGCCACATACCAACTTCCGCCAGCCAATCGGCATTCTTCGCGGCTAAAAGAATTGTGGGTTTTTGTTGAAAAGTTTTCATAGGTAATTCTGCGTATCGCGGCAAGACATCAGGTAAGATTTCCAGTTTCGCCGTCAATCTGGAAAACAAATGTTCGATTTCAGACGAAAATACTGATTGCAACCATCGTGCCGCCTGAAATAGATTTTCCGGAAATTGAAAGTCGGTTGTTTAGGTTTTTAAATTGTCGCCGCGCTGGATTATGCGAGTCAGAGTTTTGCGGTCAATGTTGAGAATTCGCGCCGCCGATTGTTTGTTGCCGCCGGTGTGAGCGAGAACCTGCGAAACATATCTGGTTTCCATCTCGGCGAGCGTTGTCCAGTTGGTTTCGTTTTCGGCACTTAAATCGGCAGCTTTAGAATCGCGCGGTTCGGTTCGGTAATTTTGTATACGCAGCGGCAAGTTTTCAGGATAAACTATGCCGTCGCAAAGCGAAGCGGCGTGAAACACGGCGTTTTCCAATTCGCGAATATTGCCTTGCCAATCGTAATTTTTCAAAATTTCAAGCGCGGCAGCGGAAAACTTCAGCGGCGCGGCGTTTGGCGGGCGAATCTGTTTGGCAAAGTGTTTGGCAAGCAGCGGAATATCTTCGAGTCGTTCGGAAAGAAGCGGCAGATGAATAGTAACGGCGTTCAGGCGATACATTAAATCCTGCCGGAAACGATTTTCCCGAACTTCCGTTTCGATGTCGCGATTAGTTGCGGCGATGACACGCGCATCTACTTTTTTGCTTTGGTTTGAACCGACGCGGCGAATTTCGCCTTCCTGTAATGCGCGAAGCAATTTGACTTGAAAAAGCGGATTGGTTTCAGTGATTTCATCGAGAAAAATCGTGCCGCCGGAAGCTGTTTCCCATAGCCCGACGCGCTCGTTACTCGCTCCGGTAAATGAACCGCGGGCGTGTCCGAATAATTCCGATTCGATAAGCTCGACCGGAATCGCGCCGCAGTTAACTGCCACGAAATTGCCGTTAGCACGATTGCTTCGACTGTGAATGGCGCGGGCGACGACTTCTTTTCCTGTTCCCGATTCGCCCGTAATCAACACGGGCAAATCAGTCGCCGCAACGCGCCCGACCATTTTTAAGCATTCGACGAATTTCGGACTTTTCCCGATGAGCGGAATATCTGACGTATAGCCGGGAGAAACAATTTCACCTTTGGCTTTTTCGGATTTCGAGTTGAGATGATGCTGTTCGTAAACAACGTTGGAAATTCTGACAATATCGCTGACCGAAAACGGCTTGAGAAGATAATCGTAAGCACCGAACGCAGTTGCGTCGAGCGCGCCGGCGGCGGAACCTTGTCCGGTCATCAAAACAAATCGTGCCTGCGATTGTTCCTCAACAAAACGACGCAAAACCGCATAGCCGTCTGTTCCGCCAAGCACGACATCGCAAAAAACTAAAGACCATTTGCGCTCGGACAAACGTTCAAACGCCTGTTCAGCAGTTCTTGCTTCGCTGACGCTCCAACCTTCTCTGGTCAGTACGTCGGCGGCAAAATTGCTGACCAACGGTTCGTCGTCAATAACTAAAGCGTGTAACCCTTTTATCACGTTTGGAAGTATAGCACGCAGTAAAAACATTGCAGTTAGTTTTCACCGCCAAATTATTTTCGCATCTCTACAAGCATTCGTTCGATTTCCGATTTCAAATGATTCGTGACGGCGGCGTATTGCGCTTCGTCGTTCATTTCAGCCGTGATTACATCACGCGGCAGAAACGGTTTACCATAGCGGATTTTGGTTTTGGCAAAACTGATTTTGTTTGAACTTCGCGCCCAAACTTTATAAAAGCCGTCGAGCGCGACGGGAACAATCGGCACGTCAAGTTCGACTGCTAAAATCGCCGCGCCTTTTTTGAATTCGTGCAGTTCGCCGTCAAAAGCACGTGCGCCTTCGGGGAAAATGTTTAAAATTTTGCCGTATTTCAAACCGACCGCGCTTGCCTTCATTGCCTTTAAGAGCTGCGTGTCAGCGTCAACCGGAACAGTATTTAAGAAGGCGGCGAGCGACTGCATAATACTGCTTTCAAAAAATTGGCTCGCGCCGACGGCAAATGAATTACGCAAATTTTCGAACGAGTATTCGCTCGTCACCATAAACGGGTCAAGGTAACTTTGATGATTCGGCGCGATGATATACGGGCGTTTCAAATTTTCGAAATTTTCTTTGCCTGAAACTTCCATTCTGAGAAAAATTTTGGCGATTAAATTGAAAAATTTGAAAACCGTGAAAACCAGAGCCATTCCGAGCATTCGCGGTTTGAGAATTCCCTGAACTTCGGGCATTTCATTGTCACTCTCACGGACGATTTTGCCCCAGTTAAAATCCGTCTCGACGATTTCTGCACCCTCGCCGCCCGCTTCTTTTTTGACGAGATCGGCGACTTCCTTGATGGTCAGCGCGTTCGCCGCTTCGTCCGAATCGAATTCTATATTAAATGCCTGTTCGAGTCCGGCGAAAACTTCGGCGCGGGAAAGCGAATCGAGTCCCAAATCAATTTCCAGCGACATTGAAGGATGAATTTCTTCCGCCTGTTCGGAATTTTGCTTGACGAGCTTCGTTAATTGTCTGGCGATTGGCGATTCCATTAACGCGCGGTCTTCGTCGGTGAATTCGAGTTTTTTCACCAACGGCGCGTCGCCCGAATCGAATTTGTGATCGGCGATTTCCTTTGCCACTTCAAAGCGGCGAACTTTGCGCGTCGCCGTGCGCGGCAGCGGTTCGGCGCGGACGATTGTTTCACGGACGCGCTGATATTCTGGAAGCTGGCGACCCAAATCGTCAAACTCGTGGCGAATCGCTTCGCGGGCGTTGGCGATGTTGTTTTTCTTCATATATTCAAAGTCCGGCACGACGACGGCAATTAATTTTTCCGCGCCCGCCATATTTGAAGATTCGTCTTTTACGCCGATAATACACATCTCGCCGACCATCGGAGTTTTTGAATAATGAACTTCTAAATCTTCGGGATGAATGTTTTTTCCGTTCGGCAAAACGATGACATCTTTCGAGCGTCCGACGATATGCAGATTGCCGTTTTCGTCAATTTTTCCCAAATCGCCCGACTTAAACCAGCCGTCCTCGGTAAATGCTTCTTTGGTTGCTTCGGGATTTTTGTAATAACCCGAAAAGACCATTTTGCCTTTGATTAAAACTTCGCCCGCGCCTTCGTCGTTCAGTTCGCCGATTTTGGTTTCAGCATAATTAACTGCTTTGCCGACTGAACCGACGACGTTATCTTCAAAGCGCGTACAGGAAATCGCACCGGTCGTTTCGGTCAAACCGTAACCCTGAATCATCGTAAAACCGAGCGCGTGATAATCCCGCGCGATTTTTTCGTCAAAGCGTGAACCGGCAGTAATCGTGATGTCCAGTTTGCCGCCGAAACCGTCGTGAACTTTGCCGAAAAACTTTTTGCCGAGATTGATATTGAATTTTTCGCGCAGAAAGAAATTGAGTTTCAGAAGTTTGTCGAACAGTGTGCGAACGACGATTGATTGCTGCGCGACGTTATCGAAAATCTTTTTGTGAAACAGATACCAGAGACGCGGAACGCCCGTCAAAAGCGTGATTTCCTTCGTTTCAAAAGCCTTCGTCAATTCGGCGGGCGCGAGCTCTTTGACGTAGTAAACCGAGCCGCCGGTCGAAGCGATCACCCATAAATTCACGACTTGCGCGAAAACGTGGAACAGCGGCAGAACGCTCAGAACGACTTCGGTTTCCTTGATGTGCATCACTTCCTGACAGCCGACCGCTTCGTGATAAATGTTGCTGTGCGTCAGCGGAACGCCTTTCGGTGTGCCGGTCGTGCCGGAAGTATAAGTTAACTGCGCCAAATCTTCCGGTTTCGCGGGCGTTGGTTTGCTGTCAAAATCTGCCGGTCTTTCGGTGGTCGTCCAATCTTCAAACGACTGAAAACCGTTGCTCGATTCGATGTTTTGCAGAACGACGGCGGGAAGTTTGCGGTCGAGATTCGCTTCGAGCTTGTGAAATGACTTGATGAAATCTTCACCGATAAACGCCATTTTCGCTTCGGAATTTTCGATGAAATTCGTCAGTGTTTCGATTTCCGCGTGCGGGTCAATCGGCACGCAAACCGCGCCGCGAAACAAAATTCCGTAATACGCAATCGCCCAGCGCGGATGATTTTCCCCGATCAAAGCCACGCGGTCGCCGAATGCAATGCCTTCTTTTTCCAAACGGTAAGCAATCGAACGAACGCCGTCGAGCATTTCGCCGTAAGTGTATTTCCCGTCGGTTTCTTCGCCGACAATTCGCATCGCATATTTATCGCGGCGGGCTTCGGCGGCATCGGTTATTAGCTGGCAGAATGATTTTTCCATACAGAATTTTTATAGGAAGTTTAGCCACAGATTAACACAGATTGGCACGGATTTTTAAGACCAAAAAGATAAATACAAAAAGACTGTCAAATCATTTAAAACCATCTGAACTTATCTGCGTTTAATCTGTGTAAATCTGTGGCTAAAAATTTCTTTGGGAACACGAACTCGCAAAGCGTTCGGCACGATTTCAAAAGTCGCGGGCAATCGTCCCGGCAGTTCGCCGTCAATTTCGATGTGAATTTCCTGATGTTTGTCGAAAGGCGAAACTTCGACGTGCGTCGCTTTCGTGGATTTAACTTCGGCTAAATCAATATGAGTTCCGTTATAAAGTTTGTAGGCGTTCAGGATAATTTTCGCGGTTTTGATGTCGCCGATGTTAACGACATCAAGCAAGCCGTCGTTGATTTGCGCGTCCGGCGCGATTTTCATTCCGCCGCCGAAAAATCTGGAATTGCAGACGCAAAAATTGATTGTATTAAGGGATTTTTCCGCTTTGCCGTCAATTTTCACGCGAACGGTGATGAAATTTAAGCCGAGAACTTCCTGCAAAGTCGAAAGCGCGAAACTGGTTTTGCCGCGCAGTAAATCATTCGGCAGCCAGTTTAATGAAGTGGTGGTTTTGACGCGCTCGATAATTGACGCGCTCAAACCGAATGAAGCGACGTTTAAGAAATAGCGCGAAACTTGTTTGTTCTCGTGATTCAAGAACGTCACTTTGCCCGCGTCAATCAGTTTGGTCGAGCCGTCGCGTAAGGCTTGCGCCGCATCGCGCGAATCGTTCGGCATTCCTAAAGTTCGCCGGAAATCGCCGCCCGTTCCCGACGGCAAAACGCCGAGTTCAACATCTTTTTCGCTTTCCAAAATTCCGTTCGCCACTTCGTTAATCGTGCCGTCGCCGCCGCACGCGATAATAAATGTGCGCCCGCTTTCCGCGCCGCGTTTGGCTAAAACCAAGCCGTCACCGTGTTTTTTCGTGAAGGCGACCTGAAACGCGCCGAAATGCGTCCGCAAGTTTGATGCGACACCAGCCCAACCGGATTCGGTCGAGCCGCCTGCCGATTTCGGGTTAACGATAACTAAAGGAAGACTTGAATCAATTGACATTGTAGGCAAGTTTAGGGAAAATCCGGCGAATTGGCAAAAGAGAATCGTTCGGCGACCCAAATATACACATTTGCGTATCGTTCGCCCGTCGCATGACGTTCGCGCCCGTCGCATGATGCTGCGGACACTTCGCACGGCGTTCGCGCCGCTCGCATGGTAATAAAGACACTTCGCACGGTGTTGCGGACACTTCGCATGGTCTTCGCGCCCGTCGCATGATATTCGCGCCGTTCGCATAGTCTTTGCGCCATTCGCACGGTATTGCAGACGCGCCGCACGGTAAAATTGCATTTTGTTTAGAGTCTAATCTTCAGTTTGCTAAACGCCTGCCGCGTTTTGCGGTCGGGCGGAAAAGGCTGAAGTATGGACTCTGAACAATTGGAGCAAAGCATTATTCGCCGTGTGAATAATCGAGATGAGACAAACCCGAACCGGCAATCGTTTTGCCGCTCGAAATCCAGCCGCGCCGCACGGTTTTTCCGCGAATCGCTTGCCAGTCGAACAAATTCGCGCTCGAAAAATCGCTGAAATTCAAAGTCGAAAGCGTCGGATTTTGATTGAAATTCGCCGCCGTATAATTCATTTCCTTTGATGCCTGCGCCATAAATGCTTCGATGTCGCTGATTTTGCGCGGCAGATTCTTCGTCATCCATTCGGTTCCGCTCGCCGTCACCAGCATATCGTCTTCGATGCGCACACCGATGTTTTTATATTTCTCGAACACCGGACGAATTTTTTCGAGAAACTTTTTGTTGTCCGGCGTGTCGGCAAGATAATTGAGCGCGTCTTCGCGGATATAAATTCCCGGTTCGTTCGTCATCACCATTCCTTCTTTGAAAATCGTTCTGCCGTCGCCGCCGACATCGTGAACATTCATTCCGAGCCAATGTCCCCAACCGTGCATAAACCACAATTGATACTGGGGCATTTCATAAGGTTTGTCTTTATAAATCACTTGATAAGTCGCGTTCGGCGCGGTAATTAAACCGAGTTTGGTGAGACTTTGTTTGATTGATTCGGCGGCGGCTTGCGCCGGTTCGCTGAACTTCGCGCCGGGTTTGATTTTCTTGGCGGCGGCTTCCTGCGCGTCGTAAACGGCTTGATAAATTTCCGCCTGCTCTTTGGAAAATTTGCCGCTGACCGGATAAGTTCTCGTCACGTCAGCCGTGTAATGGTCGTATTCCGCGCCGACATCCATCAGCATTAAATCAGACGGTTTAATTTCGCCCTGTGATTCGACGTAATGCAGAGTCGTCGCGTTCGGACCGCAGCCGACGATTGACGGATAACCCCAATAATCGGCGTTGCGGCGGCGAAAAGTGTATTCGACTTCCGCCTGCACTTCGTATTCCCATTTCGCTTTTGAAACCATCGCCATCGCTCTGCCCTGCGCTTCAGTCGTAATATCAATCGCGTGCTGAAGCAGTTTTAATTCCCACGGCGATTTGACGAGACGCAGTTCATCGAAAAAAGGTCTGGCGTTTTTAATTTTCAAATTCGCAATGCTTTTTGCAAATTCGTTTTCCTTCAGATATTCCGCTTTGCCGTCTGCATCTCTTTCGTCTTCGGGCAAAAGCATATAAACATTCGCGGCGTTGGCAATATTCACGCCGTCTTTTGACGCGAACGGTTTTTTATCAATCAAAGTCTGTAAGAAATCCTTTTGTTCCGTCGAATCAATCAAGGTTCTTACGCCGGAAATTTTTTGCGCGTCTTCGCTCGAATACATTCTGCCGTTCCACGTCTCCGTCGCCGGATTACGTTTCGGCAGAAACAGAAATTCGTTTGTTTGTCCGCCGTTTTTCGTTAATACGAGTGTTGCGTTTCTTTGTTTTAAGTTCGTCAGGTAATAAAGATTGTTTTCCTGGCGATACATAAAATCCACATCGCCCGCATAATTCTTCGGCTCGGCACTCATCAGAATCATCATCGAATCATCTGCCATTTGAGCTAAAACGGCGGCGCGGCGTTTCGCTAATTCCGCCTGTCGTTCGGCATCGGAAATCTGCGGCGGTTTCGGTGCGACGCGAATTGCTTTCGACGCAGATTTCCTGCCGGAATCAGCTTGCACAGGCATCGTCGAAACGGACAAAGCGGTTAAAAAAGCACACGTTAAAAGTTTTTTCATCTTTTTACCTCACGAAATTTATATCTTTAGATGTTATGTTGCCAAAAAAGTCCGCCGCGAATACGCGCAGAACGTAGCTGCCAATCTCCATTTGATTTGCGTCGAGAAAATCTTCACGGAAATCGTCGCCGCTGACGCGATTGGTGGCGATGTAATCGAAAATCGTTTCGCCGGTCGCGCCCGATTTACTGCCGACGGCGTAAACGAATGTGACGGCATCCGAATCGGGCAGACGCGCAAACGAAATCGTCCAGTTAATCTCCGAAACGGGCGTTTTGTCTTCCTTCAAAATTTGATAACCGACTTTGAAAACGCCGAGTCTGCGCCGTTCGGCGTTGCCGTCCATTCTATCGTAAGCGCGAACGACGATGCGCGTTTTGCCATTAAGTTTGATACGCGAATTTGGATTTTGGGTTTCACCGAGCGGCTGCCAATTTTCATCGAAAAGCGAAATTCGATCAATTGTCGGCGCGATTTTATCGGAAACCTCTGGCAAAACGAGCGCGTCGAGCGCGTTCATTTCCGCGCCGCTTCGACCGGCAATCAGGTGGACGTGATTCATCGGATTGAGCGTGCCGATTGCTTCACCAGCTTCAAATTTCGCGCCGCGCGGAACTCGCACGCCGCTGATTCGGCGGTTCGCGTCATAGAAAAAATCAAAACGCGAATCGTTAAATAATTGGTTGTCTTTATCACGTCCGAGCCGTATGTGAATATAACCAAGCGTCGGCATTCTGATTAATTCGCGCAGAGTGTCGAAGTTTTCGACCGCGATTGGCTGTAAAACTTTTTCGGTGCGAACGAAGCGGGCAATTTCGCCGTAACCGCCGACAATATCGAGTCCGTTGTGAAACCAAATCTGCGAATTCTTATCCGTCTTTTCGCCGCGAATTTCGCCGAGCGTGCCGGCAATTTCGCGTTTCTTTTCCGGCGGATTATACGTCCAGCGCGGCGCGGCAAACGAGCGGAATTGTTCGGCTGAAACGCGCATTTTATCGCTCGCTTCGTTTGTAGTTTCCGTACCGATTTCCGCGCCGGTTAAAACTCTAATCGTTTGATTTTCCGCATCGGCGACGTAAATGTTTCCGTTTTCATCAACGGCTAAACCGCTTGGACGATTAAAGCGCGCCGCTCGCAAATTACCGTCGGAAAATCCGCGTTTCGTCGCAGTTATAGTTTCGACGAACGGAAAAAATCTTCTGCCGATGGCGCGAATCGAATTGCCGTCGGCGATATATATCACGCCCGAATCGTCTGTCGAAACGGCGAGCGGTTTGACGAAACTCGCTTCATACAACGCGCCGTCAACAAAATTTTCCGCACCGTTTCCGGCGAATGTTCGGGTTTTTCCGTCGGCTTCAACGAGGCGAACGCGCCGGTTTCCCGCATCAGCGACCAAAATTTTATTTTTCCAAATCGCCAGACCGCACGGCGTGTCAAATTTTGTTTCGTAGGAAATGCCGTCGGCGAATCCTTTTTCGCCGCCCGCAAGCGTCAGAACTTTCCCGTTTTCGATGACGCGAATTTTATCGTTATATGTGTCGGCGACGAAAATCTTATCTTCGAGAACGGCTACGCCAATCGGCGCATTAAACAGCGCGGCGTTTGCATCGCCGTCAGCGTAACCTTTTTTATTTTCCACGCCCGCAATATTTTCGACTGCGCCGGTTTCGATTTTCAGGCGTTTGATAGTATGAGTTCCCGAATCGGCGACGATTAAATCACCGTTTTTATCGAAAGTGATTTGCGATGGCGTGTTGAATTTGTCGCTGACAACGGTGAAAGTTCGGTTGTTCGAAACGCGCCAGATTTTCCCCGCGTCGCCGTCGGAAACGTAAATGTCGGCGTTTCTGACCGCAATTCCGAACGGCTCGCCGATTTTTCCCGCATCGCTCGAAATCGTGCGAACTTTTGAAATTAAAGTCGGCGCGGGTTTTTCAGTATTTTTGCACGAAGAAAGAACGAACAAATTTATCAGCAGCAAAACTGCGAACTTTGAATTTGAAGTCGTAAAAATTGAATAAGAATGTTTGGCTGTCATTTTGCTATTTCAAATTTAGCAAGAAAATCGCAAAGGACAAATCGCGGGGATTTTGTTAAGATTACGGAAAGACGGGAAAATTTTGAAAAAAGGAGAAAGAACTTATGTTTTCATTAGAAGATTTATTGGGACAACAGCAGGGAAATCAGGCGGTAAGTCAGATTAGCCAATCGCTCGGTGCGAGCCCAACGGTGACCAACAGCGCGATTCAAATGGCTCTGCCGATGATTCTGGGCGCGTTGGCGAAAAACGCTTCACAGCCCGCAGGCGCGGAAGCGTTATCCAATACTTTAGCGAAAAATCACGACGGCGGAATTTTGGATAGTCTCGGCAGTTTTCTCGGCGGCGGAAATACTGATACAGGCAACGGTTTGGGCATTCTCGGACATATTTTCGGCAACAATCAAGGTGCGGTCGCGCAGCAGGTCAGCCAGAAAAGCGGACTCGACATCGGACAGGTGGCGCAGCTTTTGATAACGCTCGCGCCAATTGTGATGGGTTTTCTCGGCAAGAAAAAACAGGAACAAAACCTTGACGCGAACGGTTTATCGAACATGCTCGGCGAACAGCAGCAGCAAATGCAGAGTTCGGGTAATCCGATGATGGATTTGATTTCCGGCTATCTCGACAAAGACGGCGACGGCAGTTCGATGGACGATTTGGCATCGATGGCGGCGAGTTATTTTCAGAAAAAATAAGTTGTCTTACATTCAGAAGAAAAAAGCGCGTCAATGTTGACGCGCTTTTTTCTTCTGAAATAGTTTGATTGAATTACCATTTTACCGGAAACATCGTTCCGGCTTTTTCCGGTGAAATATCTATACCGAATTGTTTGGCGGCGTATGACAAAATCGGGTCTTTTTGCTCGGCAATTTCCTGTCCGGTCGGAAAGCCCAGCATATCTGGTATCACACCGACTTTCTCCAAGCTCTTGCCGTCAGGCATTATTACATCCGCAACAGTTACGCTGACAGCAAAATACAGAAGTTGTCCGGCACCGAGGGTTTCGGTCGAGCCGATTGATTCCATCACCGCTCCGGCACTTTGGTCGCCGATGATTGTTCCGCGTTTTTGCAGTTGAATCGTGCGGGCGAAGATTTCCGAAGCCGAACCCGAATTGCTGTCAACCAAGACAATCAGCTTGCCTTTGAATACATCGCCGCCGCGAGTTTTCGCGGTGATCGGTTTGGAACTTTTGCGTTTTTTCTCGTCGGCGATCTTTAAATCGCTTTCGGTAAAATATCCGGTCAGCCGCTTCATCGTATCAACGTAACCGCCGCCGTTATCGCGTAAATCGAGAATCAGCGCGCTAAAGTTTTTAGCTTTTCGCATCATTTCGTCAACGTGTTCCTCGGAAGCTCCAAAGGTTGACATTTTCCAGATTAATAAATCCTTGCCGAATTCATAAAAACGATCTTCGCTGATATCACGACGATTGCGAAGATATTGAACATAGAGATTTTCGTAATCTACCAAATTAGCGGTTTTCGTGATCTTAGTGGCAATGTCGAGAACGTGCGGAGCTTTATCCTTCGGGCTTTGCACCGTCAGGCGCACACTCAAAGCGGGAGCCAGCGCGTAATAGCGATACATCATTTTCCAGAGACTGTCTCTGGTCGGTTTAAAGTTATCAATCAATATGACTTTATCGCCAACCTTCAAGCCCTTGGCTTCAGCATCGCTTTTCGGTTTTATGGCGACGATATAACACTCATCGCCCATCATCGCTACGCGCCAGCCGTATTCAATTTCTGCCGAGCGCGACGGCGGAACAAAGTAAGTATGTGAATCGTCAAGTTCCAAACTCGCCTGCGCGACAATCACCATCAATTGATCGCGGGTGGTCGCCGCTTTGATTTTCGCCTTTGCGTCGGCGAAAATCCTTTCCAGATCGAGTCCGCGATATGTCGGGTCGTAATAATTTTTCTTGATCGAGTCTTTAGAAATATCAAGCATTGTTCCGGCAATTTCTCGCTCGCTCGAACCGATCTGCGCTTTGACATATTGACTGCTGAAAACGAATGTCGCACACAAAAATGCGTAAGCGAAAAATCGCACTGATACTTGTAACCGTTTATAAAAATTCATATACAGATAAAAATTATTCTTAAAAATGTTGTTAAGTTCTTGAAATTGAGAGTTCCAATGATTCCAGATGTAGCAGAATCAGAGAGCGTTGTAAAGATTAGATGCGAAAGAGGAAAAATTATTTGTGAATGCAAAAGAAGGGCATTTTTATTAAATGCCCTTCTTGACTAAGATGGTACACCCGGCAGGATTCGAACCTGCGACCCTCTGGTTCGAAGCCAGATACTCTATCCAGCTGAGCTACAGGTGCAAAGACAGTTTCTGATTGTAGTTGCCGAATTTCGTATTTGCAAGTTAGGTCTGAGTAATAATAAGATTCGCCAGTCGTTTCGGCAATTATCTAATCGAAAATGCTAAAGTTCTAATTAAAATTTGTGAGGGTTGAGGCTTTTGAGGAGCAAAATTATGAATGATGAATTGAGAGAACGATTGCTGGCGATGCGTGCCGAAGATGCTTCGATTCGCGCCGAACTTGTAGCGACCGGCGAATTGTTTGACGGGTATAATCCACTGATGGAGCAGGTTCATCTGAAAAACGCGGCGGAACTTGAACGAATGATTGGCGAACGCGGCTGGCTCGGCAAATCAATGGTCGGTGCGGATGGCGCGGATGCAGCATGGCTGATCGTGCAGCACGCGATTTCGCTGCCGGGATTTTCCAGACGATGTTTAAAATTGCTTGAAAAAGCCGTTGCTGAACACGAAGCCGAACCGCAGCAGGCGGCATACCTCCACGACCGAATTTGTTTTTTCGAACGTCGCCCGCAAAAATACGGCACGCAGAGCGACTGGAACGAAGACGGAAAAATGACGGTTTGGGCATTGGAAAATGCGGAAAAGGTTAACGAATACCGCGCCGAAGTCGGATTGCCGCCGCTCGACAATCTTGTTTGGGAAACAGACGAAACTAGAAACAACCAGCCGAAAGATTACGCCGCACGGCAAAAAAGATTTGAAGAATGGCTGAGTGAAATCGGTTGGAAATTATAAATCAGTCATCACTCGTTTTTGACAGACATTCGCGGCGCGAAACCGCATTTTCTCTTTCGCTGTTTATAAAATCCCTTTGCTCGCGCTTTTGTGTAATAACCGCGAACAACTCGCGGTTGAGATTACGCTTGGGCAAATTGCAGTTCGCTTGTTGACAGTTTATTTTCTAATCACGCGCAGAATTTCGCCGGGCGCACTTTCGTTGCCTTTTGAATCTACGGCGCGAACGTAATAAAAATAAATTTCGCCGGACTTTACGCCTTCGTCCTTGTATTCGGTGGTGGGAATCGGTTCTTTATTGCGCCGTTCCCACTGGTCGAGCGGCACGTTTTTATCAATTGAGCGATACATATTGTAACCGACAAAATCAACCAGCGGATTTTGTTCATATTCGTTTCCGGCGTGGTCGGTAAAAGTCGTTTTCGGTGTCACCGGCTGACTTTCAACGCCTTCCGCGTCAACCTGCGTCAATTTGTAATAATAGCGCGTGCCGACTTCGGCAGCGGCATCGTTAAAATTCCCGTCCTGGATCGGTTCATCAGTCAGCCGTTCCCAAAAAATAAACGGCAGATTTTCGTTGACCGAACGATAAACGTGATAACCGCCGATGCCGCTGATTCGCCCTCTCGCGTAAAAGTTTTCGTTTTTCCTTGATTTTCTTCTTATTCATTAAAATTTTCGTCAGGCGGATAAAACGGCTTTTTGCAGTCGTTCTAAAACGCCGTGTGGGTCGTGCAGAATTTTCATTCCGCCGGAGAAGATACGCCGCGTGTCTTCACTAATCAATTCAGTATCAGCCCAAGACGGCGGGGCGAAGTAAAATTTATATTCATCGCCGTTTTTATAGAAAGCGCGCAGGATTTTGCCTGCTTCCCAATTTTCGATTTTCGATTCGCGCCAGCGATGAAAACGATTGACCCAATCGTTATTTTCATAAAACGCTTTTTGATTCTCTGTCAAAATTATCAGTTCAAAAGCCGAATCGTCGGAGGGCGCATCTTGCGCGTGTGAGCCGACGAGTGCCGATGCAAAAATATCGGCGTGAGTCTGCGAGGCGCACTCAAGCAGCGTGACGGCAAATTTCGGGTCTCGTTTTTCAATGTCGTCGCGGCAGCGAAAACGGTGGTTGAACATTTCATTGATGCGCGGTGATTTAAAGTCAATCCAGAGATCGTTGTCCCAGTCAAAAAGTTCAAGCGCGGGAAACCGGGTTTTGTATTGGTAACGTGGATTCTGGCGGATATAAATGCCCAGATAATAAAATTTTTTGCGTTGACGCAGAGCGTATTGAATTTCGACGAGCGCGGTCAGTATGCCCAAACTTCGCTGCGGCGGCTCGTTTACGTCCCAAAACGCGAGCCTGCCGAGAACCGCCTGTTCAGTAACCAGAAACGTACTGCAAGCGAGCAGCTTTCTCGCACGAAAAACGCTGACCTCCATCGCGCGAATGTCCGAGTCCCAAAGATACTCGTAGCTGTGCTTTAAAGTGTAATGCGGCTTTTCCGTCTCAAAGCGTACCTTTCAGATGCGCCAAATATAAATCATCTTTGCTTTTAGTCGGGCGAAACGGGCGAACGAGAATTTTCAAATCAGAATTTTTCCTCAGAATGCGGCGCAGGCTTTTCGTCAAAACGAAATCGTCGAGCCGGTAGCGCGTCGGGAAAACGCGAATCTCGCGTTCGTTGTAGAAATCCGAATCGCTTTTATAAAATCCTTCGCTGTTTATCGTCCAGCCTTTTTCAAGATAGTCGTCAGCCGCGCGGCGGTCGAAATCACACTCGAAAATTTTTTCGTAAATCGTGTCGAGAAAGTCGCAATCATGGTTATCGTCAATCTCGTCCGTAAGTTTTTCTTCTTCACAGCAACACATAAAAAATAAAACGGCGGATTTTGTTCGTCCCGCATCGTTCAGTTTCAACAAAAAGCGACCCGGTAAAGAATCGCCTTTTAATCAACCATTTACTTTTGAACTAACCGTTGATCGTCGCTTCGATGGTCTCGCTCCATTCGCCGGTTTCGTTGCGGTTGGAAATCCAGCGGAGCAGATACCAGACTTTTTTGCCCGCGTCAGCCATCTGATAAAACGCGATGTAGGGCGAATCGGAATCGGTTGCGAGATAGCGAAAATCTTCTTCCGAGGTCGGCGCGGTCGTGCCGACGTAACGCCAGATTTCGCAGCCTTTCATTCCTTTCGGGACGGCTTTCGATTCGGCGACCGAATCGTAAAACTCAATCGTGTGCTTCAATTTCCCGTATTCGATTGTGCCGACCGGCGCACTCGAAGGCGCGGGCGAAGCGGTTTTCACCTTATCGCGCGGCGGCAAACCGGCACCGGCAAGCGTTTCGTCGCTTACGCCGGTGTCGGCATACAAAACATTGCGCTGTTTGCGATTTTCGGCAAGCACCTCTTTACGAGCGTTCTTTTTCGCCGCCTGCTTGCCGTCGTATTCGAGTTCAATCGCGTCCCATTCGTCGAGCGCGGTTTGATATTTATCGTTCACGGCTTTAACCGCCGCGCCTTCCGCCGACGTAAAATTCAAATCTCTCGAATTATCCGTCGCCTCTTTTTCATAAGCTCTTGATTCGGCGAGCAATTCGCGGTCGGGAAGATTTCCCAGTTCATTACTTGTCATAAAATAGTCGTCTCCTGTGGTTTTTAGATTTTCGACAGGTGAAGTTAGCAACTTACGGTTTGGGATTGCGCCGCCTTCGGTGAATTATCGTTGGCGAGCGTAACGAAAACGCGATGAAGAAACCAAATTCCTTTGCCGATGCCAACTTTTATAAAGCACTTTTACCCATTTTGCAAGCTAAAACAGTAATTTTCCCTGAGATGAACGACGTTTCTCGACCGATGAATGCGGTTCATCGCTCGAGGAATACAAAATATCTGCCGATGATCTTGGTGATCGTCGATAAATGACGTCATGCCGATGAACGATGATGATCGAGCGATGAGCGATAATTATCGAGAAAGTTACCAAATACTGCCGCTGGACCATGCTCATCTGTCGATGAATGATAATCATCTGCCCGTATTTGTTGATTTTTGCTAAAAAAAGACTGATTTTGAATTAGAAATTATCTAAAACGGTTCGCTTCGGCTTAACTTTGATTTCTAATAAATTTGTCTTACATCTACTTTTCTTTGTATATTAATCAGGGATTTAATTAATATATCTAATTCAATATCTAATGTTAAAACAAACTATTTTTATTCTTATTGTTTTTATCACTGTTGGTCTTTCAGCTTGCGCTCAAAAGCCTCAGGACGTGTGTAATAAATATTCGGAACCTTCGCTCCACATTTCGTTCTGCGCTCCGCCCAAATGGACAATCGTAAAAAAGCCGGGCGTGACATATCAGGAAGTTTTTGGTGAAGAATATGGGAGTACCGGGAATATTAATGTTGTAGCCGCTAAATATGAAAGGAAGTTGATTGATTTAGCGACGGAAATGAATGATTTAATTGGTCCCGATTACGCTAAGGAGAACGGCTATGATTCTGCAAAATTTGAAAGCCGGTCTGAATTTTCCGCCAAAACAGCACACGGTTATCGAAGTACGTATATATCAGAAACGAAAGGGTTAAAAATAAGAACAATCCAATATCTGTTTTCCGGCGTAGGAGAAATGAAGATAGTTATTACTGCGACTACATCAGCGGAAGACAAAGAGGTTTTCGACAAAATCTTTACGACGCTATGAAAACATATGAAGTTACGCAGTAAAGTCGCAAGAGAATTAAATGCAATAAAAATAGAAAAGGCGATTCAGAACAAATTCGCCGGTTTGTATTTTAATTGCTACTGCGTTTCTACCGCCGGTCGCAGTTTTTCGCGCAGCAAATCGCTGACGACGTTTTTAACGGCTACGCCGCGCTGGTGTGCCTGTTTGGTGAGCGCGGGCATTAGGTCAGCGTCAATTTCGACCTCAAAGCGGCGTTGGAATTGGATTTCGGCTTCGACGGTTTCAAATTCGTCAGTGTAATCGGTGGTGTCGTGCGTGTCCCAGAATTCGGCGGCGGCTTCGACGGTTTCAAATTCTTCGGGCAGCGAATCAATCGGCTTCTGCTTGTCGTTCATAATATTTTCTCTCGAATCAATAAACGAAAATAAAGACTAAAACGAAATTAATTGATTATACTGTTAGACGATTTCAATTTAAATAAGTTTTTGATAGGTGAAATTACGAAATGATTAAATTTTACACGATGATTTCGATAATTTTGCTCTCGGCGACAATCGCATTTTCACAGACAAAAAGCGCGGCGGCGATTGAGAAACAGTTGAAGAGTTTGAAAGCCGATAAAGTTTTCGCGCTCGTTTACGACAAGGACGCGGATAATTCCAAGATTTACGGCTTCGGCGCGGATTTCGGGAAAGAGCAAGCCAAACGCAACGCCGTCGAATCGTTTCGCTTCGGGCTGGCGGTTTTCTTCGCCGGAAAAGATTTGAAAACCGCGCCCGACGAATACGTTTTGACGTTTCAGGCAGGCACGAAAGCCGCGAAATTTGCCGAGGCGCACAAGTTGATTTTTACGATTGACGGCGCAACGCTCGATTTGGGCGACGCGCGTTATGCAAACAAAAACGGTATCGAGTATCTGAATTTCAAAATCAGCCGCGAACAATTGAGCAAACTGGCTAAAGGCAAAGAGATTTCAATGAAAATCGGCGCGGCGGAATTCAAACTCGCGGCGGAACATCTGAAAATGTTCACGGATTTATATGCGTTGTCCGATCCTTCAACCGCAAATTAAAAAAGGACGGAAAGTTTTTCCGTCCTTTTTTTATAAAAATAACTAAGCGGTTGGCGCGGCGGCGGCGTTGCCGTCTTCCGGTTTGTCGGGAACGCCGCGAGCGTCTTCCAGATTTTTCGTTTTCTCGAAAACTTTATCTGCCGGTTCGGGACGCGGCGCGGCTAAACCTAATTCAGGCGAACGCCAGAGATTTGAAACCAGAAGCTCGCGGATAAACGTCATTTCCTTCGGCAGACGGTCGTAAAGTTTGAAAAATAATTCGTCGTGCGAAGCGATTTCCTTCAACCACAAATCGCGGTCGAGACTCATTACTTTCTCGAAATCGTCGCGTGTGAAATCTTCCATCCCGCGCCAATCCATATCTTCGTAACGCGGCTGCCAGCCGAGCGGCGTTTCGATGCCGATTGATTTGCCGCGCGAACGCTCGACAATCCATTTCAAAACGCGCATATTTTCGCCGTAACCTTCCCAGAGAAATTTGCCGTCTTCGCCTTTGCGAAACCAGTTGACCGAGAAAATGCGCGGCGGTTCGGGAATTTGCCGCCCGAAATTGAGCCAGTGAGCGAAGTAATCGCCCATATGATAACCGCAGAAGGGAAGCATCGCAAAAGGGTCGCGGCGCACTTCGCCGATGTTGCCGAATGCGGCGGCAGTCATTTCCGAACCCATCGTCGCCGCCTGATACACGCCGAACGCCCAATTAAACGACTGCTGAATCAGCGGCACAACCGAATTGCGTCTGCCGCCGAACATAAATGCCGAAACGGGAACGCCTTTCGGATCGTCGAAATTTTCGTCAATCACCGGACATTGAATCGAAGGCGCGGTGAAACGTGAATTCGGATGCGCGGCTTTGACCTCGCTCGCCGGTGTCCATTCGTTGCCCTGCCAGTCAATCGCGTGGGCGGGCGCGTCGCCGTCCATTCCTTCCCACCAAACGTCGCCGTCGTCCGTCAGTGCGACGTTGGTGAAAATCGTGTTTGATTTGATCGTTTCCATCGCGTTCGGATTCGTTTTATAATTCGTTCCGGGCGCGACCCCGAAGAATCCGGCTTCCGGGTTGATGGCGTGCAGTTTGCCGTTTTCGTCGGGTTTAATCCAAGCAATATCGTCGCCGACGGTCGTGACTTCCCAGCCTTCATCCTGAAACGCTTTTGGCGGAATCAGCATTGCGAAATTCGTTTTCCCGCACGCCGAAGGAAACGCCGCGCAGACGTAATCTTTGCGTCCGTCGGGCGATTTCACGCCAACGATTAACATATGTTCGGCAAGCCAGCCCTGTTCGCGTCCGAGCGTCGAAGCGATTCGCAAAGCCAGACATTTTTTTCCCAAAAGCGCATTGCCGCCGTAGCCTGAACCATAACTCCAAATCGTCCGTTCTTCGGGGAAATGAACGATATATTTATCTTTCGGGTCGGGCGAACACGCCCACGCGACATCTTTTTCACCTTCTGCGAGCGGCATTCCGACCGAGTGCAGACAATAAACGAATTCGCCGTCGCCCAACGCTTCGAGAGCTTTCGTTCCCATACGCGTCATCAATTTCATATTGACAACGACATACGGCGAATCGGTCAACTGCACACCGAACTGCGATATCGGCGAGCCGATTGGTCCCATACAAAATGGCACGACATACATCGTGCGACCTTTCATCGAACCTTCGAAACGCGGCGTTAACGTCGCCTTCATTTCCTTCGGATTCATCCAGTTATTCGTCGGTCCGGCATCGCCTTTTGCCAGACTGCAAATATATGTGCGGTCTTCGACACGCGCTACGTCCGACGGATGCGAACGCGCCAGAAACGAATTCGGACGTTTTTCAGGATTCAGTCGAATGAAAGTGCCGACTTCGACCATTTCTTCGCACACACGGTCGTATTCCTCCTGCGAACCGTCGCAAAAATAAACACTGTCAGGCTGGCAGAGATCAGCCATCTCTGTCACCCAACGAATAAGCTCTTGATTTTTAACCGATGCCGGAATATTTAACTCAGCCATAAAATTGTCTCCAAAATTTTTATAAATATTTGTTTGAAATGTAAGCGAACGAATGCGCCGCTTTTTGATTGAATATCTTTTTAGTTTACCACAATAAAGAAAAAGTTAAAGGCTTGTAATTACATTTGACTCAACAGATAAAAGCGTAGGAAGAAAATTAAACACTCGCTTTGCAGTTCGTAAAATATTTTGTTTGGTTATGGAACAAAGGCTGATGATATTGGCATTAAAGAAAATTCTGAAATGGCTGGAAAATTTTTAAGAACTGCGGCTGACTAATTTGGTTTCGATAAAAATTAATCTGTCGTATAAGAATTTGCGCGACGATATGAAATTTCAGCATTTACTGCATCGAGTCAAGTTTTAAGTTGATTTTTATTATTCTAGCCCGAACTGACATTATTCGATTATCAGGGTTTGTTCGGATTCGGCGAGTGATTTTGATTTCCGAGCATTAAATAATGTATGAGCGACAACGGCAAAAATGATTATCGCGCCGCCGATTAAAGCCCACTGACTCGGACGCTCGCCTAAAATCAAAAAAACCCAAATAGGATTTAGAAGCGGTTCAATGAAACCGATAATACTCGCGTCGAGCGAACGCACGCCTTCGGCAATTCCTTTTGTAAACAGAACGTAGGCGATGCCGATTTGAAAAATGCCGAGAAACAAAATCGCCAAAATGTCTTTCGTCGCAATTTGCGCCGGCGGATTGTTATAAATCAGCGGCAGCATAAAAATCACGATTAAAATATTGCCGTAAAAAACAGAAATCGCCGGGTTTTTGTTCGCCAAAGAGCGCGGATGCCTGAGAAAAATGAAATACAAACCGAAAAAAACGCCCGACGCTAAAGCGACTATATTTCCGACAAAAATACTGGTCGCCAGTTTATTCTCCGCGCCCGGCGTTTCGAGGAAAAACAAACTCATTCCCGCCAGACAAACAAAAACCGTAAACAAATCCGCCGCGCGAAACTTTTCCTTTAAGATAAACGGCGCAAGAATCAGAATATAAATGGGCGCGGTGTATTGCAGAAAAATCGCGTTCGCAGCGGTCGTCGTTTTGTTGGCGTAAACAAAACACGAAAGCGTTCCGGCATAGAGAAATGAATTAAATAAAGTAAACTTATCGAGCCGCAAACCCTTAGGATATGTGAAGACGGCAACCGTCATCGCCGCGAAAAGCGAGCGTCCGAGATTAACGGAAAAAGCGTCGAGCGTCGTTCCTTTGATAAAAAGTCCGCCCGTTGACCAAAGCAAAACCGCCGACAGCACGAAAACTATCGGCGGAAATCTTGCAACTTTATTCGATTCGGAATTATCCACAAAATTGACTTAGTTATTGTCGGTCGCCGACGCAATCGTTTCACGAAGCTTCGCGGCGGAAGTCGTCGCCGGTTCGAGTTCGACATCTTCGACGTTGCCGTAAATCTTTTTGCCGAATACGCCGTTCCATGGCGGAATGACAATCGTTGCGTTGCCGTGATGCTTTCGCCTGACACGCCAGACGCATTATCGGTTTTGCCGCTTCGCCCTGATTGTAGCCGAAGATTTTCATCTGTTTTCTTTCGCGCAGCTGAAACATCTGAAAGTTTTTCCGCACCGCCCAAAACACCGACCCAGCAAGTTCCGCAGGCGGCTGAACGACATTCGACGGGAATAACGCCTTCGCCGCAGCGAGCATCGTTAGCGAGCCAATTTTGTGATTGGTCACGTGCCGCGCCCGAAGCGATTTCTTCGTCGTCCATTAAACTGAATTTGCCGTTGCTGGCATTTTCGTCATACCGCACTGTCCATTCTTTGTTAACTGTTTTCAAGAATCCAAATAAACCCTGCGAATCGTCTTTGGCGCGTTCTTTAACGATTTCATCGGGCGATTTTTTCAGTAGTCCTTTCGGTTTTTCACATTTCGCCTTTTGAAATTTTGAACACTTCAAAACCGGACTTGAACCAAAGTCATCAAGCCGACAGCGACAATGCCAACGGTCAAAGGCTCGGAAGTTTTTGCTTTGGCGGCGACCGATTTGCCGCGATTTGCTTGATTTCACCGGCTAAATCGGTATTAGCGTTGTTGAAAGATTCGGCGCGGTTGATGATTTCGTCTTTTAACGGTTTCCCAAAAGCGATGTCCATAGAGAAAATGATGCGAAGAATCAATCTGATCTTTCAGTTCATAATTGCCCTGCATCACGAATTTTTGGACGGCGACGGCTTTGTCTTCCGCCGACTGTAAATATCTATATAAGGAAAGCGGATAAAAGCGAAACCAAATCTGCGTCAGCGTTGCGGTCAACTTCGTGAATCGTCGGAAGCAATTTCGTTAATGGCTTTTAACCAATCTGTTCATCGAATTTATCTAAAAAGTTTATAAAATTTTCTGTCATACTTATCTATATTAATACAAATGTAATTTTGTCCGTTGTTAAAAATGAAAATTCTACAAACAATTTGCCGATTGTGCAAAGGTTCACTTGACAAACTTTTCCTCGTTCCGTATATTCTAAAGTTTCGGACAAACAAGTCTGACGCATCTTACGGACGCAAGTTCGTGATTATGCTTAAAAGCGCAGGCATTTGAATTTTAAATGCCGAACAAATATTGTGGCGTAAAACTAAACGTCGCGGGTTTTGAAAAAAAAACGCTCCAGCGTTTAGGGCAAATCAATACTTAACGAATTGTTTTGCTATCCTAATAAAAAGAAGCCACGCCACAGAAAAGTTGAAATAGGGAAACGAGACGCGCTTTTGTAAAAATTATTCCCGTATAAAAGATTTTAAGTAATTAAGTTTATTTGCAAGTAGCCGCTTGCGCTGACTGCCGGAAAAATTTCGGTAAGACGCAGGTCAGAGGTTACTGTCGTTTTTAGTTTTAGGATAAAAGGAAATTATGCCGACAATCAATCAACTTGTTCGCAAAGGTCGCCAGGCGGTGAAATATAAAACCGCGAGTCCGGCGCTGCAAGCCAGCCCGCAAAAACGCGGCGTTTGCACACGCGTTTATACGCAAACTCCGAAGAAACCGAACTCGGCTTTGAGAAAAGTCGCACGCGTTCGGCTGACTAACGGAATCGAAGTTACGACTTACATTCCGGGTATCGGACACAATTTGCAGGAACACTCAATCGTGATGATTCGCGGCGGTCGTGTCAAAGATTTGCCGGGCGTTCGTTATCACGTCATTCGCGGAACGCTCGATTCATCAGGCGTAGCGAACAGAAATCAGGCGCGTTCCAAATATGGCGCGAAACGTCCGAAAGGCGCGGCACCGGTTAAAGGAAAGAAATAATTTCGTAATTTTATAAAGTTATGCCAAGAAGAAGAGTTGCAGGGAAAAGAGAAGTTCTTCCCGATCCGATTTATAACAGCATTATGGTCACAAAGTTTATCAACGGCGTGATGTGGGCTGGCAAAAAGAGCGTCGCCGAAGCGATTTTCTACGGCGCGATGGAAAAAGTCGCCGACAAAACCGGCGAAGAAGCCTTGAAAGTATTTAAGAAAGCGATTGATAACGTCGCACCGGCTTTAGAAGTGAAATCGAGACGTATCGGCGGCGCGACTTATCAAGTTCCGCTCGAAGTTACCAAAGACCGACGAAGCACTTTAGCAATTCGCTGGATCGTCACGAACGCTCGCAAGCGCGGCGAAAAAACGATGGAAGACAGATTGGTCGGCGAACTGCTCGACGCGACCAACAATCGCGGCAATGCTGTCAAAAAGAGAGACGACGTTCACAGAATGGCTGATGCGAATAAAGCATTCGCGCATTACAGATTCTAGTAAAAGTAAATCGTGATAGTGAATAAGGAAGTAGCAATTCACGATTAACGATTAACGATTTACCAAAATGGCAAACATAAGTTTAGACAAATACAGAAACATCGGCATTATGGCGCACATTGACGCGGGTAAAACCACGACAACTGAACGTGTGCTTTTCTACACCGGCGTTTCGCACAAAATCGGCGAAGTTCACGAAGGAACGGCGACGATGGACTGGATGGAACAGGAGCAGGAGCGCGGAATTACCATTACTTCTGCTGCCACGACCTGTTACTGGACGCGCAAAGGTGTGGAACATCGCATCAATATTATTGATACGCCCGGTCACGTTGATTTCACGATGGAAGTTGAACGCTCGCTGCGTGTTCTTGACGGTGCGGTTGCCGTGTTTGACGGTGTTGCCGGAGTTGAACCGCAATCGGAAACAGTTTGGCGGCAAGCTGATAAATACGGCGTTCCGAGAATTTGTTTCATCAATAAATTAGACCGCGCCGGCGCATCATTCGACCGTTCATTCCAATCAATTATTGACCGGCTCGGCGCAAATGCCGTCGCCTTGCAAATTCCGATTGGGCTGGAAGAAAAACTCAAAGGTGTCGTTGATCTGATCACGATGAAGGGTTTGGTCTGGAACGACGAATCAAAAGGTGCAGAATACGAAATAACGGAAATTCCTGCCGATCTTCTTGATGCAGCGACCGAAGCCCGCGAAAAGTTAGTTGAAGCCGTTTCGTCTATTGATGACGATTTGATGGAAAAATATCTGGAAGGCACGGAAATTTCCGAAGCGGAAATCCGGAAGGCACTCCGCAAAGGAACCCTTGAAATGAAAATCGTCCCGGTCGTTACCGGATCGGCGTTCAAAAATAAAGGCGTTCAAACTTTGCTCGATGCGGTTGTTGATTTCCTGCCGAGTCCGCTGGATGTTCCGGCAATGGAAGGTATCAATCCGAAAACCGGCGAAACCGAGGCGCGTGAAGCCAGTCCTTCCGCTCCTTTTTCAGGATTAGTTTTCAAATTGATGGCGGACAAGCATCTTGGTCAGCTTTCATTCGTTCGTATTTACAGCGGAACGGTTACTGCCGGTTCTTACGTTTATAACACGATTAAAAATCAGAAAGAGCGCGTCGGGCGTTTGATGCTAATGCACGCCAACAAGCGTGAAGATATTGAGTCAGCATCAGCGGGCGAGATCGTCGCCATCGGCGGTATGAAAAACGTCACAACGGGCGACACGATTTCCGACGAAACTAAACATATTGTTCTTGAATCAATGGATTTCCCTGAACCGGTTGTCCGCGTCGCCGTCGAGCCGAAAACTCGCCAGGACCAAGACAAAATGGGTATTGCCCTGAATCGTCTGGCTCAGGAAGACCCGAGTTTCAGAGTCAATACTGACCATGAAACCGGACAAACGATTATCGGCGGAATGGGCGAACTGCATCTTGAAATTATCGTTGATAGAATGAAACGAGAATTCGGTGTCGAAGCCAATGTCGGTAAACCGCAGGTTGCTTACCGCGAAACTATTACGGCAAGTGCTCCCGGCAAAGAAATCTATAAGAAACAATCGGGCGGACGCGGCAAATTCGGTCACGTTGAACTCGAAATCGAACCGGCTCCGGGCGAAGGATTCGTCTTTGAAGACAAAATCACCGGCGGCTCAATTCCTCGTCAATTTATCAAACCGACGATGGAAGGTGTTAGAGATGCGATGCATCGCGGCTTTCTCGCTGGTTACGAATTGGTAGATATTCGCGTCAGGTTGCTTTTCGGCTCGTATCACGAAGTTGACTCGGACGAAATTTCATTCCATCTGGCTGGCTCATTCGCTTTCCAGGATGCCGTGAGAAAAGCCAAACCGGTTTTACTTGAACCGATTATGAAAATCGAAGTCGTCACGCCCGATGAATATATGGGAGCAGTCAACGGCGATTTGAATCGGCGGCGCGGTCAGATTGAAAAAATGGAGCCCCGAATAGGCAATGTTCAAGTTGTGACAGCATTTGTTCCGCTTTCAGAAATGTTCGGTTATACGACGGATTTACGTTCGTCAACGCAGGGACGTGCAACATCAACAATGCATTTTGAGCGTTATGATCAGGCACCGAGAAATGTCGCCGAAGAAGTGATTGCTAAAGTGAAGGGAGCATCAACTTAATTTGTGATTCTAGATTATATTTAATCTAAAATTCATAACCAAAATTTGAGGAGAAAGTTTAAAAATGAGCAAGGAAAAATTCGACAGAAGTAAGCCGCACGTAAATATCGGGACGATCGGACACGTTGATCACGGGAAGACGACGTTGACGGCGGCGATCACCAAAGTGCTGGCAAAACATAATCCGAAGATCACGGTGCGGGATTTCAGTTCGATTGATAATGCGCCGGAAGAGAAGGCGCGCGGGATTACGATTGCGACATCGCACGTGGAATATGAAACGGCGAACCGGCACTATGCGCACGTTGATTGTCCGGGACACGCCGATTACGTCAAAAATATGATTACCGGCGCAGCGCAGATGGACGGGGCGATTTTAGTGGTCGCCGCGACCGACGGACCGATGCCGCAAACCAGAGAGCATATCCTTTTGGGCAGACAGGTCGGCGTGCCTTCGATGGTCGTCTTTATGAACAAAGTGGATATGGTGGACGACGAGGAATTGCTCGAGTTGGTCGAGATGGAAATCCGCGAGCTGCTGTCAATTTATGATTTTCCGGGCGACGATATTCCGGTCATCAAAGGCTCGGCGTTAAAGGCGCTCGAAGGCGACCCGAAATGGGAAGCGACGGTCGAAGAGTTGATGCAGGCGGTGGACGATTATATTCCGACACCGACGCGCGACACCGACAAACCGTTTTTGATGCCGGTCGAAGATATTTTCACGATTCAGGGTCGAGGAACAGTAGCGACGGGACGAATCGAACGCGGCATCGTTAATGTCAACGAAACGGTGGAAATCATCGGTATTCGGGACACGCGCAATACGGTTGTCACCGGCGTTGAGATGTTCAAGAAGCTGCTCGATAAAGGAATGGCGGGCGATAACGTCGGCTTATTGCTCAGAGGCGTCGAGCGTAAGGAAATCGAGCGCGGACAGGTGATTGCCAAACCGGGTTCGATTACGCCGCACACGAAATTCAAAGCCGAAGCGTATGTGCTGACCAAAGAAGAAGGCGGCAGACACACACCGTTTTTCACGGGCTATCGTCCGCAGTTCTACTTTCGCACAACGGATGTGACGGGCGTGGCGAACTTGCCGGAAGGCGTGGAGATGGTGATGCCGGGAGATAACATCCAGATGGAGATCACGTTGATTGCGCCGATTGCGATGGAGAAAGGCTTGCGCTTTGCCATCCGGGAAGGCGGGCGAACGGTCGGCGCGGGAACTGTCTCTGATATTGTTGAGTAAGATTAAAATTATGCTAAACGAAAAAATTCGCATCAAGTTAAAAGCCTACGACCATCGCGTTTTGGACCAATCAACAGTCGAAATTGTGGAAACGGCAAAACGCACCGGCGCGAGTATTGCGGGACCGATTCCATTACCAACCGTTAAGAATAAATGGACAGTGTTACGTTCACCGCACGTAGATAAGAAATCGCGTGAGCAGTTTGAAATCAGAACACATAAGCGTTTAATGGATATTCTTGATCCGACCGCAGAAACGGTTGATGCTTTAATGAAATTAGATTTACCTGCCGGTGTTGATGTTGAAATCAAAGCATTCGGCAAAAGTTAGAATTTGTAAATAGTAAATTGTTAATTTTTTAACAATCAATTATTAGCAAGCAAAAAGATATGATAAGCGGAATTATCGGTAGAAAAATGGGGATGACGCAAATCTTTGCGGCAGATGGCACGGTAACACCTGTGACAGTCATCAAAGCGGGACCTTGCGTTGTCGTACAAACCAAAACGGCGAGCGGAAAAGACGGTTATAATGCCGTACAGCTTGGTTTAGTCGAAGACAAACCGATCAAGCTGAAAAACGTTACAAAGCCGATGCGCGGACATTTTGAGAAAACGGGCGGCGGAATTCCGGCGACACGTATTTTGAAAGAAATTCGCCTGACTGATGCTCCTGAGGCGAATGTCGGCGACCAGATAAAAGCTGATATGTTCACTGATGGCGACAAAATTGACGTTATCGGAACCTCAAAAGGGCGTGGATTTGCCGGAACTATTAAGCGACACAATTTTAGTCGCGGTCCGATGTCACACGGTTCAATGAATATCCGTGAACCGGGATCAATCGGTCAATCCGCTTATCCGTCCCGCGTGATTAAAGGAACTCGTTCTTCCGGACACATGGGTAATGCGCAGGTAACTGTTCAAGGTTTGAGTGTCGTTCGGGTTGATGCCGAGAATAATATTATAATGATTCGCGGCGCGGTGCCGGGACCGACCGGAAGTTTAGTAGTAGTTAAGAAAAGAAAATAACGGGATTTGCGATTTGCGACTTTTGATTGTTTTGAAATATAAGCAACATCTGTAACGCAGACACGGCAATCCGCTAATGGAGAAAATTATGGCAACCGTTAAGGTTCGTAATTTAAAAAATAAAGAAGTCGGTGATATCGAGCTGTCAGACGCCATTTTTGGAGTCGAACTTAACGAGTCATTAATTCACGGAGCGGTCAGAAATTATCTGGCTAATCGCCGACAGGGAACTTCCGCAACCAAAACGCGTGGTAATGTTTCGGGTTCGGGCAGAAAACTTTGGAAGCAGAAAGGAACGGGACGCGCACGTATTGCGTCGCTTCGGTCACCTTTGTGGAAAGGCGGCGGCAACGTTCACGGACCGCAACCGCGTGATTGGTCATACAAAATGCCAAAGAAAATGCGGCGCGGTGCGTTACGCTCGGCTTTATCTGAAAGACTGCGTGAAGGAAATTTAATTGTTCTGGAAGATTTTGCCTTTGCTAATCCGAAGACGAGAGAGTTCTTAAGCGTGATGTCGGAGCTCGGCTTTACCGATAAGAAAAAAACGACAAAATGTTTGATCGTTGATTCGCTCGACAATGCAAATTTGATTCTTGCGTCGCGTAATGTCCAGAAAACAAAAGTAACAAACGGCTATGGCTTGAATGTTTACGATATTATTTATCACGAAAAACTTTTGATTTCCAAGTCAGCGATTAACGAAATTAATCACTTACTTGATCCGAATCGTGAAAAAGCGAGTGATGCAGAGGAGGCGGCTGAATAGTTATGACAGAGCAACTTAATGTTTGGGATATTTTAAAGTCTCCGGTTGTGACGGAAAAATCCGTTCTCTTAAAAGAAGCCAGCAGCGAAGACGAAAACATCGGACAGGTTTTGACGTTTCGCGTCAATCGTAAAGCCGGCAAACTTGACATCAGACGTGCTATCGAAGAAATCTTCAACGTTAAAGTGTCGAGAGTTAGAACGGTTCATTACGAAGGCAAAATGAAGAAACGCGGACGCTATGAGGGTCGTCGCGCTTCTTGGAAAAAGGCTTACGTTACACTGAAAAAAGGCGAACCGCACGTTGATTACGCAGAAGCGATTTAAGGAATTGACGATTGAAAGATCGAAAATAAAAAGATGGGAATCAAGAGATTAAAACCGACATCACCGGCGCGAAGATACCAGACGTATCTGACGCGCGATGAATTAACACCGGGCGCGAAACCGGAAAAATCTTTGCTCGAAGCGAAGACGAGAATTTCGGGGCGCAACAACGACGGGCGAATCACAGTTCGACGACGCGGCGGCGGACACAAACGCTTTTATCGTATTATTGATTTTAAGCGAAACAAAGTCGGCATACCGGGAAAGGTTTCGCAAATCGAGTACGATCCGAATCGTTCAGCGCACATCGCTCTGATTACATACATTGACGGCGAGAAAAAATACATTATCGCGCCGGTCGGCTTAAAAGTCGGTTCGACGATTATGAGCGGCATAGAAGCTGATATTTTGCCGGGAAATGCTTTACCGATTACTAATATTCCGCTCGGAACGCAAATTCACAATATTGAACTGCGACCGGGAAAAGGTGGACAAATGGCGCGTTCAGCCGGAACCTTTGCACAACTTGTGGCTAAAGAAGGCGATTATGCACAGCTTAGAATGCCTTCCGGCGAAGTTCGACGGGTGCCGGTCGTTTGTATGGCAACCGTTGGACAAGTAGGAAACGTCGAAAACGAAAATGTCAGTTTAGGTAAAGCAGGAAGAAATCGTTGGAAAGGTTTACGACCCAAAGTTCGCGGTGTAGCAATGAATCCGGTTGACCATCCGCACGGAGGCGGTGAAGGGAAAACTTCTGGTGGTCGCCATCCGGTAACGCCTTGGGGACAACCGACGCGCGGCTACAAGACACGACGCAACAAACGCACGAATAATATGATCGTTCGTGACAGAAGAAGGAAGTAATTTGTGTTTTTCAATTTGCGATTTTAGATTATATAAATCAAATACGCTTTGAAAATCCAAAAACGAAAATAAAGATATGCCACGTTCATTAAAGAAAGGTCCTTTTATAGATTTAAGCGTTCAAAAGGTTTTGAGAAAAATCCGTGAAGGCGCAAATAAACCGCAGGCGATTAAAACCTGGTCGCGCCGTTCGACAATCACACCGGAAATGGTTGGTTTGACCTTCGGCGTTCACAACGGTAAACGACATATTCCGGTTTATGTTACGGAAAATATGGTCGGACATAAACTCGGCGAATTTTCACCGACGCGCCTTTTCAAAGGACATCCGGGAACAAAAGCGGAGAAATCGGCGAAAAGAAAATAGTGAATAACCAAAGTGAATAAAATAGTTAGGATTCACTAAAAGATTATGGAAGCGATAGCAAAAACAAGACATTTGAAAGGTTCGCCGCGTAAAGCCCGGCTCGTGATTGATTTGATTCGCGGGCGCAATGTGTCCCAAGCGTTGAACATCTTGAAATTTACCGACAAACGTGCGGCTGACCCGATTGCTAAAACTTTGCGTTCGGCAATTGCCAACGCGACTTATTTAGCCGAGCAGCAGAATATTGCGATTGACCCGGACGATTTGTTTATCAAAACGTGTTTCGTTGATATGGGCGCACATAAGAATCGCCGTCGTATGCGTCCCGCGCCGCAAGGTCGTGCGTTTCGTGAGCAGCGTCATTATTGTCATATCACAATTTTAGTTTCGAGTGAGATCGAGGCGTTAGAGGATACGAAATCAGCCAGGAAGTCGTTGCGGACAGCGAGTGAGAAAGGCGACAGCGGAGCGAAATTAAAAGCGGAACCGAAAGCGAAAGTTGCAAAACCGAAAACTGCGGAAACGAAAGAACCCAAAAAAGCGAAAGCTGAAAAAAGGGTTTCGGTAAAAGAAGAAACGCCTAAAGTTGAACCGCCGATTGTTGAAACACCGCAGATAACGGAAACAGCAGAAGTTGAAACGCTGAAAGCGAAAGCGGAAACAGTCAAAATGCCGGAAGTTTCCGAAACGGAATCTGAAATTACGGTAGAGCCAAAAGTTGAAGAAACTGAGGCGGCATCAATAGCAACCGTTGAAACGTCTGAACCGGAAATCGTAACGACTGAAATACTTGAGCCGACGACTGAAGAAACGACTGTTACGGCAGAGAAGCCGACTGAAACTGTAGAAACAGTTGCCGAAGAGCCAAAAACGGAAATCTCTGAACCAGAAGCAGCGAAGTCAGAAAATACTGACGCGCTCGATATTTTAGAAGTCGAATCGCCGAAAACTGAAGCTAAAGCAAAGGTTGAAAAACAAAAAGCCGAAGCATCGGACGCTAAAAACGTTCAATCGCAAACTCCGGCAGAATTAAACGAAACAAAAAAAGCTGACAACGCGCAGCTTGATGAAAACGATCTACTGGAATTACAGTAATAAATTTTTATGGGACAAAAAGTTCATCCATATGGCTTTCGAGTCGGATACAATAAAGATTGGCACTCACATTGGTACGCAAAACGTGAATTTGCTGAGTATTTAGCCGAAGACATCAATTTGAAACGTGATTTGAAGAAGCGTTTTGCGGGAGCGGGAGTTTCGCACATTGACGTTGAACGTGCCGCCAATCGTTTGAAAATCATTATTTACACTGCGCGTCCGGGAATCATCATCGGTCGTAAAGGTTCGGAAATCGAAAAGCTGAAAGAAGATTTATCGAAGAAAACCGGACGTGAAGTTATTGTTTCGATTCAGGAAATTCGTCAGCCGGAACTAAACGCACAGTTACAAGCGGAAAAAATTGCCCAGCAATTAGAAAAGCGAATCGCGTTTCGCCGCGCGATGAAAAAGACAATCGAAGAATCAATCAGATTCGGCGCGGAAGGCATCAAAGTAATGATTGCCGGACGGTTGAACGGAGCAGAAATCGCCCGCACCGAATGGACTTTGCAAGGTCGTCTGCCGCTTCATACTTTACGCGCGGATGTTGATTATGGATTTGCTGAAGCGTTAACGACTTTTGGCATCATCGGTGTCAAATGCTGGATTTATCGGGGCGAAATTCTTGATCCGAATGCTTCAATGGCTCGCGGAACGAATACTGACCCAATGAAAGAAGTAAAAGTGACCGGAAATCCGCGTCGCGGAGATGGTCGTCCGCCGCGTCGTGATAGAAACGACGGTGGCGGCGGTCGAGGCGGCAGAGGCTAAACAGAATTTATTTTAATCGTATTATTTAGGGGTAAACAGATATGTTAATGCCGAAAAAGGTCAAGCACCGAAGAGTTATGAAAGGTCGTATGCGCGGAACAGCTTCGCGCGGCGATAAATTAAATTTCGGTGACTTCGGACTCAAAACTCTGGAAGCGGCTTGGATCACCGACCGCCAAATCGAAGCGGCTCGTATCGCTATGACGCGCCACATTAAACGCGGCGGGAAAATCTGGATTAGAATGTTTCCTGATAAACCGATTACGAAAAAACCGGCTGAGACTCGTATGGGAAGTGGAAAAGGTGCGCCTGATCATTGGGTTGCAGTCGTTAAACCGGGCAGAATTTTGTATGAAATTCAAGGAGTTCCCGAAGAGTTAGCGCGTGAAGCGATGAAGCTTGCAGCGCAGAAACTTCCAATTAAAACGAAGTTTGTCAACCGTGCCGATTTAGAAGGAGGCATAGTTTAGAAATGAAGAAAAAAGAAGTAATGGAACAACTTAAAGCAATGGACACTGATGAACTGCGCGTCCAAGCTGACAGTTTGAAAGAATCATTGTTTCGATTAAAGTTCAAAAAATCTTTAGGCGTAGGCGATTCGGTCAGCGATATTCGCCGCGAAAGAAAAACTTTAGCCCGCGTGAATACTTTGATTATGCAGAAAGAACCGGCGCAGAAAGGCAAAGGTAAAAAGGCGAAAGCAAATAGCTAAGAGATAAAAGAAATGCCAAGAAAGAAGAAAGAAGAATTAGAAGCCGAAGGAAATGCGGCAGAAGTCAGTCAAGACGAAGTGACCGAGAATACAGCAGTCGAAACCGCGTCTGGGGAAAATGCGGCAACGGAAAACTCCGCTGCGGCAAACGCCGATGATGCCAAAGGCGAAAGTTCAATTGTCAGCAATGTAATTGATACTGTTTCGTCGGTAGTGAGCGAGGTTGCGAGTGCGGTTGTCAGTGGCGTTTCAACGGTAGTTGCCGCAGTTTCAGGAGATTCTCCGGCAACCGAAGAGCCGAAATCGCATCACAGTAAACGTGCTGAAAAAATCGGAATCGTTCAATCGGACAAAATGACTAAGACAGTTACTGTCCGCGTTGATCGCGTGGTTAAACATCCGGTTTATCGCAAATACATTAAACGCCGCAAAAAATTTATGGCGCATGATGAACTGGGAGCGACAGTCGGCGACAAAGTTCGAATTATTGAAACTCGACCGCTTTCAGCGAGAAAACGTTGGCGTGTTGTCGAAATCGTACAGAAAGCAGTGAAATAATTATTGATTTTTGAATTTAGACTTTTGATCAAAACCAATAATCGAAATTAAACAGGTGAAATTATGATTCAAATGCAGACCTCGTTAACGGTCGCAGATAATTCAGGTGCCAAGCGTGTCGTGATGATTATGCCGATTGGCGGCTCGACCGGCAAAATTGCCCGACTCGGCGACAAAATAAAAGTTACCGTTAAGGAAGCATCGCCGGACGGAACTGCGAAGAAAGGTAAAGTTTATAATGCCGTGATTGTTCGCACCCGCAAGGAAGTGCGACGCAAAGATGGAACTTATATCCGCTTCGACGAAAACGCCGCCGTGTTAATCAAAGATGATAATACACCGATTGGAACGCGTGTTTTTGGTCCGGTCGCCCGTGAATTGCGCGAAAAGAATTTTATGAAAATCGTATCGCTCGCGCCGGAGGTGATTTAATAAAATGAAAGAAGTAAAAAAAGGGACGATTCGTTCCAAAATCAAAAAAGGCGATACAGTGGTTTTTACCGCCGGTAAAGAATATGCCCGCTTTGACAATAACGGCAAACGTAATCCGTATAGCGGCGAAGTAATGGCGGTTGATGCTCAAAAAGGCAAAGTGAAAGTCGCTGGTGCGGCAATCGCTAAAAAACATCGCAAAGCCGTTCCGCAAATGAATATCGAAGGCGGAATTGTTGAAATCGAGTCGTGGGTTGATATTTCAAATGTCGCGCTGCTTGATCCGAAAACAAAAAAGCCGACACGTGTGAAATACGAAGTGCGTGACGGCAAAAAAGTTCGCGTGGCGATGAGCGGTGAATTGATCCCCGAACCGGCGCACGGCGCAAACACACGCCGCAAGCGTGTTGAAGAAACGACGGATTCGGAACAATAAGTTTTGAGATTTGGAAACGCCTAAAAAGAGCGAGACCCAAAAATAATAAAATGGCAAGACTAAAAGACAAATATACAAAAGAAATTGCTCCGGCAATCGCTAAAGAATTCGGAATCGAAAATCCGATGGCGGTGCCGAAGATTGAAAAAGTCGTTATCAATATGGGTGTCGGCGAAGCTATCAGCAACGCAAAAATCCTTGATACGGCAGTCGAAGAACTGCGTTCGATCACCGGACAAAAGCCGGTTGTGACGAAGGCGAAGAAATCAATCGCGTCGTTCAAGTTGCGACAGGGAATGAATATCGGCACGATGGTGACACTTCGCGGAGAAAGAATGTATGAATTTCTCGACCGTCTGATTTCCGTCGCGCTGCCGCGTGTGCGTGACTTTCGCGGAATCTCCGCCAAAGCCTTTGACGGTCGCGGGAATTATACTCTCGGAATTCGTGAGCAACTGATTTTTCCTGAAATTGACTTTAACAAAGTTGATAAAACTCGCGGGATGAATATCTCTATTATTACAACAGCGAAAACAGACGAGCAATCGCGTGCGCTTTTGAAAGCCATCGGAATGCCGTTTCGACAGTAAATACTGAAAAAGAAATATGGCGAAGATAAGTAAAATCGTAAAAAATAACGAACGCAAAAGAACAGTAGCGCAATATTCGGAACGTCGCGCGGAATTAAAAAAGATTATCAACAATCCGAATTCGTCGGTCGAACAGGTTGATGAAGCCGTGATGAAGCTGCAAAAATTGCCGCGTAATGCCAGCCCGATTCGAGTTCGTAATCGCTGTGCGATGACCGGACGACCGCGTGCTGTCTATCGTAAATTCGGCATCGCTCGCACCGCTTTCAGAGATTTAGCATTGCAGGGACAGATTCCGGGCGTAGTTAAATCAAGTTGGTAAGAGAAAATTTTCGATTTTAGATTTGCAATTCGCGATTTGGCTGAAAAGTTGAAATTAATAACTATCGAAAATCGGCAAACGCAAATCGCAAATAAATAACGGAGTTAGATTAAGAAATGACAGACCCAATCGCAGATATGTTGACGCGCATTCGTAATGCAATAGCGGCGAATCACCCGCGCGTGGATATTCCCGGTTCAAAATTGAAAATGGAAGTGGCGCGAATCCTGAAGGAAGAAGGCTACATCAATAACTTTGTCACAAAAGGCGAAGGCGTAAAATATATGATTCGTATATTTCTGCGTTATGATGCAAAAGGAACTTCTTCGATCACGCACTTATCTAGAGTCTCGCGCCCTGGTAGACGAGTTTTCGTCGGCGCAACCGAAATTCCGAGAGTGCTCGGCGGTTACGGAGTGAACATCGTTTCGACTTCCAGAGGTTTGATGAGCGGTAAAAACGCCCGCAAAGAAAATGTCGGCGGTGAAATTTTAGCGGAAATTTACTAATTTGCAATTTTTAGTTTGCGACTTGTGATTGTGTGCTTAAAAGGCTCCAGCAATCAGAAAAATTGCAAAACTATATTGCAAATCGAAAATAAATATATGTCTCGTGTAGGAAAAAAACCGATTACGTTGCCGTCAGGCGTGAACGTAACGATTAGCAACAACGAATTGGAAGTAAAAGGTCCGAAAGGAACTTTGAGAACTCCGGTTCCCGAAGGCGTGGAATTTAAGATGGAAGACGGAACTCTCATCGCTGAACGCGCCAACGATGATAAAGCCGCACTTCACGGTTTAGCAAGAGCTCTGGCTAACAATGCCATCGTCGGTGTGACCGAAGGATTTACCAAACAGATGGATCTCGTCGGTGTCGGTTATAAAGCTGACGTGCAAGGCAAGAAAATTCTATTTTCGCTTGGATACTCGCATCCGGTGGAGTATCCGCTTCCCGATGGAATTGACGCGAAAGCAGAAAGAGTTCCGGCGAAAACTACAATCAACCAGTATCAATTAACATTGACATTAAGCGGCATTGACAAACAATTACTCGGACAGGTAGCGGCAGAATTAAATCGTCTGCGGAAACCGGACGCATATAAAGGAAAGGGTGTTCGATATGCCGATAAATTGTATAAACTGAAACCGGGTAAAACAGGTAAATAATTAGGTTTTGGAATTTTTTTTATCCAGAATAAAAAGTTATGGCAAGCAATAATAAAGCAGAAATTCGGCGCGGTGTTCACACACGCATCCGTAAAAAAGTGAGCGGTACGGCAGAACGTCCGCGCTTGGCAGTGTTTCGCAGTTTGAATCATATCTACGCGCAGGTAATAGACGACACGAGCGGAAAAACTTTAGCAGCGGCTTCGACTACGGAGAAAGATTTGAAGGGTAAAAGCGGCGGCACGATTGCAGCGGCTCAGATTATCGGCAAAACGGTTGCCGAACGCGCTCAGGCAGCAGGCGTTTCACAGGTCGTCTTTGATCGCGGCGGATATGTTTATCACGGGCGAGTCAAAGCTCTTCTGGATGCGACGCGCGAAGCCGGACTCAACAAAAACGAAACGGCAAATAAAAAAGAGAACGCTGTAGAGGAAACAAATGAAAACGAATAAACAACGAATTTCTCCCAACAATTTAGATTTGAAAGATCAGTTGATTTCGATCAATCGCGTCACAAAGGTTGTAAAAGGCGGCAAAAATATGTCGTTCGCCGCGCTCGTCGTGGTCGGCGATGAAAAAGGTCACGTCGGTTTCGGAACCGGCAAAGCCAAAGAAGTTCCGAACGCAATTAAAAAAGCGGTTGAATCGGCGAAAAATAATTTGATTCGTGTTCCGTTAATTGAAGGCACTTTACCCCACCAAATGATCGGCGAATACGGCGCAGGCAGAGTTCTGCTGAAACCGGCGAAAGAAGGAACCGGTGTTATTGCCGGCGGTGCAGTCCGGGCGATTTTGCAGGTTTTAGGCATTCACAATGTCCGAACAAAAATTCTCGGATCGACCAACGCGCATAATGTTATTCGAGCGACTTTCGACGGTTTGACCAGAATGAAAGATCCGATAGAAGTTGCGCGTCTGCGCGGCAAACAAGTTGAAGAACTTTTATAAATTTCATATTTGAAACTTTAAGAGTTAGAATTTGAAGTAAACAATAAAATGGTACAGAAAGAAACACAAGAAAACAGCGGAACCATCAAAATTCAGTATTATCGAAGTATGATTGGCTATTCCAAAAAGCAAAAGGCGGTTATTAAGAGTCTGGGCATCACCAAACTAAACCAAACGATTACGCGACCGGATAATCCGTCAATGCGCGGAATCGTCGAGAAAGTTCCGCATCTTTTGCGAATTGTTGAATAAATTTCGATAATGGTTAATAGTTAATGGTTAATTGTCCGCGTTTCAATCAAACGCTTCGATTAACCATTAACTATTAACCATTAACTATTAAAGAGGAAAAAAATGGCATTAGCATTAAACAATTTAAAACCGGCGGCAGGTTCGACTCATAAAAAAAAGCGAGTCGGACGTGGTCCGGGTTCTGGACTTGGCAAAACCGCCGGAAAAGGTCACAAAGGACAAAAATCGCGTTCGGGTTATTCGAGTAAGATAGGTTTTGAAGGCGGACAGATGCCGCTTCAGCGACGCTTGCCGAAACGCGGTTTCACCAATATTTTCAAGAAAAAATGGCTTGAAGTCAGTCTTTCCAAGCTGGAAGAAAATTTCGATGCCGGCGACGAAATCACGCCGGAAATTTTGCACGAGCGCGGTTTAATCAAAAAAGCCAAGCACGACCTGGTGATTTTGGGAACCGGTGAAATGTCGAAAGCATTGAAAATTTCCGCGCATCGTTTCACTAAAACCGCGAAGGACAAAATCGAAAAAGCTGGTGGAAGCATTACCGAAATCAAAAAGGAAAAAATAGCAGTCGCATAATTTGCGAATTGTTGTAAGTATTTCTGATATTTATAACGGACAAATTTTATGGAAAAGTTTTTTGCCGCCATTCAAAATATGTTCAAGGTTCCTGAGTTGCGAAAGAGAATTCTCTTTACACTCGGAATGTTGGCAGTTTATCGTCTGGGAGCGCACGTCACCGCGCCGGGAGTTAATAAAGCGCAGCTCGAAAGAGTTTGGGGCGAAGTCGCCGGAACACTGCTCGGCGTTCTCGATTTATTTTCCGGCGGAAATTTTCGCACAATTTCAGTTTTCGCGCTCGGTGTAACACCTTACATTACAGCTTCGATTATTTTGCAGTTAATGCCGGTTCTTTCACCACAATTCAAAAAAGTACAGGAAGAAGGCGAAGTCGGACGGCAGAAAATTAATCAATGGACGCGTTATTTAACGGTTGCGTTGTGCGCAGTGCAGACGTTTTTCGTTGCTACTTGGCTTCAGAAAAATGCGATTATCGGCGACAGTTGGTGGGCGACGATGATGATTGTCGTAACATTGACGACCGGCACAATTTTCGTAATGTGGCTCGGTGAACAAATTACCGAACGTGGAATCGGCAATGGAATTTCGCTGCTCATTTTCGCCGGTATTGTGATTGGGTTGCCTCGCGGAATTGCTCAAATTTCCGATCGAATTCGCGGCGGCGACGCTTTTCAAACTTTCGGCGTAGTATTTCTTGTTATAGTTTTGGTGGCATTAATTGCCTTGATCGTTTATGTTGAGTCAGCCAGACGTAATATTGCTATCAGTTACGCGAGTCGGCGCGTAGGCAATCAAACTTTTCGCGGTCAGGAAACAAGTTTGCCTTTGAAAATAAATATGGGCGGCGTGATTCCGGTGATTTTCGCATCATCAGTATTGGCTATGCCGCAAACCGTTTTTTCGGCTTTCCCGCCTGATCCGGCGAATCCGACTTCGACGTGGAGTCAGATTTCAGCATTCTTTCAACAGTTTCACGGCGGCGATCCGTATTATGAATTGGTTTTCATCTCGCTGATTGTATTGTTCACATTTTTCTACATAACTATTATTTTTAATACTGATGAAGTTGCTGATAATCTGCGTAAACACGGAGGATTTGTTCCGGGCGTTCGTCCGGGAGCACCGACAGCTGATTATTTAAGCACGATTTTAACAAGATTAACGACAGTCGGCGCACTTTATCTTGCCTTTATTGCCTTTGTTCCGCAGATTCTTTTAAGTGGATTTAGAGTTGCGCGTTTGCCTTTTATCGGCGCATCGGTTGATAACTTTTTGACCGCAACGCCCGGTTTAAGCTGGATTCCGACAGGTTTGGGATATCAATTCTTCTTCGGAGGCACTTCGCTTTTAATTTTGGTAGGTGTCGCAATGGATACTGTGTCGCAGATTGAAGCGCAGTTGGTGATGAGGAACTATGAAGGATTTTTAGGCGCAGGTTCACGGTTGAGAGGTCGGCGGGCTTGATAAAATTCAATCATAAAATATCAAAGACGCGAGAACATATAAATAAATCTCTGCGTCTTTGTATATTTAATACAGTGTATTCGAATGAGTAAAATAATCGTTTTAATCGGTGCGCCGGGAGCAGGAAAAGGAACACAGGCTCGTCTCCTTGAAGAAAGGCGTGGCATTCCGCAAATCTCTACCGGCGATATGTTCCGCGAAATGAAAAATGATGATACGACTCTGGCAAAGGAAGTTCAGGCTATTATGAACTCCGGTAAATTGATTTCCGACGAACTTACTTTTCAAATTGTTAAAAACAGAACATCGCGTGAAAAAGATAGTTATATATTAGACGGTTTTCCGCGCACCGCAGCTCAGGCTGAAATGCTTGAAGTTTTAGCCGATGAACAGGGTAAACAAATTCAAGCGATTGAAGTTGATATTCCTAAACAGGAACTGCTAAAGCGTTTGACAGGTCGCCGCTCATGTCCGGTTTGCGGTGAGATTTACAACATTTATTCAAAACCGCCCAAACAAGAAAATGTTTGTGATTTTCATCCGAACACGCAATTAATGCATCGTGCTGACGATAATAAAGAAAGCGTTTCAACTCGTTTGAATAACTTACGAGGAAACAGACGAAACCGCTTCTTGATTATTACGAAAACACTAAGCGTCTGGAAAAAATTAAAGGTGAAGGCGATTTGGAAGAAATTTATCAGTCAATAGACAAACTGATTTAGAGAAAAAGTTGAGGGATTCGAAAATCGGCGGTTTTATCAGTGATATTAGCCGGATTTTTTTAGGAAAAAGAATGATTATCGCCAAATCAAGAAAGGATTTAGACCGGATGCGGGAAGTTGGTGAGCTTATCGCCGAAGTGCGCGAAGCGGTACGCGAAATGATTGCGCCGGGAATTACGACACTCGAATTAAACCAAGCCGCCGCTAAAATGATGGGCGACGCAGGTGCGAGACCGGCATTTCTGAATTATCAGCCATCGGGAATGACACCGTTTCCATTTGTTATTTGCGCCTCAGTCAATGAACAGGTCGTTCACGGATTTTCAAACGACAGAGAATTGCAGGAAGGCGATATTCTTTCAGTTGATATGGCGGCATTCTACAATGGATTCGTTGGTGATACCGCAATGACAGTTGCTATCGGCAAAGTCAGTGAGGAAGCTAAACAATTAATTCGAGTTACGGAGGAATGTCTGGCACTCGGTATTGAACAATGTCAGCCAAACAATCGAGTCGGAGACATCGGTGCGGCGATTCAGGCGCACGCTGATAAATACGGTTACGGAATCGTGCGCGATTATACCGGACACGGAATCGGGCGAAGTATGCACGAAGCTCCGCAAATCGCCAATTACGGCAGAAGCGGCACTAAAGAAAAAATCCGCGCCGGTTATTGTTTCGCTATTGAACCGATGTTGAACCTCGGAACGCACGAGACGAAAACTTTAGACGATAAATGGACGGTTGTGACAGCAGACGGCAAACCAAGTGCGCATTGCGAACACACAATCGCCGTGACGGAAGAAGGACCGGAAATTTTAACACTTATCTAAAGAGCAGAAAGCTCAAATAAAGATGCCGAAAATTGAAACTACGACGGCTTGACTTGAAAAGCCAGTCAAAAGCAGGTAATATAAATAGTTTGTCGAATTGAACAAGATTTGCTCTGTGTGTTATGTCGAAAGAAGAAGCGATAGAAGTAATGGCGACTGTACTTGAAACTCTGCCTAATGCGATGTTTAAAGTTGCACTTGAAAACAACCAGCATCAGGTTTTGGCGCATATTTCCGGCAAAATGCGGAAAAATTTCATTCGTATTTTGCCAGGAGATCAGAGTTTTGGTTGAGCTTTCGCCCTACGATTTAGCTCGTGGGCGAATTACATATCGCTATAAATAAGGAAGTGAGGAAAAGAAAATGAAAGTTCGTCCTTCAGTAAAAAGAATTTGTGATAAATGCAAAGTTATTCATCGAAAAGGAATTGTGCGCGTGATTTGTGATAATCCGAAGCATAAACAAAGACAAGGATAAAACGACTTCTGAAATTGATAAATTTAGATACCTAGGTTTTTAAATTCCGAAACTTAAATTAAAGATTATGGCTCGTGTAGCAGGTGTAGATTTACCGCCGAATAAAAGAGCGCAAATTGGTTTAACTTATATTTACGGCGTTGGAAAATCGCGTGCAACCGCGATTTTAAACGAAGCTGAATCAGTATTGACTCGAAAATCAAAGATTTGAGCGAAGATGAATTAACTCAGATTCGTACGATTCTCGACACGCAAGGCGATATCGAAGGGGATTTGCGAAAACGTGTTCAAATGGATGTCAAGCGTTTGATGGACATTGGTTGTTATCGAGGTCTGCGCCATCGTCGCGGTCTTCCGGTTCGCGGACAAAGAACCAGCACAAACGCTCGAACTCGTAAAGGTCCGCGCAAAGCCGCCGTTGCGAAGAAAAAAGCACCAGGTAAGAAATAAGAAATTTGCAATTTTCAGATTGCAGTTTGATTGCAGCGATTAGTTTAATTGCAGTGCAATTAGCCGAAAGCGGAATTAAGTCGTAAATGCAAATAAAAAGATGGCAAAAGCAACAACAAAGAAAAAGACTTTTCGGAAAAAAGAGAAAAAAAACATTCCGATGGGAATCGTGTATATCGCGGCGTCGTTTAATAACACGATGATTTCCATCACCGATACCGAAGGCAATTTGATTTCTCAGTCTTCATCGGGCGCGCGTGGTTTTCGCGGTTCCCGCAAAGGAACGCCCTTTGCCGCACAGCAAGCCGCTTCAGAAGCCGCTCGCAAGGCTTTGGAAGTCGGAATGCGTGAAGTACAGGTTCGTGTCAAAGGTCCGGGCGGCGGTCGTGAATCGGCGATTCGGGCAATTAATAATGCGGGAATTCGCGTAACTTCAATTCGCGATACTACGCCGATTCCGCATAACGGATGTCGTCCGCCGAAACGTCGCAGAGTTTGAGAATTATTTATCGAATCATAATTTGGGTGAAAATTTAAATTTTAATTATCAAAAGGATGAAGGGAAGTTTGGCAAAAATTTCCTGTAAACTTTTCCGTCATAAAAACGGAAGCGAAAAACAAATATTATGGCTAGATATAGAGATGCGGTGTGCCGTTTGTGTCGCCGCGAAGGTGGAAAATTATTTTTGAAAGGCGACCGCTGTTTTAAGCCGTCGTGTTCAATCGAGAAACGTGGAACGCAGCCTCCGGGAATGCATGGTGCAACTGCCAGACGAAAGGTTCTTGCCGGATACGGTCAACAGCTTCGAGAAAAACAGAAAGTCAAACGCATTTACTTTGTGCTTGAAAAACAATTTCGTAATTATTTCGAAAAAGCCTCCAGACAAAAAGGCATCACGGGCGAAAATTTGCTGTTTATGTTGAACGTCGTCTTGATAACGTCGTTTATCGCTCAGGTTTTTCTACTTCTCGCCGTCAGGCGCGTCAACTTGTTAACCACGGACACATTTTTGTTAATGGCAGCAAGGTTGATATTCCTTCATTCCAAGCCAAAGTCGGCGATATTGTCAGCATCAAAGATAAAACTGTCAGAAATCCGCACGTCGAAGGCGCGTGGCAAACTGCGGTTGGTCGCGGTCGTCCGAATTGGATTAATGCCGGCAGCGGTGCGGATTTGAGCGCGACGGTTGCGGCTCTGCCGGTTCGCACTGATATTGATCCGACAATCAATGAGCAATTAATTGTTGAGCTTTACAGTAAGTAGTTTTTGAAGTTCAAAGTTCAAAGTTTAAGGTTCAAGGTTATATTGATAACTGCTTGAACTTTAGACTTTGAACTTTGAACATTGAATTTTAAAATAAAGAATATGGCACAAAACAACTGGACAGATTTCCAAATTCCAAATCGCCTGAATGTCGAACAGGAAACATTGACCGAGCGTTACGGGAAATTTTACGCTCAACCGTTTGAGCGCGGTTTTGGCACAACCATCGGAAACTCGCTGCGACGCGCATTGCTTTCGTCAATTGAAGGCGCGGCTGTTACCGCCGTTAAAATCGAAGGTGTCGAACATGAGTTTTCATCAATAAAAGGCGTGGTCGAGGATGCGACCGACGTTATTTTGAACCTCAAACAAGTTCCGTTCAAACTTCACGGCGAAGGTCCTAAAACATTAACTATCAGAAAATCAGGGGCGGGCGAAGTGACGAGTGCAGACATCGAAGCCGATGGCGACGTTGAAGTTCTTGATCAGACGGTTCACATTGCAACGATCAGTGATAAAGGCGACATCAGCATCGAAATGCGTCTCAAATCAGGGCGCGGTTATGTTTCTGCTGAATTTAACAACGATGAAGATTTATCGGTCGGTTATATTCCGATTGATTCAGTTCATACGCCGATCAAGAAAGTTAATTATACGGTTGATAAAACTCGGCAGGGCTCGAATACCGAATTTGATAAATTAATTATTGAAGTTTGGACTGATGGTTCGGTTAAGCCGGATGATTCAATTGGTTTGGCGGCAAAACTTGTTAAAGATCATATGTCAATCTTCGTCAATTTTGAGGAAGAAGAAGACGATTTTAAGTTTGAAGATATTGCGCGTCCGCCGCTTCTTCGGAACGATTTGCTTGACCGTTCGGTTGACGAACTCGAACTTTCAGTTCGTTCGTATAATTGTTTGAAAAACGCCGACATTCGTTCGATTCGTGATTTAATCAAACGCAGCGAGCGCGATATGCTGCACACGAAAAACTTCGGTAAAAAATCTTTGACGGAAATCAAAGATATGCTTCACGGAATGGGTTTGGATTTCGGAATGGATTTTGACGAACAGGGAAATCCGATTCCCGGTTCGGGCGGACGTGATTTAGACTAAAATTTAATGGAAATTAAGAGGTAACAAACTTATTCTTAATTTCCATTCTACTAAATTATATATGAGACATTTAAAAGCACATCGTAAATTGGGCAGAACAACCGAACATCGAATTTCGATGTTGCGGAATATGGCGACATCTTTGATTAATTCGGAAAAAGGTTATATCGTAACGACCGTTCCGAAAGCGAAAGAATTGCGCCCGTTTGTTGAAAAAGTAATTACATTGGCGCGGCGGGCGAAAAATTTGTCAGGCGATGCGGCAAGAGCGCAGGAAGTTCATTTGCGACGACAGGCAGCGAAATATTTTCATGCGGGAAACTCGACATTCAAAGACGAGCAGAGCCGTTTTCGCGGGGCCAAAGGAACAACGAAAGAGAAAATCGAAAGAACGGCGGGCGTGAAAGCGGTTCAGTTGCTTTTTGATGATCTCGGAGCGCGTTACAAAGATCGTAACGGCGGTTATACGAGAATTATCAAACTCGGTCGGCGCAAAGGCGACAATGCGGAAATGGCGGTTATCGAATTGGTTGATAATCCGCGTGAACTCGCAGCGAAGAAATAATTAACAGCCGCAATAAACTTTAAAGCCATAGATTTTTAGTTTTAAGATTTATTGCGGCTGAATATTTGGGAGTTAAGATGAGCCAGCAAGGAGCAACAGCAAAAAAGGAAACCGCTAAAAAGCAGGTCGCCGTCGGATCGAAGAAAACGTCCGAGCCGTCGTTTAATATGAGCGAACTGCGCGATTTAGCGAAATTGGTTGACGATCACGGGTTTACCGATTTTGAATTTGAAAACGCCAATATACGCGTTCGATTGAGCAAAAATCCTGCGCCGCAATATATTCAGGCAGCACAATCGTATTCTCCAATCAATGCTGCGCCTTCAGTTCAATCCGCGTCACCAAATGTTGAAAATCAGTCAACAGCCGTTTCAAATGAATCGAGCATTGATGAAAGTCTACACGTCATAACTTCGCCGATTGTCGGTACTTTTTATCGTTCACCCGCGCCGGACAAAGACCCGTATGTTAAAGAGGGAAGCAATGTCTCGCCTGATACGATTGTCTGCATCATCGAAGCAATGAAACTGATGAACGAAATCGAAGCAGAAACCTCCGGCGAAGTCGTTAAAATTTATATCGAAAACGGTCAATCGGTCGAATACGGACAACCGCTTTTCGGGATTAAGAAATAGTTTGTTTGCCACAGAAAACATAGTGAAATACAGATGAGTAAAGATTTTTAATCGCTGTATGTTTTGTGTTCTCTGTGGCTAAAATTTTAAATGAAGAAGCGAGAATTTCGCAAAATTTTAATCGCCAATCGCGGCGAAATTGCCTGTCGGATTATTTGGACTTGCAAGGAGATGGGCATCAAAACGGTCGCCGTTCATTCGGAAGCCGATAAAGATGCGCTTCACGTTCGATATGCGGACGAAGCGATTTGTATCGGTGCCGCGCCGTCAGCGCAGAGCTATTTGAATATCCCTTCAATTATCAGCGCGGCGGAAATTACGAATGTTGATGCGATTCATCCGGGCTACGGTTTCTTAGCCGAATCGGAAAGATTCGCACGCGTTTGCGAAGACTGCAACATCAAATTTATAGGTCCGAGACCGCACGTTATCGGAATGATGGGCGATAAGGTTGAAGCTCGCCGCACGATGAAAGCGGCTGGTGTACCAATTTTGCCCGGCTCGCCTGAACCGATTGAAAGCGCGGAAGAAGCGATTAAAATCGCCAAGGAAATTGGTTTTCCTGTAATTATTAAAGCGGCGGCGGGCGGCGGCGGACGCGGAATGCGTATTGTTCGCTCGCAAGCAGAACTAGCCATAAATTTAGAGTTGGCACAAACTGAAGCACTCGCGGCTTTTAAAAACGGCAGTGTTTATATCGAAAGATATATTGAGCGTCCGCGCCATATCGAAATTCAAGTTATCGCCGATGAATACGGCAATGTTATTCATCTAGGCGAGCGTGAATGCTCAATTCAGCGGCGGCATCAGAAACTGCTTGAAGAAGCACCGTCGCCGGTGATAACCGAAGAACAGCGCGAAAAAATGGGTGCGGTCGCCGTCAAAGCGTGTCAGGAAATCGGTTATTCGAGTGCGGGAACTTTTGAATTTCTCCTCGACGAAGACGGTTCATTTTATTTTATGGAAATGAACACGCGCATCCAGGTCGAGCATCCGGTGACGGAAATGGTGACGCTCGCCGACATCGTGCGAAATCAAATCCGAATCGCGGAAGGTGAAGAACTCGGTTTTACGCAGGAAGATGTTTTAATTGTCGGACATTCAATCGAATGCCGTATTAATGCCGAAGACCCGGAGAAGTTTACGCCGTCGCCCGGAAAAATTACGGCTCTGAATATTCCCGGCGGACCGGGCGTGCGTGTTGATACGGCGGTTTACCCGGGCTATGTCGTGCCGCCTTTTTACGATTCGATGATTGCAAAGCTCATTGTTCACGCGAGAACCAGAGACCTTGCTATTGCCCGAATGAGACGCGCCTTGGAAGTAATGGTCGTCGAAGGAATTAAAACGACAATTCCGCTGCATTTGAAAATTATGAACGACGAAAAATTTCAGAAGGGTGATTTTTCGACCAAGTTTATGGAAGATTTTTTGAAGGTTAAAGAGTAGTTGTTGAACAGATTGACAATTAACGATTAACCATTGACAATTAGCATTACAAATTTCGCGGTTATCGTCTGCCAAAAAGACGAAGTTACTGCGAGCAAAAGGAGAGATCAATTTTACAAATTTATGGCAACACTAAAAGAAACTAAAAGAAACGATAGTCGGCGACTATCGCACACACGCAAACGATACAGGCTCGTCACAGGTGCAAATCGCGCTTTTGACACAGCGTATCAATGAATTAACTGAACATTTCAAAATTCACAAAAAAGATAACCACTCGCGCCAGGGTTTGTTGAAAATGGTCTCGCGCCGCAGAAAACTGCTAGATTATCTGAAAAGTCAGAATATTAACGAATATCACGATATTATTAAGAAGTTAGGTTTGAGAAGATAAAAAATGAGAACTGAAGAACGTGAAGCGAGAAACTGTTAAATTTCTCAACTCACGCTTTTCAGTTCTCATTTAATTATGGCTTGCTTCGAGTCATTAAATACATCGGTTCTCTTGAAGAATTTGACGGCGGTAGCTGAACGTGACAGCGTAATAAACCCGGCGACGAATGAGAATCAATCGCTTAAAAATCCAAAGGCGACCAAGGCTTTCACGGAATAGCTTGGTCGTCTTTTATTGTTAAAGGAAGAAAACTTATGTCACAAAAAAAATACTTAAATGAAAAAATTAAACTAGGCGACAAAGATTTAATCGTGGAAACCGGAAAAGTCGCCAAACAAGCCGATGGTTCGGTAGTTATTCGTTACGGCGAAACGATGATTTTAGTTACTGCCGTCAGCGCGAGAACCGCAAGAGAAGGATTGGACTTTTTTCCGCTGACCGTCGAATATCGTGAATCAAGTTACTCAGCCGGTCGCATTCCGGGAAATTATTTCCGCCGTGAAGGTCGTCCGAACGAAAAAGAAGTTTTAACCTGCCGGATGATTGATCGTCCGGTGCGTCCGCTTTTCCCCGAAGGCTATCGTTTCGAGACGCAGATTGTCGGCTCGGTGATTTCAGCCGACGACGAAAACGATCCGGACGTAATTGCTATGACGGGCGCGTCTTTGGCTCTGTATTTGTCGGATATTCCGTTTGTTAATCCGATTGCGTCAGTTCGCATCGGTCTTCTGGAAGGCAAATATCTCATCAACCCGACTTACGACGAACGGCGCGAATCGCAGTTAAATTTAGTCGTTTCGGGAACTGAAGAAGCCATCGTGATGGTCGAAGCACAGGCGAATGAAGTTGAAGAAACCATTATGCTCGAAGCGTTAATGCTCGCGCACAAGGAAATCAAACGATTATGCCTTTGGCAGAAGGAACTGTATAAAGCGTTAGACATTAAAAAACGCGAGTTTACTCCGGCAACGCTCGACGAAGCGCATATCAAAGAAGTCGAAGACAAATACAGCCAACGGATGCGCGAGGCTCTCGATACGACCGGCAAAGATAAAATCTCATCTTACGCGGCGGTTGACGCGCTAAAAAAGGAAGTCGTCGCAAGTTATGCAGACGACGAAGAAAAACGCGCGGGCGCGGGCGCAGTTTTCTCGCATTTGAAAGAGAAAATCTTCCGCGACGATATGCTAGGCAATCGGCGGCGACCCGACGGACGCAAATTTTCTGAAATACGTCCGATTTCGTGTGAAGTCGGCTGGCTGCCAAGAGTTCACGGCTCGGCACTTTTCACACGCGGCGAAACGCAGGCAATTGTGACGACGACTTTGGGAACGAAGATGGACGAGCAGTTCACCGACGATTTGGAGAAAGGCGAAGTCAAACGGCGGTTTATGCTGCATTATAATTTCCCGCCGTATTCGGTCGGCGAAGCGGGACGTTTCGGCGGCTCGTCGCGCCGCGAAATCGGTCACGGAAATTTAGCGCGTCGCGCAATCGAAGCGGTTCTGCCGACGGAAGAAGAATTTCCATACACGCTTCGCATCGTTTCGGAAATCACCGAATCAAACGGCTCAAGTTCGATGGCGAGCGTCTGCGGCGGAATTTTGAGTTTAATGGACGCGGGCGTTCCTATTAAAAAGCCGGTCGCCGGTGTCGCGATGGGTTTGGTGATGGAGGGCAACCGTTATGCGATTTTATCCGACATCGCGGGCGCGGAAGATCATTACGGCGATATGGATTTCAAAGTCACCGGAACTGCCGACGGTATTACCGCTTTGCAGATGGACATTAAAATCGGCGGCATTAACGCGATGATTTTGTCCGAAGCTTTGGAACAGGCGAAAAAAGGTCGGCTGCACATTTTGAACATAATGACGCAGGCGATTGAAAAACCGCGCGAGGAAATTTCGCTGTATGCGCCGCGCATTATCACCATCAAGATTAACCCGGATAAAATCCGCGACGTTATTGGACCGGGCGGCAAAATGATTCGCTCGATTACCGAAGAAACCGGCGCGAAAATTGACGTGTCCGACGACGGCACGATCAATATCGCCACTGCCGACGGTGAAGCCGGACAAGCGGCAGTTGCCCGCATTCGCGCTTTAACTGCCGAAGCTGAAATCGGCGAAACGTATCTCGGGACAGTTTCTCGCATCGTTGACTTCGGTGCGTTCGTCGAAATCATTCCCGGACTCGACGGTCTTCTGCACATTTCGGAAATTTCCGACCGCAGAATCCGCGACGTTCGTGACGAACTCAAAGAAGGTCAGCAGATAATGGTCAAATGCATCGGCAAAGAAGGCAATAAAATCAAACTTTCCCGCAAAGCAGTTTTGCAGGAAGAAGGAAAAACCGAGCGCAGCCGAAGGCTAGAAATAAATAAAAAGTAAAAAGGTGAAAAAGTTTATTGAGTACATTCGATAAATTTTTTCACCTTTTTACTTTTTTTTGTTTTTATAGTAAATTTTCTGGAAATGAGAAAGCATTACAACTGCTACAGAGTTGAACAGCTAATAAAATAAATAGTTTGTTAAAAAAATGGCGACATTAGCAAAGAAAGAGTGCAAAATTTTTATTTTTTTGTTATAGTTTGCCCAAATTGCCCCAAACAAACTTATTTTTGACGAGTCTCAAAATGACTTAGAAGTGTGTTTTCTTACACCAACTTTAGAATTATTTAGGAACAAGACGATGAGAAATTTTAACTTTAGATTTTTTCTTTCCGCTCTCGCATTATATTCGATAATGATGGCGGCAACACCGTCAGCGGTCAGAGCCGCGCCCGTGCGATTCAATCAGGTCGTGCAGGTAATTAATGCCAAACCGGGCAAGGCAAACACCGGTGGATTCGCCCAACTTCGATTAGCGGGCGACGATCCGCTGGTTTTGAAAGGCGATGAACCGAAAACGGATGTCCCGACGACTCCGCAGCAGGATGATCCGCGCGTGATTACCGAAACGCGCAGCGAGATTGTCGAAGAGGAAGTTTGCGATTGCGCTCAGCCGACCACTTCCCGGCGGCGGATTTCCGTATTACGCGCTTGGTTTAGCAGGCGTTCCGTTGCTGTTCCTGATTCCGCCCGGAGGCGATAATCCTGAAGGAACGCCGACACCGACGGAAACTCCGACAGCAACACCGACGATTACACCGCCGCCGACTCCGGAACCGGTTCCGGAACCGATGACTATTTTGTTGTTCGGAACGGGTTTGGCGAGCGTCGGACTGGCAGCGCGTCGCCGATATGGAAAAAAAGACGAGGAAAAATCTGAAGAAGAAAGTTTATAATTCACGCTTTAATCGTGAAATCAGAACACTCGCTGACAGCAATTAGAGGATAAAAGAAATGCGAAATACAATTTTTACATTTGTGCTTGGGCTGATGTTGACCTGCGGTTTGACGACCGCCTTTGCTCAAAAAAACGACAACCGAAGACCGAAAGATACGGGAACGCTGACGGTGAAAACCTCGCCGGTCGCTTATCCGGTACGCGTCAATAATCAACTTTTAGGTATGAGCGGCGTTAATTCGCCGGCGGAATTCTATCTGCCGCCGGGAACGCACCAACTTGTCATTGAAGGTCCGAACGGCAGAAACTTTACCAAGGAAATCGAAGTCAGAAAAGATGTCAGAAACTGCGTCTGTCTGAAAGTCGTCGAGGAAGTAACGACCAGAGCCTGTCCGTATAACATCAGTGTTACCGCGCCGGATCGCGTTATCGAAGGCGATTTGATTACCTTTGCTTCGATCAACAACGGTCCTGATCCGGCATTTCCCGTCAACTACAACTGGCTGGTCACGCCGAACAATCTGAACATCACGAGCGGACTCGGAACACCTTCGATAACGGTTGACACGCGCGGCATGGGCGGACAAACAGTTACCGCCGATCTGGATGTCAACGACGGCGTTTACGACGCGACGTGCCGCCAGAAAAATTCGGTTCCGACGTTTGTTGACAGAATGCCCGAATTGCCGAAACCGCGCCGCTTTGCCGAATTTCCGGCACGCGCCATTGACGATGACAAAGCCAATCTCGACGCGTTCGCTATTGAACTACAAAATAATCCTGACGCGCAGGGCTATATTATTATGTATCAAGGGACTGACAAAATAAGTATGCGCAGCCGCAAGGTTGATGTTTTATCCAAGAAAACGCTTGATTATTTGGTCAAAACTCGCGGACTTGATCCGCGCCGTCTATCAATCGTTAATTGGGGAACCCGACCGGAAACCTATTACGATTTATGGATCGTTCCGCCGGGCGCACAACCGCCGGTTCCGCAATAAGCAAACGATAAATCTGGAAGAAAAGGACGGCTTCGGTCGTCCTTTTCTTTTGCCTCGGACTTTACCAATTGCCGATAACCATTTACCATTTACCTTTTACAAAATTATGACAGCACCAAATATTGAAACGATTGTAAGTTTATCTAAAAGACGCGGATTCGTATTTCCGGCTTCGGATATTTACGGCGGCTTGGGAAGCAGTTGGGATTACGGCTCGCTCGGCGTGGAACTGGCAAACAACGTCAAACGATCATGGTGGCGTTGGCTCGTTCACGAACGCGACGACATCGAAGGTCTCGATTCTTCAATTATTCAAAACCGGCTGGTTTGGAAATACAGCGGACACGAAACGACGTTTTCTGATCCGCTCGTTGATTGCCGCAACTGCCAATCAAGATTTCGCGCCGACAAACTCGATCATCCGAAAACTTCCGATGATGCGGCAATTCAGGAAGCGTTTGAAGCGACACCGATTGAGGAATTAATTAAAGAGAAAAAGTTTCCGTGTCCGAATTGCGGCTCAAAAGATTTGACCGAACCGCGCCCGTTCAACCTGATGTTTCGCACAACGGTCGGCGCGGCGGCGGTCGAAGACGACGAAAGCGCGTTGGCATATTTGCGACCGGAAACGGCGCAGGGAATTTTCATCAATTTCAAGAATGTGCTGGATACGTCGCGCCGCAAACTGCCATTCGGCATTGCGCAAATCGGCAAAGCCTTTCGCAACGAAGTCACGCCGGGAAACTTTATTTTCCGCACGAGAGAGTTCGAGCAGATGGAGATGGAATATTTCTGCAAAGCCGAAGACGCGCCGGGAATTATGCAGGAATTTATCGAAGAGTTTCAGAAATGGTTTTATTCTCTGGGAATTTCCGCCGATAATCTCAAACTTTATGAACAAACGCCAGCAGAATTAGCGCATTATGCGGAAAGAACGGTTGATATTTTGTATCGCTTTTTCCCCGAACGCGACGATGAAACCAAGCAATTCGATGAATTGATGGGCATTGCCAACCGCAAGGATTTTGATTTGAAGGCGCACTCAAAGAAACCCGAAGACGCGGAAGGCAAGCGCGTCAATTCTGACTCGACCGAGGATTTATCATATTTTGATGAGGCGACGAAACAGCGTTTTTACCCGTATGTTATTGAACCGGCGGTCGGTGTCAATCGCACGATTCTGGCGATTTTGATGGACGCATACACGGAAAAAACAAATGACAAAGGCGAAACGCGCGTGATTCTGAAATTAAAACCCGAACTCGCGCCGATCAAAGTCGCTGTTCTGCCGCTGGCGAAAAACAAACCGGAAATCGTGGCAATGGCAAAAGATTTGAAAAAACAACTGCTGCCCGCGATGCGAACTGTTTACGACGACACGGGCGGCATCGGCAAACTTTACGCCAGGCAAGATGAAATCGGAACGCCGTTCTGCGTGACGGTTGACCACGAATCTCTGGAAGACAATGCAGTCACCGTGCGCGACCGAGATACATGGGAGCAGGAGCGCGTAAAAATTGCAGAACTGAAAGAATATTTGCAAAAACGTTTGAGCTAAACAAAAATCGTAAAAATTGACCTCTTTTATCAACGCTTACGGCGATTAATAGAAGAGGTTATTGTTTATGAAAAAATTATTTTTTTTAATTATTTTGTTTTGTCCGGCATTTGCTTTCGGACAAACTTTCGCCGGAAACTACCGGGCAATTCTCTTTAACTTTTTTTCCGAGCCGAAAACGATCATCGCCGATTTTGAAGTCAAAGCCGACAATTCCTTAAACGGCAGAGTTAAAATCGGCGAGCAAATCCAAGTTTTCAGCGGAACGGTCGAAAAAAACGGCAAGTTTGAAGCCGTCAGCGAGCGCGAAGGCGAAATGTTTTACAAGCTCAAAGGCAGGTTCGATCAAAACAATAAAATATCGTTCATACAGCGCACGCAAAAAGGTTCGGGATTAAACAAAAGCGTTTCGGAAAACGGGATCGAAGGAACTTTTGCGAAAGTCACAGTGACGAAACCAAAAGTCGAAACCCCGAACGATCCGTCTCAGCCGCAAGTTGAACTGACTGACAACGGAAACAGTCAGATGAAGATTCAGCAGTCAAATCCGCTGTTCGAAACTGACTGGTCTGATTTTACCGCTCTAGTCAGTTTCGGTAATTCGACAAAAACGCCTGTCGGCAGCGAATCGAGAAAAATAATTGGAACTGCCGATGCGTCCGATTATTTCGTTTTGCGCGCCAAATCGAAAGTCGAAGGACAACAGAGTTTGACGATCAGCGTCCCTTATAAATCGCCCGACCAAAAAATCTGGCGGCAGAATCAGCTGCGAACGGTTTCATACCGGGAGATAAATGGCGACGACAGAAATACGTTTCTGGCAAGCGCGATGCTTCAAACCGATCCGCGCTATGCGAATGGAACGTTGGAAATTGTCAGCGAAACCGAAACGCGAGATCGTCTTTAAACTAACCGATTTTAAAATCAAAAGATTAGTCAAAGAAGATTTTGCGACGATTAACGGTTACGTTTACGCCGACAAATCAAAGTAATTGCTGCCGCGCCGTATCTGTTTGGGAGGTTCAAAGCGCTGATAGCATCCCATTTAGTACCGCTTAAATTTCGCTCTAATCAAAAAAAATCTTTTATGTTAAAAATAATGTTTTTATTATTATCGGTATTTTTACTTTCGATTACCGTTTTCGGGCAATCGCATGAAGGATTTTACCGGGCGCGATTTATTTCGCTCGACCAAGGTGTAAATCCGGTACAAGGTGTAAATCCGGTAGCGGAGTTTGAAATTCAATCAAACGGAACAGTAATTGGGAAAATTGTCATCGGCGAATCAATTATCAAGATTCGGGGGCGAGTGGCTTCTTCCGGTAATTTAGAAGCTTCTTCAGGAAGCGAAAGCCGCATGATTTATACGTTGAAATCCGATATGAGTCAGGGCAGCGGGAAAATTACTTTGGCGAGTCGTTCGGAATCAAATACGGCGGGCATTCAATCTAATTCTCAATCCATTATGCAGGGAAATTATTCGAGAATTGAAAAAACTGACGGAAAAAACTCGCCGGCTTTCAATAACAAAAGCGAATTAACCATCGAACAGCCGAATCCGCTGTTTGAAAAAGTATTTACGAGCGGGGAAGCGAAAGTCATTGAGGAGAAAATCAGTTCCTTTAATCTCTATCATCTTCAAATGATGGGCGGCGAAGAGATGGATGAACGCGGGTTTTATTTTTCAATCGCCCGACTACAGGATTCCGACCAAAAAATTTGGAAAGCCGAGAACATTCGCGCGCTCAACTATGTTGAGAAAGTCGGATACGATAAAAAATCCGGTGAATATGCCAACATTAATCGCTTTCGTGCCGATTATGAAATGTGGCTGAAAAATAAAAATATCTATTCTGGCGAAATCGAACTCGTTTCGGAAAATAGTCGGCAGATGGTTTTTAAAATTAATAATCTCAAAATAAAAAATGAAGCGAATAACAATACGGTGATTATCAACGGCATTGTTTACGCCAAAATTTCCAGATAGACACAATAAACAAATCTTAGAAAACCGGTTGGAAATAATTAGAATTTACTCATAGAATTATTCCAATGAACGATTTGCCAAAGAAAATAATCACCCTTGCCGAAATTATCAAACAAAACGGCGGGCGCGCGATGCTCGTCGGCGGTTGCGTGCGCGATGCTTTGATGAACATAGAGCCGAAGGATTGGGATTTGGAAATCTACGGCATTGCGCCGCAAAAAATACGCGAAATTCTCGATGCTTTCGGCAAAGTTGATGCCGTCGGCGAAGCGTTCACCGTTTACAAAATCGGGAATGATTTAGATGTCGCTTTGCCGCGCCGTGAACGAAAAACCGGACGCGGACACAAAGGTTTTCTCGTCGAAGGCGATCCGCAAATGTCGTTCAAAGAAGCCGCCAAGCGTCGGGATTTTACTGTCAACGCGATATTGCAGGACGCTCTGACCGGCGAAATCATTGATGTTTACGGCGGGCGCGAAGATATAACGAATAAAATTCTGCGCGTTGTTTCAAAAGAAACTTTTGCCGAAGATTCTTTGCGGGTTTTACGCGCCGCGCAGTTTGCTGCCCGTTTTGAATTTGAAATCGACTCGGAAAGCGTTGAGATTTGCCGCACGATTGATTTGACGGATTTGCCGAAAGAACGCATTTGGGGCGAAATTGAAAAATTGCTTTTGAAATCGAAAAAACCCTCAATCGGCTTGCGTTGGTTATACGATTTGAACGTTGTCGAACAGCTTTTTCCTGAACTAAAATCGCTCGTCGGCGTGCCGCAGGAACCCGAATGGCATCCTGAAGGCGATGTTGATGTGCATACTTTGATGGTCGTTGATGAAGCCGCAAAGTTGATTGACGATTTGCCATACGCGAAACAGGTGACGGTGATGATCGGCGCACTTTGTCACGATTTCGGAAAGCCGCCGACTACGAAATTTTTCGACGGTCGCTGGCGGTCACACGCGCACGACGAAGCGGGCGTTGAACCGACGATTTCTTTCCTGGACACGCTCGGCATTCATACAATCAACGGCTATAATGTGCGTGAGCAAATCGTTCAATTGGTTCGTTATCATCTTCTGCCCGGAATGTTTTACAAATCGAAACCGGGCGATGGAGCGTTTAGGCGGCTGGCGCGAAAGGTTGAGCCGGATATGCTTTATCGCGTTTCCAAAGCCGATTCGCTCGGCAGAAATCCCGAATGGCTGCCGAAGGAACAATGGTTTAAAGCAGAAGCGCAGGACTGGTTTATCAAACGTGTGCGCGAGCTTGCGATTGAAAATGAAGCACCGAAATCAATGCTGCTCGGTCGTCATTTAATCGAGTTAGGCTTAAAACCCTCGCCCGATTTTGGACGAATTTTAGATGCGGTTTATGAAAAACAGCTTGACGGGCAGATTTCAAATTTGGATGAAGCAATTGCGGAAGCAAAAAAAATGATTGGAAATCCGCAGTAAAATTGTCTCAAATCCGCATAATTTTCGACTGTTAAATAATGAGCGTCGCGCCAGTTTCAAAAGAAAACCTAAGCCGCAAAATTATATTTATTTTAATTTGTTTCGTTATCGGAACGGGCGTGATTTATTTTTTCAGCAATCCAAAGCCGCAGAATTATTATGATTATACTTTCCGCGTTGCCGAAAATCTGTTTTACGGACAAATTGCGTTCACTGAGAAACCGCCGTCGTGGCTGAACGAATTCGTCCCGTTCGAGAAATCATATTATTCGGTTTTTCCGCTCGGCAGTGTGTTGACAATGCTGCCGTTCGCATTTTTCAAATTTATCGGCGTTATTTCCGAAATGCCCGGCGCGTTGATTTCCGCGCTCACGTCTGTCGGCATCTGCATTTTTTTGTTCTTGATTTCCGCTAATTATGCATACATCTGGTGCAAACGCGTTTTGCTTTCGATGGCGATTTTGTTCGGAACGTGGATGTGGACGAATCTGGCGATGGCTGGCGCGTGGCAACTCGCGCTCGGAGTTGCGATGCTCGGCGAACTCGGCGCGATTTATTTCACAGTTTTTCGGCGCAAACCAATAATCGCCGGATTGTTTTTCGCGCTCGCATTCGGCAACCGGACGGAAATTTTATTAACCGCGCCGATTTTTATGTATCTGCTTGCGCGGAAGGATTTACTTAACCGCCGAGAAGCTGAGACGCAAAGTGAAATCGAAGAAACAAAGTCAAAAAAAACAAGATTAAATTGCGGGCTGATCAAACCGAATCGGCAGGCGCAAATTTTACCGCTCGCCAAATTCTGTGCCGTGCCGTTGGTATTAGGAGTTCTGACTTTAATTTACAACTACGCGCGTTTTCATACGTTCACCGATTTCGGATACGCCAGAATTCCAGGCGTTTTGGATGAATCGTGGTATCGGTACGGCATATTTTCCATCCAATATATTCCGCTGAATATTAAGGAAATGATGTTTACGCCGTGGCGATTTCTGCCGAATTATCCGTATGTCGTTCCGAGCGGTTTCGGCGGTTCGATTTTGTGGAGCAGTCCGTTTTTGCTTTTCGCCTTTCGATTCGGAGCGCGGAATAAAATCTTAAAATATGCGGCTTGGACGGCGATTTTTTTGATGACGTTTGTTCTTTGGACGCACGGAAATCCGGGCGGCTGGCAGTTCGGCTATCGGTACGCAATGGTTTTACTGCCGTGGCTGTTCATCGTGCTGCTGGAAAATAGTCCCGAAGACATTACGCCGCTCGAATTATTTCCGTATTTCGTTTCGTTTATCATCAACGCTTACGCCACATATCTTTTCTTTTGGACGGATTTTGTTAAGCCATAAGTCGGCAATTGGCAGAAACTTTGAAGAAAAGCTAAACTGCCAATTTCAAGTATGCTTTTAGATTTAACACCGCTCCGACTCTCACGCGATTACCGTCTTTTATTTTTCGGGCAGCTTATTTCGTTTTTCGGTTCGATGATGACATTCATCATCGTGCCGTGGCAGATGTATGAACTTACACAGTCGAACGAAATGGTCGGCTATCTTTTTCTTGCGGAGTTCGTGCCGATGTTTTTTCTGGCGTTTGTCGGCGGCGCGTTGGCGGACGCGCTCGACAAGCGGAAAATGCTGCGCATAACGGAAATCGCGCAGTTGGTTGTGACGACGATTCTACTGGTTAATTCGATTTTGCCGCAGCCGCAAATTTGGGTTTTATTTCTGGCGGTCGCGCTGCACGGCGGATTTGCAGCGTTACAGCGTCCGGCGTTTGAATCGCTGATTCAGAAACTATTCACCGCTGAGTTGATGCCCGCAGTTTCGGCTTTGAACTCGATCCGCTTTAATTTCGGCGCGATTGTCAGTCCGGCGATTGCGGGAATTTTGGTGGCGCAATTCGGCTCGGACATCGCTTACGGCATTGATTTCGTGACGTTTGCGGCTTCGTTGGTGGCGGTTTTTATGATTAACGCCGTTCCCGCGCCGGAGAACGCCGACCGTCCGAGTCTGAAAAGCATCGTTGACGGCGTGAAATATGCCGCGAGCCGACAGGAATTGTTGGGAACCTACATGATTGATATAATCGCCATGTTTTTTGCAATGCCGCAGGCACTTTATCCGGCGTTGGCAGCATTGTATGGCGAGAAATATCTCGGACTTTATCCGGCATCGCTCGCTGTCGGAGCATTACTCGGAAGTCTGACTTCGGGCTGGACGCGCAACATTCACCGGCACGGTTTATTTGTAATTGTTGCCGCCGCTCTGTGGGGCGTGGGAATTATCTTTTTCGGATTGTCCGATAACGTCTGGCTCGCGCTCGTCTTTCTCGCCGCCGCCGGTTTCGCCGATATGATTTCCGGAATTTTTCGCGGCGCAATCTGGAATCAGACGATTCCGTATTATCTGCGCGGACGATTGGCGAGTATTGAAATGATCAGCTTTTTGACCGGACCGATGCTCGGCAGCGCGAAAATGGGCATCGTCGCTGAACGATTCAGCGTGAAAACCGCGATTGTTTCCGGCGGCGTTTTATGCGTCGTCGGAGTCGCCGCGCTGTCAGTCTTTTTGCCGAAATTCTGGATGTACGACGGGCGCGAAGGTGTTAAGCAGAAAGAAATTGAAGAAGCCAGAAGACAAGAAATGCAGATCAACGAAATTTAGAAAATTATGCCTTTAATTAAAAAAAGACAACTTGAAATTTGGTCGCAGTTAAGCGGCGAAGAACGCCAGCGGTTTATCGAATCGCTGCCCGCGACCAAAGATGAAATGGAAGATTTGTTCGATTTTTTAGACGTGCATTTGCAGGAAGAATCGTGCATACACAACCTGCGTTACACGATGCGGTTTTTGATGGAACGGCGGCTCGATATGCCGAAAATTATGAGCTGGCTGAACGAAAACGGCGGCTATTGCGACTGCGAAGTTCTGCAAAACATCGAACCGAGCTGGTTTCGAGCGTTTGAGGAAGAAGCGGAATAGCGCACTGATTTATTATGATTATTTAAGATGAATTAGGATTTAATCTTAATCAATCTTATTAAATCCTAATCAATCAGTGTTCTATTTCTCAAAAACATTCCAGATATTTCACGCCCGCGCCGGTGTTGAAAATCACGACGGTTTCGTTTTCCGAAACTAAATTTTGTTCGATCATCACGCGCAAAGCGGGTAGACAAGCCGCGCCTTCGGGAGCGCAGAATAAACCTTCCGCCGCGCCGATTTCTTTGACCGCCGCCACCAAATCTTCGTCCGAAACAGCGATTGCCGTGCCGTTTGATTTGCGGAGCGCATCCAAAATCAAAAAATCGCCGATGGCTTTCGGCACGCGCAAACCCGAAGCGACGGTGTGCGCGTTCGGAAATTCGTCGGCGTGCGTGTCGCCGTCGTGAAACGCTTTGACAATCGGCGCGCAGCCGACGGCTTGAACCGAAACCATTCTTGGTCTAAAAGAATCAATCCAACCCATCGCTTCCATTTCGTCGAACGCCTTCCACATTCCGATCAAACCCGTGCCGCCGCCGGTCGGATACAAAATCACGTCGGGCAATTTCCATCCGAATTGTTCGGCGAGTTCGTAACCCATCGTCTTTTTTCCTTCGACGCGATACGGTTCTTTGAGTGTCGAAACGTCAAACCAATTTTCCGCTTCTTTACGTTCCGCGACGATTTTTCCGCAGTCGGTAATCAATCCGTCAACCAAAGTAACATTCGCGCCGGTCTGTTCGCATTCGATAATATTCGCTCTGCGGCGTGTCCATCGGCATAAACAAAAAAGTTTCCATTCCGGCGCGGGAAGCGTAAGCCGCAAGTGCGCCTGCCGCGTTTCCCGCCGACGGCGCGGCGACTCTTGTTACGCCCAATTCTTTCGCCATCGAAACCGCCGCCGTCATTCCGCGAGCCTTAAAACTCTGCGTCGGGTTTGTGGATTCGTCTTTAATGTAGAGATTTAATTTAAGCGGCAGCGATGCGGCAAGGCGTTCGGTCTTTAACAAAGGCGTGAAACCTTCGCCCAGACAAACGACGTTTTCAGCGTTTTCAACCGGCAAAACTTCCGCGTAACGCCACAGATTTTCAGCGCGGGTTTTGAGCGCTTCTTTCGTGAGAGTTTCGGTGGCACGTTTTAAGTCGTAACGAACGAGCAAAGGTTTGCCGCATTCGATGCAAAGATTGTGCAGTTTGTTCGCCGCGTATTCTTTATGACAATTGGCGCATTCGAGATGTGTAACATTCATATTTTGAACTCACAGAATAGCACAATGAAAAACAGAATTTACCCACGAAATACACAAAATAAACGAAAGAAAGAATTTGGATTTAAATTTCGTGTATTTCGTATATTTCGTGGGCAAAAGTTTTCCTTTATTATTTTGCGAGCATCGGTTTCAACGCTTTGTAAACATTTTCGGTCATAATCTTTTCGCCATCGGCGTTCGGGTGGATACCGTCGGACTGGTTGAGATTTTTTTCAAGCGCGATGTTTTCCAGTAGAAACGGGAGAAACTCGACTTTATATTTTTCTGCTAAATCGGGAAAAGTGCTGACGAATTCGCGCTGATATTTTTCACCCATCGTCGGCGGCGCGAGCATTCCGCACAGCAGAATTTTGACGTTTTTTGCTTTCGCTTTTTTGATAATCGTTTCCAGATTTTGTTTCATTTTAGCCACCGGCAAACCTCGAAGCAGATCGTTCGCGCCAAGTTCGAGGACTAAAATCTGCACGTTGTCCTGTTCCAAAACCCAATCAACACGCTCCAAACCGCCGAGCGCTCGTATCGCCCGAAACACCGGCATTAATGATTTCGTAATTGTAGCCGTCGGCTTTGATTTTTTCCTGCAAAAGATACGGGTAAGATTCTTTTTCAGCGAGTCCGAAACCGGCAGTCAAACTGTCGCCGAACGCGACGATTTTCGGTGTGTCGGAGACGATCTGCGCGGGCGGTTTTTTGTTCACAGGTCGTTGGTTCGCCTGTCGTTCGGCAGTCGAAACGCCGCACGCCGCAAAGAATATCGTCAAGGAGATGAAACTTAAAATTGCTGTCGCACGAATAAAATTGTACATATTTGAAAATTGAAAAATATAGAATTAAACCGAATTTTTAGATGCAAATTTAGTCGAACTTGTTAGCAACTTTTTGAATCGTTATCATAAATTTTGACAGTTAAATGGAACAATTGTCTAACTTAAAGATGAAAAATGAAACAAATTGGTATGATTACGACGAAGGCTTGACGTTCGGAACAGTCGGTTCCGACGGCGGAGCGATCACCCGTGACGAAGAACACAAGTCCGGCGCGCGAATGACACTTGAGGAAGAAGGAAGTTCCGCGCCGTTGACAATAACCTGCGCGATTTACGGCTCGATGCTGCACACGCGCTACTTTTCCGAAGAAACCGAAGCCGAGGAAGAATACGAACAGATGAAATCGGATTTGGAAGAAATATTAAAATCAATGCCGTCGGACGCGATGGATTCGGACGAAGAAAAGTTCGCCGAATTTGCGGAAGAAATAGCCGGATTCGTGGAAAAGTATCCATAAATTATGATTGAACTTAAAAATGTGACGAAAGTCGTGCGTTCCGGCACGGAAGATTTGACGATTTTAGATGAGGTTTCGATGACGATTCCCGACGGCGAATTTGTTGCCATCACCGGCGCGTCGGGCAGCGGAAAATCAACTTTGCTCGGCTTAATTGCCGGACTCGACGCGCCGACTTCGGGCGCGATTTTGATTGACGGCGACACGATTAACGAATGGGCGAAGACGATCTGGCGCAGATTCGCAGTGAAAAAATCGGGTTTATTTTTCAATCGTTTCACTTGATTCCGAGTCTGACAGCGTTTGAAAACGTTCTGATTCCGATGGAGATTTTGGGATTGAAAAACGCCAAAGAACGCGCCGAACAGTTATTGATTGACGTTGATTTAACCAATCGCGGGCATCATTATCCGACCGAACTTTCCGGCGGCGAACAACAGCGCATCGCCATCGCCCGCGCTTTCGCCAACCATCCGAAAATTCTGCTGGCGGACGAACCGACCGGAAATCTCGATTCGCGCAACGGCTCGCATATTTTCGATTTGATGACCGATTTGCATTCAAAAAATAACGTGACGTTGATTTTAGTAACGCACGATAATTTTCTCGCCGAAAAAGCGCAGCGGCAAATAATCTTAAAAGACGGGCGAGTCCTGAGTGATGAAATTAACCGCCGAGACGCGGAGACGCAGAGAATTTGAGAAAACAGCAAAAATTATTTTTGAATGTGTTTCTTAAATTGGTTTTAAAACTCTGCGTCTCCGCGTCTCGGCGGTTAAAATTTTTATGAATTTTATTTTCAATTTAACTTGGCGGGAAATTCGCTCGTCGTGGCGGCGGCTTTTGTTTTTCTTTTTGTGCATCGCCATCGGCGTCGGTTCGATTGTCGCGCTGCGTTCGCTGATTCAAAATTTGAACCAAGCGGTCGGCGGCGACGCGCGGGAACTGCTTGACGGCGGATTTGGTCGTTAATTCGACGAACGATTTTTCGCCGACCGATGTCGAAAAAATCGAAGCGGTGATCAAACAATCGAAAATTGTCGAAGCCCGCAACGAAGTGATTGAAACTTCAGCGATGGCGCGTCCGATTGATGCAGCGAATCAGACTTTCAGTTTCGTCGAACTAAAAGGAATCGAACCGCCGTTTCCGCTCGTCGGGAAATTTACGATGTCTGACGGGAAACCTTTCGATTTCAAATTTCTCGAAAATCGCGGCGCGGTCGTCGCGCCGATTTTGCTCGAAAAATTAAACGTCAAAATCGGCGATAAAATTCGCATCGGCGAAGCGGAATTTGAAATTCGCGCGACATTTGAACGCGAACCGGGCGGCGGCGCGGGCGGTTTTCGGCTCGGCTCACGCGTTTTCGTCGAGAAAAAAGCGTTTGACGAAGCGGGAATTACGCGCAACAGCAGTCGCGTTCGGCGGCGAATTCTTTATCCGCACGTCGGAAAATCCGACCGCATTGGTGAAAAATCTGCGTGAAGCGCTGAAAGGCACGACGCTGACGGTTCAGTCTTTCCGCGAAACACAGGAAAATCTCAACGAACAATTCGAGCGGACGGAAAATTATTTATCTTTGACCGGACTTTTGATTTTGGTTCTCGGCGGTGTCGGCGTGTGGAACGTCGCGCGGGTTTTCGTCGAGCAGAAGCGCAAAACAATCGCCGTTTTGAAATGTCTCGGCGCGGGCGGAACGCAGGTTATCGCGGTTTATCTGATGCAGATTTTGACGCTCGGTTTGGTCGGAAGTTTGTTCGGCGTGTTTTTGGCGCAGGTTTTTTTGTGGTTGGCGAGCTGGCGATTCGCCGGTGTTTTGCCGGACGCGATGAGTTACAGCGTGCATTTTTCGACCGCGTGGCAAGGCGTTCTGCTCGGCGTTTTAATTTCGTTTCTGTTTTCCGCGCTGCCGCTGCTGCAGGTTCGTACGATCAAACCGAATCTTCTGCTGCGCGATGAAGCGGGCGAAAAAATGCGGCGGCTCGATTGGACGAAATGGTCTTTTGCGGCGATTTCGCTCGGCGGATTGCTGGGCGTGGCGGCGTGGCAAGCCGGTTCACTCAAAGTCGGCGCGATTTTTCTCGTCGGTCTCGGCGTGACATCCGTATTTTTATACGGGGCGGCGATTGTTTTGACTTTGCTTTTGCGGCGCATGAAAAATTTCGGTTCGTTTTCCGTGCGGCAAGCCGTTAATTCGCTGTATCGTCCGGGCAATCAAACCAGAATTATTTTGCTCGCCGTCGGTTTGGGCGCGTTCGTCGTTTTGTCGGTGCAGGCTTTGCAGGCGAATTTGATTCGTGAATTCGATTTTACGCGCAATCAGAAGTTGCCGAGCTTGTTTTTTATAGACATGCAGAAAAGCCAGATTGAACAATTGAAATCAATGCTGGAGACGGCGACCGGCGAAGCGGCGCAAATCGTGCCGACGATTCGCGCCCGCATCGCGCTCGTCAACGGCGAGCCGTTCGATTTTGCCAGCCGCGAAGTCCGCGAGCGGCAAGGTCAGATCGGGCGCGAATTCGCCGTTACCTATCGTCCGAATCTGGATGAAAACGAAACGATCATCGCCGGCGAATGGTGGAACGCTTCAGCAATTTCGGACGAAGCGGAAGTTTCGGTCGAGGAAGGAATCGCGCAAAACTTTGAACGCCACGGTCGGCGATTGGCTGACGTTCGACATTTCCGGCAGAAAAATAAACGCCCGCGTTGCCAGCATTCGCCAGCTTGATTTACGAAATACGCGCACGGCTTTTATTTTCGTTTTTCGTCCCGGCACTTTGGAAAAAGCACCGCAAACGTTCGTCGCCACTGTTTTGAAGAGCATTCCCGAAATCGAACGCGCCAGATTACAGCGCAGCGTGATTGACGAATTTCCGAACGTGCAGATTTTCGATGTCGCCGAAGTCGTCGCCGCCGTGCAGAAGCTCGTCAACAATTTCGTTTTGGCGATAACTTTCGTCGGCAGTTTCGTGATTTTAAGCGGAATGTTGATTCTCATCGGCTCAATTGCGCTGACGAAATCGCAGCGGATTTACGAGAATGCGATTTTGAAAACTCTGGGCGCGAAACGCGCGACTTTAGCGGCGATTTTGTTTGCCGAATACGGACTTACTCGGCATTCTCGCGGGAATTATCGGCGCGGGTTTCGCCACGCTTTTATCGTTTGCCGCCGCAAAATATCTGTTTGACATCGACTGGGAATTCGACGCGAGTTTAACTGATTTTCGGCATTTTGATAACCGCCGCGCTCGTGATGATCGTCGGCGCGGCGGCGAGTTTCGATGTGCTTTTCAGAAAACCGCTGGCTATCTTGCGTTCCCAATAGATGTTAGAATGCTTGTAACAAACAAGGGAAATCATAACAAGGTGAAATTAACAAAACAATTTATAACGTATTTTTCAATGCTGTTTTTATCAGCGATTGCGGCAAATGCTCAACAACTGAACAAAGCGGACGTTTCACTCGAAACGTTAAAGGTCAAAAAGGAATTCTCGATAAAATCGCAAAAGCAGTTGGCGACGGGCGAAAAACGATTGCTTGATGTCGGATTTAACACAAAGCGTTTTCCCGTAAACGGACCAGCTTCGCAAACAAATTACGTGCGACCGACGAAAAAGGAACGGTTTGATCGTTACGCCTCGGACGCGTTCGGCGTTCCGGCGTTGATCGGCGCGACGTTCGGCGCGACCGTTTCGCAAATCGGCAACAATCCGCCGGAATGGAAAAAAACGGCGGGCGGTTTCGGCAGACGTTTCGCTTCGAGTTACGGCACGAACGCGATTCGCAACACCGTTTCATACGGCATCAGCGAAGCGTTCAAACTCGACAATCGTTTTGAACGAAGCGGTGAAAAAGATTTCGGCAAGCGTCTGAAGCACGCGTTTCTCGGCAGTTACACGACGCGTACCAAAAACGGAAATCGCGTGCCTGATTTTCCGTATGTTATCGGCACATATTCGGCGAGCGTGATCGCCAACGAAACGTGGTATCCGAAACGCTTCAGTTATCAGGACGGCTTGCGCGACGGCACGATTTCGCTCGGCGTGCGCTTCGGCGTAAATCTTTTGCGCGAATTCGTTTTCCCGAAATAACATCAAACCGCCGGAACGCCGTCGCCCTCGACGGCACTCAGCGCAAACGCACGAAAAGCGTCTTGCGCTAAAAAACTTTCCGCATTACAGCAATAGTTAATGCCGTCGAGGGCGACGGCGTTCCCAAAGTATCAATAGTTAATGCCGTCGAGGGCGACGGCGTTCCTGAAATATATGAACCTCGAAGGAAAAACCGCGCTCATCGTCGGCGCGTCACGCGGCATCGGACTGGCTTCGGCGGAACTTTTCGCCAAAGCGGGCGCAAACGTCATCATTAGCGCGCGGAACAAAGCGGAATTGATGGAAGCCGAATTCGCCTTAAACAACATCGGCGGCGAAACGTTCGCGCATCCGGCGGACGCTTCGATTGAAGCGGACGTGAAAGCGTTAGTTGACGAAGCAGTCAAACGATTCGGCAAGATAGATTATCTCGTCCATGCGGCGGGCGCGGGCATTTTGAAGCCGTTCGCCGAATTAACCGCCGAAGATTTGGATAAACTTTTAACCGCCAACGTCCGCACCGCGTTTAATGTTTTGCAGGCGGTTTTGCCCGTGATGGCAGCGAACAAATTCGGGCGCGTCGTGGCGATTCCGGGAATTCTGGGAAAAGCCCCGATGATGCAGGCTTCGGTTTATTGCGCGGCGAAATACGCGCTCACGGGAATGATAAAATGTCTCGCGCAGGAATATAAACGCTTCGGCATCCGGTTTTCTTTAATGCACTTCGGCGGCGTTGATTCAAACTTCTGGGACGACATCACGATGAAAGTTCAGCGCGACAAAATGCTTTCGATTGACGCGGCGGCAAACGCCGTATTCTTCGCCGCCACACAGCAGGGCGAAGGCGTGATGGCGGAAATCGTCCTGATGCCGGAAAATCATCAGCTGGTTTAATAAATGGAACGCCCGCGCCCTCGCGGGCATTTAATTAACCTAAAACGGAACGCCCGCGCCCTCGCGGGCATTTAATTAACCTGTTTATTTCTCGCCGCCCGATGGTATCGTTTTGCGTCTGCCGACTTTGTATTCTTCTTTTTTCTTCATTCCGAGTGCTTGAAATTCGTTGGAATTTTCGCCGAACTGCGCTTTGACCTGCGTTTTCGCTCCCAAAATCATATTATGAAAATCGCGTTCCTTCGTCGTCGAAATGTCTTTCGCGCCTTCGTATGCGTCGAGCTTTTGCGCTTCATCGGTCTGGCTTGCGCCCATATCCGTGCGCGAGGCGGTGACGTTTGCCAGTGAATAATCTTTATTACTCGGATTATAATCGGCGATTCCCTGCAAAGATGCATATATTTCCTGATCTTCAAGTAACGCTTTTTTCGTTAAACGCTTTTGTTTTGACATGTTTTCGTTCTCCTGATTTTTATTTATTATTTGTGTCTGCGACTTACCGCTAAAATAAATCGCAATATCACGACGGGGAAATTAAATAAACTTGCCGGAAAATTAAATAAACTTTTCAGGAAATTTAATTTACTAAGAAGTTTATTTAATTTTCTCATCGGGAAATTTAATTTTCTCTCCGGCTTATTTAATTTCGCAATGAGTAAATTTAATTTCCCTGACGGCTTATTTAATTTCCCCAACGGCTTATTTAATTTTCCATCGGGAAAATTAAATTTCCCTTACAGCTTGTTTAATTTTCTTTTCGGCTTATTTAATTTCCCGACAAGAAAATTAAATTTACTCAATAAGTTTATTCAATTTAATTTTTCCATTGCAGGAAAAAATCATTGTTATCCATCACGCCTTCAATTAAAATATTCCGGTCGGAGAAATCAAATTATGCGTCGCTACACTTTTTATTTATCGGTTGCGCTGTTGGCTTTCGGGATTGGTTCGTTTGTTGTTTTTAATTTCTTCTGGAAAACTCAAAATAGTTTGCCGAAAGTTGAACTAACGGTAGATTCTAAAGTTGAAGTCGTCAATAATTCTTTAGAAAACAAAAAAACAAAACAGCCAGAATTTATTGAGATTGCGTTTAAAAATTTTCCTTGTGAAGACAAAAATTTGAAACCCTTTTGGAATGAATTAAAAGATAGAACCGTTTCTAGAAATACTGATTATATCGAAAGAATTAAAGATTGCTCCGATTTGATTCAGACAGATTACTTGGTTGGCTTAAACAACGATGGTCAGATTGACTTAAACAATGACGGTCAGAAGGAGATATTTATCAGAAGTGCCAGCGGGTATTTTTGTGGTAACAACTGCCAAGTCTTTTGGGTGTTTCAGAAAGATAATAAACAAGGCTACCGAAAACTTTTTGAGCAAATGGGTTATATGACGATTGTAGAAAACAAAAAGACGAAAGGATATAAAGAAATAATGTTTGAGGTTTATGCCAGCTATACGTATTTTGACATAAAACTATTATAAATTTAATGGAACAGAATACGTTCCAAGAAGTGTTGGTCAGAATCCAAATTATATAAAAATAAAGATGAAGAAATGGTTGAAGGAAGACATATAAAACCGAATATCACGAATGTAAAGAAACAGAATGGGTTCAATAGAAGTAAGAAACTTGGAATAATCTCAATAATTTGTTAGCCTTTACGTTGATTTCTGCATCAAACACCAAAAATTTTATTCAGCTTTTTATATTAAAAGATTATGTTCAGTGATAATTTCAGACGCGGCGAAGGGAAAGGGAAGGGAAAGACCGGCTCGAAAGCCGCGTCGAAACTTGCCGATATTGGTTGGAAGGCGTTTCAGGCGGTTAATAAAACTTTGCCCGAAGGCGAATCTATTACGCCGAATTGGGCGGCGGAACCGCTTTTGAAATCTTATGAGCGCACCGCGCCGCCGCTCGGGTTTCCGCGCGAAACCGATTCGCTTTGCCCGACGTGCGTGAAAAATGTGCGGAACGGCGTGATTGATAAAACGATTCCGCTCGAGATTTTGATGAACTCGCATCCGGGCGAAATCAAGGCGCAGATTGTCGAAGAAAACGGGCAAGTCTTGATGAAGAAAACCTGTCCGACGCACGGCGATTTTGTTGACGTGATGGCGACCGACGCGAAGTTTTTGGAGCGCATCGAATCGCTGTTTTACGGGCGCGATTTCAAAGCGGCGGAAGACAAACACGTTCATCATCACGGAACTTCGGACATCAAATTCGGGCGCGGCGCGGTGTTGACGGTTGATTTGACGAACCGCTGCAATATGATGTGCAACCCGTGTTTTATGGACGCGAATCAAGTCGGCTACGTTCACGAACCGACGTTTGAAGACACGAAACAGATTTTAGACAACGCGATTTCGTTCAAACCGCGCCGCCAAATCATCATTTTATTTTCGGGCGGCGAACCGACCATTGCGCCGCACTTTCTGGAATCGGTCGCGTATGCGAAAAAGATCGGATTTTACCGAATCTTAGCGGCGACGAACGGCATTCGCTACGCCGAAGACATCGAGTTTTGCAAAGCCGCGAAAGAAGCCGGACAACACGGCGTTTATCTGCAATTTGACGGAACTTCGGAAGAAAAAAACAAACATCGCGGCGTCGGCAATCTGTTCGACGTGAAATTAAAAGCGATTGAAAATCTCGCGTCGGTCGGCATTAAAGTTACATTGGTGACGACGATTGTTAACACGGTCAACAACGACGCCATCGGCGACATCGTGAAATTCGCCGCGCAGAATATTGATAAAGTTCAGACGATTGCTTTTCAGCCTGTTTCGTTTACCGGACGCGACGAAGACGTTTCCGACAAAGACCGCATTCAGCAGCGCTATACTTTGGCGGGAATGACGCACGATTTGAAAGATCAACTCGACGGAACTTTGCAGCCGCTGCGCGATTGGTTTCCGCTTTCGAGTTATTCGGCATTTACTTCGGTGATGGATATGCTGCAAGGCGCGGATGCGCCGTGGGGCTGGTCGTCGTGCAACTGTCATCCGAACTGCGGAATTTTCACGTTGATTGTCGTTAATAAAAATACGGGCGCGATGACTTCGCTGTTCGACTTTTTCAATTACGAACAGTTTATGAAAGATGTGCCGTCGATCACCGACACGGCGCGCGGCAAAAAGCTGACGATGGCGCAGCTTGGGAATGGCGATTATGCGAAATTACGACGCATCGAACGCGCCCGAAGGCTTTCCCGTTTCGCAGATTTTGAACTTTTCAAACCGTCGTCGGCTGATTCAAATTCGGACCGAAACGACCGAATGAAAGCGCAGCCGAAAGATGAAACCGAAGATATGTGGCGCGTTTTATGCGTCGAAGGAATGTGGTTTCAGGATTTGTTCAACTACGATTTCCGCCGCACGGAAATGTGCGTCATTCCATACGGCACGCAGGAAGGCATTAAAAAAAAAAAACTATGGCGCAGCTCGGAATGGCGATTATGCGGAATTACGACGCGGCGCATGCGCCCGAAGGCTTTCCGGTTTCCCAGATTTTAAATTTATTCAAACCGTCATCGGCTGATTCGAATTCAGACCGCAACGATAGAATGAAAACACAGCCGAAAAATGAAACGCGGATGATATGTGGCGCGTTTTCTGCGTCGAAGGAATGTGGTTTCAAGACTTTTTTAATTACGATTTCCGCCGCACGGAAATGTGCGTTATTCCATACGGAACGCAAGAAGGCGAAATTTCATTTTGCGCGTACGACACCGGAGTCGGCTGGCGGCAAATCGTCGAAGAAATGAACAAAACCGCATCGTTTGTCCGAATGGTATAAGGAAAACGGTCGCCATGCCGTTTACGCCAAGGGCAAGGAAGTCCCGGGCATTGATAAAACTCGCAGTTTGAGTTTGCCCGTCATTGCCAAAGTTTTGCAGGAAGATTTGGATAAACCGACCGTTACGCCATATTTGGTAGAAGATGAAGAATCCGAAAGAGTCAGAGCAAATTTTTAAACGCGACGATTTAATCAGAAAAAAGGAGAATAAAAAAATGCCGGATGAAAGAGATATTGCCCACGATAAAAAAGTTATAGATGAACATAAAGGCGAAAAGCTGGAAATGGTCGGAGAACATCCCGAACACGCGCCGCAGCCGGGCAAAAAAACGCCGCAAAAAGATTTGATTGACGAAGATGCAATTGATGAAAGCGGAAATTTGATTAACGAAGATAAAGATGATGATGAGGAAACATTTACTATTTGAAGAAAATTTCAAAAGTGTTGATTTATTTATCAACAAATTTTGCAAAAACTAAATTAACAAGGAGAAAAGATTATGTCAGTAGCCAAAAATATAGAAATTTCATCAACATCACCGCAGAGTTTTGAAGATGCCATCAAAAAAGGGATTCAAAAAGCCTCGCAAACAATTAAAAATATTCGGGCGCATGGATAAAGGAACAGGAAGTCAGTGTTGACGGCGGAAATATCAATGAATACAAAGTCGTTATGGTTTTGACTTTTGTATTAGGCGGCGATGAAGACGTTGACAAATAATCAATAACTTAAAGATGCAATGGTCAAAATTTGATCTGACATTCGATGATAACTAATCACACTGTCAGATCAAATTTTGACCATTTTAAATACTTTTCGAACCGGTTTGATATTTAAATTCGTATCGAAGATTCGATCATTCCGTTTGATACGTCGCCACGCTGGTAGGCGTTTCGTAACAGCGCACTTTGTAAACCTTCACCCGATCATCATCAACTCTTGACCCGATGTATTCGAGAATAAACCGCGCTAAATTTTCGGCTGAAGGATTTAATTCTTCATCAAACGGCGGAAGTTCGTTGATGTTGCGATGGTCGAGATATTTTGTAACTTCATCGGCAGCTTTCTTTAAATCAACAAAATCTATCAGCAAACCAACATTATTGAGTTCCGCACCTTTGGCAAATATCTCGATTTTATAATTGTGTCCGTGCAGGTTTTCGCATTTCCCTTTGTAACCGCGCAGTTGGTGCGCACTTGAAAAATTGCGCTCAATCATTACTTCGTAAAATCCGTTCATCTTTTAATTGTCTTACAAAATGTATTTTTGTAAAAGTAGAACGAACATACTATTCGATAAAATCGTGCGCCATCTGCCGCGCCTTCAGATTATTCATCATAATCACGCGGGCGCAGCCGTTCCAGCGCAGAATCACATCAGCATTTCCGGCTGGACGCACGGTTTCGGCGCGTTCAAACCAGTTCATTGCACTGCGGAAAAGTTCAAAGGCAGTTGATTCCGAGCCGATTTCGCCTCTTTTGAGCATCGCTTTGGCGCGTCGTTCATAAACGATGCCGGTGTAATAGGCTTGGGCATATTCGCCGTCAATTTGCGACAGATAATCTTGTATTCGCGCATCGCCAACCGCGTAATCACTGCCAAACCGGTCGCTCATCGCCAGAACCAAGAGTTATCAAAGCCTCCTGATTGTTCGGCTCGACTTGCAGAATATCAAGACAAATACTCTCAGCCGCGCCCGGTTCATTAAGCAAGCGATAATGTTTTGCCCGTTCAATTGCCGCCGGAACTGCTTCTTTATCTAATTTTTTTAATTCAAACATTTTTAACCTTCATCTTTTTTTTCGCTTTGAAATATTCGCACGAGTTTTTTGATCGGGTCGTAAAATTCGTCAACAACGCGCTCTTTCAAAGGAATAATAGCATTATCAGTGATCGTAATTCCTTCGGGACAAACCGTCGTGCAGCATTTCGTGATGTTGCAATAACCGATATTCGATTCGTCTTTCAAATCTTTTAAGCGGTCTTCGGTGTCGAGCGGGTGCATCTCCAACGCCGCCGCATAGACGAGAAATCTCGGTCCGATAAATTCTTCGTGTAAATGATGGTCGCGCAGAACGTGGCAAACGTCCTGACACAAAAAACATTCGATACATTTGCGAAATTCCTGCACACGGTCAACATCCTGCCTGCGACATTCGCCAAGTTCCGTCGGGCGCGTCGGGCGTTCGCGGTTTGAATTTTTTGATCTTTTTCTTGACTTCGTAATTCCACGAAACGTCCGTTACCAAATCTTTCATTAACGGAAACGCCTTCATCGGTTCAACCGTGATCGGTTCATTCGACGGCAAAGTATTCATCCGCGTCATACACATCAATTTCGGTTTCCCGTTAATTTCCGCCGAACACGAACCGCATTTTCCCGCTTTGCAATTCCAACGACACGCCAGATCTCCGGCTTGCTCGCCCTGAATCTGCAAAACCGCGTCCAAGACAACCATTCCTTCGGAAATCTCCGTGTCGTAAGATTTGAATTCGCCGCTTTCGCTCGTGCCGCGCCAGATTTTGAATGTTGCTTTTGCCATTTGCTTTCTTAATGTTTTATTTCAGTTTTCAACAATTGAATAACTTGCTCTCGTTTAACCGAAGGAAATTCTTCCAAAAAGTTATTATCGTTTCGCCCGTTTCCAAATAATCGAATAAGTTTTTGATTGGAACTCTTGAACCGTTAAAAACAGGCGTTCCGCCTAAAATTTTTTTATCAATATTGATGATCTTCACAGGTTCATCTTGCTGAAGTAATTTTTTGACTAAAACTTTCCGTTCTTCAACGTCCTCTATAGTTTGGTCGTTAATTATTAAAAAAATCTGCTTTATCAAATCGTCCCACTGGTCGTGGATTGATGCACTACCAATACCCGTATCAACCCAACACATTCCCCAAACATTAACGAAAAAATCTATTATGTTTTTATCAAGAATATTCGTAATACGCTCCCAATCTTTATTAGCTGGAGTTTGACTTATCAAAACAAGCCTAATTGAAAAGTTTTTGTCTTCATCATAATAACGACCATCATCAGCTAGTTTCGTTGCAACAGCATTCAATTTTCTTTGGTCTAAAAAACCAGCGTAGCGCAAAATATATTCAATAACCGGAATCTTTTTATGAATCCATAAAGAATTTAGGCTACTCTTTTTTTATTCCTGTTTTTACCTCAGCAATTACAAAATCAATTAAGGCAGTTTCATCAATTAATTCTTCGTCTCTCTCAATTTTAAGGTTTCCGTATTTCTTCATTAAATTTAAATCTAATTGCAAGTAAATCTGTTTCGTTTGTAGGTGCAATTCTTCCGCTAGAAAAGATTTTATTGGGGTCGTCAGCAGCATGAACTATAAAATTATCTACTATGAAATAGCCATTGAGCCTTAAATACCATTTTGCAAGCAATTCTGCTGACTTGCTATTAAATTTTATTTCTTTGTCTGCCATCTCGTAATTATTTTAATTTAACCCATTTCTTCAATTATCTGTTTCAACTCATCGGGCATTTCGGGAATCGGCAATTGACTGACTTGCATTTCGCCGTTCTCATCTTTTTT
>CAVXFU010000009.1:0-36020 GCA_963761145.1 Pyrinomonadaceae bacterium
TGATTCTTGCGTTTTGCAAGTTGTTTTGAGAATTTGGGTTAAAACCAAAATATCTGTCGCTAAGCGCAAACTGAAACTCTCCGCCTTCCAGAATTTTCGTTCTCACAAACGGACGGATACTGTTGTCCTATTCGTAAGAGGCTATGTTTTCAGTATAATACTAATTCAGATTTAAGCGTGCGTGTTTGATGTATGGATATAAAGTTATTGATTTGACCAATTCCGGCTGCTGGAAATACTTCTCCAGAACCTTCGTTAAATGATCTTCAGCCTCATCTAGATCTTCAAACACGCAAAACTCTAACTCGCTTCTCAACTGCTCGAAAAATCGCTCGACCGGATTGAGTTCCGGCGCGTAGGGCGGGAGTTTCACCAACTCAATCTTCTCCGCCGCCAACCGGTGCGCCGTCGCTCCGTCGGCGACCATCAGTATTTTCCGCTCTACTGTGAGACTTCGCGCCTCGGCAAACAAACCGAAACATTCTTTGTCCAGGCGCGGTAGAAACATTGCAAAAAGTTCTCCGGTGAACGGCTTGACCGACACATACAGATACAAATAATCATAGCCGATTTTCTGTTTCCCGCGCGGGCGCACTCCGTAGGGGGTCCACTTCCTGCCTAATGCCGTCCGCGTCCCGACTCGCATCTCATCTTCAAACTCGATCTCTTCGTCTGCATAGCCGACTCTCAGCGAGCCGAAGTTTTTTTATATTCCGACACCTCGACTTCATCCTTGAGATAGTTGCTCGGACGTGCCGTTTTCAATTTGATCCGCAGTCTGATGCACAAATCACTGAGTCCGCCAATCGTATAACTGACACCGAACGCTTCGCGCACATACTGCTGCATCTCGGCTAAAGAACGCGCTCCGAACTGCCGCAAATACTCGTTCAGGCGACTGATCTGGACGCTCGACAACTTCCCGAAACCGTGCCGTCCGCTTTTCTCCAACACGCCCGTCAACCCGCACTCCCGATGAGATAGGATGAAGCGGCTGACCCGCGTCGCTCGCCGTGGCATAATGCTACCGGCAAATTAATACTGGAGGTCAGCAATAATGGAATACGTCGGATTTGATTTAGGTAAAGTGAACTCGCAGATTTGTTTGATAACTGAAGATGGCGAACTGATTGAGAAACGTCTCAAGACCGAGCGCGAAACATTAGCGCAATTTTTTGGTCAGCGTTCTGAACAGGTTTGCATTTTGATCGAAGCTTCAACCGAATCGGAATGGGTGGCGCGTTGTTTGGAAGAATTAGGCTGTCAGGTAATTGTCGCCGATCCGAATTTTGCGCCGATGTATGCGACGCGCAGCAAAAAGGTCAAGACTGACCGCCGCGATGCCCGTGCTTTGTGTGAAGCGTGTCGGTTGGGAGCCTATCGGACGGCGCACCGGATTTCCGACGAAGCACGGGCAACCAAGAATTTGCTGGCGGTCAGGGAGCAGTTGGTATTGACGCGCTCAAGGTATATCAGTTTCGCCAAAAGTTTATTGCGCGGTGAAGGTTTGCGCCTGAACTCAGTGGATGCGGATCGCTTGAGCCGCAAGCTCGGAGCGATGGAGTTGCCGGCAGTTTTACGGCACACGCTGACTCCATTAATTGAAGCGATGAAGACACTGGATGAGCAGATCAAGCTCACTGACAATGAACTGGAAAGATTAGCGGCGGACAATGAAACCGTTAAGCGCTTACAAACGGTTCCGGGAGTCGGAGTAATTACGGCAACGAGTTTCGCGGCGGTCATTGACAACGTTGAGCGATTTGAAACGGCGAAACAAGTGCGGATGTATTTGGGACTGGTGCCGAGCGAAAACAGTTCCGGCGAGCGTCAGCAGCGCGGTCGGTTGACGAAAACGGGTAACCGACGACTGCGATATTTGCTGGTCGAAGCGGCGTGGTCACTGTTGCGGAGCAAAAAGGCGGACACCGCTAAACTCCAGAAGTGGACGCGGGAAATTGCCGGACGGCGTGGCAAGCAAATCGCGGTGGTGGCATTGGCGCGGAAGTTAGCCGGAATTTTATACGCGATGTGGCGTGACGGAACCGAATTCGGAGTTGTCGGTCAAGAAAGTCAACTTATATTGACCGGCAGTTATTCCCTTTAGGTTGATAAAACGAGATTATGAATGTGTTCTAAAATATTAACCAGTTGTTCTTTGGATATAAAGGCTTTGCCGAGCAGATTATCATTGAGAATCTTTTCCAGTTCCTGCAGATTCAATTTGTAGTCGTGGTGGTGTAAATACTTTTGGCGAATCAAATGAATCAGATATTCAGTCGGATTACAAAGCGGTGAATATCTTGGAAAATGATGAAATCTAACGGTGATCGGCAGGTGCAATTTTTGGTAGAAATCGGTTTTCATTTTATTTTTGTGAGTCGGATTATTATCAAGGAAAATATCTGCCGAAGTAAAACCTTTCGAGTGGAGCGTTCCGGCTAAATCAACAAAGAAGTCGGCAATCTCGAAACTGGCTGCTTTGGGTTTGGTCTGAAAATAACATTCGGCACTAAAGAGTTCGACGGCTAATAATCCGTTGGTTCGGGAGCGTTTTTTTCATCGGTTTTGACACGCGGTCGAGTGTTTCGTTCTGCCCAGCCGTAGTAGCCGCTCGGCTTTGTGCTAATGGAAAACTCGTCAAAAGTGAGCGTCGCATTCTGCTCATCGGAGTTGAGCAGGACTTGTTTGAAGTCTTCGATGAATTGGATTTGCTCATCTTTGGAGGCATTCTGATAATCGGAATGAGCTTTTTGATGCGAGAGATTGAGGCGGTCGAGCAGGTCGTAAACACCGCTCAGAAATTCAACTGAGAATTCGCGCCGGATAAATTGACGCATTAATTCGCCGGTCCAAAGGTTGCCTTCCAAGCCGCACTCAAACGGTGCTTTTGAGAGAATAGTGTGTTTGAAGGACAGTTCCTGAGCTTTGGTCAGGCGGGTCGGTTTCGGGCGGATTGCCGGACGGCAAAGTCCCGCGAAACCTTCCCGGAGATAGAGTTTGAGAAAACCGTAGACGGTGTTTTTGTTGAGCGAAAGAGTCTTGGCAATGGTGGCAACGTCATGGTTTTCGGCAAAAAGTTTAACGGTTCGCAGACGTTTGCGAAGATATTCCTGTTGATGAGCGCGAAAGTATTGAAACCATTGAACTGCGTCAAAGGCTTTTTGATCGAATTCGTATTTGATAGACTTGGGCATTAGATTATTTTACAGAATTAATGCCCTAAAGGGAATAATTTCTAAAACGACCTTTTTCGAAGCTTTCAAAAAGATTTAAATAAACTTTTCTGCTGCCAGTTGATGGGGCTATTAAACTCAATGTGAAATAAAATATTTATAGATTTTGATTTACTTTATTTTGACTCTACACGTTTAACCAACTCACCGAATCGCGGGTCGCCGCGCAAAGAATCGAACCGCGGGTCAACTTCAATATAAGCCATCCAATGCTCGCGTCGATGATATGTTTTTTCCAGATATTCAAACGCCTTATCCTTATCTCCGATTTGAGCGTAAAGGCAAGCGAAGAAATAGAACATCGGATTATATTCATAACTCCTTTTTGCCTGCTGCCGCAAAACTCCATGCCAGCCGTCGGTTTGATAAGCGGTTTTGTAAACCCTGACGGTTTCCTCGTCGGTTTCAGCTAATTTTTGAAATCTCGTCAGTCTTTCAAAATCTTCCGCTTGTTTGCCCTGAAAAGCGACTCCGCCGACCAGCCAAAAATAACTGACGGCGCGTTTCGGATTTCTTTGAGCGAGTCGCTCTAATTGCTGTCTAGCCTCGTCGTAGCGTCGAGCGTAGGTCAAAGCGACGGTATATACGATTTGATGATAAAAAGATGTCGGGTCGAGATCAATGGCAGTCTTGATTTCGGCAATCGCCTCGTCAAAACGTTTGCTCCGAGAAGAAAATAAAAGACGCGCATATGTATTGTGCGCGAGCGGCGAATTCGGGTCTAGTTCGATGGCGCGTTTGCAAGCCGTTTCCGCGTCGCTCGCATCGTATTCGTAATTTAACTTATTAAGGCAGAGCGCGTTGTAGGCTTCCGACAGATTCGGATCGAGCGCGAGTGCTTTGCCCACCGCTTCCATCGAGATTCGATGCTGTTCTTGATAATCAACATCCGCTCCGATGTCCATCAATGAGCGGTGAGCAAAGGCGACGCCCGCCCAAGCCCGCGCATAATTCGGATCGAGCCGCACGGCTTTTTCAAAATACTCAACCGCTTTTTCGCCGTCTGGCGGAAGCCGTTTGTCGTTAAAATGAATGCCTTGCAGATAAAGGCGGTAGGCTTCTTCATTTTCCGTCCCGCGTTTTTGCATCGGCTTACTCTGCGCGACGCCAAACCGCGCCTGCAAAAGATTTCCGACATCTCCGGCAACAGCATCTTCCATTGCAAAAACATCGCCCGCGTCTTTTTCCGTTTTGTAAGTTTCTTCGATTTGTCCGTTTTCGACGTTGAAAAGCTGGGAGGTCACGCGGATTTTTCCGCCCGCGATTTGGTAATTCGACGCGAGAACGTAATCAACCTTTTGTTCTTGTCCGGCGGCAAGCGGATCTTGTTCAAGGTCGGCGTATTTGCGAACCGCGCTCAACGGACGCACGACAAAGCCTTTGCCGGAACCGAGCCGATTAATCAAAGAATCAGCGATACCGATCTCGTAAAGTTCGTCGCGGTTTCCTGTATTAATCGGCTTCAATGGCAATATGACAATTGATTTTTTATCGCTGCCGGTAGTTTTTGATGAACGGGGAAGATAAAACCAGAGTCCGACGGCGGTGAAAAGTAAAACAAGTAGAGAAAGAGCGACAAACCAATAGATTTCCCGCCTGACAGACGCAGTTTTCCGCAAAGGGAAAATTAAAGGAGCTTGTAATTTATCGCCCGTCGTTTCTCTTAACAGGTGCAGATCTTCCGCCAAATCTGCTATGTCTTTGTAGCGAGCTTTTTTATCTTTAGCGAGCGCACTCTTTATAACTCGTTCCAATTCGGGTGATATATTGCGGTTTAATTTGCTGATCGGCTCGGGTTCGTGTTCCAGAATGGCGGCAATGCGGTCGGATTTCGTGTCGCCGGCAAAAGGCAGTCTTCCGGCGATCATTTCGTAAAGAATAATTCCCAAACTCCAGATATCCGTCTGAGTGTCAACTTCTTTTCCGCGCACCTGCTCTGGAGACATATAAGCTACGGTGCCGACGACTTCACCGATCTTAGTTTCAACCAGCACTTTTCGTCCGGCTTCGGTCGGTCGGTATTTAGCGATCCCGAAATCTAGAACTTTCACCAATCCATCATTGCGATTCACAATGTTTTCCGGCTTGATGTCGCGATGGACGATGCCGGCGCCGTGCGCCGCGGACAGAGCCGAAGCGATTTGCAAAGCAATTTCAACCGCTCCTCCGACAGTGAGTTTTTTCTTTCGCAGAAGCACCCGAAGCGTCACGCCGTCAATAAACTCGGTGACAATAAAATCTCTGTCCTGCCATTTTCCGATTTCGTAGATCGTGACAATATTCGGATGATTTAAAGCTGAGGTGGCAAAAGCTTCCTGTTGGAAACGTCTGACATGATTTTTATCCTCACTAATGTCTGTAACGAGGAACTTGAGCGCGACTTTTCGATTCAGACGCGTATCTTCGGCGAGATAAACTTCGCCCATCCCGCCCTCGCCGATTTGAGAAATAATATTGTACTGTCCGACGGCTTCGCCACACTCAAGTTTCTGCGGTTGCTCAAGCGTCATGGCATTAGAGATTTTGGCAACGACCGGAATTTCCAGAAAACTTTCGGCGCTATCAAGAGAAGTTAGGAGCGATTCGACTTCTTCCAGCACAATGTTATTTTCGCCGCACTCCCGGCGGACGAATTCCAGACGCTCGGAAGGGTTTCGGCGAATTGCTTCATCGAAAATGTTTCTGATCTGCTGCCAGTTTTCGTCTGCCATTTTCAGATAGTAAATCTCTATTCCTTAAAAACAGAAGATTATTGGTTTATCTAATTCCAGCCATAAAATGGTTATTTAGTCAATTCGCGGTTCAGCCAGGCTTTTGCCATTGCCCAGTCGCGCTTGATTGTGGATTCCGACACATTCAAAACTTCCGCCGTTTCCGGCACGTCCAAGCCGCTGAAAAATCTCAGTTCGACGACCTTTGCCAGATGTTCCTCTTTTTCGGCGAGCCGGTTTAACGCTTCATCGAGCGCCAAAAGGTCAAAACTCGTGCTGCTCGCCGCAACGGTCAGAGCGTTTTCAAGCGGCAGGTCTTCATTCAATCCGCCGCGCCTAACGCGATGCCGGGTTTTGGCGTAATCGATCAAAATCCGGCGCATGATCGTCGCCGCTATTCCGAAAAATTGCGTGCGGCTTTCCCATTTGACTAATTTTTGATTGCTGAGTTTCAGATACGCTTCATTGACTAGAGCGGTCGTTTGCAATGTGTGATTTTCGCGCTCTTTTCTTAGATAACGATGCGCCTGCCTCCGCAATTCGTCATAGACAAGATTAAAAAGAGCTGCCGCCGAATCATCCTTGGGATTCTCGTTCCAATCGCGCAGCAATTCGCTTATTTCACCAGTAGGAGATGAATTATTCCCCATGACTGAACTCCTTGAATTATAAATATAACCCAATTTCATCCGGCGAAGATAAGTTTATAAGACAAAAAAAGGAATTTTTAGAAAAATCTTGACCTCTTTTTTAAAAACTGTCGCGCTAGTAAATAGAGTAATAAATTTTCAAAGACAAACAAGGTGAAACGAGATTTTCACAAATTTAAGGAGTAACTATGAAAAACTATTCAATGATGATCCTGACATTTTTAATCGTTATTGGATTTGGCTTCCGATCTGTTTCAGCGCAATTCCCAATTAAAATCCCAAAACTGTCGAAGAGTGAAAAAACCAAACCAGAACAGCCGCAAGCGAGCGGTAATTCTTCGTCGTCGAATCAAACAACGTCGAGCGATTCGACTCAGGCTCAATCAACACAGAATTCGGGCGTTCAAGACAACTCCGCGCCGGCGCAGACGAAAAAGTTTGCGCGTCCCGTGCCGCCAGACACGCCTTTGCTTTTACTCAACACGCTGGAAATCAGCGTCGCAAAAGAAAATGAATACTGGAAATTTCCGAAGCAGAGATATTACTCGAACTGGATTCCGAAGGTCAGTTTCAAAATTCATTACGACAATAACGAACGCATTCGTTACACGGCGGAATGGTTTAAACCGGACAATTCGCTCTGGTACAGCGAATCGCTCGAAGTCAGCGGCGAAAATTACGAGGGAGCGTTTCTGAAAAGTCCTTACAACGCCAAATTGTTTGAAAACACCAGTACCGACCAGATCGGCGCATACGGATTGAAAATTACCAACAAGAAAACCAACGAAGTCGTTTTTCAAGGCAAATTCAACGTCAAAAAATCCATTGACACGCCTGGTGACGCTGACATGAAAAACTTTTTTCAGTTTTTCGTTGACAACGATTGGCATCTCGCCACAGGCTACGCGGGCATCAACCAAAACACTAATGCAATGGAGCTTCAGCCGGAAGTTTTGCTGTGGTTTAAAGGCGAGCCGGAGCGCAAAGATTTGGAAGCACGTCTGTTTTTCAACAATCAGGAAATTGCCTCAACCGACGATGGCGGCTCGATTGTTGACGATTTGAAACGCGGCGACGACTGTGTGCGCGGTCAGGAAATCTGCCGCTACGTCTTGTATTCGTTTCAGTGGAACAAATTCAAATTCAACAGCGCAGACTACCTGCGCGGTAAATATCCGAACGCCATTTTCACCGAAGACAAACCGGGGGAATACACCGCTAAAATTTTTTACAAAGGCGCGCAGGTGCGCGAAGCGAAATTTACAGTCGCGCCCGACGGCACAATCGCTCGCAACGGCTTTTCCAATTATGTCTATCCGCTGCTGACGCTGATTCCCGTAAAAGTTATGGGAACAACGGAAAAATGGAATCCGAACTCGTGGAAAACCGGAATGTTTTACGGAAATCCGATTGCGGGATTTGCGGTTCAATAAACGATTTGTCTGAAATTAATTGAAAAAATTATGTGTTCCGCCACTGCGGAAGAATGGGGGATATTATGAAAAAGAATTTAATAATCGCGCTTCTAATGGTTTCAACATTTGGTCTGCAAATTGTTTCGGCGCAGTTTCCGATAAAAATTCCGAAACTGCCGAAAGCTGAAAAAACGAAAGAGCAAACGCCGCAAAATAACAACCAGAGCAGCGAACAAAACAACGGAAAAAGCAACGCGCAAAATCAGGCTGATAGCTCGTCGGTTCAGCCGTCGAATAAACAATCAAAAAATATGGCGGCACAAGCCGTTCAAAAACCGCTGCCGACGAACGTGCCGGTGTTTATGAAAGACACCATCGGCATCGACGCGAAAACCGAAAACCTTAATAATTTCTCGAAATGGATTCCGCAAATTTCGTTCGACCTTTTTTACGACAACAGCGTGAAGCTGAGATATGTGGCGGAATGGCACAAACCGGACGGCTCGCTCTGGTTCAGCGAGCCGCTCGAAATGTATGACTATGACGACTACATAAAAAAGGTGACGATCAGAAGCCCGGACAGCGACGAGATTTTCAAAGCATCGGCGACTAACGCCGTCGGCACTTACAGCGTAAAAGTCAGCAACTCAAAAACGAACGAAACGGTATTTCAAGGCAAATTTAAAGTCAATAAACTGGCGCACGCCGACGAGCCGAACGAGAAAAATCTGTTTCGCTTTTACGTTGATAACGACTGGCTGCTTCCCGTCGGTTACGCCGGTTATAACATCGGAAGTTTGAGCACAGCCGAAAATTATCCGGCGGTGATGATGTGGTTCAAAGGCAGTCTTGCACACGACGAATTTGAAGCCGTGCTTTTTCACAACAGTCAAAAGATTGCGACGACCGATAAAGGCGGATTCATCTCGACCATTCAGGAACGCGGCGGTATGTGCTACCAAATCCGCGACGTTTGCGAATTTCATTTGTGGAAGTTTACATGGGACAATTTTCTGCTGAACGATAAAACCTGGCTCAAAGACAAACATCCGAACGCGCTGCTGACGAGCGATTTTACCGGAGAATTTACTGTCAAGATTTTCTACAAAGGCGAGCAGGTTCGGGAAGCCAAATTCTCGCTCGCTTCGGACGGCGCGCCGGTTCGTAATTCTTTTTCCGATCAGATTTATTCCACCATCAGCCTGATGCCGGTCAAAGCGTCGGGAACGGCGGAAAAATGGAATCCGAACGCCTGGAAAACCGATATGTTTTACGGAAATCCGCTCAACGGATTTACGATTCAATGAAACGAGGAAAAATCGAAAGACGGCGAATTTACCAAAACATAAAACACACCGATTCGAGCAATAGCAAACAGCAGAAAATTAAAACGACGACAAAAAAGACGAAGCGAAAATCTTCGGCGCGAGGAGTTTATGAAAATCTATATCCACAAAAACAATCAGCAGAGTGAGGCTTTTGAAGAGTCGGAAATTTCGGAGCGGCTGCGCAGGGGCGAGCTTTCGCCCGACGATTTGGCGGTGCGCGAAGGAGAAAGCGAGTGGAAGCCGCTCCGGCAATTATTGAATCCGCAAATGCTGATGGCGGGCAGCGCGTTTCCTACTGTCGCTACTGCTTCTGCTGCCCCTGTGGCGGCTGTAACGAAGGGCAAAGTCGGCTGTCGCCCAGTTTTGGGAGCGCTGATGCTCGTCGTCGGCATTTTGGGTTTGCTCGGCGGCTTCGCGGGTGTTGCGGTTTCTTTATCGCTTGGCGAGCCGCCCGTTTGCAAATTAGCCGACCGGCATCAGGCGGAGGCGAGAGAAGCACTGCAAAAATATGAGAGCAATCCGACGCTCGAAAATACAGAGAAAGTAAACAGCGCGCAGAAAGGCGCGGAATATTCGAGCCGAGCGTGCGGCGAAGCACTCGATTATTACCGCTGGGTGCGAGTCGCTTTAATCATCGCCGCCGTTCTCGGCTTAATTTCGGCAATCGTCGGATATTTCCTGCGGCGCTGACGTTTCGAGAAAGTTTTATAGCTTTCTCGAAACGAACGCGGAACGGTTCGCCACTTTAAAAAAATGCCTTAGATAAGGAGAAATTATGAGAAAGATTCTTTTTTTGATCATTCTGTTGTTATCAGTTAATTTCAGCGTTTTTGCTCAAACGGCTGTGTCATATCAGCAGCAATCGTGGGAATTAGGCAATAATTTAAGCCGCGCGGCTCTGCTTAACGCTACGACTGATGATGCGGCTTTGACCGAGCGCACATTTGCATTGGCAAAAACAAACGCGAAAAATCTGAAAATAGTTTTGCCCGAACTGCCTGCGAGAACAGGCGATAAAATCAAAGACAATGCCGCCGCGCTTTATTATTTGCTGAACACGACGGGAATGCCGATCATAAAAATACAGTCGGAAAAAAATCTAGGAGCCAAACAATCCGCGCTTTTCGAGTTGGCGTTTAAGACCAACATTTTGTTGTTGTTTCCAAACGGAAAAGAGGCGCAGGCAATAGTTGACGTTATAAACAAACGCTTCGAAACGGCAGGACTGACGGCATACACCTTCGCAGAACTCACGCGACTTGTCACAGGCGGAGCGACTTACGAGCAAATCAAAAAGGAAATTTTTGATCTTCAAAAATTAGTTCCGATGTTCGTCGCCGTTAGCGAATTCAGCAAAAACGGAGAGATTTTATACGCAGCTGAGGACTACGCTGGATCAGCCGCGCAATTTTCCAGCGCCTTGGAGATTTTGCCCGACGAGCCGAAGTTCTTTTTCCTGCGAGCAAGAACTTATATGCAGGGCAGCAAATATGCCGAAGCGATTGCCGATTACACGAAGGTCATTCGATTTGCCCAAAGCGTCGAGGGAAAAAAGGATTTACCGACCGCATATCACAATCGCGGTCTTTGTTACGCGCTCACCAAAAGATATGCGCTTGCTTTGACGGATTTGAATGTGGCAATCAAGTTAAATCCCCAATACGCATCGGCATATAAAATGCGAAGTATGGTTTACAAACAAACGGGCAATTTGAAACTTGCGACCGCCGATTATCAAAAAGCGGAAAGTTTGCAGCCCGGAATTATGAATTAGTAATTGCGAAGCCGAGCGTTTATTGAAAGCATCGCCTGTTTAAAAAAGTATTGACCTCTGTTTTTCAAAACTGTCGCGCTAATTAATAGAGGGGAAAATTCTCTTTATTAAAAAATGAATTTTAAACTAGTGGAAGCAGATTATTTAAAGGGAGAAAAAAATATGCCATGGTGGACTGCGCAGGAAGAGGTATTAAAAACTGCTAACTATGCCTATCAAAAATGGTTATCTTCGCCGGTGATAGAGAGAGCCTTGCAGTTGGCAGCTGAATCTGCCGAAGCGGGACGAGCTGCGGAACTAGCTGCGGGAATAGCCAGAATCAGAACAGCCTCCTTACTTATCGGCACGGCAGAACTAGCTCTCACTCTGGGAGTACCGATTGCCGCCTGGGTTGGTATGTTTGCCGCTATGGGCGCTCCGTACGCCCAGGCTCGCGGAATAGTCAGAGAAGAGAATTTTCAGTCTGGCTTCTCTCAAGGTTTTGTGATGGCACTTTTGAAATGGGAGTGGCATCAGGCGGTAGCACGATTCGGACGATTCAGCCCGGGGCAGCCCAACCCGTTTGACGAATCGCTCAGTTATGAACGCGCCAATTCATACAATGCCGGTTTAAAAGCGGGTTTTACACACGCCCGTTTGTTTAATGCGAATGCCAGAAAAATGACTTTATCTGCCATTAAAAAACTTGCGCCCAACTCTGCGCCAGACGTATGGAACAGAAACACTCAAATTTCTTACGTCATAGAACTCGCTGTCGCGGCAGTGAAAAATAATTTATTTAGAACGAACTAATGATGTAAATGGTATACGGCTACGGCGCGGTTTCTTAAAAGGGAGCGGCAAAAATTGAGACAAATAAATTTTAATTCGAATGTTTGGTATCTTTTGATTTGTCTGCTGGCACTGATCGCTACAGCTTCGGGACAAACGAGAAAAATGAATCAGCTTGATCTGCAAAAATGGAAGCTTATTAAATTTGAAAACGAGGTGACCGAAGATACAACGCCAAAAGATGAGATCGCCACGCGATCGAGCCTTAAAAGCTTAAAATCTCTGCCAGCGGCTAAAAAGCAGCTTTCTTTTACCAGAACTTTTACGCCCGATGAATACCGCCGGATCGCTTTCGGTCATATCCCAAAAGAAATGGAAGATAAATGGTTCATCTTTTTTGAAAACGGCAAAATTTACTTTCACCGCAGCTGGACCGGTCTTTGTATGTATGAAGTTGAGCTCCAGCCGAAATCAGAGGGAAGCGGTTATTCGATCAAAAGCGTCTGGACGAATCGCGATATTAGCCAAAATGAAGAAACCGATGATGAATTTGATGTGCAAATTTTATCTCACCTGATCGATACGCTGCTTTTGGGAAAAAAAAAGTGGTTTATAAATCCTGATAACCTAATTCTGAATAATGAAAAAACTCCGAAACCTTATCTCGAATTTGACACTTCAAGGAAAAATGCCGTCGGGTTTTCCGGCTGCTCTCAGGTTTCTGCGAACATCGAAACCGCCGGACAGGAGATGAAATTTTCAATCTTCAGAGAAGAAAAAAAGATTTGCTCAGACAAGCAATTGGAAGCGCTGCAAACTGTATTTCTCGGCAAACTTGAAAGAATCACGCGTTTTGAGATGAGCGGGACAAAATTAAAACTTTACGAAAAAGATAAACTGCTTTTGACCTTTGAAAGCAGCTATTTGTCAGGCAAATAGTTCTGGCGCAACTTACTTTTTGTTTTTTTTCTAAGACGAAATTGGATTAAATTTGTTATCGGAATAAATCAATGTTGGATGGCTGTCCTTTAGCACCAAAGTAAAATAAGAAGAGATGTATGAAATCCTGGAAAACCATTTTGTCTGTTGATGCTGAGTCTGTTTTTTGCGTTCGGATGTGCGAAACACGGATTGCCGAAGCCCGAAGGTTTGTTTCCTGATTCGGTCGGCAAATACAAATTGACCAATGTCGAAGACGGATGGGAAGCTGAATACCAAAACGAAAAGAATTTGCGGCAAAATTTTCAATCGTGGGACGCAATTTATACTGACGGCGAAAATAAGGTCAGGTTTAACGCTAACATTCATAAAACTGAGGAAGAGGCGGCTAATGAGCTCGGTTTTTTGACAGGTTGTTACGGTACCAATCGAGAGCTTCAAATGTATAAAAAAATTCGGGAAAAGATTCCGCTTAAGGATAAATCCGGTAAAGAAGTCGGCTTAATGACGATCTGCCTGACGCCAAATTCCAAAGCAGAGTATGAGAAAAAAGGGCTGGGCGATTATGACTACGTTTTTAGTTTCAGCAATAGCAATCGAACCTTCTCTCCAAAACCTTTTGGGGCTGCCAAAACCGCTGCCGGCGCCACGGAATTTATAAAAGCTCTGCCATTTAATTCCGAAGTAGATTTGTCATTTCTGGACTCGCTCGGTTTATCTGACAGCACCAAGGCTTTAACTTACGACGATATGCTTAAAAATCTGCCACCCGTGAAATTGGCTGCCAAGCCTTATTTGAAAGGGAAAATATTAGTGTTAAGGCAAAACCATCTTGATAATGAACAATCAGTGCCTTCCCTCGGCAATGAAACGGGCGGTTACATCAAGGACGTCAACCAGCAATCGCTTTTTCCGGGCGAGGTCGGCTCCATAGTGCGAATAGAATGCAAAAAAGGAAATAAGGTCGGAGTTTATTCGGCGGGCACCGCAGGAGTGCAGATTCCCGCATTTGGTTCGACATGCGAAGTAATCATGATAGACAGCATTATTCCAGCGATTATCGCCAAGAAAACTTTTTTGAATAACGATTTAGCTGAAATTACTATGTTAAAAACTAATAAAAATGGCGAGCTAACTGACAAGCAATATATCCTGCCTTATCCGGTAACCCAAATTCAATCGTTTATCGAAGAAAGCTTATCGAAAAAATGAAAATCCAGATGACCATCTTTATGGTCACGCTTATTACATCTACAACATGCAGGGTAATTGAATAGGAGAACATAAGATGTCGGACGACGAGATTATGAAGCTATTGCTGGAGAGCATCTGTGCAAAATGTGAGCAGCCCAAAGGCGATTTGTATTCATTTTATTATGGAAAGTTTGTCTCCAGCACGAGCACAGGCTACGGGAAGGTAAGAGGCCGTAAAAATACATATGACATCTCTGGAGAGAAGATCGCCGCGCTATGCAAAGAGTGTATCGGTCAGCATCGCAAAACACGGCTGATAGTTTTTGGAGTAATGACTGTCGTCGGAGTCCTACTGGCGTTATGGGCTGCAAACATGGATACATTCGCCGACCATGCGCAAATCCGGGAAGCCGTGCAGTTCCAGATGTTCACGTTTGGTATTGCCGGATTTCTCGGATTGATCGGTCTCTGGAAACTGCTTGCCAACCTGCTTACGAGCAAGAGAATCCATGCAGAGAACATTTTAATTGCACTCAAAAAGGGTGAATTGCGTCAACACGGCTTCGACACTTTTTGGAACCACAGTGATTTCAACAAAATGAGTTAAGGACTATATGTTGAAAGAACTTTGACCCACTATATTAAAAACTGTCGCGCTAGTTAATAGAGAAACAATTAAATGCGAGATCCTGAAGATAACTTAGAAAACTCCAGCTCATTAAGCGAATCTATGGAAAACCAAACAAAAAAAGGTCTCTCCATTTTTACGAGGATAATTATTCTCTGTTCGGTCGTTTTCTCAAGCGTTTTGTTAGCCCAAAATACTACTCAACCGCAGGGCAAAAAAACCGTCTGGGCTAAAATTAAGCCTACTGCACAAAAGTTATTGAAATACGATTCGGTTGAATCCTTATATGAAGAACGAATTGAAATCCGCCTCGGCAATGATGAAACTGGTAAGTCTGGGTTTATAGACCAAAACGGACAGGAAATAATTTCGCCTAAATATGATTCAGTAAGCGTTTTTTCGGAAGGTTTGGCGGCAGTAGAATTAAATAAGAAATGGGGGTTTATAGACAAAACAGGAAAACAGGTGCTTTCGCTCAAATATGATTTTGCCGGAATTTTTCATGATGGATTAGCTCCGGTAGAGTTAAATGGTAAAAGTGGATTTATAGATAAAACAGGTAAAATAATCATACCGCTTCAGTATGATTTCGCTTATCCATTCTCAGAAGGTTTAGCCCTGGTTCGCTCCGGGGAAAGTTACAACTTCATAGATAAAACCGGTAAAGAATTGATTGCCCTGAAATATGACGATGTTTCTTATTTTTCAGAGGGGCTGGCTTTATTTAAAGTCTTTGACAGTAAATTGGATGATTCCCGCTATGGCTTTATTGATAAAACAGGTCGAGAGGTGATTCCAGCCCAATATGCTTATGCCGGTAGATTTACCGAAGGATTAGCGCCGATAGTTTCGGCTGAAGGATTAGGACGCGTGACGTCTAATAATTATAAAAAAGCGAAATGGGGCTTTATTGATAAAACTGGGCAAGTCTTGATTCCGACTAAATATGAAGATACAGGTTCCTTTTTCAATGGCTGGGCTTGGGTAAAATTAAATAACAAATTCGGAGCAATAGATAAAAATGGTAAAGAAATCATTCCTATCAAATATGACCGAATCTGGTGTCATGCCTTTCAGCAGGAAGGTTTTATTGGCGTTGTGTTTAATGGAAAGAAAGGTTTTGTTGATATTGAAGGCAACGAATACTTCAATTTTTAATTTAAAAGATGCTAGCAAAAACAGATTTGCTTTTGCGTTAACCAAATAACTTAGCTGAACTTGGTAATTTAACTTTTAAGGAGCGTAACCTTGAAAAAACAAATGTTATCGGTATGGGGCTGTTTCTTTATTTTAATCCTGGCATTCTCCTCCGCGTGTTCATTGGATCGTTTTGCTGGTTCAAAGCGTCTTCCGGAAAATGAAGAACCTCTCGGAGAACATCCGCAACCTGATAAACCCACCAAAATAACGAAAGACGTTTTGCGCGAGCGTTTAAACGGAAAGTCGGTTGATTTCATCGGAGTTTCGCCGTCGCCGGACACATCGAATCCGGGGGAAATTAACAATCTTCCCGAACTCACCATTAAAAAAGATGATGCTTACCCTTACGGTTTTCCAAACCCTTTGCTGTTGAGAATAAAAATCATCAAGGGCTACAAAGATTCCATTAGAGCTAACTTAAATAGTGAAGAATATGATCTTGAAGGCTTAACTTCAAAACTTAATTCTATTTTCAAAGACCGTGAAACGAACGGGGTTTTTCGGGAAGGCACGAACGATGTCGAGAAAAGGATTACCCTGGCAGCAGGCGACAACGATATTGCGGATTACGAAAAGGACGGTATTACGGTCGAAGATTTTGAACGGTTGATTGATGATTTACACGAAAAAAGGATCGAGGAAATATCTGTTGATTTTACCGACCTGCCGACAATACCTCCGTTTCCCGACACATCTTTTTCTTCCTCATCAAAAAATTCCGTTCCCAAAACGATCAGCGGCGGAATTCTCAACGAAAAAGCCGTCCAATTAGTTCAGCCGAATTATCCTGCCGCTGCCAAAGCAGTTAAAGCATCGGGGCAGGTGATGGTGCGAGTGACGATTGATGAAAAGGGAAATGTCGTTTCGGCTGAAGCAACCAGCGGTCATCCGCTGCTGAAAGCTGCCGCTGTCCAGGCGGCGCGTTCTTCAAAATTTACGGTGACAAAGCTGGGCAGTCAGCCCGTTAAGGTAACGGGATTTATTGTCTATAAATTTACCGTTCCCGAATAACGATGCGGGCGGCGGCAACATTAAAATGTGTGCTCTGACTATAGACTGGGCGATCCCCTTATGGACAGCAAAAAAATGATGGAAAAATAAAGCAATAAAAATGAAATGGATTATGTCTATCAGAAACAACCGCGAAAAAAACTGTCAGACGTTAAATATACGCTCTACCCGGACATAAATTTCGTCCACGATGTCATCGAAGCCAATAAACGGCAGAAGAGTATCAGAGACGGTCTGCCTGCAAATAAAGATTAAAGTAAAACATTAAGGTTACTTAGTTCCGATTTCCCTTTCGGCATCGGAACAGTTAATAACAGGCTTCCGTCTGAGGCAAAAAGAAGCGTTACAGACCGGAATATCTAGTTTTCATTTCCCCTTCAGCCTCACAAATGCACTAAAACCGGATAATTTACGACTCTTTTAGTCGATAATCGTGCCGAATCGGCGACAAATTCAATTTTTCGGCACTATCTAGTTTTGATTTACCTTTCACCTTAAATACATCTAGTTTTGATTTTCCTCTCAGACCGGGATTAAGGACTTCACTGATATCGGGGTTGAGGAAGGAAAGGAACAGAAAGCGACGCTGCGTGTATAATATGTATTATACGCTGAGTTTTAGGACATTTTTCTTCACAAAAAGCTAAAAATGCTCATTTATCTATCAAAAAACTGCTCGTATAATAAAAAATGCTTTGAAACCTATCTTTGCAAGGTGTTTTTTAGAAAAGCTACTAAAGATAGGCAATAATTGAGTTTATAAGGATTTGCCCAAATTATTATGCGCTGAGCGTCGCATTCTGTTCCAAAAATCCCTTAACCCCTTAACCTTGTTGATCACTGGCTTCAATATTACACCAGGCGAATGGAATCAAACTCCGCAGCCTGTTCGTATCGCCGCGTCACTCCAGCATCAGCTTTATACTCTTAATGCGCGCTTGACCGTTTATCGAAAACAAAATGTTGAACTGCGAGCGAAAATCGAAAGTTGCGAGAGAATCGAACACAATCAAGCCGATGAAATCAAAGAATTAAAATCGAAAGTTTTCGCGTTAAAAGAACGATTGCGGCAAAATTCAGCCAATTCAAGCCTGCCGCCTTCATCTGATTCTCCCTTTCAACCGCCGCCCCGCCGTTGCTCTCCATCGGAACGCAAACGTGGAGCGCAGACGGGACACAAAGAAGTCGGCAGGCAATTATTACTGACTGCTGAAGTTGATCACGTTATTAACTTGCGCCCCGATTGCTGTGGGGCTTGCGGCAGTCTGTTGCTCGGCGAAGATTTTCGTCCGGCGCGGCGACAAACAATCGAGCTGGTGGACGGTCAAGCCTTCGCGCGCGGAATTATCGCAATCATTGCCTTCGCTGTTTGGCGTGTCAAAAACTAACGCGCGGCAAATGGTCGGAGGACACTGCCGCCGGGACATTCGGGGCGAGCGTCTCAGCGATGGTTGCTTATCTGACCGGACGTTTGAACTTATCGCGAGCGCAATGCGGTCGAAGCGATGCGCGAGTTGTTCAACCTGAAGATCGGATTGGGAAGCGTTTCCGCATTGCAACGCCGAGTCAGCGAACACCTCGCCGAACCGGTCGCACAAGCACTAGTATTTGTGCGGCAGCAAAGCTCGCTAGTCGAGTTAATGAAACGGGCTGGCAGGAAAATAGCCGACTTAACTGGCTCTGGGCTAACTGCACCGCGCAAGTCACGGTCTTTCAAATCCAAAGCGGGCGTAGTCAAACCGCCGCTCAAACAATCATCGACACGGAAGAACCCGGCGTTGTCACGACCGACCGTTATCCGGGTTACAGTTTTCTGCAAGGCTGGCGACGGCAAATTTGCTCTCGCGCATTTGAAGCGCGATTTCACGGCGATGATCGAGCGCGAAGATGCTGAAAGTAAAGAAATTGGCGAAAAGTTGCTGGCAGAAACGAAAAAGGTGTTTGGGTTATTCGCAAAGGTGCGCGACGGAACTCTGATGCATTGTCGTTTGCGCCGTCAGATTAAGCCGGTTAAGACACGAGTCAAAGAATTGCTCGCAAACGGCGGCACGGCTGCCAAAGCGAAAACCGCCCGAGTCTGCCGCAGTATTCTAAAACTAAACCGTTCGCTCTGGACGTTCGTTCGCGTTGCAGAAGTCGAAGCGAACAATAATCGAGCCGAACGCGCGCTCAGGCGAGCCGTGCTGTGGAGACGCAAATCTTTCGGGACGCAAAGCGAAACGGGCAGCCGTTTTGTCGAGCGAATCCTAACGGTTATCACGACGCTCGGGCAGCAACGCCGAAGTGTGCTTGCTTATCTGAAAACTGCTTGTGCGACACGAACGGCAGAGCAAAACTTTGTCGGGCTTTATTTACAAGCGACCTAAAAAAACGTAATCAAGCCAAGAGAGCCATTACCAAAGTGAAATTGGTAATGGCTTTTTCAACTTTTAATACTGCGCTAAAAGATTCGGTCGCACTAAATAACTGAACGCTTACCCGCAATTATATTTAATACTTACGAAACAAGTTTAATATCTTCAACGTTTTCGTTTAGAGTCTGTTTAAATTTTCAAGAAGCGAGTTGTTTCAACATAATTCGGATCATCGCCAATTGGATAAAAGCCTTTGAAACATCTGTGTTTTCTTCATAATCTTTGACTAATCGGCGATTCCAGATTAACCAGCCGAAGGTTCTTTCAACAATCCATCGCTTGGGTTGCACTTGAAATCCGCCGACTCCCAATACTTTGTTGACAATTTCAAAGATAAAACCAAATAAAAGTTCGATTCTCGTCACATACTTTTCCCCGTCAAAACCCTGATCCGCCAACACTTTCTTTAGTCTCGGATATTTTCCGCGCGTTTGATTGAATAACTTTTCGGCTCCCGCGCGTTCTCCAAAATTTGCCGCGACAATCAGAATTCCCATCATCAAGCCCAACGTGTCAGTCAAAATAAATCTCTTTCTGCCATTCACTTTTTTGTTTCCGTCAATACCTTTTTCCGTCGTTAGAGACGCGGTTTTGACACTTTGCGAATCGACTAAACCCAGACTCGGACTGACTTCTTTCCCTTTTTTGACGCGCACTTTCTCGCGCAGACAATCGTGCATTATTTCGATCAATCCGGTTGCTTCAAATTTCCGAAAATAATAATAAACCAGTTGCCACTTTGGGAAATTAACTGGTAGGTATCGCCATTGACAACCCGTTTTGACCACATACAGCAGCGCATCAACAATTGTTCGCAAACTGTGCTGACGCTTTCTTCCATCTTCAATATATTCTGCTATAATTTGCCAACGGGCATCGGTTAAATTTGTTTCATAACTCATTTTGTTCGTTAAATCCTTGAATTTTATTAGTCTAAAACCAAGTTTAGCGAACCCGATGCTCGTTTTTCAATTTCTATCTCCTAAATTTAAACAGACTCTTAATGACAGTCTCCACGAACTAAAAATATTATTCTGAAAACATTAGTTTTCATGAGTTTTTATCGATTAAACGACATTGCAGATGGAAATCTATCACCGCTTCAAATGTTCGATTCCAGGGCAAATTGAAAGTCAGAGACGACGGTTTATCACAATCTAATTTATTTGAAACCTCGAAGTTCCGGTTAAAATAATCTTGTGTCAGTTCTTTGAAATTTTTTTTCAGCAATTTGAGGCTGTAATCTTCGACCGCCTGCGTTGCTTCATCTGATAAACGCAGTGCGTTCCATTGTTTTTCGGCGATGAACGGTTTGGCTTTGGCGCGAACGATGTTGTGAAAATAAAAATCGTCCAGTAAGCGGTGAAATGTGAACCAGTGCTGAGCGGTTAAAATTCTCGTTTTCGCAGCGTTCGACCGCGAAAGTTCAGATTTGGATAAAGCGCGAATTGCGCCCTGCGGCAAGGTTGTGCCGATGGTGTTTCCGGCAGTGTTCCACGCGGCGTAACCGTTAATGCGCGGCAATAAATTCTTTTTGGCGAGCGACTGAGTAAACGAAACATCGCCGCCCTGAACGTCGCCTTTCGGGTCAATGTCAGCGACGATTATTTGTTTATTCTGGCTAATTCGGCTTTCGATTTCGGACGCGAAATATTCGCCCTTTCCTTTTTCAAAACGAGAAGCGTAAACGTAAAAAAGCAAATCCGCCTTTTTCGCGTCCGAAACTTCGCGTGCACCGACGGCTTTAATATGAAAACTGACGGTTTGATTGAGCGGTCGGTCTTCAAACGGCATTACCGTCGCGGCAACTTCGGCTGACGAATAGACGGCTTTGATTTTCGGATGAAAATTATATTTGTCGGAAAGCGAACGTGCCAGCAAAAGCATCGAAACTTCGTCCGCGCCGGGCTGGACAGCGATTTTATCGGTTAATTTTAGTCTTTTCGTCAGCGCGATTAAATTCTCGCGGTCGGCAACGTGAATGCCTTTCGGTTTCGCATCATCCTGCGACAAAATTAAATAATCAATTGTTTTATCACGCACTAAATCAACTGTCGCGCGGTTAACGCTCAAATCGCGGACGCGTGCGGCTTTATAATTCGCCAAAGCTTCAGCGGGAATTTTCGCTTCAAGAACAGCACTTTCATTTTTCAACTTCGGGTCGACGGAAATCTCCGCCCATTTTGCGAGGTTTTCACGATACGCTTCGTTGCTGCCCGTACCGGTCGGCGCGAGACGCATAATCACGCTGGAACCGTATATTTTCAACTGCGGCGCGAGTGTTCTAATTTCTTTAAGAACCCCCAACCGTTTCAGTGCCGCCGCATCGTCGGTATTGTGAACGCGCATCGCCACCAGACCGCCGTACGCGAGCATATCAATTGAGATAATTGCCGCGTCAAATGACTTTAAATCCTGCCTTTTTAGCCAGTTAATGATCTCGTCTGATTTGCCGGGTTCGGTAAATTTTCCAAGCAATTCGAGCGGCGGCGTGACGACTTCCGCGTCACCGATTAAGCCCATTTTCACCGGAAACTGCAAACACGGCGGGCGATCATCGAGCGGAATCAACAGAATTTTCGTCGGCAATTCAGGTTGACTTTGCGCGGAAGTAGCGGCTGCCGACGAAAGCAGACAAATGATTAAGAAACAGAGTTTGAATATTTTCATTTTTGGGTGTTTTTCGATAGATAAAACGTCGCACGGTAGCGGTCGGCGCGGTAAATCGTATGCGCCGACTCAATCGGATGATTTGATTCGGAAAAAACGACGCGGCGCACTACAAGAACGGGCGCACCGGCGCGAATGCCGAGTTGTTCGGCGACTCGTTTGGTGGCAGATGTAGCTTCCAGAATTTCTTCGGCGTGATGCATTGGCAAATCATAGTTTTCAACCAGAACTTGATAGAGCGAATTTTTCGTTAAATCGAATTCTTCCAGTTTTGGAAAAAGATATGCGGGCAGATAGGTTTTTTCAAACGCCATCGGTTCATCGTCGGCAATTCGAAGCCGTTCGAGATAAAAAACTTCCGCGCCCATTCCAAGCTGCAAATTATTCATCACTTCTTCATTTGCCAATTCTCGTTTGAAAGCGATGACGCGAGAACTCGGCTTGAGTCCGAGTGACAGCATTTCTTCGGAAAATCCGTTTAGATTTCTGGTGTGAACGTCGAGTTTTCGATTGTTGACAAATGTTCCGACACCGCGCTCGTGATAAATCAAGCCTTCGTGACGCAGTTTTTGCAAAGCCTGCCGAACGGTCATCCGGCTGACCGAATATTGTTCGGCGAGTTCGCGTTCCGACGGAAGAGTATCCTTTTCTTTGAATTCTTCATTTTGGATTTTGATTCGCAAAGTCTCGGCAATCTGCGTATGCAGAGGTGTGGAACTATCGCGCGTTAAAATATTCTGCATAGTTTTTTAGACAAAAGCGGTCTAGACCGTTTGTTAGGTTAAATATATTCAAAATAGTGATAAAGACGAGGATTGTCAAATAAAATCTCAATTGAGTGATTCAACCGAAAACTGATTTGACATCTGTGTTAATTTTTTGTTAAAAGGTAGTGGTCTAGTCCACTTCTGATTTATAAGTTTTTAATAATTTTCACGCCTTTCTGACAACTGCATTCGTTCAAACGAAAACGAAGGTTGCGCGAAGAGCGGATTTGAGGTCGGCACTAATAAAATTTAATTTCGAGGAAAATCTATGATTTGTCTAAAAAGAATTGCATATTTATCGGCGGTGTTGAGTTTTTGCTGCGGACTGTTTGCCGCTTCGATTTCGGCGCAGCAAATTACGGCGACAGTTTCGGGAACTATTACTGACCCGAACGGCGCGGCGGTTCCGGGCGCGATTGTCACGGCAACTTCGATTGAAACCGGGCTTGCTAAAACCGCCACGACCGGTGACAGCGGAAATTACACGATCACGTTTTTGCAGCCGGGAACATATAATATTTCCGTCAACAAAACCGGATTCGGCGAAACGAGACGGGAAAATATCCGGCTCGAAGTCGCGCAGACGGCGAGCATAGATATCGCGCTCGGCGTGACGGCTGAATCGGCGACGGTGCAGATCGAAGGCAGTGAAACGCCGATTCTGCAAACGGAAACTTCCAATCTGGAAACGACCGTCGAGCAAAAATTAATCGAAGATTTGCCGTCCGCCGAACGCAATATTTTCTCGTTCGTCAATCTCGTCCCCGGCACTATCGACACGGGCGCGGCGCTCGGCAATCCGGGATCGCAGATCGGTTCATCAAGCAACCGCAACTTTTTCGATTCAAACTTCGCCGTCAGTGGCGGTCGCGCCTCGACCAATGAAAATTTGCTGGACGGCGTAACAAATACCATCGGCGATTTTAACGGCGTGGCGATTTCGCCGCCGCAGGATGCGGTGCGCGAATTTAAGGTCATCTCCGGCGTCGCGCCTGCCGAATACGGGCGCACCGGCGGCGGCATCGTATCGGTTTTATCCAGAGCCGGCACCAGAAAATTTCATGGCGCGCTCTACGAGTATTATCAGGACGGAAATTTAAACGCCAACGGTTTCCGAAATAACCGTAATGCCATCGCCCGTATCAACAGCTCGGTCAAACATCAATTCGGCGGCGCAATCGGCGGTCCACTCTACTTTTTTAATTTTGGAGAAGGAGGCGACGGCGGCGTTGTCAAAAAGATCGAGAAAACATTTTTCTTCGCCAATTATGAACTGCGCCGCGAAAAAAATCCGACAACGAGAATTTTAACCGTCCCGACGGCGCGGATGCGAACCGGCGACTTAAGCGAACTGCTGACAGGAGCAACCCGTACGGGAGTTGTCAATGCGGATGGAACGCCCGCTTTGTTCGGACAAATCTACAATCCATATACCGCCGTCACCGCTGGAACAACCACGCGGCGTAACTATTTTGCCGGCAACAATCTAAGCCTTTTGCCAATTTGCACGAGCGGCACCACGCGCTCGGCAGCGTGCTTGGACCCCGTAGCACTTGCCGTTTTGCAGTATCTTCCGCTGCCTAATCGCCCCGGCTTAACCAACAATTACGCTTTTGCAGACAATATCAACTTTAACCGCGACATCATTTCCGGTCGCATTGACCACACGGTTTCGGAAAGGCAGAGCTTTTTCGGGCGGTTCAGCTATGAAAAACGCTATAACGCGCCGCCGAATTTTCTCGGCACAATAGCTGCGCCGATTACCGTCCAGCGCGACACCTTTTTCAACGCGACAATCAACCACCTTTATAGCTTGACACCGAATTTGATAAATAATTTCCGCTACGGCTATACGCGCGCGGCGGCTAAACAATCTTCTAACAGCCTCGGCTTTGACCCGGCATCACTCGGTTTCGCGTCGAATTTAGGCGCGTCGGCTTCGGCGTTAATTTTTCCCACTTTTACTATCGGCACAACCTTCGGCGCGGGTGAAATCGGCGCGGGAGTTCTCGGCGGTGCAGGTAATCAGCAACCGCGCGACACGCATATGGCTGCCGATGCGATAACTTATGTGCGCGGTTCGCATACTTTAAAACTCGGGGCGGAATATCGCCTCTATCGCTTTTACCCGTTCCAGTTTGCTACCCCGACTGGAAGCTTTTCATTTTCAAGAGCGGCGACCGCCGGTCCTATTCCGTCCGCCGCCGTCAGCCCTGCCGAAGCCGCCGGTTCATCGCTCGCTTCGTTTCTGCTCGGTATTCCAAGCGGCATAACGCGCGAAGTGCAAACACCCATTACGATTTACCATCATTACGGTGCAGGTTTTGTTCAGGACGATTGGAAGATTCGCCGCAACTTAACGCTAAATTTAGGCTTGCGCTGGGATTTTGAAACCGGAACGGCAAGCCCGCAGAACTTGATTACGAATTTTGATTTTGACGCGGCTTCTCCGATTGCCGGAAGCGTGCAGACCAAACTGGCTTCGATTACGCTCGATCCGGCGGTTGCCGCGCTTAATCCGGGAATCAGAAATTTAACCGGACTACTCAGTTTTCCGGAAGGTTCGCAATCCGACGTCAACAAAAATCGTTTCGCCCCGCGCATCGGTTTCGCTTACAGCTTGAACAGTAAAACGACTATTCGCGGCGGCTTCGGAATGTTTTATTTGCCGATTTCGCTCGAAGCTGCATCCGCACTCGGAACGAGCTTTAACGATTCAGTCACGCAGTCTTCTTTCACGACCGGAACGGGTCAGGTAAATTCCTCGACTATTTTCCTGTCCGATCCTTTTCGCAATGGTGTGCGGACGGCAACCGGCAACACGCTCGGAAATCTAACTGCGCTCGGACAAAATCTGGATGCCGCTGTCGAACCGAATCGCCCGAACGCCTACAATATGCAGTATAATTTGGTTTTCCAGCGCGAACTGGCTAAAAATCTGGTTCTTGATATTGCATACGTCGGCAGTCGCGGGCGGAATCTACCGTCGCGCAGCACTAATCTAAACCAGCTTCCGGCGGACGTTTTAAATTACGCCCGCGCCAATTATACTCAGCCGAATACGTGCGGCACCGCGGCTTGCACAACCGTTGCCGCGTTTCTAACACAGCAGGTTGCCAATCCGCTCGCCGGCAGCATTCCCAATGTTGCTGCATTAAACGGCGCGACGATTGCCAGAGCACAGTTGCTGCGGCGTTTTCCGCAGTATCAAACCGTGACGAATTTCAGTCCGAATATCGGCATCAGCGATTACAACGCGCTTCAAATCAATTTGCAGAGACGTTTCAGCAACGGATTTTCGCTGCTCACCAATTATGTTTGGTCGAAACTGCTCGATACGGGCGGAGTCGGCAACGGGGCACGTTTTACAGACCCGACAAATGCCGAAGACTTTTATAATTACAGGGATGAGTATTCTTATTCGACGCTGGATGTCCCGCATCGTTTTACATTGAGCAGCACGTATGAACTTCCGTTCGGAAAAGGCAAATTAATCGGCAGCAACTGGGGCAAATTGACCAATACGCTGTTGGGCGGCTTCCAAATTTCCGGTACGGGAGTTTATCAAACCGGCGCGCCTCTGACAGTGACTTACGCAATTGGATTTCCAACTACCGGATTAGCCGCCGTCGGCAATTTGCAGATTCGCCCGAATCGCATCGGCGGCGCTGACCCGACATTCGGAAACTTTGGCGACCGCGTTCGTCAGGGTTTGCCAATTTTCGATCCGGCAGCTTTCAGCGCGCCCGATGTGGCTAACTTTCAATTCGGCAGCGCGGCGCGAACCTACAACGACATTCGCCGCGATAATTACAAAAACATAGATCTCTCGATCATCAAAAATATCAGTCTGGGCGAATCCAGAAAAATTCAGCTTCGCGCCGAGTTTTTGAATGCTTTTAACTGGGTCGTTTTCGGAACGCCGGTGACATCGTTCGGCAATGTCAATTTCGGCACTTACGCCAATCAGGATGTTGCCCTCGGTAACCGTCCGCGTATTATTCAATTGGTCGGACGCTTCACGTTCTAAAAATTGAAAACCGGAGTCTGCAATGAAAATTTTCATTGCAGACTCCGGTTTTCAGAATATGATTTAATGGCTGCACTTCTCATTATACTGATATTTGTTGTCTTTGCCGCGCTGATGTTCACGCGCAAAGTTCCCGCTTTGATCGCTATTCCGGCGATGGCGATTTTGATTGCGGCGGCGGTCGGCACGCCGTTTACAAATATCTTAAACGATATTATTTCCGCCGGTTCGATCAAACTCGCATCGGCTTACGTCGCGGTTTTTGCGGGCGCGATGCTCGGGCGCGTGATGATGCAGACCGGAATTGCCGAAGGAATTATCAAACGCGCGGCGGAATTCGGCGGCGACAAACCGCTCGTCGTCGCGTTCGGTTTGATGTTCGTGACGGCGGTTCTGTTCACGTCGCTGACCGGCTTGGGCGCGATAATTATGGTCGGCTCACTCGTTTTGCCGATAATGATGAGTTTAGGCATTCCGCGCAAACTCGCCGGAACATTTTTTTTGCTCGCATTCGCCACCGGATTCATTTTCAACATCTCTTTAATTCGATTTTACCGCGATATTTTGGGCGTGGCGGAAAACGCGCCGCTGCCGCCGGAAGTCGTGCGTTTTCAATTAATTATGCTCGCGGTGATGGTTGTCGGGACGATCATTTATACGATCATCGCGGCAAAGCGTGCGCCCGAACTCGCGCTGATGTCGGCGGCGACGAAAGACGAATTAACCGAACAAATTGACGGCAAAAACGCGCCGCTGATTTCGTTCATTACGCCGCTGATTCCGCTCGTTTTATATTTCGGATTCAACAGTTACGGCTGGAAGGAAGTGCCGTCGTTTCTCGCCGGTTCGATTTTCGGAACGCTCGTTTCGCAGCCGAAAAGGTTTGTGCAGATTTTAACTTCGTCCTTGATTCGCGGACTCGAAGACGGCGCACCCGCCGCGATTTTGATGATGGGAATCGGAATGTTAATCAACGCGCTCCAACTTCCGGCGGTCAAAATCGCGCTCGAACCGATCATCAAAAATCTGCCGATTGACAGCGTTTGGACTTACGTTTTATTTTTCGGCATTCTGTCGCCGCTCGCGCTCTATCGCGGACCGTTCAATCTGTTCGGACTCGGCGCAGGATTTTTCGCCATCGTCGCCGGCGCGGGAATTATTCCCGCAATCGCAGTTTTAGCGGCGGCGATGGCAATCGTCCAACTCCAAAACGTCTGCGATCCGACCAACACGCACAACGTCTGGGTCGCCAATTACGTCGGAGTCAGAGTCGAAGAATTAACCAAATCAACGATTTTAACGATGATTATAATTTGCTTCGTCGGCTTGATTTTCGGCGCGTTTTTGTTTTTGAAATGACCACGAAATTTGCCACAGATTTTCACAGATAAACGCGGATAAGAAAAGACAAAGCGATTTTTATCTGATTTAAAAGCCGTGTCCATCTGTGAAAATCTGCGGCTAAAAATTCTTAAAAATTATGTTTACTAAACTTTCCGCCGCTTTAATTTTGATACTTTCCGCCACGGCGATTTTCGCGCAGAATAAATCAAACATCGTCGCGCCGAACGGACTGACTTTTCAAATTTCCGGCAAAGATCGTCAGCGCAAAGACGAGGAAATCGTCGTTTACACCACCGATTTTTACAAGAAAAATCCGACGTTCAAAAACGGCGTTGACGTTTACGTTTTGGACGGCAAGATTTCCGTCATAAATGATCGCGCGGGCGCGGTTTATCAGCAGAACAAACCTGATCCGGGCGCGATTGCGGTTGATGGCAAAGGCTTTGTTTTCAGCGGTCAGGGCGCGGCGCGAAAATGGATTTTGGCGAATTTCAAAGCGGGCGACGAAGTGAAAATCGGCGGCGAACTGGCGGGTTTTGGCGGCTCGGGAAAATCAAATTTGCCAAAGCGGGCGAAGAAGTCGCGCCTGCCAAAATGATGCCGTGTTTTGCCGGCGCGTATTACCGCAAAGCCGTTTCGTCGTTCGACACTTGGACGGGCATCGCCGGTTTCGTCAAACTCGGAACACCGCAGTTTGATGAAAAGCGTGTGCGCGCCGAAGACAAAAATCAGTATCTCGATAATCCGTCGGTTTATATGGGCGGCAATGCAGGCGGAAATTTGAAGTTGATGCCGGATTGACGTGGGAATTTACGACGGACGCGAACGGCAAAAAAAGCACTCAGCGTAACGCTTTTCGACCGTTCTGGCGCACGAAAACGTGGAATGCCGCGCCCGCGCAGAAGGAATTTTATTTTTATCCGGGCGAAACGGTGCAGATGGCGGTTTTGGTTGCAGGACCCAATAAACTGCGCCTGATTGTTTCGGACGGCAAATCGAAAACCTTTCAAACCGACTTCGATGCGGAAGGTTTTGCATCGGGAATTCCGCGCCAGTTTAAGCGCGTCAACGCGATAGATCAAGTCGCCAACGAAGGCAAACCCGCGCAAAAAACGACGGCAAATATCACCGGCGCGGAATGGCTTTCAACGATTTTGCTGCGCGGCGCAGGCGCGGACGCGAAACAGGTTCCGATGACGATGGAAAAATACACCGATATGCGCTGTCCGAATGTCAATAACATCGTCGTCAACGAAACCGACAAAGCAAAAGGCGGCGAAAAAATAGACATTTTCGGAATGCCGAAGAATTAAAAGAAATAGAAATTTAGCCACAGATGAAGATGATAAACACGGATAAGAAAAATTGAATTATAAAAAAATCCCTGTTAATCCGTGCGCATCTGTGGCTAAAAAATGTATTGAACGCTTTATGAAAAAACTGTTTATTGCGCTGATATTAATCGTTCTGTTGAGCCAGCAAATGATTTTCGCGCAGACGAAAATTGACAAATCGTCTGAAGATTGGGTTAAAAAAACGCTCAAATCAATGACGTTGCGCGAGAAAATCGGGCAGATGATCGTGACCGGAGTTTTGGGCGATTATAAAAATGTGAACGGCGATAAATTTGCGGAAGTTCGCAAACAAATCGTCGAAAACAAAGTCGGCGGCTTCGTTTTTTATCGCGGCGACGCGCTCGAACTGGCGGCTTTGACCAATGAAATGCAGGCGATTTCCAAAGTTCCGCTGTTTATGGCGGCGGATTTTGAACGCGGTCTGCCGATGCAGATTCGCAGCGGAACGAGTCTTTCACGCACAATATGGGAATCGCGGCGGCGGGCAATCCGAACGACGCTTTTCGCAAAGGGCAAATTATCGCCGAAGAGATGAAAGCCATCGGCATCAACTGGCTTTACGGTCCGGTTTCCGACGTTTTAAATAATCCGGCGAATTCGATGGTCAACGTCCGCAGTTACGGCGAAAATCCCGAAACGGTTTCCAAATTCGTCGCCGAAGAAGTGCGCGGTTTGCGGATGGGCGGCGTGATTTCGACCGCCAAACATTTTCCCGGTCACGGCGACACGCCGCAGGATTCGCACATCAACACGCCGACGATCAACATCAATCGCGCCCGTTTTGAAGCGGTCGAACTCGCGCCGTTTCGCGCCGCGATTGCCGCCGGACTCGATTCGTTTATGACGGCGCACATCGCTCTGCCGCAGATTACGGGCGACGACATTCCCGCGTCTTTGAATCCGAAAATCAACCGCGATTTGATTCGCAAAGAATTGAAATTTGACGGAATTATCACGACCGATTCGCTCGGAATGGGCGCGATTGTCAAAAATTACAAAGGCACCGACGGCGCGGTTTTAGCGATCAAAGCGGGCGCGGACATCGCGCTTTTGCCGCCGAATGTGAAAGAGACGATTGACGCGCTCGAAATCGCCGTCAAAAAAGGCGAAATTCCCGAAACACAAATTGACGATTCGGTGCGAAGACTTTTGAAAGTCAAATATCGCATCGGTTTGATAAACAATCATTCGGTTGATTTGAATCAGGTTTCCAAGCTCGTCGAAAAACCGGAAAACGTCAAATTCGCCAACGATTTAGCCGAGCGTTCGATGACGCTTTTGCGAAACGAAAACAAAGTTTTGCCGCTCGATTTGAAACGCGCCGGAAAAACTCTTTTCATCATCGCGGCGGGCGACGACGATGCCGATCAGGGCGCGGTTTTCAAAGCCGCGATTGAACAGCGCACCAAAACGGCGCGCGTCGTTAAAGTTGACAAACGCACGACTTCCGCCGAATACGCGCAGCTTTTAAGCGACGTAAAATCGAGCGAAACCGTCGTCATCGGCGCGTTCGTCAAACGCGCCGCGCTCAAAGGCACGGTCGCGCTGCCCGACGAAGAAGCCGAATTCGTGCGGCAGGCGATTTCCGCCAATCAAAAAACGGCAATCGTCGCGTTCGGCTCGCCCTATTTATTGCAGCAATTTCCGCAGGCGAAAAGCTATCTCGCGGCGTGGGCGGTCGAAGATGTCGCGCAAACCGCCGGAGTACGCGCCATTTTCGGCGAAACCGCGATCACCGGAAAATCGCCCGTTGCGCTGCCGGATTTTTTTGCAATCGGCGACGGTCTGCAAATAAAATCATCAAAGGAACGTGAAAAAGACGCGAAGGAAAAGAAGGAAATTTTTAATTGATGAGTAAGAAATTTAGCCACAGATTGACACAGATGAACGCAGATTTTCAATAGATTGCCACGAAAATCTCGAAAAAACTTGAAAATATTTTATCAATCTCTTTTTTATCAGTGTCCATCTGTGAAAATCTGTGGCTAAAAAATGCTTCTGATTAGTTTTATGAAAAAGTTGTTAATTTCATTCACGCTGTTGATTTTACTCAGCCAAAACGCTGTTTTCGCGCAGACGAAAGTTAAAAGTTTGAATGACGTTCGAGTTGAAAAAACTTTGAAATCAATGACTTTGCGCGAGAAAATCGGGCAGATGATCGTGATGCCTTTGAACGCGGAATTCGGGAACGTCGAAGGCGCGAAATTCAAGGAAATGCGGCGGCAGATCGTGGATTTGCACGTCGGCGGATTTACGCTGTTTCGCGGTGAAGCCAATTCGATTGCGATTTTGACGAACGAAGCGCAGAAACTCGCCAAACTGCCGCTGACGTTTTCCGCCGATTACGAACGAGGGCTTCGAATGCAGCTGCGAACCGGAACGCCGTTCACGACGAATATGGGCGTGGCGGCGAGCGGCGACGTGCAGGCGGCGTATAATCAGGGCGAAAATTATCTGCCGCGAAATGCGTGCTATCGGCGCGAATTGGCTGTTTGCGCCCGTCGCCGATGTCAATAATAATCCCGATAATCCGGTGATAAATATCCGCTCGTTTCGGTGCCGATCCAAACAAAGTCGGCGAATTCGTGGCGGCGGAAACGCGCGGCGTGCGCGACGCGAATTGTCTGGCGACGCTCAAACATTTTCCCGGTCACGGCAACACGGCGACCGATTCGCACATCGGTCTTTCGACGATTTCGGGTGATCGCGCCGAACTCGATTCGACCGAAATCGTGCCGTTCAAACGGACGATTGACAGCGGCGTTGATTCGATTATGACCGCGCATCTGGCGGTTCCGAACGTCACGGGCGACAATCTGCCTTCGACTTTGAATCCGAAAATTTTGAACGATATTCTGCGAAAAGATTTGAATTTCAAAGGCGTTATCACGACCGATTCGATGGAAATGGGCGCGATCACCAAGGCGTATCCGAACGGCGCGAGCGCGGTGTCGGCGATCAAAGCGGGCGTTGATGTCGTGCTGTTTCCGCCCGACGTTGACGCGGCGTTGGCGGCGATTGAAACGGCGGTGAAAAACGGCGAAATTACCGAAGAAAGATTGAACGAATCGGTCAGAAGAATTTTGAGCGCGAAATATAAAATCGGACTTTTTCAAAATCGTTTCGTTGACCCGACCGCCGCGACGCGCGAAGTCGAAAAACCCGAAAATATCGCCGAAGCAATGCGCGTCGCCGAAAAATCAATCACGCTTTTACGCAATGAAAATAACTTTTTGCCGCTCAAAAAAGATGCTTTGAGCAAAACTTTATTCGTCATCATCGCGGCGGACGACGACGCGGTTGAAGGCGCGACGCTGACGACGGAAATTCAAAAAAGAAACCGAAACGCGAAAATTACCAAGCTCGATTTTCGCTCGAACGCCGACGATTACGCGGCAGTTTTAGCCGACGCGAAAAATTACGATCAAATAATTCTCGCGCCGTTCGTCAAACGCGCCGCCGCCAAAGGCACGGTCGCGCTGCCCGAAAATCAAGCCGCTTTTGTGCAAAAAATAATCGCGTTAAAAGGCGAAAAAGCCGCCGTCATCGCATTCGGCAACCCGTATATGATTCGCCAGTTTCCCGACGCGAAAAACTACGTCGTCACTTACGCCATCGAAGAAATCGCGCAAACGGCGGCGATTCGCGCGATGTTCGGCGAAGTTTCGTTCGCGGGCAAATTGCCGATTAACATTCCGAATTTATTTCAAATCGGCGCGGGAATTGTTAAATAGGAAGAATTTTTTAGCCACAGATGGACACAGATAAACACGGATTTTTAAAGCAGGATTGAAAAATGACTGAAACAATTAACTTCTTAAAATCAATAAAATCTTCTTTTTATCCGTGTTCATCTGTGAAAATCTGTGGCTAAAAAATCTTAAAAAAAGTGGAAATCCAAAACCCGAAATCTAAAATCCAAAATCGCAAAGTGCAGAATCGGCATTGATGTCGGCGGCACGTTTACCGATGTCGTCGTCATTGATAACGCTTCGCGCGAGGTGATTTCGCAGTTGAAGGTTCCGACGACGCACGACGCGGCGGAAGGCGTGGCGTTGGGAATTATCGAAGCGATTGAGCGTGTTTTGAGTGAATTAAATATTTCGCCCGACGACGTGATTTTTATCGCGCATTCGACGACGCAGGCGACGAACGCGCTGCTCGAAGGCGATGTCGCAAGCGTCGGCGTGATCGGTTTGGGTTCGGGTTTGGAAGGTTTGAAGGCGAAGATTGATACGAAGATTCCGCCGATTGAACTTGCGCCGAATCGGTTTTTATAGCCGCAGCACGAATTCGTTTCGAGCAAAAATTACGACGAAAAAACGATTGACGCGATCATCGAAAATTTTCGCGCAAACGGCGCGGAAGTCGTCGCCGTCTCCGAAGCGTTCGGCGTTGATAAAAATGAAAACGAAAATAAAATTGCGAATCTGGCGCGTCGAAAAGGTTTGCTGGCGACGAGCGGACACGAAGTTTCGACGCTTTACGGATTGCGAACGCGCACCCGAACGGCGGTTTTGAACGGCGCGATTTTGCCGAAAATGATTCACACGGCGACGATGACCGACGAATGCGTCAGACGCGCCGGAATCCGTGCGCCGCTGATGATTATGCGTTCGGACGGCGGCGTGATGTCGGTCGAAGAAGTGCATCGCCGACCGATTATGACGATGCTTTCGGGTCCGGCGGCGGGCATCGCGGGCGCGTTGATGTATGAGAAAATTTCCGACGGAATTTTCATCGAAGTCGGCGGAACTTCGGCGGATATTTCCGTCATCCGCGACGGTTCGCCGCAGACGAAAGCGGCGCGGGTCGGCGGTCATCGGACGTATTTGAATACTTTGGACGTGCGAACGCTGGCGATTGCGGGCGGTTCGATGATTCGGGAAAAAAACGGCGCGATTGTTGATGTCGGCTCGCGTTCGGCGCACATCGCGGGCTTGAGCTTACGCGAGTTTTCAATAGCCGGAAATCTTTGCAAACGCGAAACTTATCCATTTGCGCCCGACCGAGCACGACACCGACGATTACACGGCGATTGAATGCGCGAACGGCGAAAAATATTCGCTCACGCCGACGTGCGCGGCGAATGTTTTGGGCATTATTCCCGACGACGCTTTTGCGAAAGGCAACGCTGAATCGGCAAGACTCGCTTTCAAACCGCTCGCCGAAAAAATCAATTTATCGGTCGAAGACGCGGCGCGAAAAGTTTTGGAAATTTCGTGTCGTAAAGTCGAAAAACAGATCGAAGAATTGATCGTCGAATACAATCTCGACCGCCAAACTGTCGAATTAATCGGCGGCGGCGGCGGCGCGGCTTCGTTGATTCCGTTCACCGGAACGCTGATGAATCTGCCCGCGAGATTGGCAAAAAAAGCCGAAGTTATTTCCACGATTGGCGTGGCGTTGGCGATGGTGCGCGACACGATTGAGCGCAATATCGCCAACCCGACCGCCGAGCAAATTTTGCAGGTGCGCCGCGAAGCGACCGATGCGGTCGTCAAAATCGGCGCGGTTCCCGAATCGGTCGAAGTGCAAATCGAAGTTGACACGCGCCGCAGCATTGTCCGCGCGACGCGTTCGGCACGACGGAATTGAAAAAAGACGACGAATCGGCGAACGTCGGCGGCATCGAAAACGCGGAAATAGCGGCGGCGCGGTCGCTGAAAACCGATGCGGCGAACGTAATTTTAGCGACGGAAACCGCCGGATTTTACGTTTACACGCAGGAAATTGCGACGAAAACTTTCTTCGGGATGTTTACGAATCAGCGGCTTGCCGTGCGCGTTGTTGATAAAACCGGCGTGGTCAGATTACAGCGCGGACCGCGCCGAAATTCACCGAAACAACAGTCGAAAACGTCGCCCGCGAACTCGAAACAATTATCGGACAATTGACCGATTTCGGCGATGCCGGACGCGCTCTGCCGGACATTCATTTATTGGTCGGCGCGCGCATCGTCAATCTGTCGGGACTCGCCGAACTCGAACAGGTTTCCGCGCTCGCGCAGACGGAACTGGAAAATTTAGCGGCGGACGAAATAATCGTGATTATCGCATCGCCGCGATAAAAAAGAGGAAAATTAGCCACAGATTTACACAGATAAACACTGATTTTTAAAGCATTTTTTAGTCACGAATAAACACGAAATGACACGAAATTATTTTTATCAAATCTTCTTTTATCCGCGTTTATCTGTGTAAATCTGTGGCAAAAATTCTTTTGAAAGACTGCGATAATGGAATTTAGAGAATTACAAACAGATTTATTGATCGTCGGCGGCGGCGTTGGCGGTTGCGCGGCGGCGTTGGCGGCGTGTGAAAACGGTTTGCGAGTGATTTTGACCGAAGAATCCGACTGGCTCGGCGGGCAATTCACGTCGCAGGCAACACCGCCGGACGAACACGGCTGGATCGAAGAATTCGGCTGCACAAAATCGTATCGAAAATTCCGAAACGACGTGCGCGATTATTACCGCCACAATTATCCGCTGACCGACGAGGCGAAAAATAATCCGATTTTGAATCCGGGCGACGGTTGGGTTTCGCCGTTGTGCGCCGAACCGAAAGCGTTTTTGCACGTT
>CAVXFU010000010.1:0-567749 GCA_963761145.1 Pyrinomonadaceae bacterium
CAAGAAAAGAATTTAATACCAAAGGATATTAAAAAGGAATGCTATTCAAAAAATTACTACATTCTTTCAGTTATGTCTTTTAAGGTCGGTTTTTATTTAAAATCCATAGAGTATTTAACAAAATTGATTACTTTAAATCCATTATTTATTTATCAGAAATTAACAACAAAATATGATTCCTAAAGAAAAAAAAATATATTTCACGGGATGCGGCGGATGCTCGGCGAAGCCTTCTACAAAGTCTTTAACAATGACTACGAACTTAAGTGTACTGACATAGATGCTAGATGAACCTTGGTTGTCATTCTTAGATTTCAGAAATCTTGAAGAATATAAAAAAGACGTTTCGAGTTTTGAGGCGGATTATTTATTTCGTCTTTGGTGCATTTACGGATTTAGAATTTTGCGAAACCACACGGACGAAACTTTATGTCACCAATACCTTATCCATTGAGAATGCAGTTTATATCTCAAACGAATTAAATATCCCTTTATTGTATATAAGCACCGCCGGTATTTTTGACGGCAATAAAGAAACTTATGATGACTGGGACGTGCCAAATCCTCTTGGGCATTATGCTCGTTCAAAATACGCAGGAGAATTATTTGTAAAGGAAAATAAAATCAAGCATTTAATTTGCCGCGCCGGTTGGATGATGGGAGCCGGTCCTAAAAAAGATAAAAAGTTCGTCCAAAAAATAATGAGCCAGATTAAAAATGGCAAAAAAGAACTATTCATTGTTAATGACAAATTAGGAACGCCGACTTACCTCATGATTTTGCAAACAATGTGAGATTTCTATTAGAAAAGGAGTTATGGGGGTTATACAATATGGTTTGCCAGGGAATTACATCCAGATTAGAAGTGGCACACGAATTAGTAAAACTTCTTCAATTAGAGGATGAAATTAAGATTACAGAGGTAGATTCCAATTTCTTTAAGGAAGAATATTTTGCGGAAAGACCTTTTTCAGAACGACTAATTGATAGAAAATTAGAGCTAAGAAATGCTAATCTAATGAGAGATTGGCGAATTTGTCTGAATGAATATATTTCAAATTACTATCAAAACTATTTGTAAATAAGTAGGGGGTCATTTTTGTATTAACAATGTAAATTTACTTTTTATGCCTAACCACACCCTCTACCTCTGTTATTTCGGTTTGCGTGAGCCACTTGTACAAACACAGGTTTTACCATATTTACGTGAGATTAAAAAACTGTCCGATTTACGCGTCAGTCTTCTAACATTTGAACCTAATTTCAGCAAAAGCTGGAATGCCGGACAAATCGCCGAAGAAAAACAAAAGTTAGCGGCAGAAGGCATCTATTGGCACGTTTTGCCGTATCACAAAAGTCCATCGGTTCCTGCTACGGTTTACGACGTTTTTTGCGGCGCACGCCTCGCTAGACAATTAATTAAAACTGAAAATGTTAATGTTCTACACGCTCGCGTTCACGTTCCGGCAATGATGGGCGCGATTGCGCAAAAAGTTGAGCGGGAACAAAATCAAACTGATTTTTGATATTCGCGGATTTTTCCCTGAAGAATACACCGACGCGGGAAATTGGAAGGAAAACGGACGGCATTTACAAAATCTGTTAAGCGTCTCGAAAAATGGCTGTTTAAGATGAGCGATGGCTTTATCGTTTTGACTGTAAAGGCACGGACGATTTTGTTTCCCGAAAGCCGCGAAACGAATTCGAGACAGAATTCGGCAGACCAATCGAGGTGATTCCGTGCTGCGTCAATCTGGAAAGATTTGATCAGGCAGATGAAGCAGCGCGGCGAAGCATTCAGGCGAGAGTTAAACGTCGAAAACAGGTAATGTAATAACTTATGTCGGTTCGCTCGGAACGTGGTATCTGGCTGACGAAATGGCAGATTTGTTCGCAGGCAGCGCGTGGAAAAACGATCAATCAACCTACGCTTTGATTCTTACGCAGTCGCCAATTGAAATAATGCGCAAAGAAACTTACCGAACAGCGCGGTTTACGGCAAAAACGATTTTCTCGTCCAACGAGGTTCCGCACGTTGAGATGCCGCGATACCTGAGCGCGGCTGACGCGGCTATTTCTTTTATCAAACCGTGCTATTCTAAACTTTCCTCATCGCCGACCAAAATCGCCGAGTATTTGGCGAGCGGTGTTCCAATTATTACCAACACAGGTGTCGGTGACGTTGCCGAACAAATCGAAGATGATGATGTAGGAGCGGTTGTTAAGGATTTTAGTCTCGAAAGTTATAATGACGCTTTGCTCAAAGTGCGAAATTTATTGGCGACTTCTGGTATTAGAGAGAGATGTCGCCGAAGCGCGAAGGAAAGATTCGATTTAAGGGAAATTGGCGGCACCAGATACCGCCGATTTTACGAGAAAATAATTGCAAACGAGATTTAGACATAATTTGGGCAGGCATTGGAAACACTTTGATTTTTCCTTTCTAACAAAATAGAATTTTATAGTTTTTACATCAAAATCGTCAATGAAAGTTCTAACTCTGATTCCATACCAGAAAGGCTACGCGCCGGGACAGCGCGGGAGTATTGAGTTGTGGGAGAATATTCTGAAACCGGAAGGAATTGAACTCGACTACGCGCCATTTGAAAGTGAGAAATTACGGCAGATAATTTACAAAAACGGCTATCCTATTACGAAAACCACAGAAATGCTTCGCGCTTACGTTGAGCGTATCGGTTTACTAAACAAATTAGGCGATTACGATGCGGTTTTTGTTTATCGGGAAGCCGCGCTTTTGGGACCGGCGATTTTAGAGCGAATGATCGCCCGTAAAAAACCGATTATTTATCAATTAGACGATCCGCTTTATGTTACCTTATAAAAGTCCTTCAAACGGATTTCTGTCATATTTGAAATTCTTCGGCAAGGTCAAGGAAATTATTCGGATGAGCAAGGTCGTCATCGCTAATTCTACTCACATCAAGGATTACGCTTTGCAATTTAACAAAAACGTCTGGCAGGTGCCGAGTATTGTTGATACGAATATTTTCAGTTATGAACCGGCGGCTGCAGAATGTCGAAACGGGCGACCGTCGGTTGGAGCGGCAGCCCGACGACTTTGAAGAATTTAAAGTTAATCGAAAAGCCTCTGCAAAAATTATCTGACGGCGGAAGCAAACTGCATTTTATCGGCGGAACTGATGTTGATCTGGAAAATGTCAATTATACGGCGCAGAAATGGAATGGCGATACGGAAGTAGAAGATTTACGGAAAATCCAAATCGGACTTGTGCCGCTTCCCAGATAATGGCTGGAATAAACACAAATTTATCATGAAAACCGCGCAATATATGGCGTTAGGTATTGTTCCAGTCGGGACACCAATGGCTTCCAATCTGGAAGTTATCCGTCATGGCGAGAACGGGTTTTTAGCGGCAACCGATGAAGAAATGGTCGAAATATCTGACTCTCCTGATTAAGGATAAAAAATTGAGAAATATAATGGCGACAGCGGCAGTTAAAGACGCTAAGGAAAAATACAGTCTCGAAGCGAACATTCCAAAAGTTATCGAAGCTTTTCGATTCGCCGTAAATTAAATAACGGGTTACCTCAACAAAAATTCGATAAATACTTATTTTATAATAATTACAAAACGGCGGTTAACTAAAAGTAAGGCGGAAGAAAAATTATCCACGGATGAACACCGATGAACACCGATAAAATCTGATTTAAAACATCGGTGTTCATCCGTGGACAAAAACAAAAACATTACTTTCGGTTCACTACCTACAAAACAAAAGCCTAGTGAAAAATAGTTTAGCCATCTTATCTTTTATTGTCGCTGTCGCAGTAATGCTGTTTGCCTTTCCAAACGGCATTACTGCGGTTTTAGTCGGGCTGTTCTTCTCGGCTATCAGCATTTATATAATTTTCAATTTACCTGAACAATATGAAAAAAACGAGATCAATTTTCTTATAAACGTATTTGTCGGCGGTGTTGTTAAGAGTAATTTTGGCAACCATAACTTATGTTTTTGAAATTGAAAAATTCTTCGGCGGTGATCAGACGACTTACGATACGGGCGGCTATTTACTGATGAAAACCTGGTGGGGGAAGCTAATAGAAACAGGAGAACACTGTAAATCTAACCGACTCGGCAAGCGGATGGGTATGTATTATATTGTCGCCGCGCTTTACTCCATAGTTGGTCGGAATGCTCTCGCTACGCAAATGATGAATTCGGTACTAGGGGCAGCAACTGCCGTTATTATTTATTCCTGCGCCAAAAAGATTTATTCAAACCAAAAGGTCGCGCGGATAGCGGCAATTTTGGTGGCGGTTTTTCCGTCTATGATTACCTGGTCATCGCAGGGCTTTAAGGATCCGGTAATTGTATTTCTACTTGTTCTGTCAGTAAACTGCATTTTATCTTTACAAGAGAAATTCAAGCTTCAAGATTTACTTATCCTGTTACTTTCTATGTTTGGGGTTTATACCTTAAGATTTTACCTGTTCTATGTGCTGGTTGCTGCGGTAATTGCCAGTATTTTGCTCGGAATGCAGACAAGCATCGAATCCTTATCCAGAAGACTGGTGATTGTTTCTCTACTCGCTTTTGGAATGATATATATCGGATTTTTGCAAAATGCTCAAAAGCAAGCGGAATTTTTCGGAAATTTGGAAACGCTTAATTTAGGTCGTTTAGATCAGGCGCGTTCGGCAGAGTCCGGCTTCGGTGAAGAATATGATGTTTCAACTGCCGAGGGCGCGGCAACGGTGTTACCCATTGGCTTTCTTTACCTGATGTTCAGTTCCATTTCCCTGGCAAATACGAAATTTTCGACAACTTGTGACATTGCCGGAAATTATATTTTGGTGGACTTTAATTCCGTTATTGATCAGCGGCATTCGCTACACAATAAAAAACCGCCTGCAAAAAACAGTCAGTATGATGTTTTTTACTTTTATATTGATAATTGCTTATTCTATTTTTCAGGGTAATGTCGGAACCGCTTATCGAATGAGTGTCGCAAATTCAGGTTTTCCTCTTTATTTTTATTGCAGTTGGTTGGACTTTAATTCTGGAACACAGAGAAAATCAGAGAATGCTGCTCCAGTCTAAAAGAAGCCGGGGAATATAAAATCGTTCAAAGTAACCAAAACCGAAATGCTTAGTTACCAAATAACTGATAAGACACTTTCGGATTCTGAATAATCATTCTTGTTTTCAGTAAAATTTATTCTTACAGTCATAATTTTTTGATAGAGGAAATAAATTCTCTTCAAATACCAATTAATAGCAGAAATCCATCTCCATAGGAAATTAGTAATGCTTACGGTCTTAAAACTTCGCAGTCTACATTTACTTATTTTCACAGGTTTTATTATCTGTGTTCAGTTATACGCGCTGAAAATGCTTGATTATTCTACTTCTTCAATCAAATGGTTCTGTCTTGAAGAAGGAATAAATGCACCGCCGCTAATTGATGAATTTCAACTCGGAAATTTAAAATGGGATTTCAAGCTCTACAGTGAGGCTCCGAATTAGAACCTTTCCGGCAATACTTTCAGTCGCATTGTAAAAACTTAAAGGGTCTGGATGCTGCTAGTTGTTTATCTGAAAATTTCATTAAAATCATTCCATTTGGCGCACCTTCAGCTGAAATTTTTAATGAAGAATATTCACCAGCGGCAAGACTGGAATACAGTTTGCGAGGCGAACCCGGGCATTGCGTTACTTATTCTAGTATTACTGTTAACGCATTATTGTCTGTCGGAATTCCGGCAAGATTTGTGCAGATAGTTATTAATGAAGTAGGCGGACATAATGTAATCGAGGTTTGGGACGAAAATAAAGGATGGGTTTTTTATGATCCGTTGAATAACGGAGTGCTAATGAAAAACGGCAAATATTGTCTCGGATATTAGAGGCTGTAACTTCCGAAGAAAAATTTGAATTTGTTGATGCTGTTACCCAAAATACTGTTCAAGGATATTTGTTAGAGGTTTATAATCATAAACCAGGTAAATTACTTAAGGAATATACAATCTATCCCGAACCGTGGCTGTACACTCGCGTCGGTGAAAAGAACAGCTAATTTCAATCGCGGTTCGTTCGCAGCATTCGGTAATAAGTCATCTCACACTTCGGACCCTTCAAAATTTGTGGAAATCGGCATTATTTTGTTTTCACTTAGTTTGGATTGTCGTATTCTTTCAGTTTCACAAGGCGAATTTATTCGACCTCGAATGAAATTTCAAATGAAAAGGATTTGAAGTTAACCTGACCCATTGTAAAGGGACAATATTTGTAAATTAGATATGTGTGGAATTGTCTGGATTCGTTAATAAAATCATCACAACGCTGGTACCGTGAAATTCTGGAACGGATGAACGCTGTATCGTTCATCGCGGACCTGACGACGACGGATTTTATGTCAAGGAAAACGTCGGTCTGGCGATGCGGCGGCTTTCGATCATTGATCTCGCGCACGGCAAACAGCCGATCTTCAACGAAGATAAAACCAAAGCGATCGTTTTTAACGGCGAGATTTATAATTTTCAGGAACTCAGCAAAGATTTAGAAAAGCGCGGACACAAGTTTTATACAAAATCCGACACGGAAGTTATCGTTCATCTTTACGACGAATACGGCGCGGATTGTGTTCAACTATCTGCGCGGAATGTTTGCGTTTGCGATTTGGGATGAAACGGACAAATCGCTTTTTATCGCCCGCGACCGCGTCGGCAAAAAACCGCTTCTTTATTCGCATCAGCCGAACGGCGATTTGATTTTCGGTTCGGAATTTCGCGCACTTCTGGCGCATCCCGACATTTCGCGCGAAGTTGATTACGAGGCGATTGATAATTATTTGTCGTTATCTGTGCGTTCCCGCGCCGCAGACCGCTTTCAAACAAATTCGCAAACTCGAACCGGCGCATTGGCTGCGCTGGAAAAACGGCGAAATCGAAACGCAAACGATATTGGCAGCCGGATTTTTCAAAAAAAATAAAAATTTCCGAAGAAGAAGCGATCGAAGAAACGACGCGGATTTTGCGCGAATCGACGCAAACTGCGAATGATTTCCGAAGTTCCGCTCGGCGCGTTTCTTTCCGGCGGCGTTGATTCTTCAGTCGATCGTCGCGCTGATGGCGCAGGAAAGTTCGACAGCCCGTTAAAACATTTTCCATCGGTTTTGAAGAACAGGATTTCAGCGAATTGAAATATGCCAAAATAGTTGCCGAACACATCGGCGCGGAATATCACGAATTTATCGTCAAACCCGACGCGCTCGAAGTTTTGCCGACATTGGTCGAACATTACGGCGAACCTTACGCCGATTCGTCCGCGATTCCGACTTATTATGTTGCAAAGGAAACCGGAAATCACGTACGGTCGCGCTCAACGGCGACGGCGGCGACGAATCTTTTGCCGGTTACGAACGCTACGCGGCGATGCAGATTGGCTGAAAATTATCATCGATTTCCGCGAATTTTGCGAAAAACATTTGATCGAAACGCCGGTTAATTTGATTCCGACTTCGGAAATCAAACGAAGTCGCGCGTCCGCGATGTCAAACGATTTTTCCAAGCGGCGAGTCTGCCGAAAGCCGAACGCTATTTTCGCTGGATGTCGACGTTTAACCGCGAAGCCAAAAAGCGAACTTTACACGAAGGATTTTACCGAACCGATTGCCGATCAAAATCCGTCGGCGATTTTTGGACGAATGGTTTGCCAAAGCAAACGGTTCGGGAATTTTGGACGCGACGCTGTTGACCGATCAGATGACATATCTGCCGAACGATTTGCTGGTCAAAGTTGATATTGCTTCGATGGCAAATTCGCTCGAAGCGCGTTCGCCGTTTCTCGATCACAAAGTTATCGAATTTGCCGCGAGTCTGCCGGAAAATTTGAAAATGCGGCGATTTGAAACAAAATCTCTGCTCAAAAAAGTCGCGGCGCGACTTGTTCCGCAAGAAGTTATTTATCGCCGCAAAATGGGTTTCGGCGTTCCGATCGGCAATTGGTTTCGCGGCGAAATGAAAGATTTTGTGCGCGGAGTTTTGCTTTCGGAAAAATCGTTGAAGCGCGGAATTATCAAACCGGAAATGATCGAAAAATATGTTGACGAACACATTAAGGCGAAACACGATCACGCATATCAAATTTGGACACTTTTAATGCTCGAACTTTGGTTTCAGAGATTTATTGATTAAATGACATGGAAAATATAGATAAACAATGTTGTTGCGGGATTTGGTGATGAATGGTCGCGTTTTGACCAATCTGCACTTTCCGAAGACGAACTCGAAAAGATGTTCGATAATTATTTCAATATTTTCCCGTGGGAAAAATTGCCTGAAAATGCGGACGGATTTGATCTGGGCTGCGGCAGCGGACGTTGGGCAAAATTGGTTGCGCCGCGTGTCGGGAAACTTGCATTTGATTGATCCGAGTTCGACGCTTTGGAAGTTGCCAAACGAAATTTGAAAAATGCCGATAATTGCGAATTTCATCTGGCAAGCGTCGAAGAAATTCCGCTCGAAAATGATTCGCTGGATTTCGGTTACAGTCTCGGCGTTTTGCATCACATTCCCGATACGGAAGCCGGTTTGCAGCGTGTGTTGCCAAATTAAAAACCGGTGCGCCGTTTTTGCTTTATCTTTATTATCGTTTTGATAATCGTCCGGCGTGGTTTCGAGCTGATTTGGAAAATGTCGCGATGTTGTTCGCCAAGTTGTCAGCAGAATGCCGCATTCACTTACGTTTCGTTGCCAGTCAGATATTTGCCGCAACTGTTTATTTTCCGTTGGCACGAACTGCGAAAATTTTGGAAAAATCGGGTGCAAACGTCGAAAAATTTCCGCTTTCGCAATATCGCAACAACAGTTTTTACACAATGCGAACCGACGCGCTTGACCGTTTCGGAACTCAGTTTGGAAAAACGATTTACAAAAAAAGAAATCGGGAAATGATGGAAAATTGCGGTTTAGAAAATATAAAATTTAGCGAAACATCATTTTGGACGGCAGTTGGTTATAAAAAATAAATTTATGAAAGGTGTTGTTTTAGCAGGCGGTTTAGGTTCGCGACTGAAACCGTTGACGAAAGTTACGAACAAACATTTACTTCCGGTTTATGATCAGCCGATGATTTATTATCCGATTCAGACGCTGATAAATGCGGGAATTGACGACATAATGATCGTCACGGGCGGAAATTCGGCGGGCGATTTTCTGAAACTCTTGGGAACGGCAAGGATTTCGGTTTAAAGCATGTCAATTACACTTATCAGGAAGGCGAAGGCGGCATTGCCGACGCGCTTTCGCTGGTCGAGCATTTTGCCGACGACGAGCCGATTTGCGTGGTTTTGGGCGATAATATTATCGAAGGAAATATTCAGAGAGCCGCCGAAGATTATCGAAAGCAGGGCAAAGGCGCGAAGATTCTTCTCAAAAAAGTTCACGACCCGCAGCGTTTCGGCGTTCCTGAACTCGACGGCGAAAAAGTTTTACAAATCGAAGAAAAACCCGAAAATCCGAAATCCGATTTTGCGGTCATCGGCATTTATTTTTACGACAACACGGTTTTCGATATTATCAAAACCCTGAAACCTTCGGATCGCGGCGAATTGGAAATTACCGACGTCAACAATCATTACATCAATCGGCAGCGAAATGACCTGGAACGAACTCGACGGCTGGTGGACGGATGCGGGAACTTTTGAAAGTTTGCTTCACGCGACAAATCTGGTGGCGGAAACGGGCGCGAATAATTTGGAGGTGAAAAATGCAAACAGCTAAATGAATGAAAACGATATTTTTACAAAAGGGAAAATTGAAGATGTCGTCGTTTATCCGCTGAAAAAATTTGTTGACGAACGCGGCTGGCTCGCCGAAATTTTTCGGCACGACGAAATTGCGGAAGAATTTTATCCGGCGATGGCTTATATTTCCGTGACCGAACCGAATGTTCAGCGCGGTCCGCACGAACACGTTGATCAGGCGGATTTATTTTGCTTTATCGGCGCGGGAAATTTCAAACTGCGTTTGTGGGATAATCGCGAAGATTCGCCGACTTATCGCAATGTAATGACGCTGTTTGTCGGTGCGGATAATCCGCAAGCGGTGATTGTTCCGAAAGGCGTGGTTCACGCTTATAAAAACGTCAGCACGACGGAAAAAGGCGTGGTCATAAATTGTCCGAACCGGCTTTTTATGGGCGAAGGCAAAAAGGAAGAAATTGACGAAATTCGTCACGAAGACGATCCGAATACGATTTATCAAATTAATGATTAGCCGGAATGGTTCAAGAAAATCCAAACTTCTGAAATTGAGTTCTCAGCCGCTCACCACTGTTACCAAAAACAAAGAAATCAACGAATAAAAATATAAAAATCGTTCGTATCATTGCGCGGCTCAATGTCGGCGGTCCGGCGCGGCACGTCGTCTGGCTGACGAAGGCGTTGCAGACGGACGAATTTGAATCGGTTTTGCTTGACCGGAACGAGTTCCCGAAGGCGAAGAAGATATGAGTTATTTCGCCGCCGAAAATAAGGTCGAGCCGGTTTTTATCGAACAGATGAGCCGCGAACTTTCACCGAAGGATGTCGTTTCGTTATGGAAGATTTATCGTCATTTGCAGCGCGAAAAGCCCGACATTATTCACACGCACACGGCAAAAGCCGGAACGGTCGGACGCGTTGCCGGATTTTTATCGCTGGCTGACACCGGAAGACTTTGATCGGCAAACCGCGCCGCGTAAAAATGGTTCACACTTTTCACGGACACGTTTTTCACAGCTATTACGGCAATTTGAAAACCAAAATTTTTCTGTTTATCGAAAAAACTCTGGCGCGACTCGCCACCGATAAAATCATCGTTATCAGCCAGGCAGCAATTTGACGAAATTCACGAACAATTTGCCGTCGGGCGCGAGAGAACAATTTGAAATCGTTCCGCTCGGCATTGATTTGGAAGCGTTTGCCGATTGGCGGGAAAAGCAGAATATTCTGCGCGAAGAAATCGGCGCGAAAGAACGATGAAATTATTGTCGGATTCGTCGGCAGATTGACCGAAGTCAAAAATCATTCGCTTTTTTTGCAAGTCGCTCAAACTTTATCAAACGAAAAGCCCAGACGCGCCGAAATTGAAATTCGTCATCATCGGCGACGGACATCTGCGCGAAACACTCGAAGCGCGAAGCCGACAATGCTCGGCGTGAAGGATTCGGTCAGTTTTCTCGGCAATCGCAATGACGCGGATGTTTTTTACGCCGGACTCGATATTGTCGCGCTGACTTCGCTTAATGAAGGAACGCCGCTTTCTTTGATCGAAGCGATGGCGAATGAAAAAGCCGGTGATCTCAACTGCGGTCGGCGGCGTGGTTGATTTGCTCGGCAAAGTCGAAGAAGAAAAAGAAGGATTTCAAGATTTGCGAGCGCGGCATTATCTGTCGCTTCCGGCGATGCGGAAGGTTTCTTAAAAGGTTTATCGTATTTAGCGAATAATACGGAATTGCGCGAAACACTCGGCAGGCGCGGGAAAAAATTTGTCGAAACCGAATACGGCAAATCGCGTTTGATTGAGGATATCAAAGAACTTTATCGTCAATTAACCGAAAATTAAACGCTTTTCTCTTGCGTTCAAATTGAAACATCTTGTAAGATGAGCAGAATAAGTTTCTACAATCAATAAAAATAACTATTTAATGTTAAACTTTTCAATTAAATAACGACTTTTTATCCAAAAATAATCGTCTGCTGTTTTTCTCCCAAACGGCAAAACTGTTGAATAACCTTACCAATTCAACTGATCAAAAGACGATTTTTAATCTCTATGCGGCAAATGTTTTCGAGTCCTTTTTTTATTGCGTTTATAAGTTTCGTCGCGGCGACGGCAGCGACTTACGCGGTGCGCGCGGCGGCGCATCGTTTCGGTTTTGTCGCCAAGCCGAAATCCGACCGCTGGCACAAAAAGCCGACGGCGATGCTCGGCGGCGTGGCGATTTTCTCGGCGACGATCTTGATTTATTTCGGATTCGTGCCGAAAACGTCCGAATCTTTGGTCGTTGTTGCCGGCAGCACGATTCTTTTCTTCGTCGGTCTGGTTGACGATATTCTGCATATCAAGCCGTATCAAAAGCTCATCGGACAATTCATCGGCGTGGCAGTCGTTATCGGTTTCGGACTGGTTCTGCCGTGGACGCACTGGGAATTACTGAATATTGCCATAACCACTTTTTGGCTGGTCGGCATTACGAACGCGATAAATCTGCTCGACAATATGGACGGGCTTTCCGCCGGAATTGCCGCGATCGCCGCTTTTTCGCTGGCAATCGGCTTCGGCGCGAGCGGTCAGACGGCGGAGCTGCTGTTTCTTTCGGCGTTTATCGGCGCATTGGTCGGGTTTCTGGTTTTTAATTTCAATCCGGCTTCGATTTTTATGGGCGACTGCGGCTCGATGTTTGTCGGGTTTCTGCTTGCGAGTTCGGTTTTGATGACTGACGAAGGCGGACGTTCGCGCGGCATCGTTTCGATTTTAGCCGTTCCCGCGCTGATTCTTTTCGTACCGATTTTCGACACGACCTTTGTGACGGTTTTGCGAAAACTCTGGGGACGAAAAGCTTCGCAGGGCGGACGCGATCACACTTCGCACCGGCTCGTCGCGCTCGGACTGTCCGAACGCAATGCGGTTTTGTTGCTTTACGGTTTGGCTTTGCTCGCCGGTTTGATTTCGATTTTCGTGCGCGAAACATCGCCGGTGCAAAGTGTTGCAATCATTACGGTTTTTACTTTAATTTTAACGCTCATCGGCGTTTATCTTTCAAAAGTTAAGGTTTACGAAGAACAGCAGGAAGAACTCGCTCTGCAAAATAATGCGGCGTTTCGGTTTTCTGCTTAATCTTTCGCACAAACGCCGTATTTTTGAGGTTTTTTTAGATGTTTTCTGATTACTCTGGCTTATTACGGCTCTTATGTTTTGATTTTCGGCGCGTTTGAAGATAGCCGGAAACGTGGGCGCTTTTCACCAAATCACTGCCGATTTTAATCGTCGTTAAACTTTTCGCCTTTTTAGTCGTCGGCGTTTATCGCGGCATTTGGCGTTACACGGGCATCCGCGATCTTGTGACTTTTACTAAAGGCGTGACTCTGGGTTCGGTTCTGAGCATTTTAGCTTTGCTTTTACTGTATCGTTTTGAATTTTTTTCGCGGGCGGTTTTCGTTGTTGACGGTTTGCTTCTGCTGCTTGCGCTGAGCGCGAGCCGGATGGCTTTCCGGTTTTTCCGACAGCTTTTGCCTGCCGGAAACGCGGGCGAGGGACGCCGAGTTTTGATTTACGGCGCGGGCGACGGCGGGGAAATGATTTTGCGCGAGCTGAAAAATAATCCCGAATGGAATTACGCGCCCGTCGGATTTGTTGATGACGACCCGCTGAAAAAAGGCAAAGTCATCAACGGCTTGAAGGTTTACGGCGGCAACGGTTCGCTGGAAGAGATCTGCCGGGAAAACAACGTCGAAGAAATTTTGCTTTCCGTCCGCCACGTTTCACCGAAAGGCTTAAAGAAGTCAGGGAAATCTGCCAGGAACTTGACGTATCGCTCAAACGCGCATTCTTGAAAGTTGAAACGATAGATTTTGAATAATTAGTAGCAATCTGAAAGTTTTTTGTTCGATGCCCGCCGCCGCTTTGATGACTAAATCAATTAAAATAAAAACCGATTCGAGTCGTTTTCTTTTACCGGCGGCGGGCGCGGTTTGTTTAATTATCACTGTGTTTTTCGTTAAATGGTGTTTTGCCAACGCGATTGCCGCCCGCGCTCCGAACGCGGAAGTCGCCCAATTGGCGATTGATCTGGCTCCAAACGATCCGCAGACGCATTATGCGCTCGCCGTTTTAAATGACAAAATTTTCTCGCCGGAAGATTTGCTCAAATCATTAGCGGAATTTGAACAGGCAGTCGCGCTCGCGCCGAACGATTATCGTTTGTGGCTCGCGCTTGGCAAAGCGCGTGAAAGAAACGGTGACGCGGCGGGCGCGGAAGTCGCGCTTCGCAAAGCTCTTGGGCTGGCTCCTAATTACGCGCAGGTGCAGTGGACGCTCGGCAATATTCTTTTGCGGCGCGGCAAAACCGAAGAAGCCTTTGCGGAAATTCGCCGCGCGGCGGAAAGCGGCGAAACTTACCGCGTTCCGGCAGTGACGACCGCGTGGCAGATTTTCGGCGGCGACGCGGCTCGAATCAGGCAAAATCTCGGCGATTCGAATTCGCTGAAATCGGCGTTGGCGGTTTTTTTAGTCAAAGAAAAACGCTTTGACGAAGCGATGGAAATTTGGAACACGCTGCCGGTTGCGGCGAAAAAAACTTTGCTCAAACCCGACGGAGAACAACTTTTCGGCTGCAATGATGGCGGCGAAAAAATATCTTTTCGGGCTGAAAATTCAAACGGAGATTTATGAAACGGAAGCGGAAAATTTCGCGCCCGGAAAAATTTTCAACGGCGATTTTGAAGCGGACGTAAAGCGCGAAAAAGCGAGCGTTTTCGACTGGCAGATTGCCGACGGCGCACAGCCGCAAATCGGTTTCGATGACAAGCAAAAAGTCGGCGGCGAGCGCAGTCTGGTCATCGTTTTTAATTCAGCCGACGGCAGGGATTTCCGGCAAATTTCGCAAACGACGGCGATTGAAGCGGCTGGAAAATACGTGTTTGAAATATTTTACAAATCGAATTTGAAAACAGCCGCCGGACTGCGCTGGGAAATCGCTGATCCGGCGGACGGAAAAGTTCTGGCGGCGACAAGTTTGAACTCAAACAGCGCGGAGTGGACAAATTTAAAACCGAATTCGTCGTTTCGGAAAACACGCAAGCCGTCACTTTAAGATTGTCGCGAGAACCGTGTAAATCTATTATCTGCCCGATTTCAGGGAAAATTTGGTTTGACGATTTCTCGATTCATCAATAGAATTGCAACGCGGAAAAATGTCCGAACAAGAAAACATTGCACAATCTTCTGTTAATTTCGTCGTCTCGCCTGACGATGAAATACCGTCGCGGCTAAGCGCGATTATTTTTGTGCTGATTTGCGTAATGCCTGGTTTTTCCGCCGTCGCTTTCGGTGCGGTTGACCTGTGGGCGTTGGGCGTCCTGTCTTTTTTCGCCGGCGTTATTGTCCTTTTGTGGCTCGCTGACGCGTGGTTTAAAAAGAATTACGCTTTAGTTTGAGCCAATTGCAAATCCCGCTGTTCGGGCTGACAGTTATCGGAATCATTCAGCTTCTGCCCTTGCGCCGCGCGGACGTTTCGGCGGAAATGCTTTCCGTTTCGGCAGTTTCATCACTGACCATCGCGCCGTATTCAACCAGATTGGCGATCGTTCAGCTCGTCGTTTATTTCATATTTTTTGCCGCCGCGCTCAGTTTTATCAACAATCAGAATCGTCTGCGAAAAATCGTTACCGCGATAATAATTTTCGCAACGGTGATGGCGTTTTACGGAATTCTGCAGCGGCTCGCCAATCTGGACGCGATTTACGGTTTTCGCCCTTTTAATCAGGCGATTCCGTTCGCCTCGTTCATCAATCAGCATCATTTCGCCGCGTTTATGGAAATGACGATTGGTTTATCGCTCGGATTTCTGTTTAGCCGGACAACGGAAAATAATCTGCGATTCTTTTTCGGTTTCGCCGTCGTCGTAATGGGCATCGCCATTATGCTCACGAGTTCGCGCGGCGGAATGCTGAGTTTGATTGCGGTTATCGGCTTTATCGTCGCGGCGAATATTCTGCAAAAACCGAAAAGCGAGACGGACGCGCCGGAAAAAAGCGGCGTAAATTACCGCCGAATTATCTTATTTATCGGCGGCGGTGTCGGGGTAATTTTAACGTTGATCGGCGCGGTTCTGCTGCTCGGCGGCGATGAATCTCTTTTGCGCGGCATCGGTTTGGAAAATCCGGACGACGTGACCAACGGCAGAGGTCATTTCTGGCAAATCGCGTGGATTATTTTTCTCGACAATCCGATTTTGGGCGCGGGACTTGATTCGTTCGCTTATGCTTTTCCGAAATACGACACCTGGAACGGAATGTATCGCGTTGAACAGGCGCACAACGATTATTTGCAAATTTTAGCCGACGCGGGAATTTTCGGATTCGCCTGTATCGCGGCTTTCGTGGGCTTGTTCTTCAAACGAGGTTTTCAAATCGTTACTGCAAACCTCTGACCCTTTCCGGCGTAACGCGGCGGTCGGCGCGTTGGCAGGTTGCTGCGGGATTTTGATTCACAGTTTTTTTGATTTCCCGCTTCGCACGCCTTCAAACGCGCTTTTCTTTTTGACCTTGGCGGCGGTGGCGACAATTCCGATCAACACGCCGAAATTGTCCCGAAACAAAAGAAAAAAACGCCTGGCGTCACCGCAGACGAAAAAAAGATAGACGCGCGACAAAAATTCTGTTAAATTCCGAAATATAGATTTTCTTCAAATGTTTCTGACAAAGATCAATAGTTACTGAAAACTTAGTTCTATTAGTCGTCTTTCTTTTTTATTGCAGGATGAAAAAAGATTCGCTTTCGACGACCATTTCCAATCGTTCGGAAAATGCTTCTTCACTATTTGAAGTAAAGAACGGAGTCCGTCCGCTCAAACCGCGCCGCATTTCCGAAGAAAAACTGGCTGAAATCATATCGGAGACGCGCGATAAATTGAACGGAGGTTTATCGAGCGCGGCGGAAAAAATCATCAGGGAAACGCTCGCCGATTATCTACACTCATCGGAAAATCAAGCCAAACTGACGCAGCTTCTCTCCTACACACTCGAAACTCAGGGGCGTTATAAGGAATCGCTTGAAATTATCGAACAATATGACAGCGAAGAACTGCTTAGTGAAATGGGCTTGGAAATGCAGATTTGCGTTATCATCCAGCTTGCCATCTGTTTCAGCAATACGAACGATTATCCGAAAGCCGTCGCGCTGTTAAATTACGCGCTTGAAGAAGCGACGGCGAGCAGTTTGAGATCGCTGTTCGGTGAAATTTACGTCGCGTTTTCGCGCGTTTATCGGAAACTCAACGAATTTCCGATTTCGCGCGACTACGCTGAAAAAGCCTTAGATTATTTTCGTGAAACGGGCGATTGGCGCGGAATGGCGGAAAGTTATCAGGGCATTGCTACAACGTATCATCAGGAAGGCAACAGCGAAAAATCTTTAGAATTTTTTGATTTGGCGATTCAAATCATCGCGGCGCGGCGTGCGCCGTTTCTGCTGGGAAAAATTTATTCGGATATGTCGGGCGCGTATTGGTTTTTGCGCCGACCGCAGGACGGCATCGCGTGTCTGGAAAAATCCATCAAATTTTTCGAACAGACCGAACACAAAATGCAGGCGACTGCCGCTTACAACAATCTCGGTTTGCATCTCGTCATACGCGGCGAATGGACGAAAGCCGAAACCGCTTATCAACGCGCTTTGGAATTGGCGACCGAAGCCAATCACGTTCACGTCGCCGGCATTCTCGATTCGCTCGGCGAACTGAAAATTCTGCGCGGCGAATTTCAAGCCGAAGCGCAGGAATTGCTTGAACGCAGCGTTGCTTTAGCCGAAGAACGCAAAAAAGAATGGTATGTCATTCAGTCGCTGAGAAATTTGGCGCGTGCGCTTTTGATGCAGGGCAAACTCGGCGAAGCGAAACAGACGGCGCAGGAAACAATCCAGCTTTGCCGGAAAATCGGCGAACGTCAGGTAGCGAATATGGCGAGCCTGGTTTTGGCGGAAGTTTGTCTCGAAGAAAATAAACTCTCCGAATGCGAGCGCGAACTTGCGCTGATTGAAGAAACCGATCCATCATCCGACTTTTTCGTACTCGGCACAATTCAGCGAATTCGCGGTCTGTTTGTCGCTGGAAAATGCCGATAACGAATTAGCCGTTCACCACTTCAGCCGCAGTTTGACGATTTTTGAAGCGGCGGAAGACGTTTATCACGCGGCTCTGGCGCATTATTTGATCGGCGACGACTTTGTGCGAAACGCAGCCTGACCGCGCGAAAAAGGATTTAAACGCTGCCAATGAAACGTTTCGCAAGCTCGGCGTAGCGTGGCTGCTAAACCAAAACCGAAAAGACGCTCAACAAGTTAAAAACGATTGAGCCGTCGAAAAAACGCGCAACGAGTGCGAGTTCGCAGCTTCTGATGCTGCGGCTGGCGGAAGCGACCGCTTCGCGCGAACTGCTGTTCCGCGAGCTCGTCGCCATTCTCCAGCAGGAAAGCAAGGCGCAGAAAATAATCGTTGCCGAAATGAACGAACAGCAAAAGATTTTATCCGTTTATTACGCACGGTTACGTTCCGAACGAAAGTATGGAACTCGTCGCCAAATTTCAGGAAGCGCAGACAGAAAAACGAGTTGGACAATTTCGCCAAAACGAAAAATCTGCATATTTTTCAAGCTTCGCGCTCCGAGTGCCGCGCCTGCTTTTCTGATTATCGCGCCGCATTCGGGTGCGGTTTTGAACGACGAAAGTTCGCTTCAGCCGCTTCTGCGGGTCGTCGAACTCGGAATGGACGTTTGCGCTCTGCGCGATAAAGATAAATCTCAATATTCCGAACAGGACGCGAGCCAGTTTACTTCAAACAGCCTGATGCCGGGATTTATTCACTCTTCGCCGGCGATGACTTCGCTCGTCGAAGAAGTTTATAAAATTCGTTCGTCCGATGTGACAGTTCTCGTTACGGGCGAATCGGGAACGGGAAAAGAGTTGGTTTCACGTGCGATTCACACGATTTCCAACCGAAAAGATAAAGTTTTCGTGCCGTTTAACTGCACCGCCGTGCCGAAGGAATTAGCGGAAGGATCATCTTTTCGGCTACAAAAAAGGCGCGTTCACCGGCGCGGTCAGTGATTCGCCCGGAATGATTCGCGCGGCTGACGGCGGAACTTTATTTCTCGATGAAATCGGCGATTTGCCGCTCGACGTGCAGCCGAAGCTTTTGCGATTTCTGCAGGAAGGCGAAGTTCAGCCGCTCGGCGAAAAACGTCCGATAAAAGTTGATGTGCGCGTCATTGCCGCGACGAATATGCCGCTCGAAGAAAAAGTGGCGAGCGGCGGTTTCCGCGAAGATTTATATTACCGGCTGAATGTCATTCGCCTGCGCGTGCCGCCGCTTCGTGAACGCCGTTCGGAAATTCCGCCGATGATCAATTATTACATCAATCATTATTCGGCGAGGTTCGGCAAGCGCGACATTAACATTACGCCGCAGACGATTGATTTGTTGATGGTTTGCGATTGGGCAGGGAACGTGCGCCAGCTTTGCAACGAAATTCAGCGCATCGTCGCCCGCGCCGAAGACGGCGAAAAAATCACGCCCGAACATCTTTCGCCCGACTTGAAACGCAGCGCGAAACCGATTCTCGTTTGCTGAAAGCGGCAACGTGCGCCCGATAACTTCTTATGACAGCCACTTTACGTCGTTTAACGTCGGCTCAAACAGCGGCACGCTCGAAGAAGCCGTTTCCGAACTCGAAACGCAGATGATTAAAAACGCGCTCGCGCGCCACCGCTGGAATATCTCGCGCGTCGCCAGCGAACTCGGCTTAACGCGTCGCGGCTTATATATGAAAATCGCCCGCTACGGCATCGAAAAAGCGGCTTAAAACTTCACATTACTCGACGACGTTTAATTCTGAATTAGATTTTTGCATCTGAAAATTACACAAAGCAACACTCAAGCCCATCAGCATAAAGAAAACCATCGCCACTTCCGCGTCGCCGAGATTGTAATGAACGAGTCCGCCCGTGAAAAATCCGATTGTTCCGCCGAAACAGCCTAAAACGATTCCGCGTTCGCGCCAATCTTCGCCGTGTAGATTTGATTCTCAGACGGCGGAAAAGCATTCGCGCGTAAATCCATAAAATCCAAAGCCAGAGAAGCAGCGCGGGCAAACCGCGTTCGACGACAAGCTGCAAAGGCGTCGAATGAAAATGTCCCGCGGCTAGCTGCCGTCGTCGAACAAATGCCATTGTTTGGCGTAGTTTTTTTATCGAATCCATTCCCACGCCGAGGAAAAAATGTCTGGGATTCTGTGTCCACAAATCAAAACCTTCACGCTAAACAGTCTGCCGCCACGTCGTCGAATTGTCTTTCGCATCGAAAAATCCGACCTGCCGACTCTGCTGTAAAACGAACAGACCGATGAGCGCGACGGGCAAAATTATCGCCGCTAAAGTTAAAAGCATTCGACGATTACCGACCGCGAAAACCATTGCCGCCGCCGAAATCAAAAAACCCAACTGTGAAGCTCGCGTCACCGTCAAAAGCAGCGCGAAAAACATTCCGGCGAGACAGACGAAGAGAATAATCGAAGGCGAAACAAAGCGACGCGGCGATGAGTTTTCGTCAACTATTTCAGCAGTTTTGCCGTCGCGGTTGCTGACAAAATGCGCGATGAAAAGCCCGAAAGTGAGCGACGCGATAAGCTGTAGAACTTCGGCAAAAGTCGTGTAATGCCCGTAAAATCCGGCTGAACGCCAATTCCGACTGTGCTTCCAGCTGCCGATGCCGAGTTGTTCAATGGCATTATCGCCGCCGAGCAAATCGCTGCGTTTCACTTCGACCGTGAAATAAAAATCGAGACGATAAACGTAAATGTCGCGTCGTTTCGCCTGTCTGCATTTCCGCCGTCAAATCGTCGGGCGTGCTGAATTTTTTTATCGTTCGCCTTGAGCAAAGTGTCGCCGTCAAGCAAAATCGCTTTCGTCAACGGACTCGTCGCCGCCACGCCCGAAATTTCCACGCCGCGCCCGATAATTCTTTCGAATCGGTGTCCACGCGACGCTGACCATCGCGGATGTAATCATCGCAAAAGCGAGAAAAATAACGGCGCGTTTCGTCTTTACGACATTAATGACAAAATAAAAAATCAAAAAAAGTGCCGGACTGAGGCGAACTTTGTCGAGCGATGTTGCCGGATCGTAAGAGAAAATCGAAGAAACGAACGACCAGAAAAAAAATAACCAGAGCGCGATGTCGAGCGGCGTGCGAACCAGAGAGACACGCGGTTTGAAAATTTGCCGGACAAACCACGCGAACATTCCCGCCAGCCAGCCGATGTTCATCGCGGCAATCGAATGCGGCGCAGCGACGAACATCAAAATCATAAACGCGAACGCCGCGCGTTCCAGCCGGCGAACAATGTGCTTTCAACTTTGATGTCGGCTAACGCGTCGAATTTTTCGAGAAGATTACGCATACAGGTAGAATCATTTAACCACGAAGCGCAGGCAGTTTCCATTTCGCGCCCATTATTGAATAATAAATTATGCTCGAAACCGATTTGAATTTAACCGCCGAAATCAAACTTTATTACGACCTCTTCGTTCCCGAAAATTTGCCTGCGCCCGCGCCGCTTTTGCTGGCGGTTCACGGTTACGGGGCGCACAAAAGATATATGATGCGCGAGGCGCAGTTAATCGCGCCCGCCGAATTTGCCGTCGCTTCGATTCAGGCGCCCTTCCAGCATTACCGCGAAGCCAACGGCGTTTTTAAAGTCGGTTTCGGCTGGCTGACCGATTACAAATCGGCGGAATCGGTCGCACTTCATCAAAAGTTCGCGCTTCGATTTGATTGAAAATTTAGCGAAAAACAATCTGATTGACCGCGAGCGAGTTTATCTATTCGGATTTTCGCAAGCCTGTGCGCTTAATTTTCGGCTGGCTTTGACGCATCCCGAAGCGGTGCGCGGCGTAATTGGTTTATGCGGCGGAATTCCTTCGGATTTGGAGACGAACGAAGCGTATAAAAGTCTCGCGGCAGAAGTTTTTTATCTTTACGGCGACACGGACGAGTTTTATCCGCTCGAAAAATTTCAGGCGTTTGAAGCGAAATTGCGCGAAGATTTGCCGAATTTTCAGTCGAAACTTTACAACGCAAAACACGAAATTACTAATGAAATGCGCGAAGATATGAAACGATGGCTGGCGGTGAAAGTGAAAAGTGACAATATTTAAGGAATTTTGCTTTTCAGTTGATCTTTATTTTGACGGTTTCGACTTGTTCAGTTGCTCCTTGCGGCAAACTTAGTTTCGGCGGCGCGTCAGCCGCCCATTCAACTTTCATATTTTCCGTCGTCAAAGAATCTAAAACGGTGCGCCCGCCTTTAAGCGTCACGGTTGCAAATCTTCTGCCCGGCTCGCCTTCGACGGGAACGGTGAAAATTCGCTCAACGCGTTTTTCGCCGATTCTGAAAGCCACATCAACCGCCGTATCTAAAACCGTAACTTTCGGATTGGCGATACTAAGCGCGACCTGACGAACGGAGAAATCCGCGCTGCGGTCTTCGAGGTTGATTTTTTCGGTCGAAACGACGTCGAGCGATTTGATAAAACTTTCCGGTCCGCGCACGCGCACCTTGTTCGGCACGACGGTTTTACTGTAAATCTCGAAATTTTCAGCGACCGCTCCTTCGGTCACCGCTTGGACGGTGATTTCGCGTTCCTCGACGGCTTCGAGCTTGACGGCGATTTTGCTCGGCTGAATTTCTTCGAGCTTAACTCCGATCGGCAGTTCGATATTAACATTTTCCGCCGTAATTTGAATTGACCGTTCGCCTGCCGGAATATCGGTCAAATCTAATGAAACAATCAAATCGCGCTGGTTGAGCTGCGTCAATTTTGCGTTTGTCGCCCGTAATCACCAGATCAACTTCCTGAACCGGCGAATTGGTAACTTCGATGTCGTTCGAGACGCGCAAATTCAGCGGAACGCTCCGCAGACGCGCCGTTGTCGGCGCACGAAGTCCGGTTACGCCGAACCAGAGCGCGACGGTGATCAGAAGCGCGATCATTTTAATCAGCCAATCATCCAGAAAAACGCGGCTCAACAAGCGGCGAAACGAAATGCGCCGCTCGTCGTTTTTGAAAAGGTTTGTTCCTTCGGGAAAGGCATTTTTGAAATTAGAATACACCGTAATTTCCGTTTCCGATTCTTTCATTGTTTTCGTCGGCTCGCGTTTCTTTTCGGCGACCGGAATATCCATCGCGCCGAGAAGCAGACTGCGCAGCGAAGTCGTATCGAGATTGCGCCGAACTTCGCCGTTTTCAACGAATGTAATCAAGCCGGTTTCTTCGGAAACAACGACCGAAACCGCGTCCGAACCTTCGGTTACGCCGATTGCGGCGCGGTGGCGCGTGCCGAGTTCGCGCGAAATTGACGGATTTTTCGTCAGCGGCAGAAAGACCGAAGCGGCGGCGATGCGTTCGTTTTGAATGACGACCGCGCCGTCGTGCAGCGGCGTTGACGGGTTGAAAATCGTGACGAGCAAATCGTAACTGAGTTTCGCGTCGAGCGACACGCCCGAATCAATTAAGTTTCGCAAACCGACGTTGCGCTCGATAACTATCAGTGCGCCAATTTTCTCGGATGCGAGCGTTGTTGCCGCTAAAACGATTTCATCGTAAATCGTTTCGCCGAGCTGTCCGCGCTGTCTTCTGATAATCGGAAAGCGCAGGCGATTGCCGAAATAAATCAACGCCTGCCGGATTTCCGACTGGAAAAGCACGATAATCGCTACGCCGATATAAAACGCGGCGGACTGCAAAACGAATTCGAGCGTGGCGAGTTCCTGAGCGAGGGCGAGCCAGTAAAGCAAACCGAGCAGAACCATTCCGACGACCGTCGGCACGGCGCGCGTGCCGCGCAGAAGTTTCAAAACGACGTAAACGATAACGAAAACCAGCGCAATATCCACCGCGTTGCGCACGGTGTTAATCGTTGGAATGTAATCGCTGAACTGCATTTTTAACTCGATTCGCCCGTTTTCAATCAGTATGCGGCGTGTCCGGCTTTTTGGCTTTCGACTGCTTGATGCCTGCCGTCTCCAAGAATATCATATCAACTTTCGGGTCGGCTTCCTTTATCGCCGTTTCAATTTCGTGAATGGTTTCGATGATTTCCGTGTTCGATAATTCATTTTTCAGATTGATATGCGCGTTCACCAAAATTTGTTTCGGCGCCAGATGCATCGTTAAAAGTTCAGCGACTCCGATGACGTTCGGATGCGATTTGATGGCTTTGCGAATGGCATTGACGTTTTTCGTGGTCGCCGCTTCGCCGAGTAAAAGCCCTCGCGACGAACGCGCCAGACCGAACGCGACGATTGCCAGAACTACGCCGATAGAAACCGACGCGATGCCGTCCCACATCACACCTTCGGCGGGCGGAACTTTGTATTGACCGAGAAGAAGTCCGGCTGCCGCCAGCACGATTCCAAGGAGCGCGGCGGAATCTTCATAAATAACCGTCTTCGCCGTCGGGTCTTTCGATTCCTTCAAATACTCGGAAAAAGTCATTCCCTCGTGATGCGCTTCGCCGATTTCCTGATAGAGCGCGAGTCCGATTGACGCGGCTTCAAGCACAAACGAAATTCCCAGAACCCAATAAGCCCACGCCAGATTTTCAATCTGGTGCGGATGCCGGATTTTTTCGATGCCTTCGTAAATCGCGTAAGTTGCGCCGACTCCGAAAATAAAAATCGCGGCGATAAACGACCAGAAAAAGCGTTCCTTGCCGTAGCCGAACGGATGTTTTTCCGATGCCGGACGCTTGTAAAAGCGCAATCCGAGCAACAGAAAAACCTGATTGGTCGTGTCCGCCAGCGAGTGAAACGCCTCCGCCATCATTCCCGACGAGCCGGTGAAAACCGCTCCGATAAACTTCAAAACTGTGATTAAACCATTCGCAAAAAGCGCGCCCAAAACGGCTAACATTAATTATTTCTCCCTGTAGATAAACAAGATTTTAAGTGAAAAAAAGAAAAAGTGAAAAAGCGAAAAGCCGAAAATAAAGAGGTCTGAAAGCTATCAACTCCGTAATTCAGCAAAAAGTAAGACTTTTTCACTTTTTTACGGTTGACCTTTTTCCCGTCTGGAGAAATCCGACGAGGTTGCCGTGCGCGTCAATTACGCCGAGTGCGCCGATGCCGTTTTCGCGCATCAATTCTCTGGCTTCAGTCAAAGGCGTGTCGGTTTCAACAAAATAATCAGGCGTAATCGGGCGCATCACCGTTTGAATTTTCGTCTTTGCCCAATCGTCGCGCGGCAGCGGTTTCAAATCTTCGAGCGTAAGAATGCCGTAAAGCTGTCGGTCTCTGGCGACCGGAAAAATCGTCCGGCGATGCAGCGTGAGAATGCGGTCAACGAAATGCTGTACGTCCGTTTCGGGCGCGACGGAAATGGGTAATTGCATTACGTCTTCGACGATTCTGCGCTCGACTTTTTTGATTTCCGAGACGACCGATTTTGCCGCGTCGTAAAGAAAAAGCCCGACGAGAATCGTCCAAAAACCGGTGAAAAAAGCGTGTTGAACTAAAATAATGATGATGCCGAACGCGATAAAAACTCCGGCGATGACCAATCCGCAGCGTCCCGATAAAACGGTCGCTTCATTCAAATCCGTGCCGCGATTCCACAGATACGCTCGCAAAACTCTGCCGCCGTCGAGCGGATAACCCGGAAACATATTGAAAACCGCGAGCAGGAAATTTAATAAACAGAGCGTCAAGAAAAGTCGGGCGATAACTTCCGCGCCGAACGCATTGAACGCCGCCATTAATCCGAGAAACGCGAGCGAGAGCAGAAAACTCGCGCCCGGTCCGGCAATCGCAATACGAAATTCGGCTCGCGGCGTATCGGGCGCGGTCCGAAATCTGGTCAAACCGCCGAACGGGTGCAGAACGATTTCCAGAACCTGTAATTTTTCCGCCTGCGCGACGACCGCGTGAGCCAGTTCGTGAAGAAATATCGAAACGAAAAAAAAGAACGCGGTAAAAAAGCCGAAAATAAGACTGGCGAATTCGCTTTCAGTCAGCGAATTAACGCTGCTCGCCGTAATCAAAATCATCAGTGCCGCGACGAAAAACCAGCGATAATCCACGCGCACCGGAATGCCGGAAACGCGCGCGACGAGCAATTGGCGTTTGAAAAATTGTAAAAAACGCATCAGCTAAAATTAAACCATAAAATCAACGGATGGGAAGGCTGAAAATTCAAAACTGTTTTTAACCGGAGCTGACAGACAGTGATTTTACCGGCGGGCAATCAATCGGGCGAGTTGAAAACCATTGGCGGGCGCGGCAAAGGTAATCGTCTCGTGCCGCCCGATTCTAAACAATTGGACTAACCAAAATTTCGAGGAAAAGAGAAAAGGACGGCTCAATGCATTGTCGAGCCGTCCTTTTCTTTGCCAGATTGGTTAATAATTTTACGCTTCGTAGGAAATTTCGGCATTTTGCAAAACGTGAAGTTCGGTGCGCGAGACTTTTTCGAGCAATTCGGGTTCGTCGAACATTTTCAAAAGTCCGCGCACGGTTGCATAACGCGGTTCGTCGGAAACGATGACCGATAAATTAACGAAGTTCCGCAGATATTGGTCAATGCCGTCGAGCAATGCGCCGCCGCCGGTTAAAATAACGCCGCGATCATAAATGTCCGCCGCAACTTCCGGTCGCAGTTCGGTCAGAGTATCGGAGATGACCTGCGCAACGCGGCGCACGATGCCTTCGACGACCGGATAAATTTCGCCGACCGTGATTTCGACCGCTGCCGGACTGCCGGTTTGCACGTCGCGCCCGCGAACCATAAAAGTTTTGTCAATTTCTTCGGGCAGATAAGCGGTCGCAAACTGCGTTTTGATATTTTCCGTCGTTTCTTCGCCGACCTGTAAACCGCGATGTTTTCGCAGATGATTGGCGAGCGCGAGATTTATTTCGTCGCTGCCGATGCGCTCCGAGCGCGAATGAACAACATTACCTTTGGCGACAACAGCAATATTTGTCGTTCCCGCGCCAATGTCAACAACGGCTGAAGCGCGTTTGTCCGCTGCCGTTACGCCCGCGCCGAACGCCGCCGCCAAGCCTTCCTCCATCATATAAACTTTGCCGATATGCGCGTCTTCCGCCGCATTCATTAAAGCTCTTTGTTCGACGTGTGTCACTTCGCCGAGCATACTCATCACGGCTTGCAGAGCCATCTGCGAGCCGCCGGATTTCGATTTTTTAACGAAATGCGCGAGCATCTTTTTGGTGCGCTCGAAATCGGCGATCACGCCGCCGGTTAAAGGAGCCATCACCGTAATGTCGCGTCCTTCGCGCCCGCGCATATCGAATGCGTCCTGACCGTAAGCGACGGTTTCGCCCGTAAGTTCGTTGACGGCGAGAACCGACGGTTCATCCAGCACGATGTCGCGCCCTTTAACGGCGATAATCGTGTTGGCGGTTCCCATATCAATCGCCATCGAATCGGTGACCAATTTTTTTAATGACGTAATTCCCATCATAAGGATTATTTTCCTGTTTAAGTAAAGCGTGTCAAAAAGATTCGGTTTCGGGAGGAGAACGGCAAATCAATGCAATCTAATTTTAGCTCAATTCCAATTTACTTCAAACAGCGAAACGGCTTGCAAGCGATTTTTTACCGTTAAAGGTTCGTGCGGCAAAAAAGAAAATAATTCGCCGCCGTCGCGTGCCGTCGCTTCGCTGACTAAAATCTGTCCGCCTTTGGCGTTCGATTCAAGCCTGGATGCGAGATTTACCGTGTCGCCGATTGCCGTATATTCCGAACGCTGTTCCGAGCCGATGTAACCGACAGTCGCCACGCCCGTATGCAATCCGATGCCGATATTAATGCGGGCAAACCCTTCGGCTTCTAGCTCCTTGTTCAAAGGTCCGAGCCGTTTCTGCATCGTGACGGCTGTTTTCAAAGCGTTTTTCGCGTCTTCGGGCGTGGCGTTCGGCGCACCGAAAATCGCCATTAAACCGTCGCCCATATATTTATCGAGCGTGCCGCCGTGCGCGAAAATTATTTCCGACATCGCGCTGAAATAACGATTCAGCAGACCGACGACTTTTTCGGGACTTTCGCGTTCGGAAAAAGCCGTGAAACCGCGAATGTCGGCGAAAAGAATCGTTACCGTTTGATTTACGCCGCCGAGCTTGAACGATTCGGGATTGTTCAAAATTTGTTTGACGACATATTCAGGCATAAATCGCCCGTAATTCGCGCGGGCGATTTCCTCACGCGCCAGACGTTTGTGTGCTTTGACGGTTTCGACGACCATCGCCGCCTGCGCCGCAACCGCCGAAATCAATTCCAGATCGTCGGGCGAAAACGCGGCGAACGGATCGAAACGGTCGGCGTAAATCACGCCGTGAACATTCGATTCGGTAATTAAAGGAGCGCAGATCGTCGAACGAACGCCTTGCGAAACGATTGATTCCGCGCCTTCAAACTGCGCGTCGGTTTTCGCGTCCTGCGACAGCAGCGCGACTTTCTCGCGCATCACGCTCTGCGTAATCGTGCGCGAAATCGTCAGCTTTTCGGTTAAATTTTCAAGTTTCGCGTCACGCGCCCGAACCGCAATCGGATACAAGCTGTAATCGAGAATTTTCCCGTCAATCGTTTCGTCCGCGAGCAGCGCGACGACGCGTTCCGGCAGGCGTTCCGCGAAAAATCAGATCGGTCGCCTTTACAAAAATTTCTTTTAAGTCAAACACCGTGCCGAGCGTTTTGCTCATTTCGTAAAGCAGGTCGAGTGCTTTGGCTTTACGGCGCAGTTCTTTTAATTCTTCGGGCGTGGTGACACCGGTTTCAATCGAAAGGTTCGACCGCTGACTGCCGATAATTTCCTGCGCGGAAATCTGCATCTGCGTATGTCCGAGCGGCTGATCGTCGTATTTTACGCCGGTTGGAGCTTCGGTCGCGCCCGCCGAATAATCGGTTGCGTTCGCCGGAATTTGCGGGGTTTCCGGCGGCGGTTGGTTGATTGTCTGGTAAATCAGTCGGCTTTCGCCGATAATTATCTGGTCGTTTTGTTCGAGATTCTTTTCAAGCTGCGGAACGTTATTAACGAAAACGCGATTGACGCTGCGCTGGATTGCGCCGTTTTCCACAAAACCGTCAACGATTTTTACGTTTTCGTTTTCAGCGACGACGTGCGCGTGACGGCGCGAAACGCGGCGGTCGTTGAGAACGATGTCGTTATCTTTCGCCCGCCCGATGTTGTAAACCTCGCCGGGAAGCAGATTAACTTCCCAGCTTCTGCCGCTTGCGTCTGTAATTTTTAGAATTGCGTTCACCGTTTTTCTTGTTAATTGTAAATGGTAAATGGTAAATGGTAAATTGAGAACGCCGCAATTTTCTTCTCGCTTATGATTTATTTCGATAATAACGCCACAACGCAAATCGCGCCGGAAGTTTTCGAGGCAATGAAGCCCTTTTTGACCGAATCCTACGGCAATTCGTCATCAGCGTATGAATTCGGACGCGGCGTGCGAACGGCGATTGAAAGTTCGCGCGAACAAGTTGCGGAATTGCTCGGCGCAAAGAACGCAAACGAAATCGTGTTCACTTCGGGCGGCACGGAAAGTGATAATTGGGCGATTCTCGGCACGCTTGAAGCAGCTCCGCAAAAAAAACACATTGTTACTACGCGCGTCGAACACGAAGCCGTTCGCAAAGTTTGCGAAAAATTAGAGCGAAACAATTACGAAATAACGTGGCTCGAGACTGATAAAAACGGATTTTTGAATTTGGATGAATTAAAAAATTCTCTGCGCGAAGATACGGCAATCGTTTCGGTGATGCTGGCGAACAATGAAACGGGGATTTTATTTCCAGTCCACGAAATCGCTCGAAATCGTCAAAGAGAATTCCTCCGCGATTTTTCACGTTGACGGCGTGAACGCGGTCGGCAAAATCCCGGTGAATTTGAAGAAAACCGAAATTGATTTGTTCAGCCTTTCAGGTCACAAATTTCACGCGCCGAAAGGCATCGGCGCGCTTTATATCAAGGAAAATACAAATCTGCCGTCGCTTGCCATCGGCGGCGGACAGGAACGCGGCAGACGCGCCGGAACTGAAGCCGCACATCAAATCGTCGCTCTCGGCACGGCGGCTGAACTGGTCAAAGATTTTTCGGCGATGAATCGAATTTTTGAGTTAAGAAACAAACTGGAAAACGAAATTTTGGAAAAAATTCCAAATTCTCGCATTAACGGAACACAGGATTACGAGAAACGGCTGCCGAATACGTCGAACATTTCGTTTCCGAATCTCAACGGCGAATTGATTCTGGCGAAACTCAACGACGCGGGAATTTGCGTTTCAACCGGCTCGGCGTGCAATGCGGAGATGCACACCGCGTCCACCGTTTTGCAGTGCGATGAACATTCCGTACTCGGACGCAATGGGCGCGATTCGATTTTCGTTGGGCAGATTTAATACGAGAGCGGAAGTTGATTCGGTGTTGGAAATTTTGCCGAAGATTATTGAAGAATTAAAAATAATGTCGCTATAAAATCTCGTGCTTTTCAAATTTCACGCGCCGGTAAATTTCGGCGAGCGTCGTCGTTAATTCAACCGATTGAAACTCAACCGCGTCGTCGGTGTTTTCGTGGCTAAAATAATAAGTTATCCAATTTCCGTCTGTTTGGCGGCGATGAATTTCGACTAACATTTTTTGCTGCTCGACAACGACGTATTCCTGAACGCTCGGCATTTGCTGGTAGAAAAGCAATTTCTCGCGCCGGTCAATTTCCTGCGTCGAAGGCGAAATAACCTCAACGATAAAAATCGGTTCGTTGCGAAAATAAGGACTTTCAGGATTCTGTTCGCACGAAACCAAAACATCCGGGTAATAATAAACGTCCGGGCTGACGCGCACTTTTATATCGCCCGAAAAAGGTTCGCAAGGTGAATTTCGCAAGTGAGATAAAAGGCTCGCCACGATATTATTAACAATCCGATTGTGGTTGTCGCTTGTTCCAGCCATCGCGTAAACTTCGCCGTAAACGTATTCGTATTTCACAGGGCTGATTTCTTCGCCTGCGAGATACTCTTCGACGCTGATTTTGGTTTTTAACTTTGCTAGTCCCATAACTGGTAATTGTAAACGCTAATTGCTGAATGGCAAATATAAAATTTCCTCAGCCGCATTTTCCACTTGTGGAAAAGTATCTTAAAAATTATATCGAGCATTTGAATCTCGCAGACGTTGATGCGAAGAAATAAGAAAACTTTTCGGCTGATTTGCCGTAAGCATAAGTGTATTTTTCATCAACCGATTTTCGGAGCAAAAATAAAATTATGAATTCCAAAAATGACCTGCGATTTACGCTTTCGCTCGTTTTGATATTTTCGATATTGGCAATTTCTTTGCCGACGGCGGCGCAGGCGCAGACTTCGGCACCGACACAAGTTTCGGCTGATTTGCAGACGCGGCTCCAGGCGATTGAGCAAAAAACCGAAGCCAGACGCAAGGAACTCGGCATTCCGGGAATGAGTTTGGTCATCGTTAAAGACGACCGGATAATTTTTATGAAGGGTTTCGGTTACAAGGATTTTGAAAAACAAATTCCCGTCACTGCCGACACGCAGTTTGCCATCGGTTCGGCATCGAAAGCATTTACCGCGCTGTCAATTTTGATGGCGCAGGACGAAGGGAAATTGTCTTTGGCGGACAATCCGAAAAAGTATATTCCGTATTTCAAAATCAACGACGCGGAAACGGACAAAAATATTACGATTCGAGATATTTTGTCGCACGCTTCGGGTTTGAACCGGACGGATTTAGCCTGGATTTCGGGAAAGTTGAACCGCGAGGAAATTATTAAAGTTGCGGGCGAGGCGAAACCGCAGGCGAAATTGCGCGAGAAATTTCAATATCAAAACGTGATGTTCTTAGCGGCGGGCGAAATCTCTTCAACAGTCGAGAAACAGCCGTTTGAAAAAGTCATCGAAACGAAAATTTTCGCGCCGCTCGGAATGACCAATTCAAATTTGAGCATTGCGAAAATGCAGAAATCGAAAGATTATTCGTTCGGTTACGATTACAATTTCGACACTAAAGCAACGGAAAAACTGCCGTTTCGCAACATTGACGAAATCGCTCCGGCGGGCGCGATTAATTCGAGCGCGAAAGATATGGCGCAGTGGCTTCGGTTCGTTTTAAACAAAGGCGAAGTCGGCGGCAAACGCCTCGTTTCCGAAAAAAATTATGACGAATGGCTGAAACCGCAGATGACGGTCGCGGGCAAAACGAGTTACGGTTTGGGCTGGTTTTTGCAGGACTGGAACGGAATGAAAGTCGTTCAGCACGGCGGCAACATTGACGGATTTAATTCGATGGTGGCGATGATTCCCGAAAAAAAACTCGGTTTTGTGATGCTGACGAATGTTTCCGGTTCAAGTCTCGGCGGCGAATTAATGCCGATTGTCTGGGAAAATATTTTGGGAAATCCGAACGCCGCAAATCAAACGGTTTCTGCCGACGCGCAGAAGGAAATGGGCAGTTATCGTTTTGAAGCCGCCGGTTTTGACATCGAAATCAAAATGCAGGACGGCAAATTCGTCGCCGTCGTTCCCGGACAACCAACTTATATTCTGGAAAAAGTCGGCGAAAGAAAATACAAATTAACAGGCGCACCCGACGGATTTTTTATTACTTTCAAAGATTCGGAAGCGTTGCTCGAACAGCCGCAGGGAAATTTCACTTTGCCGAAAGTAGCGGCTGACGGAAAACTTCCCGTGACCGTTTCCGAAGCGGCGAAGGAACTCGTCGGCAAATACGCTTCGGACAAAGACGCGACGAAAGTTGTCGAAATTTCCTCGGCGGACGGTAAAGTGACGCTCAATATCGAAGGTCAACAGCCTTATACGCTCGGCGACAAGGAAAAGGACCTTTTCTCGCTCAATCCATTGCCTGATAGTTATAAAATCAAACCGAAACGCAGCGCGAGCGGTAAAATTACCGCCATCACAATTTTACAGCCTGAAGGCGAATTTAATTTTAATCGCCTTGAGGATAGTGCCGTTTCCAACGTGCCGAAAATAACCGTTGACGAATTGATGGCAAAAGTTATCAATGCGCTTGGCGGCGAAGCCAATTGGCGCAAATTAAATTCGCGGCAGGCGAAGATTGATTTTGATTTTGTGCATCAGGGCGTGAAAGGAACGGGAACGATTTACAGCAAAGCTCCGAATATGTCGGCGCAGGATACGACTTTAATGACCGCGTTCGGCAAAGCAATCGGCACTTTGTTTGAATATTTCGACGGCGCAAGCGGCGGCGAAGAAGTCAGCTTCGCGCCCACCGAAGTTTACAGCGGCAGGCAGCTTGAAGACGCGCGTCTCAAGGCGGATTTTTACGGTTTGCTTGATTGGAAAACGCTTTACAAAACGGCGCAGATGAAGGGCACGGCGAAAGTCGGCGACGAAGATGCGTTTGTCGTCGTTTTCGAGCCGGAAAAAGCGAACAAAGATACGATTTATTTTTCGCAGAAAACATTTCTGCCGCTCAAGCTCGAATCGCTCAGTTCGTCTTCGACCAGCAGCCAAAGCACGCCGTATTCGGAAGTTTACACGGATTACCGAGCAGTTGACGGCGTGATGATCCCTTTCAAAACCGTCAATTCAACCGTCGGCAACGGCGATTTGATTTTGACCGTGAAGGAAGTCAAACACAACGTGGCGATTGACGACAAAATGTTTAAGGCGAAGGAAAAGAAAATGGCGGCAAACCGCTGACGCTAAAGAATCAGCCGGTCAAAATCACGCCTTACTTTAATGAAGTCACGTTTGATTTCATTAAAGTAAGGCGTGATATTGCCAATATGAAGCATCATATTGGCAAATATCACGCTTCGTTTCGACGAGATCACGCTTCATATTAACGATATGACGCGTCATATCGTTAATATGAAGCGTTACTTTGCCAATAGCACGCTTCATATCGGCGAAATGAAGCGTTACTTTGCCAATATCACGCTTCATTTCGACGCGAGAAGCGTTGTTTTAAGTTAAACTTTCTTCTAAAGCCGCTTATCCGTTAATTGATTTGTAACTTTTTTCGCCTTGCTTTCGTAAGAAATGTCCAGAATCATCGTATTTAATATTGACCATTCGGAGCCTGGTTTAATTAACGGGCAAAGTTAGTTCAGCTTTACAAAATTACGACGCATCTTTTTATTTATCGGAGGAGAATCAAATGTTTGCAAAAGTCTTCGTCAAGACTCTTTTTATTTTTACGCTGTTTGCTTTGCCCGCTCTGGCGCAAACCAAACTTTTACGCTTTCCGGACATTTAAGGCGACCGCGTGGTTTTCAGTTACGCGAGCGATTTGTGGACGGCTTCGACAAGCGGCGGACACAGCCGTGCGCTTGACGGCGCATCCGGGAATGGAAGTTTTCGGAAAATTTTCGCCCGACGGAAAATGGATCGCGTTTACCGGACAATACGACGGCGACGAGCAGGTTTACGTCGTGCCTTCGACCGGCGGCGAACCGAAACAACTGACTTTTTATCCGGCGAAAGGTCCGTTTGCGCCGCGCTGGGGTTACGATAATCAGGTTTTGGGCTGGACGAACGACGGGCAGTCAATCGTGTTTCGCTCGCAGAAGCGATTCTTACACTTTGCCGATTTCCAAACTTTACACGATTTCGATGAACGGCGGTTCGCCTGATCGCGCTGCCGATGCCCGAAGCCGGTTCGGGCGATTTTTCGCCGGACGGCAAGCGAATGGTTTATTCGCCGCGCACGAGAGATTTCCGTTCGGAAAAACGCTACGGCGGCGGGCAGGCAAACACGCTTTATATTTACGATTTGGCGACGAACGACGCGAAGAAAATCTCCGAAGGCGTGCGCCCGTGGCGCGATGCGATGTGGATCGGCGACAAGATTTATTTCAATTCGGATAAAGACGGAAAATTTAATCTTTACGCTTACGATGTCGCAATCGGGCAAAACAACTGCGGCGACGAATTTCAAAGATTGGGAAGTGCGCTGGGCTTCGTCGGACGATCAATCGCGCATTGTTTACGAACGCAACGGCGAACTGGAAATTCTCGACACAAAAAATAACAAATCGACAGAAATTAAATATCAATGTCCCGGACGACGGCGTTTATAAACGTCCGCGCACGATCAACGCGATGCAGGTTTTGGAAAACGTCGCGTTGTCGCCGAAAGGCGAGCGCGTTTTGTTCGGCGCGCGCGGCGATATTTTCTCGCGCTCCGGTCGAAAAAGGCGGCACGCGCAATTTGACGCATTCGTCCGACGCGCACGATAAATTTCCGCGCTGGTCGCCGGACGGTTCGCGCATCGCTTTTATTTCCGACAGAAGCGGCGAAGACGAAGTTTGGACTGATCGCGCAGGACGGAATGAGCGAGCCGTGCAATTGACAAACGGCGGCGTCGCGCCCGCGCAGAGATATTCGCCCGAATGGTCGGGCGACGGCAAACGGCTCGCGTTTTCCGATAAAGACGGCAAAATTTTCATTTACACTTTCGCCGATAAAAGTTTGAAGCAAATCGTTGACGCGGCGAACGGTCAAATCAACGATTACGAATGGTCGCCGAAAGGCAATTATCTGGCGTTTTCGATGAACGACAAAGCCGCGTCGAACAACGGCGGTTACAGTTCGGTTTACGTTTACGATGTCGTGAACAACAAATTGAATCGCGTCACCGATCCGATGTTTAATTCGCAGAATCCGACGTTCGATCCGTCGGGCGATTATCTTTATTACTTGAGCGACCGCGAATTCGCGCCGCAGATTTCCGACAAGGAATTTAATTTCGCGGGCAATCGCTCGACGCTCGTTTACGCGCTCGCGCTTCGCAAAGACGTGAAAAATCCGTTTCCGCCCGAATCGGACGAAGTGACGCATCGCGCCGACGCCGCGCCGGACAAAGATGAATTAACTCCGCCGACTGATCCGAACATCCGGTTGACGAAAAACAGCCGCAGCCGACCGCTTCCGTTTCGCCGACTCCGCGCCGACCGGAACGCCTGATCGCGAACGCCGCAAAGAAAAATGTTCCGTCGCGCAAAAGCCTGAAACGATTGACTTTGACGGCATCACGTCAGCGCGTGACGCGCGTTCCGCTGCAACGCCGATAATTACGGCGGTTTGACGGCGAAAACCGGACATCTGCTTTATTTTGTCGGACCCGCGTTTTATTACGGCAGACAGATCCGACCGTCCGAATTCTCTGCGAATTTTCTCGATGAAAGACCGCAAGGAAACCGTTTTGATGGACGGCGTGGGAACGTTATTCGCTTATCGAGCGGACGGCTCGAAAATCATTGTCGGGCAGGGCGGCGGCTTTTTCCGTGATGGACGCGACGCCGCAGCGGCGCGAGCGGCAAAAAGACAGTTTCGACCGCCGGAATGATGACCGAAATCAATCCGTCGGAAGAATGGAATCAGATTTTCAACGAAGTCTGGCGGCGTTACCGCGATTGGTTTTACGTTTCGAATATGCACGGTTTCGATTGGGTAAAAATCCGCGACGAATATAAAACCTGGCTGCCGTATGTCGCGCATCGTTCGGATTTGAATTATGTTATTTCCGAAATGATTTCCGAACTCGCCACGCAGCATTCTTACATCGAAGGCGGCGATTTCAACACGCCGCCGCGCATCCGCGTCGCGCTTCCGGGCGCGAGATTTGAAATTGATAAAGCGGCGAATCGCTACAAAATCTCGAAAATTTACGAAGGCGAAAACGAAGAGGAAATTTATCGTTCGCCGCTGACGTGAAGTCGGCGTCAACGCCAAAGTCGGCGATTATATTTTGCAAATCAACGGCGAAAACGTCACGGCTGACCGCGATATTTATTCATATTTGCGCGGCAAAGCCGACGCGCCCGTCGTTTTAACCGTTAATTCAACGCCGACTTTAACCGGCGCGAGGCAGATTTCGTATCGCCCGATTACCGACGAAAGCAATTTGATTTATCTCGATTGGGTAACGGCAAACCGCGACCGCGTCGCGCAAATGACGAACGGTCGCGTCGGCTATATTCACATTCCCGATATGGGCGCGGCGGGAATCCGCGAATTTATCAAATGGTATTATCCGCAGCTCGATAAAGAAGGAATGGTCGTTGACGTTCGCGCCAACGGCGGCGGAAACGTTTCGCAGAATGATTATCGAACGCCTGCGCCGCAAGGCTCTCGGCGTAAATTTCGACCGCATCAACGATTCTGCGACGACTTATCCGGATGCCGCCGCGCCGAATGCGATGGTCGCGATTTTGAACGAAAATTCCGCTTCGGACGGCGATATTTTCCCGTATATGTTTCGTCAAGCCGGCTTGGGAACGCTCATCGGCAAACGCTCGTGGGGCGGCGTCGTCGGCATCTCCGAATCGCGGCGGTTTGATTGACGGCGGCGGCGTCAGCGTGCCGGAATTCGGAATGTCGAATCTCGAAAGGCGAATGGGTCATCGAAGGCTACGGCGTTGACCCGGACATCGAAGTCGAAAACGATCCGAAATCCGTCATCGCCGGGCGGCGATCCGCAATTGGAACGCGCCGTGCAGGAAGTATTGAAGAAAATGGCGACCGTGCCGACGAAACTTCCGAATCGTCCGCCCGCGCCGGTTAAGTCAAATTAAACGAGCCAGTCTTTTGTTGGATTTAAACTTGTTATAAATCAATTGGCTTCACGACGGTTGGCTTTGGCGATTAGCCAAAGCCAACCGTTAATTCGTTGATAGTGGGAATTTAAACAGAGAAATAACCGTCGGAAGCGGAAAATGTCGCGCTAGTTGATTCAATCGAATAAACGCATTGCGGACTGCGTACTAAAAGCAAGAATTTTTTGAGGTTTTGCGGGAAAAGTTTGGTGGAGGCGGCGGGAATCGAACCCGCATCCAAAGGTTGCGACCTGAAGAATCTACACGTTTAGTTAATTCTCTATTTAGTTTCGCTTTTGAAAAGTAAGTGAACTAACAAGACCTTTTCAAACGCTAGTCCGGCTAACATTTCGCTCGATTTCGCAGACGGAGAAATCGAGCTAGCTTAAAATAAGTTATGCTTCCTTCGCGCGCTTCAAGCTGACTTGCGGGGAAACACTTGCGGGCTAGAATTAACTAGGCAGCAAGAGCCATTTCTGTATTGGCATTTGTGTTTTGAATGTAGTTTTAACGAGCTTACAAACACGCCCGACGTGCATCCAAAGATCTATACAAGCCCCTGTCGAAGCCTGTCGCCCCCAAACTTGTGGAAGAGCTTTTTATCTTACCGTTTTTAGAAGAAAACACAAGGCGAAAAGTTGTCTCGCTAGTTATCGCTCACGAAACGATAGCCGATGCCGCGCACGGTTTGGAGGATTTTCGGGCTTTCCGGCGCGTCTTCCAGATAACGTCTGAGACGCACGATAAAATTATCAATGGCGCGCGTATCGGTTTCCTCGTTCAAATCCCAGACTTCTTCCAAAATCGTTTTGCGCGACACGGCAATTCCGGCATTTTCAATCAAGTATTTGAGCAATCTCGCTTCCATCAAAGTCAAATTAATCGTCTCCGTTTCGCTGCGGAGTTCGAGGTTGGAAAAATCTATCAGCCGGTTGTTTATCTCGTAAATCTCGATTTCGCTCGGCGATTTCGTTTCTTTTTTGAACCATTCGCGCCGCCGCAAAAGCCCGTTAAGACGCGCGAGAAAAATTTGCAGCTCGAACGGTTTCGACAGATAATCGTCCGCGCCGGCTTCAAACCCAAGCAGAACGTCTTCGGGACGACTTCGCGCCGTCAGCATCAAAATCGGCGTGAAATTCTCTCGTTCGCGTAAAATTTTCGCCACTTCAAAGCCGTCAATTTCGGGCAGCATCACGTCTAAAACAATCGCGTCGAAATTTATTTCCTGATTTAAAATGTCGAGCGCGATTCGTCCGTCAGCCGCAATGCGCGTTTCAAAACCTTCGGCTTCGAGATTGAAACTCAAACCGTCCGCGATGTGTTTTTCGTCTTCGACGATCAAAATTTTCATAGTTTAAGGAACGCCGTCATCTTGACGGCATCAAGTTAAGCCGTCAAGATGACGGCGTTCCTTTGGGGACTTTCGGCAGTTGGATAATAAAAGTACTGCCTTTGCCTTCGCCCTTGCTTTCGGCGAAAATGCTTCCGCCGTGTTTTTTTATAATCGAGCGCACGATAAAAAGTCCCAAACCCGTGCCTTTCATTTTCTGCATCCGGCGGCTCGAAACTCGATAAAAACGCTTGAAAATTCGTTTTAGTTCAGCGGGCGCAATGCCCATTCCCGAATCTTTAATTCGCACGACGACGAGTTTTTCATTGAGATTTCTGACGGCAATCGTTACTTTGATTTCCTTTTCCGAATATTTCACGGCATTGTCCAGAAGATTTGTAAAAACCGTCTGCAATTCATCGTAATCGCCACGGACTTTGATGTTTTCATCAGTTTGCGCAATATTTAGGATGCCGTCGCTCAAATCGTAGCGAATTTTGATGCGCTCGGCGGATTCTTTAAGCAGTTCAGCTAAATTTATGTCGGCGATATTTAGCTGGCGATCTTTTTCGCGCGTACTGCTGGCTTTCAAAATCTGCTCGACCGTATTTAAAAGCCGGTCGGTATCGGCAAGCATCACCGCGTAAAATTCCTTCCGCTTTTCTTCTTTAACGTCGCGTCTTTGCAAGGTTTCGAGATACAGGCGAATTGACGCAATCGGAGTTTTCAGTTCGTGCGTAACGGCGTTTAAGAACGCATCGTGCTGTTCGTTGCGGCGAATCTCGCGCACCAGAAAAATCGTATTCAACACCAATCCCGTAATGATAATCGCAAAGAAAATGACCCCGAAAACGAGCAGCGCGACTTCGCGCAAATTGAGCAGAATCCAGCCGACATTGAGCGCAATCGCAATTATGATCAGACAAATTCCCAGAGCGAGAAAGAAAATTATTGCTTTGCGACGACCGGCACCAGGCATATTTTTAAGGGTAGACAGGAAAAAAGCAAAAGTAAAAAGTTTGAATCTAAGGATGATTGCCAAATTCCTTGCAGTTCAATTTTTGCGCCGAGCCGATATTTTTCTACTCAGCTTTTTCACGCGAATAATCGGCGATTTGCTGAAGCATTTTGCCGATCAAACCCGTCCAGCCAGTTTGGTGGCTCGCGCCCAAACCGATGCCTTTGTCGCCGTGAAAATATTCATAAAACAAAATGTGATCGCGCCAGTGTTCATCGGTTTGAAATTTTTCCGTGATTGCCGAAACACGGCGCGGCGATTTTCGCTGTCTTTGAGAAAAATATTCGATAAACGCTGTGACAGTTCCTGCGAAACTTCCCAGAGCGTCAGCATTTTTGAAGAGCCGGTCGGAAATTCGATTTTGAATGAATCGCCGTAGTAAAAATCAAATTTCTGCAAAGATTCGATCATCAGAAAATTCATCGGAAACCAAATCGGACCGCGCCAGTTTGAATTGCCGCCGAACATTCCGGTCGTTGATTCCGCCGGTTCGTAATTGACTTCGTAGTGATTGCCTTCGATGTCAAATTGAGTAAGGATTTGATTTGTGAAAACGCGAAAGCGCGCGAATGCCGAATTCGGACAAAAATTCGTTTTCCGAAAGCATATAGCGCAAAATACTTCGCAGTTTATCTTTGGTGACAATTGCCAAAAGCCGCCGGTTTTCTTTGCCTTCTTGCTGCATACAAGCAATGTCATCGGTCAAATCTGCGCGATTTTGCAGAAACCATTCGGTGCGTTTTTTTAATTCGGGCAGATGATCGAGCCATTTATCTTCCAAAGTTTCAACGGCGAAAAGCGGAATCAAACCGACCATCGAGCGCACCTTTATCGGAATATTGCGCTGGTCTTCGAGATGCAGAACGTCGTAATAAAACCCGTCGCGTTCGTTCCAAAGTTCGGTGTTTTCGTTGCCGAGATTGTTCATCGCGTCGGAAATATAAACGAAATGCTCGAAAAATTTGCTCGCTACGTCGCTGTAAACCTGATCTTCTTTGGCGAGTTCAACCGCAATCGCCAGCATATTCAGGCAATACATCGCCATCCAGCAAGTTCCGTCAGATTGTTCGAGAAATCGCGCCGTTCGGCAATTTCGTGTTGCGGTCGAAAACGCCGATATTATCAAGTCCGAGAAAACCGCCTTCAAAAATATTGTTGCCTTCCGCGTCTTTGCGATTGACCCACCACGTAAAATTCAAAAGCAGTTTATGAAACACTTTTTCCAGAAATTTGCGATCGGGTTTGCCCGTGCGTTTCGCTTCGATTTGATAAACGCGGTAGCGCCGCCCAAGCGTGAACCGGCGGATTGACATCGCCGAACGCCCATTCGTAAGCCGGAATTTGCCCGTTCGGATGCATGATACCATTCGCGAAGCAGTAAAACAAGCTGTTCTTTGGCAAATTCCGAGTCAATCGGCGCGAGCGCGACGCAGTGAAACGCCAAATCCCACGCCGCATACCACGGATATTCCCATTTATCGGGCATCGAAATCACGTCGTCGTTATACAGATGCGTCCAATCGGAGTTTCTGCCCTTCAATCTTTCAACCGGCGGCGCAGGCAATTTTCCGTCGCCTTCGAGCCAGTTTTTCACGACGTAATGATAAAACTGTTTTGACCAGAGCATTCCGGCAAGCGATTGGCGCATCACGTTTTGCGCGTCATAGCTTAAATTGTCCGGAATAATTTCGGCGTAAAATTCATCGGCTTCCCGCTTTCTTTCAACGAAAACATATTCGCAGTCGTGAATGAATTTGCCGCTGGATTGAAACGCTTGATTGATATTTGAATCTTGACGGCTGAGGCGCAGGTAAACGGTTTCGGACGATTGCGGCGCGACGTTGAAGACATAATGCGCCGCCGCTTTTGTTCCTGTTTTTTCTGGATTAACGGCTGATTTTTTGTCGTTGACGATAAAATCGTTAATTCCGTCTTTGGCAAACGGCGAGGCATTTTTTCCGCCGTAAATTTTTTCGTAATTCGTTTCGTTTTCGGTAAAGAAAATCTCATTCGCGCCCGCGCAGGTCAGCGAAAAATCGCCGCGTTTTTCTTCGTTAAGATGAATGACCGAAAGATTTTCCAATTCGCTTTCGACTTCTGACATCGCCGGTTTATTCGCCTTTTCATACCACGACCAGCGATTGCGAAACCAGACGGTCGGCAAAATATGCAGCGGAGCCGATTCGCGTCCGCGATTGTGCGCCGTAATTTTTATGCAAATATCTTCAGCATCGGCTTTGGCGTATTCGATGAAAACATCAAAATATTTATCTTCATCAAAAATGCCGGTGTCGAGCAATTCGTATTCGGGCTGAGATTTATCGCGGTGCGGCATTTTCCGCGTAAAGTTTTTCGTAGGGAAAAGCGGTTTGCGGATATTTGTAGAGATATTTCATGATACGAATGCGTCGGCGTGTTGTCGAGATAAAAATAATATTCCTTGACATCTTCGCCGTGACTGCCGACGTTGCCGCCGAGTCCGAATAAGTCTCTCTTTCAAAATAGCGTCCTCTTCGTTCCACAGCGAAACGGCGAAACAGATGCGCTGTTTGCGGTCGCAAATTCCCGCGATGCCGTCTTCGTTCCAGCGAAACGCCTTTGAAAGCGCGTGTTCAAACGGAAAATAATCCCACGCCGCGCCGTCTTTTGAATAATCTTCCCGCACCGTTCCCCACGCGCGTTCGCTGACGTAACAGCCCCAACGCTTCCAATTTTTCTCGCCGCTTGTGGCTTCCGCCAGCCGTTTCTCTTCTGCTTTCAAAATTTTCCTCCGAGAAATCTTAGACTAATTTTACCGCGTACAAATATTACCGCAGAGACGCGCGATTTGCGCTGAGAAACGTTGAGAAAAACTTTATCGTGCTGTTTTAAAGATTAAGAGACTAATCCGAAATCCCGCAAAGAAGCAATTTTACATTTTGATTCTAAAACTTTACCGGAAAAAATCTTCTATGGGTTTTTACGAAATAAAATTTAGAATGCAGAATATCCACCATTGATTGTTCAGTTAACCAACTTCTGTACCGTTTTAAGAGATTTAATTATTTTTCGTCCGGCACGACGACGCGCGCGAAGCCGTTCTCAAATATCAAGCGCATCACCCACAGTTTCGACATATCCTGATTAAATTCGGCGCGTTTCAAACGTCCGCCGAGAAAAATTTCTTTGCCGGCAAACTGTTCGAAAGGGATTTTTTTATCGAACAAAACGTAATCGAACGAATGAATCTGCGTGCCTTCCTTATTTGTTGCCGTAATACGAGCGGTGCGTTCGTTGTCTTTGACGGCGCAGATATAATTGAGAACTTCTTTGCATTCGGCGAGCGAGCGGCGCGGCGGCAAGACGAATTCCTTGCCGGTAAACTTGCCGATTGCCGTGTCCAATTCGTTCCAGAGCGAATCGGTTTCAATCGGAACTTTGACCGACGAGGCAGCAAGAATTTTTCCGGCGAGCGCATAAAGATAAAAATATCGAAGCTGTGCCAACTGTTTTTTATCGTTGTCAATTTTCAGTTTTTCCAGATACTTCGCGGCGACTGTTGCCGATGTTTTCCATTCTTCAGCTTGCAGCGCGTCAGTTAAATTTTTCCATTCGGCTTCGGAAAGTTCCGCTACTGTCGGCGGTTCAATCGCTTTCGGTGCGTTAGTTTTGATTGGAGTTTTGCGAGTTTGCGCAAAACAGGCGGAAACGAAAAGGCTTGATAAAATTGTCAATAAAATAAATGTTTTCATAAAACTGCTTAACGTACCTTTACGGAAATTTCTTTTTTGCCGCACGCCGATTCAAATATCAGAGTGAATATTCCGGTCTTGCGGCTGATTGATTTGACCGAAAAAAACGAGCGGTTCGTCAGCCCGCCGAATTCCGGTTCAAGCGCAACTTCGACATCTGCCGGACTGCTCGACGCAGCGGTGATTTCATTTTTATCCGTTTCGCCTTCGAGACGAAGCAGAATGCTCTGATTTCCGCCGTTATTGACAATCGAAACCGTATCCTGACCGGAAATAATTTTGCATTGCGGAATTATTGGCGCGGCGACGGTTTCCTTCAAACCGTCCGTGACGATTACGCGCGGACGTGTTTCGGTATCTTGCGGTTTTGCTTCAGCGACAATTTCGGCGGGTTTAGTTTCGGTTTTCAGCGCGACATTTTCCGTCTGTGTTTTCGCTTCCGGTTTTATTTCAATTGTTTTCTTCGTCGGTTCAGTTTTCGGAACACTAATTATAATCGGCTCGAAAAGCGATTTCGGTTTATTTTCCGAAATCGAATTATTAACCGGCGGTGTCGGTTCAGCTTTCGGCTGGTCGGGCGTTGGTTCGATTTTCGGAGTCGGGGTTTCAGCGGGCGTTTCTTCAACTTTCGGTTTTGAAACTTTCAATTTCCGTTATCGTCTCCGGTGTCGGCGCAGGTTCGGTTTTACCTGTGGTTTCGGTCGCGGCAATTTCCTGTGTATTTTTCGTTTCGACTGTCGGCGCAATTGCCGGTTTTGTTTCGACCGCAGGTTCATTTTTGAAAACAGCCTTTTCGTTCGGCTTGCTGCCGATTAAAGTGTCCGTTACCAGCGACGCGGGCTTGCTGCCGATTTTCGCTTCCAAACCGTCCGTGCTGCCGTTGATTTTTTGATAAATTGATTCGATAACGCCGTATTTAATCAAGTCGGGTTCGCCGTTCGTGTAGCTTTTGATATAAGCGTCAAGCGCGTCTTTATTATTTCCCGTTGCTTCCTGCGCCGTTCCGAGCCGCCACAGCGAGTTGCGCCAGAACGAACTTTTTTCCGGTAAAACGCTGACGGCGCGTTTCATTCGCGTGACCGCTTCGACGGGTTTATTGTCTTGCAGTAAAGCAGTTCCGGCGACATCTTCGATCCGCCCGCGCACAATATTGGAAAGCGTCTGGCGCGGCAAATCCGGCACGAGAATGAATTCGTTCCGCGCGAGCGCGAACTGGCGGCTTTGATACAGTTCATCCGCCAAAACCGCCGCCGCCGCATCCGACACTTCCAAACCCGCATCAACCAGACCGACTGCCGATTTGGTTAATTCCAGAGCTTTCGGCAGCGCTTTTCTTTTCAGGACGAGTTGATTGGCGGCGAAAATCTGGCGGTGCAGCTTCATTTTGTCGTCGCCTTTGACGAATTCGTCGGTCGCCGCAACGATTTCCTCGTCGCTTGCCGTTTCGAGTTTGTGCGAAAAATCGAGCAGTGATTTCAGCTTGTCAGCAATTTCGATATTGTCCGCCGCAAACGGCTGAAAAATACTCGCGCGGCGTTCGGCGGCGAGCAGTTCGATAAATGTTCTGGCATTGCGGGCGACGCGACCGCCGAGATTGGTTTCGATCAAATTGTCTTTGACGATGAACTTTTTCTGTAAACCTTCGGCGGCTTCGCGGTAAAATCCGGCTTGCAGACGCGCCGCCGCCAATTCGTAATCGAGCGTCGGAAAATCGCCGTACTGTCGGGCGGCGAGCAGAGTTTTTTCGGCTTCGAGCGGGCGTTTTTGGAGCATCAGACCGCGCGCCAGAGCGATTCGCGCCCAGGTGTAGCGCGGCTCGACGGCGACGGCTTTTTCCGCCAGTTCGACGGCTTTCGCGCTGTCGTTGTGCGCCGCATACCAGTAAGCCGCGCCGACGAGCAGAAACAAATTATTCGGATTCGCTTCGAGCGATTTTGCCAGTTCCGTTTCGGCTTCGGTTTTATTGTCGGCATCAAAAAGCGCGAGAATCAAACCGGTTTGCGCCGCGCCGTCGGTTGCGTCTTTGGCTAAAATTTCACGATAAAGCGCGACGGCTTCGGGCGATTTGCCGGCGGCGCGTTTCATTTCCGCCAGACTGCGTTTAGAAATCGCCGAATTCGCATCGAGTTCCAGAGACTTTTGAATACGCATTAGCCGATTCTTCAAATTGAAAATTCATCCGGTTTGCCAGGCCGAGCGTTTGATAAGCGGCTGGCAGATTCGGCTCCAGCTGCGCGGCGCTGTTTGCCAGACGTTTGGCTTCGGCGGCGTTTTCCGTGCTGAGATAAAACGTCGCCAGCGCGAGCGTTTGTTTCGCGTTGCCGTCAGCTTTTTCTTCGATCAGTCGGGCAATATCAATTGCCGCGCTGCCTTCGCCGCGAAAAAACAAACTGTTCGGAATTTGCAGAATGACTTCGGTAAATAGTTTGTCGGAAACGGGTTTCGTGCGTTTCGCTGACGGCGAGTTTGAAAAATTCGACGGCGGCTTGGCGGTCGCCGGCACGCAATTTTTCGTCGGCGAGCGCAGCGCGTCCGCTGGTGATCAATTCGAGAGCACGCGTTTTTTCGATTCGATTTCGGATAATTTTCGTTAAATTTTTTCAGAGCGGCGATTCTTTCCGCCGTGTCGGTAAGCGCGACGGCTTTGTCAAAATCTTCCTTTTCGGTCGCCGGATTAACTGCCGCGACAGGTTTTTTCGTCGTGCGCGAATTGCGTTTCGTGGTTTGAGCGAACGCGGTGAGCGAAAATAAAATGAGTAAAGTAAAAACGGCTAAATTTTTCATATAATAAAAGTCAGATGCAATAAATTCGTTTATAATTGGAAAATAATATCACGAAATTGCCTCGATCGACGCGCGTTTCTATGCTCGAAAATTAATGAACGAACTCGAAAAAATTTGGACAAACCGATTAAACGAAGCCCGAGCGAAAGCCCAAACATCAGGGCGCGAAGACGTTGCAGAATATCTCGCGCTGCGGGCGACCAACGATATGCTTCGGCAGACGAGCGTCCAATGGCTATTTGATTCGCTGATCGAAATCGCCGCTGAAACTAATCGAACCGGCGCGAATGTGCAGATCGAAACGGAAAATCGCATCGTTTCCCGTATGAAAATGCCAGTCTCGGCGGTTCGCTCGCCCTTTTCGTCAAGGGGTGAGATGTCTGACTGCTCGAAGCGGGTTGGACGCGCGCGCCTGCCGACGGTTTTATGCGCGGCGGGCGCATTGGCCGTCGCGCGGCTCTCGCATTTCGGAATTTCCAAACATAACGTCGAACTTTTTCTCGTTGCAAACGAACAATTCGCCGAAGCTGGTTTTCAATTGATAAGGACAGACCGGCGTGAATTATTTGACGCGAGAAATCTTCAGGGGCATTTTCAGATTTTTTTAGGATAAGATTGAAGAGCATTTTATGGCGATTCATGAGAAGGAGAAAATTTTGTCGGAAAAAATTTACCGCGATTCGGTTCACAACATTATTCGCCTGAAAACCGACGACGCGGCGGGCAAATTGCTCGCGCGGCTGATTGACACGGCGGAATTTCAGCGTTTGCGCCGCATCAAACAGCTCGGACTCGCGCTTTTTGCTTATCAGGCGGCGGAACATTCGCGTTTTACTCATTCGCTCGGCGCACTTCATCTGGCGACCAGAACGCTCGAAAAACTCAAATTGAAATATGAAATTTCCGCTGAAACGCAAATCGCCGTGCGCTGTGCCGCTTTGCTGCACGACATCGGACACGGCGCGTTTTCGCACGTTATCGAAACGATTCTGAATTTTCATCACGAGCAGTTTACTATCGAAGCCGTTTTGAGCGAGGAAACTGAAGTCGGACAGGTTTTGCGAGAATTCTCCGCAGATTTGCCCGAAAATGTCGCGGCAATCGTGCGCGGCGATTTTCGCCCGATGGCTCTCGCGCAGCTTGTTTCGTCGCAATTAGACGTTGACCGAATGGATTATTTGCTGCGCGATAGTTTGATGACCGGCGCGAAATACGGCATTTACGATCTCGAATGGATTATCAAATCGCTTGAAATTGATGAGGAAAACGACCGGCTTTACGTCGCCGCGCGGGGAATTTACGCCGTCGAAGATTATCTGCAGGCGAGATATTATATGTTCCGGCAGGTTTATTTTCACCGCACTCTGCGCTCGGCGGAAGCGATTTTGAAATCACTTCTGCGCCGCGCTCTGAGAACTTTTCGCTCACGGAAAACCAGTCTGGTTCGCCGCCGGAACGCCGTTTGAAAAAATCTTGAAAGGCGAGCGATTAACTTTGAGCGAACACCTCGCGCTCGACGATTCGGACGTAATGTTTCACATCAAACAATGGCAGCGCACGACGACGAGATTTTGTCTGATTTGGCGAAAAGGTTTCTTAAATCGCCGACTTTTCAAAGTTTTCGATCTCGATATGCCCGAACCCGAGCGCCGCAGAATTTTCTCGAAGCCGCGCGAAATGATCGTGGAAAATGCCGGTTTGACACCGAATTATTATTTCATCGAAGATTTCGCGGGCGACGTGCCTTATTATTTTTACACGAAGGAGCGAAGCGAGCCGAAAAATATGATTTACGTCGAAGAAGGATTTTCGCATCCGCAAATCAAGGAAATCTCCGAAGTCAGCGCGGCGGTGCGCGGTTTGCAAAAAGGTTATCAAATTCACCGCGTCTGTTTTCCGCCCGAACTCAAAACAGAAATCGCCAAACTTTATCATCGCTAATTGAAAAATTCTGTTCCGGCTTTTTTCTTTCGCGCCGTTGCCTTAAAATTATTCTATGCACATCACGAAAATCGAACTCGAAGATATTAAATCTCACAAAGCGGCGACGTTTGAATTTGAGCGCGGAACGACCGCGATTACCGGCGCGAACGGCGCAGGGAAAACGACATTATCGAAGCCGTCGCGTGGACTTTGTTTGATTTGCTCGATTATAAAAAAGACGATTTCGTCCGGCGCGGCGCGAAAAAAGGCATGGTCAACGTCACTTTTGAAAGCGGTTTGGACGAGCGGCAGTATCGCGTTTATCGCGACACGGGAACGGGTTATTACGTTTACGATATCGCAGTTGAAAAAGCGAATCGCCGACAAAAAAGATGAAGTTACGCGCTTTTTGTGGCAGCATCTCGGCGTTGAAGCCGGAACCGATTTGGAAGCGCTTTTTCGCCGCGCTATCGGCGTTCCGCAGGGAACTTTTACCGCGATTTTTCTGGAAACCGCCGCCGAACGAAAAAAGGCTTTCGATAAACTTTTGAAGGTCGAAGAATATCGGCAAGGCGCGGAAAAACTGCGCGAAACGGCGCGTTATATCGAAACGCAAATCACCGGTCGTCAGAGAAAAAATCGCCCGCGCCGAAGGCGAACTCGCGCGGTTTGAAGCGGTCGAAAGGAACATAAAACTTTCGAAACACAGGCGCGCGAACTCGCCGAAAATCTCGAAAACATTAAACTCGGAAGTCGCCGAAAAAAGCGCGTCGGTGAAACGATTTGACGAAATCGAAGCGAAAGTTAATGAATTGAAATCGGCGTTTGAAAAATTGCAAACGGAAAAAATTCGCGCCGAAATTTCGCTCGAACAAAAGCAGAACGAATTGAATCAGGCGAAAGACGCGGCGGAAAAAATCAAGCTCGTCGAAACGGATTATCAAACACATATCGCGGCGCTAGGAATGTTAAAAGAACTCGAACGCGAGCGCATCGAGCGCGACAAATTAAACGCAGGAAAAATCGAAAATCGAACAGGCGCAGGCGAACGTCGGCGCCGACCAAAAACGGTTTCAGGAAAATCTGGAAAAAGCTCTGAACGCGCATCGCGAAATCGAAATCTTTAAAGCCGCGAGTTGAAGAACAGGAACATTTGAGAAAAGCGTCTGAACGCATTGCGAAATCGATCTGGCGAACGCGCAGGCGAAAGAAAATCTGATTAAAAGTCTCGACGAAAAAATCACGCGTTTGCGCGAAAGTTATAAAGCGAATCAAACAAATATCAAAGAAGCCGAAACGAAAAGCCAGACCGCCGGCGAATTTTGAAATGCTTGCAAAAACGCGACACGGATATCACGCGACAAATCGCCGAAACTGCGCGCGCAGACTCGAATACGACGAGCAATTTCAGAGCGGCGGTCAAAGGCGGCATTTGCCCGATTTTGTCGCAGAAATGTTTGAATCTGAAACCGGGCGAAACGCTCGGAAACTTTTTTCAAAAGCCAGTTTTCCGAAGTCAAAACGCGAAATTTCCGCTTATGAAAAAGAGACAAAGCGAAAACGCCGTCGCGCTGAAAATTTCGCGCGAAGCGGAGAAATTTTTAGCGCACGCTCGAAACTTTGCAAAACCGCGAACAGGAAATCGACGAAGAAGGAAAACGGCTCGAACGAAGAAAACGAAACGCTTGCAAAGCGGCGCGGCAGATTCTGCGCAAATCGAAAACGGATTTGGCAGAAATCGAAGCGAAATTAAAATCGTTGAACAACCCGAAAGCGAAAATTCAATTTTACGAAAAAGAAGCGAAACGCGAAACGGAATTTCGCGAGAAAATCACGGAAATCGAAAAAAATCTCGAACGTCTCGAAAGCGATCAAAGAATCACTGTCGAAAAACTCGAAAGTTACAAAGATTTGGACGCGAACTGGACAAAATTTTCCGGCGAACGTGACGCAAACGGCGAACGCACACCGCGAATTTTTGACGAACGAAAATCTGGCGAAAACTTCTGCCGAACGCGAAACGAGAATTTGAAGCGGCGAACAACGAATTGACGAAGTTGAAAAACGAATCGGAAAAAGCCGAAACAGAATTTGGCGAAGCGAGCGAAAATTACGACCGCGAAACGCATCTGCGCGAAAAAAATCAGCTTGCCGAAGCGGAAAAACGGCAGACGGAAACGAAAGCAAATCTCGATTACACGAGAAAGCGCGAAATGGAATTGGCGAAAGAATTAGATCGTTTGTGGGAAATTCGCCGCCAGATGCAGACGGAATTTCAGGAAAAAGAACGGCTCGAAAAAATCGGCGAAGCGACCGACATTTATCCGCGAAACTTTGAAAGAAGCCGCGCCGCGCGTCGCCCGAAATTACGTTTTTCACGTTTCGATGGAAGCCAACCAAATGTTCCGCGAAATTTCCGGCAACGCCGAACGCACCTTGAAATGGACGGAAGATTACGGCATCGTTCTGGAAGAAAACGGCTACGAACGCCCGTTCGTCAACCTTTAGCGGCGGCGAACAAATGTCGGCGGCGTTGTCGGTTCGCCTTGCGTTTATTAAAACAATTGTCCGAAGTTCGACTAGCGTTTTTCGACGAACCGACGACAAATATGGACGCGGAACGCCGCGAAAGATTAGCCGAACAAATCAGCCAAATCACCAAAAAACAACGTTCGACCAGCTTTTCGTGATCTCGCACGACGATACTTTTGAAGGAATATGTTGATAATGTGATTTCGGTGAATCAGAGGAAATGAAGATGAGAAAATTTATTCAAACATAAAGTATTTATATTGGGCTTTTTGACGGGTTAATTTCTGATTTTTATTACGCATCGATTTTCATACCTTGCTTCCAAAAACAATCATCGTTGTTTTGATTGTCGGAAGTATAGATTATGGATTTCCAATTGCTTGCCTATTATTCCTGGCACTGTTTCGATTACTAGTGAAACTATTTATGGTTTGTTTGACTGCGGAATATTTTAATTGCGATCGTTTTTAGTTTTGTGATTGGATTAATTTCAAACATTGTTTGGTCGAAAATTTTCATCACGAATCGTGCGAAATTATAAGTAATTTACGAAGTTGCCGTAATGACGGCGTTCAATAATTCTTCCCGAAAGCCAAAATTGTCCGCTGACGATTCCGCCGATTTTCGGTTCGTTTGAAATTAATTTCACATCCGCGACGACATCCGTTTCGCCGCCGAAAGTTTCGATTAAAAACCAGTAAAATTTTTCGCCCGAAAGCTCGTTTGTTTTCAATTCAAATTCTTTTATTTCGCCTGACAAATTTGCAATCGGGCGCACTGGCTTAAATCAACTGATTCGTCTTGTCGCATCAAAATCGAAAAGTCCGCTCGGAACGAACGATTTGGCGGCGAATTTTAATTCGTCTTTTTGACTTTCATCGAATGATTTTTCGTCGTCGAAAATCTGAAAATCGTTTGAAGCAAATGCCGTTAATTGAATTTCGCACGACTTTGCGGCAATTGGAAATTTCGGCACGATGCGAAAGTCTGGAATGTCGAAAACGAATGGCAATGCGACCGAAGTTTCAAGTTTGCATCATTTGCGATTTGCCAACGCGTAAAATCCGCCGTCGAGCGCGTGATGAATCGCGTTCAATCTTTTTTCGTTAAACTGACAGATCCGCTGACTTTTTCCGGCGAAATGCGGATTAAAACCGATTAATTCCTGTTCGGGATTTCCTTGTAACTAGATTTCCGCGCCCGAAGCGTCGGCGAATTTGAGATAAAATCCGTGCGGGCATCGATTGATTCGACATACTTTATCGTCTCTGAAATCAAAACATTAATGTCTTGCTCGCTTCTGCACGGGAAAACCGATGTCGGATAAATTGCTCATAAATGTAAAAGATGTGAAATTATTTCGATCTTTTTTCCTGTCCGAAAGCCCCAGCGAAACGAAGTCGGCAAAAATGGAAACGCCGAAAACGCGCACGCCCGACCACATTACGGCGCGATTAATTTATGTTCAAATCCGCGTTTTGCCGCGACGCATTTGTAAAATTTCTTGTCGGCTCGCCAGCGCATTTTCCAGCTTCCGCCGACGAAATATGATTTGATCGTGTTCGACGCAGCAATCCGTATAATCGCCGTCGGGAAACATCGAACAGCCGTCGCTTTGGAAGTCGGCGGGAACAATTTCAGCCGGTGACTCGGATAATTTGACGATTTTCAGCTGAAAGCGAACAGAACATTGATGGAAAACAATAATTCTTCAATTCACGACAAATGTGAAAAGAATTTATTCAGCGATGAGGTAATTGATCAAACCCTTTTATTCATCTAAATCTTGACTGAAATTGATTCGCAAATTTGTCGCTGATCGTCGGTTTCGACACCGAAATGCTGACGTAGAGCGGAAATTTCGCCGTCAGTTCGGCGACATCATTTTTCACCTGCGTTTTCACGTTTTCTGATTCGGGTTCACGGATAATCGAAGCGATCAATTGCCCGATTTGCCTCATTTCCGCTTCCTTCATTCCGCGCGTCGTCAGCGCCGGCGTTCCGACGCGAATTCCCGACGCGACGAACGGCGAATTTTGATCAAACGGAATCGTGTTTTTGTTGACCGTAATATGAACCTCGTCGAGCGCTTTTTCGGCGACTTTTCCGGTAATTCCTTTGCCGTCGTCGAAAACGTCAATCAAAATCAAATGATTGTCCGTGCCGCCGGAAACAAGCCGCAAACCTTGCTTTTTTAATTCGTTCCGCCAACGCCTGCGCGTTATCTAAAATTTGCTGTTGATACGCTTTGAAATCTTCGCGCAAAGCTTCACCGAACGCGACGGCTTTTGCCGCGATAATATGCACGAGCGGTCCGCCCTGAACGCCCGGAAAAACGGCTTTGTCAACGGCTTTGGCAAATTCTTCGCGGCACAAAATCAAACCGCCGCGCGGTCCGCGCAGAGTTTTATGCGTCGTCGTCGTCACGAATTCGCAATGCGGAACGGGCGACGGATGAAGTCCGACGGCAACCAATCCGGCGATATGCGCGATGTCCGCCATCACAATCGCGCCGACTGATTTGCGCAATCTCGCCGATTCTGGCAAAATCAATCGTTCGCGGATAAGCCGACGCGCCGCAGATAATCATTTTCGGCTGCGATTTTCTTCGCGCTTTTTCTGCAATTCGTCGTAATCAATCGTTTCGGTTTCTTTTGAAACGCCGTAATCGGAAACTTCAAAATTAATTCCCGAAAAATTCATCGGATGCCCGTGCGTCAAATGTCCGCCGTGCGACAGATTCATTCCCAGAATTTTATCGCCGTGATTCAGCGAAGCCAGAAAAACCGCCATATTCGCCTGTGCGCCCGAATGCGGCTGAACATTGGCGTGTTCCGCGCCGAAAATTTCTTTCGCGCGGTCAATCGCCAATTGCTCGACGACATCGGCAAATTCACAGCCGCCGTAATATCTTTTCTTCGGATAACCTTCGGCATATTTGTTCGTAAAAACCGAACCCATCGCCTGCAAAACCGCTTCGGACACAAAATTTTCCGACGCGATCAATTCCAATCCGCCCGACTGCCGTTTCGTTTCATCATCTATCGCGTCCGCAATAATCGGATCAACTTCCGCTAAATTTGCATTAAAAAAATTGTTCATATTGTTCAAGATTTACTCGTCATTTAATCCAAGTATCGGTTTCCTTTCCTCAATATTCAATTCGAGAGTTTTATCTTCATTATTTGGAGTTATCGCTTTTGCAAAATTATAAGATTGCCGGGAACATCACCATCCACAAATAAAGAAAGAAAAAATAAATCGAATTTTTAAGATCATATAGACTTTTATTATGCTCCTGTAAAATTTTCTGTGCTTCTTCCAGCGAATCAATCTTTTCTGGTATGTAAGTGCTAAAGCCTGAGATCAACAAACTAAATGTCAAAACCATTATTATCAAACCAAAGATATACGTTGAAGCCGATAATTCGAATAACGCTTTTTGTTTAGGTGGCAGTTTTCCGGATTTATATTTTATGACCACAAAGAAAACTGCCAGAAAGCCCAGAAACATCCAAAACCACCACTGCTCGAAATAAAACATTCTTACTTCTCCGTTTTTATGACTTTATCACGCAGCCAATTTTCAATCTCGTCAATTTTCCACGCGTCCGATTCGACGGCTAAAACTAATTCGAGCATTTCGCTGATTTCATATTCGAGAGAATAGCTGTTTATTTCAAGAAACGCTTCGGTTAAATGCGTTGCCGTGCGTTTGTTTCCGCCGAGCCACGGATGATTTTTTATCAGTCCGAAACAAAGCGTTGCCGGCCTGACGGATTATGTCCGCATTTTCATAAATCGCCGCGTGTTTCGGACGCGCTAAAGCGGATTCAACTAAACTTCGATGGTCAACTCCGCAACGATTTTCGTTCCAATCTTTCATCAAATCCAAATGAAGCCAGAACGCGTCATTAAGTTCGAGATAAATTATTTCGTCAGTCGCCAATCCGTTTTAGCTCCTCGTAAAGTTTATGATTCTTTTTAAGCAGCCGCTTCGAGATTTCCTGTAATTTCTGTGCAGGCGGTTTCACGAAAGATGCCTGGATTCCACTGTTTTTAATCGTTAAACTGACGAGCGTTCCTTCAGCAAAGCCTTCCTTGCGGCAGATTTCGGCGGGAAGTTCCAGAATCCAGGTGTCTTTTTCGAGTTTGACGGTTTTTAATTCGTTGGTTTTTTCCAAAGTTTCGATCATTTCAACTCTCCGTTTTGCCGTTTGAATATCAATTATATTATATCGCGGGCGATTTTATGTCGAACGAATCGAGAAATCATTCGGCAAATCCGCGCACCGGGAAAATAGCGTTTACTGCGGACTTTTGAGATACGATGAGAGTTGCGTCGTATATGACGAAAGCGGTTTCTGATACGCCGGAACTCGTTTCCAACCGGATTGGTCTGCTTTCCAACAAGTTTGGTCTGGACGATAATAAGTTTGGTCTGCGTTTCAACAAGAATCTACCCGGTTATTGTTGAAATTGAATATATTCCAATGCTTTCAAAATGCTGCAACGTCAGAATTTATCGGGTTATTCGATTTCGGGAATCGAATGGAACTGTCAGCTGCTTCGAATAATTTGACTACTGTTTTCTTTCGGTTTCGCTGTAGATTTTTTCGATAATGTCGCGGTATTTTTCGTCAACAACGCGGCGTTTTACTTTGAGCGTTGGCGTGAGTTCGCCGGTTTCGACGGTGAATTCGTTTTCGAGCAAAGCGATTCGTTTTACCTTTTCGTAGTTTGAAAGATTTTGAGTCGAGTTCGGCGATTTGGCGTTCGATTAAATCAATTATTTTCGGATGCGAGCAGAATTCGGCAGGCGTTTTGATGTCGAGATTTTTGTGTTTGGCGTAGTTTTCCAGTTGTTCAAAATTCGGTACGACGAGCGCGGCAGGGAAATTTCTTTCGTTTCCAACGAAAACAACTTGGCTGACGAAGCGCGAGGCTTTGATTAGTTGTTCAATCGGCGACGGCGCGATGTATTTGCCGCCGGAAGTTTTAAAAAGTTCCTTTTTGCGGTCGGTGATTTTCAAATATCCGTCTGCGTCGAGCGTTCCGATGTCGCCGGTTTTGAACCAACCGTCTTCGGTGAACGCTTCTCTGGTCGCTTCGGGTTTATTGTAATAACCGAGCATCACGTTCGGGCCGGAAATTTCGATTTCGCCGTCTGCCGCAATGCGAACCTGCACGTTGCGAATTGGTTTGCCGACCGTTCCGAGTCGTGAATTCATCTGCGTATTCGTCGAAATGACCGGCGAAGTTTCCGTCAAACCGTAACCCTGCACAATCGAAATGCCTGCGCCGGTGAAAATCAAAGAAATATCGTCGGAAAGTGCCGCGCCGCCGGAAATGCAGAAACTCAGATTGCCGCCGAAAAAATCGCGCAGCTTTTGCGAAAACGATTTTGTCGGCGATGCTGTGTTTGACGGCGAGAATTCGCGGAATCGGCTGTTTACGTTCGTTTCGCAAAGCGTATTCTTTGCCAACATCAATCGCCCAATCGAAAATTTTTTCTTTCAAAGGACTTGCCTGTGCCGCTTTGACTTTCGCTTTTGAATAAACTTTTTCAAAAATTCTCGGCACGCCGACGAACATCGTCGGTTTGACTTCGGCGAGATTGTCGGCGGCTTTTTCGATTGATTCGGCGTAATAAACCGCCATTCCGTTGAGAATGTAAAGATACATTCCCGTGCGCTCGAAAACGTGTGAAAACGGCAAAACGGAAAGCGGTTTATCTTTGCGGCGAAAACGTGTGTTCCGCGCCCGCGTCGAGAACATGTTGAAACAAGATTGGTGTGCGAAAGCATCACGCCTTTCGGCTCGCCCGTCGTGCCGGAAGTGTAAATTAAAGTCGCAATATCGGTCGCCGAAACGGCGTTGTCAAATCGTTTATCAAAGGCGGATTGTTCGGTTTTTAATTTCGCGCCGCTGTTTCCAAGTTCGGCAAGCGACAACGAATTTTCGATTTCACGTTTTGCCGAAATCGAAAAATATTATTCGTTCAAGCGTCGGGCATTCGGGCAAAATTTCGTCGCAAACGTTCGTAAATTGCGGCATTTTCGAGAAAAAGTATTTTCGCGCCCGCGTCTTTGATAATGTATTCGACGGCGTTCGGCGCAAGCGTCGTGTAAATCGGCGCGTCAATGATTCCGGCAAATTGACAGCCCGCGTCGGTCAAAGTCCATTCGGGCGAATTGGCGGCAAGCAGAGCGATGCGGTCGCCTTTTCGCAAACTCAAAGCGTAAAGTCCGAGCGCGATATTTTCCGCCCGCGCAATCATTTCATCCGAAGAAATCTTTTGCCATTCGCCGTCTTTTTTAAAATTCAAAGCGTCGGCGCGATTGTGCTTTTTCGCCGTTTGAATGAACAATTCGGCGACGGTTTTCGGCTCGTCAGCATAAAGCGGAACACGCGCCGCTTTTTGATTCTGCATTTTCAGCATGACGGACGGACGCTTTCCGAATTTTCAACTTTTGTTTCCTGAATTCATCTAACCTTTTATGCCTCCGAAAAAAACCTTTAAAACTTCGTCAGCCATCGGTGCGAGCGCGATATTTTCTTTTCGATAAGATCCAGTTCGTCACCATTTCGTCCAAACCGCCGTAAAGAATTTTCGCCGCCGTTATCGGGTGAACATCGCTGCGAAAAACGCCTGTCGTTTGTCCTTCTTCAATCGTCTGGCGAATGATGTCGAGATAATCGGCGAAACCGCCGCCCGAAAATTCCTCCATAAATTTCGTCGAACCGCGCAGTTCGACCTGAAAAACAATCGCCATATCGCGGTCTGCGCCGAGTTTTTCCAAATGCAGTTCGGCGATTCTCCGCAGACGATTTTCCACCGATTCGATTTCCGCGATTTCGCTTTTTCCTTCAGCGATAAATTCTTCCATCGCGCGGTCGAAAATCGAATGCAGAATCTCGTCTTTGCTCTTGAAATAAAGATAAACCGTGCCGTCGGCGATGCCCGCCGCTTTCGCAATATCGGCGACTTTCGAATTGAAATAGCCTTTCTGCGCGAAAACTTTTATCGCCGCCCGCAAAATCGCCTCGCGTTTGTCAACGATGCCGTTATTGTTGGATTTCGCAGGTCGCGCCTGTTTCGTCGAAGTTTTATTTTGCATAAACCTCTACTAATCAAAACCGAAGAGTTTTGTTTGTTTGTTGGAAATGAATGATGGTTCATTCAGCGAATAGATTAAACGAAGCGGGAAAAATTAGCAAGAAAAATTTACCGGAAAGTTTGCGGGCAAAAAAAAGAGTTTGCTGTTTACAAGAAGCGCAAACTCTTTCTGAAATAAAATGGCGGAGAGAACAGGAGTCGAACCTGCATAGGCTTACGCCCGGTAGTTTTCAAGACTACTGCAATACCATTATGCGATCTCTCCAAAAATCAACCTTGAAGATTTTACCAAAGATACACAACGACGATTTACAAAACAATTCGTGAACAAATGTTCTTCAAGAATATCGTCTTTTTCATACAAAACGTAAAGCCAGTCATAAGCATCTTGTTTGGCTTTTTTTATAACGTATCCATTAGAATTGCTGTGAATATTTCTCAAATCAACTTTTCTATCGCTTGAAAACTTTACCTGAACACGCATCAATTTATCAGAAGTGTCAACCACAATGTCGTAAGCGGCAGATTCGGTAATTGGAATTAAAATATCATATCCCATACGAGTAAATGTAGCTATTGCCTGTGCAGTTGCTAAATCGCCTTTTCGTTGCGTAATTCTCATAAAGGATTATGCGATCTCTCCGCACTAGGCGGCGAATTGAAAATATATCGCAAACCCGAACAATAAACAAATGAAAAGCGTTTATTTCCCCGATTCAAATTGTCGTTTCAGCTCGCTCTTTACATCGTCGAGACCTTTCACGCCGCTGTTTCTAACTTTAATCGCGCCGTCGCGGTCTATGACGATGTGCATCGGGAACGGAATATTGATTTCGCCGTTTTTGTCCGGCTCGCCGAAACTCAAAATCTCCTGCATCGCGTTCGGAACAATATTATAACTGAACGGATTTTTCTTTAAGAATTTTTCCAAATCGGCTTTTTTATTGGTCGCCATTCCAATAAAGATCACATCTTTGCCCTTGTAATCATTGACCAGTTGATTGAGCGATTTTATTTCCTCAAGACAGTTCGGACAACTGATAAACCAAAGATTCAGAACGACGACTTTGCCTTTTAATTTGTCCGAATCGAAAGTTCTGTTGTCAATCGAACTGACGCTGAAAGCGGGCGCGAGCAACTTGCCGTCAGCTTTTTTTTGAGCGTAAATCGGCAACGCGAACATAACAAAGCAAAATAAAACTTTTAAAAAGCGCATAGATTTTCCTCCGAAGACACGATTTTTATATCACAACTTGCGGATTTTCAGAAAAGAAATTTCACTTTATATTGTAAAGTTCTTGACAAGAAATATAACTTGGTATAAATTTCAACGTGTATGGCGAAGATTCAGGCAATTCGAAAGCAAAACGTCGAGGCAAACGCGCCCGTCAATATCAGCGAACGGGCGATGGATAATTTAAAGTTTATCCGCGAAACGATGGAGCGTTCGGCGGTTTTTACGAGCGTTCCGGGTTACGGCGGCGCGTTGATGGGCGCGACGGCGATTGGCGCGGCGATTATCGCGCACAATCAGCCGACGATTCGTGAATGGCTGATCGTTTGGCTCGTCGAAGCGATTCTCGCCGTGACAATCGGATTATTCGCGCTTTGGCAAAAATCGAAAAATGCGGGCGAATCGCTCGCGTCGGTTCCGGCGAGAAAATTCGCGTCCGGTTTTGTGCCGCCGATTTTAGCGGGAATTATTTTGACCGCTCTTTTTTATAATCACGGATTTTTCGCGTATCTGCCGTGCGCGTGGCTGACGCTTTACGGCACGGCGGTCGTCACCGGCGGCGCGTATTCGGTTAAGATTGTGCCAATCGTCGGCTGGATTTTCCTCACGTTCGGCGCAGTCGCGGCATTTGCTCCGTCAAGTTGGGGAAACGTTTTAATGGCACTCGGATTCGGCGTTCTGCACATCGTTTTCGGATTGATTGTGGCAAGGAGGTATGGCGGCTAATGGCAAAAAATGCGGCGATAAAAAAAGATTTTGGGGAAAATGCAAAGGCGAATCTGCGAATCGAGAAGGCGGCGGAAACGGTTTCGACCGAACTCGAAAAAGTCATTCACGAGCGTCTGCGACTCGGCATTATCAGCGCGCTCGCGGCAAATGAAAAAATGTCGTTCGGCGATTTAAAAACGCTTCTGCAAACGACCGACGGCAACGTCAGCGTTCACGCCCGCAAACTCGAAGATGCGGGTTATGTTGAATGTCTGAAATCATTTAACGGGCGCGTTCCGTTGACCGAATACAAAATTACGACGGCGGGCAGAGCAGCTTTGACCAAATATCTAAATCACATGGAAGCGTTGATCAACGCGATGAAGGGGAAATAAATCTTCGGTGAATTTTATGAAAATTTACGACGTTGTTATCATCGGTGCCGGACTTGCCGGTTTGCAATGCGCCAGACTGCTTTCGCGGCAAGGCGCAAAAATTTTGCTGGTTGACCGGAAAACGGATTTAACGAAAGGAATTCACACGACCGGAATCTTCGTCAGAAAGACGCTCGAAGATTTCGATTTTCCGCCGGCGACGCTTGGCAAAGCGATCAGAAATGTCACGCTTTATTCGCCGAATTTGAAGGAAATCAAGCTCGAAAGCGAAAAAGACGAATTCCGCGTCGGCAAAATGGAATTGATTTACGACGAGTTTCTGCACGAAGCCGTGGAAAACGGCGTGCAGTTTGCGCGGGCGACTTCGTATAAAAGCGCGGAATTCGGGAACGCTGAAACCGTCGTCAAACTCGAAAAACGCGGCGAATCTTACGAAGTCAAAACGAAAGTTCTAATCGGCGCGGACGGCGCGAACTCGCGGGTGGCGAAAGATTTGCAACTGGACGAAAACCTGGAGTGGATCGTCGGTTACGAAGAAGTTTTTCACAGTAATTCTTTGACAAATGAACCGCGTCTGCATTGTTTTCTTGATGCGAAACTTGCGCCGGGTTATTTGGCTTGGATTGCTGACGACGGTGAGGAAATCCACATCGGCGTTGGTGGCTACGCCGCTGATTTTAATCCGCGCGAGGCGTTAAAATCATTCAAGGAAAAAACAAAAGATATTTTTGATTTAGAAAACGCGGAACTGACGGAAACACGCGGCGGACGAATTCCGGTCGGCGGCGTTCTGCGAAACATCGCCAGCGAACACGGCATTTTAATCGGCGACGCGGCAGGCGCGGTTTCGCCTTTGACGGCTGGCGGACTTGATCCGGCTCTGCGGCTTTCAAAACTTGCGGCGGAAATCGTTTCGGAAAGATTGAAAACCGATGACGCAAAAATTCTGCTGCAATTTTCCGGCGAATTGTTTCGCGCGAGATTTGTTTCAAGGCTTTGGATGCGGCGTGTTATCAGGATTTTTTCGAATCAAAAAATGCTCGAACTCGGCTGTAGTTTTCTGCGCGGACGAATCGGACGAAAATTCGCCAAACATGTCTTTTTCGGGCGCGGTTCGTTTCCCGATGTCGCATTGAAAATCGGTGCCGAAAACAATTCATTAAATGCGTCCTTTTCAAAAAACAAAATTTAGAAATATGAACGAAAGAACAAAAACCGGTCTCGAAATTTTAGAAGCCGCCTTGTTATTGGGCATTTTAGGTGATGTGCTTTTACGCGAAACGCCCTGGGGTTTGAATGTTTTGCTGTGGGTCGGTGCGCTTGTTGCGGCGATGCTGATGCTGAGAATGCGCCGTCAGCGCGGACAGTTAACCGCGCAGACGATTTGCCTGCATTTTGCGCTAATTTTTTTCGCCGCGATGTTTGTCTGGCGCGATTCGATTGAGCTAAAAATCTTGAATACGCTGGCGATTTTAACGATTTTGTCTTTGCTGACGTTGCCCGCGCTGAAAATTAAAGCGAATATATGCCGGAATCGCGCATTACATTTTCGCCGGATTTTGGTCGGGTATTAATGCAGCTTTCGCACCGTTTTATCTGGTGTTGGCAGATATAAAATGGAAAACTCTGCCGCAGAAGAACTGGTCGAAACATCTGATCGCCGTTTTGCGCGGATTAGCCGTCGCCGCGCCGATTCTGCTAATTTTCGGCGGACTTTTTGTGGCGGCGGACGCGGTTTTTCAAGGCATCATCGAGCGAACTTTTCACTTCAACGGAGAAACTTTGTTTACGCATGTCGCTCTAATCAGCGTGTTTTCGTGGGCGGTCGCCGGATATTTGCGCGGTTCGCTTTTCGAGCCTTTTGGTTTGGAAAATGCAGCCGTTAAGACGGAAATAAAGCCGCAAACATTGAGTATTACCGAAATAAAGGAAGACGGAAAAGAAGCAAAAACGGATGAAAATCGCATAAACGAAGAAAACCGTGCGAAGGAAAAAAATCGGGACTGGCGAAATTTTGACAATTCAATTTTGCCGAAATTTTTTACGCTCGGCGCGGTCGAAATTTCAATTGTGTTGGGCTTGATAAATTTGCTGTTTCTCGGTTTCGTCATCGTGCAGATTCCGTATCTTTTCGGCGGAATGGATTTGGTGCAGAACACTCCCGATTTCAAATTGGCGGAATATGCCCGGCGCGGTTTCGGCGAACTCGTCACGGTTGCCGCACTCGTTTTGCCGATTTTGCTCGTCTCGCACTGGCTTCTGCAAAAAGATTCGCCTGTTAACGAAAAAATTTACCGCGTACTTGCCGGATTTAACATCGCTCTGCTGTTCGTCATTATGATTTCGGCGACGCAGAGGCTTCTGCTTTTGACGGGTAACTTGGGTTACGGATTGACGACCATCAGGCTTTATCCGATGGTTTTTATGATATGGCTCGCGCTCGTTTTTCTGTGGTTTTCGCTGACAATTCTGCGCGGCGCGCGCGAACAATTCGCGTGGGGCGCGTTGTGGTCGGCGTTTTTCGTCGTCGGAACTTTACACATTTTTAATCCTGACGATTTTATCGTGCGCACGAATATTCGATTATTGCAGGAAGGTCGCAGTTTTGACGCATCCTACAACTCAAGTTTGAGTGATGATGCGCTGCCGTATTTAATGGAAAACTCACCGGCTTTTGATTTTCAGCAACGGAAAATAGTCAGGTACAATCTCGCACGCCGTTTTTGTGAAAAACAAAGCGAGAAAGATTTTCGCAGTTGGAATTTGTCGCGTTGGATTGCCGATGAAAGCGTTTCAGAAGTGGATAAGAAATTTTTTATAGACTATTCTGGAGGTTGCGGTCAATTTAAAAGAAAGCGACCGCCGCGATTATTAAATTTCTTGCCTTTCACATTACATTTTTCGTAATATTAAGGCACAAATTCCGAGAATTTGTGCCTTGTATCATTTCGAACGACTTCAAACTTTTATCACATTAACAAATGCTTGACGAACTTCCGAAAAAACGCGATTTTGTGCGTGAATATCTTTCTTATTTGCAGGTCGAAAAAGGCTTGGCAAAAAATTCTATTGAGAGTTACGAAAGAGATTTGACGAAATTAAGAAACTGGTCGAACAAAAATAGTTTTGATTTGCTCGCGCTGACCAGACAAGATTTGCGGGAATGGCTGATTGATCTGGCGGGAGCGAATTTGGCGGAGAACTCTAAACGACGTATAATCAGCGCATTGCGCGGATTTTATAAATTTTTGCAGTTCGACGGACACATCAAAAAAAATCCGGCGGAAGATTTGATCGCGCCGCAAAAAGGTTCGTATCTGCCAAAGTTTTTGAATCAAACCGACATCGAAAACCTAATTAACGTGCCGGACGTTACAACGGAAATCGGTTTGCGCGACCGCGCGATTTTAGAATTGATGTATGCCTGCGGATTGCGTGTTACAGAGGCAGCAGAATTGAAGTTCAGCGATATTGACGTTGATACCGGCATTTTGACATGTAAAGGAAAAGGCAGTAAAACCAGGCGCGTGCCGATCGGCAAAAGCGCGGTCGAATGGCTGAAAAAATATCTAATCGTCAGACGCGAAAAGGAAAGTATCGAGATAAGCAATATTTTCGTCAATTTATTAGGAAAAACTATTGACCGGCGTACAATTTATACTTTCATTAAAGAATACGCCGGAGACATCGGATTATCCGATGTCTCGCCGCATACCTTGCGCCATAGTTTTGCGACGCATCTAATTCAAAACAGCGCGGATATTCGCTCGGTTCAGCAGATGCTCGGACACGCCGATATTTCGACGACGCAGATTTACACGCATATTACCGACGCGCACTTAAGAAAGACTTACGAAAAGTTTCATCCGCGCGCTCGCCAGAATTACACGGAAGAGAAAAATTAAACGGAAGACTGAAATTTATTCGCTTCGACTTGCAAGTTGTGGAAATCTTGGCTATCATTGGAATTTTGCTAACCGCCGCAAAAAGTTGATAGTAGCAATAATGAATAGCTTGCATGGGTGGTCGAGCGGTCAAAGGCAACGGGCTGTAAACCCGTCGGATTAATTTCCTACGTAGGTTCAAATCCTACCCCATGCACCATATTTGAAAACGAAAGGTTGAAAATGAATTATTATTTCAGTTTCGATCCTTCAATACGCGGGAGTAGCTCAATGGTAGAGCGTCAGCCTTCCAAGCTGAATGTTGCGAGTTCGAGTCTCGTCTCCCGCTCCACGAGTTAATTGATAAACAACGCTTGTTTGATTTTGCGCGAGTTGCAAGCCCGAGTAGCTCAGGGGTAGAGCGCTTCCTTGGTAAGGAAGAGGTCACGAGTTCAAATCTCGTCTTGGGCTCCATAAATTTTTTTATAAATTTTACTGAAAGAGGATAAATAGAAGATGTCAAAAGAGAAGTTCGACAGAAGTAAGCCGCACGTAAATATCGGGACGATCGGACACGTTGATCACGGGAAGACGACGTTGACGGCGGCGATCACCAAAGTGCTGGCAAAACATAATCCGAAGATCACGGTGCGGGATTTCAGTTCGATTGATAATGCGCCGGAAGAGAAGGCGCGCGGGATTACGATTGCGACATCGCACGTGGAATATGAAACGGCGAACCGGCACTATGCGCACGTTGATTGTCCGGGACACGCCGATTACGTCAAAAATATGATTACCGGCGCAGCGCAGATGGACGGGGCGATTTTAGTGGTCGCCGCGACCGACGGACCGATGCCGCAAACCAGAGAGCATATCCTTTTGGGCAGACAGGTCGGCGTGCCTTCGATGGTCGTCTTTATGAACAAAGTGGATATGGTGGACGACGAGGAATTGCTCGAGTTGGTCGAGATGGAAATCCGCGAACTGCTGTCAATTTATGATTTTCCGGGCGACGATATTCCGGTCATCAAAGGCTCGGCGTTAAAGGCGCTCGAAGGCGACCCGAAATGGGAAGCGACGGTCGAAGAGTTGATGCAGGCGGTGGACGATTATATTCCGACACCGACGCGCGACACCGACAAACCGTTTTTGATGCCGGTCGAAGATATTTTCACGATTCAGGGTCGAGGAACAGTAGCGACGGGACGAATCGAACGCGGCATCGTTAATGTCAACGAAACGGTGGAAATCATCGGTATTCGGGACACGCGCAATACGGTTGTCACCGGCGTTGAGATGTTCAAGAAGCTGCTCGATAAAGGAATGGCGGGCGATAACGTCGGCTTATTGCTCAGAGGCGTCGAGCGTAAGGAAATCGAGCGCGGACAGGTGATTGCCAAACCGGGTTCGATTACGCCGCACACGAAATTCAAAGCCGAAGCGTATGTGCTGACCAAAGAAGAAGGCGGCAGACACACACCGTTTTTCACGGGCTATCGTCCGCAGTTCTACTTTCGCACAACGGATGTGACGGGCGTGGCGAACTTGCCGGAAGGCGTGGAGATGGTGATGCCGGGAGATAACATCCAGATGGAGATCACGTTGATTGCGCCGATTGCGATGGAGAAAGGCTTGCGCTTTGCCATCCGGGAAGGCGGGCGAACGGTCGGCGCGGGAACTGTCTCTGATATTGTTGAATAGTAAATAAGAGGTTTAGAAGTAATGCCGAGAGATAATATAATTTTGCAGTGCACCGAGTGCAAAGAGCGTAACTACGTAACGACGAAAAACAAAAAAAATACTCCGGGAAGATTGGAGTTAAATAAGTTTTGTCGTCGGTGCCGATGCCATCGCTTGCACAAGGAAAATAAATAATTACCGGTAAAGATTTAGAGAGTGGAGAGTAGCGAGAAAAAACAAAATACTCGCTACTCTCCACTCTTCACTCTCTATCGAAACTAAAGGGGTATGGTGTCAATGGTTAGCATTACGGTCTCCAAAACCGCAGGTCCGGGTTCGAGTCCTGGTACCCCTGCCATAGAAACTTTAAGGAGAAAAACAAGTGTCAGAAGCAGTTGACACCTTAGACAATAAGGGTAAAAACGAAAAGGAAAGCGTCGGCGAATTTATTCGCCACACACGTGAAGAATTAAACAAAACTACGTTTCCCTCGTCCGATGATGTCAAAAATACGACGATTATCGTTGTAATAAACGTCATCTTCTTTGCTCTTTATCTTTTTTTGATTGATCAGGCGTGGGTTTATATCATAGAAGGCTTGACCTGGTTAGTTAACAAAATTGTCGGTATATAAGGATTACAAATGAGACAGTGGTATTTTATCCACACATATTCAGGGCATGAAAACAAAGTGTTGGAAAGCCTCAATGCCCGTATCCGCGATATGGAATTGGCGGAACAAATCACGGAAGTTTTACTGCCGAAGGAAACCGTCGTGGAAATGCGCGGCAACAAGCGGATTGAAACGCAGCGAATGTTTTATCCGGGTTACGTGCTGGTTGAAATTGAATGCAACGAGCAAGGGCGAATTCCCGACAATGTTTTCCACGCGATAAAATCCACGCCGAAAGTGACCGGATTTCTGGGCGGAAAAAATCCGACACCGCTGACACAGTTGGAAGTAGATCAGATTGTTCACAATATTGAAGTTGCGACTGAGAAACCAAAACCGAAATTCTCTTACGCAATTGAGGAAGTGGTCAGAATTAAATCCGGTCCGTTTGCGAGTTTTACTGGCAAAGTCGAGGAAGTGAACGAAGAAAAATCAACTTTGAAAGTTACCGTTACGATTTTCGGACGTGCGACACCGGTTGAATTAAATTTTTTGGACGTTGAAAAAGTTACATTTGCAGAGGAAGAATAAATTTTATCAGAGGACATTTTCGAGTTTGTCTTAAATAATAACTCGAAATCGTAAATCGAATTATGGCTAAGAAAATTACAGGTTATATCAAATTACAAATTCCGGCGGGCAAGGCAAATCCGGCTCCGCCGATTGGTCCGGCGCTCGGACAGCACGGCGTAAATATTATGGAGTTTTGCAAAGCGTTCAACGCAAAGACGCAAAACGATGATCCTGATATGAAGGTTCCGGTAGTAATTACCGTTTACGCTGATCGCTCGTTTACGTTTGAAACGAAAACGCCGCCTGCCGCCGATTTGCTTCGGAAAGCATCGGGAATTCCGAAAGGTTCGGCAACATCGAACAGAACAAAGGTCGGAACGATTTCGCGTGCGCAGATCGAAGAAATCGCCAAAAAGAAAATGCCTGATTTGAACACGACAAATCTCGCATCGGCGATGAAAACTATCGAAGGAACCGCAAAAAGTATGGGATTAAGCATCGAAGGCTAATTCTCAAAAAAAGTTTTTAGAATAGGGAGAAATGTAGCGACTAAAAATCGCAAATTAAAACATTTCGGTTGAACCTACAACATAAAATGGCTAAGAAAGGAAAAAAATATCAGGCAGCTCTGGAAAAAGTCGAGCGTCACAAAAAACATACCTTAGAAGAAGGTGTCGCTAAAGTTAAGGAAATCGCGTTTGCTAAATTCGATGAAACCGTCGAATTAACGATGTGGCTCGGAGTTGATCCGCGAAAAGCTGACCAACTCGTTCGCGGAACAATCGTTCTGCCGCACGGTTTGGGCGGAAAGGCGAAAGTCATTGTCGTGATCGCGCAGGGCGACAAGATCAAAGAAGCTGAAGAAGCCGGAGCGGATTTCGCGGGCGGCGAAGAATTGGTCAACAAAATCAAAGGCGGCTGGCTCGATTTCGACGCGGTTATCGCCACGCCGGATATGATGCGTTCGGTCGGTATGCTCGGAAAAGTTTTAGGTCCGCGCGGGTTAATGCCGAATCCGAAAACCGGAACAGTGACGATGGATGTGAAAAAAGCCATTGAAGAAACGAAAGCCGGTAAAGTCGAATATCGCGTTGATAAAACAGGCGTTATTCACAGTCCGGTCGGAAAAGTTTCGTTCGATGAAGCCAATTTGCAGGAAAACGCGCGAGTTTTAATTAACGCCGTAATCAAGGCAAAACCGACGACGGCGAAAGGTCGTTATTTGAAAAAAATCAATCTGGCGGCAACGATGAGTCCGGGCGTTTTGCTCGATGAATTAGCTTACGTCTAAACGAGCGAGGAGCGAGAAAGAGAAATGAAAACAAGAGAAAGAAAACAGGCAGATTTGAACGCGATCACCGAGCGGCTGAACAACTCGAAATCGGCGATGATCGTCGGCTTTACCAAGTTGACCGTTAATAAGGATCAGGAATTTCGCAATCAGTTGCGCGATGCCGGCGCAGAATATCAAGTAGTTAAAAATACAATCGCGCGTTTAGCGGTTAAAGGTACGCCGTATGAAGGCGCAAGCGAATACTTAAAGGGCGTAACCGGAATCGCGTGGACGGAAAATGACGCAGTTGTTTTGTCGAAAACAGTTTCCAAATTTATCAAAGCCAACGCTGATATTTACACATTTAAAGCCGGTATTGTTGAAGGCAGAGTCGTTGACTCAAAACAAGTCGAAGCGATTGCCAGCTTGCCGTCAAAAGAAGAATTAATTTCCAAATTGATGTTTGTCATCAATGCTCAGGCGCAGCGCATTGTTACAGTTATTAATGCCGTTCCGCGCAACTTAGCAATCGTCGTCAAACAAATCGGCGAGCAGAAGGAATCATAGAATTTTTACTTTTGGAATCTGAATTTCAGATTCCAAATAAAAAAAGCCGACTCAAGGTTAAAACGAGCAGAGTGATTTGTCAGGTCGCTTTTGCTGCTCGGACATTCGGACAGCTTCTGATGCAACAAGGCTGAAAAATTGTCCCATTGGGTTCTCCGGCTGACACTTAAATAAACAATAAACAAGAACCCTAAACGGAGGAAAATAAATTATTATGGCAGTTTCAAAAGATGAAGTAATTGAGTTTTTAAAAGGTATGACGTTGTTAGAAGCGTCTGAATTGGTTAAGGAATTAGAAGAAGTATTTGGTGTTTCTGCGGCGGCGGCAACAGCAGCGGCTCCGGCAGCGGGCGGCGGCGATGCGGCACCTGCGGCTGAAGAAAAAGACACGTTTGACGTTATTATCACTTCAGCCGGACAGGGCAAAATCAACGTCATCAAAGTTGTCCGCGAAGTGGTTGCCGGTCTCGGCTTGAAAGAAGCCAAAGAATTGGTTGATAGCGCGCCGAAAGCAGTCAAAGAAGGTGTTTCTGCTGCTGAAGCCGAAGAAATCAAAACCAAGTTGACCGATGCCGGCGCAACGGTTGAGATTAAATAATTCTTTGACAACCCGAAATTAACTTGTCGGCATCTATACTAAGAATTGAAGTCAATTTGTATAATTGTTAGGATAAAAGGCAGACGTTAAGAGATTTTTAATGTCTGCCTTGAATTAAAATCAGGAATTTTGATTCGTCAGAATTCCGCAAATTAAAGAGAAAGAGATTTCTCTTATAAAACTTTGGGAGAGTTGGTGTCCACATTCGGCACTCTCGAAAAATTTATTTTAATAGCGTAACTGCTGACAAAAAGCGGTCAGGGAAAACTTTACCCTCGACCGCATTTGCCGTCTTTATTTGAAAAGTTGATTTTAAGAATTTTGACTAAGGCATCTTAGCAACAATAGAAGTTTAAATCAACAAAAATTTTCTCCAAAATCTGAATTTATAAAATTATGATTGCTAATCCGCTACAAACCAATACCAACGGGCTTGGTCGCCGAACGAGTCAGGCACCCAAGCGCGTGGATTTTTCAAAAATTTATACTTCCGCCCGCATTCCGAATTTAATTGAAGTTCAGCGCGAGTCGTATAACCGCTTTTTGCAGATGGATTTGATTCCCGAAGAACGCGATATGGTCGGGCTGCAAACGGTTTTCCAATCTATCTTTCCGGTTTCGGATTTCCGCGAAACAGCGACGCTCGAATTTGTCGAATATCAAATCGGCAACTGGCAGTGCAAATGCGGAAACTTGGAAGGCTTGGAACATCTTCGCGCTAACTGTAAAGAATGCAGCGCGAAAATCAAAGTTGACCCGTTTAATCCGGCGGAAGTTCTCTGTAATAACTGCGGAACTTTCAATGCTGTGCGTCCGAAACTTTGCACCAATTGCGGCGAACCGGTCGGTTTGAAACATAAACACGATCAACAGGAATGTCAGGAACGCGGCACTTCTTACAGCGTTCCGCTAAAAGTCAGAATTCGACTGACTGTTTTCGATAAAGACCCGGAAACGAATGTTTCGACGATCCGCGACATTAAGGAAGAAGATGTTTTCTTCGGCGAAATTCCGTTGATGACCAATAACGGAACTTTTATTATTAACGGAACCGAACGAGTTATCGTTTCGCAGTTACATAGAAGTCCGGGCGTGTTTTTCAAAGGCGACCGCGACGCATTTCTGGCAAAAATTATTCCGTATCGCGGTTCGTGGGTTGAATTTGAATTCGACCAGAAAGGAATTTTGCATGCTCGTCTGGGCAAACGTAAAATTCTGGCGACGATCTTTCTTCGCGCACTCGGTTTGTGGCTCAATCCGCAGATTGATATGAAAACCGTTTCCGATAATATTCTGGAAGAAGTGGTTAAAAACGCGGAATTTACCAACGCCGACATTCTCAAACGCTTTTACACGACCGATGAAGTCATCGTCGAAAAAAGCAAACTTTTCGTGCGCGTTAAGCCGGACGGAGAAACGAATTTGAAGGGAATGCGGGCGGAAGAAGATATTAAAGACAAAGGCGAAACAGTTGTCGGTCACGGCAAAAAGATTACGGCTTCGGCGATGAAGGAACTGAGAAAGCTCGGCATTGAACGAGTCGAGGTTTCCGCCGCCGATTTTGAAAGCGCGATTGCGCTCGACGATGTGGTAAACACTGAAACCGGCGAAGTTATCATAGAGGCGAACAGCGAATTAACTTCCGCCAAATTGCAGCAAATCATTGAAGAAGGCGTGGAAACCTTTTCGGTTTTCTTTCCTGAAAATGACGCTATCGGCAACATTATTCTGCAAACTTTAAAAAAAGACGCGATTTCAAAACCGGTTGACGCACTGCTTGAAATTTACCGTAAAATGCGCCCCGGCGATCCGCCGACCGTGCCGACCGCTTATCGTCTGCTTGAAGGAATGTTTTTCGACGCTCGCCGTTTCGATTTATCGCGCGTTGGACGACTTAAATTCAATATTAAAATGGGCAGACCCGAACGCGAAGATTTAAATAATTCGCTGTTGAAAGCGACTGATTTTTATGAAGTCGTCAACTATCTTTTGCGAATGAAAAAAGATAGCGAGCATTACGGACAAGACGATATTGACCATCTGGGAAATCGCCGCGTCCGCGCCGTCGGCGAACTGCTGGAAAACCAATTCCGCATCGGACTTGAAAGAATGGAACGCGCCATCAAGGAAAAAATGTCCATTCAGCAGGATATGTTTACAACGATGCCGCGTGATTTGGTCAACGCGAAACCCGTGACTGCCGCTGTCCGCGAATTTTTTGGTTCGTCGCAGTTGTCGCAGTTTATGGATCAAACGAATCCTTTATCGGAAATCACGCACAAGCGTCGTCTTTCCGCGCTCGGACCGGGCGGACTTTCGCGCGAACGCGCCGGATTTGAAGTCCGCGACGTTCATCCGACGCACTACGGTCGAATTTGCCCGATTGAAACGCCGGAAGGTCCGAACATCGGTTTAATTTCGAGTCTTTCGTGTTTTGCGCGAATCAACGAATTCGGTTTTATCGAATCGCCGTATCGCAAAGTCGAAGACGGGCGCGTAATCGAGTACGCCAACATCATCAACGGCGGCGACACCGGCTTAAAACCGCACGCGCACGTTCCGATGGAAGAAATCGAGGCGGCGAACGAGAAAGCTAGAAAAGAAGGCAAACGCGAAGCCGAATCTGAACCGTTTCCGTTTTATCTGACGGCTTGGGAAGAAGATAAATACATTATCGGTCAGGCGAATATTGAGCTTGAGGAGAAGGGAAATATTGTCAACGAGCGTAACGCTGCCAGACAGAAAGGCGAATTTATCACGGCTGACCGCGAAGAAATTCAATATATGGATGTATCGCCGAAACAGCTTGTTTCGGTCGCAGCCTCGCTTGTGCCGTTTCTCGAAAACGATGACGCGAACCGCGCTTTGATGGGTTCGAATATGCAGCGGCAATCAGTTCCGCTGCTGCGTGCTGAATCGCCGTTTGTCGGAACCGGAATGGAAGCGGTCGCGGCAAGAGATTCGGGCGCGGTGGTTATTGCCAAGCGCGACGGCGTAGTTGATTACGTTGATTCTGAACGCATTATCGTCAAAGCCGACCATCAGGTTGACGGTACGATTTCGCGTGAAGTAACGGCGGATATTTACTCGCTCGTTAAATTTACCAGATCAAACCAAAATACCTGTATCAACCAACGCGCCATTGTGCAGGTTGGCGAACGAGTGAAAAAAGGTCAGGTTATCGCTGACGGACCTTGTACCGATCGCGGCGAACTCGCGCTCGGCAGAAATGTTTTAGTCGCGTTTATGTCGTGGCGCGGCTACAACTTTGAAGACGCGATTTTGGTTTCCGAACGTCTGGTGAAAGAAGATTATTATACCTCGATTCACATTGAGGAACTCGAAATCGAAGCCCGTGACACGAAACTCGGACCTGAAGAAGTGACGCGCGATATTCCGAATATCGGCGAAAATATGCTTCGTGATTTGGACGAATCGGGAATTATTCGCATCGGCGCGCAGGTTAAACCCGGCTCGATTCTCGTCGGAAAAGTCACGCCGAAGGGCGAAACACAATTGACGGCGGAAGAAAAACTGCTTCGCGCGATCTTCGGCGAAAAAGCCGGCGACGTGAAAGACGCATCTTTGACCTGCCCGCCGGGAATTGACGGAACGGTCGTTGACGTGCAGGTTTTTACCCGCAAAGGACAGGAAAAAGATGAGCGTTCGCTCGACATCGAATCTTTGGAAGAAGACGATTTGCGCCGCGACCTCGAAGATGAAATTCGTATTTTGAGCGAACAGCGCGACGAACGAATTTTTGAACTTTTTGACGGACGTAAACTGACCAAAGATTTGACCGACGGTGAAGGCATAACTCTCAAAAAGGGCGAAACCTTAACGCGCGAAATGCTCAAAAACTTTGATGCGAGACTTCTTCGCAAAGCTGAAGTTACCGTCGGAACGATTGATGTTCCGGGAGAAATCAAAGAATACGAACAGCGCACGACGCGTCAAATTAATATTTTGAGCGACATCTACGAGGAAAAAATCACCAAATTGAAGCAGGGCGACGAATTGCCGCCGGGCGTTATCAAAATGGTGAAGGTTTTCGTAGCGATGAAGCGCAAACTTTCGGTCGGCGATAAAATGGCGGGACGACACGGCAACAAAGGTGTTATCGCCCGCATTTTGCCGGAAGAAGATATGCCGTATTTGCCGGACGGAACGCCGGTTGACATCGTTTTGAATCCGCTCGGCGTGCCGTCGCGTATGAACGTCGGGCAGATTCTCGAAACTCACTTGGGCTGGGCTGGAAAAGTTCTCGGACTTCATTTCGCGACGCCGGTTTTCGACGGCGCGAGCGAAAAGGAAATCAAGGAATATATTCAACTTGCCAACGATAAATTTGACGAACTCGGCATTCCGCCGTCAGTCGGACTTTCGGGCAAAACGCGACTCTATGACGGTTTGACCGGCGAGCAATTCGAGCAGAAAGTAACGGTCGGTTATATTTATATGCTCAAACTGTCGCATTTGGTTGACGATAAGATTCACGCCCGTTCAATCGGACCATATTCGTTGATTACGCAGCAGCCTCTGGGCGGTAAAGCGCAATTCGGCGGACAGCGTTTCGGGGAAATGGAAGTTTGGGCGCTCGAAGCTTACGGCGCGGCGCATATTTTACAGGAATTACTTACTTGTAAATCGGATGACGTCGCCGGGCGCTCGAAAATTTACGAAACTATCGTTAAAGGCGAATCGAATTTCGAGCCGGGAATTCCCGAATCGTTTAACGTTTTAGTGCGCGAACTGCAATCACTGTGTCTTGATGTCGAACTTATCACTGAAGATGAAATTGACATTGAAGAAGCGACGGCAGGTGTTCTCGAATTGGTAGGTGCTGACTAATAGGCGAGCGGGAAATTGTAAATTTCTACAATTTCCCGCTCGCAACTCTCGATTATTAAAAAATTATGTTTCGATTTCAAAACGATAATAAAACGCAATTAACTCCGAATTTCGAGGCGATTCGCATTTCGTTGGCATCGCCCGAAAAAATCAAATCGTGGTCGCACGGCGAAGTTACCAAGCCGGAAACGATCAATTACCGCACGTTCAAACCGGAACGCGACGGGCTTTTCTGCGCCCGCATTTTCGGTCCGGTTTCCGATTGGGAATGTCTCTGCGGAAAATATAAACGAATGAAGCATCGCGGCGTAGTCTGCGATAAATGCGGCGTTGAGGTAACGCAGTCAAAGGTTCGCCGCGAGCGTCTCGGTCACGTCGAATTAGCTTCGCCGTGTTCGCACGTCTGGTTTTTCAAAGGCTTGCCGTCGCGCATCGGGCATTTGCTCGACATCACTTTGCGCGATTTGGAAAAAATTCTTTACTTTGAACTTTATATCGTCGTTGATCCGGGCGATGTCGCGGAATTAAAAGAAAAAGATTTGCTGACCGACGAACGCTTTCGTGAATTGACGCAGGAATATCCCGGTCAGTTCGTCGCCAAAATGGGTGCGGAAGCGATCAAGGAATTGTTGATGAAAATTAACATCGCCGAACTCGTCGAAGATTTGCGCGGCAAAATGAAAGAGGAAACTTCGCAGCAGAAAAAACTGAAATATTCCAAACGTCTGAAAGTATCAAATTCATTTTTAAAATCACGCAACAATCCCGAATGGATGATTTTGGATGTGATTCCGGTTATTCCGCCGGAACTGCGCCCGCTTGTCCCGCTCGACGGCGGACGTTTTGCGACTTCGGATTTGAACGATTTGTATCGCCGCGTGATTAACCGCAACAACCGTCTGAAAAAACTGATGGAACTGCGCGCGCCGGAAGTTATCGTTCGCAACGAAAAACGAATGCTGCAGGAAGCGGTTGACGCGCTGTTTGATAACGGTCGTCGCGGTCGCGTGCTGCGCGGCGCGAACAATCGCCCGCTCAAATCGCTGTCGGGAACTTTGAAGGGAAAACAGGGACGTTTTCGTCAGAATCTGCTCGGAAAACGTGTTGATTATTCGGGACGTTCGGTGATTGTCGTCGGACCGGAATTGAAATTACATCAATGCGGTCTGCCGAAGAAAATGGCTTTGGAATTATTCAAGCCGTTTATTTACAACAAACTCGAACGCGACGCGCACGCGGCGACGATTAAGCAGGCGCGTGAAATGGTCGAGCGCCAGGAGCCGATTGTTTGGGACATTTTGGAAGAAGTGATTCGTGAACATCCGGTTTTATTGAATCGCGCTCCGACTTTGCACAGACTCGGAATTCAGGCTTTTGAGCCGGTTCTGGTCGAAGGCAAAGCGATCAAAATTCACCCGCTCGTCTGCACGGCGTTCAACGCCGACTTTGACGGCGACCAGATGGCAGTTCACATTCCGCTTTCCGCCGAAGCACAAATTGAAGCGACGGTTTTGATGCTCGCTTCAAACAATCTTTTGTCGCCGGCTTCGGGACAACCGATTACGGTTCCGTCGCAGGACATCGTTCTCGGCTGTTATTATTTGACGCTCGACCGCGACGAATTGGTCGGCGAAGGCAAATCGTTTAATACGATCAACGACGTTTTGCTCGCACTCGATGCGAAAGCAGTCGCCACACAGACGAAAATTAAATTGCGCTGGAAAGGTGATTTAATTGATTTGACCAAAGAACACAACACGCAGGACGTAATGCGGGCAACGCCGCGACCGGTTGATAGATTAATCGAAACAACGGTCGGTCGCGTTATTTTAAACGAGCGTTTGACGCGTGACGGCTTACCGTTTGTCAATGGAACGCTCAAGAAAAAAGGCTTGCAGTCGCTTGTCAGTTTCTGTCATTTGAAGCTCGGACACGATCAGACCGTCGTTATGCTCGACGATTTGAAAACGATGGGCTTTACCTTTGCGACTCGTTCGGGCGTATCAATCGGCATTGACGATATGGTCACACCGGCGAGCAAAAAAGGCATTATCGAAGACGCGCGTAAGGAAGTTGATAAACTGCAGCGTCAATACGAGGACGCGACGATGACCAATATGGAACGCGTCAATAAAGTAACGGCGATTTGGTCAGACGTGACCGACCACGTAGCGAAGGAAATGTTCAAAGCGATGAATCAGCGCGAGAAAGACCGCAAGGAATTAAATCCGATTCTCGTGATGGCTGATTCGGGTGCGCGTGGTTCGGAAGCGCAGATCAGACAGCTTGCCGGTATGCGCGGATTGATGGCGAAACCTTCTGGGGAGATCATCGAGACGCCGATTGTCGCTAACTTCCGCGAAGGCTTGAACGTGCTGCAATACTTTATTTCGACGCACGGTGCGCGAAAAGGTTTGGCTGATACGGCTCTCAAAACGGCTGACTCAGGTTATCTGACACGCCGCCTCGTTGACGTGGCGCAGGACGTTATCGTTTCCGAAAATGATTGCGGAACGCTCAGAGGAATTTGGGCGGAAGCGATTATTCGTAACGGTGAAGAAGTCGAAAGTTTGCGCGACCGAATTGTCGGCTGCACCAGCTTGGACGACATCATTGATCCGGTTGACAACTTGACGATTGTTGAAGCGAATCAGGAAATTGACGAAGATTTGGCGGCGCAGGTTCAATTATCAGGTTTGCAAAGCGTACGGCTTCGCTCGCCTCTGACGTGCGAAACGCGTCGCGGAATCTGCGTGAAATGTTACGGTCGCAACCTTGCAACCGGAAACACGGTGGAAATCGGCGAAGCGGTCGGCGTTATCGCGGCGCAGTCAATCGGCGAACCGGGAACGCAGTTGACAATGAGAACCTTCCACGTCGGCGGAACCGCCAGACTGGAACAGGAAACGAAACACGCGGCGGCGATGGACGGAACGGTAAAATATCTTGAAGATTTCAAAGTTATTACCAACCGCGCCGGCGAATTAATTTCGATGAAGCGCGGCAAATCTGAACTCGCGTTATTAGACGAGCGTGAGCGCGAAGTAGCGCGTTACACCATCGTCTACGGAGCGCACGTTCACGTCAAAGACGGTCAGAAAGTCAAAGAAGACGATATGCTGGCGACCTGGGATCCGTTTACCTTCGCCATTTTGACGGAAGTTTCGGGAACGATTAAATTCCAGGATTTGAAGGAAGGCAAAACGCTCGAAGAAGACATTGATAAAGTTTCGGGACAAAAACGCCTCGTGGTGAAAGATTCGGATGAAAAACAACAACCGCGTCTGGAAATACGCAACGGCAACAAGGTAATGAAAACTTATCAAATGCCGATTCGCGCTAACCTGATGGTCGAAGACGGTCAGGAAGTCGAAGCGGGCGACACGATTGCGAAAATTCCGCGCGAAACGACGAAAACAAAAGACATCGTGGGCGGTTTGCCGCGCGTCGTCGAATTGTTTGAAGCGCGTCGCCCGGGCGAAACGGCGATTATGTCGGAAATCAACGGCGAAGTTAAGTTTGGCGGCATTGCTAAAGGCAAGCGCAAGCTTATCATTACCGGCGACGACAATGCCGAACGCGAATACGACATTCCGCGCGGAACGCACATCAACGTGCAGGAAGGCGACCACGTCAAAGCCGGTGAAGCTTTGATGGACGGACCGCTCAATCCGCACGATATTTTGCGTGTTCTCGGAACCGAAGCGTTGCAGCAGTATATCGTCAACGAAATTCAGGAAGTTTACCGTCTGCAAGGCGTGAACATCAACGATAAACATATCGAATGTATCGTGCGGCAGATGTTGCGCTGGGTGAAAATCAAGGATGTCGGCGATACCAGTTTCCTTCTGGAAGAACAGGTTGACCGCTTTCGTTATGAGGACGAAAATCGCCGCGTGATGGATGAAGGCGGACAGCCTTCGATTGCTGAACCGCTTCTTTTGGGAATCACGAAAGCATCGCTTTCGACCGATTCGTTCATCTCGGCGGCTTCGTTTCAGGAAACCACTCGCGTCCTGACCGAAGCGGCGATTTCCGGTCGCGTTGACTACTTACGCGGCTTAAAGGAAAACGTCATTATGGGACGATTGATTCCGGCGGGAACAGGTATGAAATATTACCGCAACGTCAAAGTTGATTTCGACCCGACCGTCAACCAGAAAGAAGAAGAGGAACTCGACGAGTTTCCGTTAGCCGTCGGCGGCTTTACGATGCCGGTGCCGGTTGACGTTCCCGGAATTGACACGGACGAAGGTTACGACGAAGCCGAAGAAACGCTCGACGAATTCGCTCTGGAAGAGGAAGAAGTTTTCGACGATTCGATTGACTTAGAAATCGAAGACGTTGACAACGATATTTAATCGCTAAGATTAAAAAAGATAAAAAAGGCTGGAGAAATTTCTCCAGCCTTTTTTGCTAATTTGCTAAACACGGTAGAGAGAACAGCGAAGTCATAATTGGGAATATTCGTGTCGAGCAATTATTCACGCTCACGTTTTTTATCTTTTTTCACGGGTTTTCCAGGCTGTTCTTAAAATGCGTAACCACGCCCAAAGCGCATCTGCCGCATTCAACACCAGCGGCTTGTTTGGGCGGAGGTTTGTCTGATCTGCGCATCGCCGACAAAGGAAACTGCGTCGTAATTTTACCGGCAGAAGCTGTTTTGACAAATTTTTTCAAAATTATTTATATGTTTTGCCCACATTTCGTGCGTTATAAGTTGAAAGGCTAAATATCATCAGAGCTTAAATCGTCAATTTTTCAAAAGGGGAATTTGTCTATGGAATCATTTGCGCAAATTGTTGGCTTATTGCTGTTTGTTATTATACTCGGCGGCATTTCTTGCTTAAAAGATAGATTATCAAAATAGCTATGGAAATTTTTAAGTTGAAATTGTTTTGTTGACAACGAAAATAATCGGCAACTTATCGGACGATCTCATCGTCATCACAAAAACGTAAAGCACGAGTTTGAGAAGTAATGGATAAAAAACGGATTTTATTGACAGTTAGTTGCCCATTCTTTATCTTTCATTCAATTTTGCCCGATTTCAACAAAAAAAATTAAATTTGATTATAGGTTTCGCCCGCTTTTGGTGCGTTAAGTAAATAGAAGTGTGCGCTTGTCCGTAAAGCAAATCACTTGGGAAATTACGGACATAGAGTTTATTGCCGACGAAAATTGATCTCACATCGGCAATAAAAAAAGGAGCGGGAAGGTCGTCCCCGCTCCTTTTTTTATTTTCGGGCAAAAAGGAACTTTTTCAAAAATCCGAAACTAATTTGAAGGTGTTTGACTAGTTTTTCCGCATTGATGAAAGACTGGATTTATCAGGCGAAAATTGAATAAATTTCAATTGAAGAAATGAATAATTGTTTGACGGGAATTGACGATTTGCAGTTTATTGACGTGCGGTGCGGCGGCGAATATGAATCGGGACACGCGCCGCGAGCGATTAATTTGACGCTGGCGGATTTGGGTAATTTAACCGGAAATTTCGATGCGTCGCGTCCGACTTACGTTATCTGTCAGGGCGGTTATCGTTCGAGCGAGGCGACGAGCCTGCTGGAGCGGAAAGGTTTTCGGGAGATTTATAATATCAGCGGCGGCACGGGCGCGTGGATAATAGCGGGTCTGGAAGTCGAGCAGGCAGACAATCAGTGATAATTTTTAGTGTATCCCTGATTAGGCGCAGAAAATCTTCATAAATTTAACTTCGCGTAATTTTTCCCACTGCTTTCTTTGGCAAATGAATACGGTTTTCCGCCGCTTAATTCTAAAAGCTCGATGGATTCCTTAATTAAGCTGACCAATTCCTGTCTGGATAAATTGACGGCAACATCCTTTTGTTTGAGGTATAAAGTAAACGGTTTATCTATTTCAGCATTGATATGATGATCTAACATTGTTTTCTCCTGAAGGTAAATAATTTTAGCTTTTAGAAATAGAAAAATTCGAGTTAAGAAGATTTTTAATAAAGAGAAATTTTGAGGTCAGTTTGCGGAATTCATCCGGATTAAAGCCTTCCATTATATAAATAAGGTGAGTGATATTAAATATAACTTAGAACTCCAGAAACGCTTTCTGTATTAAATTTCTCAATATTTCAAATACTTCTTAACTCGAAATCCCATATTGTGAGTATTGGTAAGGCATTTAGTTGGTGGAAAACCCCGGCTTGAACAGTAACAACTTGGCGGGTGATTAAATCGAGATGAGAATTGAAAATAAAAAACTCAATTAGGAGTGTTTTCATCTCATAATTGTATAAAACAACTATTGTGCCAAGATAAAAAATTGTTCGCCAACGCCTTTGATTCAAAGGTTTAATCGGTTATATAGCCTGTAAATGCATTTTAGAAGATTTGTTCAAATGTGATTGAAAGGAGTTTTAGGTGGGGAATTGTGCCCCACCTGAATAAATAGCTGTCCCTAAATTACCAGGAAATCTTGCCTGTTACTTAAATTTAGGTTTTACAGCGAAAAAAAATATTTGAGGCGGAAATAAAAGAAGAGCGATGAATTATTAACTCATCGCTCTTCTTTTATGCTTTACCGGTGAAATTAATGTGTGTACCAGTTTGCTGCCGGATAGTCGGTCGCCGTGCCGAACCCAAATGACTGCAAAACGCCGTTGCTTGAACGCAGAGAATAGAATGCGCTCGGTGAACCCGGTCGCCATACGCTGACATCCTGTTTGCCGTCGCCGTCATAATCGCCCGGTGCGATCAAATCAGTTGACGCGCCGAAAGCAACGCCCGAACTTTGATTGGTGCGCGTAAAAGTGTACCAGGCAAGTGTGCCGCTTTGATTTCTGACAACCGTGAAATCGCTCTTGCCGTCGCCGTCATAATCGCCCGGTGCGAGCTTGTCCGAAGTTAATCCGAAAGCGATAAACTCATTGCCGCCCGATGATTTTTGCAGGGCAAAAACGCCGCTGCCGCCGCCGCCGTCATAGTGAACACAGAAATCGGCTTTGTTATCGCCGTCATAATCGCCGACGTTCGGACGCTGGGTTGTACCTGCGCCCCACGGCGTTGTGACCAGATTGCCGGTGACGCTCGAAATATAATAATAAAAATTCTGTGAGGCTGATTTGCGATAAACAGCAATATCAGCTTTGTTGTCGCCGTCATAATCGGCAACCACGCGCGCATCGTCGCCCGTCGTTCCGAATGCCGCGCTTCTGACCGTGCCGGTTGCACTTTGCAGAATATAAAAAGCCGAAGTCGCGCCTTCACGATAAACGGCGATGTCGTCTTTGCCGTCACCGTCGTAATCTTCGGGGACTTCAATGTCGCCCGTCGCGCCGAATCCGACACCGGAGAATACTCCCGCGCCATTCGTGCTGATGAACCAGGTTTTTGCACCTGAAGTCGTTCTGGTCACGACATAATCACTCTTGCCGTCGCCGTCATAATCCACATTTGCATTACGGCTTATCGTTCCGCTGCCGGCAATCGGAGACGGCACGCCTGTTGTGAAATCGGTTGCATTATTGTTTGTATCAGTTCCAACCGGAGTTCTCGAAATAGAAGATTGGCTGTCAGCCGGTGCCGGCGCAACCGCGCCTTCGGAACAGGTCGCAGTCGTTCCGTAACCGACAAAATCAACCACGGATGAACTCGGCGGACACGTCGCGCCGCTCGCCGCAGTTGTATTGCTGACTAACGCGATTTTACCGGCACTTCCCGATAAATTCATCGTCGTCGGGCAGGTTGCATTAACCGCAGGAAGCGCAGCGCCAACCGTTGTGCTGGCTGGTCCGGTTGCCAAAAGAAAATATGTGTTCGGCTCAATAATCGTATCTGATGCAGTGATTGTGCAGACAGTATAAGCACCTGTTCCGGCTGCCGAAGAATATTGAAGCGAATAACCGCTGATGTTGACGTTCGCCGAGCTGTTATTGTAAAGCTCGACAAAATCCTGATTGTATAATGCACCGGTATTTCCGCCGCCGCCGTAAACTTCGTTAATTTTAATTCCCGTCGTCGCTGTTCCGAACGGAGTCGGCGTAACGGTCGGTGTAATGGTCGGAGTCGGTGTAATGGTCGGAGTCGGCGTACCGTTTCCGCAAACTGTTGCCGCTGCCGCCGTATTGCGCGGAACCGGATTTGAAACGATGGTAAAATCAGCCGCATTATTGTCCGTATCCATACATCCGTCAGAGTTTCTCACCGCCGCCGTAGTATTTGATAATGCCGCAACTGCCGCGCCGCCTTCGGCGTTGTTTGCGGTGCCGTAGGCGACAAGATCAATGATTTGCGCGTTCGGCAGAGTACACGGCGTTGCAGTTGCGCCGCAGGTGTTCGGTGTTAAACCGTTCGTCAGAGCAATTTTTCCGCCGGTTGCAGAAGCGGTGATATTCGCTGATACAAAATCCGGTGTCACGGGCAGTTCCGCGCCGACCGTTCCGGCTGCGCCCAATTGCACCAAATAATGTTTGCCCGGCTGTAAAGTCACGCCGGTCGGCAAAGCGGCAACGTTTCCCGCTGTACTGCCGAATTGTCCGGTTGTCGAACCATACATAATGGACAAACCGTCGAGCGATTGCGGGCTGGCGGACAGATTGAATAATTCGACATAATCGTACTTATACGTTGGTGTTCCGGCAGTTCCGCCGCCGCCGCCATAGACGTGGCTGATGACAATAGTGGTCGAAATCTGCGGTGCCGTTTGTTGATCCGCTTTTTCAGCCGATACAAAATTAATATAAGTTGCGCCCGTAAATAACGCTAAAATACACAAAACGCCTAAGAAAAGTTTTCTATTCATTAATACTCCTGGTCAAAACTGATATTTTAATTGATTGCATAACTCACCCTAGCCAAGCGAAATAATTTGCACTTTATTTTGGGTTGTATGCGGTTGATTTGATGTAATCTGAAATCAACTGTAACAAAAAATGATGCGGGAAGCGAGCGAAAATGGAGTGTGGAGCATTAAATAAATGTTTCACAAATGATTTTTTGCTACACTTTTGAAAAGAAAAATTTGTGGGAACCGAGGTTTTATGAAGCGATTCAAAATATTTTTTCTTCTGTTAGTTTTAAGCGCGGCGTTTGTTTCGGTGGTCTTCGCTCAAAACAAGACAGAGGATGATGAGATTGTGCGCATTGATACGCAGCTGATTGACGTTCCGGTCGAGATCACTGACAAAAGCGGCAAGCCGATTTTGAATTTGAAGAAGAATAATTTCGTCGTTTACGAAGACGGCAAACCGCAGGAACTGGCGGATTTCGCGGCGACGAACGCGCCGTTTGAAGTTGCGTTGCTGCTTGATACGTCAGGTTCGGCGCGGTCGGAACTGCCGCTGATTCAACGCGCCGCCGAAAATTTTATCAACTCTTTGCGACCGGGCGACCGCGTTTCGATTATCGGGTTTACGACAAGCCGCGCGAGCGGTAAAACTGTTGCGGTCAGCGAAGTTTTGACCGCGCTGACCGATGACCGCGTTAAATTGAAAACCGCCATCCAGAAAATTAACGTCAGCAACGGAACGCCGTATTACGACGGTCTCGCGCAGATTGCCGAGCGAGTTTTCGCCGAAACGCCGAAAGCCGAATTTCGCGGCAGACGCGCCCTCGTCGCCTTAACCGACGGTGTTGATTCGACGAGCGTCGGCGATTTTGCGGAAGTCCGCGAAATGTTCGGTCAAGTTGGCATCGTTTCGTATTTTATACAGGTTGATACGCGCGACTTTTTTGAGGAAAACCTGCTTGGCGACTGTGAAGGCGCGATGCGGTTTTCCGCCGCGCAAATCCGCCGTTACTACCGCACATTCTACCCGAAATCGAAAATCGAAAAGGTTTCCGGCTTTTGTCAATTAGGCGATTTTGAACGGCTCGACATCAGCAAAAGATTGTATGAATTAGCCGACGCGGAAATGAATCTGCTGGCGAAAACTTCGGGCGGCAATGTCTTTCCCGTCGCCGATTTATCCGAAGCCCGCACCGCTTTTACTAAAGTCGCCCAGCAAATCGGGACGAAATATTCGCTCGGTTATTACCCGTCGAACGAAAAACGCGACGGCACATATCGCCGTATAAAAATCGAGCTGAAAGGCGTTCCGGCAGGCGTGACCATCCGCGCCCGCGAAGGCTATAACGCGCCGACTCAGTAAAGCGGCAACAAATCTATTTTGTAAAAAACGTATTAAAACGATGTGTCCGCGCCAGCAGACGCGCACCGTACCGTACAAAAGCTATCAGGCGCGGCAAAAGCTGTCAGAGCCGTGAATTTCCTGTCAGAGCTGTGAAAATCACGTCAGAGCCGTGAAAAGTTCATTTAAGCCGTGAAAAGTTGATCTTAAAACTTTTCTGCGTCGAAATTTTCGCGTTTCCGCCTTTTTGTCTTAAAATCAATTTATATGACAACGAAATTTAATCGTATTTGTTTGGTGATTTTGGACAGCGTCGGCATCGGCGAGATGCCCGATTCGGAGAGTTGGGGCGATAAGGGCGCGGACACTTTGGGCAATATTTTGAAGTCGCGCAAGGTAAATTTGCCGAATATGCAGCAGCTCGGTTTGGGCAATATCCGCGAGATTAACGAACTGTCCGCCATTGAAAATCCGATTGGGAGTTTCGGCAAATGCACTTTGAAATCGAACGGCAAAGACACGACGACCGGACATTGGGAAATCGCCGGAATCGTTCTCGAAAAAGCGTTCCCGACTTTTCCGAACGGCTTTCCCGACTCGATAATTAACGAATTTTCCGCGAAAGCGAAAGTTCCGGGCGTGCTTGGCAACATGGTGGCGAGCGGCACGGATATTATCCGCGAACTCGGCGAGGAACACGTTAAAACCGGCAAGCCGATTGTTTACACTTCCGCCGATTCGGTGTTTCAAATCGCCGCGCACGAAGAGACGATTTCCATCGAACGCCAATATGAAATCTGCGAAATCGCCCGCGAAATTCTGCACGGCGAAATGGGAAGTCGGTCGCGTCATCGCGCGTCCGTTTCTCGGCGATAATCGGCGGAAAACTTCAAGCGCACCGGAAATCGCCACGATTACGCCGTGCCGCCGCCCGACGATAATCTTCTGCCGCAATTGAGCAATAAAAATCTCGATGTCGTTTGCGTCGGCAAAGTCGCGTCGGTTTACGATTCGATGGGCGTGACCGAAGATTTGACGGCGAAAAACAACGAACAATCCATTGACCAGACGATAAATGCTTTAAACAAAGATTCGCGCGGTTTGATTTTCTCGAATCTCGTTGATTTCGATATGCTCTACGGGCATCGCCGCGACATCGAAGGCTACGCCAAAGCTCTGGAATATTTCGACGAACGTTTGCCGGAAATTCTCGACGCGCTTCGGACGAATGATTTGCTGATTATCACCGCCGATCACGGCAACGATCCGGCGTTTAGAGGTTCGGATCACACGCGCGAATACACGCCGCTGCTCGTTTACGGCAAAAACGCGAAGCCGGGCGTAAATCTCGGAACGCGCGGAAGTTTAGCCGACATCGGGCAAACGATTGCGGAAAATTTCGACGCGAAGTTAAACGACGGCGAGAGTTTTTTGAGTGAAATAATTTAAAGTAAATCTTTAAAAACAAGAAGAGACACGAAGTAAATCAAAGTTTTTTCGGGTCTCCTCTTGTTTTTTTTGGCAGACTTATTTAGCTTTCATCGAAAGGCTTTTGTAAATCGTTTCAATCCAGCGATCAGTTTTAATAAAGCCTTCGCCCCACGATTTGAACTTGGCGGGCAAGCCGTCTTTTTTCAAGCCTTCCAGAGTTTTGCCGCCCATTATTCCTTTGTGCACGATGTCGGTCGTTTCGACGAGCATTTGATGATAAGCCTTTAAATCTTCCAGTTTAGAAAGTGCGCCGTGTCCGGGAATGATTTGAACGTCGGCGGGAAGTCTGGCGATAATTTCGCCGACATTTTTCGTCATTCCCTGAACGCTGCCGCCGTTGTCGAGATCAACAAACGGAAATTTGCCGGCGAAAAAGTCGTCGCCTAAATGTACGACGTTGGCTTTCGTAAAAAAGATTACCGAATCGCCGTCGGTGTGTCCGTTCGGATAATGCACGGCGCGAACTTCTTCGTCGTTAAAATGAACGGACATTGATTGATCAAACGTGATAACGGGCAGCGCGAACTTCGGATACGGCGGCACTTTTTCGCCCATCACCATTGATTCGACCGAGAGGCGTTTGAGAACATTGGTCTGCGAAATTATCAGCGCGTCTTTGCCGAAAAATTTGTTGCCTTCGGTGTGGTCGCCGTGCCAGTGCGTATTGAAAATAAAGCGCGGTTTTTCCGAGCCGAGAGTTTTGAACGCTTCGGCGAGCTTTGGAGAAACCTGTGCGTAATCGTCATCAACGATTAAAATTCCGTCCGCGCCGACGAGTGCGCCGACGTTGCCGCCGCGACCTTGAAGCATATAAAGGTGGTCAGTAATTTTGACGGTTTTAACTGTAATGTCTTGTAGTTTGCCGCTGTGTTCGTGCGTTTCGTGCGCGAAAATCAGATTGGCAGACAAGCTCAAAAGAAACAAAGCGGCGATGAATTTTTTCAGCATAAATTTTGATTGATATTATTCAGGTAGATTTATGTTATTTTGATGTTTCTGAATTATAAAAGCAAATAACTTTCTAAAGCTATGAAAAAGCCGACGCTGCTCTATATTCCGCTGATAATTTTGTTCGCCTTTTCGATGGCGGTTTTAGCCGCGCACTATTATAAAATTTTCGACCTTCAAAACATCGCCGGACGCGCCGCCGATTTTCCTTTTACTTACACCGGCGAAATTTCCGCCGTTAAACCCGAAGCCGAGCGCAGCGGCATAAAAGTCGGCGACCGAATCGAAGCCATCAACGGCAGGGCGTTTGAATCGAACGCTGTTTACACCGAAGAACTCGTGAAGCTGAAAAGTGGTGAAATCGTTCCGCTCGTGATGTCGCGCAAAGCGGCTGACGGGCAAATTGAGCGTTACGAGACGAGCGTGATGCCCGTCAAAATTGAGCGCGATTTTAATTATTACAGCCAGTTTATCGTCGGGTTCTTATTCACTTACGTTCTGCCGACGTTCTGCATACTGCTCGGTTTCTGGGTGGTTTTCGTTCGTCCGCAGGATTTTCTAGCCTGGATTTTGCTGTTCGTGCTGCTTGGTTTAAGCTCGCTCAGTTTAGAGATGTATGCCGATAACACGCTGGTCGGCGTTTATCACGACATCTTTTTCGCGTCGTGGGCTTTGGCGATGCTGCTGTTCGGTGTTTATTTCCCCGAACGCTGGACGGTTGACCGAAAATTGCCGTGGCTGAAATGGATTTTAATCGTGCCGCTCGCGTTTCAAGTTTTGATTACGCTGCTCGATTTTTCCAATACTTTTTTCGGCGTGAATCTACTTTCATACATCAGCCCGCTCACCAGATTTTACGGCAAAATCGGTTTTGCGATTAATCTCATCGCCATCAGCGTATTTTTCGCCGCGCTCGGACATAAATCGGGAACGCTCGAAAACCCGGACGCGCGGCGGCGTTTGAAATTGATGCTTTACGGCACAGCGGCGGCAATGCTGCCATCGTTCGGAATAGTCGTGTATCGCGTGGCGAGCGGCGCGAAAGGTTCGTTTTTCGATTTCGTACCGTTTTGGTTGGCGTTGCTCGCGCTGCTGTTGATGCTTTTGTTTCCGATGACAATGGCGTATGTCATCGTCGTGCACCGCGCGATGAACGTCAGCGTCGTCGTGCGGCAAGGTTTGCAATACGCTCTGGCGAAAGGCGGCATCCGCGTTTTACAATTTTTGATGCTGATCGCTATTGGTTTGGGCGTCGGCTGGACGATTAATCGCTATGGGCAGAATGCCTTGACGTATCTTTTCATTATCGTCGGCGGCATCGCGCTCGTTCCGTTGATTGATTTGCTCGCCAAGCATTTGCGCGTCTGGATTGACCGCCGATTTTTCCGCGAGGCGTATAACGCCGAACAGCTTTTGTCGGATTTGAGCGAAGATGTGCGGACGATGGTCGAAACGAAACCGCTGCTCGAAACGGTTTCAAACAAAATCAGCGAATCAATGCACGTTCCGCAAGTCGCTCTGCTTTTGCGAAACGGGAACAGTTTTCAGCCCGCATACGCGCTTGGCTATGAAAACGCGCCGATTTTGAATTTATCCGAAGACACGAAAACAATCGAAAAACTGAAATCCAACGAACCGCTCGTCGTGTATCAGGACGATGAAGAATCGTGGATTAATGAGGAAGCGCAAACGGGCGAACGCGAAAACCTGCGCGAGTTGAATTCACAATTGCTTTTGCCGGTCGGCGCGAAAAACCAGTTGTCGGGCGTGATTTCTCTCAGCCCGAAACGCTCGGAAGAACCGTATTCGCCGAACGATTTGCGGCTTTTAAAATCGGTCGCCGCGCAAACCGGCTTGGCTTTAGAGAATTCGCGCCTGACCGAAGCAATTGTTTCCGAAGCGGCGCAGCGCGAGCGTCTGAACACGGAAATAGACATCGCCCGCGAAGTTCAGGAACGCTTATTTCCGCAGGAATTGCCGCCGATTGACGGTTTGGATTATTACGGCGCGTGTCGTCCCGCGCTCGGTGTCGGCGGCGATTATTACGATTTTATCGAGCTGCCCGAAAACAAATTCGGCATCGCCATCGGCGACATTTCCGGCAAAGGAATCGGTGCTTCTTTGATGATGGCGAGTCTTCAGGCGAGTCTGCGCGGGCAGGCGATTCATTTCAAAAGCGATTTGGCGGGCTTGATGAAACAAATCAACTCGCTCGTTTACGAAGCCTCGACTTCCAATCGTTACGCGACGTTTTTCTACGCGCAATACGAACCCGCGACGCGCAAATTAGCTTACGTCAACGCCGGACATAATCCGCCGTTTTTAATCAGAAAAACTGGCGAAGTCGTGCGACTCGAAGAAGGCGGCGCGGTCGTCGGAATGCTGCCGCCGATGCTGGTTAATTACAAACAGGGCGAAATCGAATTGCAGTCGGGCGATCTTTTGGTCGGCTACACGGACGGAATTTCCGAAGCGATGAACCCGGCGGAAGAAGAATGGAGCGAAGACGAAATGCTCGAACAATTGCGAACCGTAACGGATAAATCCGCCTGCGAAATTATACCGTTCATCGTCCGATGCGCCGATAAATTTGCGGCAGGAGCGAAACAGCACGACGATATGACGATGATTATAGTGAAAGTAATTTAGTCTTGAAAACGATGCGACGAAGAATTTTTCTGATTTTCGTGATGCTGATTTTAATCGGTATTTCGACGGTTTTCGCGCAGTTGAAAACTATCGAAAATTATGACGATTCAATCGGGCGCGTAACTAAAATCACATATACGGATTTGCTGAAAAAGATTTTTCCGGTGTTAATTGATGCTAACAGCGACGACGCGGATTCGATTGCCGACGGTTCGATGCGTATCGCGGTTTTGTTTCGAATCAAGCCGCAATTGAAACCGCTCGACGCGGCGGCGTTCCAAACTAAACGGCTTCGTCAGATATTACCGAAGCCGTTTAGTTTGGAACGCCGCCAAAGAATAGCAAGCGAGCGGCACGCAATTAAATAAATCGGGAAAGTTTAACGAAGATAATTTCCAGTCGTTAAAGACACCGGAAAATTAATCGGTAAATTCGAGTTCGAGTTCGTCTTCGCAGAAATCGAATTTCACCGGCGGAGATTCCGATTTGTCGGCATAAACGGCTTTAAACCACTGCGAGCAATTTTCGTTGTCGGTTTCTTTATTCCATACCAACGTCATTGTTTTGCCGGGCGCGATTCCTTTGCCGATGTCAAAATAGCCGTATTTCTTTCCGTCTTCAGCAACCAGAAGTTTCGTGATAGTTGTCTTGGTTCTGTTGGTAACTTTAAACGAAAATTCACTGTCCTGGGCGTAGCTGGTCGTAAAACTCACCAAAATAAACGCGATTGCCAGAAAACTCATTCTGATAAAATCGTTCTGCAATTTCATATTTTGTACTCCTAAAATGTTAGATTGGGGACGCGATTTGCGTCTGATGGATTATAACCGCAGAAAGTAAATTAAACAACAAATTTTCCAAAACCGAAGCCCGCGTCTCAGACAAGGGTGATTAAGACAGCATAAAAAACCGTTTGAATTGTTGCTTTTGCGCGGCGGACATTATAAATTAAATGTAAAGTTGAGAGGAAAATTTATGGCGAAAGATGTGATAAATATTGATGGCGAAGACAGAACGGTGCGCGAAGACACGGCGAAATCGTATCGCGGCGTAGTTTGGATTTTAACGTTGCTGGGAATCGTCCTGATCGGCGCGACGTTTTTGTTTTTCGTCTTTTTCGGCGGCTCGCTCGGCGGCAGCGATCTAAAAAGCCCCGGCGAAATCGAAAAACAACGGCAGGGAAATACAAACCGGTAAACAGTTACAGTAAATTCCGCAGGGCAAAAGTCTCGAACACGATTCGGCTTTTGCCCTTTTATTGTCGTCTGAAAACTGGTTATTTCGCGGTTAAAAATTGTATTAAAACTTTTCTTTCCCGCGCTCCGTCAAATTCACACAAATAAATTCCCTGCCATCTGCCGAGAAGCAGTTTGCCTTTTTCAAAAGGAATCGTGACGCTCGAACCGAAAAAAGAGGCTTTCAAGTGCGCGTCCGAATTATGTTCGTAATGGCGAAAGCTTTCGTAAAACTGCGGAATCGTATTATTCAAAAACAAAAGAATATCGTGTTTCACATCCGGGTCAGCGTTTTCGTTGATCGTCAACCCGCACGTCGTGTGCTGTGTGAAAAGCACGCACGCGCCTTCTTCAAATCTCGATTCACGCAGGGAAATTTCGACTTCCGTCGTGATCTCAATCATTTCTTCGCGCTTATTTGATTGGACTTTTATCGTTTTCATCACTTCTGATATTGATAGGTTCCCGGTAATATTTCAAATTGTAGCTCGACGAGCGAGAAATGTCGGCAGAGGAGCAATAAGATTTCACAGATAATCGGCAGCTGTTTTTAGACAATTCTCGATTTTTGAGAGAAAGACGCAAAAAAGGACACGAATTTTCTACTCCGTGTCCTTTGATTATTAACGAGCAGTTACACGATTTCTTTTACAATCTTTTTTCGGCAGGAAGTTCAACCGTTCTTTCCACTTGAGCTTTCGGTGCCGGTCCGGGATGAGGTGCCGGTTTTGAATTAATTGCGATGTGCGGCGCGATAATCAAGGCGACAATACTCATCAATTTAATAAGAATATTCATCGAAGGTCCCGAAGTATCTTTGAACGGATCGCCGACGGTATCGCCCGTAACGCTCGCTTTGTGCGCTTCGCTGCCTTTGTATTGCATTTCGCCGTTAATCATCACGCCCGCTTCAAAGGATTTTTTGGCATTGTCCCACGCGCCGCCCGCGTTGTTTTGGAACATTCCCATCAGAACGCCGGAAACGGTTACGCCTGCCAGTAATCCGCCGAGCACTTCCGGTCCGAAGGCAAATCCGACGACGACCGGCGTAATTAAAGCAATCGCGCCCGGAAGCATCATTTCCCGAAGCGATGCCTGAGTCGAAATAGCGACGCATTTATCATATTCGGGCTTGGCTTTATACTCCATAATTCCCGGAATTTCTTTAAACTGACGGCGAACTTCCTGCACCATCGCCATTGCCGCACGACCGACCGCCGCGATACACAGTGACGAAAAGATGAACGGAATCATTCCGCCGACGAATAATCCGGCGAGAACATCAGCTTTATAAATATCAATCGAACTGATTCCGGCGAGACCGACGTAAGCCGCAAACAACGCGAGTGCGGTCAGCGCGGCGGAAGCGATGGCAAAACCTTTGCCCGTTGCCGCCGTCGTATTTCCGACCGCATCAAGAATATCCGTTCTGCCGCGCACTTCTTTCGGCAGTTGGCTCATTTCGGCGATGCCGCCCGCGTTATCGGCAATCGGTCCGAAAGCGTCAATCGCCAGCTGCATTGCGGTCGTCGCCATCATTCCGGCGGCGGCAATCGCCACGCCGTAAAGTCCGGCAAAATAGTGCGACATATAAATGCCTGATGCCAGAATGAGCGTCGGCACAAGCGTTGATTCCATTCCGACGGAAAGACCGCCGATAATATTAGTCGCCGCGCCCGTGTCCGATTGACGAACGATTGACATCACCGGACGCTTGCCCATCGCCGTATAGAATTCTGTAACGATACTCATCAGCGCGCCGACAATCGAGCCGACCAAAATCGCTAAGAAAACTCCTGTATTCGTGAAGTCGTGACCGCGCAGACTCATTTTGGCAGGCATCATCCACATCACGATAAAATAACAGGCGATGACCGTGATAATGACCGAAGTCCAGTTGCCGAGATTTAAGGCTCTTTGCACATTGCCTTTGTCATCGGAAATTCTAACGAGCGAGAAACCGATAATGGAAAATATGATTCCGAGTCCGGCAATCAGCATCGGCAGAAGCATCGGAGAAAGACCGCCGAAATTATCGGTAACGGTTATTTCTCTGCCCAGAACCATCGTCGCCAGAATCGTCGCGACATACGAGCCGAACAAATCCGCGCCCATTCCGGCAACATCGCCGACGTTATCGCCGACATTATCGGCAATCGTCGCCGGGTTTCGCACGTCGTCTTCGGGAATTCCCGCTTCGACTTTGCCGACTAAATCCGCGCCGACATCAGCCGCTTTCGTATAAATTCCGCCGCCGACTCTCGCAAACAGCGCGATTGATTCCGCGCCGAGCGAGAATCCGGCGAGTACTTCAATCGCTTTTTCCATCGCTGCGCCGTTGACTGTCGCACCGGCAACATTTACGACATAAATGTTATAGAAAAGAATAAACAGCGAACCCAAACCCAAAACCGCGAGTCCGGCAACGCCGAGTCCCATCACGGTTCCGCCGGTGAAAGCGACTTTTAATGCGCCCTTTAGATCGGTCCGCGCCGCCTGCGTTGTTCTGACATTCGCTTTAGTAGCGATGTTCATCCCGAAATAACCGGCGGTCGCGCTCAACACCGCGCCGATCAGAAACGAAATGGCGATCACGGGCGAAGATGTTTCCACCATTGTCCCGGAAAAAGCCAAAAGAGCCGCCGCGATTACCGCGAAAATTGCCAGCACTTTCCATTCAGCCTTCAAAAACGCCATCGCGCCTTCGGCAATAAAGCCTGCCAGCTCGACCATTTTTTCATCACCGGCAGGCTGCTTAGTAACCCACGCCGATTGAACTGCCATCACGACTAACCCCAAAATTCCCAATGCCGGGATCAGATAAAGAATTGTAGATTCCATTAAAAAAAACCACCTATTTTACGAATAAATTACTGTACCAAACGCTAACCGGAAAACTAATATTAAGAGCTAACCAACGCTCCGCTTTTTATATACTTCTCTATTGTTTAAAAAACTATGAAGATTCAAAAAGGGTTATTATCTCTGATTTGACGGCAAACATTCAAATCGGAAGTTTCGGATAACCGCAAAATACACGAAATTTTGTTCGGATGAGCCGCAAAATCCTGCGAAAATCAATAAAACAGAGTTCTTTAACCACATTACAGAAATAGGTAGTGAACCAAAAGTAAGGCTTTCTCAATTGCCACCGGCTTGAGCTAGTGGACAAGTTTGATAAAGATAAAAAGGCTTTAGCCGAACTTCTGTTAATTTAAGTTTATTGCTTATCGCTTGAGCGCAATTAGGCTGAAGCCATGAGGAACATTTAATGATTAATATTCGGCTCAAGCCAATCTGACGAGCTAATCTTATCCACTAGCTCAAGCTAGTGGCAATTTATCAAACGCTGACGGCAGCCTTACTTTTAGTTTACTACCCGGAAATAAAAACAGGTGCGCGAAGCAAAATATAGAGTCCGTTTCTCAGAAATGCACGCTTACATCCGGCAAATGTAAGCGTGCATTTGGCGAATGTAACGCATGCATTTGGCGAATGTAACGCGTGCATTTGGCGAATGTAAGCGTGCAGATGGCGAATGTAAGCGTGCAGATGGCGAATGTAAGCGTGCAGATGGCAGATGTAAGCCTTACATTTGCCGGATGTAAGCGTGCATCTGAGAGATGTAAGCGTGCAGGTGGCAGATGTAAGTCTGCATTTGCCGGATGTAAGCCTGCACCCGGCGAATGTAAGCGTACAGCTGTCAAATGGAAGCGTGCCGCCGGCAAATGCACGCTTCCATTCGGCGAAAACAAGTTTAATTTCGTGTTGATTTACTGCTGATTTGCAGTATTTTCCGGCGAACGATCAAAAATACATTCAGTTTGCCGAAGACAGAGACAGCATCGCTTATAATTTTGAACGCTTCATCATCTCGATAAATTTCTCGAAATGATAATGCGCGTCGTGCGGTCCGGGCGCGGCTTCGGGATGATATTGAACGCTGAAAATCGGTAAGGTTTTATGTTTGATTCCGGCAACCGTGTCGTCGTTGATATTGATGTGCGTGATTTCGAGTTCGGCGGGCAGATTCGTTTTGCTGACCGCGAAACCGTGATTGTGCGCGGCGATTTCGACTTTACCCGTTTCCAAATTCATAATCGGCTGGTTGCCGCCGCGATGCCCGAACAAAAGTTTGTAAGTTTCGCCGCCGAACGTCTGCGATAAAATCTGGTGTCCGAGACAAATGCCGAACATCGGCACGTTCGACGCGGCGAGTTTTTTGATTTCATCAACCACCGTTTTCATCGCCGAAGGATCGCCCGGACCGTTCGACAAAAAAATCCCGTCGGGCTTTAACCGCAAAATTTCTTCGGCGGAAGTGTCGCTCGGCACAACCGTCAAACGACAATGAAGCGCGGCAAATTCGCGCAGGGAATTGGTTTTGACGCCGAAATCAAAACACACAACGTGGAATTTCTCGTCGCCGTTCGCTTCATATTCAAACGATTCGTCAATCGTCACGGTGCTGGCAAGCTCGCGGTCGTTCATCTCCGGCGACTGTAAAACCTTCGCCAAAAGACTGGCTTCGTCCGCGTCAACGGTCGAAACAACGGCTCGCATCGCGCCTTTGCTGCGAATGTGGCGAACGAGCGCACGCGTGTCAATGCCTTCGATGCCGACGATGTTGTGACGTTTCAAATACGCGTCGAGCGTTTCCGCCGAACGCCAATTTGACGCAATTCGGCTTGCTTCGCGCACAACGAACGCTTCGACCCAAGGGCGGCGCGACTCGGAATCTTCGTCGTTAATCCCGTAATTTCCGATGAGCGGATACGTCATACAAACGATTTGTCCCGCGTAACTCGGATCGGTCAAAATTTCCTGATAACCCGACATCGAAGTATTAAAAACCATCTCGCCAAACGCTTCGCCGTCCGCGCCGAACGCCTTGCCGCGAAATGCGCGACCGTCTTCGAGTACTAAAACCGCTTTTTTTGATTCGTTCATTTTTATAATTTTACGACTGCGCCCGTTTTATCCGATTTTCGCGCCGCGTCCAGCAGAAGCTGAATTTGATAGCCGTCCGCAAACGTCGCCGCGTTCTCGACCGTCGTTTTTCCGGCTTGTAACGCTTTGATGATTTCCGCCGCAAACGCCAGAAAACCGTTGTTCCAACCGGTCGCCCGCGCGCCTTCGACCGCTTCGTTCAATTCAATGTCCGCTTTCCGCCAAGCTTCTTCGCCCGCCTTGCCGACGTAAAATTCGCCGTCGTGTTCAACGCGAATCGCGCCCGTCGTGCCGAAAATCTCGATGCGGTTTTGATAAGCCGGATATTCGACCATCGAACACGAAACGTTCGCGGTCGCGTCTTCCGTTAAATCGCCGCCGGCAAAACGCAGAATCATATTCAACTCGTCGTCGGTCGTCACACGCTTCATCGCGCCCGATTTCGCGTCCGGTCGTTCTTTGACGTGCGTTTGCAGTTGGCAGAAAACGTCGGAGATTTCCGCGCCGGTGAACCAGCGCAAACTGTCGAAAACGTGCGAGCCGATTGCGCCCAACGCGCCGCCGCCCGATTCCGAGTCGCTCCACCAATTCCAGGGATGTTCGGAACTTCCGCGATGCGGAGCGCGAAAATTATATTTGGCGTGACGAATTTTGCCGATTTCGCCGCTCTGAATTATTTCCCGCGCTTTCCGTCTGCCATTTAAAAATCGCAATTCGTGATCAATCAGCGCGAGCAAATTTTTCTCTTTGGACTTTTCCAGCATTTCCCTGGCTTCGTCCGCGTTCATCGCCATCGGCTTTTCGCACAAAACGTGCTTATCGTGTTCAAGCGCGAACAAAGTCATTTCCCTGTGAAAAATCGGCGGCGTAGTAATGCAGATCAAATCAACGTCGTCGCGCCTGACGGTTTCGCGCCAATCGCCGGTGAAATGCGCGATGTTGAAATCACGCGCGACCTTTTCCGCATTCTCCGGATGCCCGCTTGCCACCGAAATGACTTCCGCGCCGTCAATTTTCTGAAACGCCGGAATCTGCACCGTTTTTGCAAAACCGGTTCCGACGATTCCGATACGAATTTTTTCATTCATCAGAAAAATTAAACCATACAAAACGCGCAAAAAACAAAAACGCGAGGAATTTAAATTCCTCGCGTTTTTGGTCAAGCGTAATTTTTCAGACTCAATCACGAATTGAGAATTTTTCTAGCTTTCGTCAACTCCGAATTTCAGGCTGCCCGTATTTCCTTTTCTGCCGCTCAATCGCAGAAAATCCTGATAGGCTTCGCGGTTGTCATCGGACATTTCCTTGATGCTTGCGCCGACTAAATATCTGGCGGTCGAGATATGTTCGCCGACCTGTTCGTATCTTTGCCCGACGATTTTCATCGAAACTTTGCCGTTCGGTAAATCGAGTTCAGCGTTCAGCACGCGACCTTCGCCGACAATATAATTTTCCTTGACGCGGACTGACGGAACGATAAAAGCGACTCCGGTGCCGCTCAGATCGGTGGTTTCGCCATTGATATAGATGTATTTCGGCGGCATATCCAATCTTCCGGTCGCGCCGGTCGGCTCAAACGATAACTTTATCGGCACTTCGCGTTTATGACGAACTGAGACGACGCGTTCCGTCATTGATTTAGTAAACTTTGCAATCAACTTTCTTAGCATTTCGGTTGTTTTTGATTATTAAAGTCGGAATCAAAATTTTAGGGGTATATTGATTTATAAACCTTATTTCCATAAATTACAACAGTTTTTTTGCAAATTTACAATTTCGTTACATTTTTAGCGTTTGACCTTTCGTATCTTTGTTCTTCAAAAGCGAAGTTTTGTTGCCGCTTGTTTCAAACCAAAACGACAATTTGCCTGTTTTTCCGTAAATGGCTGGCGTGGCGCTGGCTTTGAATTTGTTCCGGTCATCGGCGAGAAAAATCTGATAATTGTAGCCCGTCGTGTCCGGGGTCGAAAAATCTTTCGGCAGAAAGCCTTTGTCAATAAGTGTCGGCGCGTCGGCGTAAAGCCCGCCGTTCTGCGTGGCAAAAACCATCTGCGCCTTGTTAACGCGCTCAAGCATCGCTTTGGCTTCTTCCTGATGAGTTTTAATGCGTAGTGCGAAAAAGTAATTTTTGCCTTGTTTTTTAACTTCCGTTTCGGCTTTTTCGTCAACCGTCAAAATTAACCACGCGGCATTGTCTTTGCGAAGTTTTATTTCCTGTAATTTTATTTCGTCCGTGTCATTGTCAGGCAGTTTGGCGGTGACGGTCGCTTTTTCTCTGGAAATTATTTCGCCGTTGATTTCGACTTCCGTCGGAACCTGTGCGGCGAGCGGCTCGAAATCAACCTGCAATTCTTTCAGTTCCGTGTCGGTCAAACCTTCAATCGCCGGACGCAGATTCGTCAGGAACATCGCTTCGCGGAATTTTTTCTCGCGCAGCAGTTTATAAAAAGCCTGCACCGTATCGGCAGGCGAATTCGGCTCGATTTTGATCGTCGGTTTCGCGCCCAAGTTTGTAGATTCGATTGGCGCGGCGAGTTTTGAAACGACATTTTCCTTGGCGACCGCCGGAATTTCCCTGACGGTTTCGACTGCGCAGCCGCTAAACAGCGCGGCGGAAATAACGACGACAAAAAGAAAAGTTCCAGTATAAGAAGTTTGCTTGGGCATTCGATACACTCCGAAAATTTTTATTGCAGAATAAAAGAAATTTGTTAGAAGATAAACGCGCCGGGAAGACAAAGAAAAAACGCGCCACAGACATTATAGCGCGTTTTGTAAAAAAAGGTAAAACAAAATTTTACTTTTCAGGTAAAGTTAACGTAACTTTTTCCGTCTCTTTGGCTTTAAGCGTTACTTTTGTCGCGTTTGCCGTTTTCATTTCCAGCCATTCACGCCGTTTTTGGCTGGTAGTTTTCTCGCTGTCGCCATCGGCAGGCAAGTCGGAATCGTCAACAAAAACGGCATAATACTCGCCCGGTGCGCCGGAAACTTCAAACGCGCCGTCGCCGCCGGTCGCCGCAAAAAGTCCCGCGCTCGCATTTCCCCACTTCGGTTTATCAGTCGAAACGAAAATGATTTTCGCGCCGCTCACCGTAGATTTATCGGCACGCACAACTTTGCCGGTTAATTTGCCGGTGTCTCTCGAAAGAATGATTTGGACGTTTTTAATTTCTTCGCCGTCCTTAGTTTCAAGCGGCAGACTGCTCATTTCCTTGCCGCCGACAAGAATGCTTTTGACGTAGAATTCCTTTTCCTGCGTTTCGCTGTAACTGCGCCCGCCCGCGATATTTAAGAATACTTTGCCGGTCGAGATACCTTCAACGCGAAAGTTATCTACTTTTTTCGCCATCGGTTTTCCGTCAGCGGAATACTGCGTGTAAACATACGCGGTTTCGGAAAATTTGTCATTTTCGTCGGTCGCCGTAATCTGCATTGACGCGGGTAAAATTTGCTGATTGTCAAAACTGATCGTTCCCGAAATCGTCGCGCCGTAACCGAGTTCGACAACCAAATCGGTCAAATCCTTTTCTTCGATAACGATTTCCTGTCTGGATTCTGCCAGTCTCGGCGTTTTCGGCTTTTGCGAATTATTTCCTTCGGATGCTTCGTAACTGTATGGCGGCTTAACGGTAACAGTATATTTTCCGGCGGGTAAATCCTTGTAATTCCAATTTCCGCGTTCGTCCGTCTGATTTTTGGATCCGAAATCGCGCATACCGCTGAACATAGTATTTACCGCATCGTTACTTTTGATACTGACTCGCGCGTCTTTGATCGGCTGGCGCGTCGCTTTGTTAATGACGATGCCGGACAGCGCGTGCAGATTTTGGTCGGGAATCGTGATGTTGATTTCCGGCTGTTCCTGTCCGAGTTCGATTTTGACCGTTTCGGCTTTTTTGACATCGCCGGTGTTCGGATAATAAGTTGAAACCATCGAAGACGGATTAAAACCGGTCATCATCATCATTTCATCGTCACGATTGTTGCCCTTTTCGCTGTGCGTGACGTTTTCGACGACGCGCACGACATATTCGCCCGCCGGAAGTCCGGCAATGCGGTAAACGCCTCGATCATCCGTCTTCAAACCGCCCGCCGCGCCGCCGAACAACGAGCCGAATAATTCGGAGATATTCGGCATTACGGCGGAATACTGCCCGCCTTTTTTCCGTAAGATTTCGACGCGCACCCCAATTGCCGGTTCGCCGTCGGCGTACATAATTCTGCCCGTAATCGCCGCGCCGCGCCGCGCCGTCACGGTAATATCAATGTCTGTAATGCCGTTGGTGACGACTTCCTGAAAATCACGGGCGATGTCGGCTGATTCGGAACTATCCTGCGTTTCCAGTTTGGAAAAAGAACTGATCGAACTGAACGGCGTAACGATGCCCGGCGCATTGACCGAAACGAAATATCTGCCTTCGACGACGTTTTTAATTTCAAATTCACCGCGCTCGTTGGTCAACCCGGCGTTTTCCCGCCCGCTGCCGCCCAAACCTTTCGCCGGAAGCAGCATTAAACCCGCGCGGCGCACCGGACGACCCGTGTCGGCGTAAATCACGCGCCCGCGAATCGTTGATTTCGGCGGTTCGGGTGTCGGCTTCCACGAATTGGAACTCATTCGATTGACCGAATTTGATGCCATAACGTTCGTATTCTGCATCGAAGCCGTCGGCGTTAAGATAAACGCGCCGAACAGTAAGCCGAAAAAGCAAGCCAGAACTTTCACCGGCAAGAGATAATGGCGCGAATTAAACTCGGAATTTTTTGACATAAGACCCTTGTTCGTAACTTCTAAAATATGAAAACCGCTTTGCGAAGTATAAAGCAAAGCGGTTTTTATTTCTATGATTTTGCGGCAAATCTAACTTCTGGTTTTTCCGCTCAAAAGTATTTCGCGTCCGACGTAGTAAAGCAAAATTGCCAGCAACAGAAACGGCAGCATCGCCAGCCAATCGGAGTTCGGACCTTCAAAAAACGGGTTACTCGCTTTCGCCCATTCGCCGGAACTGTCCTGCAAAGATTTCAGTGCCGGAACGACGGCGAACAGCGCGACCATAATTCCCGCAATCGCGCCGCCCGCGATATAGCCGGAAGCGAGCAGCACGCCGTTCGATTTGTCGGTTTCGGCAATCATCTGCGCTTCGGTCAGATTTTCAGCGGCGAGCTTCCGTTTCAGGTAAATATCCACGCCGTAACGGACGAGACCGCCGACGAAAATCGGCGCGGACGTGGCGAGCGGCAGATACAAACCGACGGCGAAGGCGAGCGACGGAACGCCCGCGAGTTCAAGCACGACGGCGATCAACGCGCCGATAATCACTAAACCCCAGGGCAGTTCCTGACTCAAAATCCCTTTGATGATATAACTCATCAAAGTCGCTTTCGGCGCGTCGTAACGCGTTAATTCCTTGCCGTCTTCGTCTTTTTTGATAACACCATTGATGCCCGGGTCAACGAAATATGCGGGTTTGCCCTGCATATCAATAAAATATTTGCCGACTTGTCCGGCTTTCGGGTCGGTGTTCTGCCAGACGCGATAAGTGTTCTGGTCGTCGGTATATTTTCCGTGCGTGACTTTTTCCGCCTGAAGCTGTCCGTTTTGACGGAAAAGTTTGTCTTCGGTGATGCGAATGTTGGCGACGGGCGATGACGCGTCAATTTTCTGGTAATAAGTTTCGTTATTGTTTAGCAAAAGAAGCAGCGGACCTAAAACCAGAGCCGAGCCGAGTGCGCCGACCAGAATCGCAATCTGTTGTTTGCGCGGTGTCGCGCCGACGAGAAAGCCGGTTTTCAAATCCTGCGAAGTCGTGCCGCCGTTCGATGCGGCGATGCAGACGATGCCGCCGATTGATAAAGCGGTGACGAAATACGGGTCAGCCGCCGTCCAGCCCAAAAGCAGAAAGACGAGACAGGTTATCAGAAGCGTAGCAACGGTCATTCCCGAAATCGGGTTTGACGACGAGCCGACTTCGCCGGTTAATCTGGACGAAACGGTCACAAACAGAAAGCCGAGAATGATAATCAAAAGTGCGCCGAGAAACGACACAACCGGATTCGAGAAAACGCTCAAGCCTAATTGCGGCGTGAGCATAATCGCGGCGACGAGTCCAATTACACCGACGACGACCCATTTCATCGAAATGTCCTGGTCAGTGCGCGGCAGACTTTCCCCGTCGGCAGTCGTGCCGCCGCCGCGCAAGTCAGCCAAGCCGGATTTCAAACCGCTCCAAATCGTCGGGAGCGAACGCGCCAGCGAAATCATTCCGCCCATCGCCACCGCGCCCGCGCCGATATACAAAATATACGCGCCGCGAATTTGTCCGGGCGACATCGAGGCAATCGTGTTCGTTAATTCTGGCGCGAGCGGCGAAGTCGCCGCACTGCCGAAAAACTTAATCAGCGGGATTAAAACAAGATATGAAAGCACGCCGCCCGCCATCATAATTCCGGCGATGTATGGTCCGATGATGTAGCCGACACCCAAAAGCGCGGGATTATTTTCGAGCGCAACCGAACCGCCTTTCAAGGTTGAATCGGAAAATTGTTTTTCCGGTTCGCCTTTCCACATCGAGAAAACCTGCATCAGCACGTTGTAGGCGAAACCGATGGCGAAACCGATGGAGATGATTTTCCCGCCTTGCAGTGCCGAATCGTCTTCCTTGATAATCTCGTCCGAATGTTCGCGGGCGACGGCGCGAGATTCAGCCGACGCGCCCGCCTTTAAAACTTCGGCGCAAGCCGTGCCTTCCGGGTATTTTAGAAATCCGTGCTGTTCCTTAATCAAAGCGCGGCGCAGCGGAATCATCATTAAAATTCCCAAAAGACCGCCCAAAATGGCGACCATCATCACGCGCCAGAATTCAAGTTCAAAGCCGAGAATCAAAATCGCGGGCATCGTCACGCCGACTCCGAACGCGATTGATTCGCCCGCCGAACCTGCCGTCTGCACGACGTTATTTTCCAAAATCGTCGCGTCCTTCATCCCGAATTTCGACAAAAGGCGAAACAAAGTGATCGAAATAACGGCGACCGGAATCGAAGCCGAAACGGTCAAGCCGGTTTTCAGCACCAGATACAGCGACGACGCGCCGAAGATAATGCCGAGAATCACGCCGACAATCAGCGGCAAAATTGACAGTTCGCGGAAATTCTTCACGCTGTCGGGAATATACGGACGAAAAACCGCCAGAAATGGATTTTTAGTCATAAATGAAAAACTAAAGCCTCCGAAAATTTATTTATACGGGGAAGAGATTTGAATTAAAACGCTTGCGCTAATTTACCGTGCATCGCGCCAACAAGCAAGCAATCTTTCAACCAATCGCTGAAATAATTTGATATAAAGCGTTTTCGGTAAGATTCTATGACTGTAATAAAAGATTGCCGCGCCTTTTCGCGCCGTTTTCCAACGAATCTGAAATAATCTAAACTTGATGGAAATTAACGGAGTTTTCAAAATGACAAAAAATAGATTTTTCTCTGCGTCTCTGCGTCTCGTCGGTCTGATTTTGCTTCTCACCGCTTCGATTTTCGCGCAAACAAAAATTCCCGCGCCGAAAGATATTCTTGGCTTCACGCCCGGCGACGATAAAAAACTCGCGTCGTGGAATCAGGTGATTGAATATTTTCAAAAGCTCGATGCGGCAAGCGACCGCGTGAATTTTGAGGAAATCGGGAAAAGCACGATGGGCGCACCGTTCGTTTACGCGACGATTTCCGCGCCCGATAATTTGAAAAACCTCGTAAAATATAAACAAATTCAGGCGAAACTCGCCGACCCGCGATTAATAAAATCCAATCAGAAACTCGCCGATGATTTGATTAAACGAGGCAAAACGATTGTTTTAATCACCTGCGGCGTTCATTCGACCGAAGTCGGCAGTTATCTGTCGTCAATGCTCATCGCGCACAAACTGGCATCGAGCAACGAGCCGGAAATTCAGCGGATTTTGCAGAACACAATCGTTCTGCTCGTGCCGTCGCTCAACCCTGACGGCGTGGACATCGTAAAGAATTGGTATGACAAAACTCTGGGGACGAAGTTTGAAGGCACGTCGCCACCGGAACTGTATAACAAATACGTCGGACACGACGACAACCGCGATTGGTATGCTTTCACGCAAACGGAAACGCAGTTGACGGTTGATAAAATCCACAACGAATGGCATCCGCAAATCGTCAACGACATTCACCAGCAAGGCGCGAACGGCGCAAGATTGTTTGTGCCGCCGTATATGAAGCCGGTCGAACCGAACGTGCCGAAGGAAGTTGTCGAAGGCTACACGGAACTCGGCAATTATATTTTGCAGGAAATGACCGCCAAAGGTTTCGCGGGCGTGACGAACGATTCGATTTACGATGCCTGGACACCGGCGCGCGCCTATTCGCACTATCACGGCGGCGTGCGGATTTTGACCGAAACGGCATCGGCGCGATTGGCTTCGCCGATAAAAGTCGAATTCAAAGATTTGCGCGTTGAGGCGAGCAACAATTACGACCCGCAAAAAGCGTCGGCGAATTTCCCGAAACCGTGGCAGGGCGTGGATTGGACTTTGCGCGACATCACGAATTATATGACCCAATCGAGCTTCACGCTGCTCAAACACGCCGCCGAAAACCGCGAAGCGTGGCTCAAGCGATTTTACGCGATTGGTAAGGAAGCCGTTCGACCGCGAAAAGACGACGAAACTTGGGGCTTTTTAATTCCTTATACTTGGCAAGAACCTTTAAGTGAAATTTTGGAACGCGGCGGAATTGAAGTTATAGAAACAGATAAAGGTGCTTTGGTTAAAATGCAGCAACCTTACGGACGATTTGCAAAAGCACTTCTTGAAAAGCAAACTTACCCAAACTTGAAAGATGATAAAGGAAATCCACTTCCGCCTTACGATGTTACGGCGCATACACTTCCACTTTTGTATGGAATTGAAGTAAAAGAAATCTCTGCGCCTTACAAATACCAACCAAGAAACGGTTTTAGTAGTTATGATTATGGACCTTGTTCTGTAAGTGATATATACGCCCTTTACAAATCGCACGTTCCGTCTATGGACGAAGGTTGGACTCGTTATGTTTTCCGTGAGCAATACTGCTTACGTAACGAATATGTGTCAATCCAAGATAAAGAAATTCGTGGAAATAATTTAGACTATCTTCCTTCCGGCAATCAAATACCTGCTATTCAGCCGCCACATCTTGAAGGAAAACCGCCTATCCGCATTCCATATAAAACAATCATCTTTCCTGACCAATCCGCGAACCAAATCTTAAACGGCTACGCGAAGGGCGCGATGCCCGACGAATACACGGGCGGCGTCGGCGCGGAAGGCGTGGCAAATTTGCGAAAAGTTTGTCGAAGCGGGCGGAACTTTGGTTTTTCTCAACCGCGCTTCAAACTTCGCCATCGAACAATTCAATTTGCCGGTCACGGATGTCACCAAAGGCGCGAATCGCAAAGATTTTTACATTCCCGGCTCGATTCTCCGAACGGAACTCGACACCGCGCACCCGATAGCCAAAGGTATGCCGAAAGATTCAATCGCGTGGTTTGAAGATTCGCCCGCGTTTGAAATCAAAACCGACCCGCTCGCTTTGACGAACAATTTCCACATCATCGCTTCGTATCCGAAAAATCCGAAAGACATTTTATTGAGCGGCTGGGCGTTGGGCGCGGAACGACTCGCGGGCAAAGCGGCGCTCGTTGAATTTACCGTCGGCAAAGGCAAAATCGTTTTGTTCGGCTTTCGCCCGCAATATCGCGGTCAATCGCTGGCGACGTTTCCGTTGTTGTTTAATGCGATTTCAAATTAGGATGAGAAAAACTAACAGGGTTAAAGAGGATGGACAGGAATGTAAAAATTTTTAAGACAACAATGTTGGTTAGGATTTGTTTTTGATTTATCCCTGACTATCCTCAATACTAAAAATCCAATAAGTCTTATGAGCGTTTATAAGGTTTTTGAAACAGACGTTTCCAGAAGTCAGCTTGAGCAGAATCTAGAACAGGCTGATTACGAAGAAAATATTCATCGGCTTTCAGAGTTTCTCGAATCGAACGCGACGAATTCCCACGCTTTCAACAATCGCGGCATCGCTTTTTATAATGCCGGTCAACGGGAAGCAGCTTTGCAGGATTTTGACCGCGCGGCTGACTGCGACCCGAAAAATATCAAGCCGCACTATTTGAAAGCGCAGATGTTTAAAGAGTCGGGCGATTATAAAAAAGTAGTCGAATCTTACACGCGGGCAATCGAAAGCGCAGTTGTCAAAGGACATATTTATGACATTTGGGCGGCATTACGCGAACGGGCGGCGGCTTATTTTGAAATGAATCTGCCACACAAAGCTATCGAAGATTTAGATGAAGCGATTAAAATTGCGCCGACGCTCGACACAGCTTATTTTGATAGAGGCAAAGTCTTATATCGAATCGGCGAAAGAGAAAAAGCCTTCGAAGATTTAAAAAATGCTTCGATTTGGGGCGAAAGTTTCGATTGGTTTGCTGTGCTTGACATTATTCTTGCCGAACCCGAATTGCAGAAAAGCGGTTTTATTCATCTTTTCTTGACGGTGCGGGAATTGATTGCTGCTGCCGGAATGCCCGTTGACGGCAACCAACTCAGCCGCGAAGAAATAGACAGTGCCGGTAAGGAGAATCGGCTGCTGGTGATTGACGCTTTCAAGTCAATGGGAGACACGCAAATTTGTTTCACGCCGCCGACCGAAGAAAATATGCGGTATTTTAACTGCGGTCTGCTGATTTTCCCGAAATCCATTCCGCCGGAACTTCTCTGCACACACTGGACAAAATATGAAACCGCCGAAGAATTATTTGCGCTGTTCAGAAAGTTCGAAAAACGGTTAGACGGCGGCGCAGCGAATGAAAAATCATTAACCGAAAACTAATCCGACTTTAAAACTGCCTAAAATCAAAATTCGTTGTATCATTTCAAACACGGAGAAAATTAATGACCGGATTGATGACAATTTTTCTGGTAATCGGCGCGATTGGTTTGGTGTTTCTGCTCATCTCGCTCGTGGTCGGCGACATTTTTGATGCTCTGCATATTGATTTCGGTTTGGACGCGAGCCACGATTTCGGCGTTTTCGACAGCCGCGTGATTGCCGTTTTTCTGACGGCGTTCGGCGGTTTCGGCGCAATCGGCACGACGCTCGGTTACGGTGCGTTCGGCGGTTCGCTTTTCGGACTTCTCGGCGGCGCGGCGTTCGGGGCAATAGTTTTTTATTTCGGAAAACTGCTCTACAACCAGCAATCTTCGAGTTCGGTCAGCGCGGAAAATCTAATCGGTCGCACGGCGCAGGTCGTCGTCGGCATTAAACCCGACGGGCTTGGACAAATTTCCTGCCGCGTCGGTGAAGAAAGAGTCGAGAAATTAGCACGAACCAGAAACGGCGAAGAAATAAAGATTGGGCAACTCGTCCGCATCGAATCAATCGGGAGCGATTCGGTGATTGTCAGCGTGGACAATGGCGAAAGATTGTCGCTGTTTTCCGAAGAAAGAAATTTACAGGGATAACAGGATAGACAGGGATAAATCGAATATTATTTTTGGATGAATCTTTGAAATCTGAAAACAATCTTCCTAAAATCTCCGGCAATCTTCTTGAAGTTACAAATAATTTTCTTATCCCTGTCTATCCTGTCATCCCTGTAAATTTCCCCCGTTCCAAATGAATAATTTCAAAATAGAGGTGAAAAATGTTTGAATCTTCTTTCCTGTTAATCGTCGGTGTCGTCGTCGGCATCGTGGTGGCTTTGCTCGTCGCACTGATGCTTTTGAGCAAAAATTATATCAAAGTTTCGCCGAATCAGGCGGCGGTTATTTCCGGTCGAACCAGACGTTTGGGCGACGGCACGACGGTCGGTTATCGGCAAGTGCGCGGCGGCGCGACTTTGGTGGTGCCTTTTTTGGAAAAGGTCGAATATCTCGATTTGAACGTTATCACCGTGCCGCTCGCCACGACCCGCGCTTACACTTCGCAGGGCGTTCCCGTTTCGGTGAAAGCCGTCGCCAACGTCAAAATTAAAGGCGATGACGAATCACTTCGGGCGGCGGCGGAAAGATTTCTGGGAATGCCGCAGGAGCAGTTTCACGGTTTGATTTTTCAAACGCTCGAAGGACATTTGCGGGCGATTTTGGGAACGCTGACGGTCGAGGAAATCAACAACGACCGGCAGAGTTTCGCGCAGAAATTGACATCGGAAGCGGCGGGCGATTTGGAAAAAATGGGCATCGGACTCGACGCGCTGACGATTCAGGAAATCTCCGACGATGAAGGTTATTTAGACGCGCTCGGCAAACGGCGGACGGCGGAAGTCAAACGCGATGCCGAAATCGGGCAGGCGGAAGCCAATCGTGATTCAAAAATCAAAGCGTCTCTGGCGTTGCAGGAAGGCGAAAAAGTTCGCCTCAATACCGAAGCGTTGATCGCGCAATCGAACCGCGAAACGGAAATTCAAAAGGCGCAGGTCGCCGCCGAAATCCAGAGCGAACGCGCTAAAGCCAATCAAGCCGGACCGCTCGCCGAAGCCAAAGCGCAGCAGGAAGTCGTCGCCGAAGAAGTCCGCATCGAACGCATCCGCACGCAGGAACAAATCGCCGTGCAGGAACAGGAAGTTCTGCGCAAGGAAAAGGAACTCGAAGCAACCGTCGTCAAAGCCGCCGAAGCGCAGCGCAAAGCCGCCGTGCTGCTCGCGCAGGGTCAGCAGGAAGCGGCGATTTTAGCCGCCGAAGGTCACAAACAGGCGCAAATCGCGCAAGCCGAAGCCGATGCCGCCAAACTCCAGCGCGAGGGCGAAGGTCGCGCTTTCGCCGTCGAAGCCGAAGGTCGCGCCGAAGCCGGACGCATCCGCGCACTCGGTTTAGCCGAAGCCGAAAGCAACAAAGCGCAGGGTTTAGCCGAAGCCGAAAAATTACAGGCGACCGGATTGGCGCAGGCAAAAGCGATTGAAGCAACAGGTTTGGCGGAAGCCTCCGCGATCAAAGAAAAAGCCGCCGCGTGGCGCGATTTTAATGATGCGGCGCGATTGCAAACTATTCTCGAAAGACTGCCCGCCATTATCGAATCGAGCGCACCAATATTCCAAGCCGTCGCCGAACCGCTTGGTAAAATTGATAAAGTCGTGATGATTGACAACGGCAATGGAAACGACAGCGGTTCAAGCGGCTTAAATCGCTTCGCGCAAACCGCACCGACGATGATTTTCGGACTGCTTCAGCAACTTCAGGCGATGGGTTTGACGATGCCCGAAGTGATGGCGCAGCTCGGAATCAATCAGGATGAAAAGCTGATTGAAACAAAGGAAGTTGCCAAACAAAACGGTTCACCAGAAAAAGAATCCGCGCCGACAATCAGCGAATGAAAATTCGAGAAATTTAAAAAAGGCGTTTGCTTTCGATTGGGCGAATGCCTTTTTTAAACCTCATTTCAAAAATTTATGATTCCGAAAATCCCCGCTTCGTGGCGAGAACATCTCGACGGCGAACGCGAAAAACCATATTTTATACAACTCGAAAAATTTGTCGCCGCCGAGCAGAAAAGATTTACAATTTACCCGCCGCCGGAGAAAATTTTCACCGCTTTGGAATTAACTTCCTACGAAGACACGCGAGTCTTGCTGCTCGGACAAGATCCGTATATTCAAGCGGGTCAGGCGCACGGACTGGCTTTTTCGGTTGAAGACAAAGCGGCGCGGATTCCGCCGTCGCTTAGAAACGTTTACAAAGAATTGAAAGACGACATCGGCGTTGAAACGCCGCATCATGCGAATTTGGTTGATTGGGCGCGGCAGGGAATTTTAATGCTCAACGTTGTTCTGACCGTGCGCAAAGGCGAATCAAATTCGCATAAAAACAAAGGTTGGGAAACGTTCACCGACGAAATTATTCGGCTCGTTAATGACAAAAAGGAAACAGTCGTTTTTGTTTTGTGGGGCAAAGACGCGCAAAAGAAAATTCCTCTGATTGACACGCAGAAACACGTTATTGTTCAGGGCGCACATCCTTCGCCGCTGGCGCGAGGTTTTATCGGAAGTCGTCCTTTTTCAAAAATCAACGAAGCTTTGCGCGAAGCCAAACGCGGCGAAATTGATTGGCGAATTGCCGCCTAAAATTTCGCCGCGCCGATTTCTGCGAGCTTTTATCCGAGTCAAAACCTCAACTTTATTTTGCGGCTTCACCGGAGGCTTTCGCGCCGATGGCTTTTTCGACCGCCGCGATCATTTTGTCGAACGGTTCGACGAACAGGCGCACCGCGTCAACGAGCAGTTTGTCGGTCGCCGCGTCCAGAGAAATTCCGGCTTTTTCCAGATTTGCCAGCGTTTGATTGGCTTCTTCGACGTTTTCCGTCAAACTGTTTCGCAATTTTCCGTGGTCGCGGAAAGCATCCCAGGTCGCGGGCGGAATCGTGTTCACGGTGTCTTTGCCGATCAATTCTTCGATGTAAAGCACGTCGCTGTATTTCTCGTTTTTCGTTCCGGTCGAAGCCCACAAAACTCGCTGCGTCTGCGCTCCGTTTTCCGCCAATTTTTCCCAGCTTTCGCCCGAAAAAATTTCTTCGTAAGCCTGATACGCCATTTTCGCGTTGGCGATGGCGACTTTGCCGCGCAAACTTTCGAGCAGCGTTTTTTCGTCTTCGCTCGCGTCTTTTAATTTTTCTTCGATTTGCGTATCAATCAGCGAATCAATTCGGGAGACGAAAAAGCTGGCGACTGATGCGATATTGGCGATTTCCTTGCCGTCCGCGAGACGTTTTTCGAGTCCGGCGACGTAGGCTTCGGCAACTTTTCGATAAGCGTTTTGCGCGAAAAGCAGCGTGACGTTAATGTTGATGCCTTCGGAAATAAGCTGTTTAATCGCGTCAAAGCCGACATCGGTTGCCGGAACTTTAACCATCAGATTCGGACGGTCAACCGCTTTCCATAAACGTCTGGCTTCTTCCAGAGTGCCTTCCGATTCGTGCGCCAGCGCGGGCGAAACTTCGAGCGAAACATAGCCGTCGCGCGCGTTCGTTTCATCGTAAACCACGCGCAAAGCATCTGCCGCCGTTTGAATATCCTGAATCGCAATTCGCTCGTAAATCATTGTCGCGCTCAATCCTTTTTCGAGCGCGAATTCGGCGATTGAATCTTTATAAAACTCGCTGCCGATGGCTTTTTCAAAAATCGCCGGATTCGAAGTCATTCCCTTCAAACCGTCTTCCTCGATCAGCCGTTTCAATTCGCCCGTCGTAAAAAGATCGCGGCGGATGTAATCGAGCCACGGCGACTGCCCGTATTCGGCAAGCTGTTTCAGCGGATTCGGCGGTGTTTTCGTTGTTGCGTCCATAAAAATCTCCTTTTAATTTTTCGTTGCTGTATTTTGTTCGAGCGCAGCGATTTTTTTTCAGACAAAGCGATTTATTTTTGTTTGCCGGTTACATCCCAAAAGCCGCACGATTTCGTAATTCAATTCTACGCCGATGCGCCGCGCATCCAAAATTGAAAAGCTCAATCGAATGCGATTCTGCCGCTTTCGCAAAGTAAAAACAAGTTTTAGTGTGCGCCCGGCGGCGGTTTTGCGCCTTTGACGCGCTTGAATAAAAACGCTGCCGGAGCGCAAATCAAACATAGAAACGCGAGCAGTCGGAAATTATCAATATACGACAAGACTGATGCTTGCCTGACGAGCGTACTGTAAATCGAGCCGTAGGCTTGCTGTAAAGTCGCGCCGCTTCCCATGCCGTTTTGGATTCGCTGCACGGTTTCCTGAAATGCCGGATTATATTGGTTTAAATAGCCGGAAAGCGTATTTTGATGCGTCTGTGCGCCGCGTGCGAGAAACGTCGTCATTGCCGCGATGCCGATACTGCCGCCGGTGTTTCGCATCAGATTATAAATGCCCGAAGCGTTGCCGATTTGATTTTGCGGCAAAGTTCCCATCGCCGAAGTCGTCAGCGGAACAAAGACGAATCCCAGCGCAAACCCGCTGATAATCATCGGGACTACAATGTTGCTCCGCGCGATTTCGAGCGTAATTCCCGTAAATATATTCGTTGAATAGGCTAAAACCAAAAAGCCGAACGCGATCAGATAACGCGCGTCAACTTTGCCGATAAGTCGCCCGACGACCAGCATCGAAACGACCGAACCGAGTCCGCGAGGACTGACCGCCAGACCGCTTTCGACCGCCGGATAACCGAGAAGCGTTTGCAGAAAAAGCGGCAAAATCGCAGTCGAGCCGTATAAAACCACGCCGACACAGGCAATCAACGCGCAGCCGACGGCGAAATTTCGATTGAGAAACACGCGCAGATTGACAATCGGTTCAGGCGTGTAAAGTTCCCACATCACGAAGAACATCAGCGACGCGGCGGAAACAACGGTCGTGAAAACGATGACCGGCGACGAAAACCAATCTCTCTGCTGTCCCAAATCGAGCGTCAATTCGAGCGCGGCAAGCCCTAAAGCCATCAAGCCGAAACCGATATAATCAATGCGTCCGGGCTTTTGATTGCGCAATATACGGCGGGTCTTCGACGAACATATTCGCCATCAAACGCCGCGAGAATTCCGATCGGCAGATTGATGTAGAAAATCCAACGCCACGAATAATTATCGGTAATCCAGCCGCCGAGCGTCGGACCGATAATCGGCGCGACGACCACGCCCAAACCATAAAGAGCCATCGCCGAGCCGCGTTTGTGCGGCGGGAAACTTTCGAGCAAAACCGCCTGTGCAATCGGCTGTAACGCGCCGCCGCCCGCGCCCTGCAAAATGCGGGCGAGAATCAGCATATTGAGATTCGTCGCCGCGCCGCACAAAGCCGAAGCAACCGTGAAAATAACAATGCAGACGATTAAAAATTTTTTGCGCCCGAAAACGGTTGTCAGCCAACCGGTCGCGGGCAAAATAATGGCATTGGCGATCAGATAACTGGTTAAAACCCACGTCGCTTCTTCGGTCGTAGCCGAAAGATTTCCGGAAATATGCGGCAGAGCGACGTTGGCGACGGAAGTGTCGAGAACTTCCATAAACGTCGCCAGCATCACCGAAGCCGCGATCAGCCACGGGTTAAAACTCGGAATCCAGACTGGCGCGTTCGGAGTGATTTTTCAACGTCGGCAATCAGGCGGCGCAGCGACGTCCGAATTTTCGACTGAGGTTCTTTTGCTCATTTAAAGTAATTCCTCAGCGAACTTTAACCCTCGGCTCGACCGACATTCCCGGCGCGAGCAGATGAACTTTGATCCGGCTGTTCGTCAAATACGATTTTTACCGGAACTCGCTGCACGACTTTGACATAATTTCCCGTCGCGTTTTCCGACGGCAAAAGGCTGAAACGCGAGCCGGTTCCGACCTGAAAACTTTCGATTTTGCCGTGAAAAGTTTCGACTCGGATAAGCGTCAACTTCAATATCAACCGGCTGACCGATTCGCATTAATTCGAGTTGCGTTTCCTTAAAATTCGCTACGACCCAAACTTCATCCGACTGCGAAAGTGCCATCAGCGGCGCACCGATCTGCACGAGTTGCCCTTCTTCGATTGTTTTGCGCGTAACTGTTCCGTCTTCCGGCGCGTAGATTTTCGTGTAGGAAAGTTCGAGTTCGGCTTCGTGAACGGCGGCTTCGGCTTGCGCGATGCTCGCTTCGGCACTGCCGATTTGCGATTCGTTGACGGCAATGCGTTCCGGCGCGGCGTTCGCGTCCTGAAGTTGTCCGACTGATTCGCCGATTTGCGATCTGGTCAATTCGACCTGCGCCAGCGACTGCTGATAATTACTCTGCGCGACGGCGACATTCGATTGCGCTTCGCTGACGCGCGACTGCGCGGCATGAATTTGTTTTTTCGCCGCGTCAAGCTGCGCCCGCGCCGTCTGCAAAGCGTTGGTCGCTTCGATCGAGCAGACTGCCTTGAAACATCGCCGTTATTATAAAGCTCAGACGGCGATTATATTCTTTTTGCGCCAAATTCAGATTGGCTTCGATTTGCGGAGCTGCGCTCTCGTCTGCGCTAGATTCGCCTGCGCGGTTTTGACGGCGTTTTGCGCCTGACGGATTTGCGATTGTTTGGCATCGGCGGCGGCGCGCTGTCTGTTCGACGTTATTTTTCGCGGCGGCAACGCTCGACTGCGCCTGCGTTTGGCTGGCGCTCGGTCGTCACGCGGGTCAACGCAACTTGCGCCTGCGATTGATTTTTCTGCGCCTGCGCCGCGCGAAGTTGCGCCTGTGCCTGTTCCAATTTCGCTTCGTAATCTTTCGTATTCAGTTCGACCAGCAAATCGCCTTTGTGAACGTGTTGATTCGATTTTACATAGATTTTCGTCACATAAGCCGAAACTTTCGGGCTGATCTGAATAATATCGCTGTCAATAAAAGCGTCGTCGGTTGATTCGAAATGTCTGGCATTAAGCCAGTAAATCAAACCGAAAACTGCGCCGATCAGCAACAGCGTGCCGCCGATAAAAAGCGGCAATTCGCTGCGCTTCGGCGTCGCGTCGGTGTCGCTTTGTTCATCGCTCGTTTCCGATTCTTTTTCAGCTCGGTGTTTCTTCCGCTCTTGCCGTCGAATCTTTTTTTTCTGCAGCTGCCTCGGGCACAGAATCTTCTGTTTTAACTTTCCCGTTCGCCGAAACAACTGTTTCCCGTCCCTTGATCGTCTTTTCGTTCATTTTCTAAAAACCTTAGTAAGTAAGTAATCACTTACTTGTGAATGATCTCATTTTCAAGGCAGTTTGTCAATAAAACAGAATCAGTAAGTCTATCCGACAATTCAAGTTTTTAGCATTAACAAAATGGAAAATTTATAATTTCGATTAAAGGTTTTATTTATGATAGGCTTTTCTTTTGCAGTAAACAGATGAGAGAAAACATAGAAACGACCAGATTTGAAAACGGCTTGACGATTCTCACCGACCGGATGCCGGAAGTGCGTTCGGCGACGCTCGGATTTTTTTTCCGCACAGGCGCGCGTCACGAACCGAACGAATTAAACGGCATTTCGCATTTTATCGAACACGCGGTTTTCAAAGGAACCGAAAAGCGTTCAGCGCTTGCAGATTGCGATTGAAACCGACCGTCTGGGCGGCAATCTCGACGCTTTCACGATGCACGAGGAAACCGGATTTGCCATCAAAGTCGATTGACAATCAAGTCGCCAAAGCCTTTGATTTGCTCGCCGATATGCTGATGAACCCGCTGTTTGACGAACACGAATTAAAACGCGAACAGCGCGTGATTATCGAAGAAATCAAGATGACCGAAGATTCGCCCGAAGATATTTTAGGCGAGATTTTCAACGAAAAACTTTTCCCCGATCATCCGCTCGGACTTTCCATCGCCGGAACGCCGAAAACCGTCAGAACTTTTAACCACGACACAACGAAAAAATTTCACGCGGAAATATTTAACGCCGTCAAACTTAATCATCGCTGCTGCCGGAAACATCGAACATCGGCAAATCGTTGATTTAGCCGAAAAGTTTTTTGGAACGCCGGCATCTTGCCGGCAACCGTCAAATAAGAGCCGTCAGGATACGGCGTTCCGAAGATTGCCGCGCCGATAATTATCAAGAAAAACAAAAATCTCGAACAGGCGCATTTGATTATCGCCGCGCCGTTTGTTGACGCGAAAAGCGAACAGCGATACGCCGCTGACATTTTGGCAAACGCGCTCGGCGGCGGAACTTCGTCGCGCTTTGTGGCAGAAAATTCGCGAAGAAAAAGGCTTGGCATATTCGGTCGGCGCGAGCGCGGCGATGTATCAGGACTGCGGCGTTTTCTCGATTTACGCCGGAACTTCGCCGAAACAAACCGAAGAAGTTTTAGATATTTCCATCAACGAACTGCGCGAAGTCGTCAAAAACGGCATCACGACGGAAGAACTCGAATTAATCAAAGAACAAACCGTCGCCTCGATTTTATTGGGTTTGGAAGATTCGAGCGTCCGCGCCGGAACGTTGGCCAGACTCGAAATGGTTCACGGCAAACAAATTTCTCTGGAAGAAACCTTGGAAAAAATCGAAGCCGTCACGCTCGAAGAAATTCAAAATTTGGCGCGTGAATTTTTCCAAACCGAAAAAATTGCTTTCGGCGCGTTGGGAAATTTGAACGGCTTGAAAATTAAACGCGAAAGATTGGAAATTTCTTAAACATTATTATACGGAATCGGATCAATCTCACCCGCGATTTCAAATCCGCGCAATCGCAAAGCGCACGAATCGCAAGTTCCGCAAGCCAAATCTTCGCCTCGGTAACACGACCAACTCAGATCAAGCGGCGCGTTTAATTCCAAACCTTTTTTGACGATTTCGGCTTTTGATAGGTGAATGATCGGCGTTTTAATTTTGATGTTCGTTTCGGGCTTTGTTCCGGCTTCAATGGTTTTTTCAAACGCCGCATAAAATTCCGGTCGGCAATCGGGATAACCCGCTCGAATCTTCGGCAACCGCGCCGACGTAAATCGAATTCGCCCGCAAAACTTCCGCCCAACTCGTCGCAATCGCCAGCATATTCGCGTTGCGAAACGGCACATAACAAGTCGGAATTTCCTTTGATTCCAAATCGGCTTCCGAAACTTCGATTGATTTATCGGTCAAACTCGAACCGCCGATTCGCGCCAGATATTCGATCGAAACGTCAAGTCGTTTTTCGACACCGTAAAAATCCGCGATGTCGTTAAACGCTTTCCGTTCGCGCTGTTCGGTGCGCTGTCCGTAAGAGATATGCAGAAACGCGATTTCATCATTTTCCGCCTTCGCGATCGCCGCCGTGACGCACGAATCCATTCCGCCGGAAACAAGACAGACAGCAATTTTAGATTTTAAATTTTGGATTTTCGATTCGGTCATCGCAATTAAACTCCGTGAACATCTTTGCCCCAAATATATTTATGCAGTTGCAAATTTAGCCTGACTTTCAAATTGCTTTGCGCAACAGTTTCGGCGATTTCCTGTAAATTTTCGATGCCGAAAATCGGCGAGATTAAAATTTCTTTGGCGCGATTTTCCAAATCGTATTTTTCGATAATTTCACTGCGCAAATTCCCAATCGTTCAAATCGGCGATGACGAATTTTATTTCGTCTTTTTCTGCGTTTAAGTCTTTCAAGATTCGCCCAATGATTTCTTTCCGATTCGCCCGACGCGGGACATTTTACGTCTAAAATAATTTTGGCGCGTTCATCAACTTTTTCGGTCGAAAAAAAGCCGCCGGTTTCGATTAAAACTTCGTAGCCTTTGTCTAAAAGTTCGGTAATAAAAGGATAAACATTTTTCTGCGCGAGCGGATCGCCGCCGGTGACTTCGACCAAATTGCAACCGAAATTTTTTAACTGCGCGAAAATATCTTCAAACGAAATGCTCGTGCCGCCCGTGAAAGTGTATTCCGAATCGCACCAGACGCAGCGCATCGGGCAGCCGGTCAAGCGGACGAACGCGCACGGTCGTCCGGCGTGCGACGATTCGCCCTGAATCGAGAGAAAAATTTCGGTGATTCGTAAATCCATAACAATCGAAACCACAGATTATCACAGATGAGCGCGGATAAGAGAAAGCTGAAAAAACATAAAAATCATTTTATTTATCTCTTTCTTATCGGTGTTTACCCGTGAAATCTGTGGCTAAAATTTCTTTCTGTAAATTTTTGCGTTACAATTTTCCGCAAGAGGAAAATTTATGAGAAAACAGTTAAAAGATTTTATCGAACAAATCGGCAAAGACGCGGTGGCGATTATTCCGGCGGCGCACGAAGTGACGCGCAGTTACGACACCGAATTTAAGTTTCATCAAGACCCGGATTTTTATTATTTGACCGGATTTCCCGAACCCGACGCGATTGCCGTCATTGATCCGTCGAACAAGAAAAATCCATACACGCTGTTTGTGCGCCCGCGCGACCCGAAAATGGAAACCTGGTATGGCAGGCGCGAAGGTGTCGAAGGCGCGGAGAAAAATTACGGCGCGAGCAAAGCGCATTCGATTGATAAATTTCCCGCCGAACTCGCCAAACTCATCAACGGACACGAAAAACTTTATCTACCGATTCGGCGTTGATACCAAGCTCGATCAGCAGATTTTAACGTATCTTTCAGCGCAAAGATTTCGCCGCCTGAAAACCGCTTATCCGCCGCACACGATAATTGACCCGACCGTTTGTTTGCACGAAATGCGCCTGCACAAAACGCCCGAAGAAGCCGATTTGATGCAAAAGAGCGCGGACATCGCCGCCGAAGCGCATATTTTGGCGATGAAAACCGCAAAGGCGGGAATGAACGAATCGCAGATCGAAGCCGCCATCGAACATCATTTTAGAATGAACGGCGCGAGCGGCGCGGCGTACAATTCGATCATCGGCGGCGGCGACAACGCGACGATTCTGCATTACGTCGAAAATAACCAGACGCTCAAAGACGGCGAATTATTATTGATTGACGCGGGCTGTTCATACAAAGGCTACGCCTCGGACATCACGCGCACATTTCCCGTCGGCGGCAAATTTTCCAAACCTCAGCGCGAAGTTTACGACATCGTTCTCGAAACCGAAATCGCCTGTCTCGAAGCGACCGTCACCGGCACGACCATCAAAGAACGCCAGAAACTTTCCATCGAAATGCTGACCGAAGGAATGAAACAACTCGGACTCCTTAAAGGCAAAACTAAAGATTTGATCAAGAAAAAATCTTACGAAAAATATTATATGCACGGAGTCGGGCATTATCTCGGACTCGACACTCACGACGCGGGACGCTATTTCACTGACCATCAGGCAAAAAAATCGCGCCCGTTCGCGCCGGGAATGGTCTTAACCGTCGAACCCGGTTTATATATTCCGGCAGACGATAAATCCGCGCCGACAACAATATCGCGGCATCGGCATCCGCATCGAAGACGACGTTCTCGTCACTGCAGACGGCAACATCAATCTCACCGCCAAATGCCCGAAACAGGCGGAGGAAATCGAAGAATTGATGAACCAAAGTTGAGGTGAAATTTATGCAAACCGAAATCGCGCAGACTATATTCGAGAAGCTAAAAATTCTCTCTTTAGATGAACAACAGGAAATTTTGGAGATTGTCGAGAAAAAAGTTTCCGTGTCGCAGAAAAAAGATTCGCGTCCGATTTGGGAAGTAATTGCCGAAATCAGCAGTCGAGTTCCCGATGAAGAATGGGCGAAACTACCGACCGACGGCGCGGAAAATATTGATCATTATCTGTATGGTGCGCCGAAAAAACAAAAATGAGACGAATTTTTGCAGACAGTTTTTATTGGGTCGCGCTCATTAATCCGCGTGACCAATGGCGCAATCGCGCACTGGAAGCAAGTAGAAAATTAGCCGGTGTTTCTATTTTCACAACCGACGAAATTTTGACCGAAGTATTAAATTACTTTTCCGAAAGCGGCATATTTCTGCGGCAAACTGCCGTCAAAAACGTGCGGGCAATTTTGCTCAATCAAAGCGTCGAAATCGTTTCCTGTTCTCACGAAAGAATTTTAGAAGCGATTGATTTTTACGAATCGCGCCTCGACAAAGGCTACAGCCTGACCGACTGTGTTTCGATGCTCACGATGGAAAATCTTGATGTGTGGGAAATTCTGACGCACGACAGTCATTTCGAGCAGGAGAATTTTACAATACTTTTATGACCCTTGAACAAATCGCCAAAAATCTGCCCGCGCTGCTCGCCGCATTGCTCGTCGCCATCCTTTTCATCCAATCGGGACTCGATAAGGTGTTCGACTGGAAGGGCAATCTCGAATGGTTGACCGGACATTTTTCCAAAACTTTCCTGCGCGGAACGGTCGCGCCGATGCTCGCTACGATTACGCTGATGGAGTTGGCGACCGGATTTCTGAGTGCTGCCGGAATCGTTTATTTCTTAATCGCCAATTCAACGGTTTTGATATTTTACGCCTCGATTCTCGGCGCAGCGTCAATCGTTGCCCTCTTCTTTGGTCAGCGCGTCGCTAAAGATTACGCGGGCGCGGCAGTTTTGATTCCGTATTTTATTCTGCTGATTATCCTGATGTATCTGACGAATCCATTTGTGAAAGCTCTGTAAGCACTGGCGAAATTACAAATCAATGACGATAAACAGAACGAGCAGAAAATTCGACTCGAAACATATTTCGAATAAACAAAGTTTTAATCAAATTAACTTTTCGGCTGACACTTTTTAATGGGCAGATACGCATTTAAAGATGAAGGGCGAAATCGTTCCACTCCGAAAATCTATACAGAGGAGCGTTTTTATAATGAGCGGTAAAAATTACGCCGTATTTAAGTTTTCCCAAATACCATTCCAGTCGAAAAATTCCAACGCCGAAAAGCGTTTTTTGTAGTCGTAGAACGAATCCTCGACGTAAGCGTAACCTGGATAATAGTGGATTTTTCCCGTTTCAATCGCGTAATTGATTACCAGAAGTATCGTGAAAATTCCCAGACTGCGCGTGGTTTCGAGCGGGTCGAACATCGCGTAAATGCCGGAAACTGCCGTCGCGCCGACATCGAAAAACGACGCGGCGAGCAGTTTTTCTTCATCATACAGGCAAACTTCCAACGCTTGGCAGGGAATTTCGGCGGGCGCATAGGAGAGAAAATTGTAGAGCGAATCGGGGACGCTGTGGTTGAAACGCTGTTTGTGCCTTTCAAACAACGCTTCCTTTTCCGCCGTTATTTCAATCGGACGAATGATTGCTTGCAAATCCTGATTTCTTTTGACGACGCGCCGCTGACTTTTTGATAAATTGAAATCAGCCACACGCACGCGCAGCGGCAGCACGCGGTATAATTCGTCGGCGTAAAACCCGATGTTGTAGCGGAGAAAATGTTCGCCGAAATGCCGCCAGCCGTCGGCGAGCAGGCGGTCTAACTGCGGCGGGGAAACTCGCCCGGCGTAAAATTCTTCGTTGATAAGGAAATTGTAACTGTTGAGCATAAGCCGGAAAAAATATACGAAAACCAATTTGCCGACGAAAATCTGCGCGGCGTGCCATCGCCCGTTCGCGTGGCGCAAACGTTGGGAAACGATTTGGGACGAAGTAAAATTCTGCTCGGAACGCTGCCGCCGTGCCAAAAAATCCGCGCCGCAGAATTGATAATGAAAATTACCGTCCGAATTTAATTGGTCGCGCTTTCAAAGCGTTCTTCTTCGTCGTCCGGCTCAAGAAATTGATTCGGTTCGCTCTCGCTAATCGGCGCGAGTTCGGTCGTCACTTTCGGCGCGTTGGCGTCGGCGATGCGTTTTTCCAGAGCGGTTCGCGCGTTGACCATCAAACAGTTGCCTTCGAGAATCGCGCCGTCCTCGATCACCAGACGCGGAGCCTGTATATTGCCGACGATTCGGGCGGTGCGTCCGAGTTCCAATCTTTCCGAAACGATAATATCGCCGTTGACCGTGCCGTTAATTATCGCCGCCGCGACTAAAATATTCGCGTCAACTCTGCCGGTCGAACCGACGATCAGCGTTCCGGTTTCGGAGGCGACGCTGCCCGTCAAATGCCCGTCAACGCGCAGCATCGCGTGAAATGTCGTCTCGCCCGTCAAAACGGTTCCGCTGCCGATAAAGCCGCTCAAACGTCCTTCTTTAATGTCTCGCGCCATTGATTCGCTTTCGGAAACCGCGCCGCGACTCGATTGCGCCGCAGCGGTATTTTGCGGATACAGCGAATTCGGCTCGGCAATTTTCGCCGGCTGATATGCCGTGTCATTGGTCGGTTCCGGTTTGGAACTTCTGCCCATTCTAATCATAATTTTTTACGAAGCCTCCGTTATTCAAAAAAAATCCTTTTCGCATTCGATTTGTCCGGCATCTAATCGAGCGCGTAGAAAATTTGCAGTCTAAAATCGAACACGGGAGAAACCGGCAAAAAAATTCAAGTCGGCTTTTATCATAAGTATTTCGCGCGTTTGTGTCTAGGTTTTCGCGGGCGTTTGTAGTAAAGTTGCTAATTTCGCTTTTTCCGTGCGATTGTTTATTTATAAAAAAGAGGTTTAATAAATTGTTTGTAGAATCGAAGACGAAAACGAAACTGCTCAAGAAAATGGGCGAAGCCATCCGCGATTTCTCGATGATCGAGGACGGCGATAAAGTGATGGTGTGTCTGTCGGGCGGCAAAGACAGTTATACGATGCTCGATTTACTGCTCGACGTGCAAAAGCGTGCGCCCGTAAAATTCGAGATTCTCGCCGTCAATCTCGACCAGAAACAGCCGGATTTTCCCGAACATATTCTGCCGAATTATTTGAAGGAACTCGGCGTTGAATATCGCATTGTCGAAGAAGACACATATTCCATCGTCACGCGCCTCGTTCCCGAAGGCAAAACCTTCTGCTCGGTTTGCTCGCGCCTCAGACGCGGCATTTTGTATAACACGGCAGTTGCGGAAAACTGCACGAAAATCGCGCTCGGACACCACGCCGACGATGTGATAAATACGTTTTTATTAAACTTATTTTTCGTCGGACAGCTAAAAGCGATGCCGCCGATTCTGCGTTCCGACGACGGGCGCAACACGGTCATTCGCCCGCTCGCCTATTGTCAGGAAAAAGACATCACCAAGTTCGCCGCCGAAAAGGAATTCCCGATTATCCCGTGTAATTTATGCGGTTCACAGCCGAATTTGAAACGCGCACAAGTCAAGCGAATGGTCACGGAACTCGAGAAAACGATTCCGCACATTCGCTCTTCGATGATGACGGCGTTAACCAACGTCACCGGTTCGCACCTTTTAGACAACGAGCTTTACGACTTCAAAAACTTCAAGCCGCTGCTCAAGGAAATACACGCGCTTCACGGCAGCGTCGAAAAAGAACTCGACGCGGTTTTCGACCATTCCGAACCGCAGTTTCTCTCAGGCGTAATTCAATCGGAACTTCAACGCGTTTAAATTTATCAAAAAAAGAAAGACGCGCGAAGAATATTTACTTCGCGCGTCTTTCTTTTTTTGGATGGTTTACCAACTAACGAATATAGGCATTCGGACTTGGTTTATCTCCCGCCGTTCCAAACTGAACAGCTAAAAACCCGCTTGTTGAACGCTGCATATACCACGCGCCTCCGCGATAAACGGCGACATCGGCTTTGCCGTCACCGTCGTAATCCGCCGGAACCGGCGAATCTCCGTTTGCTCCGAACTGAATCGCGCCGAAATTGGTCGCCGGATTTTGCGACGTGTACCAATATCCCGTTGAACTTCTGAAAACGGCGACATCAGTTTTACCGTCGCCGTCGTAATCTGCCGGAACCGGTGTGTCAGTTGATAAACCGAACGTCGTCGTCGTTATCTGATTGTCCGAACTTCTCAGAGCTACCCAGTTTGCTCCCTCGTGCATTGCCGGATCGTTCCGCCCGTCGCCGTCGAAATCTCCGACAATCGGCGTACCGTTCGGGCTTCCGAACACAATCGTGTTGTAACTAATGCTCGGATCGGCTGAAGGACGAAAATAAAGATTACCCTGCGCGTTTGGATTGAAACGATAAACGGCTAAATCGGCGCGTCGGTCGCCGTCGTAATCGCCAACAACCGGTGTATCGAGTCCTACTCCAAACTGTTCGGGGCGAAAAGTATTATCAGAGGAATTGAGAATATAAAAATACGATCTGTCACCACTAGGAAACGGTCCTACCACTGGTCTGCGCCAAACGGCGATGTCGGTTTTTCCGTCGCCGTCAAAATCGGCGGGCGTGATGAGATCGTTTTCCGCTCCGAATTGAACGGCGTGAAAAGAATTGTCTGAACTGTTGACGCGATACCAGACACCGTTCGACGGTCGGAATACCGACACATCCGCTTTGCCGTCGCCGTCAAAATCAAACGGCGTGCGGCGCGGCGCGGGAAGCGGCTGCCACGCCGGACTGTTGCTTGAATTGCTTTGCGGGAAAGTTCCGGTGTCGGGGATAATTCTCACCTGATTGCCGCCGGCTATATTCATCGTATAAATTCCGCCCGGGATTTGGCTGCTACCGGAACGCCGAAACGCGATGGTCGAGCCGTCCGGCGACCACGACGGCTGGCTATCGAAGGCTGTAGTAGTCAAATTCGTTTCGCCGGTGCCGTCGGCGTTGATGACGGCAATACCGCTTGATGCTTTATCGAAAACGATTTTCGTGCCGTCCGGCGACCACGACGGATATGATTCCGCCGTGGTGTTCGTCGTCACGCGCTGTTGGTTCGTGCCGTCGGCGTTTATCTTCCAGATTTCGCCGCCGCTGATGTAGGTGAGCTTTGAGCCGTCCGCCAACCAAACCGGATTTTGCGCGGTCTGCGCAATTCCGGCAAACTGCGCCTGATTCGTGCCGTCCGCGTTCATCGTCCAAATCCGATTCTCACGTCCGTAAGCTATTTTTCCCGTCACTGACCACGACGGAAAGGACTCGTTCACCGACTGTGTATTCGTAATATTCGTCTGATTCGTGCCGTCGGCGTTCATCAAATAGATGTCGGCATTCGCTACATAAACTATTTTTGTGCCGTCCGGCGACCACGACGGATTGAAAGCACTCGGCGGAAAGCTGGTCAGCGTCATGGTTCCGCTTCCATCCGCATTGGCAGTTCTAATAGCGGGAAAGCCGCCTGACTGCGTTCCGATGACCGTCACAAAAGCCAGTTTGCCAAGCACCAAAGTTTGATCGGGCAGGCTTTCGGTTTGGGCGGAAATATTCACAAAATAAAAGCCGCCGAAAACTATTATCAATAATCCGCTCAAAGCACTCGCCCGATGCCGAAAAGAATGAAAATTCAAGCCGTATCTGTTCATCTCATCACGTTTCCTTCAAGATTTTGTAGTCATTATAACCCCCAACGCCGCGAAGTCCAAAGATTTTTTTGGTGATTTGGCTATCGGCACCAAAAGGCGAAAATGCTCATGAATGTGGGTTATTTAAAACTGGACAAACCTGAGTTGGATATTCTCTTTAACAATACAGTATTTTAAAGCGCAAATTAGAAGATGAAAGATATAAAGACCGAATGGTTTTTTGTGCAATAAAAAATGAGCAAATTGACGTTTCAAAAGAAAGTGTAAGCAAGGCAATAAGAAAATTAAAATCAATGTCATATGAAAGTTTGAAACAATTTCGTAAACAACCTAAAGACATAAGCCAAGAGCGTTTATATGCTACTCAAACGCAACTATATATTAATTCTCAATTAGCATTAGATGATTTAGAAGAATAAAACGCAGTAAAAGAAATTTGTCACCAACTTTCAGTTGAATCAAACATGTTATCAAAGGAAGTCAGCAAACTTGCGGACTGGAGCAGGACATTTGCGGGGTAAGGCAGGAAACGCGCTGATAGAGGAAACCTCTCAGCAGGGCGCGGAAAAAGAAAAAGGCTCAGGGGAATCAGTCCTGAGCCTTTTGTTTGCTAAATTTACCTGTTGGAGATTGTGTTTTCCGCTTATGTAAAAGGGTTAATCGGGAAAGTCTTCCAGAATTTTTTCGCTCCGACCGGCGCGTTGGGGAAAAAAACATTTACGCGGCTTTTGCTCTCTGTTATAATTTCGGCACAAAAACTTTTTGCGGGGCAGATACTAAATTTTCAGGACAAGGGAGAACATTTATGAGGAAATATCAGGGTTTGAGATTCAGTCTGCATAAAACGAGTTTCTTTTTTCTTTTTCTGTTGTGCGGATTTCTGTGCGTCGGCAGCGTCGCGGCGCAGAGTTATGAAGTGGTGGTTTATCAGCCGACGAACAGTTTTGACGACACGAGCGGTTTGGGGATTGGCGGTTTGCAAAGAGCCGGTTCGGGGCGCATCGCCGGATTCGTTTCGCCGGAAAATTCGCACGCGCTTTTGTGGACGGGCGATTCGGTTCAGCCGGTTGATCTGCACCCGACGATGAGCGGCGTGCCGTGGCTCGGCAATCGCCCGTGGACTTATTCGGCGGCGAACGACACGGACGGCACGACGCAGGTCGGCTATGTTTCATACACCGATTATCCGAACACGACGTTTACGGGCGACCGCTATGCCGCGCTCTGGAACGGCACGTCGCAGAGCTTTGTGCGGCTGTGCAGTTTCGGGTCGAACGCCGTGTGCGGCAGTTCGATTGCCGCCGCCGTCAGCGGCAATCAGCAGGTCGGATATTTAATATCATCTACATTTCCCGGTCAGGGCTTCGGCGATGCGCCCGACAGCGGAACTTTTTTCTACGCCGCGCTCTGGCGCGGTTCGGAAGCGAGTTTCGTGCTTTTGCACCCGCGAAATATTAACGGCAGTTTATGGAGCGACAGCCGCGCCCTCGACACCGACGGCGTGCGGCAGGTCGGTTGGGGAATTGACCAGAGTTTCGGAACGGAATTTCGCTATCGCGCTCTTTTATGGAACGGCACGCGCGACAGCGTGGCTGATTTAACGCCGCCCGGAAATATCTACAATTACGTCGAGGCGCACGGCATCAGGAACGACGCGCAGGTCGGTTGGGGTTATACTTATTCACCGAACAGCAGCTGCAGCGACGCGCTCGTCTGGCGCGGCACGGCAGCAAGTTACCGCGTCCTTTCACCCTGCGCCGAAGCCGTCAGCACGAACGGCACAACGCACGTCGGCTCGAAAACAGTTGATTATTATTCGCACGCTTTCCGCTGGGACGGCGACACCGGCGCGGGCGTTGATTTGCACGCGCTTTTGCCCGCGAGAGTTTATCGAAACTCGTCCGCCGAGCGAATTGACGATGCCGGAAACATCATCGGCACGGCGCAAAGAGCCGATAATTACCGCACCGTCGCGGTTCTCTGGCGCGTCGCTTCCGCGCCGAACATCGCGCCGACCGTCTCGCTGACCGAAATCAGAAACAACGGTCAGTATCGCGCCGGTTCGCCGATGAATCTGCGAGTCATCGCGGCGGACGCGGACGGCAGCGTCGCGCGAGTCGAATATTTCATCAACGACGTTTCCATCGGCGTAATCGAAGCCGGTCAGGACGAAAATTTCACCCGCGTCTGGCGACCGATTCGCGCCGGAAATTACACGATTCGCGCCAGAGCCACCGACAACGCGGGCGCGACTACAATGTCAGGCACCGTCTCGATAAGAGTCGGCGACGGAATGAAACTGAACGGTTTTTAATCTGATTAGCTGCCAAAAGCGAAAGGGCGGGAGAATCGCAATTCTCCCGCCCTTTCGCTTTTTCAAGTTTCAATTAAATCCCCGCGCCGTGACATTTTTTGAATTTTTTGCCCGAACCGCAATAGCACGGGTCGTTTGCCTTGACCTTTGGCTGTTCGCGGACGAACGGCGTGGCTTTGAGGGCTTCCGCGCCGGCGGCATCGGCACCTGCCATTGCGCCGGTGAATGCCATACCTGCCGCTTGCCGTCTCGCTCGCTGGCGTTCGAGACGTTCGAGACGTTCCATTTCTTCCTGTTCGTCTTTGACGACGATTTCGAGATTGAACAGCGCCTTGCACGTCTGCGTGTCAACGCGGTCGAGCAAGTCCTGAAACATATCGAACGACTGCTTTTTGTATTCGACGAGCGGGTCTTTCTGCCCGTAGCCGACGAGTCCGATGCCCTGTTTCAGGTGGTCAATCGAAAGCAGATGGTCTTTCCACTGCGAGTCAATGATGTTGAGCATTATGTATCGCTCATACGCTCGAAGCTGTTCCGCGCCGACCTGTCTTTCCTTTTCATCGTAAATCTCGACTGCCTTTTTCCAAATCAAGTCCTCGATCAGGTTCGCCGTCATTCGCTTGAAATCAATGCCCGCGTCAACCGCCGGATCAACCGCATAGATGCTTTCGATTTCCGCCGCGTAGGTTTCAATGTCCCAATTGTCGGGCGTTAACTGCGGATTTAAGTACTGATGCGTCAGGTCAGCGAGCAGGTCACGCGCCACGCCGGTTTCGCCCAAAAGATATTCGCGGTGTTCGGGCGACATCATCAGTTGGCGGCGCAAACCGTAAACCGTTTCGCGCTGTTTGTTCATCACGTCGTCGTATTTGAGAACGTGTTTTCTGGTTTCAAAGTTACGCGCTTCGACCGCTTTCTGCGCCCGCTCGATTTGTTTCGACACGGTTTTCGATTCGATAGCTACGCCTTCTTCCATTCCGAGCCATTCCATCATCGAACGAACCTTGTCGCCCGCGAAAATACGCATCAAATCGTCTTCGAGTGATAAAACAAATTTCGTCGCGCCCGGGTCGCCCTGTCGTCCGGCGCGTCCGCGAAGCTGATTATCAATGCGGCGCGATTCGTGGCGTTCGGTCGCTAAGATTTGCAAACCGCCCGCTGCGACGACTTCTTTGCCTTCTTCAGCGACGATGCGTTTCGCCTTTTCCAATTCTTCCTCGAATTGTTCGGGCGTGGCTTCGTCGGGATTGATTTCGCGGCGTTTGAGATAATCGTTGGCGAGAAATTCGGGGTTGCCGCCGAGGATAATATCCGTTCCGCGTCCAGCCATATTCGTCGCAATCGTCACCGCGCCTTTGCGTCCGGCTTGGGCGACGATTTCCGCTTCACGCTCGTGATATTTCGCGTTCAAGACGTTATGCGGAACGCCGATTTTCTTTAATCTTTCCGCCACGAGTTCCGAGTTTTCAACCGAAACCGTACCGACCAAAACCGGCTGACCTTTATCGTGCAGTTCTTTGATTTCGTCAGTAATCGCGTTCCATTTTTCCGGCAGAGTGCGGTAAATAATATCCGAATTATCTTTGCGAATCATCGGGCGATTGGTCGGGACGATAATCACGTCCAAACCGTAAGTCGTGCCGAGTTCTTCGGCTTCGGTTTCCGCCGTTCCCGTCATTCCCGAAAGTTTTTCGTACATTCGGAAATAATTCTGCAAAGTAATCGTCGCCAAAGTTTGATTTTCGCGCTCGATCTTCACGCCTTCTTTCGCTTCGACCGCTTGATGCAGTCCGTCAGACCAGCGTCTGCCCTGCATCAGTCGTCCGGTGAAATCGTCAACAATGATAACTTCGCCTTCCTGCACGACGTATTGGTGATCTTTTTTATACAGCGTGTGCGCCTTGAGTGCCTGCTCGACGCAGTGCAGAAGTTCCATATTCGCCGGATCGTAAAGATTGGAAACGCCGAGAAGTTTTTCGGCTTTCGTCACGCCCGCTTCGGTCAAAACCGACGAATGATTTTTCTCGTCGAGCAGATAATCGCCCGTCGTGACTTTCGTTTCCTCATCCTTATGCCCGCGCTCGAATTTCGGGATGATCTGGTTGGCGATGTAATATTTATCGGTCGCTTCGTCCGACGCGCCGGAAATAATGAGCGGCGTTCTGGCTTCGTCAATCAAAATCGAGTCAACTTCGTCAATTATCGCAAAATAATGATCGCGCTGAACTAATTGGTCAGGGTCGAACTTCATATTATCGCGCAGATAATCAAAGCCGAATTCGTTGTTCGTCCCGTATGTAATGTCGCATGCATACGCTTCTTTGCGGGCGTAATCGTCCATATCGTTCTGGATACAGCCGACTTTCAAGCCCAAGAATGTATGGATTTTGCCCATCCATTCCGCGTCGCGCAATGCGAGATAATCGTTGACCGTGACGACGTTCACGCCGCGTCCGGTCAGTGCATTTAAATACGCGGGCAAAGTCGAAACGAGCGTTTTACCTTCACCAGTTCGCATCTCGGCGATTTTACCCTGATGCAGAACGAGTCCGCCGATAAGCTGCACGTCGAAATGCCGCATTCCCGTTACGCGAACGGATGCTTCGCGGACGGTCGCAAACGCTTCCGGCAGAATGTCTTGAAGAACTTCCTGTTCTTTTTTTCTGCGTTCGTCTTTATTCTCAATTCCCGAAAGCGCGTTTTGGATTTGCTCTCTGAATTTATCGGTGCGCGCCTGCAATTCTTCGTCCGAAAGTTTCTTCAAACTCGGTTCGATTTGGTTAATTTCCTGCACAACCGGCGCGATCTTCTTTAAATAACGGTCGGTGTTGCTGCCTAAAATCTTGTTAAAAAATTTATCTACTAAAGCCATTTTCTTATCCTCAAATTATCCGGCAAATATGTTGCCGCTTAAAAACACTGGTGAAGCCGCTGAGAAATAATCAGCAACTATTGATAAAAACAGATTTTTGCGGAAAAGGAAAACGGAAGGTTGATTTTGAACGGTAGAAACTATTGATTCTCAGCCTTCGCGTCCTGCTTGAGCAATGCGTCAAGCGAGCCGCGCGGCAGGCGTGTCACGATGAAAACTTGATTGTTTTCGTGATGGTAAACAGTATTTTTTAAGAGGACATTTGAGTAACCTGTACTTTCAGCAGATGATTCGGAAGTCTCTACTTTTTTAGTTATGAGAAGCCGCTACTTGGTCAAGTCGAGCGTAATAATTTTTTGCCCCTTCAATTTGATCGAAATCGAATAAGTTACTTTTGAAACGAAATTTACCGTGATTTGAATCCGCTTTGATGTCGCAGAAAACGCTATCGAAAGGAAGTAATGCTTTTAGCATTGCTTCCGCAAACTCTTTTGAGTCTTTATCTGTGGCTCTTTCGTTTTCTAATTGCTTAAGAAGATTTACATTGCAATTGACGATTCGGCGCAAAGATTCACAGAAAATTCATATGCACTTCTGCAAGAAAAATTTCAATACTCGGGATTAATTTTCCGAGTAATTTATTTTAAGCTAAGACTAAGCGAAATTTGATTAACATCATATTTGGCAAATCAATCTAAGAAGCTCTGCAATACTGGTTTCAGAACAACCACTTTTTAAATCTTGAGTTTCAGAAGTTTTCTGGTTGAACGGGAAATAACTAGTGTTTGCTGCGCCAAAACGGACGGCGACCGCCGCCGACCAGCACCAAGCCGAGATAGACCGAGAGCGTCGTGAGAAAAATTATCGAATTGTTTTTGCTTCGATTGTTCATTATTTAGCGTTATTGTTTGAATTTTCTCCGACGCTGTTATTGTTATTCAGTTGGTTTTTTTTTAGCTTTTCCTGTAAATCCTTCAAACTTTTCTCGATCATCTGAGTTTTTTCTTCGTTCGGAATCAGAAAATTGATAATAAAGTTTTTGCCCTGCGTCGCAAATTGCGCTTTCTGCATTAAGACGGCTTCGTCCGAACCTTCTTTGGGCTTAAAGAAATTTTTAAGATATAAATTCAAACCGCTCTGAATAGTTTTCGCCATCGAATCCGACTTGGTTTCGGCTTTGATAATCGCCTGCAAATTGTCCTGATTCTGCGAAAATGTAATGTTTATTTTTCGTCCGCCGACATCATACAAAGGCTTCAAAAGTTTCGTATCGCTAAAGGCGGCAATCGCTTCTTTCGCCACTTCCGACATTTTTTCGTCGCTGCCCTCTTTGGTCACGACTTTAGGCTTGATAAATTTTCCGTTTTCATCTAATTCGGCGGTAATTTCAATCGTGAACGGCGCGTTGACGTTAATTTCTTTATTTAAAATCTGCGGACCATATTTCGTTCCGAAATCTTCAAGCGGTTTTTTGTTCGGTTTGCCGTCGTCAATCAGCGAATTCGTCACTTCCGGCACTTTTGGCTCACTCGGTTTATCGTCTTTTTTATCTTGATTCTGCGCGTTGAGTTTGTCTTCCAGATTCGATTTGTTTGACTTTATTGGACGCTGCTGAATCGGAGGACGATTTTTCGCCACTCTTGGCTTCGGAACCGGATTCGGACCAACCGGATTGACATCATCGAATACAAAAGGCGAAGTCGGAATGGGTCCGGTTACCACTTTTTTATTCGGTGTCGGCGTAACCTGCGGAATCGCCGTCAAATCCATTTTGTTCGTCGTCGGGTTAGTCGTCGGAAATCCCGGAATGCCGGGAATGCCTGACGGATTCGCCGAAAAATCGGTCGGATTGTTCATTGCCGTAAACTGCGATTCAGGATTGGCGAGCGCGAAGTAACCTTCGGGATATTTCAGCGGCGGCGTTACGCCGGACACGTCAATATAGGTAATGTCGGCATCTTCAAGCCGGGTTTTTACGTATTCCTGACTGACAAATTCGCTGTCTCTGCCGAGCAGTACGCTGCCGAGATAAACCGTATCGAGTACCTGACAAACGCGGCTGACCATCGGGCTGTCGCAGCCGCGCGTGGTGAATATGTCCGCCTGTGCCGTTACGAAAAGAGTCAGCAAATTGAAAACTGCCGCCGCGCCTAAAATTTTGTAAAATCGCGGCGAGTAGTTCCAATTCTTTATCTCGTAATTTTGAAAAATTCCTGTATCTTCCTGTCGCATAACGCTTTTATGAAAATTTGTAAATCAATATATAAATCAAAAATAACTGCTTCAATGGTAGATGCGGAACGAGGTGAATCCGTTGCGAAACTTCTTGCATTTTATCACTTTCGCTAAGTTTTTGAAAGATTAGACTTTAATCCGCAAAACCTTTAACATTTTCCAATATGGCGCATTCGTTCAAGGACAAAAACCGCAACCGGAAAAAAGTTCGTTCAAACACAAACCGTGGTAAGGAACGAGACTTTAAACGCGAACTTGCGCCGGAAAGTTCCGTGAAAGCCGTTTCGCCGAATCAGCTTAAATCTTTGGAAAGACTGCTCGGCGGCATCGGCACACCCGAACCGAAGCCGATTGTGCCGGACGCGTTTCAAATAGATGCGTTAAAAGCCATTGAAACGCAGGATGTTTTAGTAACCGCGCCGACCGGCAGCGGCAAAACGTGGATCGCGCGTGAGGAAATCAGAAGACTGTTGGAACAGGGAAAACGCGCCTGGTACACAACGCCGCTGAAAGCTCTGACCAATTCAAAATACACGGAATTTTCGCAGGAATTCGGCGCGGAAAACGTCGGTATTTTAACCGGCGACCGCAAGGAAAATTACGACGCGCCGCTGATTGTCGGCACGACCGAGATTTACCGCAATCAGCTTTTCGATTCTCTTCGGCAGGGCGAACAGGTCAATACGGATTTCGTGATTTTGGACGAAGCGCATTATTTGGCGGACGAATATCGCGGTCACGTTTGGGAAGAAGCGATTATTTTATCGCCGCCGCGCATCAGGCTTTTGTTATTGTCGGCAACCGTCGGCAACGCCGAAGAATTTGCGCGCTGGATTGAAGAAGTTCGCGGCACTCAAGTTCGCGTCATCAATCGAGCCGGAACGCGTCCGGTCGAACTTCGCGCCGCCTTTCTCGCGCCCGATTTGCGGCTTTTCCCGTTGTTTGACGAAGACGGCAGATTTAATCAGCTAATCGGACAATTCGCTCAGAAAGAAAATCATTTCGAGCGCGGACGACGAAGATATTAACCTTTGCCTGCACCGAACTTCTCCTGATTCTCACTAAAAAGCGTTTCTAACCAAATAAATGTTAACTCGAACCGTCTTTTTCGCCATATGGCAGACACTGTTCTGACAATGGCTTTCAGCTAAATTTTATTTGCAAGGGAATTTTCTGTTATGTTTTTGAAACCAAACTTCAACCTGAAATTTTTATTCGTCGCTCTTTTATTAGTTTTAATTACGATTTCAACGGGTTATTTCGCGCAGCGAGATCGCAACTCTCCAATTGCTGTTTCGCCAATCGCTGTTTTAACTTCCGTCGAATCGAAAGGCGAAACCGACTCGCTTTCAAAACAGCAAATCTCCGAATCGTACGGGCGGCTGCCGATTAATTTTGAGCCGAACGTCGGTCAAATTGATGAACAAGTGAAATTTATCGCTCGCGGCGACGGTTACGGACTTTTTCTGACCGGTAAAGAAGCCGTTTTATCGCTTCGGAAGCGCGGAAAAACTCGCGGCGAAGACAAGCAAGCAATCGTGCAAATGCAGATTGAAGGCGCGAATCTCGTCGGCAAACTCCGTCGGGTTGGGCGAAACGGCGAGCAAATCGAATTATTTTATCGGCAGTGATTCGGCAAAATGGCGAACTGAAGTGCCGAATTTTCAACGGGTTAAATACGAATCCGTTTACGAAGGCATTGATTTAGTGTTTTACGGCAACAATCGGCAGCTTGAATATGACTTTACAGTTCAGCCGAACGCAAATCCGAACGACATCAAATTAAAATTCGGCGGCGCGAACAAAGCGAAAATCGAGAAACAAACCGGCGATTTACTGCTCGAAACCGAAGTCGGCACGCTTCGCCAGCACGCGCCAATCGTTTATCAGGAAATCAACGGCGAACGACGACCGGTTGCCGGTTCATACGTTTTAGCAAACGGCGCGGAAAAATCAGCGAAAAACGAAATCTCGGTTAATTTCGCGCTCGGCGAATATGATAAATCAAAGGAATTAATCATTGATCCGATTCTGGCATACGGCAGTTATCTCGGCGGCAGCGCGTTCGACGAAGGACGCGCGATTGCGGTTGACGCGGGCGGCAACGCTTATGTCGTCGGCACGTCGGCTTCGCTGAATTTTCCGACCACTGCGGGAACAATTAAACCGACCGCATTGCCTTCAACTAATAATCAATATTGGTATGACGCTTTTGTGACGAAGGTAAATCCGGCGGGAACGGCACTCGTGTTTTCGACTTATTTCGGCGGACGGAACGGCAGTGAAACCGGTTCGGGCGTGGCGATTGACGCAGAGCGGCAATGTTTTAATCAGCGGCACGACGATGGCGAACGATTTGCCGACGGTCAACGCTTATCAAACCACTTTCGGCGGCACGGACGACGCTTTTGCGGCGAAATTAAATCCGAGCGGTTCGGCGATTATTTATTCGACTTATCTCGGCGGCAACAACACCGACGCGGGCGGAAAAATCGCCGTCAATCAAGCGACCGGCGACGCGGTTTTCGCCGGTTTCGCCAGTTCGCCAAACTTTCCGACCACGCCGGGCGCGTATAAACAAAAACTCTGCGATTCTCCGGTCAGTTGCAGCGGAATTTTTTATTCGGGAAGTTACGTCGTCAAACTTTCGGCGACCGGCAGTGCGATTTATTCGACTTTATTTGATATGGGAATCAACGATGTCGCTTTGGATGCTAATGACAACGCGACGGTCGGCGGAACGGCGGGCGCGATTCCTTCGACGGCAGGCGCGTTTCAGACGGCGACGAGCGGCGGTATCGAAGGTTTTATCGCCAAATTGAATCCGTCGGGAAATCAACTCGTTTTCGGAACATTTTTGGGCGGCGGATTACAGTCCGACCGCGTGAAATCCGTCGCGCTCGATGCTGCGCAAAATATCTACGTTACCGGACAAACGCAGAACACGGGATTTCCGACGACCACGGGCGCGTTTGATCAAACTTACAACGGCGGCGAAGACGGTTTCGTGACCAAATTTAACGCGGCTGGCGCGGCTTTAATTTATTCGACTTTTCTCGGCGGTGCAGGCAGAGACGAGCCTTTCGGCATCGCGCTCGGCACGGACGGCAGCGCGTTTGTCGTCGGCGAAACTACTAATCCGGCGAACTTTCCGCTTCGCAATTCACTGAACGGCACAAGCGGCACGATTTTTCTGACGCGGCTCAATGCTGATGCTTCCGCGCTGCTTTTTTCAACGATGCTGGGGCAAGGCGGCGGCTATGATGTGGCGGCTGACGCGACGAATAACGCATACATTACCGGCAGCACGACGAGCGGCATAATCGTTTCGCCGAACTCATTTCAGCCGATCAAAGGCGGCGGCATTTCCGACAAAGACGGCTACATTATCAAAGTCGCGCCGACCGACGAAAATCAAATTTTTTACAGCATCAGCGGAACTGTAACCGATGACAATACGGGTTATAACAACGATTACACGCCGATTGTCGTTACCGTCACCGGAACGATCAACCGTTCGGTTAATCTGCCGTATAGCGGCGGGCAATATAGCTTCGGCGTGCTTCCGGCAGGCGGAAATTATACGATTACGGCTCGCAAAGTCGGTTATGTAACCAATCCGGAAAACGCGGTTTTCAATAATCTCGGCGCGAACCAATTTGCCGATTTCACGATTCTCCGAAACCGGGCACCCGAAGGCGTGATTACGTCGCCGCCGCACGGCACGACTTACAATGCACCGGCGACGGTCAATATCACGGCGACGGCTTCCGACCCGGACGGCGACGCAATCGCCAAAGTTGATTTTGTCGCATATTCAAGCGATGCCGGTTCGATTAATCTCGGCACAGACACGACCGCGCCGTATCAATTCACCTGGACGAATGTTCCCGTCGGCACTTGGGCTTTGTATGCGATTCCGACCGATGCGAAAGGTTTGCGCGGTGTTTCGACGCAGGTTGTTCACGTTTTCGTCGTTGATGCGACCGGCTTGAGCGTTTCGATAACCAACCCGACCAACGGGCAAACCTTCGCTGAAGGCGATTATATTCCTTTGAGCGCGAATGTTTCGTCTTCGACTTCGGTTCTCGAATTTTATGATCAAAATAATACTTTGATCGGCAGACGAACGAGTGCGCCGTGGTCAACGACGTGGCGTGCTTTTCAAGTCGGAAATTACACGGTGACGGCGAAAGTTTACAATTCGCAGGGCAATTCGGCGACCTCGACTCCGGTTAACATCGCGGTAAATCCGATCAACCATCGAATTTCGGGACGCATCCTTGACGGCATTTCAAATATGCCGATCAGCAACATCACGCTCAATTTGACGAGTTTGACTAATCCGAATATCACGCGGACGACGACGACCGATTCGAGCGGAAGCTATCTGTTCACCGATTTAGGCACGACACCGAACGACGGAGTAACGATCACGCCTGTTGCAGGTAACTATACGTTCGCGCCGCCGAACCTCAGCATCAGCTTGGGCTATATCAAAGATCATACAAACCAGAATTTTTCCGCCACGCGACAAACCGGAATTACGGTTAATATGACCAGCCCGACCAACGGGCAGACTTTCACCGCGCCGGCGACGATTAATCTGGCGGCAAACGCTTCGAGCAGCGCAGGCGTAATAACTAAAGTCGAATTTTTCCGTCGGCGCGGTGCGATTGTAACTTTAATCGGAACGGACACGACCGCGCCTTTTGAATTTCAGGACGCAAACGTGGCGGCGAACTTTTACGCGTATTTCGCCCGCGCGACCGACAGCACAAACGCCGTCACCGATTCGGCGGAGGTCAACGTAACAGTCAACGCCGCGCCTTTAACCATTCGTTTGCAGGGCGATATTACCAATCCGGGCGGCGGACCGATGATCGGAGTGACTTTGAATTTGACCGGCACGGCAAACGGCAATCCGGTTAATCAGACAGCGGCTTCAAATACAAACGGCGCGTATGGATTTTTCAATATTCCGGCGGGCGGCAATTACACGATTACGCCGCAGATAGTCGGCGGAGTGACTTTTACGCCGCCGTCCGTTTCGCTGAATAACGTCACGCAGGATAATTTCGACATTAATTTTGTTTCGTCAGCCGTTAATCAGCCGCCGACCGTGCAGATAAATTCTCCGCTCGACGGCGCGATTTACACGACGGCAACGGCGATTCCGTTTAACGTCACGGCAAGCGACGCGGACGGTCAAATCGTTCATTTGACCGTCACGGCAATCAGTCAAACGCAGGCATACACCGTCGGGCAATCGCTCAACGGAACATTCGTCGCGCCGTGGCAGCCGCCGGTTCCGGGAACTTACACGATTTGGGCAGACGCAGTTGATAACGGCGGCTTGCACACGACCGTTTCGATTCACATTACGGTCAATCCGCCGTCGCCCGTTTCGATTTCGGGCAGAATCGTTGACCGCAACAGCGTCGGCATCGAAGGCGTGACGCTCGAACTCAAAAATTATCCGCAGGAAGAAAACGTCGTGGCGACAGTGTTGACCGACGCGAACGGTAATTACGCGATTCCGAATCTGGCGACGTTTAATAGTTATATTCTTCGCGCCTCGAAACAGGATTATGCGTTTTCGCCGCGCCAGCGCGTTTTTAATAACATCAGCACAGCGCAGACGAACGCCGATTTTACGGGAACTTTGCAAATTCCGCCTTCGGATTTCGACGGCGACCGGCAGACCGACGTGGCGGTTTGGCGACCTTCGACCGGCGTTTGGCACATTCTGCGCTCGAACAATAATTCTTATACAGGCATTCAGTTTGGCGCGGCGAGTTTCGGCGACGTTCCGGTTCCGGGCAATTACGACGGCGATTCTAAAATTGATATCGCGGTTTTCCGCAGCGGAACGTGGTTTATCTTAAACAGTTCAAACAATCAGGTGCGCGGCGTGCAGTTCGGCGCGGCGACCGACAAGCCGATGCCGGGCGATTACGACGCGGACGGCAAAACCGACATCGCCGTTTACCGTCCGTCAAACGGCTACTGGTATATTTTGCGAAGCTCGGACAATCAGGTTTCAGCGATTTCTTGGGGATTTGGAACCGATATTCCGCTCGTCGGCGATTTTGACGGCGACGGATTTGCTGATATTACCGTTTATCGCCCATCGAACGGCACCTGGTATATTCGCCAGAGTTCCGACGGCAATTTGAAAACCGCGCAGTTCGGCGCGACCGACGACGTGCCGCTCATCGGCGATCTCGACGGCGACAAACGCGCCGACATCACGGTTTTTCGTCCGTCGAACGGCGTTTGGTATAGCCTGCGAAGCACGGATAATGCGTTCAAATATTTCCAATGGGGAGGCGCGGGCGACACGCCGGTCGCGGGCGATTACGACCACGACGGCAAAACCGATTACGCCGTTTTCCGCAAAGCCGAAGGAAATTGGTATGTTATGCGAAGCTCCGACAACGCGTTCGTCGCGCAATCGTTCGGCGCAAACGGCGACGTTGCGATTCCGGCGGCTTCGATTCGCTAATAAAAAGGGCGAGCAGGATTTTAATTTTCCAACTCGCCTTTTCTTTAATTTTTACGATTCAGCGGGAAACTTCGCAGCTAATCGTCCGCCCATTTCCGCGCCGAGCATTTGCAAAGCGTTGGCGGGACGAATCATCACTTCAAAATCAACGATTTTCCCGTCCGCGTCGAGTTCGATTAAATCAACGCCGCGCAGGGAAAAATCGCCGACTTTGGCTTCAAACTCCAACGCCCAATCAAATTCGTTTTTAATCTCGCGGACGTATCGAAAATCTTTGAAAACTTCCGTCACCGCCAGCAAAATCCGGGTCGTCATTTGTTTTCCTTCCTTCGGTTTCCAGACGAACGGCGAATGAAATCGCACGTCGTCGTGCAAAATCGCCGCTAATTTTTCCGCGTTCGGCGTTTCGATAAAGTCGTGCCAGATTTTGTAAGTTTCCGAGTGCGCTTCGTTCATAAATTATTTTTTCGGGCGCAATGACTCAAACATTTGCATCACTCGTTCGCGCGGCAGTTCGGTAAATAAATTAAATTGTCCCGCGCTCGTTAAACTCGCGCCGCCGTCGAGATAAATTACTTCGCCGGTCAGATACGAACTCAGATTCGACAGCAGAAAAACCGCCATATCAGTCAATTCGTCGTGTTCGCCGACACTTTGCAGCGGAATCAAACGATACATTTTCTCGGCTAATCTTTCGTCTGGCATCAGACGTGAATTCGCGCCTTCGGTCGGAAACGGTCCGGGCGCGATGGCGTTCAGACGAATTCCGTAAACGCCCCATTCCGCCGCGAGTGATTTCATCAGCGCGACGATTCCGGCTTTGGAAACCGCCGACGGAACTAAAAACGCGCTGCCGTGTTCGGCGTAAGTCGTAACGATTGACATCACGCTTCCGGCGTGTTTCCGCTCAATCCAACGCTTGCCGCAAGCCTGCGTCGCGTAAAACGAGCCGTAAAGATTCGTTTTGACAATCGCATCGAAACCGTTCGGCGTGAGTTGTTCGGTCGGCGCGAGAAAATTTCCCGCCGCGTTATTTACTAATTTTGTGACGTTTCCCTGACGCGATTCCGCTTCGACAATCATCGCTTCGACCGCTTCGGCTTCTTTGATATTGCAAGAAATTCCTTCCGCTTTGCCGCCCGCAGTCAACGATTTCTTTCGCCGTTTCGAGCAGCGGTTCTTCGCGCCTGCCGCAAATCGTCACCTTCGCGCCGAGCGACGCAAACCGCATCGCCATCGCTCTGCCCAAACCTGTTCCGCCGCCGGTGACGACGATGTGTTCGTCTTTGAAAATTTCCTGATTGTAAAGTTCCGCCATTAAGTTTTCCTCGTATTTTTAATTGATTAATTCGTGTAGAAAATAGTATGTGAAAGCGAATTTGATGACAACTTCGACAAACTGAATTTCGTCTAAATAACGCATTTCAAAATAACTTATGAAGTTTAATTTCAAGCGGATTTTCGTCCAGCGTTCAATTTACGAAGATTTTTTGTGGCGCGAAAACGCCGAAAATATTATCAAAAGATTTCCCGAAGCCGAAGTCTCGGAAGTCGAATCGCACTGGCAGATTCCGGAGCTTTTCGCGGCTGACGCGGTGGATTGGATGCGGAACAAACGCGAGAATTTAGTTCTGGGAATTAAGTCCGGTTTGACGCACACGAAAAACGGTCGTTCGGCTGATTTCATCGCCGCTTCGAATTCGAACGGCTGTCTGAGTTCGTGCCAATACTGTTACGTCGCGCGTCGCAAAGGCGGTTCAAATCCGTTGACGATTTTCGTCAACGTCGAAGAAATTGCCGCGTCCATTCGCAAACATCAAAAGAAATTGGGCGCGAAACTTACGCCGAATCAGTGCGACGCTCGATTTTGGACTTACGACATCGGCTGCAACGCCGACCTCGCCGCTGACACTTATGTTTGCGACAATCCGGCTTTTTTAATCAGGGAATTTGCGACGATGGAACACGCCAAAGCGACGTTTGCGACGAAAACCGTGCGCGACGATTATTGGACGGCGATTGATCCGAAAGGCAAAACGCGCATTCGTTACAGCTTAATGCCGCAGTCAATCGCCCGTTACGTTGACATCGGCACGAGTCCGATTTCCGAGCGAATAAAATCGGTCAATACTTTAGTCGATGCCGGTTACGAAGTCCATTTTTCGTTTGCGCCGATTATCGTCTATGACGGCGATTTGTGGAAAAACGATTGGCGCGAAATGTGGCGCGAAGTTGACGACACTTTGACCGATAAAGCCAAAGCGCAGCTGCAATGCGAAGCGTTTTTCCTGACGCATTCCAGAGATTTGCACGAAACGAATATGCAGTGGAACGCGCGGGGCGAAGACTTTTTGTGGAATCCGTCGCTGCAAGTTCCAAAGAAAACCGCGCCCGACACGCTCGTTTACGATTACGATTTCCGCCGCCGCGAACTCGCCGGTTTTCTGAAAATGCTCGACAAACATCTGCCGTATTGTCCGGTGCGCTATTCGTTTTGATTTCGGACGAAATTGTGGAACACTGAAAGCGTATTTTAGCCGCAGATTTTCACAGATAGCCACAGATTTTAAAGCGGATAAAAATTTATTGTTTGTTTTATCAAAAAATTATCCGTGTTTATCCGTGAAAATCTGTGGCTGAAAATTCATAAAAATTCAGCGTTCTATTCGATATGAAATTCAGACTTCCAGAAATTCCGCCGCCGAAACTGATCACGACTTTGCGTTCGTATAATCTTCTGCCCGCGATTGTGTTTATGCCGACGCGCCGCCGCTGTGACGAAGCCGCAACCGAAGTCGCGCTCGATAAATCGCAGAAAATTGACGCGGAAAAACAGGAACGGCGCGACGAAATTTATCAGGAATTTCTGCGCGAATTTCCCGAAATCAAAACGCACAAGCATCGCAAGATTTTGGTTCAGGGCGGCATTGCGGCGCATCACGCGGGACATATTCCGGCGTGGAAACTGCTTGTCGAAAAAATGATGTCGAGAGGATTTGTTGAACGCGATTTTTGCGACTTCGACGGTTGCGGCGGGCGTTGATTTTCCGGCGCGAACCGTCGTTATCTCGAATGCCGACACGCGCGGCAACGACGGCTGGCGTTCGCTGCAGGCGAGCGAATTACAGCAAATGACCGGACGCGCGGGCAGACGCGGCAAAGATAACGTCGGTTTCGTCGATTCTTGCGCCGTCGAATTTTCAAAATCCGCCGAAGATCGCCGAGCTTTTAAAATCGCCGCCGAACGCGCTCGAAAGCAAGTTTCGCGCGACTTATACGAGCCTTTTGAATCTGCTCGATGCGTTCGGCGATTTCAAATCGGTGCGCGACATCGCCGAAAAAAGTTTCGCCTTTCGAGATACGGTTCGCACGGTTTCCAAGCTGGAAAAGCAGATCGAACAGCGGCGAGCGAGCTTGAAAAAGAAACTCGCGGCGAGCGAATTTGAATACACGATTAACGATGTGCGCGGCTTTGAAAGATTGACGAATGCGCGTCTGCGGCTCGAAGCGAAACCGAATAATTCACGCGGCGACGCGCGGCGCAAATGGCTCGAAGAAACGGTCGAAGCGGGCAGAATTGTGACGAAAAGCCGCAACAGCAAACGACTGTTTCTAGTCCTGAGCGTATTCGGCGAAAAAGTGGCGACGATGCGCGAAGACGGGCAGGGCGTGACGCTCGCGCTGCCGCACATCGGGCGCGTTTACGCCGACAAATATCCGATAAAAGAAGAATCGCTGGACAAAGCGTTTGACGATATTGTCGAGGGCAGAAACGTGTCGCTGGCTGAACCGAAAGTTTCGCCGGAGAAAACCGACCGCGACGACGCGATTGAAATTATCAGCGATTTAATCGCTAAATTTCTGCCCGGAAACGCGAGTGAAGATCGTCAGAGAAGTGCGACCGGATTTTTGTGGGACGCCTGGGACGATGCGGAATTTATGGAAAAAACCGGGCGCGATATTGATTATTTGAAAGGACGAAATCTGGCTGCCGTTCGAACATCGCGCCAAAGTTCTCGATCATTTCGGCTATCTCGATTTTCAGGCGCAGAAGGTGACAGAGCGCGGCAAATGGCTCGCGGATTTGCGCGTTGACCGTCCGCTGTTGGTTGGCGAAGCCTTGCAGCGCGGCATTTTTATAATCTCGAAACAAAACAGGTTGCCGGTTTGATGGCGGCTCTCGCGGCTGATTCGGACAGAAATTACGGCGAACTTTATTTGTCCGACGAATCTTCTGGAAACTCTCACGAAATTTGAAGACGTTATTTTCGATGTCTCGAACGCCGAATGGAAAAACGGCGTTGAACCTGCGCCGGATATGAATTTTTCTGCCGCCGCGAGCCGTCGAACATTGGGCGGAGCGGAATGAGTTGGAGCGAACTGGTTTTCCAAACCAAAGCCGAAGAAGGCGATTTGGTGCGGCTTTTATCGCGCACCGGCGAAGCGTTGATGCAAATCGCGCATCAGAAAGAATCAAATGCCGAAGCCGCCGCAATTGCGCGGGCAACAGCGGAAATAATTTTGCGTGAGCCGATTCGATAATTCATTTAACAACGATTGACTGACATTCGACAACTAATTTTGTTATCCTTTACTTGGAGTGGACTTTTATGCAGGTTTTAATTGCAGATGAATACGGGTTTTGTTTCGGTGTGGAACGCGCCGTCGAGATGGTTGAGGAAGCGTTGGCGGAAGGCGATACGGTTCGCACGCTTGGTCCGCTGATTCATAACGATCAGGAAATGGGGCGATTGGCGACGCACGGCGTGGCGACGATTAGCGAGCCGGTGCAGATTCAGCGCGGCGAAACTGCTGTCATTCGGGCGCACGGCGTAACGCCGCAGGTCGAAGCGCAATTAAGGGAAAAAGCCTCGAAAGTCGTTGACGCGACTTGTCCGTTTGTGACGAAAGTGCAGAAATTCGCTTCACGCGCGGCGGAGCAGGACAGGCACGTCGTCATCGTCGGCAATCCTGAACACCCGGAAATGATCGGCGTTTTCGGCTACGCGCCGGAACATTCGTTTATCGTCCGCGATGTGGCTGAAGTCGCCGCCTTACCGAGTCTGAACAATCCGCTGGTCGTTTCGCAGACGACGATTAAACTGCAGAATTTTTATGATGTCGCCGAAGCCGTCAAAGCCAAAGCGATTGGCGAAACGCAGATTGTCAACACGATTTGTTCGGCGACGCGCGACCGTCAGGATGCGGCTCGCGCTCTGGCGGGCGAAGTTGACGCGTTTTATATTATCGGCGGAAGGCATTCGTCAAACAGCCGCAAACTGCTGGCAGTCTGCCTCGAACAATGCGCGAAAAGCTTTTTGATCGAAACCGAAGATGAAATCAACGCCGAAGATTTGCGCGGAGCGGGAAAAGTCGGATTAACGGCGGGCGCGTCAACGCCGAACTGGTTGATTGAACAAGTCAGCAAACGCCTGGAAGAGATCGGCGCAGCGTTTGAAAGCGAAATGGCTTTGACTTAAAAATTTTAGATTTATAAAACAGAAAACCGCGCTGATTGTTGAATAATCAGCGCGGTTTTGTTTTTAGAATAAAAATTACGGATTTATTTCGTTAAACTTCGGCAGGGAAATCGTCTGGTTCAGATAAATGCCGAATTCGGTTCCCGATTTAACTTCGGCATCTTCGCCTTTGGTAAATCTTTCGCCGGCAAGTCCGCCGAGTCCGCCCAAGATGCCGCCGATCAACGCGCCTTTGCCGCCGCCGATTGCGCCGCCCAAAATCGCGCCGCCCGCCGCGCCGCCGCCGATAAAAATTAATTTATCGTTTTTGCGGTCGTCACCCGAAGCAGTTCCTTCGTTATCGCTCTTGGCTTTTTTCGTGTCCAAATCAGTTAACGAACCGTTAATTGCGCGTCGCGTTCCGTTCGGCAGTTTGACTTCGATGAAACTCGCACTGATTGAACCGGGATCGCCGCCTTTTTTCGCCGCTTTGACCGAATCAACACGTCCGGTGACGATGCTGCCCGTCGGAATAACGACAACGCCGGTGCTTGAATAAACCGGTTCGGTAACTCGCGTGGTAAATTTGTCGCCGACCCGCGCGGTTTTTGAACTGATAGTTTCTTCCATTCTTACGCGAAATCGCTCGCCTTTTTGAACCGTGTATAATTTCACGCTCGGTCTGACAACGGTTGTTCGTCGGGTGACGGTCGTTTTTTTGCGAATCACGGGTCTGCGTTTCTGCGCTAAACCGTCAATTGTTCCAAGGGCGAAAAACGCCAACAAAATCGCCACCGTAAATTTCAAATTAAATAAATTTTTCATCTCTTATCTCTCCTTTTACAAGTTAAAAAAATTAAGCTCGGAATCGCTTAATAAAAGTCGCCGTTAGGACGCTTTGTTGTGGTCAGCCGTTGTCCGAATTTATCGAAAGACGATTGTTTGAACTCGCGTTTACAGAAGCATTTTCCGTGTTAAAAATAAATATCGGGAATTTTTAAAAATAATTTGAAAACGCGGGGTATTCGGAGTATATTACAGCAACAATTAATTTCGTTTTTCCTAAATTCAGGTTTAGCCCTTAGTCCTTTAAGACTGAGGGCTGAGTTGTTTAAGGGATAAGGTTTAACAATATTTTGCAAAGGGTTTCCGTGTTATGCAGCTTTCCCGTCAGGCTTTCATACTTTTCGCGCTCAACTTTTTCGATGCGGTTTTGACTCTGTATTGGGTTCATAACGGTTTTGCTTCGGAAGGGAATCAACTAATGGCTGGACTTATTGATGCCGGTTATATACCTTTTCTCGCGGTTAAGTTATCAATCGGCGCGATTGCGGCGGTCGTATTCTGGCGTTGGGGAAATCTTCGGCTGGCGAGATTAGGATTAAATCTCGCGCTGGCGATTTACGTCAGTTTGATGGGCGTTCATCTTATCACCGGACTTTCAGCATTCGGCTTTATCTCGGAGAATCTAATAAACGATGTCGCCGGTTGGTCGCACACTTTTTTCGCACTTTCAATATAAACTTTCGTAAATCCTGAAAGCCGCGCGTTTCATCTGCATTTGAAACACGCGGCTATTTTTTTTCGTATTCAAACACGCAACCAGAGTTGAAAATAGAAGCATCAAACAAAGCGAAAACTCGTATAAGTTGGAAAAAGGCATTATGAAGAAAAAAGTAGTTTATCAATTATCGGCGCGACAGATTGTATTTCTCGCGCTGGCAACGGCGTTTATCGCCGTCGGGACAATGGCTTGTTTAACTAATCTCGGCAGCGGCTGGCAGTATCGCAGCAACACGAATGTCGCTTTGGCGGAAAGCGCGCCGCAGGGAATCACCGATCCGTCGGCACTCAGCGATGAGCAAAACAGCATCGAAATTTATAAAACATTTTCGCCCGGCGTAGCGTTCATTACAACAACTTCTTATCAGCAGGATGTTTACGGCGAAGTCGAAGAAGGACGCGGTTCGGGTTCGGGTTCGGTTATTGATTTGCAGGGAAATATCCTGACGAATTATCACGTTATCGAAGGCGCGCAAAAACTCAACGTCAGTCTGGGCGGCGCGAAAACTTATCCGGCGGAAGTCGTCGGAGCCGATCCTGACACGGACTTGGCGGTGATAAAAATCACGCCTCCGGCAGAAGGTTTAACGGTTATTCAACTGAGCGATTCGGACAAACTCGTGGTCGGACAAAAAGTTCTGGCAATCGGCAACCCGTTCGGTCTCGACAAAACTTTGACGACCGGCGTAATTTCCGGTTTGCAGCGTCCGATTCGCGCCCGCAACGGACGCGCGATTGAAGGCGCGATTCAGACCGACGCATCAATCAATCCGGGAAATTCGGGCGGACCGCTGCTCGACAAATACGGCAAAATCATCGGTATCAATTCGCAGATTTATTCGCGCAGCGGCGGTTCGGTCGGAGTCGGTTTCGCCATTCCGGTCAATATCGCCAAACGCGTTGTGCCGCAATTAATTCAGTTCGGCGAAGTTCGCCGTCCGAAGCTCGGCGCGACACTTTCCAGCGTCGAACAATTGCGCGAACAGGGCGCACAGCTTCCGGTTCAAAACGGACTTATAATTCGCACTCTGGCAAGCGACGGACCGGCGGAACGCGCCGGCTTACGCGGCTTGACGCGCAGCACCAGCGGTGTTTCTTTGGGCGACATCATTACGACGGTTGACGGAACAAAGGTCAGCAATCTTGACGATCTTTATCGTCTTTTGGATAAAAAACAAATCGGAGATACGGTGAATGTCGAAATTATGCGCGACGGGAAAACCGTAACCGTTCCGGTAAAGCTGAACGCGCTGCCGCAATCCGTTCAGGGTCGTCCGGCAGAAAGACAGTAAACGGTAAATAGTCATCCGGCTGGCAGAATCAACTGCGAATTTTCGATTTGCAGTTTGATTCTGCCAACTTCTTTTTTATATGGAAACGCGGGAATTAAATAATTTTTATAACGCCGGTTTCGGCTGGATTTGCACATCGTGTGAACGAGATCTGAGTAAATCGGAAACGGATTCGGGCTTGAAAAACTCTCGTTTGATGAGCGAAGGCGAAGCGGAATCCAAACAACCCAGATTTTCTAATCTCGCGTTAGCGCAGTGGACTGATAAAACTAATCAAACTTTAATGTGTCCGCGATGCGGCATTGTCGAACCGATTGATAAATTTTGAAAGGCGAAACGTTTATGAAATGGTTTTTGCGAATCGTTCTAATTCTCATTGCCGCCGGTTTGTTCGGGCTGCTGGCTATTTATCTCATTAACAATCGTGTTCAATCGCAATTTGCCGGTAAAATTCAGAAATCAATCACGAAAATTCCCATTGAAAATCCGCTTCCCGTTGCCGTTGTCCTCGGCGCGAAGGTCTGGGAAAACGGTGAACCGTCAAACGCGCTTTATGATCGAGTTGTGACAGCGGTCGAACTTTATCGCGCCGGTCGCGTCAAAAAGATTTTGATGAGCGGCGATCATTCGGGCGAAACTTATAACGAACCGGCGGCGATGCAGGCAACTGCCGTCAAACTCGGCATTCCTGAAAGCGACATCGTTTTAGATTACGCCGGTCGCCGAACTTATGAAACCTGTCATCGCGCCAGGGAAATTTTTCAGATTCAGAAGGCGATTATCGTGACGCAGGAATTTCATCAGGCGCGAACGCTTTATCTTTGCAATAATTTAGGCGTTGAAAGCGTCGGCATGACGGCAGATCGTCGTCAATACGAGGGCGAAAGATACTGGGCGTTTCGTGAATTCTTCTCGACGGCAAGCGCGTGGTTCGAGATAAATTTCCTGTCGCCCGAACCGATTGACGAAGCTAAAAAACCGATTGTCCAATAATATTTCCAAAAAAATAGCGGCTTCTCATTCCTGAAAAACCGCTCGTATTAATTAAATATTGCTGATTATTATATTCCGAAAAGTCTCGGCGGAGCTTTCTTTTGCAGAAGTTTCCGCAGTTTAAGACGCGCTTTGTGCAGCTGCGACTTCGATGTTCCGACCGAACAGCCCAGGATTCGCGCCACTTCTTCGTGTTCGTAACCTTCAACATCGTGCAGAACGAAAACGTTTCGATAACCGTTCGGAAGCTGTTCAATCGCGTGTTCGATGGCGATTTTATCAACTACCGGCATTTTCATCGGGTTTTCCGTACCGCCGACGATCTGAATTGGCGTTTCGCCTTCTTCAGTAGTTTTTTCAAACTTAACATTGCGTTTGCGGAAATGCATCAAAACCTGATTAACGGTCATTCGATGCAGCCAGGTCGTAAAAGCCGAGTCGCCCCGGAAACTGCCGATTTTACGGTGAAGCTGAATGAAAACATCTTGCGTCAAATCTTCAGCCTCGGTCGCATTTTGCAGCATTCGCAAACAAATTGAATAAACGCGGCGGTGATGACGGTTGTAAACTTCCTCAAAAGCCGTCATATTGCCGTTAGCGGCAGCCTGTGTTAAATCGAAATCCTTGGCGGCTTTAACATCAAGTCTTTCCAGTGGTTTGATAAAGCCTTTGCCGCCTTTTTCGGTTTCTGTTGTCTCTTGCCAAATCGGATATTCTAAAGTTTTTGTTGTCGTTGTCATTTTCAAATTCCCCCTCGTCCCTTTATCTAGTAACAATTGTTGTGCCACAAAGCTTTCTAATGAAAACCATAACTAATTCACGCCTTTTAACTCGTTTTGTTGCATTTTCTTAGACATACATTTTTATTCGACGCACATCCAAGTTTGGATGCAGACCAAATCGTGTAACCTTGGGTAAACGACACACGTAAAGGTCGGAACTGTATCAATTTGTTACTAATTTGTCCAAGTTTTTCGACTAATGTTAATATCGTTAAACCGAATACTTTAAAGGAAATGTCCAGAGGGAGAGTTTTAATGAGGAACACCTGGTTTATTAGAATTTCAATCGCAATTTGCGCCGTTTTTATCTCAACCAGCGGGATTTTTGCTCAGAATCAAGCCGCGCCGACAATAAAAAGCGGCGAGATTTCCGACGACGAAGGCATTCCCGTTTTGATAAAACATTTGCCTGATTGGGAAAACGCACGAAACCGTGCAGTTTATATTCTAAATCAAACCGATTTGCAAAACGCGCTCGGTTCACGCGGCGTTTTGGATTTGGTTGACTTCGAAGTCGGAACTGAAGCCGTCACCGCCGATTATGACGCGGGAAAACTTCTGATTGTTGAGTTTATGACACCGCAGTCTTCGATTGATGCCGACCAGAAAATCAACGAACGTCTTGCACAAGTTGGAAACAGTCAGCCGATTGTGTATCGCCGAATCGGAAATTACAATGTTTTCGTGTTTGACGCGAGCAATGAGAATGCGGCAAACACTTTGCTTGACGGGATAAAATACGAAAAAAGTATTCAGTGGCTCGGCGAAGATCCGTTTTTACTGAAGCGCGCCCAACGCGCGGTGGTTCAAGGAATTTCAGAACTATTTATTGCCACGACTTTGAGTATTGTTGTCGCCCTCGGAATATCTGTTGTCGCAGGAACTATCGTCGGTTTTCTTTTCTTCTATTATCGTCAGCAAAAACGCGCCACAATTAAAGAGTTCTCTGACGCGGGCGGAATGACGCGTCTGAACTTAGACGGTTTCACGCCGCCAATCATTTCTAACAAATTACTCAAAGATTAAATCATCAATATCAGCAAAATTTACAGAGGCAAATCAGGAAAATTAAAAAATTCTTTCCGATTTGCCTCGATTTTTTTCGTTTCCTCTGGCATTTTTTGGCGGCGATAATCATAATTGCAGAATAAATGGAAACAGCAATTAAAACGGATGTGATAATTGTCGGCGCGGGTCCGACCGGGCTTTCGCTCGGTTGTCAGTTGATTCGTTACGGCGTTGATTTCATCATCTTTGATGAGAAAGAAGGCATTACGCCGTATTCCAAAGCACTTGCCGTTCACGCTCGAACGCTGGAGATTTACGAGCAAATCGGGCTTGCCGAACGAGCCGTCGCTGAAGGAAATGTCGCCGGAAAAATTCGTCTGCTCGAAGGCGGCGAAATTCGCGGCGAAATTGATTTGTCGAATGTCGGTCATGGTTTGAGTCAATATCCGTTTATGCTCGTGTTTGAGCAAAGCAAAAACGAGCGTCTGCTTGACGAATATTTGCAGGCGCACGGAAAAGACGTTTTATGGCAAACGAAGTTTGAAAGTTTCACGCAAAACGATGAAAGCGTAACAGCGCAAGTTGTTGGCGCAGACGGCGAAACGCGAAGCGTCGAAGCGAAATATCTGGTCGGCTGCGACGGTCCGAAAAGTCCGACGCGGCACGCGCTCGAACTCAAATTTGAAGGTATTACGTTTGAGAGAGTATTTTATGTCGCCGATGTAAAAATTGATTGGCAATACGGTCACGACGCGCTGCACGTTTGTCTGGCGGAAAACACTTTCGTCGTTTTCTTTCCGATGTCGGGTGAAAATTGTTATCGCATCGTCGGCGCGTTTCCTGAAGATTTTAATAAGGACGAAGGCAATATTTTCTACGAGGAAATCGAACGGCGCATTAAGGAAGAATCTAAAATCGAGCTTGATATTACCGAAGTCAACTGGTTTTCAACTTATAAAGTTCACACGCGCCACGTCGAAAAGTTTCAAAGCGGCAGATGTTTCCTCGCCGGTGACGCGGCGCACGTTCACACACCGGCGGGCGGACAGGGAATGAACACCGGAATTCAGGACGCATATAATCTCGCCTGGAAATTGGCTTTCGTTTTGCAGGACAAAGCCGACGCGAAGATTTTGGAAACTTACGATACGGAACGGCTGGAGAACGCGAAAAATCTTTTGAAAACGACTGACCGGATGTTTAATCTGGCGGCGGGAACCGATTGGTTTTTCAATCTGATTCGCACGACCGTTTTTCCGCCGATGGCAAAATATATTCTCGCGTTCGACGCGGTAAAGAAAAGATTATTTCCGACGATTTCACAAATCGGCATCAACTATCGCCAACACGCTTTGAGTAAAGGCGGCGAAGGAAATTTTACGGTCAAAGCGGGCGACCGAATGCCGTATTTTCTTGCTGATGACGCGAGCATTTACAATCGTCTGCGCGAACCGAAATTTCATCTGCTCGCTTTTACAGATGGAACCGGCGACTACCAGACGCTTAAAACGGAAGTAGAAAACACTTATAAAGACTTGATTGACTTTCATATTGTCCCGATTTATCCGCACGTCGCAGAGATTTTCGAAACGGATGAATCTTTCAGTGTTTTGCTCAGACCGGACAACTATATTGCGTTCATTTCCGAAGAAAACGCTTTGGACGATTTGAAAACTTATATGCGCGAAATCGTCGGTTTCAACAAAAACACCGCGCCGAAAATTTCGCCCGATTGATTTTATTTGGCGTTTTTATATGCCTGCACAGCTTCCGCCGCGCCCGCGTGCATAATTTCCGGACGATGATAACGCCAGTGTTTTTCAAATTCTTCGGCGGTCATTTCCGCGTGATTTTCTTTTTCCTTTTCCTTTAAATAATTCTCGCACCATTCGCGCATATCCGAATTTTGATTCAACGCGGTGCGCGCTCCGTGCATCAAATTGTCGCGTTCCATAAATTGGTTCTCCCTGTGTTAGAGTTTTCTTGCACGAAAACTTTTATGCCGAAAGCGGCGTAAAAACAATATTAAATTTCCTTCTGGAGTCGTTTAACGTGAAAAATTTTTTCTTAAGTTCACTGCTCGTTTTATCCGCTTTATCCAGCGTCAATTTTGCACAAACCGCGCGTGCGACGCAAGTTGAAGCGACGAAAATCGTCGCGCCGACCAAACAAACGAGCGAGGTTCCGTTCGTTAACAAAGTTCTGCCAAACGGTCTGGAAGTTATTGTTCTGCCTGACGCGAGCGTGCCGATTGTCACCGTCGAATTAGCCGTTCGCAACGGTTCGTTTACCGAACCGCCGGAGCTAAACGGTTTATCGCATCTCTACGAACATATGTTTTTCAAACCGAATCAGGCAAATTTGTTGTTTCAGTGCGAAATGGCATTAAGCGCGGGCGGTTTAAACGATTTAGGTAAACGAGTTTGCGCTGAACCGCTTCGGCTGAAATCGCAAATCGGCAGTTTGAATTATTTAGCCAACGCCAGCCAACTCAGTATCCACAACGGCACGACGCGCGAAGAAGTCGTCAATTACTATTACACGACGACCAGCCCGTATTTGCCTGATGCGATTCGTTTAATCAACGATGCGGTTCGCTATCCGACGTTTGACGATCAGGAATTAAAGGAAGAAATTCAGGTTGTCATCGGTGAAATTGACCGCAACGAATCGAATCCGTTTTTCTATCTGAACCGGACGCTGATGGAGAAACTTTTTTACAAATATCCGACGCGCAAAAATGCGCTCGGCACGCGTGAAACGGTGCTGTCGGCGACGACCGATAAAATGAAAACAATTCAATCGCGTTATTACGTGCCGAATAATTCCGCGCTCGTCGTAACGGGCGATGTTAATGCGGAAGACGTTTTTCGGCAGGCGGAAGAAATTTTCGGCAGTTGGAAACGGCGCGATGTTGATCCGTTCAAAGATTTTCCGCTTGTCGAGCATCCGCCGATTCAGAAAAGCGCAGGTTATATCGTTGAACAGCCGGTTCAAAATGTTTTGATTCAGGTCGGCTGGCACGGACCTTCGGTTGGTAAGGACGATGCGGCGACTTATGCGGCGGACGTTTATTCGTATATTTTGTCGCAGCCGAATTCGCGTTTTCAACGCGCGATGGTTGATTCGGGTTTAACGGTCGGCGCGGACATCAGTTATTACACGCAGCGCAACGTCGGACCGATTGCGCTGACTTTGACAACGACGTCCGACAAGGCGAAAGCCGCGTTGAAGGCTGCTTATGCGGAAATCGCGCAGTTTGATAAACCCGATTATTTTACGAACGAGGAACTCGAAAGCGCGAAAACGATTTTGGAATCGAGAGATTTATTCGAGCGCGAAAAACTTTCCGAATATGTTCACACGCTCGGTTTTTGGTGGTCGTCAACGGGAATTGATTATTTTCGCGGTTATCACAAAAACCTTCGCGCTACTTCAAGAGCAGACATCAATCGCTACATTGACACATATATCCAAGGCAAACCGCACATCGGCGTTGCGCTGATTTCATCAGAGGCACAGGCAAAGGCGAAGATTACGCCGGAAGATTTGACAGGAAAATAAATTATGAAAACGGTCAGTAAATTTGTTTTATTAACATTCGTCCTTTTAGCGTTCACGTCGGCTAATTTCGCGCAGGCTGGTAAACCGAGCATCGCCGAGCAATCGAATCAGGTGACGGAACTCAACGTCAACGGCTTGAAAATATTGGTTAAACGGCGCACGAACGCGCCGACAGTTGCCGCCGGACTTTTCATACGCGGCGGCGCGCGTAATATCACCGATAAAAACGCGGGCATCGAAAATCTGATGCTGAGCGTGGCGACCGAAGGCAGTAAAAAATTTCCGCGTGAAGTTTTGCGCCGCGAGCTTTCGCGCACCGGCAGCAGCATCGGCGCGTCGGTCAGCAACGATTACAGCGCGGTCAGCGTTATTTCGACGCGCCGGAATTTTGATCGTTCGTGGGACATTTTTACCGATTTAATGCTTAACCCGGCGTTCGCGCAGGCAGATATTAACCGTGACCGTGACCAGATTTCAACAGGGTTGCGCGAGCAGGAAACGAACAGCGATAATTTTTTGCAAATTTTGCAAGACCGCGTGATTTACGCTAATCATCCGTATTCGAACGATGTCAACGGAACGCTCGCAACAATCACGCGATTCACGGCAAAAGATTTGAGCGATTATCACAAAAAGATAATGGAAACGTCGCGTCTGTTGCTCGTCATCGTCGGCGATATTGACCCGAAGGACGTTGAAACGCGCGTTGCCGAAACATTCGGAAAATTGCCGCGCGGCAATTATAAGGAAACGCCTTTTCCGTCACTCGATTTCTCGAAGGGAACTTTGGATATTACGCCGCGCACTTTGCCGACCAATTACGTGCAGGGCGTTTTCAATGCGCCGTCGCTGAACAGCCCGGATTATTACGCGATGCGCGTCGCCGTGACGGTTTTGCAGAGCCGCGTTTATCAGGAAGTACGCATCGCCAGACAGCTTTCCTACGCGCCGAACGCCGAACTCGGTTCGTTCGGTTCAAACATCGGTAATATTTACGTGACGGCGGTTGACGCGAATCAAGCGGTCAAAGTGATGCTCGACGAAGTAGAGAATTTGAAAAAGAATCAAATTAACGATGAAACTATTGACGGTATTTCAGGACATTTTCTGACACTGCATTTTCTCGGACAGGAAACTAACGCCGCGCAAGCCGGAGAACTCGCCAAATACGAATTAATTGGCGGCGGCTGGCGCAATTCGTTCGATTTTCTCGATAAAATCAGGCAGGTTACGCCCGCCGAAGTCCAGGCGGCGGCGCAGAAATATATGAAAAACATCCGCTTCGTCGTTATCGGCGACCCGAAAGCGATTGACCGCCAGATTTTCCTGCCTAAAGCTTAAATTGCGGAGAAAGTATTTAACACCAAACGAAAAGCAACTTTCATTGGAATGCGCAAAAAAAAGCAAAGGCTGTAAATTAATTTCCAGCCTTTGCTTTTTCGCGTTTTAACCGTCTTTCCTCTCAATTCTCGTTTCGTTGTTCGGCGCGGCGGGTTTTTCCGCCGGAGGTTCAGGCTTGGGCGGCAGTGTTTCCTGTCGCGGCGGCGGTTGCGGGCGCGGTTCTTCGCGGCGCGGTTCCTGTCTCGCGGGGGCTTCGACGCGCGGTTCCTGTCGCGGCGGTTCCTGTCTGACAGGTGGTTCCTGTCGTTCGCGGCGCGGCGGTTGTGGACGCTCGATACGCTCTTCGCGCGGCGGCGGATTATAAACAGGCGGTGCGCTGTCCATCGGCGGCGGAATCTGATTATCATTGCTGCGAATACGCGGTTTTCTGATTGGCTGATTTTCGCCGCCGTTATTATTTCCGCGAACCGTGTTCGTATTTTGCAAACCGCCGTCGTTCGACGGTTCTCTGACCGGATTGTTGTCGCCGGAAGATTCGACGCGCGGCTGACGTTTGACCGCGCCGGTATTGCGAATCGGCGGCGCGGATTCTATGCCGTCGTTATTTCGTATCGGCGGCGCATTCTCAATTGGCGGACGATTACCTAAAATCCTTTCTTTGCGAAGACTTTCGCCCATCGGAACGCCGTTAACGCGGTCGGTTGCGCCGATTTTAATTGGCATTTCAGTTCGCGTGCGCGGCGGCGCAGTCGCGATGATTTCTCTGCTGACGCTGCCGTTTAACTGCTTAAACGTCGGCAGCATTGGAGCTTTTGTCAATTCGGCAGTGGATTGAGCCAGCGCTTTTTTCGCCAGATCAACCGGCGCAGTGCGAAAATTTGCTTTGCCCGTACCGAAGCCGCTCGCTTCGACCGTTACCACGCCGGTCGGCGGAACTGATGCCGTCGGCGGAAGCATTTTGGGATTAATTTGTCCCGGCGATAAAACCGCGCCTACCGTGACAACCGGCGTTGGATTCGGTGTCGGAGTCGGATTGACGATAACGGTCGTATTATTGATAATCGTCGTGTTGTAGCGGCGGCGATCCGTATAGTAATAGCTGTTGTAATTGTAATAACCGTAATCATACGGCAAAGGATACCAGCAGACGTTATTGCCGATATAACCGATGTAAACCAGTGCCGGCTGCCACCAGCTGCGGCGCGAACGATATTGCGAATACGGCGACCAATACCAGTAACCGCTGTCCCAAACCCAACGCCCGTGATGATACGTCGCCCAGCCCCAAGGCTCGTCGTTGACCCAAGTCCAGCCGTAAGCCGGAATCCAACGCCATTGACCGTAACGATACGGCGACCAGTCCGAATAAGACGAAGTTGCGCTGCGGTAAGGTTTCCAAACGTAGCCGTATTTTTTTGTGAAAACCCATTCGCCGTATTCGCTCAAATCTTCCGCGCCGTAAATGTCGCGGTCATAATATTTATCGTAATACGAATCTTCCAGCCGTTTGGCGACAATTGCGTCGCGCTCCAAAGCCCATTCGTCAAAATCGTCGGCGTATTTCGCAGCGTCGGCGGTTTCCCATTCGCCCGCGTAATTTCCGTCAATCTGAATCGTCGCGCTGCGTCCGTTCTTCAAAGTGAAACCGGAATTTTCCGAATAAATCTTCGCCTGTCCCGAATCGGTAACGGAAACGCGCACCGTCTGATCGTTTTTACTGCCCGCATCCACGCGATACATTCCCGCTTTTTCAATCGAAACGGTCGTCTGCGGCGCGTCAATTTCAAAATATGCCCGCTCTTTATTGAAATTCAAAACGCGTGCGCTCAATGAACCGTTCGGCAGACTGACCGCAATGCCTTCGTCGCGCAAAGTCGTGATTTTCAGATAAGCATTTTCCGAAAGTCGCAGATACGTTTCGCTGTTAAATTGAATTTCCAGCCGCGCGTTTGAATCGGTGACAATCTCGTCGCCTTCGACAAGCGGCAAATTGTTCGCGGCGCGTTCCCAATCCGTCTGGTCGGCGCGTTTGATTTGCACGCTGCCGCTGATAAAACTGATTCGTGCCACTCGGTCAGTGACTTCGGGCGTGTAGTCGTCGGTTTCAGCCGAAACCGTTCCCGCATTTAAAATTAAAAAAGGCATCGCCAAAACGAATGCCCACAAAATTCTTTTTACCGGACGCATATATTTATTTTTCTCCTTTGATTGTTGGGAAGAACTAACCGCGCCAACAGCAATATTTATACCGAATCGAGCGGGAAGTTATTTGAAACGGCTGAAATTCTGAGTTCTGAATTTTGCATTCTAAATTTCCTTTCGTAAATCGTTTTAGTGACGAAATAAAACGCAGAACCGTTTCGAGCATTTAACTGATATATTTATCGCAAATGGTGTGCTGATGTCGGAAATCGAATAGCCCTAATACGATTTGGTGCATTGGAAACGTATTCGCGGCGGAAAACGTAAACTTCGCATTTGGCAACTAAGCCATTTGAAATATAAAATTTCTTTCAAAACAGGAATATCAAATATGAAAAAAATCGCATTTTTAACCGTTATAATTTTATCTTTAACCGGCGCGGCGTTCGCGCAGAAAACCAATGTCGTGAAAATCAAACCGGCAATCGTAGCGACGATCGGCGATAAAGGCGTGCGCGACGCTTTCGACCGTTTAATCGAAGGCATCAAACAGGTTGACGCGGAAAAAGTGATGAGCGTTTACGAAAGTTCCGACCGCATTTTATTCTTCAATAACAACGGTTCAGCGACTATCGGCTGGGAAAATATGAAGAAAAACCGCGAAGCCAGCTACGCCAACGCCGCTAACGTCACTCTCGACATTACCGGTTTGCGCGTCGAAATGCTCGGCAAAGACGCGGCATACATTACCTGCAAATGGAAACAACAGCAGGAATATAACGGCAAACTCGAAAACGCTTCCGGCAGAATGACGCTCGTTTTCAAACTTATCGGCAAAGACTGGAAAGTTGTCCATCTGCACACGTCGCCGGATAATCCAGACTCGTCACGCCCGGTTTTACCGTCGGAAAGAGAAGGCAAAACAGAAAATTAATTTTATGAAAAAATTTATCGTTTCGATTTCTTTTTGCGCCGTCATTTTAGTTTTATTTGCCTGCAATATTTTTGCCTGCACCTGTAGTTTGCCGTTTGGTAATAATTCCTTTAAAAAGGAAATCAAAGAAGCCTACAAAAATTCCTCAGCAGTTTTTAGTGGGGAAGTCATTGAGGTGATTAAGAAGCCTGAGGTTTATTCTGTCGAGGTAAAATTTAAGGTTAATAAGTCTTGGAAAGGCGATCTTGATAATATAGTTACAATAAGTTCCGGTCTGGGCAGTGGCGACTGCGGATATAAATTTCAAGTTGGGAAAATATATTTGGTTTATGCTTACGGAGGAACCGACTTTTTGGGGACCAATATTTGTACAAGAACTTCTTTTGTTGAATTAAATAAAGATATAACTTACTTGAGTAGGATAAATAAACCAAAAATTAAATCTTCTCCAAAATAATCTGCGCGACGGCGTGTTCGGTCGTGTGCGAAATTGAAAGATGAATTTGATTTGCGCCGAGCATTTCCAATAAATTTTTCGCTTCGCCTTTTATTTGCAGTGTCGGAACGCCTTGCGTGTCGTTCAAAACTTCCATATCGTGCCAGGTGATTTTACCGCGCCAGCCGGTTTTCAAGGCTTTTAAAAATGCTTCTTTGGCGGCAAATCGGGCGGCGTAAGACTGCGCTGCCGCCGCGCCTTTTGATTCGCAGTAAGCGCGTTCGCTTTCCGTGTAAACTCGCTCGACGAAACGCGGAGTTCTCGAAATCGTTTCGCGGATGCGGTAAACTTCAACTATGTCTATGCCGATTGATACGATCACAAATTCAATTCAAAGTGATGAAAGTTTAACTCAAGAAGGCTTTTATTGGCGAGAACGAAATGGCGTAAAAGTTCTCGTTTGTCAGCCGCTCGAAGAAAAAGGTTTTACGAACGGCTTTTCAACGCGTCTCGGCGGCGTGTCTGATTTTCCCGAAAATTCGTTAAATCTTGCCGGTTTCGACGAAGATTCGGCGGAAAACATCGCAGAGAATCGTCGCCGTTTTCTCGAAATGTTCGACGGCGATTACGCGCTCGCTTCCGTCTGGCAAATTCACAGCGCAGACGTGCGAATCATTAAAAATCTTGGAGACGCGGCGGACGGAAATCACAAATTTGACGCGCTCGTTTCAAATCTTGAGCGAATTTTAATCGGTGTGAAAACCGCCGATTGTGTGCCGGTTTTGTTGGGCGATGCGAAAACAAAAGCTTTCGCGGCGATTCACGCGGGCTGGCGCGGAACGGTTAATTCGATTGTCGTGCGGGCGATTGAAAAGATGCGCGAAACTTACGGAACGCGTGCGGAAGATTTGATTTGCGCCATTGGTCCGGCGGCAACGTGCAAAAATTACGAAGTCGGCACGGAAGTCATCGAAGCGTTTGAGAAAAACTTTTCCACCTGTGGAAATCTTTTCCACACGACGCGCGACGGTCACGCGCTGATTGATTTACATTTGGCAAACCGGGAACAATTATTGAGCGTCGGCGTTTTGCCGGAAAATATTTTTATCGCGCCGTTTTGTACTATGGAACGAAACGATTTATTTTTCTCGTATCGCGTCGAGAAAAAACTTTACGGCAAAACCGGCAGACTGCTTTCGGTTATCGGATTGCAAAATTAACTGAAACTCATTTGTCGGCGGCATCGAATAATAATTTATGGTTAGTAAAAAGCCGTCCGAAATAAAATCGAGCGAAATCACGGACGAGAAAACTTATCTCAATCGCCGCAATTTTATTCGCGCCGGACTGCTTGCCGGAACGACTTTGGCGACCGCCGGAGTTTATCGTTTTATTAATCCGCCGCCGCCGCGACCGATCATCACCGCCGAAATCGCTGACATTTCCAAACAGACTGATTTTCAGATTGAAGAAAAACTCAACACTTTCGAGGAAATCACGAATTATAACAATTACTACGAATTTTCAACGAGCAAAACCGCCGTCGCCCGCAAAGCGGAAAATTTCGTCACGCGTCCGTGGACGGTCGAAGTCGGCGGTTTGGTGCAAAATGCCAAAACTTTCGGCATCGAAGATTTGCTGAAATTCTCACAGGAAGAACGAATCTACCGTTTCCGGTGCGTCGAAGGTTGGTCAATGGTCATTCCGTGGGTCGGTTTTCCGTTGAAAACACTGCTCGATAAAGTCGCGCCGCTCGGTTCGGCAAAATACGTCGCGTTTGAAACGCTTTACGATTCCAAGCAGATGCAGTCGTCGTTTTCTGCCGGAATTGATCTGCCCTATGTTGAAGGTTTGCGGCTCGACGAAGCCTCTCATCCTTTGACGATTTTGGCGACCGGACTTTACGGCAAACAGCTGCCGAATCAAAACGGTGCGCCGATTCGCCTTGTTGTGCCGTGGAAATACGGTTTCAAAAGCATCAAATCAATTGTCAAAATTACTTTGACCGAAGCAGAACCGCCGACGACCTGGAACATCGCCAGCCGCCGCGAATACGGTTTTTATTCAAACGTCAATCCGAATGTTTCCCATCCGCGCTGGTCGCAGGCGACTGAACAACGCATCGGCGAATATACCAAACGCGAAACTTTGATATTTAACGGTTACGCGGACGAAGTGGCAAAATTTTACGACGGAATGGATTTAGGAAAGTTTTTCTAAAGCAGTTTCGCAAAAAAAAGAGCGGAAACTTTCCACAGGAAGTTTCCGCTTCTTCCATTTTATAAAAACAATTTACGGAACATTTGCCGCCGGAATTGGCAAATCGCCGCTCGTTCCCCAATTTTGCGAGCGCACGGCATTGTTGGAGTTTTGCATAATATACCAGATTCCTTCCGACGCGCGGAAAACCGAGTAGTCGGATTTGCCGTCACCGTCGTAATCGCCGGGCGCGGGAATGTCGGTTGACGCGCCGAATGTTACGCCGCGCCATTGGGAATCAATGCTGCGGCGATGATACCAAACGCCGTTCGACGGTCGGAATACGGCTAAGTCGGATTTACCGTCGCCGTCGTAATCGCCCAAAACAGGTTTGTCTTCGCTTGTTCCAAACTCGATGCCGACAAAGCCCGCCGTGCTTTGCAATAAATACCAAACTCCGTCGCGGTAAACGGCGATGTCGGATTTACCGTCGCCGTCATAGTCCGCCGTGACCGGTTTGTCGGTGGCGAGTCCGAACTGCGCGGCTTTAAATCCGTCGCGGCTTTGCTGAATATACCAAACGCCCGAACGAAAAACCGCGACATCGGCTTTACCGTCGCCGTCGAAATCGGCTGGCTGCGGTCGGTCGCCCGCTTGTCCGAAATTCACGGCGCGGAAACCGTCGCGGCTCTGTTGGATATACCAAACTCCGTCACGAAATACGGCGATGTCAGTTTTGCCGTCGCCGTCGAAATCTTCAGACGCGAGCGCATCCGTTCCTAACCCGAAATTGCTCGTCGTCGAAGTTCCGCTCGAACTGTTTGAGATGAACCAACTGCCGCTCGACGGTCGGAATACGGAAACGTCGGTTTTCCCGTCGCCGTCAAAATCGGCGTGTTTGGCTCTCACCGCCGCGACTGCTTCGCCGAAAACGGTAAATTTGAACGCGGGCGAAATTGCCGTCCCATTCGCACCGTTTGCATCCGAAATATACCAGCGACCGAAAAATGTTTGATTGATGAGTGCCGGATTATTCGGAATCGGCAAACTGACCGAACCGTAACCCGCTCCGTTTCCGTTGCCCGAAAGCTGTACGTTGACGCGGGCGAACGAACCGCTCGCTGGAATCGCGCCCGTTCCCGGATCAGCCGAATTAATAACCAGAACGGCATTCGCGCCGCCGAGCGCGTTTGAAACACCGACGGTAAAACTCGGATTGCCGACAATCGGCGGCTCAATTGCCGTCGCCTGCGGAACCAAATTGCCCGCGCCCGTCGTGCCTGTACCGAAGATTTGCGGAACGCGGTTCGATTCGGTGTAAAGCGTCGGACGATTAAATTGTCCGGTTCCGGCAGCGACGCGCGGATCGGTCAACGGACGTTTCAGAAATGCGACCAAATCGGCTTGCTGCTGCGGCGATAAACCACGCGGACGAACGCGCGGGTCTTTGTTCGGCGCGTTAAAATCGCCGCCGCGATTGTAAAAGGCAACGACATCATCGAGCGTCGCAAATCGCCCGTTGTGCATATACGGCGCACGGTGTTCGACGTTTCTCAAAGAAGGCGTGCGGAATTCACCGAGATTATTCGTGTTGTTCGTCACCTGAAAACGTCCCGTGTCTTCGTTTGTCGGACGCACGCCGATATAGTGAAATTGGTTGTCGCTGAACAACGCGCCCGTGTGACATCCGTTGCACTGCGCCTGATTAAAAACGCCCTGACCGCGCTGTTCCTGCGCCGTTAAAACCGTGATGCCCGAAGCTGCCGCGTCAAACGGCGTGCGGTCCGAGTAAAGCGCACGTTCAAACGTGGCAATCGCCATCGCAATTCTGGCAGGCGTAACTTCGCTCGTGCCAAACGCTTCTTCAAACAATTCTGGATAACCGCGCCCGCCGATCCACTCGTTCAAAGCAGTGGGCACGTTTGGCGAAAGTGCCATCGGTTTTGAAGTAGAAACGCGCGAAGCGACATCAAGCCAGTTGCGTCCGCCGTGCGCCATCTCAGACGAATTCACCATCGGACCGATAACCTGACTTTCGAGTGCCGCGCCGTTTTGAAGTATAATCGCGCCCGTCGTCGGGTCGGTAAAAGTTCCGCTCGCGCGTCCGTCCCAAAAAAGTATATTTGAAAAACCCGCGTCAACATAAGACTTCGCCTTTCGATTCGTTACCTGTTCGCGGAAACCGAAGCTGGCAGCCCAGTTATAAGTTCCGTCCGCGTTATTGCTGATTACGCCCGGCGAACCGAAAACGTCGTCGGCTGTTCCGAACGAATTGTCCGCGCCCGGATTCGTCGCCCGCAAACTATTTAATATTGAACGCGCGTCGGAGCCGCCGTTTTCGGAAAAATGACACGTTCCGCACGAAACCGTTTTGGTCGAAGAAAGTTGTTCGTCCCAGAATAAGGCTTTGCCGAGAAAAAATTTGGTCGCCGTTACCGGATTTCCCGCAGGCGCAACCGGCGGATTTAACGCGCCGCCGCCGGCATTGCCGACACCGCGAAGTCCTGTATCGGATTGACTGAAACTGCTCACGAGACTGCCGTTTTCCGCCTGCACCCAATAGAAAAAAGTTTGTCCGGCAGTTGCCGTCGTATCGAAAAACGCATTCTGCACGGTTGTTCCGACGCTCGTCGCCGTCACCGAATCGTTCGTCGTGTTTCGGAAAATTCGATAACTTGTCGCGCCGCGAATCGGGTCCCACGTTACGCCGACTTTCGTCGAATAACTGCCGTCGGACGCGATAACGCCCGTCGGTACTGAAGGCGCGTCACCCGTCTGACCGCGCACCATCGGCGACGGCAGGAAATTGCTGTAAAATATCGAAGCGGACAATAGAAAAAGGAACACGACAAGCAGTTTTATTCGTTGCATAATTTTTAATTTTTCACTACTGAAACGCAAATTTTGTTCGGGTACCGCAAAATTGTTGAACGCGAAATCTATCAGAGATAGCAGATAATTTCTGCCATATCGCCTTAATTTCCCTTTTTGTGTTGTCTATAGTGAAAGGTTTTTATCTTGACAATCTAAAACTTCTCAAAAACATTTCGCAAAAAGTTTCGCGCTCTGAACAATCTGGTTTTCACGTTGCTCGGCGACCAGCCGACGAGTTCGGCGACTTCTTCGACGGATAAATCTTCGCCGTAAAAAAGCGTCAATGCCAAACGGTCGGGCGTTTCGAGCTTTGACAATAACTTTTCCGCCAAATCGCGGTTTATAAAAGATTTCTCCGCGCACGCCGCATTTGATCGGGTGATGCAATTTAAAATTGCACTTTCTTCATCGTCGCTCAAATCCGCGAAACGATTTTCGGGCTGTCGCTTTTGGCGGCGCAGTTCGTCATAACAAATGTTGACGGTAATTTTAGAAAGCCACGCCGCGAGCGATTTTTCCTGTCCGCCGCGAAAACTTTTCAGCGAAAAATAAAATTTCGTAAAACTTTGCTGAACGATTTCTTCGATTTCCTCGCGCCGATTAAAAAAGCGGCTGACCAGATGTGCGACGAGTCGGCGATGACGTTCAAAAATAACGCCGAACGCGGCTTCGTCGCCCGCGAGAACGGCTTTCACCAACTCGTCGTCTGTTTGCGCCGACGCATATTCTCGTTCGCCGCCGACCGTCGAAATCTGCGGATGATTGATCGCCTGTTCCATTCGGTTATCGTCTTCTGTTTTCAACGCGGCTTGCGGTCAGCTTCGATTTTATAATCGCTCGGCACAACGAAAAATTCTTTTGCCGGTTCAATTCGGCGAATATTAGTTAGACGAAAAACCTGTTCGCCTAACAGCGGATCAACATGGCGCGACAGCACGACGGTTTGCAGTTCTTCGGAAAACCATCGCTCGGCGACAATTTGCAGCGGTTTGGCGTTGCCGACGCTGCCCGCCGGAATATCAATCGTCGTCCGTGTGCCCTCGACCTTTACGCCTTCCAAGACATTTTTCCCGAGCGATTCGGTTTTTCTTTCGCCCTCGGCAAATGGCGGCGCAGGCGGACGATTCATTCCCGACAAAGAAATCTTGCGGGCGATTTTACGCGACGCGTCGAGAAAATACTGCGTATTTTCTATCGAGTCCGTGATAAAAATCAATTTTTGCGATTCGTTTCCGAGACTAAATGCGCCGACCGTTTCGAGCGGTTGTTCGCGGCTCGTGCGACCTGCGCTGTCGCGATAAATCGCGCCTTTGCTTTGCGTCGTCACCGTCGAACCATCATACAGACGACGCGTATTCTCCATCACGGTTTCAGCGGAAAACGGCGCGTCCTTGACCAGTTTATCGCCGAAACGCATCTCTGCGCCGAGAAACTGTACGGCTGGCGCGGGCGGAGCGAAATTATCGGCTTTCGGCGAATCTCTGCGGCGTTGGTCTTCCCCAATTTGTTCAAATTCTTCGCGCGAAATTACGCCGTCGCCGTTCGCATCCATCTGAGCGTAATGCCGCTTAAGATTTTCGTCAAATTCGGCGCGCGTTATTTTCCCGTCGCGGTTTTCGTCGCGCATCATAAACGGCGGTGTTTTCGGCAGTCTGGGCGCGTTCCCAAATTGTTCACCGCGCGGCGGCGGAAAATCTCCGCGTCTTCCCGGCGGCGGTTTCGGCAATTCCATTTCGTCAATCGAGCCATCGTTGTTGCGGTCGAATTTTTTGAAAAGGCTTTCAGCGTCGGCGTTAAATTCGTCGCGCTCAATCGTGCCGTTTCGGTTTGTGTCGAGCTGTTACAAATCGCTCATTTTTATCGTCTCCGCGCGGCGGACGCTGCGCGGAAATTATATTTATCGTCAACAGCGAGATTGAAATTATCAATAAAACTTTTTTTCCGATCATTTTATAGTCCTTGAATTATCAGGTTAAATACTTCCGCGAATTAAAATTTTGAAATTACTTTGAAAAGTGTTCGGAAAAGACGAAACTTTATTCGTTCAGAAACCGAATCGCCCGCGCCGCACCGTCATCGCCGACGATAACTTCGGCGTTGACAAGTTCCTTGTTGCGCTCTGTATTCGTCGAAACGCCGAGCGAAACCATCATCGAACGGGGAACTTTGACGCGCACGATTTGACCGCTTTCCGACGCAGGCAGGTAAGACAACGCGATAAATTCCGTTGCCGTTGCCGCTTTCGGCAGCAGCGCAGTTTTTGCTTTTGCGATTTGGCGCGGCGCGGTTTCGGCGCGGAAGGCTCTGGTTTTTAACGAATTTCTCTCAGTTTTGATTAACGAAACTCTCTGCCGCGTCGTCGGCAATTCTTTCGTCTGCGGCGCATTTGATTTTGACGAAATTAACTCCGGTTTCAGCTCGGTCGAAATAGATTTATCACCTAAAACAGCAATGTTATTTTCAATCGTCAGCGCGGCAGTTTCCGCATTTGGCGAATCGGAAAACCGGATTGCTGCGCCGGCGACGAATAAAAACAAAACTGCGCCGATGGTGACTGTTTGCCAACGCCAATTGAAAAACCAGTGTTGTTTTTGACGCGATTTTTCGGCGGCGACGCGGCTTTGCAATTGCCACCAAAGACGCGGTGAATCGGCAATATCGTTTATCTCCTCGTCGGTTAAAATCGTGCTGTTTAAAGCCGTTTGAATTAATCGTTCGAGTTCTAAGTCGGAAATTTTCGGCGGATTATTTTCGTTCATCAATTTGGAAGACGCAGTGAAGTCGTGTGCGGTTACAACTTTTTTAAATAAAATTATAAATATTTTAGCAGATGCGGCGTAATGAAATCCGTTATAGTTTTTTTGGCGAATAACAATATGCCGATGACGGACGTGAAATTTAACAAATTGCTGATCTTTATCAACAGCCTTGTGCCGCTTGTGCTGCTTGCACGCGACGCATTGTTTGGAACGTTGGGCGCGAACCCGATTGAATTTTTTTTGCGAACAACCGGCGTTTTGACGCTTTTATTTCTGCTGATAACGCTTTCCGTTACGCCGCTTCGGAAACGTTTCGGCTGGAATAGTCTGGTGAAATTTCGGCGAATGCTCGGACTTTACGCGTTTTTCTACGGCTTTCTGCACTTGATAACTTACAGCATTTTCGACAAAAGCCTGAGCGTTTCCGCGATTGCGAGCGACGTTTGGCAGCGTCCGTTCATCGCCGTCGGAATGCTGGCGTTTTTCCTTCTGATTCCGCTTGCCGTCACTTCGACCAATCAAATGATCAAACGACTCGGCGGCAAAAAATGGGCGCGGCTGCACAAATTAACTTACGTCGCGGCGATTTTAGGCGTGATTCATTTTTGGATGATCGTCAAATCAGACGTTTTCTATCCGCTGCTTTTCGGGCTGATTCTGGCAGTTTTGCTCGGTTATCGAATACACGCGGCGAGTGAAAAATCGGCAAAAATACTGCCCGTAAAATAATACGAAGCGACACGAATAAATCAAAAGCCTTCGTGTCGCTTCGTATTATTTTCCAGTCAAAATTACCTTTGATTTTTCTTTATCGGCGTAACCTGATCGAAAGTTCGGCGGAAATCTTCGCCGCCGATGGAAACGGTTTTGCACATTTCAAAAAGTCTCGAACGCAGACGCACGCCGATGCGGTCTTCGAGCGTTTCGTCTTTGTCAGCGCGGCGTTCGTCGAGGTAATTCGTCGTAAAAATCGTCAATTTCTTGTCGTTATAGCGCGTGTTGATAATGTTCGCCATCGTGTCGCGCACCCAATCGGTCGGTTTTGACGCGCCTATTTCGTCGAGTACCAGAACTTCCGCGTCAAAAATCGGCTGCAACAATTTTGATTCCGACGTTTGCGAAATGCTGTTATACGAATCCTGTATGCTTTTTAAAAGTGCGCCGAATTCATAAAACAAGCAAACGAAACCGCGTTCGGTCAAACCTTTCAGAATCGAAACCGCGAGATGCGTCTTGCCGACTCCGACCGTTCCCATAAACAGCAGACCGCGTTCGACCGCCGGATAATCCATCGCCAATTTTGAAGCGAAACGAAACGCGCGCTCCTGCGACGGGTTCATCACACGATAACTGTGAAAATGACAATCCGTATAACGCTTCGGAATGCGGGCTTTTTCGATTAAACCGGCGTGCGATTTCTGCTTGCGGCATTTACACGGACGCGCACCTTTGCCGGCAACGACTTCCATTCCCGAACCGTAACAGAGCGGACAAACCTCAGGCTCGTCCGGTGTGTCCGGCGCGTCGTAATACTCGCGCTCCGGCGCGGTCGGCGACGGATTCGGCACGGCAAAAAGCGGATGAATTTTCGCGTTTTCCTGGGGCATCCTTGATATAAACTCTAAAATTTACTGCTTGATTAAAACTATCAGTCAGGGGTTTTTCCTCGAAAAGCTAGAGGCTGTTTTGAATTATAGCACTGAAAATAATGATTTCAAGTTTTTTTGTATTAACTAAAATACAATGAAAATGGGGCTTTGGAGAAACTCGAAAAATTCATAAAAGTGAAGTTGGTGAAAAGACACGACTTAGCATTTAACAAAAAATTCACATTCAGGTTAATTTTTTTGATTCTCGAATTTTTTTGCGTTTTTCCCTGTGCTATATTAAAAACTGCTTTTGAAAGGTTGTTAATTTATGGGGCTTTTTCACAATTTATTGATAAAACTCGGTTTGGCGGAAATCAAAACCGAGCGCAACCGAATGACGGTTTTTCTGCTCGACGACGATACGCGCCGCCATCGCTGGTTCGAGAAACGATTTGCGGAAGATGAACTAGACATCGCCGAAACAGTTGACGAAGCCAAAGAACTGCTTCAAAAATATGCTTACGACGCGGTTTTTCTTGATCACGATTTGCTGCCACATCATTACGAATCAAACGATCACGACGATTTCGCCAACACCGGTTTCGCAATTGCCGAATGGCTCAACGAAAATAAAAACATTCAACGCTCCGCAACGTTTTTCGTCCACACGCGCAATGCTGACGGCGCCTACAAAATGGTCGAACTGCTGCGCGATTCGGGCAGACAGGTCGAATACGTGCCGTTCCCAATGCTCGAGGCGAAACTCAAAACTTACTGGAAGTAACTGAAAAACTTTAATTACCGTTCGGATTTTCCGCGTTTCGGCTCGAATATTCCTTCCAGTTCATCGGCTTGTTTCCATCATCTAAACGAACCATCGAAATCGCGCCCGGCGAAGGGCAAACCAACGCGCATAAATTACAGCCGACGCATTCCGGTTCATCAACGACGGGAAATTTATTCTCGTCAAAATCGAAACATTGATGCGCTCCGTCTTCGCAGGCGACGTAACAAAGATTACACTTGATGCAATGCTCATTATTTACCCGCGCCACGACCTTGTAATTTAGATCAAGATTTCCCCAATCGGTAACGCGGCTGACGGATTTGCCGATGATGTCGTTGACGGAGGCGAAACCTTTTTCGTCCAAGTAATTATTCAAACCGTCAATCATATCTTCGACAATCCGGTAGCCGTAGTGCATCACCGCGGTGCAAACCTGCACATTTCCCGCGCCCAAAAGTAAAAACTCAACCGCATCGCGCCAGGTATTGATGCCGCCAATTCCCGAAATCGGAATATTAAATTCCGCATCACGCGCCAGTTCCGAAACCATATTCAGCGCAATCGGTTTAACCGCAGTTCCGCAATAACCGCCGTGCGCCGCCATTCCGTTGACATTCGGATACGGGATCATCGTGTCGAGATCAACGCCCATCACGGAATTTATCGTATTTATCAACGAAACCGCGTCCGCGCCGCCTTTCTGCGCCGCGCGTCCCGGCGGAACGATATGCGCGACATTCGGCGTAAGTTTAACGATCACGGGCAGATCGGAAACTTCCTTGACCCATTCCGTAACCATACAAGTATATTCGGGAACTTGCCCCATCGCCGCGCCCATTCCGCGTTCCGACATTCCGTGCGGACAACCGAAATTCAGTTCAAAACCGTCCGCGCCCGTGTCCTGCGATTTTTTAACGATCTCGTGCCACGCCTCGCGCTTCGATTCGACCATCAAAGAAATTATCACTGCATTATTCGGATATTTCTTTTTGCACTCGTAAATCTCTTTTAAATTAATTTCAAGCGAACGGTCTGTAATCAGCTCGATATTATTCAAACCGATCATCCGCGACGCGCCATTATCAAGCCCGGCAAGCCGCGACGAAACATTAACGATCGGTTCACCAAGCGTCTTCCAAACCGCGCCGCCCCAACCCGCATCAAAAGCCCGTTCGACCATCGAACCCATATTCGTCGGCGGTGCGATCGCCAACCAAAACGGATTCGGCGATTTGATGCCCGCGAAATTTATACTTAAATCTGCCATAATTTTTAATTAAGCCATTCAATTTTTAATCCAGTTGCTTTGATTATTTCCTCTCGCTTTTCGGGAGTTTCAAAGCCTATAACTGCATCTTGTCCGCCTGTGTCAAAATATGTATATTTACCTTTTGTTTTAAGTGTATTGGTCAATTCGACAACTTTTGTAAATAAACTTTCGTCAACCCAATCGTCATTAACTTTCAAATTCCATTTGTATTTAACGCCTTTGATTTCAAATGAAACCCAAGCCTTTTCTTCTTCGACATCAACGCAATCTTTGAGATTTTTAAATTTAATTTCCCCGCGACTGATTCGTTCGAGATTTTTCATTATCTCAATATATGCTCCGTGATCTTCAATTGCTTCCGTATCGAAATCCCAACATCTATTTGTCAAAGGTGTCCAAGGTTCTCGTTCAATTGTTTGTCCGAGAGTTGTATAAAGCAAAGAATAAGGTTCGTTTTCAAATTCTTTCTTTCCTTCATTCCAACGGTCAACATCTGAAAGGGTTGTGCCGTGATTAAGCGCAAATCCAAGTTTTTTGAAAGTTTCAAACTGCGCATCAAAAGATACAATTTTTACATTTTTATTCTCTTCCGAGTTTGTTTGTCCACTCGACGGCTTAGCATCAAAACCAAAAAAACTCAAAAGACCGATTAATATTCCCATAATAATTATTATTCGGTGTATTTTCATTACAAATAAACTCAAACTGTTTCAAGTTTTTCCTTCAAAGCCCGCAAAAATTATTCGTTGTCTAAAAGATTATAAATATTGAATTTTTCCTTCGACTTATTTTCAACTTCAACCTTTTTATCGGTTAAATTTGATTTATCTTCGGATTTCTTTTTCCTTAAGGTTTTTACTTTGTCATTCATTTTTATATTGCTCCCGCAAATTTTACGCTTTCGCCTGTCAAAGAAAAATGAATGCCTTGCGCGGCGAGTTTTCCCATTTGCGAAGCGTCAACCGCTTCCGCACCGCCGTTGACGCAATCGCCGCCGGCGAAGATTTTTGGGCTTGATGTCTGCATCAATTCATTGACGGAAACGCGATCTTTTTCGTTGGTTTCAACGCCTGCGATGTCTTTGAAAAACGAAATTTGTTTTTGCTGTCCGATGGCGCGAATGACCATATCGCAAGGAATTTCAAATAATTGATTCGAGCCGTCGGTTTTTTCACAGCGTAGAGTTAGAGCCGAACCGTTTTCGTTTTCCAAAATGGCAATCGGCGCGGCTTGCCAGACGAATTCGATGCCGTCTTTTTTGGCGAGTTCATATTCGTATTGATAAGCAGAAATATCTTTTTCGGTGCGGCGGTAAACCAGCAAAACTTTTTCCGCGCCCATTCTTTTCGCCTGTGTTACCGCATCAATTGCCGTATTTCCCGCGCCGATGACGGCGACGATTTTGCCGAGCGGAACGGTTTGCCAGTCGCGCGTTTTTATTTTTTCAATGAAATCGAGCGCGTCAATCACGCCTTCAAGGTTTTCGTCCAAAACATTCAAACGATTCGTCGCGCCGAGTCCGACGGCGAGAAAAACCGCATCGTAATTTTCCAGAAGGCTCGAAAATCTGACGTGAATTTCTCCATTTGATTTTTCTTCCTCACCAACAATTTTCGTATTCAGTTGAAATTTCACGCCGATATTTTCGACGTTTTTGACTTCGGAAAGCGAAACTTTCTGCGACATTTTATATTCCGCCATTCCGTAAGTGTCGAGTCCGCCCGCGAGCGGTTTGCGCTCGTAAACGGTTACGTCATAACCGATTCGCGCCAGATAAGTCGCGCACGACAAACCCGCCGGACCCGAACCGATGATGGCGATTTTTTTGCCGTTCGCCGCGCCTGCCTGAAAGATTTGTCTGCCGCTTTGCTCAGCATAATCGGTCGCATAACGTTGCAATCTACCAATTTCAATCGGCTTATCCATCAAAGTTTTCTCGACACACGCGCCCTCGCACAAAACGTCAACCGGACAAACTCGTGCACAGCTTGCGCCGATCGGATTCGCGTCAAAAATCACACGCGCCGAACCTAAAAGATTTCCCGACGCTATCTTTTTGATAAACGACGGTACATCAATATGTGTCGGACAGGCGTGCATACACGGCGCGTCGAAGCAGTAGAGACACCGGTTCGCTTCAAAAACCGCTTCGGCTTGATTTAACGGCGGATTGATTTCCGCAAAGTTGTTTTCGATTTGTTCGATGTTGATTGGGGATTCGTGTGTTAGTGACATAATTTTATACAGTTGCAAAAATGCGAAGAGAATTTAGCCGCAGATTTACACAGATAAACACGGATTTTTCGGGATTGTTTAGATAGATTGAAATTATCCTGTTTTTATCCGATTTCATCTGTGTGCATTTGTGGTTAATATTTTCTTAAAGTTCCAATGCGTTCTGCGATGCAAAATGCTTTTACAATTCCGCATCCGCTTCGATTTCGATCAGCATTTCGGCATCAATCAATTTTGAAACTTCAACCATCGTCGTTGCCGGCAAAATCTCACTAAAAAATTCGCCGTGCGCTCTGCCGTATTCTTCCCAACGCGAAATGTCGGTGACAAACATCCGCGTTCTGACAACGTTTTCAAGCGTCGCGCCCAACGCCTGCAAAGCCTTTTCGATATTTTTAATCACCTGAACTGTCTGCGCGTAAGCATCGCCGATGCCGACTATGTTTGAATTTTCATCGGTCGCGGTCGTTCCCGTCACATAAATCCGCGAGCCAACTTTGACCGCCCGCGAATAGCCGACGATTGATTCCCATTTCGCGCCCGAAGAATATTTTTCGCGTTCCTGCATTTAATTTACTTTGACGAAATAAGTGCCGTCGAATTTGTAGCTGATAGATTTGTCGGTCACTTTGCCGTTCGGAAATTCCTTGTCGTTGATGACGAGGGGAATTTTAATCGTCTGCGTTTTTTTGTCGTATTTAATCAATTTAACCGGTCTTTCTTCACGTTCAACAACCGAGAAAAAGTTATATTCAAAACCGAGAGAATCGGTTAAACCTGATTTTGTTTTAATCAGCTTCACTTTGTTTTCAAGAACTTTGCCTTTGATTTTATAAAGATTTGCCGATTGGTAATGATCGTTGGTCGAACCGATAAAGGTTGTACAGACGATGTAAATTTTGCCGTTTTTAGCATCAACCGTGAAAATGTCGTAAACGAAACTGCCCGCGCCGGTTTCCTCGCCTTCGGTCTCGTCGGTTGTTGAATAAACTTTGCCATCTGCGCCCATGTATTGATAAACGCATTGGTAATCGTGCATCGTGCCGCCGTCTTCCATATCCCACGAATAAATACGAAACTTTCCGTCATCGGAAGTGGCGACAAATAAAAGCTCACTCAATTCGCTGAATTTATATCGAAGCGTCGAATCGTTTTTCGTATATTTCAAAAGTTTTTTTTCAAATATATCATTCGCTTTGGAGAGTTTTTCGTCGTCGCTGTTCTCGCCGTAATTTGAATATTTCTGAACGTCTTTAATCGCAGAAACCAACTCCTTTTCAATCTGCGCGTTGCTCTGCCCAAACGCTGATAAAGCGAAAGCGAGTAAAATCAAAACGACAAAATTTATCTTCAAAAATATTTTCATAATTTCAATCCGCTACGATTTGCCCGTAAGCGTCCGGTCTTCTATCGCGGAAAAACTGCCATGTATTTCGCACTTCGCGGATCAAATCCATATCCAGATCGGCGACGATCAATTCATCTTGATCGCGCGTGCCGACGGCGAGCATTTGTCCGCGCGGGTCGCAGAAATAACTTTGCCCGTAAAATTCGCCGATATTCCAGGGTGCTTCCGTGCCGACTCGATTGATCGCGCCGACGAAATAACCGTTGGCGACGGCGTGCGCGGGCTGTTCGAGTTTCCAGAGATATTCGCTCAAACCCGCAACTGTTGCCGACGGATTAAAAATAATTTCCGCGCCGTTCAAACCGAGACAGCGCGCACCTTCGGGAAAATGGCGGTCATAACAAATGTAAACGCCGATTCGCGCAAACGCCGTATCGAAACACGGATAACCGAGATTGCCCGGGCGAAAATAAAATTTTTCCCAGAAACCGGGCGCGACGTGCGGAATATGCGTCTTGCGATATTTGCCCAAATATTTCCCGTCGGCATCAATAACGGCGGCAGTGTTGTAATAAATGCCGGAAATTTCTTCCTCGTAAATCGGCACGATCAAAACCATTCCGTGTTCCTTGGCGACCGACTGCATCATTTGCACAGTCTTGCCGTCAGGGACTTTTTCGACCGCTTCATACCAGCGCGTCTGCTGTTCGGCGCAGAAATAAGGCGTGGTAAAAATCTCCTGAAAACAGAGCATCTGCACGCCTTGCCGCGCCGCATCTTCGACCATTTTCATCTGATGTTCGATGTTGGCTTTTTTGATTTCCTCGATTGGCGCATCCGTCGGCGCGACATTATGCGCTTGAATTAGACCGCATTTAACTATTTTTGACATAAATTATTCCTCAGTTCATTTTGCCGCGAACAAATATGAAAATTCAAGAAATAAGCCACAGATGAACACAGATAAACGCGGAAAAAAATGGATTAACCTTTTTCATTTTCCGTTTTATCTTATTTCTTAAAAATATGTGTCTATTTGTGTTCATCTGTGGCTTATTTTCTCTTTTTTTGTATTTTTCGTGTTCCTTTCATGTCTGTTCGTGACTAAATTTTCTTTCTAACTCATCCAATTTATCCCAGCTTCGGGATTCCATTTCGTCGTCGTCTTCTTCAATTTCGTCCAAAATTCGATCGAGCTTTTGCCCGTAATATCGTTTGCGCCAAAGCGTGAATCATTCCAGCCGCCGAACGAAAAAGGCTCTCGCGGGACGGGAACGCCGATGTTCACGCCGATCATTCCGGCGGAAGCGTGTTCCATAATATAACGCGCCGCGCCACCCGATTGTGTGAAAACCGAAGCCGCGTTGCCGTATGGATTGGCGTTTTCGATCTTTAACGCTTCATCGAGATTTGCGGTTCGCATAATCGAGATCACCGGACCGAAAATTTCTTCGGTTGCCACGGACATTTCGGGCGTGACGAAATCAATCACGGTCGCGCCGACGTAAGTTCCGTTTTCTTTGCCTTCGACAACTGCGTTTCTGCCGTCAACGAGAATTTTCGCGCCTTGTGATTCGGCTTCGGAAATATAATTTTCGATTCTTTCTTTCGCCGCTTTTGAAATCACCGCGCCCAAGTTTTTACCCGCGACGAGTTTGCGTGTTTCGACGCAAATTTGGTCAATTATCGAATCAACATCGCCGACCGCGAGCATTGCCGAAGCCGCCATACAGCGTTGTCCGGCACAGCCAGACATTGACGCGGTAACATTCGTCGCCGTCATCTGCGGATTCGCGTCGGGCAAAACGAACAGATGATTTTTCGCGCCGCCGAGCGCGATACAGCGTTTCAGATTATGCGTTGATTGCTGGTAAACGAGTTTCGCAACTTTCGTCGAACCGACAAAACTGACCGCTTCAATGTCTTGGTGAGCGCAAATTCCTTCGACGATTTCCTTGCCGCCGTTGATGACGTTAAAAACGCCGTCGGGAAGTCCGGCTTCCTTCAAAAGTTCCGCCATTTTGACGACCGACAGCGGCACGAGTTCCGAAGGTTTCATCACCATCGTATTGCCCAAAACGAGCGCGTTCGGCATCGTCCAATTCGGCACCATCAACGGAAAATTAAACGGCACGATTGACGCGACCACGCCCAAAGGAAAATGTTCCGTCCGACATTCCACACCTTTGGAAACTTCCAAAATCTCACCTGAAACAAGCTGGGGCATCGAACACGCAAACTCGGTCAGTTCGATTGCTTTTTCGACTTCCGCCTTCGCCTCGTCATAAGTTTTCCCGTTCTCTTCCGACACCAATTTCGTCAGCGCATCCAAATCTCTTTCGAGCAAACTCCGATACCGAAAAAACACCTGCACACGCTCCTTGATCGGCGTATTCGACCATTTCGGAAAAGCCTTCTTTGCCGATTCGACCGCCGCGTTCAATTCATCAACCGTTGACATCGGAACTTTCGACAACAAATTCCCATCAACTGGCGAGGCGACATCCAAACTTTCGCTTGCGGAACTTTCGTGGAAAGAGCCGTTGTAATAATTTTTAACTATTTCGTATTTCATATTTTATTTTAGCCGCAGATTTACGCAGATAAACGCGGATTTCTACTCTGATAATGCTTCAAATTGATAGCCCAGATTTTCAGAATGTTCGATAAAAGCACTTACGCTGTTTATGTTCCATTGATTTGAAACCGCATAACACGACGAGTTTGAAAAACAAATGATTTCATCTTCACTTATAAAATATCGGTTTTTTCCATTCTGTCGTTCCGAAACTTCCTCAGCTTGCGCTTTTGTCACAAATAAATCGCCTCTGTGAAGATTTTGCGGAAAAACTCTGACTAATTCCTCAAATGTTTGAGGAGAATTTTCGGCTATCCATTGCTTGATAACAGCAAGAACCAATTTGCGTTTATTATACTCCTGATTGTTAAATAAATATTGCGTGTAATCTTTAGTTGATTTTCGTGCTTCGCGTCGTTCTTCCGACTGCTGTTTCATTTTTATTTGATAGCTTTCGGCTTCGGGAAGCGGAATTATTTGCTGAACATCTACGAAAATTTCATTGTTAAATTTACTCGGAATCAAACGCACACAACGAATATCCAAATCTCTTTCATTGAGCCACATTACCGAAGTTGTCAGTTCTTTGGAGAAATTAGCCGAAACCAAAACAATCCGAACATCCGAAGCAAAAGCTTCAGCTTTCGCCTCGTCCCAGCCGAGAAATTCCAAAAGCATTGTTTCCGCATCTTCCGATAAATCTTTTGAATGTAAATATTTTTGATAAATTTCCGTCGCTTTTTGAAATGTCAAAGTCGAAACCATCGAAGCGTAGCGAATCGCTTGAAGTTCCATAAATTCGCCTGTGTCGGTTCGCTTCAATTCAATGACGACAATATTCGCCTGCTTATCTATCGCCAGCAAATCAATGCGCCGCTGACTTTCCGACCATTCGGAAAATTCTTCGGCAATTACCAGACAATTCGGCGCAATAATTTCAATTTGTTTTCTCAAAGCCGATTGCAAGTGCTGTCTTTCTTTAATTCCTTCCACCGAAAAATTCGTCTCTTGAAGTTTTGTAAATGAGTTACTTTCAAAGTGATAAATTGCCATAATAATTTTTCTTATCCGCGTTCATCTGCGGCTAAATTCTCTTTCGGCGGGGAAGTTTTCATCAATATCAAATATAAAACAAATCCAATCACAAATGTAACGAACCACGCATAAATATAAAGCGTGTCGAAGAAATTCGGATTCGCAACCTGTCCTCCCGGAGTCGTTGCGGCGTGTAAAAATCCGGGAATAACAGGCGCGATGGCAACGATCAAAGCGATGATCGCACGCCAGTTGAAACCGTTTGAATATGAATAAATCCCGTCGGTTTTGAAAAGTTCGGCGAGCTGCAATTGCTTACCGCGCAGAACGAAATAATCGCAGATCATAATCCCGCCGATTGCGCCCATCAAGCCGGAATAACCGATCAGCCAGGTGAAAATATACGCGCCCATCGAGGACATTAATTGCCACGGCATCATCAAAATTCCGATCATCGCCGTTATCAAACCGCCCGTGATATAGGAAATACGCTTTGGATTCAGATTTGAAAAATCGTTCGACGGCGAAACGACGTTTGCCGCCATATTGGTCGTCAACTGAGCGACGAAAATAACAAGCATCGCAAATAAAATAATTAATGTGCTGTCGAATTTTTGAATCAATTTTACCGGATCGGCAATCGCTTCTCCGTAAATAATCACCGTTGCCGAAGTTACCGCCACGCCGATAAACGCGAACGCCGTCATCGTCAGCGGCAAACCGAACGCTTGTCCGAGCATCTGCGATTTTTGAGATTTCGCATAGCGCGTAAAGTCGGGAATATTCAAACTCAAAGTTGCCCAATAACCGACTGAAGCCGTCAACGCGCCGGGAAAAACCGTCCAAAAACTCGCACTTTGTTTCTGCAAAACGGAAGAATTCGACAGCACGTTGCCAAGTCCGCCCGCATTGCTCGAAGCCCAAACCAAAAGCGCGATTCCGCCGATCAGCAAAAGCGGCGCGGCGTAAGATTCGAGAAATTTGATGCCTTCGATGCCTTTTAAAATAATGACGACCTGAATAATCCAAAACAGAAAAAACGCTAACCAAGTGTGAATTGCAATATCCAAAACCGTCACCGAATTAAACAGATTCGCCCAACCCGACCAGACGGCAGTAAACAGCGCATCTATCGCCGTTCCGCCGATCCAGGTTTGAATCCCGAACCAACCGCACGCCACAATCGCCCGCAAAACCGCCGGAATATTCGCGCCCTTCGTCCCGAAACTCGCCCGACATAGCACCGGAAACGAAACGCCGTATTTCGTTCCGGCGTGCGCGTTCAAAACCATCGGAATCAGCACGATGCAGTTGCCCAAAAGAATCGTCAACATCGCCTGCCACCAATTCATTCCCGCTTCGATAAAACCGCCCGCGAGCGTGTAAGTCGTAATGACAACGCTCATCCCGATCCACAGCGCGGCGATATTCCACGTTGACCAGGTTCGCTCTTTTATCGTTGTCGGCGCAAGATCGTGATTCCACAAAGAACTTGCGGAAATGTCTTCGGTCAGTTCTACAAAATCCCGAGTTGAATTTGTCATAATTTTTGCAAAAAAAAAACAAATATTTATGCTTCAGCAATCAAAGCCAGTAAATCATCCGCCGACATTTTGCCGCTGGAATCTGTGCCATCCAAAAGACTGTCCGCCAAATCGCGCTTAGTTTCGTGCAACTTGAGTATTTTTTCCTCGACCGTATTTTCCGTCACCAAACGATAGACGGTGACGGGACGCTGTTGTCCGATGCGGTGAACGCGGTCGGTTGCCTGATCTTCGACCGCCGGATTCCACCACGGATCGAGGTGTATGACATAATCTGCCGCCGTCAGATTCAGTCCCGTTCCGCCCGCTTTCAGGCTGATCAAAAAAACTTCGCCCTCGCCGCGCTGAAAAGCGTCAATTCGTTCCTGACGAATGTGCGGCGGCGTGCTTCCATCCAGATAATGATATTTGATTTGTTTGTCCTGCAAATATTTTTCAACGATTTTCAGATGCTTGACGAATTGGCTGAAAACCAACGCTTTATGTTTATTTTCCAGCAGTTCTTCCAGCGTTTCGCCGAAAAGTTCGAGCTTGCTGCTGCTGATCGGAACATTTTCGCTGACCAGTTTCGGATGACAGCACGCCAATCGCAAACGCGTTAGTTCGGCTAAAATGCGGAAACGTTTGTCTTTCGCTTCGCCGTCCTGAGATTCGATTTTTTCCAACGCTTCGCGGCGAATCGCTTCGTAAAAAGCGCGTTCTTCCGCAGACATTTCAACTGTCAAAACTATTTCGGTTTTCGCGGGCAAATCGTCCAGAACCTGATTTTTGCGGCGGCGCAGCATAAAAGGCTTGATTAGTCTTTGCAGCGTTTTGCGAATATCTTCGTCGTTGTTTTTCTCAATCGGCAAAGCAAATTTCGTGTTGAAAAATTCGTGTGTTCCGAGCAATCCCGGATTGATAAAATTAAACAAATTCCACAATTCGCCCAGATGATTTTCAATCGGCGTTCCGGTCGTGATAAGACGAAAATCGCCCTGCAAATTCATCACCGTTTTTGAGCGTTTCGTATTTCGATTTTTAACGGCTTGGGCTTCGTCCAGAACAATCGTCGCAAAATTTTTGCTTGTGAAAAGCTCTTCTTCCGCCTGCAAAAGATTATAACTCGTCACTAAAACATCGTATTTTCCGAGATTCTCAACCACCGTTTTCCGGTCGCCGTCGCCGAAAATTTGAAAATTCAGCGTCGGAGAAAACTTCGCCGATTCTTTCACCCAGTTCCGGCAAACGCTGACCGGCGCGACGACCAGAGCCGCGCCTTTTTCGGCTCTTTCGACCAGAACGGCTAACGCCATCAAGGTTTTTCCCAAACCCATATCGTCCGCCAGACACGCACCGACACCCCAATTTGCCAGCCGCGAAAGCCATTTGTAGCCGTCAATTTGATACGAACGAAGCTCGGCTTCAAAGGTCACGGGCAGTTCGGGAACGAATTTTCGTGCAGCTTTCAGTCTTTCGAGATGCTTTTTCCAGGCTTTATCAGCTTTGAAATTTTCGAGTTCTTCGGAAAATTCTTCCAAAATACCGCTTCGCAGATTGTGCAGGCGATTTTTGTCGTCCATCACCGCGTTCAGCGATTGCAGATGTTTTCGCAATTTTTCGGTGATGGCGATAAATTGCCCGTCGGAAAGTTCGATAAAATTTTTCGTGTTTTCGGTCAAAAGCCCGCTTAATTCCCGCATCGAAAGCACTAAATTTTCATTAACCCTGACTTCGCCTTCGATCTCGAACCAGTTATTTTTTCCTTTGACGGACAGCGCGAAATTATCGAAGCTGACGCTGCCGAGCAGATTCAGCTTTTGTCCTTTCGTCCATTCGATAACGAGTTTACCCGTCGTGCGCGGCGTTTCCATTTCGGTCATCGCCGTCAGACAGGCTTCCGCGTCGGTTAGCTCCCACTCGTAATTCTGGCTTTCAAATTCCGCCAGAAACGGGCAGGATTTTTCGATTTCGTCGAGCAGTTTGCGCTCGGCTTTCAAATCGCGTTTAACGCGTGTGCGTACGCCTTCGAGATCGGCAATCACCGATTCGCCGCCTTTTCCGGGTTTGAAATACGGCGGAATTGTGCCGAACGGTTTGACGAAAAATTCGAGATGAAAGCCGTCGCCGACGGGCGTAATCAGCGCGTGAACGCGTTTTTCGGCTTCGACGTGCGGAAGATTTTCAAAATGTTCTTCCAAATCGCTCTGAATCGAAATTTTCGCCGAAAGCGGCTGAATCGCCTTCAATAATTTTTCCCGACCGGCAGCGGGAATCTTGAGCCGGTTGTCTTTGAGCGAACCCGCGATATCAACGTGATTTTTGGAAACTTCGATCACTTTGTAACGGGTTTCGGTTTCCTTGCGAATAAGAATTCCTTCGTCTATGATCTTCGTATCGAAAGAAAGTTCGAGTATGTCGCCGGATTCTTTGATAATCAGATTCGGTTCGGCGCGGTCTAGCTGAACGCTGACGGACGGATTTCGCATCAGAAACAGAAGCGGATGCCCGACCAAAACCTCGATGGCTTTTTGCCATTCAAACTCGAATTCATAACCGCTGTAATAATAAGAATGTTGATATCTTTTCAGCGAGTTTTTGACGACTGTGATGTCCTGTTCGGTCAGATTTTTAACATCGCGTTCCATCAGTCTCTTCAAAGCGATATTGCGCCCGTCCGTCCAGCCTTTTTTACCGAATTTCTGTTCGACCGGCTGAATTTCACGCTGATCGAAATCAAGCAGCCACGCGACTCGCGTTTCATCAATTTTGGCGTTTGTTTTGGCTATGCCGCCCTGTATTTTTTCGGCGACGATTATCAAAGTATTAAGCGAGCGTTCCCAGTCTTCGAGTTTCGGAACGATATTGCCGAGCGGTTCAAAGCCGAGTTCCGCTTGCAGTTTTTCGATGGCTCCTTTTGCCTGTAAATTTGATTTTCCTCTGACCGACAGCAAATTAACGGCTTCAAATCGTAGCCAGCGATAACCCAAACCTTGCGCCGTTTTCTCGAATTCGTTGACATAATTCGGCAAATTCAGCAAAGGCACGAGCGCGGTCAAAATGATGCGGGTAAATTTATCGAGAAAGCTGAACGTATTTATTTGCGAAGCGGCGACGAGTGCCGATTCGTCTTTATTTTTAAGAAAATCGGCAAACGCGCTGACGGCGCGGTGAACGGTTGAGTCGGGAATATTTTTTGCCGAATACGCGCTGTACTGCTCGGCAAACGAATGAAATTTGGCTTCGTTTGTTTTAAAAAGTGCCAAACCGTAAAAAAACATTCGCCAATCGGCGGGAAAACCTTTCTTTTTAGCAAACCATTTTTTCCAGAATTTGATCGCTTCGTCGCCCAGAATCGCCGCTTGTTCGTAATCTTTTTCCAAGACCGCGATCAGCAGCGACGAAAAAATCTGGTGCAGATTTTCCGGCGTTCCGATCAGCCGTTTGGCTTCGGCGATTTCGCCTTTGAAAATCAACTCCAAAGCCGCGAAACTCTTAAAAGGCTCATCGTCAAGATTGGTTTCCCGCACAAAATCCCACAGTTCGGCGGTCGGTTTGCCGTTTTTGGCGGCTTGCTCAAAAAAACCGAGCAGAATTCCAGTTTGAAAACGCGGTTCAAAATCGGCGAGCAATCCTTTCTGAAGCGGGTTTGAAAAAATACTAAGTAGAATTTCGGTCGCCTCGCCTTCCAGATTTTTTTCGAGAATTGTCCGGTAAAGTTCCGCCGATTCCGCCTGACGCTGCCGGTAAATGCTTAAACGATAATCGCGCAAAAGCCTCGTCTCACGGCGATCTTCGTTACTATACCAGCCGGAAAGTTCGCTTAAATTAAAATTTTCCTGAATTTTATCAACCGTTTCGTTAAACCAATTTTCCTGCCAGGCTTCGCGCGTGAAAAATTCTTTCAACTCATCGCTGACAATCTGAAAACCGTTTCCCCAAACTTTCTTCGTATTTTCAATGACGCCTTTATTAATCAGCGAAATACGCAAAAGCGAAACATATTGCGTGGAAAATGCTCTGCCTTCAGGTGTTTTTAAATCGAGGACTTTTAGTAATTTCTGAAATTCTTGCGCCGTTATCTGTTCCCAAAACATCGAAAGACACTGCAAAATTTTGCGTTCGTTCGGTGAAATTTTTCGTAATTCTTCTTCAAAATCAGTCATAAGCGGAATATGCTTTTTTATCAAATCAGTCTGGTTCAATCTATTAATGTTTTAAATGCGAGAGTTTTTCAAAATATGAAGTCAAAACCGAATTCTCCGGTAATAATAAACAAACTTTGCTAATCTCCCGCACTGCCTTTTGTCTGAGAAATTGACGCAACTTGCTCGCTTCAAAAATCGCCTGTCGTTTTTCGTGCCTCGGTGCGTTCAAATTTTTGTGAAAGTTTTTTGTCTGCAACTATCGTCATTATTTATTATATCTTTTAAACATTCATCGAGTTTTAATAATTGACCGTCATTTGTTCCGCAAGCTAATTAAAATTTCAGCGTTGTGCCAAGTCCGAAAAATCTATATTTTCCGGCGAATTCTTTTTGCAAAACCGAAAAGGCGAGCTGTCCGGTGCAGTGCGCCGGAGCAACCGTTTCAACGTTGTATTCTTCTTTCATTCGCTTCGCCAGATTTTCGATATATTCGCGGCTGTAAGGAATCAGATGAAACCCGCCTGCGACCATGTAAATTTTCTCTTTACGCACTTTTTTTGTTTCTTTGACGATTGTTTCGATGGTGCTATGCGAACAGCCCGAAACGATTATTTCGCCTTTTTCGGTGGCGAGCGAAAGCGATAATTCGGGCATTCCGATAAACTGCGGATTTTTCTCGAACGGCGGATATTTGATAAAAGTTCCCATCAGTTCGGAAGTCGTCGGAATCAAAGTCACGCCCGGCAAAATTTCCTTCGCGGCAGTCAGATATTCGACGTTGTTTTTCCAGAATCTGCCGGTCGGCACGGTGACCATTCCTTCGACCGCCTTTTCGCCGCGAAAATACTGCTCGTCTTTCGGCAAACTTTTCGCCGCGTCCGGTTCGGTTTCGCGAAACGGAAATTTGATCGGCGCGCCGAGCGAAAAGAAATCGGCGGGCGCGTAAATTTTCACTTTCGGATTAACGCTTGTCAGATAATCGAAACCGCCGATGTGGTCGTAATGCCCGTGTGAAATAATCGCAATATCAATTTTCCGCAGATCAATTTTCAGAGTTTTAAGATTCTTTTCAAAAGTCCGCGCATCCGTTCCCGAATCGAACAAAATCATTTTCCCCTTATAATTAATCACGCACGAAAACCCGAAATCCTGCGTCAAGTCTTCAATGTCTTTACCGAACGCATCATAAACATTCGTCATCGTCACGCCCAAAAAATCAGGTTTCGTTTGCGCCGCAACGAATGCCGAATAAAATAAAACCAAAGCGAATACCAAAATAGTTTTTTTCATTTTTTGATTACTCCTTACTAAATCTTCACACATTCGCCGCGCTTCAAAAATTGCCCGTCGCCCGCTTTTCATTTGTGTTCGCCGTTTTCAACTCAAGCACTTATCTGTTTAGCGAATCATCGTCGCCTGATAAAAAACGGTCTGCCAGATTTTGCCGCGCCGTGTCCAGTGCGAAGTCGCCTGAACTTTGATCGGTCCGGTCGCCTGATAAGTAATTACGGCGTTTTTCTTATCCGCCGAAATTATTTTAAAATCGCTGAGAACGAATTTAACGTCCGCCGGAAGCGCGCCGCTCGCCGTGAAAGATTCGGCTTTGTTCATCATCTTCACCGAACCGTCCGGCTGATAGCCGATGGACACGAAATCTTCGGCAAACATATCTTTCAGTTCGAGCCAACGCCCGTTGGTGAGTGATTCCCACTTCTGGTTTTCTTTGGATATGAGGGCATCTCGTAAAGAATTTTTCGAAGTGTTTTTGGAGTTTGAAATATCGCTTGCGTTTTTGTTTTGCGCCGATGCAAATGCCGAACTAAATAAAATCAAAGCAAATATCAAAATTGTTTTTTTCATTTCTTTCTCCTGATAAATTCTGAGCTGCTTCTTAAATCTCCACGTCCAGTTCCGCGCTTTAAACTGTACGCCGCCAAGCGCGGACGAGCCATTTGGTCATAAATCACGAAGGAAGAGTTGCGATGACCAAATTTTAGAAATTTCATATATCTTTAAATTTCTAAAAATGATTAAAATCAGTCAACCAAACTCGAAACAACCGCCGCGAGTTCAGCCGGTTCGACCGGTTTCGGAACGTGCATTTGAAAACCCGAAGACAGCGCTTTCATACGATCTTCGACGCGGGCGTAAGCGGTCAGTGCGATTGCCGGCACTCGTTTTATGTTTTGGGCTTTTTCGCGTTTTCTGATTTCTTTAATTAGTTTGTAGCCGTCTTTTTCCGGCATTCCGATGTCGCTGATGATAACTTCAGGATTAAATTCAGGGATTTTTTCGAGCGCTTCATCGGCTGATGCGACGGCTAAAATTTCGGCTTCGCATAGCGAGAGAACGTCTTCGAGCAGATCGCGCGAATCTTTTTCGTCGTCAACGATCATTATGCGCAAGCCGTTGAGATTCGGTGGGCAGTCGAAAGCGATGCGTCCCGAACTCGATTTCGGATGAACGCGGTCGGTTTGACGGTCTGTTTGCGAATTGTGAACGACTGCGATTGGTAAACTCACTGTAAATGTCGAACCCTGACCCGCGCCCGGACTTTCGGCTTTAATGCCGCCGCCGTGCATTTCGACGAGCTGTTTGACGATTGCCAATCCCAAGCCGAGACCACCGTGATTGCGCGCCGTCGAAGAATCGGCTTGCCGGAAACGATCGAAAACCTGCGATAAAAATTCGGGTTCGATGCCTTGTCCGGTATCGCTGACGGCGATCTCGATATGCGAGTTGACGCGCTCCAAACGCACCTGCACGCGCCCGCCTTTCGGCGTGAATTTGACGGCATTGGAAACTAAATTCCAGATGATCTGCTGCAAACGGTCGGGGTCGCCGGAAACCGGTCCGGCTTGCGGGTCGAGCAGCATTTGCAGGCGGACGTTTTTCGCTTCCGCCGCGTGAAGCAGCGTATCAATCGCCGCTTCGATGACTTTGCTCGGCTGGATGAGCTGCACGTCGAGACGCAGTTTGCCCGTGATAATGCGGGAAATATCCAGAATGTCTTCGATAATCTGCGCCTGCGAACGCGCGTTGCGGTTGATGGTTTCAATCGCTCTTTTGGCGCTGGCTTCATCGAGCGTTTGGGAAAGCAACATGCTTGACCAACCGAGAATCGCGTTGAGCGGCGTTCTGAGTTCGTGCGAAACAATCGCCAGAAAATCATCTTTTAAACGTCCGGCTTCCTGCGCTTCTTTTAACAAACGCTCGTTTTCTCGAGCGACGGCTTCGGCGCGTTCGCGTTCTTTTTTCGCTTCCTCAAAAAGTCGCGCATTGTCCATCGCAACCGCCGCCTGCGCCGCCATCGCTTCAATGATTCGTTCATCGCGTTCGGTAAAAACCGCGGTGTCCGAATGACCGAAAAACAATCCGCCCATTACTTCGCCCGAACGGGAAACGACCGAAACCGCAAGGTAGCTGGTAACGGGAAGATGTCCTTCGGGCATTCCGTAATACGGATCGTTTTTGCCGAAACGCGGATCGGCTTTGATGTTGTCGCTGCGCAGAGTTCCTTCGCCGCGAAAAGTTGGGCTGAAAACCGCTGTCGCGCGCGGCATCGGAAAATTCGAAAACGCTTCGATCGGCACGCCCGACAAAGTATAAAGCATCATGCTCTCGCCGTTTTCATTCAGCACGTTGTAAAAAAACGCTCCGAACTGCGCGCCCGTAATTTCAGTCGAAGCGTCGGTCACGGCTTGCACGATTTTGTGCAGATCAAGCTCGGCGGAAATGATTTGTCCGATGCGGCGGATGACTTCGCTTTCTTCGCGCGCCGCGCGTTCGGCTTCGAGCAATTGCTCGTGTTGCAATTGAGCCCGCCTTTCCTCAGCGATGCCGCGCACTTCGATAATCGTTCCGATGGTTTTTTCGCCCTCGCGAATCGGACTCGCCGTAAATGCCACCGGATAAAACGAGCCGTCTTTGTGAACGAAAAGCTCCTCGCCCTGTTCCTGATAATTCTGCGGAAAAACGCGGTCAATCGGACATTCTTCGAGCGGGTAATGCGAACCGTCCGGCTTTTTATTATGAACGTAATCGTGCAGCGGTTTGTCGCCGACTTCGTCCATTTTATATCCGGTCAGTGTTTCCGCTGCCGGATTCATAAAAACGCAGCGCTGGCTTTCATCCATAATAAAAATCGCCAGCGTCGCATTGTTGCTGATGGCTTCCAGATGTCGCCGGTAATAATCAGAATCGTTTTGTGAATTCGAAGAGTCAAGCATTTTAAAATTGTAGTTTGGTAGTTCTATTATTCAAAATGTTTACGCTGATTTTATTCTAATTCAATTTTCCTGAAGCATTAATAATTGGCAAATCAATTTACTTGTTGATCGGTTGCCGCCTGTCTGCTGAAAAGATTAAAAATCGCCCGTTCTGCTCGTCTATTTGCTGCTCCCAACTCAAATTCTCGTTCATCAGCGAAGCATCGTCGCCTGATAAAAAACGGTCTGCCAGTTTTTGCCGCGTTTCGTCCAATGCGAAGTCGCCTGAACTTTGATCGGTCCCGACGCCTGATAAGTGATGACGGCATTTTTCTTGTCCGCCGAGATTATTTTAAAATCGCTCAAAACGAATTTAACGCCCGCCGGAAGCGCGCCGCTCGCCGTGAAAGATTCGGCTTTGTTCGTCATCTTTACCGAACCGTCCGGCTGATAACCGATGGAAATAAAATCGTCGGCAAACATATTTTTTGATTCGAGCCAACGCCCGTTCGACAGCAATTCCCATTTCTGGCTTTCCCTTTTAATCAGCATTTCTTTCAGAGAATTCTTTGCACTATTGTTACTCGAAGTTTTACTTTGCGCTGCCGCCAATGAGACGCAGGTTAAAATTAAAACGCATATCAAAATTACTTTTTTCATTGTCTTTAATTGCTCGATCTAAGTTTTCACGCCGTCCCGCACTTCAAAAAACGCTTGTTGCCGATTCTTACTTTATTCTTTTATCACTTAAGTATTTATAAATTTCCGAATCGTCCATTACTTTGTCATAACGGCTGTTCACCTTTTTAATTTTCTTATCGTCAATGATGTTCTGCAAAAAGTTTGCGAAATCTTTATTCTCATTTGCCAACCTGTCCATCGAATCAATGTCAATTTCTTTGCGGTAAGTTGCGGGAACGAGAATTTGACCTTCTTCGATGTTCTCAGCGTCGAGTTTTATCAAACCTATACCGAAGGAATTTGCCAACCGTCGGGCTTCTTCAATAACGTCTTCGTCCAACTTCAAAGTGACCAAATAACCTTCGTTCGCCCAACTCGAATTCGAAACGGCTTGAAAGTAGTATTCGCGTAAATTTGAAATATCAACTCTGATTTTCAGTTCAAACGAAAACAGTTTCGTCGCTGTAATCGAAAAATCATTCTGAAAATCAATGATTACTTTTTCGTATTCGCGTAGCTTATCGTTGAAAGAAAAATACACGCCTACCAAATCGGGATGAATCCATTTGTTGTAGCCTTTCTTTTGTTTCAGCGAATTTTCGTGAAAAATCGTTTTCAGTTTTGCGCCGCGAAAGTGGTAAAAAGAATCAGCAAATTTCACCAGCAACGGATGTAAGTCCCGCTCGGTGAATTTTTCGATTTTAACAATTGGTTCGGTAACTGCGGTTGTCGGAATAATTGAAGGTTGCAATGAGAGCGTAATGTTTTTCAATCCGAATCTTTTCGGATTTTTCCCGACCGACTCGAAAATACTGTTCGGATTATCACGAACATCTGTGTAAAGCCGTGCGCCGAGTGTCGCCCACGGCGTTTTGCCTTTAGTCTTGAGTTGTTCATCTAACCCAAACTCGACAGCCTTTTCCCAAATCTCATTTGGAGATAAAGGCTGATTCATCCGTTGAATCACTTGTTTTGCCAATTCATAAACATTCATTTTTTAAAATTTTCACGCATCGCCGCGCTTCAAAAATTGCCCGTCGCCCGATTTGCCTTTGTGTTCGCCGTTTTCGAAGTAATTTATTGAGGCAGAGCCAGACGTTTCAATTTGTTTGTCAGATCACTCAAATAATCTCGTAATTCTGAAACCGCAACATCGCCTGGCGGCTGCGAATCATCGCCGAGTTTGATTTGACTTAAAACCCACGCGAGCTGCGCCGGAGTCAAACCCGAATCTTTCTTGGCGGCAACTTGCAGAGCATTTTCCAAGCTAAAACCCGCATTTTCTAGTTGGCGGACATCAACCAGATCACGAATTTCCGAGCGCGAAAGCAAAGTGCAAAGTTTGTTTGCCAAAATCTCTTCAGGCGAATCAACGCGAATGCCGTTAATTATCGGTTTTTCGCGTTCAATTTGAAAAACATATTCGCGCACCAAATCCACAACAATCGCTTCATCGTCGCGTTTGACTAATAACCGCCGAAAATCAGGCGAAGTTTGAATTGATTCGACGCTTGCCTTTAACTCTTTCGCAACTTCATTCACTAAACGAAATCCATTCTCAACCTCATTTTCAAGCGTGAACAAATCTAGGTCGTGCGTTTCACGATGCCCGAAATAAAAACCTACCAGAGCCGCGCCGCCCGACAGAAAAAAACTGTGTTCACGCGCAAAAAACGCCTGCAAAAAATCCGTCTGCAAATTGTCGAGCGATACTTTAGCCAAGCAAACCTTCCTTTTCCCAAAACTCAAATAAAAACTTCCAAAACTCGCGCCGTCGTCCGAGATGTTTTGATAATTCGTCCCAATTCCGCCAGACAAATTCCGGCGTGGTAAATTCCCAAACATCCGTATCACGCGCCTCGCGCAGAATTTTCCCCAACAAACGATTGCGTTCTTCAACCGAAGCCGAATTTAATTTTCGTTTCAATTCCTCAACCGTCATCGGCTCATCCCACAAAAAATATGGAATTGATACTGACGAGTTTAAATTTGTAGAAAATAAATTTGACATAATTAAATCTTCACACATTCGCCGCGCTTCAAAAATTGCCCGTCGCCTTGCTTTCCTTTGTGTTCGCCGTTTTCAATCACGACGCGCCCGCGCGATAAAACCGTTTCGACTTTGCCTTTTACTTTCCAGCCTTCGTAGGACGAATAATCCACGTTCATATGTTCGTTTGCCACGCCGAAAGTGTGTTCTTTTTCCGGGTCGAAGATCACGATGTCGGCATCGCTTCCGACGGCAATCGTGCCTTTTTTCGGGAACAAGTCCGAACATTTTCGCGGCGGCGGTCGAAGTCAGCTCGACAAAACGATTTAAGCGAAATACGATTTTCGACGACTCCGCCGTTATAAATCAGCGACATACGATTTTCCACGCCGGGCGCGCCGTTCGGGATTTTGGAGAAATCATGTTTTGCCTAATTCCTTTTGTTCCTTCATACAAAACGGGCAATGGTCGGTCGAGATGACTTGCAGGTCGTCCATTTTCAAGCCTTTCCAGAGTTCCGCCTGATTGTGTTTTTCGCGCAGCGGCGGCGTCATCACATATTTCGCGCCCTCAAAATCGTCGCCGTAATCTTCGATGGAATGAAACAGATATTGCGGGCAGGTTTCGGCAAACGCGGGAATGCCGCGATCACGCGCTTCGCGGACTTGGTTGAGCGCGTCGGTGCAGCTTAAATGCACGATGTAAACGGGCGATTCCGCCATTTCCGCAATCGCAATCGCGCGATGCACGCCTTCGGCTTCGGCAATCGTCGGGCGCGTCAGAGCGTGATATTTCGGCGCGGTGCGACCGTGCGGCGAGAAAGCGTTTGATAATTTCGTTGATGACAATGCCGTTTTCGGCGTGCATACAAACCAAGCCGCCGCGATTTCCCGCCGCGCACATCGCCCGAAAAATCGTCGCGTCGTCCGCCAGAAAAACGCCCGGATACGCCATAAAAAGTTTGAAAGACGTGATGCCTTCGTCCATCAGGCGATACATTTCCTTCTCGTCGCCGTCTTCAAACTCGGTCGTAATCAGGTGAAATCCGTAATCAATCGCGCATTTTCCCTGCGCCTTTTTGTGCCAAGCGTCCACGCCCGAAGTCATCGATTCGCCTTTCGTCTGCACCGCGAAATCAATGATCGTCGTCGTCCCGCCAAACGCCGCCGCTCTTGTTCCGGTAAAAAAATCGTCCGCTCGCAAAAGTTCCGCCAAACGGCAGTTCCATATGCGTATGCGGGTCAATCCCGCCCGGAAAAACGAGTTTGTTGGAAGCGTCAATAATTAAATCAACTTCCATCTCAAGCGTTTTCCCGATCACGGAAATCTGCTCGTCTTCGATTAAAATATCCGCGCGGTAATCGTCAACCGCCGTTACAATTCGTCCGTTTTTGATTAGTGTTTTCATAAATTTTCAATGAACTCATTTCTTCCAGATTATTTCATATATTTTTTGAACCATTCGAGAACTCGCCGGTCGCTGTCCGTTCGATTCAGCGACAAATTGTGGTCGCCGCCTGCGTAGATGATCAGCTCGTAAGTTTTGCCGAACTCCTGCAGATTTCCGGCAAATGCCAGAGTCCTGTTCGCTCTGATGCTCGTGTCCGCACCGCCGTGCATAATTAAGACGGGAACGTTGATTTTGTCCGCCCATTCAACAGCGGAACGCTCGCGCATCGCGTCATCGCGGCGCTTTCAAAATCCGGGATCAATTCTTTATAAATCGTCGTTACCAGCTCGGGGCGGTCTTCGGCGTTGCCGAACAGGTCGGTGACGCCGCTCATCACCGCCGCCGCATTAACCGGAATGTCTGATTTTTGAGCGCGAGATACGTCATCATTCCGCCGCGCGAATTTCCGAACATGAAAACATTTTTCATATCCGCATAGCCGAGCGATTTGGCCAGCGGAATCAGATTCAACACGTCGGCGATGTCCGCGCCGCCGTATTCTTCTTTGCCTTCACCGCCGTCCGCGCCGCGGTATTGCGACGCGACGACGACAAAGCCGTTTGAAACGAACTCGTAAAATCCGTCCGCCATCCACGGCGTCGAGCTTGCTCCGTTCACGATTTCCGCCGCGATTGAAAATTATCACGGGAAGTTTTTTGCCTTCCGTGTTTTTCGGTTTCCAGATGTAACCGGCGACTTTCAAACCGCCGCTCATATATTTAATGCGCCGGCAGTCAACGCCCGCATAGGATTTGCGCCGGTCATATTCTTCGCGGCTTAAGATCCGCTTTAAAAAATCCGCCGGCATCTCCAGTTTGACGCCGTCTTTTTTCGCGTCTTCGATTGTTCGCGCATAACCGCTTCTCGCCGCTTCGACGTATTGCTCATAAGCGACGATCTGTCTTCGGCGGGCAAGCCGCTTGCTCGACAATCGTGCCGTCGGTCTGCGCGGCGATTATCGTCGGCGTTAAAATAATCAGCAATAAAAAAAATATTTTTTTCATTTCTTTTTCGCCGCCGCTTCGACGTTATTAAGCATTTCGTCCAAAGTTTTTCTGTCTAGATATCTTCCGTTAGCGACAACCGAATTTATTTTTCCGGTGTTGGAAATGTTCAATAACGGATTGGCATCAAGCAAAATTAAATCAGCCAGTTTTCCATTTTCGACTGTGCCGAGCGATTTTTCCAAGCCTAAATACTTTGCCGGGTTGACGGTCGCGGTTTTTAAAGCCTCGAAGGGCGATAATCCGGCTTGAACCAGCAATTCCAATTCGTCGTGCAGACTGAATCCCGCGTAAATAAATGGATTGCCCAAATCCGTTCCAGCCAGAATCGGGACGCCCGATTGGTGCATTACTTTTAAGATTTCGAGATCTTTTTGAAAACGCGCTTCGCGGTTTTTGCGATTGGCGGGTCTGAAATTCTCGGTGGATTTGAACCAATTCGGCTTCTCGTCCGCCGGAACGTAGCGAAGACGCGCGTCTTTTTTAAAACTCTCGTCTTCGCTGAGCAAACGGGCACGAAGCACAACATTAGTCGGGTCGTGCCAGGTTCCATTTTTGACAAAAAGCGCAGACACTTCGCGGCATTTCTGCTCGCTGTATGACTCCATTAATTCAGCCCGCAGCGCCGGTGTCCATTCTGCGTTTTTAAGGGTTTTGAACTTATCTTCTTTTGACGAACAAGCGATCAGCATACGGGTTAAATGCTCGATGCTTTTTTGTCCGGCGTTTGAGGCTTCGGTTGGCGTAATCGAATCGGGAACGTGTCCGGCGAAAGAAATTTTCAGCTTTTTCGCTTCATCGGCAATTGCGAAATAGCTTTCCCGCGAAAGATTTTCATAGATTTTGATAAAGCCCGCACCCGAATCTTTGAGCATTCGCACGGCTTGCCGCGCCTCGTCCGGTGTCGAAACACCAAGCGAATTTTTGTGAGTTACAGGCACGCCGTCCACGATGCTGCTGCCGACGAAAATGCGCGGACCAATCATTTTCCCCGCATCAATCTCGCTTTGCCACTCCCGCACAAGTTTTATGTCATCCGGGTCAGTCCACATATCGCGCACGCCCGTGACGCCGTTGGCGAGAAAAAGCGGAAAATAGCTGTCCTTATTATTTGTATTGTTTCCCGAGATATTATTGAACAAATGCACATGCATATCCCACAGACCGGGAATCAAAAACTTTCCGCTTGCATCTATAACTTCAGCGTCTTTCGGAATTTTTATATTCCTGCCGATTTTTGAGATGCGGTTGCCCGAAACGACAATTGTCATATTCGTTTTCGGCTGCTCGCTTCGCATATCAATCAGCGTAACGTTGCGAAAAACTATAGAACGATTTCGCGCCGTTTCAATTTTTTGCCCGAGACTTACTGTCGGCAAGAAGATAAACAATATAACAATGGCAATTGTTTTTTTCATTTTTTCAGTTTGCGAAACTTTTAAACAGTAATCTTCAACCGCCGTTACAATTCATCCGTTTTTGATTAGTGTTTTCATAAAGTTTGAATATTCCAGCTGTAAATATTATTTCGACAATTGGCGATTCTTGAACTCGGAATCGTTCGACCATTTGGGGCGTTCCCGGGATTGCGCGACCAGATAGCCGGCAATCATCAGCCATTTGGCATCTTCAGCACCGCCTGACAAATCCCAATCCGCTTCAACTTCATCGGTAACTTGATGATAATCCTTTTCGCCGTAATTTCCCCATTTCTTATCACCAAAATCCGCAGGTTTATCGATGTATTCAAAACCGCTAAAAGGGAAAACTGCAGGGATGCCCGCTTTAGCGAATTCGATCTGGTCAGAGCCGAAATAAAGTCCCCCGTTATCGAGCGAGCCTTTCATAAAAGTTCTACCTTGCAGACGCGCCGCTTTTTCGAGAATTTCGTCAAGCGTCGAATTGCCGTAACCGGTGCTGGCAAGGTCTCTGGTTTTTCCCCAGACATTGCAGGCATCGAGATTGATGTTAGCAACCGTCTTGGCAAGCGGGTATAAAGGGTTTAATGCGTAATAACGAGAGCCGAGATAGCCTTTTTCTTCGGCGGTCGTCGCAATAAATAAAATCGAGCGTTTAGGCTTTTTGCCAAGTCTTGCAAAGGCGGCGGCGATTTCCAAGAGTTGCGCCGTTCCGGCGGCGTTATCAATCGCGCCGTTGTAAATCTGGTCGCCTTTCAGATTCTCATCGCGTCCGAGATGATCCCAATGTGCCGAATAAATGATAAATTCGTTTTTTAAGCGTGAATCCGATCCTTCGATGCGGGCGACAACATTTTTACTTTTCACTTCTCGAAGATCGTTTGTAATTGATATATTCGCAGTCGCAGTCGCCGAAATGGCGTTAAAATCTTTGCTGTTTGCGGCTTTCTGTGTTTCGTCAAAATCATTACCGGCGGCGGCGAATATTCTTCGCACCGCATTGATCGTGATCAGCCCGGTCAATGCCGGTGATTGTTTGTTGGAAGTTCGTGGTTTTAGAGCCGTGCCTCCTAATCGGGCAAACGTCTGAAATATCGAATATGTATTTTGTTTTTCCGCGTCGGTGATCACGAGGATGGCGGCGGCTCCGTGTTGGAGAGCGATCTCATATTTGGATTCGCGCGTTCCATAATATGTTCGCAAACCGCCTTTGAACATCGCCTTGTCAGGCACGGAAGAATCATTTTTATCCGCAATTGCCGGCTCGCCGCTTAACACAATGACCAACTTATTCCTGACATTTGTTCCCTTATAATCATCCCAACCATACTCCGGCGCGGCGATGCCGTAACCGGCAAAAATTACCTCAAGATCGTTGACCGAAACCTGCGGAAGCAGACGCGGCATTTTGTGAACAAAATCTTCCGGGTAATTTAGCGGCAGCTTTTTGCCTTTAACGGAAAGTTCGATGTTCGGACGAGTTTTAAAACCAATCAACGGCACTTCTTGTGTGTAAGTGCCGTTAGGATTGCCGGGCTTGAGTCCGGTACGTTTGAATTGGTCAACGAGATATTTGACCGTCAGGGCTTCGCCCTTCGTGCCGGGTGCGCGTCCTTCAAATTCATCGGAAGCGAGCGTTTTGATATGAGCCAGAATATTATCGCCCTGAATGCTTTCAAGTGCAGGTCTCAGCGCATCCAGGATGTCTGCATCATTCAAACTCTGGCTAGTAACAGCTAGATTGCCAACGAGAATGAAAACTAAAATTACAATTGTCCAAAATCGTTTCAATTTCATAAATCTCCCGGTTTCAACCCAACGCACAACCCGCATCAAGTGCTTTTATCAATTCATCAACATTATCCTTCTGCCAAATTAAGGATCATCTCCGTGCGACTAACATTGCCGTAAAGCTCGCCTTTGCCAATGTCCGAAATTTGTTCGTTTTCAATTAAAACATTGGCGCGATAATCGTCAACCGCCGTTACGATTCGTCCGTTTTTGATTGGTGTTTTCATATTATTTTCTTACTGCTTCGACAATTTGCATCGGCGAATGTGTCGGAACAACTTGGGTCATTCTAAAACCGGATTTGTCCAGTAATTCGGCATATTCTTTAGCAGTTCTTTCTTTGCCTCCGGTGAACATTAACATTTGTATGTCGAGGATTTTTGCCGGACTCGGCTCGTTTCCTTCAGGCACGACCATTTCAATGATTAAGACTTTGCCGTCAGGATTCATTGCGGAATGGATGTTTTTCAAAATCTTGACGCATTCTTCATCATCCCAATCGTGAATAATGTGCTTCATTATATAAGCGTCCGCGCCCGCCGGAACGCTTTCAAAAAAATCTCCCGAAACTTTTTCGACGCGATTTTCAACTCCCGCCGTTTCAAAAAATTCGCCGCTGCCCGCAATTACCGACGGAACATCAAACAATATTCCGCGCGCGTCTCTATTGGCTTTCAAAATCCCCGACAACAAAATGCCGTGTCCGCCTGCGATGTCGGCGATTTTACCGAATGACGAGAAATCATAGCCTGCGACAATTGGAGAGACTGCCGCCAGCGAATTGCTGGTCATCGCTCGATTGAAAATCCCCCCTACTTCTTTATCTTCCTCGAAATGTTCCCACGTCGTTTTGCCGAATGATTTTTCGTGCGCCATTTTCCCCGTTTCGACGCTGTGTCTGAGATTTTTAACCGTCTGCCAGCTCCAGTCATTGCCCATCATCAAGGCAAAATCACGCATCGAATTTGGATTGTCTTTTACAAGCAAAGCCGCCAGCGGCGTTATCTCAAATTTACCGTCCGAATTTTCGGCGAAAAAGCCAACGCCTGCCAACATCCGAAGAACCCGGTATAATGACGCGGAATCGGTTGAAGTTTTCTCCGCTAATTCTTCCGCCGTCATCGGTTTCTCGTTGATTAAATCCGCAATCCCAAGTTCGGCGACGACGTAGATTCCTTTCTGCACGACAGTTCCGAATAAGAATTGGAACATCATCGCTTCAGGCGGAAGCGATGGCATCACATTGTTTTCGTCATTTTTCATGATTGTTCTCCTAAATTAAGTAGTTTCGTCTTCGATTAAAATATCCGCTTTATAATCGTCAACCGGCATGACGATGCGTCAATGTTTAATTAGTGTTTTCATAATTTTATGTCGTTCATAAAAAATCGCTTTCGCATAGAATTTTTCAAGTCGGTTCTTCGATTATTGAAAGCATTTTATCGGCTGAAATTGGCGTTGACTCTATCTCGTCTTCTTTGCCTTGCTTCTCCTGTTCGGCAAGTACTGTGTCGGCAGCATCGGCGATGCGTTCTTCGATATTTTCGCTCGGCGCGTCCGACGGGTGATGGTCGCCTTTGTGGTAAAAATACGAATCCTGATAAAGTTCACGCAGAAATTTGAAAAACACTTTGCCGATGGCGATTGACGGAATCGCTAAAATAACGCCTAACAGTCCGAACAATTTGCCGCCGACCAAAAGTCCGAGAAAAACCGCCATCGGATGCAGATTTAATCTGCCGCCTAATATTTTGGGAGTTAAATAATAACCTTCCAAACTCTGCACGGCGACGAATACGCCGAGAATGGCGGCGATATGACCCCAGCTTCCGCCGCCGGCAAAGCTGAATCCGGTGGCGAGTATTATTCCGAGAATCGTCCCGACATACGGAATGGCATTGAGCAGTCCGGCGATTAAGGCGATGCCCGCCCACGCCGGAACGCCGAGAAACCAGAATCCGACGGCGTAGCAGACCGCCATAATCGAGCCGATCAAAATCTGTCCGCGCACGTAGGATTCTAAAATCCGACCGGATTCATCGAACAAATTGCTGAACGGTTTGCGAAAGCGCGGCGGAATTAAATCTTCCAGCGAATCGCGCCATTTTTGAAAGTCAATCAGAATATAAAAGACGAAAAACGGCACGAGCAGCAGATCGAACGACGAGCTGAGAATTGCCAGAATCGCCGCGCCGCTGCCGCCGCTGCTCGCCGGCTTAATTGTGCCATCCGAATCAACTATTGCCGTTGCCGGTTCCGATACGGTTTCGTTGTAAAACGAAACCGGCTCGCTCAAAAATTTCTCGATCTTTTCGCCCGCTACTTTTTCGAGCGCGGGCGAATAGCGTTTCAGAAAAGCCCGCTGCCGCGCCGCGTTTTCCGGCGTGAAATTATCAGCGATCTTCGCGCCCGCTTTCGAGCTTTCCGACCATAAATCAGGCACGACATACGCCATAAACGCCGTGATGACGAGCGATACGAGCAGAATAGCGACGACCGCCGAAACTGTCCGCGAAAGTCCGCGCTTTTCCGCCTGATAAACAATCGGATTGAGCAGATAAGCGAGGGCGAAGGAAGCCAGCACCGGCACTATTGCCACGCTCCCGACGACGTATAAAAAATAGCAAACGACTGCCGAAACAACGACGGTCGGCACCCAGCGAAGCCACCAGAACGGCGAGCTTTCTTCAGGCGATTTTGAATCAAACGTCAGAGATTTTTTCATTGTGAGATAGTTTAGCGCAACTTAATTTTTTAAAACAGCAAAGCAGCATAAAGACAATCCCTTATCCAGAGCGGCGATCAATTCGTCAACATTATCTTTTGTCGAATTGAGCATCATTCCCGTGCGGATGACGTTGCCGTAAAGTCCGCCTTTGCCGATCAGAACGCCCTGCCGTTTGGTTTCTTCAAAGATTTTGAGAACAGCCTGCGGATTCGGTTCTTTAGTTTGGCGGTCAACGACGAGTTCGATTGCCTGCATCAAGCCCATTCCGCGCACGTCACCGATTATTTGATATTTCGCCTGCAATTCTTCGAGTCTTTCGCGCAAATATCCGCCGACGATTTTCGCATTGGAGCGCAAATCTTCTTCTTCGATAAGTTTGATCACGGCGAGTCCGGCGGTCATCGAAACGGGATTTCCGCCGAAGGTGGCGAAGGTGATGCCGGGGAATTTATCGGCAACCGCTGCCGTCGCAATCGTCCAGCCGATTGGCGCACCGTTGCCCATTCCTTTCGCCGAAGTCATAATGTCGGGCGTGACATTCCATTGTTCGATGCCGAACCATTTGTCGCCCGTTCTGCCCCACGCGGTCTGCACTTCGTCGGCGATACACAGTCCGCCGTAATTTCTGGCGATGCCGTAAGCGATCTCGAAATATTCAGGCGGCGGCACGATAAATCCGCCGACTCCGAGGATCGGTTCAGCCATAAACGCCGCGATTTCGCCGGTCGTCGTCGTTTGAATGATGTTTTCGATGTCGGTCGCGCACGCCACGCCGCAGCTTGGGTATTCGAGTTTGAACGGGCAGCGATAACAATACGGCGCGGCGGCGTGAACCATTCCCGCCACCTGCGCCCCAATCGGTCGCCACGAAGCCTGTCCGACCGCCGAAAGTGCCGTCGCCGAACGCCCCGAATAACTGTGGCGCAAAACAACTATTTCCTGTCTGCCCGTCGCCAATTTTGCCGCTAAGATTGCCGTGTCGTCGGCTTCCGTTCCCGAACTTGTGAAAAATGATTTCTTCAAATCTCCCGGCGCGATTTCCGCCAATTTCTCGGCAAAGTCCGATTGCGGCTGATTCACATAAAGCCCCGAAGTATGCGAAATTTTGTTGATTTGTTCAATGACCGCCGCGTTAATCGTCGGATTCGCGTGTCCGACGCTGACTGTCAAAACGCCGCCGAAACAATCGAGATATTTATTGCCGTTCTCGTCCCAAACGTATTCGCCTTCGCCTTTAACGAGCGCGACGGGTTCCTGATAATAAGTGGCGACTGCCGGAAAAAGAAATTCTTTATGTTTACGAACGGCGTCGGAAACGGTTGATTTTTGTTCTGTTGGATTCATAATTTTTACGGATTTATGCTGATGCAGTAATTTTGTAAGATTTTACGCTTCTTGCTAATTCTCTGCAAATTTTTTTATTTTCGACCAGTTTATTCGTTTAACGAACCACCGAATACAAACGGTCAGCAAAACAAAAAGCCCGACAAAGTTATTCGTCTGGCTTTTTATTTTGTTAAAGAAATCGCCAAATTCTTGGCAGATCAAAGCAAACGCTTCGGCATTTTTACGGAGAGATTCAATTTGTGTTGGTGCAGCCGATAGTTGTTCCCGACCAACCCATCGTTGCTTCCGTATAGCCTTCCGCCGCCATCGAATGCAGACAGGAAAGCAGCAGTGCCGTTCCGAGATTGGTTTCCTGAAATGGTTCGCAGACACCTGACGGACCGAAAACACCTCTTTTGACAATATCGTAGCAGGCAAATCCGACTAGGTTTTTTGACAGATTTATTGATTTGCCCGACGCGTTTAGTTGATAAGCAATGAAACAGGTGGACGGCGTTTGTTCAATCGCCACCTCGCACACGACTCGCCAGTTCGGGTTGATTTTTTCGTGTACCCACTCGGCAATCACGAAGCTTTCCGTCAAAAGCGCACGCCGAATCTCAATATCGTTTTCCCGCTGCTCGTCTAAGACCGGTTCAAGGTCTCGGAGAACGCGGAGATTCACCATCATTTCTGCCATATAACTTGCAGGTCAGTTGTTTTCCCGCTTGAACTCCCTGATTAGTCGGATCGCAAAGTCAATGCTTATCTTTACGATCAAAAAATTCTGTCACGTGTTGTTTAAGCCATTTTGTTTCCGTCAATATCGCCCGCCGCAAACCGCCGCAAACTAATTTGAACGGCATATTACCGCTGAACGCCGCCGCAATCGAGTAAATCGTTCGGGGCGAAATGTTCGGCTCATTGGCAACGGCAAAAACCGGTTCCCATCTTTCCGGGCGCAGTTTGGCTTTGAAACAATCGAGTCCGTCGAAATTGTAAAACCGCTGTCCGTGTTTGCGCATCCACGCGAGCAAAATTCGCAGCCAGAACGGATTTCGAAACGGTTTAATTTGCGCTCGCGCCGAAAGCGGCGAAAGCCCGAGCGTGGCGTAATCGTAACCGTCTTTCGCTAAAGCGAGCATCGCCGCATTAATCATCAGTTCCACTGTCCCGTTCGGCGAATCAGGGCAATGAACGAACTGCTCGAACAGCCAGCCGTTGCGTCTTGCCACCGGCGATAACAGGACGAATCCGGCAACTTCGCCGCCTGCTTCCGCGACAAAAACGCGGCGGTCTGACAGTCGCGTCAACGTTTCCGGTTCGACCAGAAAACCGAGCGGCGGCAATCCTTTGGCTTCGAGCCATTCGCGCAGACATTTGTTCAGCACCGGATTGTTTTGCGCTTTAACGTTCGACCATTCCGTTACTATTACGCCTTTGTTTCGCGCCCGATTCAACTGCGCCCGCAAAGATTTATGTCCGGCGACAACGTTCGACCAATTGGCGGGATTCCAAACGGGCTGTGCGCCGAGCAGAATTTTGGCGTAATCGGATGAAACGGCGTAAACCGATTCAAGCCTTTCTTCGGCGCAGAAATAACAGACACGTTTGTTTTCCCGCCGCGCATCGCGCTCGAATTCGGCGGCGACCAATTCTAAATTTTCAATCGCGCAAACGGGCGCACCTGCCACCACGCGCACTCCGCAGCACTCGGCATAGCCCACAACCGCCTCGCTCACAGATGAAAACCAATGCTTGATTCCCGGATTTAAAATTTGATAAGAAGTCGAGTTCCATCCGTAAGCCAGAACAATTTGGCGCGTACGAGCGAGAGAAGAGAATTCCGGCGCAGTCAGATTTTCAAAGCTCAGCGATGTTGCTATGTGATTATTCACCACAAACCTATAAGTTAATTCTATGCTTTACTGACAGATTAGTGCAAATTTCATCGCAAATGCTTCCGCAGAAACGCGACGATTTTCCAGCCGTCGAGATAAACCCACGGTTTTTCTCCCAGAGTGTAATGTCCGCAGGGAATTTTCACGACATCGTGTTTGATTTTATGTTCGCGCAGCGAGCGCATCATATCGCGCGACAGATCAACGGGAAACGTCAAATCGTAGAGCGTGTAGATATAGCGTTGCGGGCGCGGCGGCATTTTTGCGAGTTTGTCCATATAAAGCATCGGCGAAATCGGCAGCCAGAATTCTCTGAGTTCATCCAGCGTAACATTATCGCCGATGCCTTCTTTGACGTGATACGTCGAAAGACCTTGCCAGACGACATCGGCGACGTAGCCTGAAACGTGATTGAAAACGCCCGCGTCAATCGTCAAATCGTGCGCGAAGGCGAAAAATCCGACGCAGCTTCCGATGCTCGTGCCGACGACTCCGACTTTTTCATAGCCTTGCTCTTTTAACCAGCGGACGGCGGCGCGCGTGTCAACGACCGATTGCTGCAAACTCTGCAAAGTGCGCCCGACGTTTGGCGCGACCAGATAATCGGCGCGTTCAATTCGGGCGGCATCCGTTCTTCGTGATACGGCAAAGTCAAACGCAGAGCCGACACGCCGACTTTGTTGAAAACCTTGCACAAATCGAAATAAGTTCCGCTCTTAGCGTTCCAGTGCGGCAGCACGACGACGGCTGATTTTTTATTGTTCGCGTGCGGGAAAAACTGCGCGTAAGCCGTGTTATTTTCAATCGAAGTCGTTTGAATCGCGCTCGTCCACGTTAAAATTTTATCCGTTAATTTGTAATCTTTGATGTCGGGCGCGAAGAAAAATTCGTCGCTGTTGGCTAAAACTCGTTTCGTGTAATCGCGGAAGATTTGGCGCGGGTCGTCACCGTTAGCATTTTCTTTAATTAATTCGGTTCCCCATTCAAATTCGCGGACGACGCGATTGTCGTTGAGCATCGCGTAATGCCGTTCGCGGTTGTGCATAAAGCGTTTGAGCATATTCGTTTAGTGTAAAGTGAAAAGCGAAATGTGAAAAGTCAGCCGACGAAAACCGCCGACGCTTGCGCCGTCGCTGAATGTTGCGATTTAGCGACGACTGCTCGCCGAAAGCGATATTCGCTTTGAAAGTCAGTCGTTAACGGCTAATCTGTCCCGAACGATGTGAAACTCGCAAAAATCGTGTGAAACTCGCAAAAATCTTGCGATAATGATAAAAACATTGGGATATTGACGAAAACATTGCGATATTGATGAAAAACATTGGGATATTGACGAAAACATTGTGAAAATGATAAAAACATTGCGAAAATGATAAAAACATCGTGAGAATGATAAAAATGTTGCGAAAATGATAAAAACGTTGCGAAAATGACGAAAATTCCCGTCGGACGTTGTAAAAGCAAGAAAGCGAAGAATTCGCCATCGAATCCTTCGCTTTTCGTTTATCGTTTCCTGATTCCTACTTTTTCAAAAGCACGACCGGAGCTTGTTCCGCTGCCATTATTTTCGAATAGAAATCTTTAACGGTGCTGTATTTGTCAACCGGCACAGTCGTTCTCGATGTCACAAGCGAGCGCGTGAAAACGAGTTTGTCATCTTTAACTTCGTATTTCGTCGAATATTTACCGAACGGCATTTCCAAATTTACCGCATCGGGCATTTCGTCAACGACAAAGCCGACTGGCAGATTAAACGTTACGGTTTCGCGCATCGAATTTGAATCGAGCATCACCGGCTGATCGCGTTTCGCTTCGGTTAGAAAAATGCCGCCGCGTCTGCCGACAATCGTTGGTTTGAACACGAGCAGACGATTTTGCATCAACTGCGCGTAACGCGGAACGGAAAATTCTACGTCCAAATCAAAGCTCGCGCTCGCCTGTTTATCGGTCTGCGTAATTTTGACGAGCTGTGCGCCGGTCGCGCCGCGCGTCAGCCAGCCTTCGATCATTTTGTTGTAATCTCCCGCCGAAAGCATCCGGCGTTGAGCGCGAAACATCGTTGATTCCTGACCGTTGGCAATCTCTTTGATAACGCCTTTGATGCCGCCGTCTGCCGTCATATTGACTTCAACGTTTCGCTCTAAAAGGTTCGTTTCCGGCGGCGTAATCGGCATTTTCGATAAACCGCCGCTCTCGCCCGCACCAATCAGCGCGAAACTGCCTTGCAGATAATCAGGCAAATCGCCGACCGGCGTAAACGGGTCGGTCGCGTCGAAAATCAAAAGCCGTCCGAGTTTCGGATGATTCAAAACGGTCGGCGTAACGGTTTCATCGCTGACTTTGACAGCGATAATCGCGTGGTTGAATTGATCCGGCGAAGCCCATTCTTCGCGCACGAACGTCGGATCGCCCGAATAAATCGCCACCGGATAGGCTTCGATTTTCAAAACCCGAAGCATTGCCCGCATCAGATTCGCTTTGTCTTTGCAGTCGCCGTAACCGCGACTCAAAACCAGATTTGAAGGACGCGGACGATAACCGTTGCCGTGTCCGACACCGATGTCAATTGAAATATACTGCAAATTCTGCACGTAACTGCCGATAGCGCGAATTTTTTCGAGTTCGGTTTTCGCCGTTGCCGTTAATTCTTTCGTTTTGGCGGCAACCGCATCGTCAATGATTACGGACGGATCGCTCATACTGCTTTCCCAGCGCGAAACCGCCGTCCAATCGGTAAAAGTGCGCCCGTCGGCTTGCGTTCCAGTTTCCGGCGCGAAATTGACGGCGATGCGCGGCACGATGTTTCTGACCGACGGACTCATCGGTTCATCGGCGACGAACGGCAGATTGCGCAGTTCCCAAACATAGCTCGCACCGTTCAATTGCGGTTTAATTTCCGCGTGATTGAACGTCATACTCGAAGCCTTCCAGCCCGACGGCAAATTCAGGCTGAATCTGGAGTGAATGACCGGCAAATCCGTCTGAAAATTGAAATTCTCGTGATAAAAAAGCGGCTTTTCTTCGGTCACGATGCTGTAACCGAAAATGTATCCGGTATCAACGTCGCTCGACGCGTCAATCACTTTAACGCGGTATTCGTTGTAAATATCGTCGGTGTCGGAAATTTGGTCGAGAACGAATTTTTTATCATATTCCTTAACCGAACCGTCGGGACGAATCAGCCAGCCGCTGATGTCGCGCACTTTGCTCGAACTCATCAGATAAAGCGCGACGGCGACGGCGTTTTGACGACCTTCGCGAGTCAGAATTTTCACGGCACGATTTTCGATCGTTACTAATTTTCCTTCCGAGTCGAGCGTTTCATCTTTTGAGTTGTAAAGAATCACGCCTGAAACCTCTTTGCCGTAAGTCGGCAGCTGAACGGCGGCAGCTTGTTTTAGCCAATTCGGTGCGCCGCCGTCGGCAAAAGCATTTGTGAAAAATACAAGCGCGGCAAAAGTCGAAATCGTTAAGCGGGAAAGTAAATTCATAAAATCTCCTGGAAAAAAACTCGGTAGGAAACTAATTTTGTTTGAGCGTAATCGTGTGCGTGTCAGATTTGTGAAATTCGTCAAACAAACTTTTCAAAGGTTTGTAAGACGCTGACGGAAACAGTGTATTATTGCCGCCGCCGAAGAAAAATTTGCGTTGATATTTCAACGTATTCGCCTTATCGTCCACGCCGATTTTGATGGACAGGGAACTGATTTTCTGCGCGTCAGCCAAAGGAGCCGGAACGTCGGCGTTATCCAGAGCAAAGCCTTTCGGCATTTCAATCTCAATATCGTCATTTTCCGACCACGGATAATTGAAATAAACGTCGTACCTTCTCGTCGCCGTCGCAAACAAAGGACTTTCGCCGTATTCAAAAAATCCGGGTTGCAGGAAAATTCGCTTGCCGGTTTTCTGCGCGTAATTCGGCACGCGGATCTTGTATTGCTGGATAAATGTTTTCCCCGATTCGCTGACGTTTTCCATCTGAATATCCGAAACTTCCGCCGTACTCATCCGCCGTTTGATTTCGCTTTTCAAATTTTCCTCGCGCTGATTGGGGGAAATATCGTAACTTCCGAATTTGTAATCGAGAGCCATCTGCCCGCTGTATTCGACTCGAACCGTGCCTTCGAGCGTGCCGTCTTCGAGCAGTTTGAATCTGCCGGTGCGTTTGGCGACGGTTTGATCCTTATCGGAATACGGCGTTTTGACCCACGCCGAAGCGGTCTCGCCGACAAGCAGCGCCCAGACGTTTTCTTCATACCAGACGAGTGTTCCGGCAGACAAAAAGCTCACGCCCGGATTATAAAATTTCCAGTCTTCGCCGACTTTCACGGCGATTGCCGCCGGATGAATAAAAGACTCGTTGGTCATTTCCGGATTGAAAAACATTTTGCTGCGGTCGCCTGCAAAAGCGACGCGCGTTTCGTAACCGAGCGAATTTGCCATCGCGCTGAACAGCATATCAATATACTGCGAACTCGCCGATTTATTTTTCAAAACATCGGTAATCTCTTTGATTTTCGGCAGTTTCGCCCGCTGTTCGTCGGTCAAAGTCGAGTCGTAAGAAGTATTTTTAATTTGCGTCTGGCAAAATTCGTAAAGTTTGCGCAGTTTATCTTCGGGTGTCGAAGCCGAAGCCGTGACTTCTGAAGCGACTCGCTTGATTTCCTTATCGGGCTTATTAATAAATTTCAAAAGTGCGGAATTTTGCTTGCCGACCGCGCCCCAATACAAACTCGGATTGCTCGGGTCCTTGATACTGAACGAATATGAGAAAGCATTCACCGTATAATTAACGTCTATGCCCTGAAGAAGCATCCACGGGCGCACCATATCGCTCGGCGGCATTTTCGGCTCTTCCTTAAACGCCGGAACATTAGTTCGCTGCGCCAGATAGAAGCCTTTTTCGTCTTTGATAAATTTCGTGTCGGTAAAATTAAACGATTGATAATTCGGCTCGCGTTTGTTGTACGGTTTGTAATAATAAGAAAGCGTCTCCACCGGAATTTCGCGCTGGAAAACCAGATTCATTCCTTTCGCGCCGGCATCTTCGATGACTTCTTTATAACGATATTCGACGATCACGCCCGGCTCAATGTTGGGAATGGCGAACGATTTGGCTTTGATTTTGACTTTGTTCGCCTTAACGATTTCGCGCTCGAAAATATCCTGTTTGCCGATTTCGACCGTCGAACCGTCCGGTTTAACGATACGTGCGGCAATATCCTTGATTTTTATTCCTTTGGTGAAAGGAATATCGAATTTGCTGTAATTTTCGCGCCCGCGTTCGGTGAAAATCTTAACGCGCACATAATGTCTGAGCGCGAGCTCGTTCGAATCGCTGTCGTCAACGCGGACTTCCCAGAAAATAGCTTCGGCATCCGCGTCCGGTTCGACACGCGGAGTTTTTAGCTGCAGCTCGGCAGGTGAAATTTCGCGCCAGTTTTTATCTTGAGCGAAAACGGCGTGTGAGCAGATCAACAAGACGCTCAACAGGGAAATCAGAAAAAAACGCTTTCTGTGATTATAGACCATTGTTTGTAATACCTCTGTCTAGTAAAGTTGCCGCATTTAGCGGACGAACGGGTTCAGGTTAGAGCCGCTTGCTAGAGGAAAAGCAGCCGCAAAGTTAAATTTTTGTACTCGGTCGGTGAATTCGCTTCGGATGACAGCTTTTCGGTAAAAGCTGCTAAATTTATCGGCGAAATAATTTTATACTATAATCAAAGTTCAATTGAAAGCGAAAAATGCAATTGCGAGCCGGAAACATCATTTTGTGTTACAATTGGGCGCAAAACGCTTTATTAAATTCATAATCAGTGAGGAACTTATAAAAAATGGCTATTGATTTCAGCAAAATTCAAGGTTTGCTCGGCGCGGATGCCGAAACGCTGTTGAATTACACTTCAAACACGATACCGAAAGAAAATCTCCAATTACCGGGCGCGGATTTTGTTGACCGCGTGTGGGCGCAATCCGACCGTAATCCGGCGGTTCTGCGTTCGATTCAAACGCTTTTCGATAACGGACGCTTGCGCGGCACGGGTTACCTTTCTATTTTGCCGGTTGATCAGGGCATCGAACATTCGGCAGGCGCGAGTTTTGCGCCGAATCCGCAGTATTTCGATCCTGACAACATCGTCAAATTAGCGATGGAAGGCGGCTGCAATGCGGTCGCTTCGACGTTCGGCGTGCTTGGCATCGTCGCCCGCAAATACGCGCACAAAATTCCGTTTATCGTCAAAATTAATCACAACGAACTCCTGACTTATCCGAATAAATTCGATCAGGTAATGTTCGGCACGATCAATCAAGCCAGAGATATGGGCGCGGTCGCCGTCGGCGCGACGATTTATTTCGGTTCGGACGAATCAACGCGCCAGATCGTCGAAGTTTCCGAAGCGTTCGCCTACGCGCACGAACTCGGAATGGCGACGATTCTCTGGTGTTACCTGCGAAATCCGCAATTCAAAACCGGCGGCGTTGATTATCACACGTCAGCCGATTTGACCGGACAGGCGAATCATCTCGGCGTGACGATTCAGGCTGACATCATCAAACAGAAACTGCCGACCAACAACGGCGGCTTTAACGCGCTGAACGTCGAAAGCAGTTACGGCAAAACGAATCCGAAAATCTATTCGGAACTGACGACCGATAATCCGATTGATTTGGTGCGTTATCAAGTAGCGAATTGTTATATGGGACGCTGCGGATTGATCAATTCGGGCGGCGAATCGAAAGGCGAATCCGATACGGCGGACGCGGTTCGGACTGCCGTTATCAACAAACGCGGCGGCGGAACCGGCTTGATTTCGGGCAGAAAAGCGTTTCAGCGTCCGATGAAAGAAGGCGCGGAATTACTAAACTCGATTCAGGATGTTTATCTTTCCAAAGAAATCACGATTGCGTAAAATTTCGATTAGACAAAATAATTGCGCGGGCTGTTTCATCAAAATAGCCCGCGCAATTATTTTTAAAGTGCTTACTTGGCGTCATTTCTTACAGACAAAGAAATTTTACTGCAAATATCTGAATCCGTTTCTTTCATTCAGGCGAAAACTATTCAAAGAGTGATTTTAACTCTTAAATTAAAACAAAAGGGAAGGAATATTATGAGAAAGTTAGTTTTTGCATTTTTTTTATTGGCAATGGTCGTCGTCGGCGCGTCAGCACAGGACAAAATGATGAAGAGCGACAACCCGATGGTTGGCGGCGCGGCGATGTATAAAACCAAAAATATCGTCGAAAACGCGATGAATTCGGCTGACCACACGACTTTGGTCGCTGCTGTCAAAGCTGCCGGATTGGTTGATACCTTAATGGGCAAAGGACCGTTCACGGTTTTCGCGCCGACAAATGCCGCATTTGCCGCATTACCGGCTGGCACGGTTGACACACTTTTGAAGCCGGAAAACAAAGCAATGCTCGCGAAAATTTTGACTTACCACGTCGTCGCGGGAAATATGGATTCCAAGAAAATTATGAAAGCCATTAAGAAAGGCAACGGCAAAGCAATGTTCAAGACCGTCGCCGGCGGAATGCTGACGGCTTCGATGGACGGCAGCACGCTCGTTTTAACCGACGAAAAAGGCGGAATGTCGCGCGTCACAATCGCCAATGTTAAGCAATCAAACGGCGTGATTCACGTTGTTGACACAGTTTTAATGCCTAACTAATTAAAACATCTCACCAAAAAATAAAAAAGTGCGTCTTATAGCCGACGCACTTTTTTATTTTTTAAAGTCAATTTTAATGATTTATTTTGATAGATTCTGTTGTGGCAATTGAAACTCTGACAACTGCGATTTTAAGACATTCTTTACAAACGCCGCCGAGTTCAATTTTCGCATCAACCGTTTTGCCTGCTGCTTTGGAATTCGTTGCTGCTCGAATGCTCGCCTTTCCCTGAACTTCGGTGATTAATTCGTCCGAAATTGCCGTTTTTTATTGTGCGCTCATTTCCTTTTTGAGTTGGACGATGAACGACTGCACTGCTGTCGCCTCGCTCGAATCGGGAAAGGCACGCAGAAATTCTTCGTAAACAGCAATGGCTTGCGTTGGTTTTTTCATTTTTTCATACGCCAAACCTAGAAATTGATAAAGCGTAATCGCGTCCGGTGCGCCGCCGAGTTGGGCGATGGCTTTTCTGAAATATCCGGCGGCAAGCAGATAATTGGCTGCTTCCGCTTCATAATCACTGCCGCTTCCCGCAATCTCCGCTTTTTCTTTATACAGCAAACCCAAACCGGTTTGCGCTTCGGGCTGAAGATTTTTGCCTTCGACGATGGCGCGTTTGAAGGCGGCAATCGCTTTCGCTTCATCATCTTCTTCGCCGCGCGCAACGTAAATTCTGCCTTCGACCGCCGATGCTTCGGCATAGGCAAGCCGCGCTTTCTTCGCTTCCTTGACAGCGACCAGCGCGGCATCAAATTCGTTTTTTGCCAGTAAAACACGCGCTAATCCGAGATTCGCTTCGGCGTATTTCGGGCGCGCGGCGATAGCAGCGCGATACGCGGCGACGGCTTTGTCGCGGTCGCTAGCCGACAATCTTTCAGCTTCCTGAAACATAAGTTCAGCTTTGTCGGTCGTCGCCGTCATTTCGATTTTTACATCGCCTTTCTGCGCGGCAAGCAGATTTTGCGACGTTTCTTTAAATCCGTCGGCTCGAACGCGAATTTTATGTGCGCCCGCCGGAACTGATTTAATAACCAATTTTCCGCCTTTGTCAGTTGTGCCGCGCAGCACTTCGTCCAGCCAAACCGCCGCATTCGGTTCGCTGATGACGGTCACACCGCGCGTCTGCGCGAAAACCGAATTGAATAAAACAAACAACGTCGCCGCTATCGTCAAAAGTTTATTACGCATAAATTTCCTCCTTGTTACAAGATTTTATGATTGCCGAACCCAAAAGGCGAGTTGCAAAAGAATATTTTAACGATAGAGTTTTTCTTCTGCTTCTGCCAGAAATTTCGCGCTGTGACCGGATAAAGTTTGTCTACCGTTTGCAGCTTTTTCCACGTTTCGACGGCTTTTGCGTAAGCAGTCGAAGGAAAATATGAAAATCGAAATTGACGGCTGGTAGGTTGATTTGCCGGAGTTTTCCTGTCCGATGACTTCGCGTTCGCAAGTTCCGCAGATGGATGGCGAACGAACAGGCGGCTGTCGCGATAAAATGATTTTCAAAACTTCGGGCGGCGGAAACCCGGATTTCCCGTCACCTTAAAGACCGTGCGAAAGACGCTTTGAGCAAAGAAGCCGAAACTGTTTTGAATGCAGCGAGAAGATAAAGAATTTAGGATTTTGGAAACAAGTTAAGCGTTATAAATCGTTTGATTTACAACGCTTAACTTATTTTCTTTCAGGGTTAAATTTCCGTTAGGTCAAAATCCATCGCATCAACATCCGCGTCGGATTCTTCGGGTTTACCGAACAGTTTGAGCCACGAAAAACCAATTATTCCCGCAACTACGGAAGCCAGCAGAATCGCTATTTTTGAACTGTTAATAAGGTTCGCCTCGCTAATGAACGCCAGGTTGGTGATAAAAATTGACATCGTAAAACCGATGCCGCCCAAAATTCCTGCGCCGAAAACGTGTTTCCAGTTCAAATCGAGCGGCAGTTTGCAGATCTTTAACCTGACGACGATGAAACTCAAAAGCGTGATGCCGATTAATTTACCGAACAAAAGTCCGGCACCGATTCCCGCACTGTTAGCGGTCGCCAAATTCTGCAAAGCGTCCGCGCCGACAACGATTCCCGTATTGGCGAGCGCGAAAACCGGTAAAATTACAAATGCGACCGGTTTATGCAGAAAGTTTTCGAGTTTGTAGGAAGGTGAATCTTCGTCCTCTTCTTTTGCCGAGAACGGAATCGTGAAAGCCAGTAAAACTCCCGCAATAGTCGCGTGAATGCCGGATTTGAACATCAATAACCACAGCAAAATGCCGGCGATCAGATACGGCACGAGCGACATCACGCCTGCTTTTTTTAATAGAAACAAAATCCCGAAAACAATTATCGCGCCGAACAGATAAACGGTCGAGAGTTTCGCCGTATAGAAAACCGCGATGACGATAATCGCGCCCAAATCGTCTATGACGGCGAGCGCGGTCAGAAAAACTTTTAAGCTGGCGGGAACGCGTTTGCCCAAAAGCGCGAGAACGCCGAGCGCGAAGGCGATGTCGGTCGCCATCGGAATTCCGATGCCGGCTTGCGTCGCCGTTCCGCGATTGAACAGAAAATGAATCAGCGCGGGAAAGACGCTTCCGCCGATTGCCGCGAAAATCGGCAGCATTGCGTTTTTGATGTCGGATAGTTCGCCGACTTTCATCTCGCGTTGGAGTTCCAAACCGATCAGCAAAAAGAAAATCGCCATCAGCGCGTCGTTGACCCAAAGCTCAACGCTCAAACCGCCAATGTTCGTATGCCAGAAACTTAAATAATTCGCGCCCAGCGTCGAATTTGTGACGAGCAGGGAAACAACCGTGCAGGCAATCAGCAAAATGCCGCTCGCTTTTTCCGAATCGAAAAAGTCGTTAAAAGTCTTTGATAATTTTCTCTGCACCACTCCCATAAATCGTTTTGTTTCCAGAACTTTCGATCTACAACTAACTATGATAAGTGCAGAAATCAATTTTCGCCAAAATTCGCTTGATTTTTCCGCTCATCGAATTATAATTAGTAATTCGTGGCTGGGTAGCTCAGCTGGTTAGAGCGCGGGATTCATAACCCCGAGGTCGGTGGTTCAAGCCCACCTCCAGCCACCATTTATAAATTCCCTGACGGCAAATTTACGCAATTTGCCGTTTTATTTTTGCTCTAAAGAAAGTATTATCTTTTCGTTATGAAAATCACTTTACTGCTTTTTGCTTTTCTTCTTTTGTTTCATTCAACCACTTCGGCGCAGACCGCGAAGGATTTTGCCGCCGATTGGGAAAGGCAGCATTTTTCCACGATTCTGCCGTCAAATCTGCGCCACGCTGATTTGAAAAAACAGCTTGATGAATTAAAGAAAATCGGCTTAAAGGTTGAAGAAGTCGGCAAATCTTATGCGATGCGCGAGATTTATCAAGTCGAATGGGGCAAGGGGAAAACGAAAGTTTTTATGTGGTCGCAGATGCACGGCGACGAGCCGACGGCAACGCCCGCCGTGCTTGATATGCTCGTTTATTTACAGAAAAATCGCGCGAAAAGCTGGGTTAAAGAGTTGGAAAATAATTTAACGCTTCGCGTTGTGCCGATGCTCAATCCTGACGGCGCGGAACTTTTTCAACGGCGAAATTTGCAGTCAATTGACATCAATCGCGACGCGGTGGATTTGCAAACGCCCGAAGGTCAATTATTGAAAAAATTGCGCGATGAATGGAAACCCGACATCGGATTTAATCTGCATAATCAACAATCGCTGACGACCGCCGGAAACACGAATAAACAGGCGGCGATCTCCCTGCTCGTCGTAACGGGCGATCCCGAAGGGAAATTTAACGCAGGCAGCGAGCGCAACAAACGCATCTGTGCGCTGATGATTTCCGCGCTGAATAATTTTATCGAAGGACATATCGCTAAATACGACGACGAATATAATCCGCGCGCGTTCGGCGACAGAATTTCCGAATGGGGAACGCCCGTAATTTTAGTCGAAACCGGCGAACTTTACGGCAAAAGCGAGATGTTTCTGGTGAAAATGAACTTCGTCGCGTATCTGACCGCGCTCAAATCTTTGGCTGATCGAAGCGAGCAAACTGCCGACGCGAAAATCTACGACAAACTGCCGCGCAACGATTCGGGCAATATTTATAATTTTATTTTCCGCCGCGCCAATGTCGTTGATTTTTCCCAAAACGCGGAACCTTTTATCGCTGATGTTTCGATGAACGTCGAACGAAAACGCGCTAATGAAAAGGCTCTGGCTTACATTCGTGAAATCGGCGATTTATCAATTTACGCCGGTTTGGAAGAATACGACGTGAAAGATTTTTATCTCGTCAACAAAGCCGGACTATTGCGAAACGGCACGAGCGGAGAACTTTGGTTTTACAAAAAATCGCGCACGATTGATTGGACAGTAAAGGATTTCGATAAAATTAGCGCGCCCGACGCAATTTTCTCGAACGGCAAATGGACGAAAGGCGAGAAACTTTTGAAAAAACTCTAAACCGCCAAGGACGCGAAGGACGCAAAGTATTTAAAGGCTGAAATGAAAGAAAATTATATGTTCAACGTTCGCTTTTGACTTATTTTTCTTTGCGTCCTTCGCGTCCTTGGCGGTGAATACGATTTTTCCAATCATCACGGCTTTACAATCCGAAATCCGAAATTCAAAATCTAAATTTGGATTATGCTTTCACTTTTAAAAATCAAAAACATCGCGCTGATTGACGAATTGCAGATAGAATTTTCGCACGGTTTGAATCTTTTGACGGGCGAAACCGGTTCGGGGAAATCAATTATTGTGGACAGTTTGGGCGCGTTGACGGGCGACAGAGTTTCTTCGGATTTGATCAAGGAAGGCGAGAAATCGGCGCGAATTGAAGGACTTTTCAATCTCGTTTCGAACGCTGATCTGCACGAGATGTTTTATGAAAGCGGTGTTGAAATCGAAGACGCGCAGGAAATTGATTTGATCGTGCGGCGCGAATTGTCTTTGAACGGCAAGAACCGGATTTTTGTTAATAATCAGCTTGTTACCAGCAATTTTCTCAAACGAATCGGCGCGTTTCTCGTGGACATTCACGGTCAGGGCGAACAGACGACGTTGTTTAATCCGGCGAATCATTTGGAAATTCTGGACGAGTACGCGAACTTGCAAAGCCTGCGAAAAAATCTGGTGGACAAATACCGCGCGATGGCGAAAACTCAGCGCGAAATCGAAAATTTGCGCGAGGACGAAGCGCAGAAACTACAGCTTTTGGACGTTTTGCAGTTTCAGGTTGATGAAATCAGGAAAATCAATCCGCAGATGGGCGAAGACGACGCGCTGAACGAGGAAAAGCGGCGTTTGAACAACGTCGAAAAACTTTCCGCCCTGAGCGACGAAGCGTATTTGCTTCTTTACGACAACGAAGAATCTACCGTTTCGACGCTCGAAAAAGCAGCCAGAAGAATCGCCGAATTGAGCGAGTTTGAATCGAGTTTCAAGGAATACGACGAAGGTTTGCAGACGGCGAACGCAGTTCTGGCAGATTTAGCGTTCGCGGTCAGAGATTTTCGCGGCGGTCTCGAATTTTCGCCGGAAAGATTGGAAGAAATCGAAAATCGTCTGGCGGAAATCTCGCGTTTGAAACGCAAATACGGCGGCGCGATTGAGACGGTTTTGGCGCATTTGGCGGAATCCGAAGCGCGTTTGAAAAACATTGAAACTTTTGAAGAACGCAAGGAAGAATTAAAGCGCGTTTTGGCGAAAGAGCGCGAAGACTATTTAAAAATCGCGGCAGAAATGCACGAAAAGCGCGTAAAGGCGGCGAGAAAGTTTGAAAAAGAAGTTGAAGCGAGCTTAAAAGCGGTCGCGCTCGAAAAAGCCAGATTTGAAGTTCGGATTGATGCGGCAAATTTGAAGGGCGAAGGCACGAAAAATCTGACGGCGAAAGGTTTTGACCAAATCGAGTTTTATTTTTCGGCGAACGTCGGCGAATCGCCGAAGGCTTTGGCGAAAGTCGCTTCGGGCGGCGAAGCGTCGCGTTTGATGCTGATTTTAAAAACGACGGCGAAATCTTCGGATGCGGAAAAATCGGTCGTGTTCGACGAAATTGATGTCGGCATCGGCGGTCGCGTCGCCGAAGCGGTCGGTTTGAAATTGAAAGAGTTGGCGAAAACGCAGCAGGTTTTATGCGTCACGCACCAACCGCAGGTCGCGTCTTTGGCTGACCGGCATTTTCTCGTGCAGAAGGAAACCGTCGGCAAAAAAACCAAAGTCGGCGTGAAAAATCTGGACGCGGCGGAACAAATCGAGGAAATCGCCCGAATGCTGACCGGCGCGCAGATTACCGACACAGCCAGACAGCACGCGCGGGAAATGCTCGGCGCGACAAACAAGAATTGAACCGCGGAGACGCAGAGATTTTATTCGATTTTCTCTGCGTCTCCGCGGTGAAATAATTTATGCAATCTGAAATTTTGGCAAAAGTGATTCGCGGCGAAACGGTCGAATCTTTACATCGCGGGCATTTGATAATTGTTGACGGCGACGGCGAAACTGTTTTCAGTTTGGGCGACCCGGAAACGGTGACGTTTTGGCGTTCGTCGGCAAAGTCGTTTCAGGCGATTCCGTTTTTGGAGAGCGGCGCGGCTGACCGTTTCGGGTTTTCCGAAAAAGAAATCGCGCTGGCTTGCGGTTCGCATTCGGGCGAACGGATGCACACGGAAACTGCCGCGGCGATGCTGGCGGAAATCGGTTTATCGGAGGCTGATTTGCGGTGCGGTGTGCAATTGCCGTTTGATGAAAAACGCGCCGCCGAGATGACGCGCAAAGGTGAAACGCCGACGCAGCTGCATAATAATTGTTCAGGCAAACATGCGGCGATGCTCGCTTTTTGCGTCAATGCGAACGCTGACATTACGACTTACGAACAGCTTGAACATCCTTTGCAGCGGGCGATTCTGCAAACAGTCGCGGAATTTACCGACGTTCCGGTCAGCGAAATAAAACTCGGTATTGACGGCTGTGCCGCGCCGAATTTCGCTGTTCCGGTGTCGGCGATGGCAAAGGCTTTTGTGCGGCTCGTTAATCCGCCTGACGCTTTTGACGAAACGACGAAAAAGGCGTGTCGAACGATTGTCTCGGCGATGCTCGAACATCCCGAAATGATCGGCGGCACGGATAGATTGGACACGATGCTGATGCGTGAAGGCAGCGGCAAATTGATTTCCAAAATCGGTGCGGAAGGCGTTTATTCGGCGGCGATTTTGCCTTCGAAACAATATCCAAAAGGCTTAGGCATCGCCCTGAAAATCGAGGACGGCGACGACAAACGCGCCCGCGCTGTCGTTTTGGTCGAACTTTTGCGGCAATTAGGCATTTTCGACGCGGGCGCGTTAAAGGAATTTTCACCGCTGCCGATAAAAAACCGGCGCGGCGATTGGGTCGGCGAAACGCGGGCGAGTTTTGATTGTCAAATCAATGGAACGCCGTCAAGGTGACGGCGTTCCATTGGTTGTCGATTGGTGTTTACAGAGCGGCGAGTGAGCGCGGAACAGTTGCTGACGACATTACACGCTTGCCGATACGTTTTGAGTGGTTGTCGATGAGTGCCAAGCAGTTGCCGATTTGGTAGATTAATAGAATTATGATGAACGAAGCGAAACAGGCGGAAAATATGCCGCCGAAATTAATAAAAGAAGCGGACGGCGCGATAAATACGAATTCGTTAGCTGATATGCTCGAATGGTTTTTGACTTTTGACAGTCGCGTGGGCGTAGTTCGCAACGCGCACGTCGAAGAATTGTTTCAGTGGAAGCAAGCGGACGACGAAGCGCACGGCGTGGAAATTTACCCGTTTGAAAATGCCGAAGCGCGTTTCGCTATCGGCGCATTTCAGGCAGTCGCCGAATACGATTCGGAACCGACGATGCGCGAATGGATTACAAAGGTTTTGCAGGCGTTGGGCGAATCGAGACAGATGAACGAAGACCTCGCCAAGAGTTATAAATTAGTTCACGGCGAATCGCAAGTGGCGCAAGCCGCGCAGATTCCCGACGAAACCGAACGCCGTTTTTATTTAACCAGCGGCTGGCTCGAAGCCTTATGCACGGCGGAAGTCAGATTTTTAGGCTGGGTGTATCAGGAAATCTACGGCAAACCGTTCGAGCCGATTATCGAGGAATAATTTACACGGATGAAAGAGATAAAAAGGGATAAAAACCGGGCAGATTTATAACGAAAAAATCCTCCTAATCCATTTCATCTGCTTCATCCCCGTAAATTTCCTCTCTAAATTTATGTCCGAATCAATCAAAGAAACTGTTTCGCCCGAAGAATGGGAAACGCGCGTGCATCTCGCCGCCGCTTATCGCCTCGTCGCGCATTACGGCTGGGACGACCTTATTTTCACGCACATCTCGGCGCGTGTCCCGAACGAAGCGCATCATTTTTTAATCAATCCGTACGGCTTTCTGTTCGACGAAATCACGGCTTCGAGCCTCGTGAAAGTTGATCTTGACGGCAAGATAATTTCCGACACGACGAACTTTATCAATCCGGCAGGCTTTACCATTCACAGCGCAATTCACCAGGCACGCGAAGACGCGGCTTGCGTTCTGCACACGCATTCGCTTTACGGCACGGCAGTTTCGGCGCAGAAAGAAGGGCTTCTGCCGCTCTCGCAAACGTCGCTGTTTCCGCTTTCAAGCCTCGCCTATCACGATTACGAAGGCGTAGCGTTAAACGCCGACGAAAAACCGCGACTCGTGACGGATTTGGGCGCGAAGAATTTTATGATGCTGCGAAATCACGGCGTTCTAACCGTCGGCAAATCCGTCGGCGAAGCGTTTTTATTCGTGTATATTTTAGAATCCGCGTGCCGCATCCAAATTCTCGCGCAGTCGGGCGGCAAGGAATTAATTCACACCGCGCCGGAAATTTTAAACGGCATCGAAGTGCAGGTCGCGACGGTCACCAAAGGCTTGGGCTCGGATTTGGTTTTCCCCGCGCTGCTCAGAAAGCTGGACAGGATTGACGCGAGTTATAAGGATTAAGGCATCACAGCAATACTTGCAATTCGCTTACGATTTTTTGATTTATAAATCGCCAGATGCGCGAGCATCATCTATAAAACTTTGGCACTCCTCGAAGTTAGATTTTCCAAAACATCTCTGTTTGATTTCATCTATTTTCTGCTGTGATAAATCAATCGTGACGTTGTTCCGTAAACTCAGCCAATAAACTACTTCCATTTGCACGGTAAAACTCTTTAGCGATAACTGTAACTACTTTTTGCTGTTTCCTTTAATTAAATCAAATCACAGGGCGAACTGTATTGTCCGCACTCAACATAAGACATTCCTTGTAATTTGTAGCCATTGTAGTTTTTATTTATGAACTCATCAATAGCTTGCTGGATCGTGTTTTCCGCTATCGCAGGTGTTGGGGAAAATTTAGGAGATGGAGACGGTGTGCTGATATTTGCGACTTTTGTTTATGTTTTGACTCTGTGAAGAATTATCAGCACAGGCTGACATTAAGATTAAAACAGAAAGACACAAAATGATGTTTGACATAAGTTAATCCTCAAAATACTTCCCATCTTCTGGTTTAATTTGAACATCACTATTTAAAAGCCATTGTTTAACTCCACCGTGTCCATTGCAAGCAAAGTCTATATTTAAGGCTGAAAGTGTAATGTTCATCGTTGGCAAAGCGCGGTCGGCGTGTTTGGCGTATTTGCGTTTCATCTGCCCAAGTCTTGGTGGTTTTGGCGGCATGTAAAGGTCCGCCATAAACCGTTAAATCATCAAAGGCTCTTGAGTTACTGCTAGTTGTATTACTAGCTTCCCTTGAACTTTGAGTGCAAGCAGAGAAAAATATCAAAATTAAAATTGTAGAGATGCAAAGTTTCATAAACTAAACTCTATTATTAAAAAATTGAAAAACACATTAAGTTATTGCATTGAAATTGTCATCGTCCGAAAGTGTTGCACTGCCGCATATCGCCCGCTTGATAGCCGCGCTGGAACCACTGCATTCTTTGCTGTGACGAGCCGTGCGTGAACGATTCGGGGACGACGTAACCCTGCGCTTTTTTCTGAATCGAATCGTCACCGACGGCTGATGCGGCGCGAATCGCTTCTTCCGCGTCGCCCGCTTCGACCAATCCTTGCTGGTTGGCGTAAAAAGCCCAAACGCCCGCGTAACAGTCGGCTTGCAGTTCGAGCTTGACGGAAAGCTGGTTGTTTTCGCCCTGCGCGTTTACTTTGTCCATCGTGCCGAGCAGATTTTGGACGTGATGCCCGACTTCGTGCGCGATGACGTAAGCCTGCGCGAAATCGCCCGGTGCTTTGAATTCGCGGGCTAATTCGTTGAAAAATCCGTAATCGAGATAAAGTTTCTGGTCGCCCGGACAATAAAACGGTCCGGTTGCAGAACCGGCAATGCCGCACGCCGACTGCACGCGATCGGTGAACAAAACGAGTTTCGGGTCGGCGTATTGACGACGTGCCTGCTGCGGCAAAACTTTGCGCCAAACGTCTTCGGTGCTGCCGAGAACCGACGCGACAAATTTCTTCTGGTCGTCGCCCTGCGGATTCTTTTGATTCGGATTAGCCTGCGGCTGTTGCTGCTGCGTCTGGGTCTGCGTCGGAGCGTCGCCGCCGCCGAGCTGGTCGAGCAGCGCACGCGGATCGCCGCCGCACATCCAGACAACTAGTGCCAAAACTAAAACCCCGATTCCGCCGCCGCCAACAGCAATGCCCCTGCCGCCCATTCCGCGCCGGTCTTCGATATTCGAACTTTCGCGTCCTCTTAACATATTTTCCAATTCCCCCTTTTTTGTTAGTCGCGTAAAAGATAATATCATTTTTAAATTAAGCGATGAAACTAAAAGACTGGCGGGAAAGCGGAAATTATTTTGATTACCAAGGTGTGCCGATTTTTTATCGTCTGAGCCGAAACTCGGATGAGGTTTTATTATGTCTGCACGGTTTCCCGACATCTTCGCACGATTATCATAAAATCTCGGAACAATTAGCCGAACGCTTCGCCGTTTTGTCCTTCGACTTAATCGGCTACGGCTTTTCCGCCAAACCGCCGGATTTCGATTACACGACGTTTAATCAGTCGGATATATTGCAGGCGTTACTCGAACACTTGAAAATCAAGCGCGTTCATATTCTCGCGCACGATTACGGCAACACGATTACGCAGGAATTACTGGCGCGAAGCGAGGACAACAGACTTAATTTTTCTATCGAAACGATTTGCCTGCTCAACGGCGCGTTGTTTCCCGAAACGCATCGCCCGATTCTCGCTCAGAAAATTCTCATCAGCCCGCTTGGTTTTTTGTTCGGCAGATTAATCACCGATTCTCGATTTAAACAAAATCTGGCTTCAATTTTCGGCGCGGAAACTCAGCCGACGGCAGAAGAATTAAACGAGTTTCTGGCGGTTTTCAAATTCAACGACGGTCGGCGAATCGCGCACAAATTGATTCGTTATATGAGCGAACGCGCGAAATATCGTGAACGCTGGGTCGGCGCGTTACAGCGAACGCGCGTTCCATTGCGATTTATCAACGGCTTGGCGGACAAAGTTTCGGGCGCACATCTGGTCGAACGCTTTCGGGAAATTATGCCGCACACAGATATTGTCGAACTCGAAAACATCGGACATTTCCCGCATTTTGAATTGCCCGAAACGGTTTTGGAGAATTATTTTAAATTTAACAGCGCAAAATCTTGACAGATGCGGAGTTAAGTCTTTATTATTCATATACATTTCCAAAGCGTGGTTTCTTTCCGATGTTTTCCCGAACCGTGAGGCGAAAAATTATGATTAAACTTGATATTATCAACCGCGTCGCCGATAAAACCGGCGTTCCGAAGCAAAAAGCGGAACAGGTTGTTGACGCGCTTTTTAACGCGATGAAGGAAGCGATGGCGGAAGGCAAACGCATCGAGCTGCGCGGCTTCGGCGTGTTCGTCGTCAAGCCTCGGAAACGCGGCATCGGGCGCAACCCGCGCACCGGCAAGGAAGTCCCGATTCCGTCAGGCAAAACCATTCGTTTCAAACCCGGCAAAGAACTGCAAGCCAAAGCCGTCAAATAATTTCAATTGCGAATGGCGATTTACCAATGGCGATTTTGATATAATTATCAAGTTTCGCAATTTGTAATTTGTCGCTCGTAATTTTTGTGCCAAATCTCGACTCATCAATCAATCAATTTTTCGACCGCCGCGAAGCGATGCGTCCGACTTTGCGAACGTGGATAAAACACTTCGCCTTGCTGCTTGCCGCTTTTTGTACTGTCACGATTGCCGGCGTTCTTCCGCCGTTCAGATTAGTTATTGATATATTCCCGAATATTCCCGATCCGCAAACCTGGACGGATGTTTATCAACTAATTATTTCGCTGCCGTCCTTATACGCGCATCTGGTTTTCGACACGATTTACACTCTTTTCACCGATTTTAAGACTTTAGCTTACGGCTTAAAATTTTCCCTGTCGCTGCTGGCAATTTTAACCGCGCACGAAGCCGGACATTATGTTGCGTGTCGTCTTTACGGCGTTGATGCCACTTTGCCGTATTTTATTCCGATGCCGCCGCTGATCGGTCCGGCGGGAACATTGGGCGCATTTATCAAAATCCTTTCGCCGCTGCCTTCGCGTCGCGCCGTTTTCGACATCGGCGTTGCCGGACCGATTGCCGGATTCGTCGCGCTCGTTCCAATTTTAATCATCGGACTTCTGACAATGGAACAAGCTACGCCGACACAAATCGTTAACGCGCAAGGCTTGTTTTTCTCTGACCCTTTGCTCACGCAGTTACTCGCCAAAGTCTTTAATCTTGATCTCGCTCGCGGCACGTTCAACCCGTTTTTGGCGGCGGCTTGGGTTGGAATGCTGGTGACGAGTCTGAATTTGATTCCTTCCGGTCAACTCGACGGCGGACACGCGATATATTCGATTTTCGGCGAACGCGTACATTTTTGGACGGGCAGAATCGCTTTTGTGGTGATGGCGATTATTTCCGTTCTCGGCTGGATTTTATACAGCAGTCCGAGCGGATTTCTATTTGCCGTTTTGCTTGCTGTAATGATGCGCATCCGACATCCTGAACCGCTCGATTATACGACTCTCAACTTCACTCGAAAATTCATCGCCGTTCTGACGCTGGTAATTTTTATTCTTTGCTTCGTTCCGTTCCCGATTCAAATTCGATAATCTGCGAAAAAAGTTCTTGACAGATTTTGTTTTTCGTTGGATAATTCAAAACCCAATAAAGTAGCGCGGCGATTCGTAAACAATGCGATTTGCAGTTCGAACAATCAAAAGGCATCGCTTCTGACACGCCGCTAGACCGTCACTTTCAGTGGAGGAAGATTAAAAAAATTCTAGGAGAATACCAAATGAAAAAACTTATTTTTATGTTACTCGTGTCTCTTTTGACGAGTGTTTCAATCTACGCGCAAACCGCTCCGGCTTCTACGCCGACAACGCCGACGACGACCGAAGCAAAGCCGAAGAAACAAATTTTTCGCGCTAACAAAGAACAGATAACGACTGTTCAGAAAATGCTGAAGGTCGAGGAAACCGGCAAAATGGATGATGTGACACGCGCCGCCATCAAAAAATATCAGCCGGAAAACGGTTTGAAAGCGACCGGCACGTTAAACCGCGCGACGCTCGAAAAAATGGGCATCGCGCTCACTGACAAGCAAAAATTGATTCCGGTTTCGCCGAACTCATTCGCTTCCGCCGATACGAAAACGAGCGATCCGAACAAACCCAAGAAAACGATTTTTCGCGCCTCCAAAGAGCAAATAATGGAAGCGCAGAAAATGTTAAAAACGAATAAATTCTATGATGGCGAAGCGATTGGCAAACTCGACGATCCAACGCGCGACGCATTAAAAAAATATCAAGCCGCCAACAGTTTGCCGTCCACGGGAACACTAAATCAAGTGACGCTCGTAAAAATGGGCATTCCGCTGACCGATAAGCAGAAAGAGAACGCGATGAAAAGTCCGCAGTAGTGAAAACGACTCCGGATTTCGAGTTTCAAGCGGTTATTATCCGGCTTGAAACTCGAAATACGCTGAGTTTTTTAACGATCTTTCGCGGTTTTTTCACGCAGAGCCGCTTCCGCGATATTGGCAACCCACCAGAACGCGCCTTCGGTTCCGAGGTGAGCGAACATTTTTTTGAAAACCGCCGGATGAATTTTGGCGGTTTTCATTAAAACTTTTTTGAATGAGTCGAATGAAATGCGGTCTTGAAACATCGTGCGTGAAATGTTTTTGTCGAGCGATTGCAGGGCAGACATTACGGCGTTCATCGTTTCGTTAACGACGAACGCCTTTCCATTTTCGGTCGGGCGCATAAATTCTGCGAGGCTCGCCATCTGCGCGACGCGCGGTTCATAAGCATTTATCGGCGACAGAGATTTTTCATCAAAAGCATTTTCTGTTAAAGCATTTTCGACGAGCGCGGTCAGTTTTCGCAGGTTTCTGACGTGCGAACCGAAACCGCAAAATGTTAAAGGCGAAGATAAACCAGCCGCGTCGCCGACGAGCAGAATTCTGCTTGCCGCCGTTTTTTTTCGATTGTTCCAGCCGTGATGATGCACGCTCGGAATATAGCCGAAAACGGGTTTGACGACGCGCCACGCGCCATTTTTGCTTTTGTAATCCGGCAGTTTTTCAAAATAATCTTCAAAAAGCCGAAGCAGCGATTTGTCGGCTTTCGACTCAATCGAATCGTAGAAGAAAAGATACGTTGTGTATTCGTCTTTCAGCGAATTTCCCGCAAAGCCTTCCCAGATTAGCTGGCGGTGATCGGCGGCATCTTCAGTGCTGACCAGAATTTCGCCAACGCTGAAATCAACTTCTTTTTCATCCGCACCGCGTTTAAATCCGGCGGCGACCGTGCCGACCGTCGGGCAAACGTGGGTGATTGATCTTCCGGCATTCAACTGCCGCGAAACTGGCGAATTCGTTCCGGTCGAATCAACGAAAAGCTTGGCGGCAAACAAACGCCGTTTGCCGTCGCGCGCGTCTTCACATTCAACCAGAATTCTTTCTTTTTGGACAAATGCGTGAACGAAACGCAGATTATTAATAATTACCGAAGCTGTTTTTCCGAGTTTTGCGGCGGCAAGTTTCAATAATTTATCGGCTTCGATTGCCACGTCCAAAACGTTATCCATAAAAAGCGGCGGCGTTTTAATTGAGGAATTTGCGTCGTAAAATTTTACGAAACCGGTTTTGTAGCGATTTGCGACGGCAGTCTCGATTTCCTCGCCGGTGAGAAGTTCGAGGTGAACGAGTTCCTGTAATTCTTCGTCGGAAATATTCCAATCGCGGTGCGTTTCGCCGACAGTATGCGCGTCGAAAACCAGAACGCGCCGATTATATTTGGTCGCCATCACTGCCGCGTGAAGCAATCCGAGCGTTCCGCCCGCGTAAATAATTTCAAACTCGTCTTCAATTTCCAAATTTTTCGGCGCGGAATCAAATAAAACGATTTCTTCGGTCTTTTGCGGATTCTCCTGAAATGTTTGCCAGCGTTGCTCGATCTCCCAAACGCGATTGAGCCACGCTTCACGATTTGGAAGCGGTGCGAGATTTTTGACGGTTAAAGGATATTGACGGCGAAATTCGGCGAGGCTCAGTATTTTTGGCGGCGAAGTCGGAGGCATATTTCTATCATAAATGCGCCGCTTTGGATGAATCAAATTAAGCGGCAAAAAAAGGCGCGAACGAAAATTCGCTCGCGCCTTTTTTGTTTGTAAAATTTTTTGTAGATTATCTGACCGGGCTGACGACTAAATTGCCTTTATCATCTTTATTTACTACAACCAGAATAACCGCTGCCGCCACGATACCGGCGAAAACCAGAATCGGACCGACTGCACTATTATGGAAAATACCCTTATCATCATCGTCGGCTTTAGTAACCGGCGCAACCGAGTTGGTCGCATTACCAATATTCTGAATGTTCACGTCAACACCTTCAGCATTGAAAACTTTCGCGTTTCCGGCTGACAGCGTTCCCGAAATTGTTTTTTCGTCAAAACTCAAAGTTAAATTTGAATTCGGGCTTAAAACAACATAGCCCAATTTTCCGAGCTTGACCGTCGAAGTCACCGCTTCCGGCGTGACGATTGTGCCGTTTGAAAAAAACGTGCGTCCTGTAAAAGCATTTTCACCATTTAACAAAACAGAAGGAGCGTTGCCGTCCGTATTTTGTCCCGAAACCGTAATTTCGCCCATCAATGATTTATTTCCGCTTCCTGCGAGAGCAATCATTGAAGAAGTTGTGAAAATCATCATCGCTAAGCAAGCGGCTGTGATGTTGCGAAGCGAATTGAAATAAAAATTTTTCTTCATAATTTTAGAAACTCCTTTGTAACTTTCTTAGTAATTCGGATTGCTTTTGCCAATTGAATTGTTTTACGGATATAGGTGAAAAAGCGACCTAAATCTAATTATACCTTTATTTAATACTCGATAATTTATAAAAACCAGAGCCAAAAACTTGTCCGAAACATTTCTGTTGGAACTTTGTAATTAGTAATCTAGCCTTTAAGTCCAATGAAGTCAACTTTTTTTCGGCAATTTTGGTTAAAATTTCGAACTTTTATTATTTTATTATTAGCTGTCAGAATCAACAGACTTTTTCGCCTCGTTCCAGAGCGCGTCCATTTCTTCTATATTTGATTCCTCGAAAGATTTTGCGCGATTTTTCAGTTCTGATTCGATGAATTTGAACCGCTGGCGAAATTTCCGATTCGTGCGTTTGAGCGCGGTTTCCGGTTCAACATCTAATTTTCGCGCGAGATTAACAACCACAAAAAGCAAATCGCCGATTTCCTCTTCGATATTTGCCGTTGCGTTGTTATCAATGCCCGCTTTTAATTCGTTGATTTCTTCATCAAATTTATCAAAAATCTGCCCGACGTTTTCCCAATCGAAACCGACTTTGGCAGCTTTTTTCGTCAATTTATTCGCCTCGATCAGTGCCGGAAACGCGACCGGTACTTCGTCTAGAATCGAATCCTTCGGCTTTTCTCCTTTTTTGGTGATTTCGCGCTCGGCTCGTTTGAGTTCGTCCCAATTTTGCAAAACGTCATCTGCGGTTCCAAAGTTTTTGTCGCCGAAAACGTGCGGATGGCGCAAAATCATCTTTTTCGTAATTGTCGCGCACACGTCTTCGATAGTAAAATCGCCCAACTCTTCGCCGATTTGCGCGTGAAAAATTATCTGTAGAAGCAAATCGCCGAGTTCTTCACGCAAATTTTCCGGGCTGCCTTTCGCCGCGTCGTGAATCGCGTCGAAACTTTCAAAGGCTTCTTCCAAAAGATACGGCGCGAGCGATTCGTAAGTTTGTTCTCTGTCCCACGGGCAGCCGCCCGGCGCACGAAGCCGCGCCATTACATTTATCAGTTCGTCGAAATTTTTTGACATAAATTATTTTCAGTCTGAAGACCAATTTCTTCAATTTTGAACTTTCTTTTGCCAAAATGCTAATATCGGAATATCGAATTAGAAAGAATTTATCAAAAAAACAATGATTGGAAAAGAAGACCCGAACCACGAAGAACAACCCGAATTGGTTATAAACGACCGCCGCAAATTTAATGTTGACGGTAGTTTAAGAGAAGGTGTGGAAATTGCGCCGGAAAAACCGAAACCCGAACCGAAACCCGTTGACGACTCATCAGCCCGTCTGGTTCCGTATGACGAATCGGAATTAACCCAACCGCCGTCGGCACCGGAAAGCGAAGAAGCCTTTGACGACGGCGAAATGCCCGGCGCGGAAGACCCGACAAGTTTCGTTAATTTTCTGACCACTTTAGCGTCGCAAGCCGCTGCCGCGCTCGGCGCGATGCCGCATCCGGCGACCGGACAGCGCACTCTGGATTTGGAAACGGGAAAATACTGGATTGACGTGCTGGCGATGCTCAAAGACAAAACCGTCAACAATCTGCACCCGAAAGAAAAGGAATTATTTGAAGGAATTTTGGGAGATTTGCGAATGCAGTTCGTCCAAATTCAGCGAATGGCGGAAGAAAAACTCAAACAGCAAGCCGCGCAGAAATTTTCGGCGAACGATATTCTCGGCAAAAAGTAATTCAGGAAATTTTTAGCCACAGAGAACTCGGAGAATTCAGAGAAGAAACCTTTTCTCTCTAAACTCGGTGTTCTGTGTGGCTAAAATTATAACTTAATGAAATTAACATTTCTCGGCACAGGCACTTCGACCGGCGTTCCAAGCGTTGCCTGCGACTGTGAAACCTGTCTTTCCGACGATCGCGCGCGATAAACGTCTGCGCGTTTCGATTCTCATCGAACACGACGGCAAAAAGATTCTCGTTGATACTTCTTCGGACTTTCGCCAGCAGGCTTTGCGGGCGAAAATCGGTTATCTCGACGCGGTTTTGATTACGCATTGCCACGTTGACCACGTTTTCGGACTCGACGACATTCGCCCGCTGAATTTCCGTTACGGCGCGATGCCGATTTACGCCGATGCCGTCGCGTGGAAAGATTTACGCCGCATTTTCCAATATATTTTTCAGCCGTCGCACATCGGCGGCGGCTTGCCGCAGTTGATTCCGCACACCATCGAGAAAAACGCGCCGTTTTGTTTCAGCAAAGATTTGCTCGTCACGCCGCTCGAAGTCATTCACGGCAAACTGCCCGTCATCGCCTATCGCTTCAACGATTTCGCCTACGCGACCGATTTGAATTTCATCTCCGACCGAATCAATGGACAAATTGCGCGACCTCGACGTTTTAGTTCTCGACTGCGTGCGAATCAAACCGCATTCAACGCATCTCGGCTTATACGAAGCCCTCGAATACATCGAAAAACTCAAACCCGAAACGCGCCTTTCTAACGCATCTGAACCACGACGTTTTATACGAACGCGACACGAAACTTTTGCCCGACAACGTGCGATTTGCTTATGATGAATTGGTTGTTGAGGATTAATTAATGCAAGAAGCAACTATTTACATTGAATTACTAGACGAAGGCGGAAGAGTATTCGCGCCTGTTCCGGCTGAACATTTAGGCGGAAGATATTACAAAGTTCTTGAACATAATCGAATCGAATTCTATCCACGTTTTGAAGCGGGAACTTATGTGCTTTGTCTGCCGACTAAACTTTCAGTAGGAAATGAACTTGTTCCATTGGCATACTGTGAAGTTGATAGAAAAGAAGCCGAATATGTTTCAGGCAGTTTGAATAATGAATAATTTATATGAATCTTGAATTTCGCCAAGCGACGCGTGAAGATTTGCCGGAAATCGTCAGAATGTTGGCGGACGATTTTCTCGGCGCGACTCGTGAACGATACGAAAATCCTTTGCCGGAAAGTTATGTAAAGGCGTTTGAGGAAATCGCGGCGGATAAGAATAATGAATTGATCGTGGCGGAAGCGGACGGCGAGATTGTCGGGACTTTGCAAATCACGTTTACGCCTTCGATAAGTTTTCAGGGCGGCAAACGCGCGACCGTCGAATCGGTCAGAGTTGACGCGAAACGGCGCGGGCAAGGAATCGGGAAGGAGTTGATGCGTTGGGCGATTGAACGCGCAAGAGCGGAAAATTGCTTTGTCATTCAGTTGACGACGAATGCCGAACGCGCGGACGCGCATCGTTTTTATGAAAATTTGGGTTTTACAGGCTTGCATCTCGGAATGAAACTGTCTTTAAGATGAAATTTGTGCGCCCGAAGACGAAAAGCTCGTCAAAACTTCCATGCGCGTGTCTTTATGACCGTGCGAAGTGTCCGCAGTCCTATGCGCGTGTCCGCAACGCTATGCGAAGTGTCTTTAGCACCGTGCGAAGTGTCCGCAAGGCTGTGCGAATGTCTTGAGAGCCATTGCGCGTGTCCGCAACGCTGTGCGAAGTGTCTTTAGCATCATGCGCGGCGAATTTCCGCCCGGCGGCGATAATACTTAAATGAAAATTTGTTTTAAGATTAATTTGAAATGAAGATTTTTCACGGAACGGACAATGCGGGAATTTTGCGCGGAACGGTGCTGACGCTCGGCGTTTTTGACGGGCTGCATCTCGGACATCAAAAAATAATGCAAAAGGTTGTGAATCGCGCACAGACGCTCGGCGCGATTCCTACCGCGATTACTTTCGACCCGCATCCGCGAGCGGTTTTGTATCCCGAAAACGCGCCGCCGCTGCTGCAAACGCTCGACCAACGATTAGCGAATTTTGAAGTTTTGGGCATCGAACAGGCGATTGTGATTCGTTTTGATAAGGATTTTGCCGGTCAGGACGCGGAAATTTTCCTGCGCGATACGATCCACGACCGCTTGCAGGCGAAGGAAGTTTATCTCGGAAAAGGCTTCGCGTTCGGCAAAAATCGCGGCGGAAACATCGAACTTTTGCGGCGAATGAGCGAGGAACTCGGATTTTTCGCCGACGAAGTTGACGAAATAACTCTGCGCGGACAACGCATTTCATCATCGAAAATCCGCCATCTGCTCGCCGACGGCAAAGTAAATTTGGTGCGGCGAATGCTCGGCAGACCTTACGGCATCGAAGGGCAAATCGTGCGCGGCGACCAGCGCGGGCGAACCATCGGTTTCCCGACCGCCAATCTCAAACCGCGAAATCGCGTCATCCCGAAATACGGCGTTTACGCGACCGCCACGCTAATCGAAAACGTCTGGCGCAGAAGCATCACCAACGTCGGCGTGCGCCCGACTTTTGAAGGCGACAAAGAACCTTCGATTGAAAGCTACATCTTCGATTTCGACAGCGATCTTTACGGCGACGTCTTGCGCGTCCGCTTTCTGCACCGAATTAGAGACGAACGCAAATTCGGCGGCATCGAAGAATTAAAAGCGCAAATCGCCAAAGATTCGCAAACTGCGCTCGATTATTTCCGACACGCGGGCGTGGGCAGTATGTTAGATTTATCGTGAGGTAAAGTTTATGGATATTACGATTTCAGTTTCAGAAAAGACGGCGGAAATCATTCGCCATAAAGCTGAAGAAACGGGCAAAGATGTCAGCAAATTAGTCGAAGAAGTCTTGGAAGAAAAGTTTTTCGACGATGCGAAAGAAGGTTTAACCGCTGACGGCGATGCCAGCGAGAAGCGCGAACGCAAACATAATTTACTGAAATTTGCAGGAATGTTTTCAAGCGGCAAGACCGATACATCTGAAAGAATGCACGAAATTTTGTATTCGGAAGATTTTGATTCGGCGGAGGGTTTTAGCATCAAATGAAACCTTGCTTAATGGATTCAGGATTTTTATACGCTTTAATTGACGACACTGACCGGCACAGCCAAAACGTCAAAAATTCTCTGCGCGACGTTTTTGAAGAAATAATTTTGCCGGTTCCGGCGATAACCGAAACGGCTTATTTTATTTCGAGAAATTTGGGCATTCAGGAATTAGCAAATTTTGTTGAGTCTCTGGCTGAAATGAATGTTATTTTTGAAGTTCCGACCGCTGAAGATTATCAACGCGCCGCCGAAATTCTTCGCAAATATGACGACGCGAATATTGATTTTGTTGATGCCTGCATCGTTTCAATCGCCGAAAGATTGAAAGTTACAAAAATTCTCACCGTTGACCGCCGGCATTTCGGCGCGTTCAGACCGCGACACTGCGCGGCGTTCGAGATTCTGCCGTAAAAAATTCCCGCCGATAGATTTTCGGGTTTTTATATTACAATTTGAAGTATGTTGATTTTGGGAATCGAAAGTTCGTGTGATGAAACGGCGGCGGCAGTCGTGCGTGATGGGCGCGAGATTTTGTCGTCGGTAATTTCTTCGCAGATCGAGCTTCATAAACCGTTCGGCGGCGTTGTGCCGGAACTTGCGGCGCGGGAACATCTGGAAAAAATTGACCCGATTGTTGACGAAGCGTTGGCGCGAGCCGAAATTACTTTGCAGGAAATAGATGCGATTGCGGTCACACAAGGTCCGGGCTTGATTGCTTCTTTGCTGGTCGGCGTGTGCTACGCGAAGGCGTTGGCTTGGGGTTTGGATATTCCGTTTATCGGCGTGAATCATATCGAAGGTCACGTTTTTTCCGTCGCGTTCGACAATCCGGCGGTCGAATATCCGGCGTTTGCGCTGATCGTTTCGGGCGGGCATACGAATTTGTTTTACATTCCCGAAGCGGGGAAATACAAAGTCATTTCACGGACGCGTGACGATGCGGCGGGCGAGGCGTTTGATAAGGTGGCGAAGATGCTCGGACTCGAATATCCGGGCGGTCCGGTAATTGAAAAGTTGGCGAAAGAAGGCGACGCGACGCGGATAAAGTTTCCGATTTCTAAATTTTCCGACGGGCGACCGGATTTTAGTTTCAGCGGATTGAAAACTGCCGTGTCGCGTTATCTGCGCGAAAATTCGATTGAAAAACTCGGCGCAGGCGAATCGCCGACGCAGGAAATCAAGGACATCGCGGCGAGCTTTCAATGGACGGTCGTTAAATCTCTAATCGGGACGACGGAAAAATTGGCGAAAGAATTGAAACCGAAAACTCTGATCGTCGCGGGCGGCGTGGCGTGCAATATGGCTTTGCGCGAAGCGGCAACGGAAATAGGCGAAAAATTAGATTTGCCCGTTTATTTTCCCTCAAAACATCTTTCCACCGACAATGCGGCGATGATTGCCGCCGCCGGATATTTTCACCTGAGTCGCGGCGAAACGTCGAATTTGCGAATGACGGCGGACGTTTCGATGCGCCTGCAAAACTTCGAGAACGAAGACGCTGAACTCAGGCGAAAAAAAGTGCGCTACCGGCTTTAATCAAACAGAAGCGCATAATCTATCGGGTTAAAAACATATTTTTGCGGCGTACTATTGCTTACGTACGCCGCACGTAAACAATAGTACGCCGCACGTAAACAATAGTACGGCGTACTATTGCAAATGTTACCGTAACGTAGGTAATAGTGCGCCGTACGCAAGCAATAATACGGCGTACTATTGCAATGGTACGCCGTACGCAAGCAATGAGTACGCCGTACTATTGCAATAATACGGCGAATGAAAGCGAACGTACGCCGTATAATTGCGGATATACAGCGCAGGCAGGCTTGCCTTGCAGGGTAATTCGCTAATCTGAACCCGGATAATGCTTTCCGGTCATCGCAATTTCAAGTTCAAATCGTGAATGCCGGATAACGAACGAAAACTCCGCGCCGTTTTTCTCTTGTAATAAATCGCGGCAGGTTTTATTATTGTTTTACACGCCGATTCTTTCAGAAGTTGAACAAATGACACGATAAAAACTTTGGGTTTCGCCGCAGATTTATTAACTATTCTGCGGTTTTGTAGGCGAAAGACAGGCGGGCGTAATTTCAAATTCATAAAAATTATCTCGGTTTTTGCGCGTGGCAGAAAAGGACACGGGAAATTTTGGACAGTCAGAGATTCTCGGACTAAAATGACACGCCACTGCGTCTGAAAATAAAATCAGGCGGCGAAGCAGGTCAGGCAATAAACATATTTGGGAGATTAAAATGCGACATTTTAAATTTGCGATTGGCTTAATTATCAGTTTTATACTGTTGAGTTTTTCTGTTTCGGCGCAGCAGGCGACGACGGTGCAGTCGTTTCGCCTTCAGACGTATTTGACAGGATTGAGTTCGCCGGTTTTCACGACGAACGCTAAAGACGGCAGCCGCCGAATGTTCGTCGTACAGCAGGGCGGAATTATCAAAGTCATTCAGCCCGGTTCAGCAACGGCGACCGATTTTATGAATATCACGACGAAAGTTTTGTCGGGCGGCGAACGCGGCTTGCTCGGTTTGACCTTTCATCCGCAGTTTACGACAAACGGCTACTTCTTTGTTGATTACACGCGCCAGACCGACGGCGCGACAATCATCGCGCGCTATAAAACGACCGACGCGACCAACGCGCTCGGCGATCCGACTTCGGAAAAAATTCTGCTGACCATTCCGCAGCCGTTTTCCAACCACAACGGCGGAACGGTTGAATTCGGACCCGACGGTTATCTGTATATCGGAATGGGCGACGGCGGTTCGGCAAACGATCCGGGCGGACGGGCGCAAAATCCGGCGCAACTTTTGGGCAAATTACTCCGCATTGACGTCAATGTTCCGCAGGGTTCGACTTTGCCGTATCTGATTCCGCCGACTAATCCGTTTGCTGCCGGCGCAAACACCGTGCGGTGCGAAACGGGAAGCACGACGACGGGAAATACCTGTCAGGAGCTTTGGACGCTCGGAATGCGGAATCCGTATCGCTGGTCGTTTGATCGCGGCGGCAATCACGAGCTTTGGGCGGCGGATGTCGGACAGGGAGCGATTGAAGAAGTTGACGTTATCGCCAACGGCGGCGGCAACTACGGCTGGCGCGTTTACGAAGGAACGCAGTGTACGAACAATGATCCGTCGCTGTGCGTTCCGACCAATTACATAATGCCGATTTTCCAATATACACACGCGGGCGGACGCTGTTCGATTACCGGCGGTTACGTTTATCGCGGAGCGCGGGGCAGTTTGCCGAACGGCGCATACGTCTATGCCGATTACTGTACGGGCGAGATTTTGATGTGGCAGAACAATCAGCAAACTCTGTTGCTTGACACGCCGCGCAGCATCATTTCCTTCGGCGAAGACGAAGACGGCGAGATTTACGTCTGTTATTCAAACGGGCAAATTGACCGAATTACGCGCGCTCGCGCTAACGCCGATTTCGACGGCGATTTGAAAACCGATTTCTCAGTTTTTCGTAACACAACCGGCATTTGGTACACGCTGAACAGCTCAAATAATCAGATTCGCGGTCAGGCGTTCGGTGCGCCGGGCGACATCCCGGCACCGGAAGATTATGATGGTGACAATATTACCGACTTTGCTGTTTTTCGTCCGTCAAACGGAACTTGGTATTACCTGCGCAGCGGCAACAATACCGTCGGCGGCGTGACGTTCGGCGCAAACGGCGATGTGCCACAACAAGCCGATTACGACGGCGACGGCAAAGCGGATTTCGCCGTTTTCCGCGCGTCAACCGGCGTTTGGTATCGCTTAAACAGCAGCAATAACGCCCAGATAACCACGCCGTTCGGCGCGAGTGGCGACGTTCCTGCCGCCTCGGATTATGACGGTGACGGTAAAGCCGATATTACGGTATTTCGCGGCTCAACCGGAACCTGGTATCGCATCAACAGCAGCAACAGCACGATGACCGGCGTGCAGTTCGGCGGTATCAGCAGAGGTGATTATCCTGTGCCGGGCGATTACGACGGCGACGGCAAAACCGATATCGCCGTCATACAATCTGCCGGCAGCCTTTTCTGGTATGTTCTGCGAAGTTCTAACAACGCAGTTCAGACTACCAATTTCGGCGCATCTACTGATGTTCCGGCATCCGGCGATTATGACGGTGACGGACGCGATGACATTGCCGTATTCCGAAAAGCAGCAGGTCTTGGCTCATTTTATGTTATTCGCAGCAGTGACAGTACATTCAGCGGCGCACAGTTCGGCATCAGCGATGATCTTGCTGCTCCGGCTTACGACCTGCCATAAAAATCAGCAGGGAAGTTTAGACAAAAAGGGTGAAGCAATGTTACACGCTTCATCCTTTTTTCTATTTGGTGCATCAAAGCGTCTGTTAGAATTTGTTCGTGAGGAAAATCAAAATGCCGCTCGTCAAAAAAATAATTAGTCTTTTTCCGCTGATCGCTCTTTTTTCGCTGCTCGCCTGTCAAACAAATTTCCAATCAACCGTCGCGCAAACGCGAAATTCGATTTTTTCGAGCGCGAAGGAAAAGCCAAAACTTGCTGAAATTGATTCGGCTGAAATAAGTAAGCTATTGGAAAGCGCGGTCGAGCAAACGAGCGTGACGAAAAATTACGATCCGGCGTATGTTGTGCTGCCGTATCCGATGGGCGACGTGCCAATCGAAAAAGGCGTTTGCACCGATGTCGTGATTCGCGCTTTTCGCAAAGCGGGCGTTGATTTGCAAAAGGAAGTTCACGAAGATATGGCGGGAAATTTCGCGGTCTATCCGAAAAAGTGGAATTTGCCGAAACCCGACACAAACATTGACCATCGCCGCGTTCCGAATCTGCAAACTTTTTTCACACGCAAAGGGAAATCGCTGGCGATCACTGATAAACCTGACGATTACAAACCCGGCGATGTCGTCGCGTGGGATTTGGACGGCAAGGGAATGACGCACATCGGTCTGGTTTCAAATTTCTACAACGAAAAAACCAAACGCTATTCGATAATTCACAACATCGGCGGCGGCGCACAGGCGGAAGACGTAATTTTCGACTGGAAAATCATCGGGCATTACCGTTATTTTTAGATTTTCTCGCTCAATCGGATAATTCAGCCTTATTCTTGCGTTCGCGGCAAAACTCGCTGACGATTTCGACGAATTTTTCCGGCTTTTCTTCCTGCGGCAGATGTCCGCAGTTTTTAAGAATCACAAGCCGCGAATTGAGAATCGCGTCGTAGAGATTTTGCCCGTTGCGGACGGGAATTACGGTGTCGTCTTCGCCCCAAAGCAAAAGCGTCGGCTGATTTATCAAATGCGCGTCCTGCTCGATGCGGTTCGCGTCCCAATTTCTGGCTGAAGCCAAAACCGAATGATGCGCGTCTTTGGCTTTCAACGGTCGAATCACCGATTCGACGCGTTCGTCATTAATCAAATGGCGATTTGCCGACGCGAGCGATTCTTTCATACGGTTTTTGGAAAGCAGTTTTGAATCAAGCACGAACGGTGTCAGAAGCTCGCCGATCAGCGGAATCGAACCGATTTTTAAAAGCGGATTGTCCAGCACTTCGTCGTTGGAAACCGCGTCAACGAGAACGAGTTTTTCGACGCGTTCGGCGTAATCGAGTGCGAGCGTCGAAGCAATTGCGCCGCCGTAGGAATTGCCGATCACGATTGCTTTCCCGATGCCCAGACGATTCATCAAACGCTCGATCATTCGGGCTTGCGCGGCGATTGTGTAATCGAACGCCGACGGTTTATCCGAATAACCGAAGCCGATCAAATCAACGGCGACGACGTGAAAATTTTCATCGGCGAGCAGCGGCGCAACGGAACGCCAAACGTAGGTCGAAGCCGTATAGCCGTGAATCAAAAGCACAGTCGGATTATGCGTTTCGCCGAATTCCTGAAAATGAACGGTCGCGCCGTCAACTTCGACGAAATGCGAATTTTCCGCGTGATGAATATCGTCTGTCCATTCAGCCGAATCAGCCCGCGTGAACATTTTCAAAGCGATAATCGCGCCAATCGCGCCGCCCGCACCCAATGCCAGATGTGTTTTTTTCATAAATTGATTTTATACCAAAACCAGCTTCGGCTGCACAGCTTTTTCCGCGCTCAAATAAATTCCAATCGCCATCAAATTTGTCGCCGCGTCCGTCATTCGCATCAATTGATTATTTTCGAGCGTGTCGTTTTCCAATCGCACACGCTTTCCGTTCTGCGTATCTTTAATTTCCGTTTCGCTCAAAGTGATTTCCGGCAGATGCGAAACGGCTTCGTTCATCGAAATTAAAACGTCGCTCAATTGATTTTCCACCACGATTGTTTCCAATTCTTCAATCGTCACGGCTTTCGACAAATCGAATTTTCCCGCTTTCGTTCGGCGCAATTCGGCAAGATGCGCGCCGACTTCCAATTTTCTGCCGATGTCTTCCGCCAAAGTTCTGATATAAGTTCCGGCTGAACAAAGAACGCGAATCGTATGATCTTCTGTTTTCGGTTGTTGGTTTTCGCTTTCTTTATCTGTTTCTCTCTGTGTTTCTCTCTTTGGCGAAATTGCTTCCAATTCGTAAATATTAACTTTCACGGCTTGGCGTTCGATTTCAATTCCTTTGCGGGCTAATTCGTAAAGTTTCTTGCCGTCAACTTTTTTCGCCGAATACATCGGCGGCGTTTGTTCAATTTCGCCCCGAAAATCTTTCAAAGTCGTTTCAAACTCAGCATCCGAAAAATCTCGCAATTCGTAATTCGTAATTCGTAATTCGCCGGTTCGGTCGCCCGTGTCGGTTTCAAATCCGAATCTCACCAACGCTTCGTATTCCTTCGCATCTTTGTCCAAAAACTGTGCGAGTCTGGTTGCTTTGCCGACGAGCATCACCAAAACGCCGGTCGCAAACGGGTCGAGCGTTCCGGTGTGTCCGATGCGTTTGGTTTTTAAAACTCCTCGCAGACGCGCGACGACATCGTGCGAGGTGTAGCCGACCGGTTTGTCTATGATTAAAATTCCGTCCATTAATTTGTCATCTGGCTGAATCGGCATCGAAAATTCGTTTGTCGGCACAAACGCGGGCGCGGAAACGGGAAACAAAAATTTCAGTACTTCGCCGAATCTGGCTGCCCAGGCTGCTTCGTTGTGCTGTGCTGCTGGAAATTCGTAATACGCCAAATCCTGATCGTTTTGCCAGCCGTTGGCACGCAGAATTTCCTTCAAAGCGCGAACTTGATGTTTGATGCGCGAGCCTTCGCTTCTGCCGATGTCGAGCCAGATTTTCAGCGGCAGATGCTCGGCGATGCCCGCAATTTCGCGGATAATCTGATTATTCGCCCACCAAACCGACGGCGATAAAACCGCCAGCCGACTGAAAATATCCGAACGCTTAAATCCCAAATGCAATGATACCAGACCGCCGAGCGATGAACCGCCGAGCGCAGTGCATTCGCGTTCCGGTTTCGTTAAATATTCGCGGTCAATGAACGGTTTGAGTTCTTCGATAATCATTCGCCCGTATTGGTCGGCATTTCCGCCGCGCCCGCGCATTCTGCCGCCCGCGCTTTTCACTGGCGTATATTCGTCAATCCGTTTGTCGCCCGCATTGTAAATTCCGACGATAATCAGCGGTTCGATTTGTCCGGTCAAAATCAATTGCTGCGCCGTTTCGTCAACGCCCCAGACGACACCGCCGAAAGCGTCCTGCGGATTCATCAGATTTTGCCCGTCGTGCATATAAAAAACCGGAAAACGCCGCGTCGCATCGAGTCCGTAACCCGGCGGCAAATAAACAAGAACATTGCGCGGCGCACCCAAATGCGTCGAGCCGAAATTTTCGTGTAATTTAATTTGTTCGATTAACATAAATTACCGAGTTTAATTTTCAAAATGCTTTGCGTCCGTCTGAAATAATACATATTGATTTATAATATGGATATGTGGAAAAAGCGCATTGAAGTAAAACCCGATGAAGAGCGCGTCATCAAAAACGTCGAACGCGCCCGCCAAAAAACATTTGATCGCGCCGTTAATCTGCTCGCGTATAAACCGCGTTCCGTCGTCGAACTCCGAACCCGTTTGATGGAAAAGGAATGGACGAATTCGGCGATTGTCGAAGAAGTCATCGTCAAACTCGAAGGCTACGGCTATTTGAACGACAAACAGTTTGCGGAAGATTTCGCCGCTTCGCAGATTCGCGGGAAACCAATCGGCAAACGAGTTTTACAGCAAAAACTGGCGATGAAAAAACTCGACAAGGAAACGGTCGCCCAAGCCATCGAAGCCACGTTTGAGGAAACACCCGAATCCGAAATCATCGAACGCGCCGTCGCTAAAAGATTACGCTTAAAAGGCAAACCCGAAACACGCGAAGACTCGAAAAAATTCTACGATTATCTTTTGCGGCAGGGCTTTTCTTACGATTTAGTGAGCAGCAAAATGCGCGAAATCGCGGCGCGGGATTTTGATGAGGAAAATTGAATCAATAGTGTAAAATGAATTACTGGATCGAACTAAGAAGATATGATTAGGAACAAATCACACAAATTAAAAGTCATTGCTTTGGGAGCAATTAACGGACTCGTCTTCGGCACCTTGTTGGAAACAATTTTACGTTCATTGTTTCTCTATGAAAAATTTTTGCGGAATAAAAAACCATCAGGCAACTTCAGTATTTCATATTTACCGTATCCTTTTAATTGGTGGTTTCTTCCGCTTATGTTTTTTGTTGCGGCGACTTTTGCGACTTTTATAGTGCATCGGTATTTTGCTCGATTCACCAAATCCAATATTTGGTTTTGGCAAATCGTCGGTGTCGGCGCAGTGTTTGGCTGCGCGGTATATCTGACACTCTCGATTTTTCGTTTTTGGTATTTCAGCGAATATGATTTCCCAATAGTCGAATCTTTGAAAGAAGATCTAAAATCAGATTTGTTCAGCCTTTTGGTTGTGTTGCCGTTTGTTGCAGCATTCAATCTACTTTTTGCGCTCGTATTAAAATGGCGAAAGCTAAATTTGCCGTAAGCAGTTTAACCGGCAAATTTTCAATTCCACTTGCTGTCCTCTTTTATATTTGATCGAAATAAATTCGGAAAAATAGGGAAGTCAGCGCGGGATTTTTGAGAAATGAAGTTAAAGCAAAACCTGTCCGGCTAAAGAAATACATATATTTCGCTTACTCTTCCCGCGTTAATTCGTCTCTGTTGATCGAATGGTGAATAAGACGAACATTTCAAAATATTCAACGAGGTATAAGTATGAAAAAAATTCTCTTTATCAGTTCTCTTGTGTTGATCTGCGGGTTGTCAGTTTTCGGACAAACAACGAAAGCCGACCTTGAACAATTACGAAAACAAGTCGGTTTGCCGACTTCGCAAACAATCGGCAAAAACGACGCGTCTTTCCCGACATCGAAGCCGATTAAAATTTATCTGGCGATAAAACACAATAAACAATCGGCGCAGGATTTTATGGATTGGGTTGATAAATGGAATGACGCGAACGCCGCGCAATTCGGTGAAATGCAAATTGTTGACCGCTTAAACGATGCCGATATTGCCGCCATTCAATATCAATTCGGAACCGGACGCGTCGTGCGTGAAGAATCGGTCAAATTGAAAACCGGAAAAATTCCTGGCGGAAACGTTGGCGACGCGATTGGCGGAGGAAATGACAAGTTAGTCTTAAACAGCGTCGGAAATTCCAAAGTCAAAGTCGAAGATTCGGTGAAAACTCTCACCGTTCCGCTTTATTCATATTTAATGGTGCGCGGGCAAAATTCCGTCTGGTCGGTTAATTATTCGCGCGTTGACGACAGAATTTCCGACAATAACTTTCCCGAATTACTGCTTCAATCAGCTATTGAAGACAAATTAAAAAATCGTTGATTTCCAATCACCGATGAAAAAACAGGAAGGTTGAATTTGCACAAATTCAACCTTCCTGTTTTTATTGAACCGAAATTAACGGCGCGGTTTCAGACACTAAGATTTCGGTTTCGACGCGGGCAGCGGCGCGGCGAAAATCTTAATTAAAAGCAGCGAAAAAGTTTTGCCATTCGTATTGATGCGCTGATGCGGCGTGCCGCGCGGAACGACGATTAAATCGCCTTTTTTAATCGTAAAAGTTTTGCCGTCAATAATTTTATCGCTTTTCCATTCGCCCGGCGCGGATTCTTTCGGGTTTTCCATCTTTCCGCCGAGCGTTAATTCAGCCGAACCTTCAAGCACATAAAAAACGTCGTCCGAAGCGTCGTGAACTTCCGCCTGCGCTTTGTTCTTCTTCGCGTCATATTGAATGGCAACACGCATCTGCGTTTCCGAATTGTCTATCAAATCGTCGGTTTTGCTGACAACTTCTTTTGTTTTCACGTCCGCATCAATTGAATGCAGAGATTTTTCGATATCGGCGACCTGCTGTTTAGTCTTCACGACAAACGGGCGAATCGGTTTTGAAGGTTCACGCGTTTGCGCGAACGAAACGAGCGAAAATGCCAATACGAAAATTGTTAATGCTAATAATTTTTTCATTTTTTTTGTTTTTTGTTCTTTGCCTGCGTTAAAAGCCACGCGCTCAATTCACGCGCCGCTTGCGTGATTTTGAAATAAACCGTTCATTTTGCGTCCATCAACATATTCGTTGTAAAGCCACGGATCGCCGAGCGCGAAAACCGTGCCTTTGCCGTATTTCGTGACGGACATAATATGATCGCCGTTCCAATCGAGAATTGATTTCGCATTACCCGAAAGTTTCTGCGTCGAGATTTCTTTCAGATAAAGTTCACGCGCATTTTTGAAAATCGGATTTCCTTCCGGCACGCTGACGCGACCTTGTTCGTAAACGTCGTTTTTGACGAGATTTTTATTGTCTTTGTTAAATTCAATGCCGAATTTTCCCGCTAAAATGTTCCAGTGATCAAATTCCGCATTGCCGAAATCGTTGCCGAGCATCACGAGAACGCCGCCTTTTTTCACCCAATCGGCGATGTTTTTCGCGTCAGTTTCGGAAATAAAATTCGGCTTTTCGGTTTCCTTTTCCGTGTCGGGATCAACGATGATGTAAACGCTCGCGTTTTTCAAATTTTCGGCTGTCGGCGCGGCGGAAAGCGTGTCGAGCGTCGCGCCGTAAGATTTGAATTGTTCGCCGAACGCGTAAAATCCGGGATGACCTTTTTCCTCCCATTTGTAATGCCAAATTGAGCCGTCTTTGCGCACTTCATGATTAAAATAATCATCAAGCAAAACCGTTTTTCCCGCGCCGATTCGCCCGCCCGCGAGATTTTCCATTTCAACTGCCGCCATCACCGCCGGACCGAGACCTTTCGCATCGTTCGTCCGCAATTTTTCCGACATATAATAATCGAAACTGCCGTCACGATACGGATTGCCGCCCAACCCCGAAACTGAAACCGTGCCTTCCCAATCTAGATTTCCGTCGGGCGTTTCTTTGATAAATTCTTTCTGAATTCCCGCCCAGCCTTTATTTGCCGTCGCCAGATATTTATCGGGCAAAACTCCCTGCCGAACGCCTTTCGCCAACGCGTAAACGAACATTGCCGAACCGGAAGATTCGAGATAATTTTTCGCTCTTGCCGGCAAATCAACGATGTCGAACCAAACGCCGGATTTTTTATCCTGATACTTGGCAATCGCTTCGGCTTCGCGGTTCAAAATCGCCACTAATTCAGCGCGTCGCGGATTGTTTTGCGGGAAATAATCCAGCACGTCAACCAACGCCATCGCATACCAACCCATCGCGCGTCCCCAAACGTGCGGACTCGTACCGGTTTCTTTATTCGCCCATTTTTGCTGCTTCGATTCGTCCCAGCCGTGATAAAGCAAACCGGTTTTCGGATCGCGCGAATGTTTTTCCATCCAGACGAATTGATTGGCGATGTCGTTCCAATTGTCTTCGTTCCAAACCTGCGAATATTCGGCGTAAAACGGTTCGCCCATATAAAGCCCGTCAAGCCACATCTGATTCGGATAGATTTTTTTATGCCAAAATCCGCCTTCTTTGGTGCGCGGATGAGTTTTTAATTGCGACCGAATCAATTCCGACGCGGTTTTATATTTTTCGTCGTTCGTCACGCGATAAAGCGTGATCATCGCGCGTCCGGGCGTGATGTGGTCAATGTTGTATTCGTCCGCGTCGTAATTTAATTTGCCGTCTTTATCGAGCCAGAAATCCATTCCCGATTTGATAAAATTAAAGTATTTCGGGTCGCCCGTCGCATACCAAACCTGTTCGACGGCTTTTAACTGAACGCCTTGTTCGTAAGTCCATTTCGCCGGAATTCCCGCCGGATTTCCGTCATCCGTCCAGATGCGATTCATCAGCGTGTCCGCCAAACGCTCTGACAACAATTGTTTTTTTTGCCCGAAAGCGATGCTGACCGACGAAATGATAAGAATCAACGAAACAAGAATTTTTTTAAACTTCATAATGCCTTTTTCAGATACTTTCTGAGTTTGATTTTTTGGTTTTCGAGTTCAACAACCGCCGCTTTCGCCATTATTTCCGCGCCCGTCGGATTGAAATGCGTGTTATCTTCAATTCCGTTCGGATAATTGGCGTTTTCGCCCGCTTTTAACTGCAAAAACAGCGTCCGCGATTTCTCCGCGCCCAAATCTTTCAAAACTTTTTCGCTTGCGCGGTGCATATCAATCAATGGAACTTTCAAATCCTGCGCCACCGAGCGCGTCAGATCGGGATATTCGCCGTGCGTGTCAACAAAGTTTCCGCCCTTATCAAATTTGCGGCGCATTACCGGCGTGAGCAAAACCGGAAACGCTTTTTTAGCGCGAACTTCGGTAACAAATTTCTCCAGGTTTTTCTTAAAATCTTCGGGCGGCGTATAGCGGTCAACTTTTTCCTTCGATTCGTCGTTGTGTCCGAATTGAATAAAAACATAATCTCCGCGTTTTAAATCGTCAATAATCGCTTGCCAGCGACCTTCCGAAATAAAAGTTTTCGTGCTTCTGCCGTTCATGGCGCGGTTATCAATTTTGACTTTCTCGACATTGAAATACGGCTGTAACATTTCGCCCCAACCCGTTTCGGGACGCTTCTCGGGAAGTTTTGGCGCGGCGGTTGAATCTCCCGCAATAAAAATCGTAACCGGAGATTTTTGCGCGATAATTGGTGCCGCAAAAATTAAAATAGAAACTATTGATACGAGAATTTTCATAAGAATTTTAGCCGCGAATTGAGACAGATACACTTAAGTTGAAAATCGGATGAACTCATTTTCCTCAATCAACTCTTTTTAGTCGGCACGATGTCAGCAGAAACATCGTTGATGCTGTTGATTATCTTGCCGTTGACGCGGACATTTTTGATTTCCGTGCCTTTCAAATTCGACGCTATTATTCCCTTGGCGACGTTATCAAAAGTCGAGTTTTTAATCTCGATATTTTCAATCGGCGCGTTCGCAAATCCTTGCGCGTCCATCACATATTCGCTTTTGCCGCTTTTGATATTTTCCGCGACAAAGTTTCGCATCACGGGCGTATATTTCCCTTTCGCGCCTTCTTCGTAATTAAAATCAATCGTGATAATTGCGTGCGCGACTTGTCCGATGGTGATGTTTCTGAAGTAAAAATTCTCTAAAAGTCCGCCGCGCGAAGCGTTGTTTTTAACGCGCAGAGCGTGATCTAAATTCGGCGAATCCATCGTGCAGTTTTCGCCGAAAACATTGCGAACGCCGCCGGAAATTTCGCTGCCGATGGTGATTCCGCCGTGTCCGTCTTTCATTTGACAGCCGCGCACGATGACGTTTTCGGTCGGCACATTTATTCTGCGTCCGTCATCATTTCTGCCGGATTTGATGGCGATACAATCGTCGCCCGTGTCGAAATAACAGTCTTCAATCAAGACATCTTTGCACGATTCGGGATCGCAGCCGTCGTTGTTCGGTCCGTGCGAATTGATGTGAACTTTCCTGACAATCACGTTTTCGCACAACACCGGATGCACTTCCCACATCGGCGAATCAACGATTTTCACGCCTTCGATCAAGACGTTTTTGCATTTATACGGCTGAATAAATTGCGGGCGCAAATAATCCGTCGCGCCGCCAAAAATCCGCTGTTCGACCGGAACGCCTTTGTCCATCATTTCGTAAAGCCTCGCCCGCGCCGGTTTCTGACTTAAAACATCGGGATTTCCGCCGTAACGCGGATTTCCGTGCCATTTCCAAAAAAAAGATTTGCCTTGCCCGTCCAAAGTTCCTTCGCCCGTCACGGCAATGTTTTGCTGTTCATACGCGTAAATGAACGGCGACAAATGCATCAATTCCATTCCTTCCCAGCGCGTGTGAACAATCGGCAGATAATCTTTCGGATTCATCGAAAACTTGAGCGTCGCGTCTTTTGAAATATACAAATTGACGTTCGATTTCAGATGCACCGCGCCCGTCAAAAACTCGCCCTTCGGCACGACGACGCGCCCGCCGCCTTTCTTGGAACATTCGTCAATCGCCTTTTTAATCGCGTCGGTCGCTAAGGTTTTGCCGTCGGCAACCGCGCCGTATTTCGTGATTAAATAATCCTTTTTCTTAAACTTCGGCGGTTTGATACGCGCTAAAATTTGTTTGTATTCGGTGTTCCAAACATCGGCGGATTTCGTTTGACCGAAATTAATTTGCGGCAAAACAAAACTCGTTGCCGCGCCTGCTAAAAGAAGTTGTAAAAATTCTCGACGATTTTGCATATAGTTTTCAGTAGCTAAGACGGAAAGAAATTTTAGCCGCCGATGGGCATAGATTTACACGGATAAAGGAAAAAGATTTTCCTGTAAATTCTTTGAATCTGTCCATTCTGCGTTAAAAATCTGTGTTATCTGTGTCCATTGGTGGCTATTACTTTTTTATTTTCTCTCTCCACTTTGGATAATCTTTTTCTAAAAGTTCGTTCGGCTCAGAAATATACCAGGCGTAACCGTTGCGGCGTTCAGGCTCGATTTGTGAAACGTCGTATTTGATAATTGCGTCGCGCCCGATAAAAATCGGTTTCATCGTTTCTATTTCGTAAAATCTCGCCCAGATCGGCGGCGCGTTTTTGTCTTTGACGACCGCGTTTTCGCCGTTTTTGCGTTCCCAACGAATGCCTTCTATTTTGTTGGCGCGATACCACGCAATCGCCGATTCAATCGCGTCAAATTTTTCCTGCGACGGATTCGCATCGAGCATCAAAAATCGCACGATGCCGACCGATTCGCCCGCCGTTATAGAAATCGGCTCAAACTTTCGCGCCGCTGCCGGTTTCAGTGTAAATTCGTCATACTGCGCTGCCCAAACAGTTTTTTTGCCGCCGATTTCAATTTGCAATTTCAAGATCAGCGGCATCGCTTTTTCGACCGCTTTTTCGGCTTTCGCGCCTCTTTCTTCGTCAACGAAAAGATAATCTTCTTTCTTTTTGGCGATTTCGCGTAAGACCTTTAAAACGCCAATCATCGCGTCGTCGTTGAATGTGATGTGCGTGTAATAACCTTTTTTGAGCGGGAAAAATTGCGGAAAACCGCCCGATTCGTATTGCGACGCGAGCAGATAATCCAAGCCTTTGAAAAACGCTTCCTTATGTTTCGGAAAATTGGTCGGCGGCGTTTTTTTCTGTAAACTTCCCGTAATTACTTTCGCCAGAAACGCGATTTGCGTGTAGCTCGTGCGGTTGTCAATCGTCGTTTCGGAAACGTCTGATTTCGACTTTGCCAATTTTTCGCGTTCGGCTTCGGTGAGCATCGAACTCATATCAAGATTTTTTTCCCAACCGCCGTTTTCCTTTTGATACAAAACGACCTGATCGGCAATTCGCGCGGCTTCGTCGGTTTGATACCATAAAGGCTCTTGCTTGAAAACGTCGTTCCACGAAACAAGACTGTAATCGGGTTTTGTCTTTTCGAGCCATTCGTTTTTCGCTGTTTTCGGATTCCAGCCGTCTTTGCCTTTTAAGAAATTTTCGGTTTCAAACTGCTTTGCTTCGCCTGCGGTTAATTGATGAATCCATTTGACGCGACTTTCCGGTTTCGCGCCCGCGCCTTTGGAATTGTATTCGGCGAAATACGCGGTTTTCTCGTTGTCGGTATTTCCCCAATTATTCCAGCCTTCGGCGCGAATATGGTCGCCCATCGTCGTGTTGAGAAAAACGGTTCTGCCGTAGGCGCGCCAGGGACGACCGAGAAACGTGCCGTCTTTCTTATCTGCGCCCGTCAGTTTTGAATTGATGAAAACAAAACCGCTCGATTCATTTGCCGCAAAACGCATCGGCGCGGCGATGTAACCGTCGGCTTTTGAATGAACCGTGCAATTATCGAAAACGGCTGTGGCTTGCCCGAAAATAAAATCAACGTGTCCTTCGATATAACAGTTTTCGAAATACTGTCGCCCGTTTTTCGTATAAAGTGTATCTTGCCAGCCCGAAAATTTACAATTTTTGAAAATCAACCTGTCGCCTTCGCTCAAGACCGCAACGGCTTGCGTGCCGCCTGCTCCGACGTTCGCTTTGTAATCGAAAGAATTTTCAAACGTGATATTTTCCGCGTAAAAATCGTGTCCGCCGATATAAACGGCATAAGCGGCAGAAGTCGTTCCGGCGCGTTTGTTATTGATGTCGAAACTGAGGCGCGTGTTTTCGGCGGATTCGCCGATGAATGAAATAAAAGGTTTATTTGCGGGAATGCGTATTTGTTCGTTATAAACGCCCTTCTCGATAAAAATGACGAAACGCTTTTTATTATTTTCGGGAACTTTCGCAATCGCTTCGCTGACGGTTTTGACATCGCCGCTGCCGTCGGCGGCAACTGTTAAATCAGCTTTTTTAGCAGAAACAGTCGTGGTTTGAGCCGCCGCTGTTGCCGCCGCGAAAAATAATAGCAAGCCGATAAACCGGAAAAAAATCATTTTTTTGTATTTGAATAAACAAAAGCCTTTTGAAATTGTTTGTCGCAAAAGGCTTTTGTTTATTGGTTAATTCAGCATTCGGAGCGTTTAGAAAGTAAATCTCGCGCCGAGTTGAATGTCTCGCGGCAAATTTCGCTGACCGCTGACCAGACCGAAACTGGCATTGGTCACGCCGAGCTGAATTCCGTTTCCTAAATAAACCGAGTTTAAGGCGTTGATTGCTTCAAGCCGAACTTGCAGTTTCATCTTTTCCCGAATATTGAAATTTTTCGTCAAACCGAGATCGAATTTCTGAAACGGCTGATTGCGGAAATTATCCAGCGTGTATGGAATATAGCGCAGAGTGTTCTGGCTGCTGACCGTGTAATTATTTCCGAAACCGGGTGTCGCGCCGGTCGAAAGTCGAAAGCCGGTCGGGTCAAACGCCGGAATATCAACGCCGTAGCGTCTGCCTTGCGAATCGTGTTGTCCGAGACGATTTTCCAACTGCGTGATATCGCCGTTGTAGAAAACATTCTGCAAAACAAGCGGTTCGCCCGATTGCCATTCATAGACGGCATTTAACTGCCAGCCGCCGAAGATTGCGTCAACAACCGGATTTATTTTGGTGAAATACTGTCTGCCGCGTCCGAAGGGAAGTTCATAAGTTCCCGAAAGCGTAAAACGATGCGGACGGTCAAAAGTCGAAATCGAATCGGCTAATTCCTCGTCCTGCGGATTCAGACGACGAACTTTTTCGCGTTCGCCGGAGAAAGTATATGACGCGATCAGCGAAAATCCTTCGCTCAAACGCTTGTTCGCCTGCAATTGCAGAGCGCGATAGTTGTTGCTGCCGTTATATTCGGTAACGATTAAATCTTGAAACTGCGGAAATTGCGTTAAAAGAAATCGGCGTTGAATCGTGGCGGCGTTTAAGGTCGCGTTCTGCGGCACAAGACCGCGAAACGGATTTGGAACCGTTTGATTCAAAAACGTCTGCGTTCCCGAAATTATCCCTGTTATCAAAGCTGGATCGGTTACTCCGCGCAAGTCGTTTAAGTATTGACGCGGAACGTAATTTAACTGGCGCAGAACCGGCAAATCATAGCCGCGCGAATAAACCAAAGTCGCTTCAAGCCCGATATTAAACGGTAATTGCTGCTGAACTCCGACGATAAATCTGGCGTAGTTCGCGTTTCGGCGATTATACGTGTTTATCGTCGTAGCGGTCGGACCGGTCGCGTTCGTCGTGCCTAAAGTCGTTCCGAGCGAAGTATTCAAGCCGAGACTCGAACCGATTGCCGGATTTGTGCCGTTCGGAAACGGATTGTTAATGTTGGCAATAAAGGTCAAGCCGTTGTTAGTAGATGGCACAAAACTCGTCGAAGCCGTAAAGCCGCTCTGGTCAATCGGCGGAAGCTGGAACGATGAAGTAAAGATGCCGAATCCGGCGCGAACGACGGTTTTATCGGTCAGCGCGTAGGAAACGCCGATGCGCGGCTGAAAATTATTTTTATCGGTCGCCTGATTTACATCACCGGCGCCGGTCGCAAACCGCAAACCGCCCGCGAGATTTTGGAAAGCCGTCGCCGGAACGCTGGCAGGCACATTTGCATTATAGTTTGCCAGAACCGCCGAGCGCAGAGGGCTTGCCGTCGTCGTGTCAAAGCCGGTTACGAATCGCCCGTTTTTTTCTCTGACACCGGTTTCAATGTCATAGCGCAGACCGAGATTCAAAGTCAGTTTCGGTGAAAGCCGCCAATCGTCCTGAATAAAAAATCCGTGATAATTGGAACTGACATCATAAGATGCGGCTTGCTCGATCAAACTGGCGGCGTTCGCCGCCGGAATTCCCAGAAGAAATGAAGCCAAATCGCGCCCGATGGAGTTAACTGCTGTCGCATTTGAATTCGATGCCGGTGCGGTATAAATTCCGGTGAACAAAAATCGTCCGGCGTTATAGCCGTTCGTCGTTCGGTCTTCCTGTAAATGACGGTAGTCATAACCGTATTTAAGCGTGTGGTCGCCGAAAATCTGTGTTAAGGTCGGCTGGAGCGAAAACAGTCTGAAATTTCTGTTCAAACCTTCGTTAAAATCCGCGCGTTCCGCGCCGAGCGTATCGTAATTGGTAAAATCAAAACGCGGGAAAACGGTCGAAGTCGTTAAAGCCCCGATTCCGTTAAAACCGAGCGCGACGGCGGACGACGGATTTGCCGCCGTCCGATTCTGCACAAAATCATTCAAACTCGAACGAATATCAAGCACGAAACTATTGGAAATCGTCGCCGTGTAATCAACGCTGCCGCCTTTGTTCGTGCGGACTTCAAAGCCCTGCGTAATCGAACCCGGCGTGTCGAGAAAATTGTAGCGGTCTTCGTTGCTCTTGCTGTAAAAGAACTTTCCGAAGATGCGGTGATTGCCGTTAAAATTATGATCTATTCTTGCGAGATAAGAATCGTAAGGTCGCTCAAGAACCTGATTGGAAAAATAATTATCAACGACTCCCGGTTGATTCGGTGTCGGATAAAGATTTGAAAATCTAACCGCCGCCGGATTAAGCCGCGCCGTCGGAATAATGTTTCCGGCGAAAGGCGAGCGGCAGACGGTTGTTCCGGTGCTTCCGGCGGTGCAGGTCGTGTTTAATAAAACCGCCGTCGCCGGGTCGTAGATTTGGATGCCGAGCGGAAGCAGTTCGGAAAAATTTCCCGTTCGCATCAAAACCGTCGGCACAGTAAATGTTTCGGGTTCGGCGCGTTTGTCGAGCTGTTTTTCGTAGGCAAACATAAAAAATGTTTTGTCTTTGCCTTTATAAATGGTCGGAGTGCCTTCGCCGAAACCGAGAAAATAAAGCGGACCGTTGATTTGCCCGCCGGCACGATAATAACTGCGCGGTGCGCGTTCGACACCGGCGCGGTTGCTGAAAAAATTGTTCGCCGTCAAAGCTCCGGGACGATTGAAGTAATAAGCCGAGCCGTGAAAATCATTCGTGCCGCTTTTGACCGCAACGTTAACGGTCGAACCGGCGGTGAAACCATTTTGCGCGTCGAAGGCGTTTGTCTGAATCTTAAATTGCGAAAGCGCATCAGCCGGAGGCGTATAAGCGACACCGCCGTCAAACGTCAGATTCGGCGAGCCGTCCAGCGTGATTTGATTGCCGACCGCGCCGTTCGTCCGAAAAGCCGCAAGATTTCCGTTCGCCGTCGGACCGGTGAAATTCGGGTTTCCCGTGTAAGAAACGCCCGGAGCCTGCGTTGCCAGACTGTATGCCGCGCCTTCCGAAAGCGGCAATTCGGTGATTTGCCTTTCGGTGACGACGGTTCCGGTGGTTACTGAACCTCTTTCCAGTATTTCTTCGGAAGCGACAATCGTAACATCTGCCGCCGCGCCGATTTCGAGTTGAAAATCAATGGTCAAACGAGCATCAACATTTAACTGAATATTTTCACGCACCGACGTTTTAAAGCTGGCAGCCGTTGAGGTAAGTTTGTAGTTTCCCGGCAGAAGCAGCGGGAAACTATAGCTTCCTTCGTCGTTCGTCGTCGCCGACGCGGAAACATTGGTTTCGATGTTTTGAACCGTCACCATTGCTCCGGGAACGATTGCTCCGTTCGGGTCAGTGATGCTGCCGCTGATCGTGCCGCGAAATTCCTGTCCCCAAACGGTATTGAAATTGAGCAGAAGTATCAGCAATACTCCGTAAAAAAAATTAAAGCTGTGCCTTTTTTTCATCTTTTTTTATCCTTTGAATTTTAATTTTTGCGCAAGTTTTGAATTATCGTAAAGATAAATTGCTATTTCAGGTAGCATAATTGGTTTTACCAATTATTGCAAGCGCGTTTGACAGAGTAAAGCTAAATTCTTTATTTGATGTAATATTGGTTGGTTTAATTGGCAATTGTTTGGATCGAAAATTTTGTTGACCCTGGTAAATACCTGACACGCTTTTACCATTTGAAAACAGTTGAGTAAACGGGTTTTACCAATTTAAGTTTTGCGAGGTTTTTAGAACTGCTGTCGAATGAGTTGCAGTAAATGATTATTAAGGCAAAAAAGAAAACGATTACTCCGGCAGCATTTTGGAGTAATCGTTTTCTTTTCGGGCGATTAAAGTTGATATTTAATCACTCGTTCCGAGAGCAAGTTCGGGCGCGGACATTATTGCCGCTTCTTCAAATATAACAAGCGGTTTTTCGTCCGTAACGCGGGTTGCCGTGAGCGCGTAAATATACGCCGTTTCGCCGTGCTGCGTTGTGTCGAGTCCGGCGATTTCGCTTTCTTCGGCGACGCGCAGCCCAAGCGTTAAATCTACAATTTTCAAGATTACGAACGAACCGGCGGCGGCAAACAAAATCGTTAAACCGACCGCGATAAACTGATTGGCGATTTGTGCCGCATTGCCGTCAACGAAACCGACGGGCAAAGCGTTGCCGCTCGCGTCTTTGAAAATCGGATTGACGGCGTTCGTCGCAAAAACTCCGGTCATGATCGCACCTGAAATTCCAGCGATTCCGTGAATGCCGAAAACATCGAGCGTGTCGTCGTAACCGAATAAATGTTTCACTTCGCTGACGGCGAGAAAGCAGACGATTCCGGCACATAAACCGATAAGCAAAGCCGCCATCGGCGAAACGAAGCCCGAAGCCGGCGTAATTCCGACTAAACCGGCGAGCGCACCGGAAATTGCGCCGAGAACGCTCGGTTTGCCTTTTTTAATCCATTCAATCGCCGTCCAGGCGAGCATCGCGCTCGCCGCCGCAAAGTGCGTCGTGACAAATGCACTGGTCGCCAACGCGCCCGAAGATAACGCGCTTCCGGCGTTAAAACCAAACCAGCCGAACCAAAGCAGACCCGCGCCGATAATGCTTAAAATAATATTGTGCGGCGTATTGTCGGCGTTATTGATTCGTTTGCCGATATACAAAGCGCAAACCAGCGCGGAAATTCCCGATGAAATATGCACAACTGTTCCGCCCGCGAAATCGAGTGCCGGAATCGCGCCGCCGAGCGCGGCGTTGAAAAATCCGCCTTTGCCCCAGACCGAATGCGCGAGCGGCAGATAAATCAGCATTGACCAGAGCGCGGTAAACGCCAGCATCGAACTGAATTTGATACGTTCGGCAAATGCGCCGGTCATTAAAGCCGGAGTGATAATCGCAAACATTAATTGAAAAATCATAAATGTCTGCTGCGGAATCGTCGCAGCGTAATCGGCGTTCGGAACGCTTCCGACATTTTGCAAAAACAAATAATCGAGTCCGCCGATAAACGAAGAACCTTCGGAAAATGCCAGACTGTAACCGAAAATTGCCCAGATAATAGTCACAACTCCGGCAAGAATCAAACTTTGCAAAAGTGTTGAAATAACGTTTTTCTGTCTGACCAAACCGCCGTAAAACAGCGCGAGACCGGGAACGGTCATCAGCAGTACGAGCGCGGCGCAAATCAAAACCCAACTATTGTCGGCATTCGATTGCGCGGCGTTTGCGGCGGCTTCGAGTTTTTCGATTCGCTCTGCCGTAATCGCGTCCTGAGCTGACGCAGTAATGAAAAACGCCGGTAAAAGTCCCGCCAAACTTAGAAGTTTAATTCTAAAAATCATTCGGTTAATATTCCTCATCAGATAAAAAATTGGGTAGCCAAAAAGTTCCTGTTACATACCCATAACAAAAATTGTGCCGCTGTAATGAGAAAAGCTAAACCACATATTCATTGAGGGTTACCTGAAAAGCAATTAGCGATTTTGACTGGTGCGAGTAAGATTTGCTACATTTTTGTCGAATTAAAAAATAAAAATACAAATTTGTTTAAATGAAAAATCATTCTGTAAAAAACATTCAATTAAAAGAAAAGATTAAGTTAAAAACTTTACTTAAAATCGGACAAATATTAAGTGAAAGTAAATCTATTAATTCAGCGTTTTCGAGTATTCTTGAAATTTGTCAGGAAGAATTTGGGTTTCGTCGAAGTTTTATCGTAACCGTTGATTTTATAGGCGAAAAGTTGCGGCTGCATACTGCGAAAGGCTTCAATGCCGCCGAGTTCCGCCGGTTTGAAACGCACATTGATAAAAGTTTTGTCCGGCAAGTTGTGCAAAATAACAAAGAAGTCACAATTCCGCACACCGATTTGGAATCTACATATTTGTCGCATTTTGAAAAGGAAACGATTGATAGAGTCGAAACAAGCTGCATCTGCGTTCCGGTTGCCGTTAAGCGAAAAACATTCGGCGCGTTCGGAGTTGAATTCGATTACGATAAGCAGAAAGATTTGGAAAGCTTGTCGGATTTTTTGTCGGTTGCAGCGACGATGATTGCTCAGGCGATTAAAGCCGAGCGCATAATCGAGGACGAAAAAGATCATTTGCTGGCGGAAAATTCCGATTTGAAAAGGGAACTGCGCGACAAATACGATTTCGGGCAAATCGTCGGAAATTCAAGTTTGATGAAACGGGTTTACGCGCAGGTTTCGCAAGTGGCGCGGGCGAATACGACAGTTTTACTGCGCGGCGAATCGGGCACCGGTAAAGAATTAATCGCGAGCGCGATTCATTACAATTCACTGCGGGCGAAAAAGCCGTTCATCAAAATAAATTGCGCCGCGTTGCCGGAAACATTGATCGAATCAGAATTGTTCGGCTATGAAAAAGGCGCGTTTACCGGCGCGCAAACGAGAAAAAAAGGTCGCTTTGAAATGGCGGAAGGCGGTACTCTTTTTCTCGATGAAATTGGAGATTTATCGCCCGCAACACAAGTCAAATTGCTTAGAGTTTTGCAGGAACGCGAATTCGAGCGCGTCGGCGGCACGGAAACGATCAAATCAAACGTCCGAATAATCGCGGCGACCAACAAAAATTTGGAAGAGGCAATCGGCGACGGAACGTTTCGGGAAGATTTATTTTATCGCCTGAATGTGTTCACAATTTTCCTGCCGCCGCTTCGTGAGCGTAAATCGGATATTTTGCTTTTAGCGGAAAATTTCGTCGAAAAATATGAGCGCGAACACAAGAAGCAAATCAAGCGGATTTCGACACCGGCGATTGATATGCTGACGAGTTATCATTTTCCGGGAAACGTCCGCGAGCTTGAAAACGCCATCGAGCGTGCCGTTTTAGTTTGCGACGAAAATGTTATTCACGGACATCATCTGCCGCCGACGCTGCAAACGGCGGAATTGAGCGGCACGGTAACGCAAATTTCCTTGATTGGCGCGGTCGAAGCGTTCGAGCGTGATTTGATTCAGGACGCGCTGAAAACGACGCGCGGAAATCGCGCGAAAGCCGCAAAATTACTCGAAACGACCGAACGAATTTTATGTTATAAGGTAAAAAGATATGACATCGAGCCGCGTCGTTTTAAAGATTAATTATTGAGAAATGCAGCCAAATAAATTGCGGTCAAACTATTTCGTAAACTGAAACAATTTGACCGCAATTTTGATTATAAAAACTTGTTTTTACGCATTTGCTGCGCGTGCTTCGTTAACGATTGCCAAAAATTCCTTAGCTTTTTCGGTTACGCTTTTCGCGTCGCCTGCGCGAATCGCCGCCACATCAACCAAATCCGCACCGACACCCAACGCGCTCGAACCGGCTTTGATAAAATCAGCCGCCGTTTTCAAATTCACGCCGCCGGTCGGAATCAGTTCGATTTGCGGCAAAGGAGCCTTCAAACCTTTGATATAACTCGCGCCGCCCATCGCGCTGCACGGAAAAACTTTGACGAAATCCGCGCCGGCTTGCCAAGCTGTGACAACTTCGGTCGGTGTTAATGCTCCGGGCATAATCGGCACGGAATAGCGTTTACAAAGCGCAATCGTTTCGAGATTCGTTGACGGGCTGACGATAAAATTCGCTCCGGCGAGAATACAAATTCTGGCGGTTTCCGGGTCTAAAACGGTTCCCGCGCCGACTAAAACTTCCGCGCCGAATTTCTTCGTCACGTCTTCCATCACTTTGACCGCGCCGGGAACGGTCATCGTAATTTCGAGAACCGAAACGCCGCCTTCCTTAATCGCGTCAATCACGCGCATCGCTTCATCCGACGATGACGCACGAACGACCGGAACAAGTCCGATTTCAATAATTTGTTTGATAACTTCCGCTTTTTTCATAAATTTAATAAGATTTTTCAGAAACGAATTTGCTCACGAAACACACGAAAGAAACGAAAAAAGATAAATCATTTTGTTTTACTTTCGTCTTTTTCGTGTGTTTCGTGGGCAAATCTTTGAACATTTTAGCGAGCGACTCGTGCTCCGCCGCCTTTCATCACGCGTTCGACTTCCGAAAGCGAAACCATTGTCGTGTCGCCCGGTGTGGTCATCGCCAATGCACCGTGCGCCGCGCCGCAGTTGACTGCCCATTCCGCGTCTTTGCCCATCAAAAATCCGTAAATTAAGCCTGACGCGAAAGAATCGCCGCCGCCGACGCGATCAAAGATTTGCAAATCTTCGCGCAAAATCGCCTGATGGAGTTTTCCTTCCGTATAGCAAACTGCGCCCCAATCGTTGAACGAAGCGGTTTTCGCATTTCGCAGAGTCGTGGCGACGGCTTTGAAATTCGGGAATGTTTCGACGGCTTTTTCGATCATTTTTTCAAAATTTCCGATGTCGAATTTGGAATGATTTTCGTCCAAACCTTCGACTTCAAAACCTAAGCAAGCCGTAAAATCTTCTTCGTTGCCGATCATCACGTCAACGTATTGCGCCAAATCGCGGTTTACTTCCTGCGCTTTCGCCTGTCCGCCGATTGATTTCCAGAGCGAGTCGCGGTAATTCAAATCGTAGGAAATCATCGTGCCGTGTTCTTTGGCGATGCTCATCGCTTCTTTGGCAACATCCGGCGTTGTTTCCGACAGAGCGCAGAAAATTCCGCCGGTGTGCAGCCAGCGTGCGCCTTCTTCGCCGAAGATTTTGTGCCAGTCAATATCGCCCGGTTTTAACTGTGAAATCGCCGTGTTGCCGCGATCCGAACAACCGAGCGCGGCGCGAACACCGAAACCGCGCTTCGGTGAAATTCAAACCGTTGCGAACCGTTCGCCCAACGCCGTCATATTTCACCCATTTGACGTGCGACTGGTCAACGCCGCCCTGATACATCAGATCCTGCACTAATTTCCCGACCGGATTATCCGCCAACGCCGTGACGATCGCCGTTTCCAGCCCGAAACATCGTTTCAACCCACGCGCGACGTTATATTCGCCGCCGCCTTCCCAAACGTCGAAAGTTCTGGTCGTGTGAATTCGCTTATCGCCCGGATCGAGCCTGAGCATCACTTCGCCGAGACTAACCAAATCCCAGCGACATTCGTCTTTTGATTTAACTTTTATTGATTCTGCCATTATTTCCTCGCTTTTTTATAAAATTAGAAAATTTATCTTGCCATCCAGCCGCCGTCAACGACGAGAATGTGTCCCTGCAAATAATCGCTCGCCGCCGATGAAAGGAAAACCGCCGCGCCTGCCAAATCGTCGGCATTGCCCCAGCGTCCGGCGGGAATTCTTTCCAAAATCTGCCGGTTGCGCGTTTCGTCAGCACGAAGCGCGGTCGTGTTGTCCGTCGCCATATAACCCGGCGCAATCGCGTTGACGTTGATGTTATATTTCGCCCATTCGTTAGCAAACGCTTTGGTTAATCCGGCAACGCCCGATTTTGAAGCCGTATAAGCCGGAACGGTAATTCCGCCCTGAAACGAAAGCAGCGACGCGACGTTGACGATTTTTCCCGCGCCCTGTTCGATCATTCGTTTTCCGGCGGCTTGCGACAGACGGAAAACGCTCGACAGATTGACTTCCAGAACCGTCGACCAATCTTCTTCGCTGAAATCAACTGCCGGTGTGCGGCGAATCATTCCGGCGTTATTGATTAAAATATCAATTCGCCCGAATTTTTCGATGATTTGCTCGATCAGATTTTTCGGCACTTCTTTGTCGGACATATCGCCGGCGACGGCAAACGCTTGTCGTCCGAGTTTCTCAATTTGCCGAGCAAGTTTCGTCCGCTTCGCCGTCGAAATGACAATGACACGCGACATCGGCTCCGGCTTCGGCTAAACCAATCGCCATCGCCTGTCCGAGTCCGCTCGACGCGCCCGTGACGAGCGCAATTTTTCCGTCCAACTTGAATTTCTCTAAAATCATATCAAAAAGTTAGAGGCAAACGAATAAAAAGACAAAAGTAAAAATCAGAAATTTTTTGTTTTCGCTTTTGCCCGTGCAGTTTTTTTAGTTTTTTCGGCGGCGTTTGATAATTCCCAAAAATTATAAATTCTGAACCAGTCCGCGCATTAAATATTCTTCGACCGCGACTTCGAGTGCGCCGCCGATTGCCGCGCCTTTCGGTTCGCCGCATTCAATTGTCCAATCAGCCAATTTGCCTGCCATGCTTTTCCCGACCGCTTCAAACAAAGGCTCTTTGAGATATTTCCAGGCGTAAACAAGTCGCCCGCTGAGAATGATGTGCGGCACGCCGACACCCATAATCATATTGCCGATGCCGATGCCGAGATATTCGCCGAGCTGTTCGAGCGTGCGGCGAGCGCGGATTTCTCCGGCTTCGGCGCGTTCGACGATTTCGATAAAACGCGGCGGAACCGAGCCGCCGAAATTGGCGCGGTCGCCCGTGTAAAGCGACGATGCGGCGGAAGCCGAAGCGTATTTTTCCCAACAGCCGCGATTGCCGCAGACGCACGGTTTGCCGCCCGCGACAATCGTCATATGTCCGAATTCGCCCGCGATGCCTTCGCCGATTCCCGTACCGCGATAAACTTCGCCTTCGATGACCATTCCGATTCCGATGCCCGTTCCCGAACGAAGCAGAACGAAATTTTTCAGCATTCCCTGATCGGTGTTTCGCAGGCGCAGACGCGCTTCATACATCGCCGCCGCTGTCGCATCGTTTTCGACCACGACCGGCACATTTTTAAAGTTGCGGTTTTGCTCCAAAAAATCAGCGATAGCGACATCGCGCCAGCCGAGATGCGGCGCGTATAGTAACCGGCGACGTTCGCCGTCGGTCGGACCTGGAACGCTGACACCAATCGTTTTAAGTTCGCGGTCCGTAATTTTCGCGCACAGCGTCGTGATATTTTTTTGGATTAAGTTTAACGCTTCTTCAGAATCCGTCGGAGTTTCAAATTCGGTCTCACCTAAAATTTCGCCGCTTAGAGTTGTTAATCCAACTTGCGAACGACGCACGCCTAAATTTACGCCGACAAAAAATTCACGATCGCAGTTGAATAAAATTCCGACCGGCGGACGACCTTGCAGGCGATTTGTGTCGGAAGCCGTTGACAGCGGTTCTTCGCGCAGAATGCCAGCGGCAATCAGCGGTTTGAAAATGTCCGTTACAGTGCTTCGATTTACCCCGATGCGTCGGGCGAGTTCGATGCGCGAAATCGGTTGTGCCGCCCGCACTAATCTAAGTAAAAGCCTGGTGGTTTTTGCCGGAACTGCCGTTTCGACCGTAGTTGTCGGATTTTTTACCGCATCTGCCAAAGTTTTCATTATAATTTTCGGTTATGCCATAAATTTTCGTTTCACGGAAATAGTAGTGAACACTCGCTCGTTTATCAAGTGAAATTTTTATTAAATGTTTTTGCGCCGATTTTTACAAGGAAACGGTCTGTTCCGCCCAAAATTGAAATTCGCGGTGTTTATGCACTTCGGCGCGGGCTAAAACTTCGCCGCTCGCTATTTTTTGAATATGCTCAAAAAGCCTTTCGCCGACTTCATCAATCGTTTCCGTTCCTTCGATAACGTTTCCCGCCGACAAATCAATATCGCCGCTCATCCGTTCAAATACGCGATTGTTGGAAGCCAGTTTGATGACCGGCACAATCGCGTTACCGATGGTCGTGCCGTTGCCGGTCGTGAAAACAATCACGGTCGCGCCGCCGGCAGCCAGCGCGGGCGTTGATTCCTGGTCGTAACCGGGACCTTGCATCAAGTTCAAACCGCGATTCGTCGGTGCTTCGGCATATTCACAAACGCCTTCGACGCGCGTCGTGCCGGATTTCGCCAATGCGCCCAAAGACTTGATCGTAATATTTAAAAGACCGCCCGCGATGTTTCCCGGACTCGGATTATTGTTCAAAACGCCGCCGAATTTCGACGCGTAATCTTTATACCAGTCAATCATCCGGTAAATCGCTGTGCCCGTTTCGTAATCTTTTGCGCGGTTCGCCAGAATATGTTCCGCGCCGCAAAATTCCGGTACCTCCGTAATCAAAACTGTGCCGCCGCTTTTGATGAGCAAATCCGCCGCGCGTCCGAGTGACGGATTTGCCGAAAGACCTGAAAATCCGTCGGAACTTCCGCATTTTACGCCGAGAACAAGTTCGCTGACTGAAACTTCGACGCGCTCGTTTTGATTAACCGTCGGCAGCATTTCTTCGACGATTTTCAAGCCGCGTTCGATTGCCGCTTCTGTGCCGCCGATTTCCTGAATGCCGATTTTAGCCATCGGTTTGTTAAACTCGATTTCGCGTTTCAGCAGATACTTTTCGACTTTGGCGAGATTGGTTTTTTCGCAGCCCAAATCAATCAAAATCACGCCGCCGACGTTCGGATGATCGGCGTAATTCGAGAGAGTTCTGAGCATTATTTCAAGATTCGAGCCGTCCTGACAGCCGCAGCCTTTGTTGTGCGGAATCGCCACCACGCCGTCCACATTCGGAAATTTTTCGCGTTTATAATGGAGAAATTCCGCCATCATCGAAATCTGCGCGGCTTCGTGGCTCGAACACATCGAAGTCGGCACGATTAAAATAAGATTGCGCGTTCCGACGCGCCCGTCAGGTCGGCGAAAACCCATAAAAGTTCCGCGCTCGTCAACGGGTAAATAATCGGGCGCGGGCGTATGTAAATCTTCCGGCAAATCGCGCACGACCGGCACATCGTTCGACATATTTTCGTGCGTAATCCATTCGCCCGTTTCGATGCCCAAACTTGTGCCAATCGGCTGATTATATTGGCAGACGAAATCTCCGGCGGGAATGTCTTCGGTCGCAAAACGATGACCGGGCGGAACCGCGCTCGTCAGCCTGATCGAACGCTTATCCGGCAGCGACATTTCCAAGCCGCTGTGTGTTTCGCTTTTAACGATTGCCACATTGTCGCGCGAATCAACGATAATCGCGTATTTGCTGATCGGCGCAACTGTGGTGATTGTGTTTATCATTTCAATAATTTGACAGTAGAAATTTTCGAGACTTACGCTTCCAGAACATTCGGCAAAATCAGTGATCTGACATTCGGATGCAGACGCAGCCACAAACCCGGGTTTTCGTCCATCTGCGCGACTCTCGTTTCTAAATTTTCAGAAATTTCCGTTTCCAGAAATCTTTTGTAACTGGCTTTTTTCGCGGGCGCGCTGTCGGCATCAACGATTGACTGCACGACGCGTTTCGCCTTCAAAATCGCCGCCGGACCTAAAGTTAAAATATGCGTTGCGCGGCGACATTCGGCTTCGTCTGCTTCGGAAACGCTGCTGCCGCCGACTTTGAATTTGTTGATGTGATGTTCGAGAATGCTTTCCGAAATCGGGATAATTCCCGCCGCATCCTGAAACGTCGCGCCGGAATTCGGTTTGATATAACAGAGATGCGAAGCGGCTTCGGCTTCGGGTCCGAGACCGAGATAAAAAATGTCTATGCCGCCGAGCGTTTCCAGCTTTTCCAGATAATCAATCAAATTGCCTTCTAAATCTTCGGTGTCGGTCTGCATCGCCGTAAAACTTTTGATTTTGCGAAAAAATTCGTCGCCGAGCAGCCTTTCAAAATCGCGTACAAAACTCAAACCGTTGTTCATTTTCATCGGCGCGAGCGCGTCCTGCGTAAAAACGTGCAGACGCGCCAGAAGATCATCAATTTCAGTAGTCTGAGTTTTCGCATTTATCAGCCGATACATCGCCTGTGCGCCGCGTCCGCCGAGCAAAATCATCGTAATATCGCCGGTTTTTTCGGCGGCGATTTTCTGCAATTCATCAAACAAAGCATGTCCGACAGCTTCTTCGGTTGCTAAAATATCCGGCTTAATATTTTGGACGGGCGCAGTCAAATATTCACTGCCGAAATCAGTATATTCGAGCCAGACATTATTGCCGACAGCACGGCGGTTTAATTTTTTTGAAGTAGAAGTTTGCACTTATCTTATCTCCTTGCGTAAAACACGAACGGAAAATTACCAAATCGCATTAGACGGCATATAGATTCTAAACAAAAATGGTTGATTGGTCAAACCAATTAACCGAAAAATGCGCATTTATTCGATACGTCATATTAAGTCGAATATGTTTAAGGTTGGCAAAATGTTTGTAATTTAGTGATAAATATAAAGATAAAACTTGACAGATATACACAACGGTGCTACAAGTATAAAACATTATTCGTGTAAATGGTTTTACCTTTTACGTTAAATTTCAAATTCAAATCAAATCGGGAAACAGGCAGATTTTTTATAAAATTAAAATTACGCCTTGCTCGCAGTGTGAAAAAAAATATCAAATGAGTTACTCAGCACTTGAATTAAACGGAAAAACGGCAGTTGTTATCGGCGGAACTTCCGGCATCGGACGCGCCATCGCGCACGGTTTGGCGGAAGCGGGCGCGGATGTCGTCTGCACTTCGCGTCGTCAGGAACAGGTCGAAGCGACTGCTTGGGAAATCGAAAAAATTGGACGCAAAACGCTTCGCATTGCTTCGGATGTTGCCGACCGAACTTCGCTGGAAAATCTATTGAATGAAAGCGTTAAAGCGTTTGGCAAAGTTGATATTCTGGTTAATTCAGCCGGCAAAACGAAACGCGCACCGACGCTTGATTTTGACGAAGTAGACTGGAACGATATTTTGGAGACAAATTTGACGGGAACTTTGCGCGCCTGTCAGGTTTTCGGTCGGCAAATGCTTGAACGCGGTTACGGTCGAATTATCAACATCGCTTCGCTTTCCACGTTTGTTTCGCTTTATGAAGTCGCCGCCTATTCCGCATCGAAAGCCGCAGTTGCCAGTTTGACGAAATCTCTGGCGGTCGAATGGTCGGCAAGAGGCGTAAATGTCAACGCGATTGCGCCCGGCGTTTTTCGAACGGCTTTAAACGAAAAGTTACTCGATGAAAGCGAGCGCGGAAAAGAATTTCAACTCAGAACTCCGATGCGGCGTTTCGGCAAAGTCGAAGAACTCGCGGGCGCGGCGATTTTTCTTAGCGTCGGACGCGGCGAGCTTCGTTACCGGCGAAATTCTAACGGTTGACGGCGGATTTTTGGCGAGCGGCGTTAATCAATAAAGAGTAAGAAAGCGTATTTTAAGTCAATGAACCGTCAAGCGGAAATTTCAATAAAAACCGAACGTCTGCGTAAAATGCTTCCGAAAAAAACCTCGGCGGCGTTTTAATCAACTCACAACATAATTTCGCGTGGCTGACGGCGGGCGCAAATAACGCGATTGACCAAAGCCGCGAAAACGGCGCGGCGACGTTATTAATCAGACGCGATGGCGAAAGATTTGTTCTGGCAAACAACATTGAAATGCCGCGAATTTTGGCGGAAGAAGTTTCCGCCGAAGATTTTCAGCCCGTCGAATTCGCATGGCAGGACGAGAAATCTTCAGCGAATTTTCTAACCGAAAAGGCTTTCGCGCTTTTGAAAAACGGCGACCCGCTCGGCGCGGATTTATTTCTAAACGCCGACACGCCAATCGTCGAATCCGATATTGCGCGATGCCGCGATGAATTGACCGAGGCGGAAATCGAACGATTCAAATCGCTCGGCAAAGATGCGGGAGAAACGCTCGGCAACTTGATTAAAACTCTGCACGTCGGCGAAAGCGAAAACGAAATCGCTCGGCGTTGAGCGATTTGCTCGCGGTCAAAAATATTCGCGCTGTCGTCAAATTGGTTGCGGCTGATGAAAGAATCGAAAAATTTCGTCATCCCGTTCCGACCGAAAAGCGTTGGGAAAAAACTTTGATGATCGTCGTCTGCGCCAAACGAAAAGGTTTGATCGCGTCGCTTTCCAGAATTGTTTGCGCCGGCAAAATTCCCGAAGAATTGAAAAATCGCACCGCATCGTGCGCCCGCGTCAACGCCAAAATTTTGGCGGCGACGAAACCGAATGCGACCGGCGCGGAATTATATAAAGTGGCGGCGGACGCATACGCCGCTGAAAGTTTCGCGGGCGAAGAAAATCTGCATCATCAGGGCGGCGCGGCAGGTTATAAAACGCGCGATTGGATGGCGCATCCGAAATCTTCGGAACAGGTGAAAATCAATCAGGCTTTCGCGTGGAATCCTTCGATTACCGGAACGAAATGCGAAGAAACGGTCATCGTCGGCGAAGATGAAATCGAAACGATGACAGCAACGCCCGACTTTCCGAATATCGCCGTCGAAATCGAAAAACGCGAATATCATTTGCCCGGAATTCTATCTTTATAAAAAAAGCGAGGTCAAAAATGAACGAAACCGACAGAGTATTTGAAGAGATCACCGCGCCGACGACCGAAACCGTCGCCGCGCCGATTGGCACGGGAACGAGTGCGTTTGAATCGGCGATTGATGCGGTGAGTTACGATGACGGAATTGCCGGGAAAATCGGTAAGTATCGCTGGATGATCTGTGCGCTTTTGTTTTTTGCGACGACGATTAATTACATTGACCGGCAGGTTCTCGGAATTCTGGCGACCGACGACGCTTTCAAGGCGCAAATCGGCTGGAACGAAGCCGAATACGGTTTCGTCAACACGGCGTTTCAGGCGGCTTACGCGATTGGCTTGCTCGTCGTCGGCGGTTTGATGGATAAATTCGGCACGCGCAAAGGTTTTTCCGTCGCTATCGTTTTTTGGAGCGTCGCTTCGATGGGACACGCGCTGGCGCGTTCGGCATTCGGTTTCGGTGTCGCACGTTTCTCTCTCGGTTTAGGCGAAGCGGGAAATTTTCCCGCCGCGATCAAAACCGTCGCCGAATGGTTTCCGAAAAAAGAACGCGCTTTTGCGACGGGAGTTTTCAATTCGGGTTCAAATATCGGCGCGATTCTTGCGCCTTTGTCGGTTCCGTTTATCGCCGTCAATTACGGTTGGCAATGGGCGTTTATCATCACCGGCGCACTCGGTTTTATCTGGCTGGTGTTCTGGCTGGCGATTTATCGCAAACCGGAAGAGCATCCGAAATTATCGAAAGCCGAACTCGCTTACATTCAATCGGACAACGAACCGCCGCTGCCGAAAATCGCCTGGGCGAAGCTGATTCCGCATCGTCAAACGTGGGCTTTTGCGATTGGCAAATTTTTGACCGATCCGATTTGGTGGGTTTATCTGTTCTGGCTGCCGAAGTTTCTGAATACTAAATTCGGTTTGAATATCTTGCAGCTCGGTTTGCCGCTCATCGTGATTTACGTCATCGCCGATGTCGGTTCAATCGGCGGCGGCTGGCTGTCATCGAATTTTATCAAACGCGGCTGGTCGGTCAACGCGGCGCGCAAAGTGACGATGCTGATCTGCGCGGTTCTCGTGCTGCCGATTGTTTACGCTTCGATCACCGATAATCTCTGGGTTTCGGTCATTCTCATTGGCATCGCGGCGGCGGCACATCAGGGCTGGTCGGCGAATATCTTTACTTTTGCGTCGGATATGTTCCCGAAACAGGCGGTCGGATCAGTCGTCGGCATCGGCGGAATGGCGGGTTCCATCGGCGGAATGATTATCGCGTCCACCGTCGGCTTAATTCTCGAAGGCACGAAATCGGCTGAGTTTCCGAACGGCAATTATTTTCTGATTTTCGTCATCGCGGGTTCGGCATATCTGACGGCACTGCTGATTATGCATCTGCTCGCGCCGAAACTTGAACCCGTTAAACTCGAAGGCGTATAAAAAATTGAAGCATCAACTGTTCTGGAAATTCTGTTTGTTAATTATCGCTCTTGCGCCGCCGATGCTAGTCGCGCAGGAGCGATTCGTTTCTAAAGTTTGGGTCAGCGACAACGGCGACGGAACTTACAAAAATCCGATTCTTCACGCTGATTATTCCGACCCGGACGCGATTCGCGTCGGCGACGATTTTTATTTGACGGCTTCGAGTTTTAACGCCGCGCCCGGATTACCGATTCTGCACTCGAAAGATTTGGTCAACTGGGAACTGATAAATTACGTTTTTCAAAGGCAGAAACCGCTCGAAGTTTTCGATAAACCACAGCACGGCAACGGCGTTTGGGCACCCGCGATTCGTTATCACGACGGCGAATTTTATATTTTTTATCCTGACCCGGATTTCGGAATTTACGTGACGAAAACGAAAAATCCGGCGGGCGAATGGTCGGAGCCGCTTTTGATAAAGATCCGGAAAAGGTTTGATTGATCCGTGTCCGCTGTGGGACGACGACGGCAAGGCGTATCTCGTTTCAGCATTTGCCGGAAGCCGCGCCGGAATCAAATCAATTTTAATCGTTTCAAAAATGAGCGCGGACGCGACAAAGCTGCTCGACGACGGCGTTTTGGTTTTCGACGGACACGAAGCGCATTCGACCGTCGAAGGTCCGAAATTTTACAAGCGTAACGGTTTTTATTATATTTTTTCTCCGGCGGGCGGCGTGGCGACCGGCTGGCAGTTGGTTTTGCGCTCGAAAAATATCTACGGACCTTATGAAGAAAAAATCGTCCTTGCGCAAGGCAAAACGAATGTCAACGGACCGCATCAGGGCGCATGGGTTCAAACGCAAACCGGCGAAGATTGGTTTCTGCATTTTCAGGATAAGGGCGCATACGGCAGAATTCTTCATCTACAGCCGATGACGTGGAAAAATGATTTTCCGGTCATTGGAATTGACGCGGACGGCGACGGCGCAGGCGAGCCGGTTTTAAGATATAAAAAACCCAACGTCGGACAATCTTTTCCAATCGAAACGCTGCCGGATTCCGACGAATTTAATGATTCAAAACTCGGACTTCAATGGCAATGGCACGCCAATCCGCAGCAAATCTGGGCTTTCCAGTTTCCGTCAAAAGGCGTTTTGCGAATGAATTCAATTCAAACTCCCGAAAATTATAAAAATCTTTGGGATGCGCCGAATCTGCTGCTTCAAAAATTTCCCGCCGAAGAATTTACCGTGACGACGAAAATTTCGCTTGATTCACGATTTGAAAACGAAAAATTCGGCTTGCTCGTGATGGGTTTAGATTATTCATATATCGGTGTGACCAACAAAAACGGCAAATTGTATGTCGCGCAGGCAGGTGCGAAAGACGCCGACAAAGGCACGGCGGAAACTGAAAATTTGCCGTTCGCGCTCAACGAAAAAACTTTTTATCTGCGTGTCAAAGCGGAGAAAGGCGCGATATGCAGTTTCAGTTTCAGTCTGGATAACAAAAATTTCACCAACGTCGGCGTACCGTTCAAAGCGCGCGAAGGGAAATGGATCGGCGCGAAAATCGGTTTGTTTTTTACTCGCCGCGGCAAATTTAACGACGCGGGAACAGCGGATGTTGATTGGTTTCGTGTTGAATAAATGAAGTGCAAAACTCTAAATTTAAACTTTGCTGTGCGCCAATTTCTTTGTTTTCGGGTGATTGCCGCGCGTTAAATTTTTTTCGTCAGTTTTAGCCGGAATACTTTTCGCTTCTTCTTCCTGCGCTTTTTGCGCCAACAGTAAATGATTACGCATCGCTTTGCGCGCGCCTTCAGGATTGTGTTCGCGGATGGCGCGATAAATCAACCGGTGCATTTCCGCCGATTCCTTTAAATCGTGTGCCTGATTGACCGATTTTATTCGCTTATCGAAAAGAATCGTCGCCACCATATTCATCAACGCCGTCAAAATCCGGTTGCCTGAAGCGGCGGCAATCGTTTGGTGAAAACGCATATCGTGGACGAGATATTCTTCCGGTTGGTCGAGCGCGGCAAACATTTCGGCTAATTCTTCCGCCATTGCCGCCAAGTCATCGCCCGTCGCGCGTTCGGCGGCAAATCCGGCAACCGACATTTCGAGCGACAGCCGCGCTTCAAACATTTCCGCGTTGGAAAATCCGTGCAGCGAAGCCATTAAACGCAGCGGATTGCTGTCGAGTTCGGGCGATGCGTCGGCTTCGACGACGAAAGTTCCCGCGCCCTGTTTCGACTGCAAAACGCCGACCGCCGCCAGTGAACGAATTCCAGCCCGCAAAGTCGGGCGCGAAACGCCGAGCAGTTTGGCAAGATCGCGTTCCGGCGGCAGACGGTCGCCGTGCCGCAGTTCGCCGCGATGAATCATTTCACGCAAACTCAGCGCGACTTCTTCGGAAGACGTGCCGCGCCGCTCGGAATCAATAATTTTATATGCGCTTGTATCATTCATTGCAATTTGAATTTAACTGTAAAAAAGAAAATGTCAAAATCCTTCGTTAAATTTTAACTGTTTGTCTGAAAATAGTATTCAGACCTTATCATTTTTACGAATTTCCATTGTAATTACTGAAGGCGGCGGTTTCATATCTTCGCCGATATAAAAAACGTGTGCGGCGGTTGATTGTACGCGACATTTCGCCGCGCGATGCTGACGCGATATGGCGAATCGTGCATAAACGCATAAAAGCGATATTTGGTCGGAATTTGCGTCGTGTAAATCCGTAGTTTCCAGTTGTCGGTCGTGCGCCGGATAATTTCTTCGCGCCAAATATTTGCCACTAAACGAAAATTTCCCGCCGCCCTGATTGACGGCAGTTACGCCGCGACTCAACTTTTCCATTTGCCGCAAGACGAGTTCTTTTTGCCTGAGTTTCAATTATGAATAAAATTCACAGGCTGAAAATGACTGCGAACAATGACTTCATATTTGATCTTTAATTCAGCATTTTAGACTGCGAAAATTTTAATCAGACCACGGCGCAGGTTGGCGAATCCAGGCGTGCTTTCGCAGTTCATCAACTAAATGTTCCGGTAATTCGCCCGCGTCGCTCGCGTCAATATTCGCTTCGACGTGTTTGATTTTTCGCATTCCGGGAATAATTGTCGAAACCGTCGGATTATCGAGAATAAACCGCAGAGCCATTTCCGCCATCGTCGAATTTTCCGGCACGAGCGGTTTGAGCGCGTCGGCGCGTTCGACGCTCGGAAGCAAATTTTCCGGCGTGAAATAATTTTTTCGCCAATCGCCTTCGGGAAAAATCGTTTCCTTCGTTAAAGTTCCGGTCAAAGTTCCTTCGTCAAACGGCACGCGGGCGATGACGGCGACATTCATCTCAGCGCAGGCGGGAAACAATTCATCTTCCGGGTTTTGGTCGAAAATATTGTAAATTACCTGCACCGAATCAATTTTTCCGCTTCGAACGGCTTTCACGCCGTTTGAAGGTTCCCAGCGATTAATCGAAATTCCGCACGCCGAAATCAAATTTTCCCGCTTTAATTTCTCCAGCATATCCGACCAGCCGCTTTCATTCGTCCAGTCGTCGTTCCAGGTGTGAATTTGCAGCAAATCAAAGCGTTCGAGTCCGGCGTTTTTCAAACTTTTGTGCAGAAATTCCTCGATGTGTTCCGGCGGATAGCAATCTTCCAAAGAGTGTTCCGGCAAAGTCGGATATTTCATATTTTTCGGCGGAATTTTCGTTGCCGTGTATAGTTTTTTGTCAGGATTGGCGCGGACTAACTGCCCCAAAAGATTTTCGCTGCGACCATTGCCGTAAACGAAAGCCGTGTCAAAAAAATTACAGCCCAAATCAACCGCCCGCTGTAAAGATTTTAAGGATTCTGCGTCGTCCGAACCGCTCCAGCCGCCCATTCCCCACATTCCATAACCGACTTCGCTCACTTGCCAGCCGGTTCTTCCAAATTGTCTGTAATTCATAATTTCTCCTGTTTTATTTAATTGTCCAAGAGTTTAAATTCATTTGTCAAAGGACTTGCGGAAATCGCAAAAGTTTCCGGCGAATCGGGACGCTTTTAAATCGAATAACCTAAAATCTTTCATCAAATATTTTGCAAAACCAAATTTATTCAACTTGATTTCTTCAACAACGCTTTTTGCCAATTCATACGCGCCGTAATTATGATGATGTGTCGCGTCGTCTTTCTTAAATGCGGCGAAAAACGTCGAATTGAAAAAATATTTTCCGCAATAATCGCCGGAATCGCCGAACGCGAAACGAAATTACGCTAGAATCGAATCGTTATTTAATTAAGCTAAACAAATTCGAGGAGAGTTAATGGTCGTTACCTTTCAGCAGCATATCGTTCAGGAACAGGCAACGCTTTCCGGTTCGCCGGAACTGCAATGGATGTTGTCGGGAATCGTTCTGGCGACAAAATTGATTCAGGCGCAGGTTCGCCGCGCGGGTTTGGTTGATATTTTGGGTTCGTACGGCGAAACGAACGTGCAGGGTGAAGTTCAGCAAAAACTTGACGTTTACGCCAATGAAACGCTGATCAATTGTTTGAAAACCAGACAGAGCATCGGCGTAATCGCGTCGGAAGAAAACGAAAAGCCGCTGGTTCTGCAGAAAGATTTGGCAAACGCGCAGTATGCGATTGTTTTTGATCCGCTCGACGGTTCATCGAACATTGATGTCGCCGTGACAATCGGCACGACATTTTCGATTTTTCGTTGTCCCGATGACGGCGATTTGAGCGATCCGATGCGTTGGGTTTTGCAGAAAGGCAAAAATCAAATTGCCGCCGGTTACGTGGTTTACGGTTCTTCGACCGTTTTGGTGTACAGCATCGGCAACGGCGTTCACGCGTTTACTCTCGATCCGGCAATCGGTTCGTATATTTTGTCGCATTCAAATATCAAGATGCCCGCGCAGGGCGGTTATTATTCGATGAACGAAGCCTACTGCGCCGAGTTTGCCGCGCCTTACGTGAATTATCTGGAACGTTTGAAAACGGGAAAGTTGGGTAAATTTTATTCATCGCGTTTTGTCGGTTCGCTCGTCGCCGATTTTCATCGCACTTTACTGCGCGGCGGGATTTTTATTTATCCCGAAAATAAACATTATCCCGAAGGCAGACTGCGGCTTTTATACGAAGCAAATCCGATTGCTTTTATCGCCGAACAAGCGGGCGGGAAGGCGACCAACGGCAGCAAGCCGATTTTAGAGGTGCAGCCGACCGATCTGCATCAACGAACGGCTTTGGTCGTCGGCGGCGCGACGGAAATGGCGGAGTTTGAACGATGTATGGCGGAATTGAAAATCGGCAAAGCGATTAGTTTGAATTAGAAGTATTTAGTGAAAGCTTCACTGAAAAAAAAGCTCGTGAGATTTACGAATCGCAGATTCGTCCGCAGGTTCATAAGCTATAGTGAATGCTAAATTTATTTGAATTTTCAAATGAAGATTAAACGGCGCGGGCGACATCGCTGAAAAAAAGGAATCGCTCCGGCTTTGCGAGATTTGCCGATTTGCGATTTAGTCGCGGTAAATCGCTATCGCGCCGACCTTGCCGAGTCGGTTGCAAAAGAATTCGGCGTGCGAAAATATTACGCGAATTGGCAGGATTTAATTGCCGATGAAGAAATCGAAGCTATTTACATCGTCACGTCGGTTTATCTTCATTTCGAGCAAACTATTGCGGCAGCGCGAGCCGGAAAACACGTTTTGTGCGAGAAGCCGTTGGTGATAAATGCAGAAAAATGCGCGGAAATGATTGAAGTTTGCCGCGCGAACAACGTCAAACTCGGCGCGGCTGATTACAGGATTTTTATCAGGTAATCATTTAAAGTCGGTTTCACGAATTAAAAACAATCATCATTTTTTATTTGTTAACCGGCGGTTCGTTAAGCGGTAAATCAACGGTCAGCGGACGGTGATCGGAAATGCGGTCGGTAATAACTTTGTTGACTTCGCTGTAAGTGCGACCGAAATGCGGCGCGAAGCGATATGATCCGCGTTTGTCTTTCGGATTCTTGAGCGCGGCGGGTTTGATGAAAATCCAGTCGAGCTTATATTTGCCGACGAATTTTATCGGGCGTTTGACCTGATACGTGTTGACGAAACCTTTGCCGCCGCGTTCGTTTGAATTAGCGAGCGTTTTCTTTTTTCCATTGAATGAATGATTTTTGTCGCCGCGAAAATCGAACGCGCCGCCGTCGGCAAAGCGAAAGTCTTCAAGCGTCGAGAAAAATTTGTGCTCCGGGTTCGGCATTAAAATCGGAACGTGGCGCACCGTCGGGTCGGACTGCGTGCGCCAAAATGTCAGACCGTCGAGCACAGTGTCTTCGATAAAACCGAAACCGAGCGCGTAGCTGACACTTTTTCTGATCCAGTAAGTCGGTTTCCCAAAGCGTTTGAAAAACTCGCGGCGAATCGAGGTCGGCGTTAAATCAGAACTCGACGTATTCATATCGCCCGCGACGACGACCGGATTCGCTATGTCTTTGATGCGGGCGAGCAGTTCGTCAAGCTGTTTGACGCGATTCATTGATTTGGTACGGTTTTCCAGATGCGTCGCGGCGATGGTCACGCGTCCGCGCGGAAATCTTTGGTCAACGATGTCGGCGAATAAAGTCGTGCGTCCGCCGCGCCGAACTTCGCGCAGCGTTTCTTCGAGAAAAACCGTACCGGCGAGTTTGCGCTTTCCTTTTTCCAAAAAACTCGCGCCGTTTTTTTCGCTGTGATACCAATCATACGGCTGATTCTTAAACGGTACGAGACGGACGTTTGCGAGCGGAAAACGACTCAAAACAGCCGTGCCGTGTAATCCTTTGTATCGCGCCGGATCAACTTTTATAAGATCAACGATTTGTTTTTCCTGCGCGTCGGCGGAATGTTTTTTTAAACTCAGATGAACGGGCGTGAGCTCGACGAATTCCACGCCGAACGCGTAATTCATTTTTAATGCGTCGGCTAAATCGGCGGCGACATTACGATAATCGGTTCGCCGCATTCCCAGATCAACTTCGTTTAAAATGATTACGTCCGCCGCGCGAAGCCGTGCGGCTTGCTCCAGCGCGCGTTTGCGCTCGTCGCTCGTCAGCGGAAATTCCTTTAAATTGTTGTTCAGCAGTTTTACGAATAATTCTTCGCTGCCGAACACGGCTTTGACGGCTTCAAACTCCAGACCGCGCTCGATATTCCATTCCGCGACGCGCAAAAATTCGCCGAGCGGTGCGGACTGCGAAAGATTAACCGGCGCGGCGTTCGCATACGAATTGTCAACAAAAGGAGTCGTCAGCAAAAAATTTAATTTTTCTTCGAGCGGCGGCAAAACCGTGTCCTGCTCGTAAAGCGTCGCCAGTTCGGAATAGGAAAAAACATTGGGCGCGGGCGTTCCGGCAAACGTCGCCGTAGAAAATATAAATGTGAGCAGAAATAAAAAAAGCGTCGCCGCGCCGGATTTGCGAATTTTATTTTTAAAGAATGCTGCCGAAAGAGAAAATTTCACAGGTCTTGTTTCGGAAGAGTTTATAGCCTAGAATTTTTGTAAGGATAAGTTATGAAAATTACATTTGGCAAGTTGACGATGATTTTTACGCTCATTTTATGCTGCGCCGGATTTGCTTTTGCTCAGACGGAACGCGATAAAGGTATTGAACTTTACGAAAAGGGCGACTACAAAGCGGCGGCGGAAACTCTGCAAAAATCGGTCGAAACTGACGATAAAAATCAAGAATTATGGCTTTATCTCGGAATGTCTTTCGTGAAGTTGAAAGAGGCGAAAAAAGCTGGTAAAGCATTTCGCGAAGCGAATAAACTGCTTCCCCAAAAAATGGCGGAAAACGAGAAAGACTTGGAAATTACCGCAAAACCGCGAGCCTCATACACCGATCTGGCGCGTATGAATCAAGTGACCGGAACAGTGTTTTTCGCCATTGAATTTGGCGCGGACGGAGAATCAAAAAACGCTTTTGTATTTCAGGGTTTGCCGCACGGCTTAACGGAAACTTCAATAGAAGCCGCTAAAAAAATTAAATTTAATTCTGCGACCAGAGACGGGAAACCTGTCTTAAGGATTAAAATAATCAGATATAATTTTCAACTTTATTAAATTTATTAAATCTCTTGCTTTACAAAATGCCGACGGTCATTCGCGCCGAAAATTTATCATCTGCGCATTTCGGTAAAATAGTTATGAAATTTGTATTCGCTAAATTTACGATAACTTTCACGCTCGTTTTATGCTGCGCCAATTTTGTTTTTGCCCAAACTGAAAGCGAAAAGGGCATCGAGCTTTATAAACAGGGGAAAAATAAAGAAGCCGTCGCTGTTTTGATTAAGGCTGGCAAAAAAATCAAAACCGATGCGGAAGTCTGGAATTATTTAGGCTTGGCTTACACAAAAGACGAAGCTTACAAAAAAGCGGTTAAAGCGTTTGAGAAAGCTGTTGCCATTGATGCGCGGAATGCGACGTATCAAACGAATCTGGCTTATGTTTATTTTCTTAGTAACAAATTAGATAAAGCCCGAAACGCAAGCACCCAAGCCATCGAAATTAATCCGAAAAGCGCGAACGCCTATTATATTCGCGGCGCGGCAAATGTTTGGTTGGGCGATAATGACAACGCCGTCAAAGATGCGGATAAAGCAATTAGTCTTAATGCCGATTATTCACAAGCCTACACTTTAAAATCGGACGCGTTGTTGGCAAATTTCGGCAAACTCGTCAACGGCGGCGTAAAACCGCGAGATGCGGCAAATCTGCTCGAGCAGGCGCAGTCAGCTTTAGAAACCTGTTTGAAAAACTGCCGGAACAATTTGCAGGTTGAGAGCCAGAAAAAAGCAGTGGATACGCTGCATTTGTTTACCGAATATTTCAGCAGGAACCGGAATGCGCAGTTGAGTGATACGACGGACGCTTCGTCGGGTCAAACGATTCCGTCAACCGCAGATTCAAGCGTTACACCATTAAAAATTCTGAAGAAACCAGCAGCGCAGTACAGCAATAACGCGAGAGAAAACGGTATTTCAGGAACGGTTAGAGTAGCGGCTCTTTTTTCGGAAAACGGGCGCGTAACTCATATACTTGTTCTAAAAAGTTTAGGCGGCGGGTTAACGGAGAATGCTGTCAGTGCCGCGAAGCAATTGGAATTTGAGCCTGCGACAAAAGACGGAAAACCGATTTCACAAGTCAGAATAATTGAATATAATTTTAACGTTCGGTAGTTTAAAGATTGATTTAAAGACCGTTATCCGCCCAATCAAAATGCCGATTGTTATCCGCGCCGAAAATTTATCGAAACTTTATTATCTGGGCGGCGCGAAGTCTGATTCGGTGCGCGACGCGGTAATGAATTTCGTTAAACGCCCGACGCTTGCGGCGAAGGAAAAAAGCGAGTTGTGGGCGCTGCGCGATGTCAGTTTTACGCTCGCAGAAGGCGAGACTTTGGGCATTATCGGCAACAACGGCGCGGGCAAATCTACGCTACTCAAAATTCTTTCGCGCATTACGAAACCGACCGGCGGCACAGTGGAAATGCACGGGCGCGTCGGTTCGCTTTTGGAAGTCGGAACGGGTTTTCATAACGAATTAACGGGCAGGGAAAACATTTTTCTGAACGGCGCGATTCTCGGAATGCACCGCCACGAGATCGAAAAAAAATTCGATGAAATTGTGGATTTTTCCGAAATCGAAAAATTTCTCGACACGCCCGTCAAACACTATTCGTCGGGAATGTATATGCGCCTTGCCTTTGCCGTCGCCGCGCATCTCGACCCGGAAATTTTGATTGTGGACGAAGTTCTGGCGGTCGGCGACGCGAATTTTCAAAGGAAATGTCTGAACAAAATGAAGGATGTCAGCCAATCGGGGCGTACGGTTTTATTCGTTTCGCACGATATGGCGGCGGTCACGCGCATCTGCTCCAGAGCGATTGCGCTGAACGCGGGCAAAGTCGTTTTGACAGGCGATGCCGCGACGGTCGTGCGCGAATATCTGCATTCGAATATCGGAGTTTCCGCCGAACGCGATTTTACCGATGAACCAAATCCGCCGCAGAGCGAATTTGTTCGCCTAAAACGCGTCAGAATAATTGACGAAACCGGCGAATTAACCGGCTCGCACGACATTCGGCGGCGCATCGGCATCGAAGCGACTTACGAAGTTCTGAAAGCGGGACAGATTTTAATTCCGAATTTTCAGGTTTATAACCAAGACCGCGTACAGCTTTTCACCGTTCAGGATACGAGCGCGGAATGGCGGCGGCGCGAAAAAGAAACGGGCGCATACACGAGCCGCGTCTGGATTCCGGCGAACTTTATGGCGGAAGGCACGTTTTTCGTCAACTGTGCCGTCGTCACCTACTTGCCCGCGATGCTTGTGCACTTTAATCAAGTTGATGCGGTGAGTTTTGATGTCGTTGATTCGCTCGAAGGCGACACGGCACGCGGCGATTACGCCGGACGAATGGACGGCGTGATTCGACCGATTTTAGAATGGGAAACCGATTATTTGCGATTTTAGAATGGCGGTTGGCGATTTTGAGTTCGCCGTCAATATGAAACCAATCGGCAATCGGCAATCAATTTATGTCCGAAAAATTATTCAATCCGCTTGAACATCCGGCGTGTTTCGATTTGCCTTTGTGGAACGAGGAAACGGCTTGGGCGGGACACATTCCGCTGGCGATGTTTTTAATCAGCGCACTGCGTCCGCGCATATTCGTCGAACTCGGAGCGTTTCGCGGCGTTTCCTACTGCGCGTTTTGTCAGGCGGTTAAGGCGACGAACGGTGCGACGAAATGTTACGCCGTTGATACGTGGCAAGGCGACGAACACGCCGGAGAACTTGAACAAGCGGTTTTGCCGAAACTGCGCGCGCATCACGACCCTTTATACGCAGATTTCTCGCGGCTCGTGCAGTCAACTTTCGACGACGCGCTCGCGCATTTCAGTAATGACTCGATTGATTTACTGCACATTGACGGTTTTCACACTTACGAAGCAGTCAAACACGATTTTGAAACCTGGCTGCCGAAAATGTCGAATCGCGGCATCGTTTTGTTTCACGACACGAACGTCCGCGAGCGCAATTTCGGCGTGTGGCAATTTTGGGAAGAAATCAAAAACAAATATCCGTCGTTTGAGTTTCTGCATTCGCACGGACTCGGCGTTCTGCAAATCGGCGAAGTTTTACCGGCGGATTTGCAAAGCCTTTTTACGGCTGATGAAAAGCAAACGGTGACGATTCGTCAATTTTTTCACACGCTCGGCGAACGTCTCGAAGCGATTAACGCTTATCAAAAACAAGTTGCTTACGTCGCTCGTTTGCAAACTTATGAGCAAGTCGTCAACGATTCGCGTTTGATGCGGGCGTATCGAATTTTAAAGGATGAAGGCGCAGAAAGCCTCGTGAAAAAAGCCGTCAAGCGTTAAGCCGGATTACCGCCAATGAGTAAAATTTCCATCGCGCTCTGCACGTATAACGGCGCAAGATTTCTGCCCGCGCAGCTTGAAAGTTTTCTGCGGCAAACGCGTCTGCCCGACGAAATTATCGTTTGCGACGATTGTTCGACGGACGAAACGGCAAGTATTATCGAAGACTTTGCCCGCCGCGCTGCTTTTTCCGTGCGGCTTTTCGTCAATGAAGCGAATCTCGGTTCGACGAAAAACTTTGAACGAGCAATCGCGTTTTGCACAGGTGATTTGATCTTCCTTTCCGATCAGGACGACGTTTGGCTGCCGGCAAAACTGGCGCGTTGCGCGACGGAATTCGATAAAAACGCGCGAGTCGGAATGGTTTTTTCCGACGCGGAAATCGTTGACGAAAATCTCGGAGCGACCGGCGATAATTTGTGGAACTTTACTTTTGCCGACGACGCGCGGCACGCGGCACGCGGCGGAAATTTTTTTAAGGTATTGCTGTCCCAAAACGTCGTGACCGGCGCGACGATGGCTTTTCGCGCCGATTTACGCGAACTTTTTATGCCGCTTCCGCTGGATATTCCAAACCTGATTCACGACGGCTGGATTTCGCTTATCATCGCCGCCCAAACGGAAGTCGTTTTTGTTGAGGAATCGCTGATTAAATATCGCCAGCACTCCGCGCAGCAACTTGGTATTGATTACGGCAAGCACGACTCGGAAGATTTTAATCAGCGGCGCAATCGTTACACGGCTTCAATTAAATTCATCGAAAACGAAATCGCGCGGCTCAAACAAATGCGCGAAATTATCGCGCGTTATCCGCAATTTGCCGCAAAGCGCGAATCAATTGATTTTGAATATTTGATCGAGGAAAAAAAAGCGAAAATCAAACATTACGCGGCGCGGCGCAATTTGCCCGAAGCGCGTTTTTATCGGTTGCCGCCAATTATCAAGGAATTCTCCAGCAAACGTTACGGGCATTTTTCAAAAGGCTGGCGCAGTGCGGCGAAAGATTTACTGGAGAAATGGTGAAAGCGAGGACGTACTAAATGAAAATTTTCAGCCGCGCGGCAAAACTGTTTCAAAAAAACGGCTGGCGCAAATTGCGGCGGCGCGTCGGAATTGAACGCCGGCAGGAAAAAGAATCGGAAAATTTTCAAAAATGGATTATTGTCAACCGTTTGACCGACGCAAAACGCGAGTCTATGCGCCGTGAAATCAAAGCATTCAGCCGACAAATTAAAATCTCGGTCCTGCTGCCGGTTTACAATGTCGAAGAAAAATGGCTCAGGCTTTGCATCGAATCGGTGACAAATCAGATTTACGAAAATTGGGAACTCTGCATCGCCGACGACTGTTCGCCGTCGCCCCACATTAGAGAAATTTTAGAAGAATATGTCGCTAAAGATAAGCGCGTTAAAGTCGTTTTTCGCAGTGAAAACGGACATATTTCTGCCGCTTCAAATTCGGCTCTGAAATTAGCGACCGGCGAATTTACCGGACTTCTCGACCATGACGACGAAATTTCCGAAGATGCGCTTTTTCAAATCGCGCGAGAAATAAATCAGTTTCCTGACGCGAATTTTATCTACACCGACGAAGATATGATTGACGAAACCGGCGCACGATACGAACCGAAATTCAAGCCGGATTTCAGCCGTGATTTCCTTTATTCGGTTAATTACATCACGCATTTTGCCGTTTACCGCACGGAAATGCTGCGGCGCGTCGGCGGTTTCCGAATCGGTGCGGAAGGCAGTCAGGATTACGATCTGGCATTGCGCGTTATTGAAGAAATTTCCGAAATGACCATTCGACACATTCCGAAAATTCTTTACCATTGGCGGGCGATTCGCGGTTCGGTAGCTTTTTCGAGCGACGAAAAACCTTACGCGCACGAACGCGCACGGCAGGCAATCAGGGAACATTTCGAGCGTGTCGGCAAACACGCGGCGGTCAGCGAAACTGTTTACAATCTGCACCGCGTTTGCTATGAATTGCCAAAAAACGCGCCGAAAATCAGTTTGATTTTTTCGGCAGGTGAAGATTTCAGCGAAAAGACAGTCGAAGATTTTGTCGGGCAAATTGATTATGAAAATTACGAAATTGTCATCGCCGGAAACTTCGGTGCGGGCAGTCAGGCGAATTTGACGAACGTGAAATTTGTTGATTGCGAAAGCGAAAGCGAAGCCGAACAATTGAATTTTGCCGCCGCGCAAACGAGCGGCGAAATTTTGTGTTTCGCGGATTTGAATCTCAAATCGCTGGCAAAAGATTGGCTGACGGAATTGGCGAGATTTGTTTGGCAAAAGGAAATCGGCGCGGTCGGCGCGAAGATTTTAGATGCGGATGAAAGTATACGGCACGCCGGTTTGATCGTCGGCGCGGGCGACTTAACAAGCGCGGTTTACGAAAATTTCCCGCGCGGATTCGGCGGAATGCTCGGACGCGCACAGCTTGCCGGAAATTATTCTGCCGTTTCGATTTCGTGTTTTGCGACGAGGCGCGCGGTTTTCGATTCGGTTGGCGGTTTCGATGCTAAAGCGTTTCCGAACAGACTTTTTGACGCGGATTTTTGTTTGAAACTGCGCGAAAAAAATTACCGAATCGTTTACACGCCGTCCGCCGAATTGATTAAAATTGACGCGAAACGGCGGCTGAATCTTGAAAAAAAATCAACCGCCGAAGAGAAAAATCGTTTTATCGAAAAGTGGAAAAAAATCGTCGAAAGCGATCCGTTTTACAATCCGAATCTGTCGAAACGGGACGCGAATTTTTCGATTGAAATTTAAACTTTTCGACCCATCGCAAAAACTTTGACCAATGCCAAACCCGCGATAAATCCGCCGATGTGCGCCGCATACGCCACGCCGCCCGTTTCCGCCGAAGCCAAATAGCCTTGCACGATTTGAAATAAAATCCAGATGCCGACGGCGACGTAAGCCGGAACTTCGGTCAGGAAATTAAAAATCAGGGCGCGAACGCGCCTCTGCGGAAACAATAAAATATAACCGCCGAGAACGCCCGAAATCGCGCCCGACGCTCCCAACATCGGAATTATCGAATCGGTGTCCATCACGATTTGCGCGGCTGCCGCCGCAATTCCGCAGACAAGATAAAATGCAATGTAGCGAACGTGTCCGAGCAGATTTTCCAGGTTGTCGCCGAAAATCCACAGGAAAAGCATATTCCCGAACAAATGCATAAAATCGCCGTGCATAAACATCGAACTGATGAAATTAAAATAAACCGGAAGCGGTGTGGCGTAATGCGGAATTTGTCCGGTGTTGCCGAACGAATCGCGGATGATTTGCACGCCGGTAATATCAATGCCGGTCGTGATTTCCTTCGGCACGAGCGAGAAGGCGTAACTGAACGCGTCGTTCGAGCCGATACGCTGCAAAAATACGAAAACCAGAATATTGATGCCGATCAGCGCGTAATTCGCATACGGCGTAATCGTCCGGTCGCTGTTGTCGTCGCTGATTGGAAACATTTTTCGGCTCCTTGTGTTCTACCCTAAAATTTTATCAACTTCTAGTTTCAATTTCGGCAAGGCTTCGGTTTCGAGCGTTTCTCCGCGTTTGAAAATTTTGACGAACTGATACAAACCGACGCTCGGTTTAGTGTGAACTTCGATAATTGCAGCAGGCAGATTAACAATCCAGACTTCAGGAATTTCCGCTTCGGCGTAAAGCGGCAGTTTTTTATCGCGGTCGTATTTAACGGTCGAATCGGAAACTTCAACGAGTAAAATAATTTCTGCGGGACGCGGATGCCGTTTGCCGTCAAACTTACGCAAATCAGCCAACGCCAAATCCGGTTCCGGTTCGTTGTAATCGGATAATCGAACGGGATTTTGGACGCGAACCAAAATATCATCGGAAACGTGTTTGATAAAAATTTTAGTCAAAGTGTCAACTACAAAGGCGTGCAAGTCCCCGATCCCCATTTTTTGTATTAATTCTCCTTCAATGATTTCGGATTTCTCGAAATCATTCAGCATTCCGAGTTCAAACATCTTGTAATATTCGTCAACCGTGAAACGCAATCGTCTCGGCTGCGGCTGTGTCTGGACGTTTATCATAAAATTCACCTCGTAAAAATTTTAACTGATTCGGGCGCGGTTTCAAACGTTTTTCGTATCCTTTAAAAGCTCGAAGCCTTCCGAACGCGCCACGAATGTCGCCGCCGTCAAATCGCCGACGACGTTTAAGGTCGTGCGGCACATATCGAGCAATCTATCAACGCCGAGGATAATCGCAATCAGCGCGGGATTGACGCCGATCATTGCTAAAATTCCGATGATAAACGGAATCGAACCGCTTGGGACGCCCGCCGTTCCGATGCCGCCTAAAATGGCGAGATAAACGACCATCAATTGTGTTCCGAGCGTTAATTCAACGCCTGCTAACTGCGCCAGAAATAAAACCGTGATGCCTTCGTATAAAGCCGTTCCGTTTTGGTTCGCCGTCGCGCCGACGGTTAGCACGAAACTGTTGATTTCTTTCGGCACGCCGAGGTTTTCTTCGGAAATACGCAGTGCGGTCGGCAAAGTGGCGTTTGATGAAGATGTCGAAAACGCCGTGACGATAACGGTGCGGACGCGGCGGAAAAATTCGAGCGGATTGATTTTCGATAAAAACCAGACCGACAGCGAATAAACGCCGAACATATGGATTGAAAGCCCGATTAGAACCGTGGCGACGAACCATCCGAGCGCGCCGAGCAGTTCGATGCCGAACCGCGCCATATTCGTGAAAATCAGACACGCGACGGCATACGGCGCGAATTTCATAATGATTTCGATAATTTTTGAAGTTATCTCGAACAGCGCATTCATTCCGCGCACGAACGGCGACGCGACGGTTTCAGGCAAAAGCGTTATCGCCACACCGATAATCAGCGCGAAAAACATCAAATGCAGCATATTCGGATTTTCGCTTGAAATTGAACTGAAGACGTTTTTCGGCACGACGGTTTTGACAACCTGCATCAATGCCGAATCGGTGTTCGCAGCTTCGGTTTTCTTCTGGTCTTCGACGCGTTTTGCCGCATCGCCGCCGAATTGCGCGGTCATCCGGTCTTTAACTTCGGTGCTGATGCGTTCGCCCGGTCGAATCGTGTTCGCCAAACCCAAACCGATAACGACGGAAATCGCCGAAATAACGAGACAATATGCGAACGATTTCAAACCGATGCGTCCGAGTTTGCGAACATCGCCGATTCCGGCAACGCCGACCACCAGCGACGAAAAAACGAGCGGCACGACGATCATCAACAGCAAATTTAAAAACAACTGCCCAATCGGTTCGGTGAAATTTTTAATCGTCCAATCAGTCCACGCGATGAAATTTGCGCCGCTCGCTTTGCCGAGTTGGTTGACGGCGATGCCGCCGATGACACCGACGAGCAAGCCGATTAAAATTTTCGTGTGCAGAGCCATTCCGCGCGGCGCGTCGTCGGTGTTGTCGTCCAGATCAGTTTGCAGTTCCTGCTCGAAAGCGTCTTCGGAAAGTCGTTTGTTTTCTTCGCTCATAATTTCGGATTTACCTTTTTGTTTTGAATTTAGATGAAACTTTTTGCTTTGTTTTTGACGAATTCTATTAAACTTCAATTTCGTCTTTTCGCAAAATTGCGGTTTCCAAAAACAGAAGCCTGCGCCTGAGCAAGGGCGGAACATTCGATTTTGCGTATCGCGTTCTTGGCTTACACGCGAACTTCTGATTGAAACGTCTTTGCGCGTTGACGCTTCGGCGCGATATGCTTTTTTCTGATGAGTGATTTGGAAAAATTCTTTGCCGAAAGCGCGTCGGTAGTTGACGCGACGCTTGATAAATTGATTCCGTCAGCCGAATTCTCGCCGCGCAAACTTTATGAAGCGGTGCGCTGGAGCATTTTCGCGGGCGGCAAGCGGTTTCGTCCCGCGCTCTGTTTTGCGGTCGGTTTTGCGTTCGGCGCGAAGCAGGAAAATTTGCTGCAAACGGCGGCGGCGATTGAGATGATTCATACATATTCGCTGATTCACGACGATTTGCCGGCGATGGACGACGACGATTTGCGGCGCGGGCGTGCAACCTGTCATAAAAAATTTGGCGAAGCGACGGCGATCTTGGCGGGCGACGTTTTGCAAAGTCTGGCGTTTCAGTGCGATTGCCGAAGATGCGGATTTAACCGACAAAACACGCGTCAAATTGATCGCTGAACTTGCTAGATCCGCCGCGAAAATGGTTGACGGTCAGCAGCTTGATTTGGAAGCCGAAGGAAAAACAATTTCAATCGAAGAACTCGAAACGATTCACCATAACAAAACCGGCGCGATGATTTCGGTTGCCGCTCGAAGCGGCGCGATTATTGCCGGAGCGAGCGACGCAGAATTAAAAGCCGTCATCGCTTACGCCGAAAATCTCGGCTTGCTGTTTCAAATCACCGACGATTTGCTCGACGCGACACAGACTTCGGAAATTTTGGGCAAAACGGCGGGCAAAGATGAGCGGGCGGAAAAAGCGACCTACGTTTCGCTTTACGGTTTGGAAAAAGCGCGTGCGCTTGCCGAAAAAACGAACCGCGAAGCCGTCCGAGCATTGCGCGAAATTAAGAAAGATACGAAAACGCTCGAAAATCTCGCCGATTTTATCCTAAATCGCAGTAAATAAGCGACGAAACACGATTTGCAAACGCGATTACGCAGCGTGTACTGACAGTTACGCGCCGCGTAATTGGAGTTACACGCCGCGTAATCGTAATTACACACCGCGTAATTGGAGTTACGCGGCGTGTACTGACGGTTACACGGCGCGTAATCGCCTGTCCACGCGGCGTACTTGTCTGTACGCGGCGCGTAATTGCGATTACGCGGCAGTTTTTTCTGGAAAATCGGCGGCAACATTATGTTATAATCCAAAATGCGCGGAATTTTTGCGCGATTACGCCTTTCCTGCCATTTGGTTTATCAAATGAACTCGCCAACCTTTAATCCGAAAAATATCTGGAAACCGCTTTTGATCGCGGCGGCGTTGGCGTTTGTTTACGCGGCGGTTTTGGTGAAACTCGGTTTCGATTGGTGGACGGACGAAAATTATTCGCACGGATTGTTAGTGCCGTTCGTTATCGGCTACGTCGTTTATCTCGAATTTGATGAATTGAAACGAGCCGTGTCGAATCCGGCGTTTCTGTGCGGCGGCGCGTTGATTTTATTTGCGCTGCTGATGCTTCTCGGCGGAACGCTCGGCGCGGAGTTGTTTACGCAGAGAATTTCGCTCGTCGTGATGCTCGCCGGAATCGTTGTTTATTTTTTCGGCGCAAAAATCATCAAATCGCTTGTCGTGCCGTTCGCGCTTTTGCTTTTTGCCATTCCGATTCCGCAGATAATCTTTAATCGAATCGCGTTTCCATTGCAGATTTACGCTTCGCAGATGGCGATTTGGGGAATTCGCCTGTTTGAAGTGCCGTCGGTCAGGAAAGGCAACGTCATCGAGATTCTGCCGAACGGCGCGACGCAGATTATCGCGCTCGAAGTTGTCGAAGCGTGCAGCGGCATCCGATCTCTGATGACGCTCGTGACGCTCGCGCTCGTGCTGTGGTATTTTACCAGGACGCGGCGCGAACTTAATCAGGACAAGTTGTTTGGTTTTCTAAGAAACTTCGATTTTTGGCGGGCAATTATTTTAATGCTCTCGGCGATCCCGATTGCGATTTTCACGAATGCGGCGCGTGTCACGGCAACCGGCGTTCTGACTTATTACTACGGCAAACGCGCCACCGAAAGCACTCTGCACGAAGCGTCCGGCTGGCTCGTCTATGTCGCCGCTCTCGTTTTGCTGCTCGGTTTGAATGTTATTTTGAAGAAATTTCAACCACGCAATGCTTTTGAGATGCAAAGCGAAAATATTCCAAAACCGAAAAACGAAAATTCCAGTCCGAAAATTGCCAATTCGTTTTACGCCGTTCTTGCGGCTTTATTAATCGGCGGATTTGTCATCAACTGGTTCAATCAGCGCGGCGAAATAGCAATCACGCATAAAGATTTGTCGGAAATTCCCGCGCAAATCGGCGATTGGCGGCAGAAAGGCGGCGAAATTCGGTTCAGCCCGGAAACCGAGTCGGTTCTTCGCACCACTGATTATACGATGCGCGAATTTGTTCTGCCCGACGGACGACTGGCGAATTTGTACATCGGTTATTACGCTTCGCAACGCGCGGGCGCGACTTATCACAGTCCGCAGAATTGTCTGCCCGGAGCCGGTTGGGTAATGACCGCGCCGGAATATGTGGAAATCAAACTGCCGTCGGGCAAATCTTTTGCGGCGAATAAGTTCATCATCGAGAACGGCGTGTATAGCGAAGTTTTGATTTACTGGTATCAGGGACGCGGACGTTTTACGGCGAGCGAATACACCGACAAAATCAACACCGTTTGGGACAGCGTTCTGCGCCGGAGAAGCGACGGCGCGATGGTGCGCGTGATGACGAGCGTCGGCAGTTCCGAAGCGGAAGCGACCGCTAAAGCAGTTGATTTAGCCGCGCGGGCGGCGGACGAATTAAATGAGTATGTGCCGGAGTGAAAAATCTTTTGATTTTCAAAAAAATGAAGTATAATCACACCTTCCCGAATAATGTTATAATCGTCATTGAAGTTTCAGCAGTTTTGGAAACGGCTCTCCTTTTTGCCAATAAATAAAAATTTCAAACTGCCGAACGGAATTTTCTGAAATTTTCAGCCGATTATCAGTTTTCTCTAATGCCGGTGAAAATCGGCAGAAACAGGAAAAAAGTTAAAAGCTGATTTACGGGCTTAAACCATTTGAAAATTGAATTTAGTCTTTTTTGGTCGTCAGCGAAGAAATTGCCCCTTTTTCGCTGATGAATAAACAAGACGTTTTTCGCGCCAAACGATTTTGCGGTCACTGCCCCGACTGCTGAAAACACGGCGACGCAAATCATTCGATTTTAAAAAGTTAACTTTACACACAGTTATGAGAGAGTGCCGAACGTTTCATTTTAAATTTCTGACGCTGCTTGCCGTTAGCATCTGCCTCGCTTTTTCCGCCTGCAGCAGCCAATCCAAACAAAAACACATCGCTCGCGGCGAAGAATATTTGCAGAAACGCAAATTTCAGGAAGCCGTGATGGAATTTCGCGCCGCCGCCGATATTGATAAAACTTCGGCTGAAGCGCATTGGGGTTTAGCGCGTTCGTATGAAAATCTCGGACAAGTTTACGAAACCGTCGAAAATCTGCGCCGCGCGGTCGAATTAAATCCTGATAATCTTGAAGCCAAAGTCAAACTCGGCAATTATGTGCTGCTCGGACAACCGCCGCAAATCGCCGAAACCGAAAGAATTCTCGAAGACGTTTTCGCCCGCGACCCGAATTTTATCGAAGCGCATATCTTAAATGCTAATCTTCTTTCCATTCAGAAAAAACCGGAAAAACAAATTCTCGACGTTTTGAATCACGCGATTGAACTTAACCCGAATCGCACCGAATCTTACGTCAGTTTGTCGCGTTTTTTGATGAAACTCGACCGCAAGCAGGAAGCGGAACAAGAAATTCAAAAAGGAATTTCGGTTAATCCGAACGCGGCTGCCGGTTATCTCGAATACGGAAAATTATTAACTTTTACTGACCGCGCCGCGCAAGCCGAAGCGCAGTATAAAAAAGCGATTGAAGTCGAACCCGCAAACATCGAAGCGCGTGAAGCGATTGCCGAATTTTATGTCGGGTCAACGCCAATTAGATAAAGCCGAACAATCTTATAAGGAAGCGGTTCAGGTTCAGGAAAACAGTCCGGCGAGCCGGATGAAACTGGGAAATTTCTACGCGCACATCAGCCGCGAAGACGACGCGATTCGCACGTTCGGCGACATTATCCACGAAACGCCGGAATACGCCCGCGCCCGTTATCGGCTCGGTGAAATTTATCTTGACCGTAAGGAAAATCAGAAAGTTATCGAGCAAACGGAAGAACTTTTGAAACTTAACGACAACGACGCGGAAGCGTTTATGCTTCGCGCCCGCGTTAAGATGCAGGAAAATAAAGCCGACGAAGCGATTAAGGATTTAGAAGAAGTTTTGAAAAAACAGCCGAGCCAGAAAAACGCGCTTTTTTATATGACACAGGCGCGGCTTGCGCTCGGACAAATCGAACAGGCACGCGCTTTTATCGGCGACTTGGAAAAATATCATCCGACTTTCTTAAAGACGAAATTATTAAAAATTCAGGCGAGCTTTTCCAACGGCGAATCGGAAAACGCTCTGCGCCAGTCGAACGAGTTGCTCGACGCGCTGAAAAAATCTTATCCGACGGCAGATTTCGACGCGCAGGCGTTGGAAGAATTAAAAGTTCGCGCGATAACGGCTCGCGGTTTGGCGAATCTGGAACTCGGCAAAATCGCCGAAGCAAAAGCTGACCTACAGGCGGTTCAAAATTTATCGCCGAATTCCGCCGCCGCGATGGTCAATCTGGCAAAGGTTTTTATCGCCGAAAAAAATTTAACCGAAGCGGCAAATTTATATGAACGCGCGTTGACGGCGGACAACAAAAACTTTGACGCGCTGGGCGGTTTGATAAATTTGATGACGCGCCAGAAACAATTCGATGCGGCGCACACGCAGAATCAATCAGGCGATTGACGCGAACGCCGACCGCAAAGAAGTTCAGCCCGCGCTGCATTATTTGAACGCTAATGTTTTTTCGGCGCAGAAAAACGTTGAATCAGCCGAAGCAGAATTGAAAAAAGCGATTGAAATTGACGAGGCTTATTTGCCCGCCTATTCGTCTTACGCTTCGATTCTGGCGGCGCGAAACCAAACGGACGAAGCTCTCGAACAATATAAAAAAGTTGTCGAACGCAAACCTTCCGCCGCAATTTACACGCTGATCGGAATGCTCGAAGAAACGCGCGGCAATTCTGCCGAAGCCGAAAAGAATTATCGCCGCGCTCTGGAAATTGCGCCCGACACGGCGATTGCGGCGAACAATCTGGCGTGGCTGCTCGCCGATAATCAGGGAAATCTGGACGAAGCCTTGACGCTCGCACGGTCGGTCATCAATAAAAATCAGACGGTCGCCGGATATTACGACACGCTCGGCTGGATTTATTTCAAAAAAGAATTGTATACGCCCGCCGTCGAGCAAATGAAAAAAGCGGTTACGCTCGACGAAGCGGACGCAAGCAGAAACGGAAATCGAGCGAATTCGGCATATCGCCTGCGGCTCGGAATGGCGTTGGCTTCGGCGGGCGATAAACCGTCGGCGCGGAAAGAAGTCGAAATTTCATTGCAGAACGGACGAAATTTAAGCGAAAAGGAAACGCAGGATGCCAGAAATTTACTGGCGAGTTTATAAAATTGAAATATGTTTATATTACTTTTTGAAGTGGCGAACAAAAATTTACTGCTCGGTTTTATTCCCGAATCGCTCGGTTTACTGTTTTTCGGCATCGGTCTGATCGCTTTCGCAGTCAGCCTGCGAAAAATTTTGAATCGAAAAGAAGAAGCGAAAAACGAGAGTTTTTCAGCGAATATTCATCATACGATTAGAGACGTATAAAAATTTTCAGTTCAGTTGAGAGGAAAAAGATGAGCGTTGAATTTAGACAAAGAACGGCGGGCGAATTTATCAGAATGCTGAAGCGTCGGAAATGGCTGATTTTGCTGCCTGTGCTGACGATGACGGCGGCAATCGGTTACGTCGTTTACAAATTGCCGAGCGTTTACGAATCGAAGACGCTTTTAATCGTCAAACCGCCGCAGATTTCCGAGAAAGTCGTGCAGTCTTTGACTGACGAAGATTTGTCGCAGCGTCTGCAAACGATTAATCAGGAAGTTTTGAGCCGTTTGACGCTTGAGCCGATGGTGGCGAAATACAAACTTTTTGAATTGGAGAAAAACGCGGGCGTGCCGATGGAATTAATCATCGCGCAAATGTCGAAAAACATTACGGTCGAGCCGGAAAGAAACGACGAGGACCGAAAAGTCGCGGCGTTTAAGATTACTTACCGCGACCGTTCGCCCGAAGCCGCGCGCAACGTGACGGCAGACCTTGCCGGAAAATATATCAACGCGCAGATAAATGCTTCGACCCAGACGGCGGAAGTAACGCGCGAATTTATTGACAGTCAGCTTAATCAGGCAAAAGTAAACCTCGACACGTTTGAAAAACAGCGGCTCGATATAATGACGCAGAACATCGAAACGCTGCCCGATTCTTCGCAGGGTTTAATCGCGCAGTTGACGACTTTGAGCAACAAACACGATTCGCTGATTAAAGAGAAAGAATCGTTGATTCTCGATAAAGGCAGAATCAATGACCAAATCGGTGCCAACAACCGGCAGATAAATACGCTTGAAACTCTGGTTTCCAAAGATTTACAGGAAACGGCGAAACTCGCTTCGAGATTTGAAGACACGCCGGCATACGCGGAACTTATGAAGAAAGCAGACTGAACTCGAATCGGGTTTGAAAAATCTTCTGGCGCAGTATAAAGAAGCTAATCCGAAAGTCATCGAAGCCAGAAATAATCTCGCCGAAGTTAAAACAAGTTTGGAAGAGTTGAGCAAAAACGCTCAGAAAAAAGAAGACGAAGCCGTCAACAAAGGTTCGCGGCAGACCGAAATCCAAAAACAGGGTTTTGTCGCCGAAAATAAAAGATTACAGGACAATCTGGCGCGAGACGAGCAGCAGATTGCGGCGAAAGAACAGGAAATTGTTATTGTTTCAGGTCAGACGAACGAGATAAACTCCAAAATCAACCAGATTCCGAACGTCAAAGTCGCGCTTGAAGGCATTAACAATCAATATCAATCGGCGAAAACGACTTATGACGATTTATTGAAAAAGCGCAACGAAGCGAGTATGGGTTTCGACCGCGCCAACAACGCGCAGGGCGAAACCATCAGAGTTCAGGACGCGGCGAATTTGCCGACTTCGCCGGTCGCGCCGAAACGCGGAATGCTGACGGCTCTCGGCGCGGCAATCGGTCTGGCACTCGGATTATTTTTAGCCGCCGTTTGTGAACTGCCGCGCGTTTTGAAAATTCAAAATATCGAAGATGCCAAGCATTATACGGGACTGCCGATTTTGGCATCGGTTCCGCCGCTGTATTCGCACAGCGAAAAAGCCTGGCTTAAACGCTCGCACTGGTTAAAAGTTTTGGCGGGCGCAGCGGCGGCAATCGCCGTGATTCCGCTAATTGTGATGGCACTGCAAGCCTCGCGCATTTTCGAGCGCGTGGTTTCCTAAAATTAAGGAAAATTGAGAGGCAAAAATGTATAAAGAATTTTTTGGTTTAGAAGACACGCCGTTTACTTTAACGCCCGATCCGCGTTTTATCGTGTTCACGCCGTCGTATAACGAAGTTTTGGCAAGTTTGTATTACGGTTTGGAAAACGCCAAAGGCTTGATTGTTTTGACGGGCGAAGTCGGCACGGGAAAAACGACCGCTCTGCGCTGGATTTTGCGGCGGCTCGATTCGAGCGTTCTGGCGGCGTATATTTTCAATCCGCGTCTTTCGATTGATGAATTCTATCATCACGTCACGCAAATGCTCGGCATTAAGGATTGGGCGAATAAAGCCGAACTTCTTGACCGAAATGGGCAAAGTTCTGGAAGAGCGACACCGGCGCGGGCTGCGGACGGTTTTGATTATTGACGAAGCGCACGAGCTTTCCGATTACGTTCTCGAAGAAATTCGGCTGTTGATGAATTTTGAATCGGACAACGCCAAACATCTGCAAATAGTTTTGACCGGACAGCCGGAACTGCGCGAGAAATTAAATCATCCGAGTTTGCGCCAGTTAAAACAGCGCGTCGCGCTGCGCTGCAATATGCACTCGCTGCCGAATGTCAGCGAAGTCGAGCGTTATATTACCGAGCGGCTTTTGATCGCCGGTTCAGATCAGCCGAATATTTTTACGCCCGGCGCGGTTGATTTTATTTTTCAATGTTCCGAAGGCATTCCGCGCTTAATAAATAATCTGTGCGACAACGCGTTGTTGGCGGCGTATGCGGCGGGCGATTCGGTCGTCAGTCGGCAGGTCGTCGAAGAAGTTGCCGCCAATCTCGATTTACTGCCGCGCAACGAACAGCTTCTGGCGAGCGAAAAGCCCGTCGAAAAAGTTTCTTCCGGCGGCATCTTAACTGCCGAAGCCCGCGAAGAGTTATGGCAGAATCAAAATCGCGTTGAGACAGCCAATAAACCGAAAAAATTGCACGCCTCATCTCCGACTAACGGCAATGGCGCGAAAAAAAATAACAGATTTGATAATTCGGGCGATGACATAAATTTGGAAATCGAGGAAGTCGGCGGATTTTACTAAAAGAAACAGACGAAACTCACTCAACCATCTTCTCTGATTTTTCACTAAAACTATGAGCATTCTGAGAGCATTGCAGAAAAAACAATCGGAGCAGCCGAGTAATGAAGTTGAAACTACCGTGTCGGCGAAACGTCGTCCCGTTCGAGCGAACGGGCAGACGCGCGAATCAGCCGCCGGAACTTTTCGCTGAAAAGGAACTTAAAATCGGAACTCCAACAACTTCGGCGTTCAATGGGCAGACGGATTCTGTAATCGGGAAGGCACTCCCTGATTTAGAAACAACGAAAACTGCCGGGGCAACTTTGAACGCCGTTGCTTTACCGCGCGAGGCTGAAGAAACACGATTTCCCGATTTTACGTCGTGGAACGTTGAAGCCGAGCGAGTTGAGCCGCGTCTTGTGACAATCACGCATCCGCATTCGACTTACTGCGAGGAATATCGCAATTTGCGAACGCAGATTTTGCATAAAAGCCAACGTCAGAAATTGAAATCAATAGTCGTCGCCAGCATTAATCCATCGGAAGGAAAATCAATTACTGCGCTGAATTTATCGTGGCTGCTCGCGCAAACCGACGGCGTGCGCGCGCTGATCATTGATAGTGATTTGCGAATGCCGAGTTTAACCGATTATCTCGGAATTGAAACCGACAAAGGTTTATCGGATATTTTGGCGGGACGCGCATCGCTCAAAGAATCAATCATTCGCCTCGAACCTGCCGGACTGCATCTGCTTCCGGGCGGCGAAGCCCGAAGCGATGTTGCCGAATTGATTTCCGGTCCGAAATTCAAAGAAATTTTGCGCGAAGCCAAAGAAATGTTCGACTATGTGATAATTGACGCACCGCCGCTCGGAATTTTTACCGACGCAAATGTGTTGATTAATCACGCCGACGGCGCAATGCTCGTTATTCGCGCCGGACGAACTCGCTACAGCGCGGTTGACCGAATTTTGGAAAGTTTGCCGCGCAACAGAATGCTCGGCGTGGTATTGAATCAATCGGAAGATGTAATGGACGAATCGCATTACAATTACGGTTATTACGCGAAGAAGAAAGATTAATTAAAGTAGGCAGGCGGCAGATGGCAGCGGCAGGAAGTTTTAAGTTCGAGTTACAAGTTTGAATTATCAAAACTAAACCGCCAACTGCCGCTGCCAAATGCCGACTAAAAAATGGACGGAACTCGATTTACTGCGCGCACCGTTTGGTTGATTCTCGCCGATGCAGCAATCACTTACGGCGGGATTGTTCTCGCTTTGTATCTGCGCCTGGGTCTTGAGGGTTCCGAATATGAATTAAATGAGCGCAACGGTTGGCTCAAAATCGTGCTGGCAACTTCGGTTTGTCTGCTGATTTTTTATTTTTACGACCTCTACGATTTTACGGTTATGGGCAATCGCCGCGAGCTGATGCTGCGGCTCGTGCAGGCTCTCGGCATTGCCTGGGTTTTACTCGCGCTTTTATTTTATTTCGTGCCGCCGTTTTTTATCGGGCGCGGTGTTTCGGTTTTTTCGGTCTTTATCGTTTTGGTTTTGCTGCTGACGTGGCGCATCTTGATTCATTATTTGACCGGACATCCGGAAATCGGCGAGCGAATCTTAATCGTCGGAACCGGACGCGCGGCGCAGGAAACGGCGGAAGCGGTTTGGAAACGGCGCGATGCCGGTTACAGAATTTCAGGATTTGTCACCGAAAACGGCACGAACCCGAATTCCGAAGTCGCTGACGCGGAAGTTCTCGGAACAACCGGCGATTTGGAAGGAATCGTTAAATCCGAAAAAATTGACCGCATCGTGATCGCCGTCAGAGAACGGCGCGGCGCGTTTCCGACCGAGACGCTTTTGAAAATGAGTTTGGCGGGCAACGTCAATATCGAAGAATGTTCGTCGTTTTTCGAGCGCGTTACCGGACAAGTGCATATTGATATGGTGCGCCCGTCGTGGTTAATTTTCGCCGGACGCAAACGCGAAACGCGTCTGTCGGTTTTCCTGCGTGAAATCGTCCACCGCTCGCTGGCTTTTGTCGGTTTGATCGTTTCGCTGCCGATTATGTTATTAACGGCGATTCTAATTAAATTGGATTCGAAAGGCGCGATTATTTATCGTCAGGAACGCGTCGGGAAAAACGGCAAATCGTTTAATGTCTTAAAGTTTCGTTCGATGAAAATTGACGCGGAAGCCGACGGCAAGCCGATTTGGGCGACGACCGACGATGATCGGACAACCAGGATCGGACGCGTTATTCGCAAGATTCGCGTGGACGAAATTCCGCAGTTTTGGAACATTATCAAAGGCGAAATGAGCTTTGTCGGACCAAGACCGGAACGCCCGCATTTCGTTCATCAATTGGCGGAAGAAATTCCGTTTTACGAGCATCGTCATTTAACCGCGCCCGGTTTAACGGGTTGGGCGCAGATAAAATATCCGTACGGCGCATCAGTCGAAGACGCGCGAAACAAATTGCAGTACGATTTGTATTACATCAAAAACCAAAGTCTCGCGCTTGATTTGGTGATTGTTTTTGAAACGGTAAAAACGGTTTTGTTCGGGCGCGGAAGATAAACTGAAAGTAAAAGCAAAAAGGTTAAATTTTGTTGGCGATATATTGGATAAAAGCAGCTAATAAGCGTTTTATGTGTTGACGGAGAAAAGATATGAAAGCAATAAAATTATCGAAAACTATCGGGTTGAGTTTAGCGGCGATGTTGATTTTTTCACTCGGCGCGGCGGCGCAGGACACCGAGCCGAAGAAAATGATTCCAACCGTGTCGCCTGAAACGAAAAAAGATTCGACTGAAACAGTTAAAACGGACGATCAAACCAAAGAAACGCCGCCGGCAGTGAGCGAGATTAAAACGGAGCCGATTGTCGAGCCGATCAAAATCGAAACACCGACACCGACACCGAATCCGATTGCCGACGACAAAAATCTGACGACCGAAGAATCCGCTGTTTTATCGCTTTACAGCAATTATCTGACGGAGTATCGCCTCGGTCCGAACGACATTATTTCCGTCGAAGTTTTCGGGCAGTGTCCCGATTACTGCAAAGACAATATCACCGTTCCGCCGACGGCGAGAGTTTCCTATCCGCTGATTCGTGAAGGCGTTTTGGTCGGCGGAAAAACCATCGAGCAAATTCAGGACGAAATCACGAAAAAACTCGACGAATATATTATCGAACCGAAAGTCACCGTTACTTTGGTCAAGGCGATGTCGGCGCGATACAGCGTGATGGGCAAAGTCGTTACACCCGGAATTCGCGTTCTGGACAGAAAAGTCAGTCTTTACGAAGCGATTATCGAATCGGGCGGCGTAGCGAAAACCGGCGACAAAAAGAAAATCGCGTTGATTCGATTTAGTCCGCAGGGAACTCTTTCGCGCCAGAACGTCAATTTAGTTGACATCGAAACAGGCAAAGTGCCGATGATTTATCTTAATCCGGGTGATCAGGTTTTCGTTCCCGGCAAAGGTTTTACCATCGAAAGCGTTTTTCAGGTTCTCGACAAAGTAAGCATCGTGCGTCTGCTTTTCGGCAGCCCGTTTTAGAAAAATTATTGAAACAGAATGAACAGGATAAACAGGATTTTTAAATCTTCTTCTGTTTATCCTGTTTCGATTTATTTACATTATGCGCTCCGTTGAAAAACTTTCAATTTTATTGCTGTTTCTAATTTGTTTTCAGACGACACGCGCTGATTGGACGAAACAAAATTCAAACACGCTCGCCTGGCTGCACGACGTTTATTTTCTCAACGAGCAAAACGGCTGGATTGTCGGCAGCGGCGGAAGTTATTTAACGACTAACGACGGCGGCAAAACGTGGACGAAGAGAAAAAACTTTACGGACGACACGATTCGGCAGATTCATTTCACCGACGCTTCAAACGGCTGGCTGTTGTGCGAGCGCGATTTATATTCGCTCGGCGCAAACGCGCCTTCGTATCTGCTCAGAACGACTAACGGCGGTACTGATTGGGAACGCATCGAATTCACAGCCAGCCAGCGCAAACGGATCACGAAAATTTTCTTTACAAAAAACGGCGCGGGTTTCGCGCTCGGTGAAGGCGGCGCGATTTACGCGATGTCAGATGATGAAAAAATCTGGAAACGCGCACCGCTGCCGCTGCGTTACTTGATGTTTGATGGAATTTTCACTGACGATTCAAGCGGCGTAATCGTCGGCGCAGGCGGTTCGATTTTATTTACCGGCGACGCAGGATTATCATGGACTAAAGCGTCAATTTTCGGCAGTGCAGAAGCAAAATTAAACTCGATTTTCTTTATTAATCAACGAAACGGCTGGACGGTCGGCGGCGGCGGTAAAATCTTTCAAACCGTTAACGGCGGAAAAATCTGGCGCGAACAAAAATCTAATGTAACAAATGATTTAACCGATATTTTTTTCACCGACACCGCTGAAGGCTGGGCAATTGGCGACGAGGGAATTGTTCTTCACACGACAACGGCGGGCAACGTCTGGACAATGGTTAACTCAAACGCCAGACACAAACTTGAACGCGTCTTTTTTAACGGAAAAAAAGGTTGGGCGGTTGGATTCGGCGGAACGATTTTATCGTACAACGAAAGCAACAAAAATACTGATTCGCTTTTGCTTCCGCCAAAATTCAGGACGCGAGATTAAAAGATTGGCTTTTCACCGCGCTTGACAGCACGTCTGATTTTTCGTAGCATTGCAATTCGTCGTAAAGTTAAAACGACGCGGTTTTTGAAAGAAATTTGGACGTGGACGTGCCAAAGTCGAGCGTGTAAATTTCGGGCATGTACGTCAATTGGTAGACAGCCTCCCTTACAAGGAGGAAGTTAGGGGTTCGAGTCCCTTCATGCCCACCAAAATTGAAAATTTTAGATTTCAAAATTTGAAATCCACTTTGCGGAGTCGTAGTTCAGTTGGTTAGAACGCCAGCCTGTCACGTTGGAGGTCGCGGGTTCGAGTCCCGTCGGCTCCGCCATTAATATTTATGAAAAAAGCAGTTTCGTGATTTATCACGAAACTGCTTTTTTTGTTTTCACGAACTATTTAGTTTTCCCAAAACCGCTTGAATTAACGATTCGGCGAAGTTGCCTGAACGGTGACTGACGAACCGGCTTTTAACTGTAAATCATCTTTGCCCTGCACGATAACTGATCCTGCTCCCGCGCCGCCGCCGATGATTGCGCCGATTGCCGCGCCTTTGCCGCCGCCGGCGATTGCGCCGATGATTGCGCCGATGCCTGCGCCGATGCCGCCTCGCTTAACGGTTTCTTTCGTCTGGCTATCGCCTTTCGCCACGCCTTCGGTGTCAACTTTGACGATTTTGCCGGTTTCATCGGTAACAGACTGTAAAAATCCCGCGAACTCGTAAGTTTGACCGTTCGATAATCGAATGCGTTCAAAATTGAATGTCACCTTTGAACTTCCCGAAATTTTGCCTGAACGGTTGACACCTGAAACGTATCCTTCGATAATCGCGCCGCGATATTGATTCGGCGACTGCACAACCAACTCGAAACGGTCGTTATTCTGCGAGACTTTCGTATCAATATCCTTCTCTAAAATGCCCGTGATAATGGTTCCGTTCGGCACGATAAAATTGCCGGTTCTGCCCGTTCCGATAGTCGGCGAATTCGTTCGTCCGTCCTGCGGATCGTTGCTCGAATAATCGCCGTTAGTGTCATAATTCGGATTCGTTCCGAAACGCGCCGTCGAATCGATTTTTTCATAAACGCTGTCGGCGAAAACGGTCTGTCGCAGATAATCAGCCGTGATGCGGCGGGTCACACGCAATGTATTTCCGTTGTCGGCGGAGACGAAAGTTACCGTGTAATCGGTTTCGCCGCCGAGACTCGAAACGGTCAATTCCTGTCCGCGCAGAGTCGAGCGCAGACGAATAATTTTGCCGTCGGGCAGATTTTCGGTGCGGTCGCGTCCGTCGGCGACAAAAGTTATCTGCGGCGCGTTTGACGAGGCGAGCGTTATCTGATTTCCGCGTACTTCGATCATTATCTGTTCGGGTGCTTCGAGCCTGTCTTCCAAATCGCTGCGCACATTTGCGTTGTTTTCAATATTGCCGTCACGAATCGCGTTTTCGGCAATTTCGTTCGCCTTTTCGCTGCGCGATTCATCGAGTTTATAAGTTCCGGTCAAACCGTAACTGTTCGTTGAAATCGGGCGCGTCGAAGGTATATTGGTCGAATTCGGATAATAATTCGGGTCGCGCGGATTGGTGTTGTTCCAATTTACGCTGACCTGATAATTTGTAGCCAAACGGTCGAGAAGCGTTCTGATATTTGTCCAGTCTTTTTCAATCGGCACGCCGAAACGTTTGCCGCTGAGATTCGTGTTGACGATTTTTGCCGCCGCGAGAACATCGTTTACATCATCGGAATTTTCGCGCCGTCTTTGAAATTTATCGTCGAAATTTTTCACACTCGTTTCAAAACTCCGCAAATCATCATAAACTGCGTCTTCTTCGCTTTCGGGAATCGAATTTCTGTTAAATTCATTTTCGAGCGTATATTTAAGGTCATCAATCTTAGAATTCAAACTTCTTAAAACGTCGCGCACGTTTCGCTCGTTGCGCGTTCCCTGCGCGTTCGCGCTGAACGCGAAATTCAACATCATCAGACCAACCACTAAATAGACTGAAAACACACCTCTAATTCTGCTCATAATATCTCCTTTTTTCGAATCTCCAAAGATTGGAAACATCCGAATTGATGTTTGCCGTTAATTAGAAGCATTTTTGATGCCAAAAGGTTTGTCGAAGCATAAAATTTTTGTGTTTAGATTTGTAAATTTGTGCTAAACTTTCGCCTAGCATTTTCACGATGCGACGTTTACCCGAATGGCAAATCAAATTTATAAAGCAACCGTAAAATATGCGGGCGACGATTTTTTTATCGGCACCACGCCGAGCGGACACGCGCAGGCGATTGATACGAAAGGGACACGAAAAGCTGCGCCGACTCCGATGGAAATGCTGCTCGTTTCGGTAGCGGCGTGTACTGCCGCCGATGTCATTTCGATTCTGGAAAAGAAACGCCAGAACGTGAGCGACTATAAAGTTGAAGTCTCCGGCGAGCGGCGTGAAGAATATCCGCAAGCGTTCGTTAAATTTCACGTCCACCATATCGTGTATGGACGCGACGTTTCCGAACAGGCAGTTGCGCAGGCAATCGAACTTTCCGACACGAAATACTGCTCGGTCGCTGCGACCGTTCGACCGGCGGCGGAAATCATAACGAGTTTTGAAATTATCGAAAGTTGAATTGCGGAGAAATAAGAAATTGAAAAATAGAATTAAATAATCAGTTTCGCGCTGTTTCAAAAGCTGGAAAGTTTCGACGACCAAAGCCGTCATCAGTGGCAGCACAGCGACGCTGAAAGTCGCCTTAAAATCAACCAAACCGATAAGGATCAGGAATTTTCCGAGAAACTGACCGTCAAATTAGTTAAAACGGCAGCGTTTGGAAAATTAACACGGTGAAATAAATCAAAAATTAAGCATTGAAATTTTAAGATGGAGAAATTCAGATGAAATTAAAGACAACAATCGTTTTGCTTTTCATTTTATCGCTCGGCGCGGCAACCGTTTTCGCGCAGGACGAAGAGTACAAAGCGGAGCAGAAAAAGGCTTGGGCAAAGTTCAGCAGAAAAGGTTGGGACAAAGTTGATTACGCCAAAAAAAAATTGACCAAAGCCCAGCTTGCCAAAATTCCCGCCGCTGAGACCGTTGACGAACTCGCGCTGCTTCGCGGCGTAGTTTTCGGCAAGCGCGGACGCGTTTTCAAAGAGCGTTCGATTCAGGATTACCTGGAAACGCAGGCGTGGTATAAACCTAAAACGACTTTTACGAATCAGGTTTTGACGAAAATGGAGCGCGACAATCTCGACGCGATTCGCCTGACCGAAGCCGAACGGCATTCGGCGGTGATGCCGGGCGATTTGCGTTTGTGGCAAATGAAGGAAATTCCCGATGACAATCTTTACGTCGAAACGCCTTCGGATTGGCGCATAATGATCGCCGAAGTCGAAGCGATTCACGGCAAGCGTTTTGACGACGAGCCGTGGCTGCAAAAATATTTCGAAGACCGCTACTGGTATAAAGCAAACGCCAATTACAGCCAGACGATTTTGAATGAATTCGAGCGCAAGAACCTCGAAAAATTAAACGCCAAGCGCAACGAAGACCGCAACGTCGCGGTTTCGGTCGGCGATATGGATAAATTTCAGACGGTCGCGCTGACTGAAGATTTGCTGAAAAATCTTTCGATGAACGATATGCGAATGATGCGCAACGAGTTTTGGGCGCGTCGCGGTCGCAAATTCACTACGCCGGGTTTCAAACAAATGTTCGAATGGCGCGATTGGTATAAACCGGAAAAAGATCAATCGAAAGTTAAATTGAACGCGATTGAATTGGAAAACGTCAAACTTCTCGAACGCGAAGAAGCGAAACTCCGCGACAAAATCACTAACGAGCCGATTACCAACGAAATGGTTGATGGTTTGTTCGTTGAAGACTTGCGCGTTCTGCGAAACGAGATTTACGCGCGTCACGGCAGAGTTTTCAAAGACCCGAATCTTCAGAAATACTTTGCCGCGCAAGCGTGGTATCAGCCGAATCCAGAATTCAAAGACGAAAGTTTGTCGGAGACGGAAGTAAAAAATTTAGCGATTATCAGGGAAGTCGAAGCGAATTCAATTAGTAAGTTTTCCGAAGCCGAAGGCTGATAATAGTTAAATTTAAGTTTCGCGTGTCGAAACTTTCAAAACAAATTAGCCGCGAACACAGAATAAAATCTGTGTTCGCGGCTAATTTCATTTATGTTAAAATTGACGAAGTTATGAACACTGCCGCGCCCGAAGAAATCGAATTGAACAAAAAACGCAAAGTTTTGGAGCGTCTAAAAGACAAACTCGCCTTTCGGGAAGAAGCGATGACCGATTTGCGCCTTGAAATCGAACAGTTTGAGGCGAATTACACGATGGAAGTCGGTCGGCTTTACGCCGAACTTGACGAAATCGAAGCGCAGATTGCCGAAGAAGAAGTCAAACTCGTGCCGGACGATGAGGAGATTAAAAAACGCGCCGAAGAACTTCGCAAACGCGCCGAAGAATCAGCCGCCAACGCCCAAACCGCCGCAAACTGCTCGTTCAAAACCACGCCGAACGCCGAAGCGAAACGCGCTTATCACAATCTGGCGAAAATTATTCATCCTGATCTGGCACTCGACGCGAATGAGAAGGCAAAGCGGCACAACCTGATGGCGAAACTCAACGAAGCATATTCGGCGGGCGACCAAAATCGTTTGAATAAACTGGTCGAAGATTTTCGCGATTCGCCCGATTTGATAATGGGCGATTCGGTCGGCGACCAATTCGTGCGCGCGATCCGGCAGATTTATCAAATTAAAAATCGCCTGAAGGAATTAAAAGCGGAAAAACTCGTTGTCGAACTTTCCGAACAATTTGTTCTCCGCGAAAAATTTAACGTCGAAATGCTCGAAGGCAGAAATATGCTCAAACAAATGGCTGAGCGTACGAAAACCATTATCAAAAAGAGCGAAAGAAGATTGGCGAATTTAAGGAATCTCAACGAAGCGCAGGAAGATTATGTTAAGGAACGCTTTGGAATGGATATTTCGGCTTTTCGATAAAAAAGAGTGGCAGAAAACGCCTTCTGCCACTCTTTTTATCGGTTAATTTTTAGCTGAATTTTAGCGATTTGTCGCGCCGCTGATAATTTTTGAATTGACGATTTTCCCTGCACGGTCGAGCGTCACCTCAACAACTCCGCCGGAAGTATCCTGCAATCGCCGAACGGTTTGTCCAGCACCGTTGGTTGTTTCATTAACGACGCGTAGTCCGCTTGCCGCCGTGTCTAAAACCGAACCGATGGTTTTTTGATTGACAACTTTACCGGTTGTATCCAAAGTTTTCTCAACGATATTTCCCGTCGTATCTAAAGTTCGCTGCACGGTTTGACCGAGTGTGTTTACCGTTTGGCTCAACACGCCGCCGGGTTGCAGAGCAGTATTCGCGACATTCCCGACCGTGCCGACCGTGTTGTCTACCGTTGTCAGAAGTCGTTCGAGAATTTCCGGGTTGCGATCAATCGTCGTTAGCGTCCGGTCAATGATTGCCGCGACGTTATCTAATCTAACTTTTAACAAAACTTCGGCTTTCACACCTTTAATTGTTAGTTTTACCTTGTCAATTCCGACATCGGCTCCGGCACTCAATTGCAGCAGATTGGCAAGCCGCGCGTCGAGTGAAACCTTGGCGCGTAAGTTATCAACTTCAAGCGTTATTTCTTCGACTGAAAGATTTGGCACATCAAGCAAAACGTCCGGGTCGCCCGAATTGGCTTCCTGCTGACGACGCTGGCTCGATTCCTGCTGACGACGCTGATCGTCCGCCGAAAGCGGGCGCACAGTTGTCACGGGCGTTGGTTTGGTGCGCGATGCCGGCGTTGGAGTCGGTGTCGCGGTTCTGGTCGTGATAGTCGTGTCCTGAGCGTAAAAAGAGCCGCTCGTAAATATCATTGCAATGGCAATGAAAAACAAATTTTTCATTTAATCCCTCCTGGTTTTTAAATCCGCATTGAGCGGGCAGTTTTTATTGTTTAGAAAGTTATTTCGGATTCGATTGATTCATCTGTTCGATCCGTTTTCGAATTGCGTCGAGCGAGGCGCGAAAACGCACGTTGCCCGTCACGTTCAGCAAAGTTATTTCAATTTTTGCGCCTGTTGCCGTCGCACCGACGCGCAGATTAATTCCGCTGCCATTGGTGTCGCTGAACAGAGCGACGCTGGTTGATCGTTCGTAGTTTATTTCCGTCACGCGGCTTTCGGTAATATTCAGTTGAAAATTTTCGTCAGCCGACGTTCGCGGCACATTGCTGCTTTGACCGTAAGCGGCGCACGACAAAACCAATCCGAAGATCGCCGACGGTAAAATTCGCGCTAGTTTGATTCGCATTTCATTCTCCTCAGTTCGATTTTTTCGTCTTTGAATCTTGCGAAACGGGTTTGACCGTATTTTTCACAGATTTATTTTCCGTTTGGGGAGAAACCGTTGGTTGCAGCGTTTCGAGTTTATCTTCAGTGGGCGGTATTTCGCCCAATGCTTCGGCAACAATGCGTTCGATGTCGGCGAAACGGCTGGTAATTCGCAGCCTGATGCCGATGTTGCGATAAGTTACGCCCGGTTCGACCGGACGCGGCAGATTTTCGCGGTCGGCTTCCCAAACGGTTACCCGTTCAGGATTTCCGGGAAATTCGACTTTCGGATTTGGCACTGTTTCAAATTTTAATTCGCGTGCCGTAACAGTTCCTGTGATCGAAACGTCAGTTGATTTGTCGTCGGCGGTTTTTGTTTGTTCGGTGCGCGGCGTGGTGGTCTGCGCCGGTAAATTTGAAGAGAAAGTCAGGACAAAAATCAGAATTGGAAGAAATCGCCATTTGTTTTTCATAATCCGTTCCCTTGTTCGTTCCTGTAATCAATTCTTTTTAAGAATAACGTAAAATAAAGATTTAGTAAACGATTTTAAATGACTTGACCGGCGGCAAAACCGGAAGACCAAGCCCATTGAAAATTATAACCGCCGAGCCAGCCGGTGACATCTACCACTTCGCCGATAAAATAGAGATTTTTGACGCGTTTCGCTTCCATCGTTTGCGACGAAAGTTCGTTTGTATCAACGCCGCCGAGCGTGACTTCGGCTTTGTCGTAGCCTTCGGTTTCATCAAATTTAACTTGCCAATCGTTTAATTTTTCCGCGATTGCTTCGATTTCTTTTCGGCTGAATTGATTAAGCGGTTTGTTGGAAAATTTCTGTGCAGTGAAAGTTTCGGCAAAGCGATTCGGCAAAATACGGCTCAGAAAATTATCGAGATTCTGCCGGCTTTCGCGGTTCGTTTCCAGAAATTCCAAAACATTTGCCGTCGGCGACAAATCAATCGAAACGGCTTTATCTTTTTGCCAGTAATTCGAAATTTGCAAAATCGCCGGACCGGAAAGTCCGCGATGCGTGAACAAAATATTTTCGCGGAAAGATTGTTTGCCGCACGAAACCGACGCGTCAATGGAAACACCCGCCAATTTTTTGAAATCGAAGCGGCGTGAGTTTGCCGCGACGAGCGCGACGAGCGCGGGTTTTGTTTCGACAATTTTCAAATTGAATTGTCTGGCAACTCGATAACCGAAATCCGTCGCGCCGACTTTCGGAAACGAAAGCCCGCCGGTCGCAATCACCAAACTTTCAGCGGTGAATTTTCCCTGACTCGTTTCAACTTCAAACAAATCAGTTTTTGTAACGCTTTTCACCGCGCAATCAGTGCGGATTTCAACTTTCACGCTTTGGCATTCCTTCAAAAGCATCTCGACGATTTGCTTTGAACTTTCGCGGCAAAAAAGCTGTCCGAGCTTTTTTTCGTAAAATTCGATGCGGTGTTTTTTGACGAGTTCGATAAAATCCTGCGCCGTGTAAACAGCCAGCGCGGATTTGCAGAAATGCGGATTTTTCGAGACGAAATTTTCCGCCAGAACTTCGCGGTTGGTGAAATTGCAGCGACCGCCGCCGGAAATCAAAATTTTGCGCCCGACTTGCGCGTTGTGTTCGAGAACGAGCGTTTTGCGCCCGCGTTTTCCGGCTTCAATCGCGCAAAAAAGTCCGGCTGCGCCCGCGCCGATGATGATCGCGTCAAATTTCATTTCAAGCCAAATATCTTTCCCGCAAAATATTCGACGTGATGGCGAATGTGTCCGACCATGAGACAAAGCCAGTGCGCGAACCGAAACTGTCGCGTCGCTCGCCGTGCCGTGCCGCGCCCACATTTCTTCGGTTAGATTTTTGAACATCAAGACATTCGATTGGCGCAGCAAGTGCGAATTCTTCGAGTAAATCGGCAAAATTCCGTGTTGCCGAAATTGCTGTTGGCGACATAAATATTTTCTTCAAAACCCGCCAGAGGCGTTTCGTCGCCGCGCGAAATTCGCAGGGCGCGATATGAAAAAACTCGTTCGCCGTCAATCAGATGTCCCAGCAATTCCTTCATGCTCCATTTGCCTTCAGCGTAGCGAAAATCTTCTTTTTCGGCGGAAACTCCGCCGAGTAACTCGCGCAATTCTTCCGGCTGATTTTGCAAAGCTGAAATAATATTGCTTTCTTCAACCAGCGAAACGTATGTTTCGTAAAACTCCGCGTATTCGTCTTTTCCGGGTCGTGTCATCATTTGATTATTTTAACAGAATCAACAAAAATTGCAGGTTGAAAAAGTGAACTTATGCGAACAAAATTAACAATCTTAATCGGAATTTTACTGCTCTGTGCGGCAAATGTCTTGGCGCAGAACGGCGGAAAAGCTGAAGCGAACCGCGTCAAATTTGCCAAAGGGAAATCAAGCGCGACATTGACCGGAACGCTCTCGAACGACGAACAGATGGAATACGTTTTCGGCGCGAAAGCCGGACAAAAAATCACTCTGAAAGTTACGTCCGTGCCGAAAGGAAATTTATTTTCGTTCAGCGTAGACGGTGCAGACAATATCGAACTCGAAACCGAATTGGACAGTTACGCCGACTACAATTTCACCGCGCCGCAAACCGGCGATTATCTAGTCTTCGTCAAAAAAAATCCGACCGAAAAAATTCCGAAAGCAAAATTTTTCTTGGCACTGACGATAAAGTAAAATTTACTCGAAATTGCAGACCACAGCGTGCGCGGCTTTCAAATCGGTTTCGATTTTGAGCCGCATTTTTTCGTTGTCTTCGGGCAAAATACTGACGACGTTCGCCGAATGTTTTTTGACGCACTTGCCTTTTCGGTGCCGCTTTAACTCATCGGCAACCGAATCGGTTGCGCCGATGCAGATCAGCACGTGATGTGCGCGTTTATTCCGGTCGGTTTTGCGTTTGGAAATAATATAAACTGCCGGAATCGGTTCAAAAACATCGTTTAATTCGAAAACTTTAAAGTCGTAGCGTTCCTTTTTTCCGCGAAAAATCGCCGAACCAATCGGTTTTCCCTTTTTCGGTTTCGGCGGACGCAATTTAATATTTTCAATAATTGGGATTGGCGCGGTTTTTTCGATGACCGCTTCTTTTTTGATCTTCTGTTTCGCTTTCTCCGCCTTTGCCGAGGAAATTGCCGGTTTAATTTTCAAACGTTTCCAAACAATATTTTCCGTCGCCGAAACCGGCGTAAATTCGATAGATTCTGCGGCGGTTTTTTTCGGTTCAGCGACCATTTTGGCTTTGACCGACACTTTTTTTTCATCGGCTTTTTTCGGCTCGACGATGTTTTTCGCCGATAACTTTTTTTTGCTAACTCTCGGCGGTTCGGCGACTGTAATTTTCGATGTTTTGTTATTGACCGGTTTTGCCGACAATATTAACGCGGCAGTTTTCTTTTTCCTGACCGGTTTCGCCGTAACTAACTTTGCCTTTTCAATTTTCAGCGGCGTTTTCCCTTTTGAAATTGGCTTCGTCATTTGAACGGTAGCTTTTGCAAATTTCGGTTTCGCTGTCTTCAGTGCAATTTTACCGGCAGACTTAACAATTTGTTTTGGTTTTGCGCTCACCGTTTTCAGCGTCGTTTTTTGCTTTAACGCAAATTTTGAAATTCTCTTTTCAGCCGCCGCTTTTTTCGCCGCAAAAATTGGCTTCGCTTTTGGCGCAGTTGGATTTACGCTTTTAACCGAAACTTTCGACGGTAAAGCTTTCGACGGTTTTGCCGAAGGTTTTGAAGCGATTTTTTTCGTCGTTTTCGGGCTTTCGGATTGTTTGACAACAGGCTTGGCTTTTCTGTTTGAAACTGCTTGCAGCGCGTTTGACGTTTTCAACGAGAGCTTCGGCGCGAGTTTTTTGAGCGAGTTTTTTGCCGAAACGCTTAAAGTTTTCGGCGCGATTTTAGCAGCAGTTGTTACTTTTTGAACTGGATTTGGCGAACGATTATTCGACGCGACTTTGCCAACCGCTTTTTTTGTTTTTAGATTTGTTTTCGTGACGGCTTTGACGGGCGCAAAAGATTTTGTCTTAGGGGTGACGGCTGATTTTCTCTGTTTAACTGCGTGCTTCATATAGCATATTGTATTACAGGTGAAACGCTAAATCAAAAAGAAAAAGCTAATTTCTAGCGAGAAAAAGAAATCTTTGTTCCGATTGCGGAATTAATTTTTGCTCGAATTTAACGACACATTTCTCCAAATTTTCGCCGAGTTTATGTCCGCCGAAAAGCAATAAATTACAGCCTTTCGACCATTTGAGAATTTTCGGAAGTTTTTCGGTAAATTTATCCAGCGCACGACACAGAACATAATCAGCGTCAGTTTTTTCAAGTTCTTCAAACTGACGATTGAAAATTGCGGCGCGGTTTTCGAGCTTACATTCGGTCAAAATAGTTTCTAGAAAATTCGCTTTCTTCAGTTTCGATTCAATCAAAATACCGCGCAAATCTTTTCGGGCAATCAAAAGCGGAACGGAAGGTAATCCCGCGCCCGTTCCGAGATCAGCAAATTTTGCGTTTTTCGGCAGAAATTGTTCGGCGTAAATTGATTCGAGAATATGACGCACGACGAAAGTTTCGATGTCGCCCGGCGCGACGAGATGCAGAATTTCGTTATGCTTTTCAACAAATTCATAATAATTGGCGAGCGCGAAAATCTTCTCGGTCGAAAGCGAAACGCCGAACGATTCCTGATTCGTTTCAAAAGCGCGAATAAATTGTCTTTGCAGATCGTTCATATAAAACAGTCTAATTTATTAAGCTCTCGTTAGACTGCGATATTTAATCCGATGCGGCTGATCGGCATCAGTGTCCGAGGCGGCGTTTTTTGTCTTCTTCGTATTCGGAATAATTGCCGTCGAAAAATTCGACTTTGGAATCGCCTTCAAACGCTAAGATGTGCGTGGCGATGCGGTCTAAAAACCAGCGGTCGTGGCTGATGACGACGGCGCAACCCGCGAAATTTTCCAAGGCTTCTTCGAGCGCGCGCATCGTGTTGACATCCAAATCGTTGGTCGGTTCGTCGAGCAGTAAAACATTCGCGCCGGTTTTCAGCATTTTCGCTAAATGAACGCGGTTGCGCTCGCCGCCGGAGAGTTGTCCGACGCGTTTTTGCTGGTCTGAACCGGAGAAATTAAACCGCGAAACGTAGGCGCGGGAATTGACTTCGCGTTTGCCTAACTGCACCAAATCCAAGTCCGTCGGAGATTTCTTCCCAGATGGTTTTGTCGGGATTCAGAGAATCGCGCGATTGGTCAACGTAGCCGAGTTTGACGTTTTCGCCGACGCGGAAATCGCCTTTGTCGGGCGTTTCCTGTTTGGTAATCAAGCGAAACAAAGTCGTTTTGCCCGCGCCGTTCGCGCCGATGACGCCGACGATTCCGCCGCGCGGCAAACTGAATTCTAAATTTTCAAACAAGAAGTTTGTCGTCGTAACCTTTCGCCACGTCGTGCGCTTCGACGACAATATCGCCCAGACGTTCGCCGACGGGAATGAAAATCTCCAAATCTTCCGCCGCTTTTTCCGATTCCTGCGACGCGAGTTCTTCGTATTGATTGATTCTCGCCTTCGATTTCGCGTGCCGACCTTTCGGCGACATCCGAATCCATTCCAGCTCGCGCTGCAAAGTTTTCTGCCGCTTGTCTTCGCCTTTCTGCTCGGTCGCCAGACGAACTTGTTTCTGCTCCAGCCACGACGAATAATTTCCCTGATACGGAATTCCTTCGCCGCGATCAAGTTCCAAAATCCAGCCCGCGACGTTATCGAGAAAATATCTATCGTGCGTCACGGCGATAATCGTGCCTTCGTATTTCTGCAAATGCTGTTCGAGCCAGCCGACCGTTTCCGCGTCCAGATGGTTCGTCGGTTCGTCCAATAATAAAATATCCGGCTTTTGCAAAAGCAAACGACACAGCGCGACGCGGCGTTTTTCGCCGCCGCTCAAGATTTTTAATCGGCGAATCCGGCGGCGGACAGCGCAGCGCGTCCATCGCCATTTCAAGCCGCGAATCCAAATCCCACGCATCAGCCGCGTCGAGTTTTTCCTGCACTTCGCCCTGCCGTTCGAGCAATTGCGCCATCTCGTCGTCGGTCATTTCCTCGCCGAATTTCATATTGATTTCGTCGAATTCTTTCAACAAATCAACCGTTCCTTGCACGGCTTCTTCGACGATTTCCCGGACGGTTTTCGATTCGTCCAGTTTCGGTTCCTGTTCCAGATAACCGATTGAATAACCTTTCGAGAACACGACTTCGCCGTTAAATTCCTTGTCGGTTCCGGCGATAATCCGCAAAAGCGAAGATTTCCCCGAACCGTTCAGTCCGAGAACGCCGATTTTCGCGCCGTAAAAAAACGATAAATAAATGTCTTTCAGCACCGGTTTTTTATCGTAAAACTTGCTGACTTTGACCATCGAGAAAATGATTTTGTTTGGTTCTTGATTGCTCATAAATTTATTTTGAAAACGTGTAGTTTATCACTTTAATTTTTTTGAATAAAATATTGGTTATATTTTTCAATCAGATTGGATCAGCGTTTTTCTCATCGCCAATGCTGCCGATGAGCATCGCGCTAACTGAACGACAAGATATTCATTGATAATCGCCTCTCCTGCCTTGAAAAATATGTGTAAACGATAGACAATAAATTTCCTAAACCAGACCAAACATCCGCACAAACTCTGACAACGGTTAATCTTAAACCGATTGTTAAGGTTTTGTCGCATAATTCGGAAAGCTATGGCAACGACGCAAGCTAACAGGTTAATGAGCATCTCTACACCTTTGGGCGAAGATTTTCTGCTGATTAACCGTTTTTCGGCGATCGAAGAAATTTCATCGCTCTTTTCGTTCGAGGTCGAACTTCTCCACGAAGAAAACCAACCCGGTTATGAAGCGACAATTGTCAGCGCGGAATCAATTCTCGGTCAAGCAGTAGGAATTCAAATTTCGCAGAGAGACGGATACGATCCGCGCTTTGAACGGAATGGTCAACCATTTCGTGCAAAGACACCGCGACGACAGGTTTACATATTATTACGCGACCATCGTTCCGCACATTTGGCTCTTGACGCAAACTCAGCAAAGCCGGATTTTCCAGAATAAGAGTGTTCCTGATATTCTAAGAATCGTTTTTTCAGGTTTCGAGGTCGTGTATGAATTGCAAGGCAGCTATCAACCGCGCAATTATTGTGTTCAGTATCGTGAATCGGACTTTGATTTCGTTTCGCGGCTGATGGAAGAAGAAGGAATTTATTATTTTTTCGAGCATTCCGACGGCAGACATAAGATGGTTGTTGCCGACACGCCTTTGTCGCATCGTGACTGCCCTTCAAAAAGCGATATTCCTTACTATACAAATGTCGGCGATGATCAAGATTTTATTACTTCGGTTATAAAATGGCGCACCGATTATAAAATCAAACCGGGCAAAGTTACATTTTGGGATTATCATTCTCAGCTTCCGACGAATCACTTCGATGCGACGCAATCGAGCCTTTTTACGGTCGGCGATAATAAAAAACTGGAGATTTACGATTTTCCCGCCGGTTATGCCAAAAGATATGACGGTATTGACCGCGGCGGCGGCGGGCAAGCCGGCGAACTGAGTAAAATTTTTCCTGATAAATCCAGAAAAGCCGAAGTTGTGATTCAGTCTCTTGATTCGCAATATCGCATCATTTCAGCCAATTCCGATTGCAGTATCGATAACGGCGGGTTATCGTTTCAAATTATTTGATTGTCCGAACAATGATCAAAACGGGCAGTATGTCATCACGTCGGCGCGGCACGAAGCCGAACAAAATCCGAGCTACGTCAGTAACGAAGAAATCGAGAAACCCTATCTGAATAATTTCACCTGTATCGCTTACGGCAAAGGCGCGCCGCCGTTTCGCCCTCAACAAAAAGTTGCCAAACCGATTATTTACGGCAGTCAGACGGCATTTGTCGTCGGACCGGCAGGCGAAGAAATTTACACCGATAAGAACGGGCGCGTTAAAGTTCAGTTTCATTGGGATCGCGAAGGCGAAGCCAATTCCAATAGTTCGTGCTGGGTGCGCGTGTCGCAGGCGTGGGCGGGAAAGGAATGGGGTGCGATGTTCGTTCCGCGCATCGGTATGGAAGTTATCGTCCATTTTCTCGAAGGCGATCCCGACCAGCCGATTATTACCGGCTGCGTTTATAATGCAGGCGCGATGCCGCCTTATACGTTGCCCGACGAAAAAACGAAATCAACGATTAAAATCAACTCGTCAAAAGGCGGCGGCGGATTTAACGAAATTCGCTTTGAAGATAAAAAAGGTTCGGAGCAGATATTCATTCACGGCGAAAAAAATATGGACGTGCGGGTGAAAAACGATTCGCTCGAACATATTACGACACGACCGGCATTTGATAATCAAAAACGATCAATACGAAAAAGTTCAAAAAGATAAACACCTGCAAATCGGCGGCGATGAAAATGTAAAAGTTGACGGCGCGCTTTCGTTGAAAATCGGAACGGACGTAGACGAAAAAGTCGGGATCGAAATACGCGCTCGATGCCGGAACGGAAATTCATCTGAAATCCGGCGTGAATTTGACGATTGAAACCGGAACGAGTTTGACGCTGAAAGTCGGCGGCAATTTTATCAACATCAATTCCGGCGGCATTTTTATCAAGGGAACGATGGTCTTTATCAACAGCGGCGGCGCGGCCGGTTCAGGTTCGGGCGCGAGTCCCGAAATGCCGAAAGACCCGAAAGAAGCTGACAAAGCCGATCCCGGACAGCGCACGCCGACTCCTGCGCCGAATCCGCCGCCGCCCAGACCGCAATTTACGAGTTTGGCGGCAAGGGTGATGATAAACGCGGCGCAGAACGGAACGCCGTTTTGTGAAATTTGTGAACGACACTGACAAGAGACGGCAAATCAGAATCAATGAAGCAAAAACTGGCTGAATATCTGTTCAGAAAAAATACTCATACCTACGCGATTCTGGATGGCGCGTCGGTGCCGGATTTGCCCGTCAAGCTCCACGAAATGCGTCCGCCGCATATTTGCCTTTATCGCGGTGAATTGCCGCCCGATCTCGTTTATGTCGCGCCGTATCTCGTTCATTTACATCCTAAATCCGATTTTACAAGCTGGCTTTTCGCCGAATGCCGGGGCAAACATTGGGGCATTTTCGCGCAGAGCGTGTCAACGCTGCCTGCAATGCGAAAACATTTTCGTTCGCTCTTGACCGTCTATGACGAATCGGGCAAACCGCTGCTGTTTCGATTTTACGACCCGCGCGTTTTTCTGACGTATGTGCCGACCTGCAACGCGGCGGAACTCGAATTGTTTTTCGGTAAAGTCAATTATTATTTCGCCGAATCCGACGACGCGAAAATTTTACAGCGGTTTAACTTTTCAAAAACCGAATTAAAGAAAACGAGTCTCGAAATGGAAGATGAACAAAATTCGATTTGAGAATATAACGATTAACGGGAAATAAAATCAATGATGATTCGCGCCGAACAAATGAACGCTTTTGAAGATTCCGCCGAAGAGAAATTCGTACGGCGAATTGCCGCGCATTTGCTTGAAAATTACGACGCGGCAATTGTTCGTCTGCCCGATTCGGAGTCGGCGGTCAGTGAATTGCCTGAAGACGCTTTGCATTCGCTAATTAAAAACAGCATCGCCCGCGCCCGCCGGTATGAAATGGATTTTGAATCTTCGATTTCCGCATTCACTGCGATTCGATTTGAAATTTCGCCGAATTTCGATAAACATCGCTTGAGCCAAGTTCTCTTAAAAGACGAACATATCGAACCGAACGCGCGGCTCGACGAACTGCTTGAAGTTTTAACCGAAAAAAATTGGGAAACCATTCGCAGCGAATATGACGTTAATGGGTGGCAGGAAGAACCGGAGAGTGAACCTGCGGAATCGGAAAACGTCGAAGACGCTGAGAAGTCCGCTGGAACCCAAAATGTCGAATTTGCCGACACCGTAATAAACGTCGAAAATGCTGAAAAATCTAAGAAAACGGACGAATCACCAGTTCACGATTTTAATTTAATGGCAATCAATACCGATGCGGATACGCCAAAATCTCCGGCGGAAGTAAAAAGAGTTGATCTTGACGCGACGATGATGAGCTTTGAGAATCCAGGTAAATTGAAAAAAATCGGCGACGATGAAGATATTGATTTTCTCGATACCATTGTGAATATCGAAAAGGGATAAAATGTATGGCTGGCGAATTAGCCGATAAAATCAGGAATACGCAGAATTCTTTTCCGCCGCGTTCGCCCGGCGCGGTCGAATCGTGTCCGGTTGCCAAGCCAATTGCCAAACCTGTCCCGTCGCCGGTTGATGTGACTAATGCTTTCGCGCTGACGCAGAATATTCAGCAGACCTTGGGCGCGGGCAATCGAGTCGAGCAGAAACCGAAAACGGATTGGATAGAAATTTTGCTGGTTGATTTAGACGGCAAACCCGTTCCGAATGTGCGTTATCGCGTTACTTTGCCCGACGGCACGGTTCAGGAAGGAAGATTGAATCAATACGGGCAAGCCGGTTATTACAAAATCGAATCGGGCGAGTGCAAAGTGACGTTTCCCGATTTGGACAAAGACGCTTGGGATTAAAATATGGCAACAAATTATCAAGTAAAACCGGGCGACTGCATTTCGAGCATCGCTTTTGATCACGGATTTTTTGCCGACACGCTCTGGAATCATCCGGGCAATAAACAACTGAAAGAAAAGCGCAGCGACCCAAATACCCTGTGCGCGGGCGATGTGGTTCACGTTCCCGATTTGCGCGAAAAAACGGTCAACCGATCGACTAATCAGATGCACCGTTTTCAACTTAAAAACGCGCCCGCGCTTTTAAGTCTGCAAATGTTTGACGAAGACGAATATCGTTCAAATCAGAATTACGAACTTGAAATTGACGGCGTTAAACACACCGGCAAAACCGATTCCGAAGGAGTTTTGCGCGTCTCGATTTTGCCCAATGCCCGCCACGGAAAATTGATAATCGGTCCCGATCAGGCGGAATTCGATTTACAGTTCGGACAAGTCGAACCGCCGACGGAAATTCGCGGAGTGCAGGCGCGGCTCAATAATCTCGGTTTTGAATGTTCCGCGACCGGCAAAATTGATGATGACACGCAGAGAGCTTTGCGGGGATTTCAAAGGTCAAATCAGTTGGAAGAAACCGGAGAAATTGACGACGCAACCAGACAAAAACTCGACGAACTGCACGACGACATCTGCGATTTGCCGAATCGAGCGGAAGTCGAAGAGAAAAACGATTCCGCGCAGGAAAATAACGAATCCGAGTCGCAGGAGGAACAATAATGGACGCTGAACGAACCGACGATAAACCCGTCGTCTTACGCAAAAAAATCCTTGTCAAAAAAAGAGTTCAGAGACTGCCGCACGGTAGCGGCGCGACTAACACGCTGAATATAGTTACGCCGCCGTCGTGTTACATTCACCATCTTTATATTCGTGAACAATGGTCAGGTAATAAATCAGAACCGCCTGTATATAAAGCAACCAAACGCGATCCGGTCGAAATTACCAAAGAAATCGGAAGAGAACAGCAAAAATTGGAACATGCCAATAAAAGATTAATTGATGCGGTTTTAGACGATAACGTCAATTACGATGTGCAAAGCCGCACTATTAAAGAAGAAATCCTCGACATTCAGGATAAAATCCTCAAATTAGATTTAGAACGCATCGCCGCGCAAGCCGGTATTACGCCTTACACGCCGCCGACCGGAATACGCGATTTTACAATTGTCAGAACCGTTCCGCCGTCAATTCAGAATGATATTGATCAAGCTGAAAGAGATCTTATACCTTTGCGGACAAAATTAAATACAGCGTATGAAGAATGGTATGAAGCGCACAAAAAACACGAAGAAGCCAAGAAAGAACTAAAAGAATTTTCCAAGAAAAAGCAGAAATTGGCTGAAGCCCGCGACAAGGCTCGCGCCGATTATGAACTTGCCCGCCGCCTGCAAACGGCGAGTCAGGAAAAAGCAGATCTCGGCAAAAAGGAATCGAGAGTCAAAAAAACATTTAAGATGGACGCTCAGAGCAAATTGAAAAAAGCGGATAAAGGAAAAACCGCCGGCAGCGAAAAACTCAAGGAGGCTCAGAAGAAATATACGGATTTTGCTACTTCCGGCTACCAAACAATCAAAAAAACCGAAAAAGATTTATATGAAAAATTGGTTGAAAAACTAAAGGAAATTCAAGACATTACCAAGGACATAGTCAAAATTGAAACCGAAGTGCAGTCGGCGAAAAACACGCTCGAAACCGGTGCGACTATTCAGATGATTTCTTTTATGATAGATGATGAATCTGCTCTTAAAGAAATAAAAGCAAAGAAAATAGCTCCGGTCATCGGTGTTGCGGTTGACGGCAAAACACCGCGGTTTAATGAGCAGACAAAATTTTGTCGGGATGATCCGCCCAGAAAAAACGGTCCGCGTAAGCACCCGCATATTCATATAGCCGAACCAGAAAGTGAAATAGATTTGCATTTTTCTGTAGCGAAGCCGCCAACCGGCTTCGAGATTTATGAGATTCATCGCGGAGCGGTTTCTTTTTTGAAAAAACTAGAGCGTGCCTATATTTTGCGTCCTGTTATATCTACCATTAAAGGCATTCTCCAGTATGCCTTTTCATTCAAACCGAGAAAAAGATATTACCGGATTGAAGCGGAAACCTGCGGACATTCACGGACCGGGGAACAAGTCCCGGATAAACTCGAAGCGACGCTTGAGGTTTTTCCGGCGGATGTTTATACGCTCACCATTAAAACCCAGTCCGCTTTCGGCATTGACCATACGTTGCGCGATGAAAAACTCGCCGACACCACGCATATTCAGGGCGAAGTCGCGTATGCCGATGCGGAAAATGCGGCTTCGACCGCCGACCACACCGTTAGTTCGGGCGAGTCGTTTTCAGTTTTCGGCGTAGTGCAGTCATCCACGACAACTTCAGTTACAAAGAGTCCCGATTCTATCGGCGACGACGGTGAAATTGTTCCCGGCAGAGAAATTACAACGACGACCACGCTGACGCGCGACGGCGTTTTCGGTTCGGCAACCGTAACTGACGTTTCAACCGGATCATTTGACGGCGGGGAAAATGCTTATTCCAGCATGATGGTTCGGGAACAAGGAATCAGCGGCGGCGATAAACTCGTCTCTCTGCAGCAATCATACACCGACAAAGACGGTGTTGTTACCGACGCATCGAAAACGGTTGACAGTCAAGGCACGGCAACCGCGATTGACGGCGACGCTTCAGGTTCGGATGAAGGAGCGACCGGAACTCGTCCGCCGGTTATTCCGACGAGTTTTTTCCCGCAAGTTCCGATTGACCTCGCTCTGACGCGCAACGGTGTCGAAGATCCGCTGACGGAACCGCTTCGTCAAACGCTCGGTTTGATAGTTTATGTGGTCAAAAAAGTCGCCGACATAGCTGGTCGAATGGGAAACTTTATGCCGGCGGTCGGTTGGAAATACGGATTTAACGCAACGTTTTTGAGCGGCAATTTTGCTTATACGCACGACTTTCGCGAACATACGGACAAAAGAGTTTGGCATCATCATAAATGTGATCTGGACATCAATATCGTTACCGTTAAATTCTTTGTGTTCGGCGGCGCGGGTGTCGAATTTTTATTGTTTCTTTTCCAGATCGGTCTTGAAGTTTACGCCAAAGGGATGATCGGCGTAAAAGGCAATTTTGAAAATACACATCCCGATGCCGATAAAAATTGGGACATCGGCATCGGACCGACCGGCGGCATCGGCATCGGCGCGGAAATAAAAGCCATCGCCGGTCAACCGGATTGGCTGATGGCATCCGGCACAATCGAGTCCGGCATTGCCGCCGAAGTGATGTGGTGGATTCAAAAAGAAGGCGAAGACGGCTCGTTTGTTGATATTGATTTGAAATGGCAAGGAGTCCAGCTAAAATGCGTGGCTCACATAATTTTGGTCGGACACTGGGAATTTCCGTATGCAATCTGCAACGAGAGAGAAATTTGGAGCGGGCGTTTTCCGAGAGAGGAAGAAGCAGAAAGAAGGAAAAAGAAGTTAGAAGAAGTGAATAATGACCTCGCCACAACGTATAAAAAGAAAGCAAAGGAAGGACGTAAGTTCGAAAAGAAAATGAAAGAGAAGAAAATTAAATTAGCGAAGATTAAAAAATAGTTGAGTTGATATATTGAATTAGCGCGGTTTGTATTGCGAATATTATGGACGTTAAAAATTACGGAATAGTTCTCGAAGCCGAAACGACCGACTGCACTATCGAGATTTATCTCAACGATATTCCCGTCGGTTTATGCGGCATCGGCGGCAGCCGCGCTTTAAGCCGTCCGATTCACGAATATCTGCTCGACGGCGAAAACGAAATCGGCGTAATCGTAAATCCCGGCGACACGCCCGCCAAAGCAATGCAGTTCAGCCGTCTTTCAATGCCCGCCCACGACGCACAGCCGCCGCGCGATGCGGCAATGGACGCTTTCATCGAAGCTCGCCGAAAAGAAGAACGCGAAGCGCGTCAAGCAGAAGCTAAGGCAAAACAAAACGATGATTTGCAGTCGAAAGAAACCGACGAAAGCGAAAACGTACCAGATGAAAATTTAACAGTCGAAAATCAACCCGAATTAGAAGACGACGAAAATGAATCGCCCGAAGAAAGTTCCGAGAATGACGAAAACGAACCGCCGAATGACGATTCGGATGAAGAGTTTGAAGACGAAAAATCAACACTTTCATTCAGCGTCAAATTAACGATGTATGAGGTCGGCGTGATTGCGGGCGCGGCTGACGGCGAAACTCTACTTGAACTAAATTGGAACGCGCGCGAATCGGCAGAAATTTTACGTGCGAAAAATTACGAATTTCCGCTCGCCGAAGAAACGGCGGTCGGCGCACAAATTTTCCCGATTTGGCTGACGAAAAAAGGCGACATCGGCGAAATGTTCGGTGGGTTTCAATGGCTCAATGCGAAACCGTTGACGCTCGATGAAGATACTGTTGACGAAGTGACACAATTTATTTTCTTCATCCGCGATTTAATCGAAGAAGGTGATGCCGACTCGATTCTCGATATTTCCGCCGGAAAATACCGCGAAATCGCCGCCGCCTATAATCTTTCCGCCGAAGAACGCGCCGACCTTTTTCGACAGTTATTAACACAGGAAAGCGCGAAACCTTACTGGATTTTTGAAACGCCGGAAGACGAAGATTTCTCTCTGCGTCTCTGCGCCAACGGACGATTAATCGAGTGCATCGGGAATGATTGGAAGCCTGTTATACGCGGCGTACCGTCGCCCGAAGGTCGCTTTATGTTTCCGATGCTCATCGGAAAACTCGAAGAAGATTGGATAATTATGCGTTAGAGAAATCGCAAAACGTTCTAAACCGCAATTTTCCTGACAGTCAATTTTTCAATCCTTTCTCTTTTTACTTCAAAACCAATTCCCGCACTTTCGGGCGCGATGATCGTGCCGTGCGGCGTGACTTCGACTGCCGGTTCGATGATGTCTTCTGTCCAATATCTTTTGCTCGCGGAAACGTCGCCGGGCAAAGTATAACCGGCGAGCGTCGAGATAGCGATGTTATGCGCTCTGCCGATGCCACTTTCTAACATTCCGCCGCACCAGACGGGAATTTCGGCTTCGCGGCAGATCGCTTCGATGCGTTTCGATTCTGAATGTCCGCCGACGCGACCGTTTTTTAAGTTGATAATTTTGCCGGATTTTAATTCGATGGCTTTTCTGGCATCGTCGGGCGAGCGAATCGGTTCGTCGAGGCAAATCGGCGTTTTCAGTTCGCGCTGTAACTTCGCGTGATCAACGATGTCGTCGTAGGAGAGAGGCTGTTCGAGCATCATCAAATTGAATTCGTCGAGACTTTTCAGTTTATCCGTATCGGCTGAGAGCGTGTAAGCCGAATTCGCGTCGCCCATCAATAAAATATCGCCGAATTTTTCGCGCACAGCTTTGATGATTTCGTAATCCCAATGCGGCGCGATTTTTATTTTGATGCGCTTGTAACCGGCGTTTAATTCCGTCTCGATTTTCTCGAGAAGCTGCTCGATTGAATCCTGAATCCCGATCGAAACGCCGCATTCTATTTCCTGATTTACACCGCCTAAATGTTTCCACAACGGCACATTCAAGTTTTTCGCTTCCAAATCCCAACACGCCGTTTCAATCGCCGCTTTCGCCATTCGATTGCCGCGCACGGGCTTCATTAAATCCCAAATCTGCGCGGCATTTTCGACTTCTTTTCCGACGACACGCGGCGCGAGAATCTTTTCTAAAACCGCCCACGCGCCGTCCGTCCATTCCTCGCAATACGAAGGCGTTTCGCCGCAAGTCGCTTCGCCCCAACCTTCATTTCCGTCCGAATCTTCGACGCGCGTCAAAATAATTCGTCGTTCGTAAGTGCGCCCGAAGCTCGTTTCAAAAAAATGCACGAGCGGCATTTTTATTTCGATAAGTTCGATTTTGGAGATTTTCATATAGGATTCTTAGCCACAGATTTACACAGATTAACACGGATTTTTAAAGATAAAGAAAATCTTTTATCTTGATTTTTCGGTGTCTATCTGTGTGCATCTGTGGCTAATTTATTCGCTTAATCTTTGAAAAGCCGCGCCGCGCAGACGGAAATCGAAGTTTTCGTCGTCGGTTTCCGCGCCGAGATTTTTATAAAAATCAATCGCTGCCGTGTTCCATTTCAAAGCCTGCCAATCGAGCCGGAAACAACCAGCCTTTTTCGCTTGATTGGCGACTTCGCGCAGCATTACAAAGCCCAAACCGTTGCCGCGTAAATCGGGTGTAACGTATAAATCTTCGAGAAAAACGGAGCGTTCACCGCGAAAACTTTTGAAAACCGGAAAGAATAAAGCGTAACCGGCGTAACGATTGCCGTCCATCGCCACTAACGCGCCGACGAATTTTCTGTCGCCGAAAATCGCCGCCTCCAAATCCGTTTCCGTCACTTCGCACCACTCGGAAAGTTTCTCAAATTCGGCAAATTCCTGAATTAAAAGCCGGATCGCCGGAACGTCTGAGGATTTCGCCTCGCGAACTACTAATTCATTGTTCATGTTAATTTATTGATTCCACGCGATCTGACTTTTCAATCGCAAAATTGATTTTTCCTTGCCGAGCGTTTCAAAAACCGCGAGCATCGAAGGTCCGACGGCTAATCCGGTTAACAACGCTCTCGCGCCGTTCATAATCACGCCCATTTTCGAGCCTTTTTCTTCGGTAAAATCTTTGACGACAGTTTCGATGTTGTCGTGCGTGAACGCTTCGACTGCTTCAAAACGGTCGGCGAGTTCGGGCAGCCACGCTTGCAGATCGGGGAATTTTTTCAGGTTTTTAGTGATTGCGGCTTGGTCGAAATCGAAATCTTCCGAGAAAAACGCACGTCCTTGTCCTGAAAAATCTTTCAGCGTGAAAAAGCGTTGACGAATCAAATCAACGGTCGTTTCAAACCACGTTTTATCGTCGTCTTCGTATTCGTCGCGCCAAAGTTTGGCTGATTTTAATTCGGCTTTGACGAACGGAATCAATTCCGCGATGGGCATCGTGCGAATGTATTCGGCGTTCATCCAAATCGCTTTGTCGTCCGTCCAATGGCGCGGGTCGTTTGCGTCGAAGTTGAAAACGGCGTTGTTTTTGTGGATGTGGTCAAGCGAAAACTTTTCGATGAGTTCGTCCATTGTGTAAATCTCTTTTTCTTCGCCAGCCGACCAACCCAACAGCACGAGAAAATTGCGAAACGCGGCGGCTAAAAAACCCGCGTCGCGGTAAGTTGTCATCGAAACGACTTCGCCGTGTTTGCGCTTGGAAAGTTTGCCTTTGTTCGGCGCGAGAATCAGCGGCAGATGCGCGAAAATCGGCTTTTCTTCGCCCAACGCTTCGTAAATTAAAATCTGTTTATGCGTGTTCGTCAGATGGTCTTGACCGCGTATAACGTGCGTAATGTCCATTTCGATGTCGTCGCACACGACCGCGAGATTATACAGCGGATGACCGTCGGAACGCAGTAAAACGAGGTCTTCCGTTTCGCTGTAATCGCGCTCGTTCAGACCGTAAACCGCGTCTTCAAAACTCGTTTTGCCCGTTTCCGCAACTTTCAGGCGAATCGCAAACGGCTCGCCTGCCGCCGCTTTTGCGTCGGATTCTTCTTTCGACAAATCACGAAATTCGTTGTCGCGCTGGCTTTTATTTTCGCGGGCGCGTTCCTGAATCTGCGCTTTGACATCGCCGGTGCGTTCTTCTTTCGGCGTAAAATCACGATACGCTTTGCCTTCTTCAAGCAATTTCAAAGCGGCGGCGCGATGCTTGTCGGCGTTGTTCGATTGGTAAACGATTTGCTCGTCAGGCGCGAAACCGAGCCATTCCAATCCTTGCAAAATTGACTGCGTTGATTCATCAGTCGAACGCGTCTGATCGGTGTCCTCGATGCGAAGCAGGAAAGTTCCGCCGACGCTTCTTGCGTAAAGATAATTAAAAAGCGCGGTGCGTGCTGAACCGATGTGCAAATATCCGGTCGGGCTTGGGGCAAATCTAACTCTGGTGGTCATAAATTTATACGGTTTTTTGAATTTTTATTTCGTTTAACTGCTGCGTTAAATCTTCCAATTTTTTCAAAACTTCCTTGCGGAAATTATCTTCCGAAGTGCGCGTGTTGCCTTCGACGAGAAAGCTGCCGTTCGGGTCAAGCACGCATTTTTCGATGTCGTCCGCGTTGTCTAAACCTTCACGGTGCGCAATCGTGTTCAAATCTTCCGTCGTTAAAAGCTCTCGCCTGACGGCGGCTTTGTTGACTTTGCTGTTTTCAATCAAAGTAACGCACGACCCTTCGATAACTCTTTCGATGCGCCTGCTTCTGAATTTCAAATGAGCGACCGCGTAATTGATTCCGAGCAGCGCGACTGCGCCGACGATGCCGCCGACAAGCGAGTTGTCTTCGCCGATAATCGCGTTCTGCACCGTGTTCGACAAAGACAAAATCACGACCAAATCGAACGGATTAAGCTGTCCGAGTTCGCGCTTGCCGAAAACGCGGAGCAAAGCGATCAGCGCGACGTAAACAATCATCGGGCGCAGAATTTTTTCGATCCAAAAAGCCGTCTGGTCGAGCGTGAACATATGCGACCACGCCGTAGCATCAAAAAACGCCGGAAAAGTTCCAATGAACATCTGCTAAAACCTCAAAATAAAAATCTCAAAATCTTAAATTTGAGTTTAGCGCAAAATAAAAAATTCAAAAGGCTATTTCAGTTGTGAAACCGAAATAGCCCAAAAAATTAATGGCGGAGATGACAGGATTCGAACCTGTGGAAGACTTTTGATCTTCAACAATTTAGCAAACTGCCGCTTTCAGCCACTCAGCCACATCTCCGTTTGCTTTTACGCGAAAAGCATTTTTTATTCTAGCCGTTGAGCAAACTTTGTCAAGCCGCGTGGCATCTATCAAGGCAAACCGGATTGTGTCAGGCTTGACACATTTAATGTTTAGACAGAAAATACGTAACGTGCGCGAATTAACTTTGTTGTAAAGATTGTAAAGCACAAAAAGTTTCAGCACTCCGCAAAAGGTTCTCCCGAAAACTTGTTTGATTGGAGGTTGCTTAGATTAAATGTCTGCCGTTTTGCCAAAAGAAAAATACACAAGATTGTTTTTTATTATGCTGACCGCTTTTTCAGCGGCTTTTGTCGGCGCGATTGATGCGCAGGGGAAAGTTTCAGTTGTCGAAAGCCGTAGAAATCTCGGCATCATCAAAGGCGTGGTGCGCGACGAAGCGGGCAATACGATTGCCGACGCTTACGTTTCAATCTTCCGCGTCGGAACTTCAAATTTATTAAAACAGGTGCGCTCGGCGGCTGACGGAAGTTTTTTCGCCAAGATTCTGCCCGGAACTTATACGATTCTGGCAGTCGCGCAGGGCTTTAATCCGGTCACGCTTTCGACCGTCGAAGTTAATCGTTCGGCGGAACTGGTTTACGGTTTCAGGTTAGAGAAAGCGGGCGGCGGCAACACTTTGCCCGAAAAGCGCGTTGACCGCAATAATCCGAAATGGAATATTCGCGCCGCGCAAACTCGCCGTTCGATTTATCAAAACACCGAAGGCGACGTTCCCGTTGATAAAGATACAGTTACGGCGCAAACCGATTCGACCGAATCGGAAACTTTTGATTTTGATAAAGAAGAAACTTCCAAAAGGCGCAGTCAAACCGTTATCGAAACTTATTTCGCAAATTCCGAAGACGGAAGTTTCAGCGGCGTAAATTTCGCCACATTACAGCCGATCAGTGACGACGCGGAAATTATTTTTTCGGGACAGAGCGGAACAAGCCGGTTTGCGCCGCAGAGATTTGAAACGACGCTGAAATTTCGCCCGAACGAAAAGCATCAAATTAGCTTAAAGGGCGCGGCTGCCAAGCTCGGCAGAGTCGAGAAAAGCAACATTGAGCAATCACTCGGACAAATTTCCGTGCAGGCACTCGACGAATGGAAAGTGCGCAGCGGCGTGATTTTTGTTTTCGGTTTGGATTATTCAAAATTCGTCGGCGCGGGCGATGATTTTTCCGTCAGTCCGCGTTTCGGTTTTCAGTTTGACGTTAATGCGAAAACCCGTTTTCGCTCCGCTTATACGACGGCGACGGAAGAACGAACCTGGTCGTCGGTGGCTGAACTCGAAGATACGCAAATTCTTTTCCGCGAGCCGGTTTCGATGCAGGATTTTGTTGTCGAAAACGACAAGCCGCAAATGTCGAAAACGTCACGTCTCGAATTCGGCATCGAGCGCGTTCTGGACAATCAATCGAGCATCGAAGCGAACGTCTTTTTCGATACGGTCAGCAGTCGCGGCATCGGTTTGGCGAATATGCCGTTCAATTCGTTAAACAGCGAGAATCTTGCCGATTTCGTCGTCAATCAACAGGGCAGAGCGCAGGGCTTGCGAATCGTTTATTCGCGCCGCCTGTCGAGCCGTTTCAGCACGTCTGCCGGTTACGCGTTCGGCAACGGACAGAAACTTTCTTCCGAAGCCATTTCAACGCCCGCAAACGCGCTCGAAAACGATTTCTTTCAAACTTTCTACGGGCAGTTTAACGCCGATTTGAAAACCGGCACACAGGTTAAAACGATTTTCCGGCTCTCGCCCGAAGCGACGATTTTTGCGATTGATCCGTTTGCGGGCAGATTAGCGATTTACGATCCGAGTTTGAGCGTGATGATTACGCAATCACTGCCGAATCTTGGCTTGCCGATTCGCGCCGAAGCTATTCTTGACGCGCGAAATCTTTTTGATTATCAAACGGGCGTAAATGGCGAAGAAGGAAGTCTGCGGCTGAATTCGCAGAAACGTATTCTGCGCGGCGGAATCCTGGTCAGGTTTTAATTTCAATCTCTAATTTCAAAACTCGAAATCCAAAGTCAATCGCTGATTTGACTTTGGATTTTTTTTATTTCCAAAATCTCGGATTTGAAGCAAAAAACTGAATGAAAATCAGCAGCTTTGTATAGTTGATAGATTAAATACGCGGTAATTTGCCTGTAATCAGGCAAATTAGTCCGGTGCGAGGGTTGGAACGTGTTTTGCTTCCAAAATGTTTGGTAAAGTTCGTTCTTTTCCGATGAAAGGTAAAATTCTGACAAGTTGGAGTTTGATTTGGCTTTTAGCAACGGTTTTATTCGTTGCCGGCGGCGCACTCAACCTTTCACAGCGTGCTTATCACGATTTGCCGCCGACCGACGGCGCGGAATGGATGCAGAAAGCGGACGGCATTTATGCCGAGCGCGTAACGCCTGATTTAGCGGCTTCGCGGGCGGGCATTGCCGTCGGCGACCGACTTATCGGAATTTCGCTCGATGAAAAACAATTCGACGAAATAATCGCGCCGACCGACGTGCAAATGTATCTCGAAACGGCAGGCACAGGCGGCAAATTAACCTACTTTTACCAACGCCCTTCATACACTTTCGCTAACAATTTCTATTACGCTGATTTAAGAAATATTGATACCTTTCCGCGCTGGACGGCTTCGCTGATTTTTCTGGCAATCGTCGGCTTGATCTGGCTTGGTGTCGGTATTTTCGTTCTTTTCAAACAGGGCAGTCAATCGCCTTTTGTTTTGCATTTCGCTACGGTCTGTCTTGCGGCGTTCATTTTTCACGTTTATAAACCGATTGGTTTGGGCGAAGATTTCGATTTAGCGGTTACACTGATTGACGATATTGCCTTTGCCTTTTTCGTGCCGCTTTTTCTGCATTTTTGTTTGCGTTATCCGGTTAGAAGCGAAGTTTTCGACGAATCGCGCTGGAAAACATTCGCGCTCTACATTCCGGCATTGATTGTCACTGTTGCTAATCTTTTCTTTTCACTCGTTCCGCTGTTTCCGCTCGGTGAGAATTTCACGGCGTCAATTGCGCGTTTCGCCGGTGCGAATGAAATTTTCCCGCTGCTTTATTCGATATTGACCGGGCATTTTATCGCAGGTATTTCGTTCGGCGCGGGCGTGTTGTTGTGGCGGTTTTTGAAGAATAAAAAACAGCCGCTCGTGCGCCAGCGAATCAAATGGGCGATGTGGGGAACAATTGTCGCCGTTGTTCCGATTATTGTTTTCCAGCTTGCCAAACGCTTTGTTCCTTCGCTGACCGAGGATTATCTGACATCTGCTCTGACAACTTTGCCGCTCGCGCTGATTCCGCTCAGTTTCGGTCATTCGGTCGTGCGTTACCGCCTGATGGACGTTGATGTCGTTGTGCGTCGTGCGCTCGTTTATGCAATGACAACGGTGGCAATTGCAATGATGATCGGCACGGTTGCTTTAGGGATGGTTTCGCTTGTCGTCGGCGATAATCTGTCAGTAACGGATAAAACCTTACGATCTTTGATTGCGATTGTCGCAATGGCGGGCATCGTGCTTTTGTCTGAACCGCTCAAAAAGTTTTTGCAGGAACGCGCCGAACGATTTTTCTACGGCGAACGCTACGATTTGCGGCACGGTTTATTGGATTTCGGCAGGACTTTATCGGCAACGACCGCGCTTGAACCATTATTGAATGCGTTGACCGAACGCCTTCGACAGGTTCTCGATGTCGAAAAAGTCGCGGTGTTTATCGAAGACGAAGATACACCTGAACACTACAAACTCGCCAAATCAATCGGCATCAGCGAACAGTATAAAATGCCGAACGATTTTCGCCAGATGATTCGGCAAAAATCAGCCGAAAAGGGAATTGTCCGCGCCGATGAGTTTGAACAATTTGAAGAAGATTTGATTGACGACGCGCCGACCGAAGAAATTGAAGCCAAAGGCATTCGCGGGAAAATCGAAAAGTTCGGCAGAAACGCGAAAAACATTCATCGTCAGGAACTTCATTATTTTGTGCCGTGCGTCGTGCGCGGAAAAATGGTCGCCGTTCTCGGTTTGGGACGCGCCTCGGACGGCTCGCTTTTATCGAGCGAAGATTTAGAAATTTTGCAGACTATTTCCGGCTACGTTGCCGTCGCGGTCGAAAACAGTTTGCTGTATCAGGAACAGGAAAAACGCGCCGAAGAACTCGAACTGCTCAAAGAATTTAACGAATCAATCGTCGAATCGGTCAACGTCGGACTGCTTGCCGTTGACGAAAACGGCAAAATTACGCGCTGTAACACGACGTTTGAAGAAATGCTTGCGTTGAGCCGCGAAGAAACAATCGGCAAACTGGTTGAAGAAGTTTTCGACGAAAGTTTCGCGCTGAATCTGGAAAATATTCTCGGTAAATCGCGCTGGCATCTGACGGAAATTCGCAACGCCTATAAAATGCTGACGACGAATTATCAGGGCAAATCGCTGGTTTTGAATGTCGCCGTCGCGCCGCTCCGTTCGGTTTCAAACAGTCAAACCGGCGCCATCATCGTTTTGGAAAACGTCACGACGCGCATCAAACTGGAAGAAACTTTACAGCAGAGTGAAAAACTTTCAAGCATCGGACTGCTCGCCGCCGGTGTTGCGCACGAAGTCAACACGCCTTTAACCGGCGTTTCGAGTTATACGCAGATGCTTCTCAGTATGATTCCCGAAACCGACCCGAAACACGCGCTGCTGCAAAAAGTCCAGAAACAAACCGACCGCGCTTCAAACATCGTCGGCAATCTGCTGAATTTCTCGCGCACCGGCAACGCCGCTGAATTTACCGAAATAAATATCAACAAACTGCTCGATGATACGCTTCAACTGCTCGAACCGCAGATGCGAAAATCAAACGTCGAAATCGTCAAAAATTATGCCGTCGTTGCGCCGAAAATTTTCGGTAACGCCGGAAAACTTCAGCAGGTTTTTACAAATTTAATCATCAACGCGCGCGACGCGATGTTTGCGGGCGGCGAAATCGTTTTGACGACCTCGATTGAAGATACGGATAAAGTTATCGTCAAAGTTTCAGATACGGGAAGCGGTATCGAACCGGAAAATTTGGCTAAAATTTACGATCCGTTTTTCACCACCAAAGGCGTTGGCAGCGGAACGGGCTTGGGTTTGGCGGTTTCCTACGGCATCGTTCAGGAACACACGGGAACAATTCAGGCGATTAGCGAAGTCGGCGAGGGCACGACGTTCCGGCTCGTTTTTCCGGCGGCGCAAAAACAGGAACAGCGCGTTCGCGCCGTCAGCTAAATTTGTTTAGCGATGACCGATTTCATTTCTTTTAATCGTAAAATCCAACCTGCTGAAAACGCGCATTTATCTGCAATTTCTTCCGCCGCGCTTTACGGCAAAGGCGTTTTTACGACCATCGCAGTTCATAATTTCATTCCGTTTCTGTGGGAAAAACACTGGCGCAGATTAACCGAAAACGCTCGAAAAGTCCAAATAGATTTGTCAGAATTTTCCGAAACGACAACTTATCAATCGCTACGCACCATTATCGAAAAAAACAAACTAACGCGCGGACGCGCCCGACTCACATTCTACGACGAATCTCCAAGTTTAATCTGGCAAACTAGCTGCGAAAGGAAAACAAATCTTTTAATCCAAACAGCGGATTTTCGTCCGATTTCCGAAACTTTTTCACCTGACCGTTTCGCCTTATCAAATCAATTCGACTTCGCCGCTGGCGGGAGTGAAATCTTGTAATTATCTCGAAAATATTCTGGCTCTGGAAGATGCAAAGGCGAAAAATTTTGACGAAACAGTTCGGCTCAACGAAAAAGGCGAAATCGTTTCGGCGTGTATGGCAAATATTTTCTGGAAGAAAAATGGCGCGATTTATACGCCGAGCCTTGAAACCGGTTGTTTGAACGGCACGACGCGAGAATTCATTTTAGAGAATTTCAAGGTTGCGGAAACAAAAGCTCAGTTAAAAGCGTTGAAAAAAGCCGATGAGATTTTTCTGACTTCGGCGGGAATTGGAGTCGTTAACTGTAAATTGGAAAGTAAATAATAACCAAAAAAACACGAGGAAAATCAAAAGATGTTTGATTTTCCTCGTGTTTTTTTATGACTAAACTTTGCTGTGAAGTTATTTTTTATCCGCTTCTTTTTTGCCTTCGGTTTGCGCGAAATATCCTTGACGGTGCGTGAGCGTTACTTTTTGTTTGCTCAGTTCAGGATTGACGATCTGGATTTGAATCTTGCGATACGAGCCGTCTTTTTTATCGTTGGAAGGCGTGTAGGCAATCAAATATTGCGAGCGCATTTCGATCTGGATTTGGGTGAAAACTTTGCGAAGTTCCGACTCGTCGCGCGGGAAAAAAGCGCGTCCGCCGGTTCGGTCGCTTAATTTTTTCAAAACACCTTCGTCAACGCCGCCGTAAAATTCGTCGCCGATGCCGATTGAATAAATCACGGCTTCGCTTCTCAAAGCGGCTTGCACGGCATCGTCAAACTTTTTATTGCCGAACGTATTTACGCCGTCAGTCAACAGAATTATGGCGCGGCGCGTTTTGTCGGGCGAGGTTTTTAAAACTTCGTCGGACGTAATCCAAATCGCGTCCCAAATCGCGGTTGAACCTTGCGTCATCTGATTTTTGCCGGAAATCGGCGGCGTTCCGCGAGCGATGACTCCGCCGCCGATATAACCTGAAGGCGGAACGAATTCGACTTTATCAATCGCGCGATTCAATCTCGAAATATTATTCGTCATTCCCTGTTCGAGCGTCGCTTCGCCGGTAAAGGAAATAACCGAAACTTCGTCTTTTGCCGGACGGATGACCGATTGAATAAACGATTTCGCCGCTGCTTTTTCTTCGGGCAAAGTGCGTTCCTGCGATGCGCTGGTGTCAATCAAAATCGCTAAACTGAAGCGGCAAATCAACTTGTCGGGAAAATTCCACGACTTCCTGCGGCTGACCGTCTTCCAAAATTCGCACATCGGCTTGTTTCAAATCGGTCAAAAGCCGCCGGTTTTTATCCTGCGCCGTGAACAGCACGTTGACGACTTCGGTATCAATTTTGATAATTTCTTCTTCTTCGACAATCGTTTCTTCGGGTGTCGGCGTGACGGTCGGAGTCGGCGACGCATTCGTTTGCCGGAGTGGTCGTTTGCGCGTTTGAATGATTCAAACCGAAAAACGCCAAGCCGACGAACAGCGAAACAATTGATAAAACTGCAAAATTTTTCCAACGCATAATATTTACTTGTTCGATTGTAAGTTTTTATCTTACGCCGTCACGGGTCGCGCGATAGCTTTTCTTGGTGCGGATTTTGTAGTCTCCGTCTTTGTTTTTGTCGGTAAACCGAACTTCGACTTTGCGCTCTTTGCCGTCGTAATTCTGATTTGCGGGGCGATAAGTGATGATATATTGCGAGCGCAGTTCTTCGGAAATTTTCTTAAATGTGCGTTCCAACTCAAGAATATCGCCGGTGAAGAACGCCTCGCCGCCGGTGTCTTCGCACAATTGAGTCAAAAACTTATCGCCTTTATCTTTGACCGTTCCCACGTCAACGCCCGGAACGGTTCCGAGAAAACCGGCTTTGGTTGAGATAGCAAAAATCGTTGTTTCGGTACGCTGCGCGATGTCAATCGCATCCTTCAACTCGGCGCGGCTGAAAGTATCATCACCGTCGGTGATGATAACAATCACACGCCTGCCCGGTGCATTTCGCAGTTTTTCATCAGAAAATTGCCAAATGGCATCATAGAGCGAGGTTTGCGAACCGATTTTTTTTACGCTGTCAACCGATTTGCTCAACAAATCCAGTTTGTCGGTAAAGTCCTGTCGCAAGTGAACTTCATTATCAAAAGTCATAAATGCCGCTTTGTCTTTTCTGAGACGCGTAACCGTGTAAATAAAATTTTTCGCCGCTTCTTTTGAAAATTGTATTTTTCCGGCAGTTGAAGGCGAAGTGTCCATTAAAACGCCGACGTAAACCGGCGGATTGGTTTTTTCGTCCGAGAAAAATGTCACTTCCTGCTGAACGCCGTCTTCAAAAACCGCGAAATCGCCGCGCGCTAAACCGGTCACCAAATTTTTCTTTTTCTTTTTATCGTTGACTGTTACGGGCAGACGAACCTCAAAGGTTTTCACTGCGCCCGTGTCTTCAATTGTCGGAGTCGCGGTCGGTCGCGGAGTCTGCGCCGCAATCGCTAAGCTGAAAGCGGAAAATAAAAATGTAAAATATACGAATCGAAACAAATTTTTCATAGCCGAATTTATATTGATGTTGACGAAGACTAACGGAAAATTCGATGCCGCCGCCGCGTCGTTTGTTGCCTAAACTTAAACCGTCAGTATAGCAAGAAAAGCGCGGCGCGGAAATTTTCGCCTTTTCGCCTTTGTGTTTTTGGACGGTTTTGTGGCTTATTTTTAAATATAATATGAATCAAAACATCTTTCGTGAATATGACATTCGCGGCATCGTCGGCGAGCAGTTGACTGACGAAACAGTCGCAATTTTAGGTAAGGCAATCGGCACATTTTTTCAGCAAAACGGCGCGAAACGCATCGCCATCGGTTTTGACGCGCGGGAAAGCTCGCCGCGTTTTCGTGATTTGCTCGTCAAGGGTTTTAACGAATCCGGCTGCGACGCGTTTTAATCGGCAGAGTTCCGACACCGGTTTTGTATCACACGGTTTTCACGAAAGCGGTTGACGGCGGCGTGATGATTACCGGCTCGCACAATCCGCCGGACCACAACGGTTTTAAAATTTGTCTCGGAAAGTCAACGATTTACGGCTCGCAGATTCAGGAAATCAAACAAATCGCGCTTGCCGGAAATTTCACGAGCGGCGCGGGAACGAGCGAAAGATCTCGAAGTTTTGGCTGAATATGAAGCCGATATTTTATCGAAAATAAATCTTGGCGACAGAAAATTAAAAGTCGTCGTGGACGGCGGCAACGGAATGGGCGGCGTAACCGGCGTTCCGGTTTATGAAAAATTCGGCTGTGAACTCGTTAAACTTTTCACCGAACCGGACAGCAATTTTCCGAATCATCATCCCGATCCGACCGTCGACGGAAAATTTGCAGGACGCAATCGAAGCGGTAAAAAATTCCGAAGCCGATTTGGGCATCGCATTTGACGGCGACGGCGACCGCGTCGGCGTTGTTGACGAAAACGGGCGCATTATTTGGGGCGACGAATTGATGGTTTTGCTGTCGCGCGAAATTTTGAAGGAAAATCCGGGCGCGACGATTATCGCCGAAGTGAAATGTTCGCAAAATCTGTTCAATGACATTGCCGCGCACGGCGGCAATCCGATTATGTGGAAAGCCGGACATTCGATTATCAAAGCGAAAATGAAGGAAACGGGCGCGGCACTCGCCGGAGAAATGAGCGGTCACATCTTTTTCGCCGATAGATTTTACGGTTTCGACGACGCGACTTACGCGGGCGCGCGAGTTTTGGAAATTCTTTCAAACACCGACAAAAAATTATCCGAACTGCTTTCAGGATTTGCCCGAAACTTTTTCCACGCCCGAACTGCGCGTTGACTGCGCCGACGAGAGAAAATTTGACATTGTGCAGAAAATCGCCGACGAATTCGCGCAAACCAACGAAGTCATCACGATTGACGGCGCGCGAATTTTGTTTGAAAACGGCTGGGGTTTGGTTCGCGCCTCGAACACGCAGGCGATTCTCGTTTTGAGATTTGAAGCCGATTCGGAAGAAAATCTGAATGAAATCCGCGAAACAGTCGAAACGCGAGTGAATGCATTTATCAACGGTTAAATTTATGTGCGCGGTGTGAAACATTTTCGCGTCGCGCCCGTAAAATTTCGCATCAAAATTTTCAAATACCTGAGAGGAAAAATTTAATGTCTAAAAACAGCTTACGTTTCGTTGCTGCTTTGTTTGTTTTATGGTCAATCGGCACGTCGGCGACGGCGCAAAACGTCGCGTTTGACGTAACGAGAATGGATAAATCAATCGAAGCCTGCAACGATTTTTTTGAATATGCCAACGGCAGTTGGGTAAAGAAAACCGAAATTCCCGGCGCGTATCCGCGTTGGGGAAGTTTTAATATTTTAGCGGAGAATAACAATAACGCGCTCAAAGAAATTCTGGAAGCGACGGCGAAAACCAACGCCAAAGCGGGCAGCAACGAACAGTTTATCGGCGATTATTATGCTGCGTGTATGGACGAAGCGGCGATTGAAAAAGCCGGAGTTAGCCCGCTCAAACCGTATTTCAAACAAATAGATAAACTCAAGGACGCGAAAGGTGTGCAGCGGCAGATTGCGATGATGCACAACGCGGGAATTCCGGCTGTTTTCGGTTTCGGCGCGGGCGCGGACGCGAAAAACAGTTCGCTGAACATCGCCAACATTTCTCAGGGCGGACTGAGTTTGCCCGACCGTGATTTTTACACGAAAGACGACCCGAAATCAGTTGAAACGCGCCAGAAATTCGTTGAATATATGACGAATATGTTCAAACTGCTCGGCGATGACGCTGATAAGGCGGCGGCGAACGCGAAAACCGTAATGACGATTCAAACCCGTCTGGCGATGGCATCGAAAACGCGCGTTGATTTGCGCGACCCGCAAAAACGCTATAACAAAATCAGCCTCGTCACAACTCGGCGAAATCACGCCGAATTTTTCGATTGGAACGCGATATATCAAAGAACGCAACGTGCCGAACTTCACTGAAATTAATGTCGGTCAGCCGGATTTCTTTGCGGAAGTCAACAAAATGATGACGGACGTTTCCATCAACGACTGGAAAACTTATCTGCGCTGGATGACGATAAATTCCGCCGCGCCGCTTTTGTCGAAAGCGTTTGTTGACGAGAATTTTAATTTCTACAATCGATATCTGACCGGCACGAAAGAACAACAGCCGCGTTGGAGACGCTGTGTCAGCGCGACCGACGGCGCAGTCGGCGAAGCGTTAGGCGCGGAATACGTCAAAAAGAATTTCACGCCCGAAGCGCAGAAACGAATGAGCGAATTGATTGATAATTTTTTTGCCGCTTACCGCGAAGGCATTCCGAATCTCGAATGGATGAGTCCTGAAACGCGCAAAATGGCTTTGACCAAACTCAATGCCTATCAGCGCAAAATCGGTTTCAACCAAAGTCCGCGCGGTTTCGCCGGTCTGAAGCTGAACCGCAAATCGTTTTTTGCCAAATTCGCGCAGTGTCGCAGCAATTTAACGTCGCCCGCAATTTGAAAGATGTCGGGCAGAAAGTTGACCGCACGCGTTGGGGAATGACACCGCCGACCGTTAACGCTTATTACAACGCCAGCTACAACGAAATCGTATTTCCCGCCGGTATTCTGCAGCCGCCGTTTTTCAATCCAAATGCGGACGACGCGATTAATTACGGCGCGATCGGCGCGGTTATCGGTCACGAAATCACACACGGTTTTGACGACGGCGGAAGTCAATACGACGCGGAAGGCAATTTGAAAATGTGGTGGACGCCCGAAGATCGCAAGAAATTTGAAGAACGCGCCGACTGCGTAGTCAATCAATTCGGCGGCTATCAAATCGCGGAGAATTTGAACATCAACGGCAAATTGACTCTAGGCGAAAACATCGCCGACCTCGGCGGTTTGACAATGGCTTATGCGGCTTATCAAAAATCTCTCGAAGGCAAACCGAAACCGGCAAACGTTGACGGTTTCACGCCCGAACAAAGATTTTTCCTCGGCTACGCGCAAATCTGGGCGGCGAAATCAACGCCGGAATTCGAACGCCAGCAGGTTTTAACCGATTCGCATTCAAACGCGCGTTACCGCGTTAACGGACCATTATCGAATTTGCCGATATTCGCCGAAGCGTTCGGCTGTAAAACCGGCGACAAAATGGTGCGTGCCGTTTCGTGCAAAATCTGGTAATTTTTAATTTCGACTATGCCAAAGAGTTTTAAAAAGTTGACTAAACGAGAAATTCTTGGCATAAATAAATTTGAGATTTTATGAGATTCGATTTCAGCATTATAAGAATTATTATCAACCGGGACTTTGCTTCGTAGAAGTTAGAGCCAAAGGTAATTCTTTGCTTAACGAAAGTCCCAAGTCAGCGAACGACTTGGGACTTTTAGTTTTTGGCGGTTGGATTTCGGATTTTTTATTCGATAGATGTTAAAATTTTACTTTTTACAGCGGTCTCGTTTCTGAGCCGCTAAACACTTTTATGACTGAACCTTTAGAGCTGAAGAAAACTGTTAATTTACCGAAAACCGATTTCGCGCAAAAGGCGAATCTCGGACAATCAGAACCGGCGCGTCTGAAAAAATGGGCGGAGACGAAACTTTATGAACAGATTCGTGAGACGCGCCAGGATGCAGAAAAATTTATTCTGCACGATGGTCCGCCGTATGCGAACGCCGACATTCATATCGGCACCGCGCTCAATAAAATATTGAAGGATTTCGTCGTCAAAACGCGCACGATGATGGGATTTGACGCGCCATATGTTCCCGGCTACGACTGTCACGGGTTGCCGATTGAAACGCACGTCGAGAAAAAATTGGCGGAAAAAGGCAAAGATAAAAAAGATTTGCCAGTTTCGACGTTTCGCAAAATCTGCCGCGAACACGCCGCCAAAGCGATGGACGGACAGACGCGCGATTTTTCGCGTTTGGGAATTTTGGGCGAATGGCAAAATCCGTACCTCACGATGTCGAACGATTACGAAGCGGAAACGGCGCGTTTGTTCGGCAGATTTTTGGAACGCGGCTATGTTTACAAAGGGTTGCGTCCCGTTTACTGGTGCGTTCACGATCAAACCGCGCTCGCCGAAGCCGAAGTCGAATATAAGGAACACACTTCGCCGTCGGTTTATGTCAAGTTTCCTTTAAAATCGGACGCGAGTTTGATTGACGAAAAATTGGCTGGTAAAAATGTTTTTGTCGTGATTTGGACGACAACGCCGTGGACGCTTCCGGCGAATCTCGGCATCACGGTTCATCCCGATTTCGATTATTCGGCAATCGAAGCGAACGACGAAGTTTATATTGTCGCGTCGGAATTATCGAAATCTTTCAGCGAGCTGTGCGGCTTAGAAGACGCGAAGGAATTAGCCAGATTCAAGGGCGCGAAACTCGACCGATTGGAAGCGAAACACGCGTGGCTCGACCGAACTTCGCTGATAATGAACGGAACTCACGTCACATTGGGCGAAGCCGACGCGGAAGTCGAACTCGACGTTAAGTACGAAAACAAAGCCGCGTCGAAATCGGGAACTGGCTGCGTCCACACCGCGCCCGGACACGGACACGACGACTTTATCATCGGCAAAGAATACGGCTTGGAAATTTATTGTCCGGTGGACAGCGGCGGAAAATTCACTTCGGAAGTCGAATTTTTCGCGGGCGAATTTATCTTCAAAGCGAACCAGAAAATCGTCGAATTTCTGCGCGAATCAGGTGCGTTATTATTCACGGAAAATTACCGGCATCGCTATCCGCATTGCTGGCGTTGCAAAAATCCGGTTATCTTTCGCGCTACTCCGCAGTGGTTTATCACGATGGACGAAGTGGCGGAAAATCGGCAGGACGCAGACGCAAAACCGCTTCGCGAGGGCGCATTACGCGAAGTCGAGAAGGTGAAATGGCATCCGGCTTGGGGCGAAGGTCGTATGCGAAATATGATTTCCGGTCGTCCCGATTGGTGCGTGTCGCGCCAGCGTTCGTGGGGCGTGCCGATTCCGGTTTTCTACTGCAAAGGCTGTGATGAAGCCGTCGCCGATGCGAAGATCGTAGATTTCGTCGCCGATATTTTCCAGAAGGAAACCGCCGACGCATGGTATAACCGCGAGGCAAAGGATTTATTGCCCGACGGCTTTGTATGTCCGAAATGCGGCGCGGCGGATTTTAACAAGGAAACAGACATCTTGGACGTTTGGTTCGATTCGGGTTCGTCGTGCGTCGCGGTTTTGGAAACACGCGACAATCTGCAATTTCCGGCGGACGTTTATCTCGAAGGCGGCGACCAGTTTCGCGGCTGGTTCAATTCGTCGCTGTTTTGCGGTCTGGCGGCGCACGACGAATCGCCGTATAAAAATCTCATCACGCACGGTTGGGTCGTGGATGGCGACGGCAGGCAGATGCACAAATCAACGGGCAACGCCGTTTCGCCGAACGATGTCGTGGGCAAATCCGGCGCGGAAGTGCTTCGTCTGTGGGCGGCGGCGGTTGATTACACCGAAGATATGCGCTGTTCGGACGAAATTCTGTCGCGCATCGTGGACGCTTACCGCAAATTCAGAAACACTCTGCGTTACGCGCTCGGCAATCTCGACGGTTTTAATCCCGAATCAGACACCGTTTCAATTCAGGAAATGCTCGAAATTGACCGTTGGGCGTTGGCGGAAATGGACGTGCTGACGGCGAAAGTTCTGCGCGGTTATGAAGAATATAATTTTCAAACGGCGTATCAGACGATTTATAATTTCGTCACCGTGACGCTTTCGGCGAGATATTTCGACATCATCAAAGACCGTCTGTATATCTACGCGCCGAAATCGGTCGAACGTCGTTCGGCGCAGACCGCGCTTTACGAAATCACCGACAAACTCTGCCGTCTGCTCGCGCCGATTTTGGCGTTTACGTCCGACGAGGCATTTGAAAATCTGCCCAATCAAAAACTTGCATCGGTTCATCTGGCGGAATTTCCAAAAGTTTCGGGCGCGGACGATTCAAAACTTCTGAACGATTGGGAACGTATTTTTTCGATCCGCGACGAAGTATTGAAGCGTCTCGAAGAAGCCAGAAACGTCAAACAAATCGGTTCGAGTTTAGAAGCAAAAGTCGTTTTGACGACCGATAAAGAAACGACGCGCTTTTTGTTGAATTATTACGAAGATTTGCGCTATATCTTTATCGTCTCGCAAGTCGAAGTTCACGAAGGCGACGCGCTTTCGGTCGAAATACAGAAGGCTGACGGCGCGAAATGCGAACGTTGCTGGAATTATTCGGTGCGCGTCGGCGAATTCGAGAAATATCCGACCGTCTGCGAACGCTGTTTCGCGGTGTTAACGGAAATTGAGAGAACTTGAGGTTAAAGTTATGAGTTTGAGAATTGCCGCGAAAAAAAATAAGCCGAAAATCGAGTATAAAACGGGAGTCAACGAGATGGGATTAGTTTATGCGGAAATCGAATTATTCAACGCGGGCGAATTATACAATTTTCGCAAAGGGAAAATTTCCGAAAGTGAAATTAAGCAAGTCAAAGTCACCGCGTTGGTTGATACGGGTTCGTATATGCTGACGATTAACGAGAAAATAAAAAACCAGCTAGGTTTACCGTTAATCGAAAAGCAATTTTCGGTTTTGGCTGACGAACGGGAAATTGAAGTCGAAGTCGTCGGTCCGGTTGAAGTTCGTTTTGAAAATCGGCGCACGTCGGTTGACGCGATTGTGATTCCAAATTCAAGCGAGATTTTGCTCGGCGCAATTCCGATGGAAGATATGGACGTTTTGGTTGATCCGCGTGGGCAAAAACTCGTCGTCAACCCGAAACATCCATATGTTGCGACAAAATATCTGAAATAAAAATATGTTAAAAAATTCATTATTCAGCGGCTTTGCCGTTTTCATTTTCTCCGTTGCCGCGTTCGCGCAGGCGGTTCACACGCCTGAAAAAGGTTCGGCGGAGCGAACGGCGATTTTGAACGCTTTGCGCGTGCCGGTTGAAAAGGAATTGAAGCAGAAAGTTCAATTTGCGGTGCAGAATTTTAAGGTGCAGGGAAATTGGGCGTTTCTCGACGGCGCGTCGCAGAATTTGTCAGGCGGCGAGCCGAATTTCAAGGGCACGGATTATCAGGGCAGAATTGACGTTGACGCTTTCGACAATAATATTTTCGCGCTTTTCAAAAAAACCGGCGGCAAATGGAAAGTCGTCACTTATCAAATCGGCTGCACGGACGTTTGTTATCTGCCGTGGGCGAAAGATTACAAAGCACCGAAAGCGATTTTTCCTTCAGCGGAATAATTACCGGGAAATTTTCAAACAGGATAGACAGAACCGACAGGATATAAATCGAATTAAAAGCGAAATATCCTGTGAATCTTGTCTATCCTGTTTATTTTTCGCGCTGTATAAACTAAAATTCTGTTGTGAATAAAAAAGATTTTTATTGGAAATTCGCTTATCTGCTGGTGGCGGGCGCGGTTTTTATGATTGACCAGACGACGAAGGCGTGGGCGATTCGTCGTCTGCGTTTCGGCGGCGATTGGTCAATTATTCCGAACTTTTTGAATTTCGCCTACGCGCAGAATACGGGCGTGGCGTTCAGCTTTTTGGACAGTCACGGCGACAACGGACGTTGGGGTTTATCAGCGGTTGCAGGTGTGGCGGCGATTCTGGTTTTGTATTATTTCTGGCGCGTGCCGCGCACGCACGACCGTCTTTTGGGAGCGTTGGCGTTGCTGCTCGCCGGAATTCTCGGCAATGTCACCGACCGTCTGCGCCTTGGTTTCGTCGTTGATTTTATTGACTTGCAGTTCGGCGATTGGCATTATCCGACCTTTAACGTCGCGGATATGGCAATCTGCATCGGCGCGGGGCTTTTAATTCTGGATATGTTTCTTACTAAAAAAACAGAGCAAAAAGCCGAAGCGAAAACGGCTAATTCATAACGAAAAATCCGTATGAAAATCTACGACGTGAGCGTTTCGATCAGCGAGCATACGCCGGTTTACGAAGGCGATCCGGCGGTTGAAATCACTTCCGCGCATTCGATGACGAACGGCGACGCGGCGAACGTTTCGCGTTTGTGCTGCGGCGTTCACACCGGCACGCACGTTGACGTGCCCGCGCATTTTATCGAAGGCGCACGGCGAATTCACGAATTAGATTTGGAAAAACTCGTCGGCAAATGCCGCGTCGTTGAAATCGCTGAAACCGTTTCGGCGATTGAGGCGAAACACATCGTAAATCTCGCGGGCGTTGACCGCGTTCTCTTTAAAACAAAAAACTCGGATTTCTGGAATGATTTTGCGCAGGGTTTCAGAAAAGATTTTACATATATCGCGCCCGACGCGGCGAAAGCGTTAGTCAATTTAGGCATAAAACTCGTCGGCATTGATTATTTATCAGTCGAAAAATTCGGCTCGACAGATTACGCAACGCATATTACATTGCTTAAAAACGAAGTCGTCATTATCGAAGGTTTGGACTTGCGCGAAGTTGCGGCGGGCGATTACGAGATTTTTTGTCTGCCGCTCAAACTCGAAGGCGGGACAGGCGACGGCGCACCTGCCAGAACGATTTTAAGAGAAATCGAATGAAACGGGAAGAGTTTGCCGAGCAGCGCGCGGCGATGGCGATGCATTCAATAGACGAATTGATTAATTTGCTCGAAAACGAAAATCTGCAAACCAGATTTCTCGCCGAAATGTGTCTGCGCGACGCGACCGGAACCTGACTGAATTTTCAGCCGGCGAGTTCGCCGGAAGCGCGGCAAAAGGCAATCGAAGAATGGCGTGAATGGTGGTTGGAAAGGCGAGGAAAATTTAAGAAAAAATGGCGTGTTAAGCATTTATAAATTCGTTATGAAAATCAGCAGAATCTATTTTTTACTCGTCGTTTTATTCATCGCTTCAATTTCAGCCTTCGCGCAAATCAAACTCGTGCCGCAAAAAGTTTCGCTCAAAAACGGCGCTGAATTCAACTTGAATCTGCCCTCGAACTACGAAATCATTCCGGCGGCGGAAAATTTGCGGCGCGTCAGATTTTTCGCGGTCGCGCCCGACGGTCGTATTTTCGTGACTGATATGTTCAGTATGGACGACAATAAGAACGGCTCGGTGTATATTCTCGACGGCTGGAATTCGCGCAAAGGCAAATTTGATCGTGTCGTGCCGTTTATGTCGAATCTGCGAAATCCGAACAGCGTCGCTTTTTACACCGACAAAAAGGGACAAGACTGGTTTTATCTCGCCGAAACGCATCAGTTGACACGCTATAAATATACGAAAAATTCGATTTCGCCGACCGGCAAACCGGAAGTTTTAGCGACGTTTCCCGATTACGGTTTGGGTTACAAATACGGCAGTTGGCATATGACGCGCACCGTCGCATTTTCGCCCGCCGGAAAAATGTATCTCTCAATCGGCACAAGCTGCGATTTCTGCACGGAAAAAAAAGCGGAAAAAGACATTCGCGGCGTGGTTTTAGAAATGAATCCGGACGGCAGCGAGCGGCGCGTTTACGTTCGCAATATCAAAAATGCGGTCGGGTTAAAATGGATTAACAACCATCTTTTCGCCACCAACGAAGGCGTTGACCATCTCGGTTTGGACGCGCCCGACGATACTTTGTTTCAATTAAAAGACGGCGCGGATTACGGTTGGGCAAATTGCTTTCAGTCGAACGGCAAAGTTACTTTTGACCCGAAAGGCTTCAGGAAAAAAATGCCGCCCGATTGCAGTTTCGTGCCGACATCTTTCGCTTATTTTCCGGCGCATTCGTCCGCGCTCGGCTTTGACTATTTCGACGGCAAAACGACCGATGCGGCGTTGAAAAATTCATTTCTCGTCGCGCTGCACGGTTCGACCGATAGAAATCAGGGACGCGGTTATAAAATCGTCGCGGTTGGCGAAAATAATAAACAGCAGGATTTTGTCAGCGGTTTTGTCGAAGGAATAAACACTTACGGTCGCCCGTGCGATATTTTGCGAATGTCCGCCAATTCATTTTTGTTCTCCGATGATCGCGGCGGCGTAATTTATTTTGTCAGAAAGAAAAGTCGATAATCCTACATTTATGGTTAAAACAATTTCGCTCGTTCTGCTGCTTTCCGTTTGCGCGTTTGCCCAGCACACGCTCGCGCCGCATTCGATTAATTTGCAAAACGGTAAAAAAATCAGTTTGAATCTGCCCGCCGATTACGAAATCATACCGGCGGCGGAAGGCTTGAAGCGCGTCAGATTTTTCGCCAAATCGCCCGACGGCAGAATTTTCGTGACCGATATGCATGATCTTTCCGACAATAAACTCGGCGCGGTTTATATTCTCGACGAATGGAACGCGGACACGGGAAAATTCGGCAAAGTCATTTCGTATCTGACAAATTTGCGAAACCCGAACAGCGTGCAGTTTTATACGGATTCAACCGGACAAGATTGGCTTTATCTGGCGGAAACCGATAAACTGACGCGCCGCAAATTTACGCGCGGCGAGACGAAACCGACCGACACAAAGCCGCAAACTCTGGCGACTTTTCCCGATTACGGTTTGTCATATAAATACGGCGGCTGGCATCTGACGCGCACGATTGCGTTTTCGCCTGCCGGCAAACTTTATGTTTCCATCGGTTCAAGCTGTAACGCCTGCGATGAAAAAGAGGAATTTCGCGCGTCCGTTTTGGAGATGAACGTTGACGGCTCAAATCAAAGAATCTACGCGAAAGGTTTGCGCAACGCGGTTGATTTGAAGTGGATCGGAAAATCGTTTTTTGCGACGAATCAGGGCTCGGATCATTTAGGTTTGCAAAAGCCGGATGAAACATTCTACGCGCTCAAGGACGGCGCGGATTACGGCTGGGCTTCGTGTTATTCGTCGAACGGGAAAATTTTTTACGACACGACCGCACCGAGTACTTTGAAAAAGCCGACGCGCCGTCTGAAAAACTGTGAAAACGTTCCCGCGCCTTACGGATTTTTTCCGGCGCACGCGTCCGCGCTTGGTTTTGATTATTTTGACGATGCGGAAACTGACGCGACAATCAAAGATTCGTTTCTCGTCGCGCTTCACGGTTCGACGAATAAAAATGTCGGCAGCGGTTACAAAATCGTGATTATGCGAAAGGGCGCAAAGAATCAGGATTTCTTAAACGGTTTTTTAATCGGGAAAACAGTCATCGGTCGTCCGTGCGGCATTATGAAACTCGACGCAAATTCGTTTTTGTTCACCGACGATTATAACGGAATCGTTTATTACGTCAGAAAAAAAGGCTCGCGGACGAAAATCGTTGCCGCGCCCGAAGCGGAAAAGAACATTTCTGAAAACGTGAATGCCGCCGCGCCCGAACCTGACGCAAGCAGCGGCAGCTGCGTCGGCGCGGCGATTTTGTTTGCCGTTTCTCTTTTACGTCTAATTTATTAATTTGATTGACCCAAAGCCTCAGAACTTTGTTAATCTGCGTAAAGCACGTTATGAAAAATAAGTTGAATTAGAGATAGATTGCCGCTCGGTTACAATGTTTCCAAAGTTTTTCGCACTTCGTCGAGCATCGGATGATCAAATTCTCCGAGCGCGTTTTGCTCTTTCAGACGGCTTAAAATCTCCAAAGTTTTTCGGTAAGTCGCCTTGGCTTTTTCGCGCTCACCCAACTCTATCTGAACTTTGCCGACATTTTTCAAAGACTGCGCCAGATTGCGCTGCGCTAAAGTATTTTTCTCGTCCGACCGGGCAATTTTTTCAAAAAAAACTGCCGATTTTTCATAATCTTCGAGTGCTGCGTTGATTTTTTTCTGTTTGTAATTCAAGTCCGCCGAACGAATATAAAGCGTACCAAAATCTTTTTGATAGCCGATGTTTTTCGGTTCTTTTTCGATCAGTTCTCTAAGAATAGTCTTTGCTTTCTCCAAAACGTCGGCGGCTTCAAGCAATTGATCTGTCAGCACAAGACAATTGCCGACGCGCGAAAACGTTCGGGCGAGGTTCTGTTTCGCCTGTGTGTCTGCTGCGTCCGCGTCCACCGCTTTTTCCGCCGCACTTAACGCCTTGCGCGAAAATTCGAGCGCAATTTTATTGTTGGTATTTTCGTAGATACTGCCGGCAAGCATAAATGTTCGCCATAAAACTTGTCGGACGTTCGCGTCATTCGGATAAACGGCAGCAAGCGGTTCGATTGCCGCGACCGCTTTCGTCATTTCGGTTTCGGCTTCCGTCTGCCGATTATTCCACGAAAGTGCGTTGCCGAGAAATGATTCGGCTTTCGCCGTTAATCGCTGCGTTTCCGCATTTGCCGAATCAAAGGCGGCGAGCGATTCAAGAGTTTTCTGAAATAGCGGAATTGCCTGTTCATATTGATTATTATCGGCGTAAAGCTGCGCGTATTCAATGTGCGTTTCGAGCAAATCCGTCTGTAAATTAAAGTCGCCGGAGTTTTCCGCCGCCAGTTTTTGATAAATTTTTAAAGCCTCTTCGCAATTTTCAAAGGAATTTTTAACATCGCTCTGCGCCAATCGAACACTGCTCAAAATTCGTAGATTTTCCGCGAGTGATTGGCGATTTTTTGTCGTTTCGGATAGATTGCGCCGGATAAATTGTGCCTTTTCAAAACTGGCGACCGCGCCCGTAAAGTCGCTGAGATTGGCTTTGTTCGGATTGCCCTGAAGGTCGCCGATTTTTTCATACGCCGTCGCTAATTCCGACTGCAACTGCGAATCATTCTGTGATTCGTTCGCCAAACTGTCGAGATATTCCAAAGCCTTGGAAACCAGAATTTCTCTGGCTTCGGTCGAACCCGGAAGGCGTTCGATTTTCGGGGAAAGCTCAAACAATAAAGAGTTGGAAAGTTTTCTGACATCCGAAAAACGCTTTTCGGCGCGGTCGCGTTCGGCGCGGGCGATTTTCGCCTGCCAGAGCGCGATTGCCAAGCCGGAAATTAACGCCAGCATTACAAAAGCCGTCGCTGAAACAGCGATTCGGTTGCGCCTGACGAATCTCGAAGCGCGGTAGAAAATTGTGTTTGGGCGCGCCGCAATCGGCAGATTATTTAAATGCCGTTCGATGTCGCTGGCAAATGCTTCGACCGATTTGTAACGCCGCGCCGGTTCTTTTCGCAGAGCCTTAAGCGTAATGTTGTCCAAATCGCCACGCAAAAATTTGGGATTTCGGGCTCGGAATTTTGGATTTCCTTTATCTTCAAATTCGGAATGGCTAATTGATGAAGGACGCGGCGGTTCGGTAAAGTCCACCGTCTTCAAAATCTCATCGAGGCTTTTGCCTTCAAAATGAAAAGGTTTTTCGCCGGTCAAAAGTTCGTATAAACAAACTCCCAAACTGTAAACGTCCGAAGCGGTCGTGACGGTTTTGCCGTGAATCTGTTCCGGAGACGCATAAGCGGGCGTAAAGGCGCGGAAAAATGTTTTCGTCTGCTCAAATTCGTTTTCGGCGGCGAATGAATTGCTTGGCGGCGCAACGATTTTCGCCAAACCGAAATCAAGCAGCTTCGGTTCACCGTCCTTTGTTACTAAAATGTTCGACGGCTTGAGGTCGCGGTGAACGACGAGATTTTGGTGCGCGAATGAAACAGCGCGGCAGATTTTCAGAAATAAGCGCAATCTTTCTTCAACGTTTAACTGCTGATTTTCAGAATATTCGAGCAGCGGTTCGCCCGCGACATATTCCATTACGAGAAAAAGTTCGCCCGCATCGGACACGCCGCCGTCGAGAAGTTTAGCGATATTCGGATGGTTTAAACTGGCGAGAATCTGACGTTCGCGACGAAAATGTCGTTCGATTTCGTCGCCCGCGAAATTCTGCCGGATAATTTTCAGCGCGGCTTGCTGTTCAAACTCGCCGTCGCTGCGTTCCGCCAAAAAAACCGCGCCCATTCCGCCGCGCCCGATTTCGCGCAGAACCGTATAGCGTCCGAATTTCGTAAAATTGTAATTTTTGTTGTTGGAGCTTAATTGCGAATTCAGGTTGAGCGCGTTTTTTTCGAGTAAAAATTCGGTTTCTGCGTTCGCGTCAAGCAGTGACTTTACTTCGGCGAAAAGCTCTGCGTCCGCGCCGCATCTTTCGCGCGCAAAATCAATTCGGCTGCCGTTCGATATTTCCAACGCTTCGGCAAAAATCTCTTTGATTTGCTGCCAGTTTTGCGAGTTCATAAACGAATTATTCGCGCTTGAGTTCGCGCTGAAACCAGGCTTTGGCGAACGTCCATTCGCGTTTAACCGTCGTTTCCGAGACGTTTAGAATATAAGCTGTTTCTTCGATTGACAAGCCGCCGAAAAACCTGAGTTCGACAATTTTCGCCTGTCTTGGATCAAGTTTTTCCAGACTTTGCAGCGCATCTTCCAATGCTAAAACGTCGAATTCTTTTTCGTCGGAAAAACTCACCGCTTCATGCAGTTCGATTTTCTGTCCGCCGGAACGCTTCTGCGCTTTTTTCCGGCGGGCGTGGTCAATCAGAATTTTCCGCATTACTTCAGCGGCGACAGCGAAAAACTGGGCGCGATTTTGCCACGTCACGTTTTCCCAGTCAACGAGGCGAATAAATGCTTCGTGAACGAGCGCGGTCGCCTGCAAAGTGTGGTCGCCGCGCTCGTTTCGCATATACGCGCCCGCCAGCCGCCGCAAATCTTCATAGACGACTTCGAGCAGTTTTTCGGACGCGTTTTGTTCGCCCGCGCCGACCGCGTTCAGCAAAACCGTGATGTTTGTTTCATTCGGCGAACTCATCTTTTATCGAACATCTACAAAGCATTATACCGAAAATCGAAAAAAACTAAATTTTTTTGGGCGGTTTCGCTGTTTCTTCACGCCCTAATGTATGAAGACAAAATTATCGGGAGAAAAATTTATGAAATTCAATCAAATAGCCAAATTATTTTTAGTAACGGCGGCGTTAGGCGGATTGCTCGCGGCAAATTCGCGCCAAACATTCGCTCAATTTACGTTCGTCGGCGATTACGACAAAACTTTTGCCGCGCCGCTCGGTTATTACGTGGAACCGCAAAATAACTTTCCGCAGGACGCGACGAATCCGAATCGCAGAACATCTCTTTTTGCGGGCGATTACGCGCCGGACGGCTCGATTATCGCGGGCGGCAGAATCGAGCGTAACGGCGGCGATTTCTGGCTGCGAAAATTTACGGCTTCCGGCGCGCCCGACACGAGTTTCGGCAGCGGCACGGGCTATGTTCGGACGATTTTCTACGGCGATGAAAGTATGGGCAGCAACAGCAGCAGTCAGCCAACCGTATTGAAACGTCAGGCGGACGGTAAAATCGTTTTCGGCGGCATATGCACGGCAAATGCGCCGGGCATTCCCGGTTTCGGTGCGGATTTTTGTCTCGTGCGCTATAACGCAGACGGTTCGCTTGATACGAGTTTCGGCAACACGACAGTGACCGTCGGCGGACCGGCTGCCAACAATATTTTTACGTTTCCCGTCGGCGCGGGACGCGTCATTACGCAAACCGGCATTCGTGAAAACGGAACATTCTATGGCGCACTCTTCGCCCAATTAAGTGATATGGCGATTCAGCCGGACGGCAAAATTGTCGTGGTTGGTTACACGCGCAGCGAACTCAACCCGTATTTTCAGGGTGTCGGACAATTTCGCACCGAAGGAATTATTGTTCGCTACAACACCAACGGAACGCTCGACACGACTTTCGGTTTGAACGGCAGCGGCATCGCCCGCTGGATTCCGGCGAACACCGGCACAACTTCACCCTGTTATCCCGCCCGCGCATTTTCCGGCGTTCGTTTGCAGCCGGATGGACGAATTATCGCGGTCGGCTATGACAGTGTAAGCGATTCAAACTGTTTTTACGGAAATGTTTTTGCCGTTACGCGGTGGAATGCGAACGGAACGCTCGAAACCGCCCGCCGGCTCGATGCCGGCACCAATGTTTTCTCCAGAGAACGAGGCGTTTCGGCTTTAATCACCAACGACGGCGGCAAACTGCTCGTTTCCGGCAATTATCTCGGCACTCTCGTTTTGACGCGCTTCAATTTGAGTGATTTGACGTTTGACGCATCATTCGGCACAAACGGTGTAATGAGTTACCCGAATTTTAATAACACGCCGTTGTATATCAAAGCGATTCAGCCGGACGGCAAAATTCTCGCCATTGACGGGGCGACCAATTATCCGGTTTCGCGTCTGAACCCGAACGGCTCGCCCGACGATTCTTTCGGCAATGTAAATTTCGGCGGCAATACGGGCAATCCGAAAGGCAGGCTCAACATTCCCGTCAATACTTTCAACACGACGAATGTTCAGCCTTCGCCCGCCCAACTTCTTCTGCGTCCGAACGGCAAATTCAACCTCATCGGTTACGCCGTCGTCAACGAAGGCGGCAACAGTCCGCGCTCATTCGTGTCGCAGAACATCAATGTTTCGCGCCCGAACGTCACGAGTGATTTCACGAACGACGGCAAAGCGGACATCGGCGTTTTCCGCAGCGGCGACTGGTATTATCAGAACTCTGCCAACAATCAATTCAACGGCGCGACGTTCGGGCAGTCGGGCGATAAACCCGCGCCCGCCGATTTCGACGGCGATGGCAAAACCGATCTCGCCGTTTATCGCCCGTCGCAAGGCGCGTGGTATATTTTGCAGTCGTCCAATAATCAGTTTCGCGCCGTCCAATTCGGCGCGGCGGAAGATTTGCCCCGACCGGGCGATTTCGACGGCGACGGTTACGCCGACATTTCGGTTTTCCGACCGTCGAACGGAGCCTGGTATCGCCTCAATTCCTCGAACAATCAATTCGTCGGCGTTCAATTCGGGCAATCAGGCGACGCGCCTTTGCTCGCCGATTTTGACGGCGACGGCAAATCGGACATCGCGGTTTATCGCGGCGGCATTTGGTATTATCTGCAATCATCAGACGGCGCGTTTCGCGGCACGACGTTCGGCGCGACGGGCGATTTTCCGACTGTCGGCGATTACGATGGCGACGGCAAGACCGACATTGCGGTTTTCCGACCATCGAACGGTTACTGGTATCGTTTGAACAGTTCGACGGGCGCGTTCGTTGCTAATCAATTCGGGCAGAACGGCGACAAACCCGTCGCGGCTGATTACGACAACGACGGCAAAACCGATTTGGCGGTTTTCCGTTCGGGCAATTGGTATGGCTTGCGTTCGGGCGATAATTCTGTGTTCGGTGTCCCGTTTGGCGCGGCGACCGACACGCCGATTCCGGCGGCGTATCTGCCGTAAATTTTTACGCGGCGATTTAGGAGACGAACAAAAGAGCGCGAAGCGGTGTCGCGCTCTTTTGTTTTTGAAAAAATTCTTTTTTCAAAGATGCGTTGTTAATGAATCGGCGTAAATGATAAATTGAAATGACAAACGCTTGAATCATAATTTATGAATATTGGAATCACGGTTTATCCAACTTACGGCGGCAGCGGAATTGTCGGCTCGGAATTGGGCAGAGAACTCGCCGCACGCGGGCATAACGTCCATTTTATTTCGTCCGCGCTGCCGACCAGATTGATCGAACTCAACGAACGCGTGCATTTTCACGAAGTCGAAATGATGTCGTATCCGTTGTTCGAGCATCAGCCGTATGATCTGGCATTAGCGACGAAAATGGCGACGGTTGCGCGGTCGGAAAAACTTGATTTACTGCACGTTCATTACGCGATTCCGCATTCGATCTCGGCAATTCTCGCCCGCGAATCAATCAAACAGAAACGCTACGTTCCCGTCATTACAACTTTACACGGCACGGATATTACTCTGGTCGGCGCGGACAGAAGTTATCTGCCGATTACGCGTTACGGCTTGCAGCAGTCAGACGGCGTGACGGCAGTTTCCAAATTTTTGAAACAGGCGACGATTGAAACGTTCGATTTTGACGAGATCGAAGTGATTCCGAATTTTATCTGCGCGTGTCATTACAAGCATCTGCCCGAATCGCCGCTTCGTGAAGAACTCGCGTCCGGCGGCGAAAAACTGCTCGTCCACGTTTCCAACTTTCGCGCCGTCAAACGCCCGATTGACTGCATCGAGATTATGGCGAAAGTGAAACAGAAAGGCGGAAAGGCGCGTCTGATTATGGTCGGCGACGGTCCCGAACGCTCGGCTTGTTATTATCGGGCGGAACAATTGGGCGTGAAGGATTTGGTTTCCTTCGTCGGCAAACAGGCGAACATCGCCGACTACTTGGGCGTTGCCGACGTTTTCCTGCTTCCCTCGGAACTCGAATCGTTCGGTCTCGCCGCGCTCGAAGCCGCCGCCTGCGAAGTTCCCGTCATCGCCACGCGCATCGGAGGCATTCCCGAAGTCATTACCGATTCGGAAACCGGCTATTTAAGCGACATCGGCGACACGGAGAAAATGTCCGACGACGTAATGAAACTGCTCAACGACGAGGAAATGCGCGAAACATTCGGCAGAAAAGCCCGCGAATCAGCCATTTCACGTTACGGCGCGGAATTGATTATCCCGCATTACATCAGATTTTACGAAAAAATTCTGAATGCCAAATCAGTTGGGGTTGTTTGATTCATATATCGGCGCAAAAAAAAATTGCAAATTTCATAATCGAGAACGATTAACAAGTAAAAGCTCACGCCGCAAACAAAGCGGAAAATAAAGGCGGCTCGGTCTTTGCTCAAATTGCCAGGGGAAAATATGTTTATTGTTCGTATGCTTTTACCCGGCAAGTGTATGCCGGGATTTCGGGCGCGCATCGAATTTTTGCCAATTCGCACGCGTTAAAATAGTTTCAATGTTGTTTACCAATCTGTTATAATAAAAGGGAATTTAAGGATTTCCTTGTTCATCATTTTATCTTCAGCGGAGTTTTACCAAATGAAAATCAAGTTTTTTAGTTTTATGTTTTCGGCAGTTGTGTGCTGTCTTTTGTTAGTTTTTGCCGCCAATTCAGCGGCGGCGCAAACGGTTGCCGAACCGGAAATGAGCGTCGTCGGTTTGCGGCTCGGCGATGAAGAAGCGGGAAAAAAGATTCTGCAAAATTATTCGCCGCGTTACGATAACGAAAAAAATCAGCCGCAATATTTCTTTTATAACGGTTACGGAAATCAGGTGATGACCGTCACGGCGCACTCGAAAGAGCATCCGTTTCTGGTGGTCGCAGTCGAAGTTTTTGCCATTGGCGAATCTTACCAAAAAAAACATTTTCAGATGAAGGAAACCAATTCGTTTATAAGCGAATCGGGCTTTTTTATCGGTGCGCGTCCGTCGGTTACGTCGTTAATGTTCGCCATTCCGAACGTGACCGGACCAAAGGAAGTTATGAAGAAAAAGGGTCTGCCGCAAGCGGATGAAAAGGCGGAAAAGGTTCGGACTTTGAAATATCAAATCAGTGCGGTCAAAGAATTAAAGGCGCGGAAAACAACTCTGCCGGACGTGGATTTTGGCGCATACACGGCGGAATTTCGTTTTTATAAAAATAAGTTGAGCCGTTTCAAAATCGCAGTAGAAACAACCGACGCGAAATAAATTAAACTTTGAAATTCTTTTTCAAAGTTTGCCAGACTTCAAAATATTCGTGCTGTAATTCAGACGTTTCCATCGCAAATTTCGTCGGGCGAATGATGTAGCGCGACTCGAACATAAACGCCATCGTCCCCGATAATTTTTGCGGTTTGAGTTCAGCGTTCGACGCTTTTACAAACGCCTCGGCATCAGGTCCGTGCGCCGACATTTGATTGTGCAGCGACGCGCCGCCCGCGACGAAACCTTCTTCCTTCGCGTCGTATTGCCCGAAACACAAGCCCATAAATTCCGACATATAATTGCGGTGAAACCACGGCGGGCGAAACGTATTTTCCTGCACGAGCCACCGATCCGGGAAAATAACGAAATCGCAGTTTGCCACGCCGATTTCAGGGCTTGGCGAAGTTAAAACCGTGAAAATACTCGGGTCTGGATGGTCAAACGAAATCGAACCGATGGTGTTAAACCTTCGCAGATCGTATTTGTAAGGCGCGTAGTTTCCGTGCCACGCAACGATGTTCAAAGGCGAACTTTTTATCTCGGTCGTCCACAAATTTCCACCGAATTTTGCCGTTAATTCAAACTCGCCATCCGCATCTTCATACCAGGCAACCGGCGTTTCAAAATCGCGCGGATTCGCCAGACCATTCGCGCCAATCGGACCTAAATCAGGCAAACGAAAATGTGCCGCGTAGTTTTCACAGATATAGCCGCGAGCGTCGCCGTCGGGCAGTTCAACGCGAAACTTTAACCCGCGCGGCAAAACTGCAATCTCGCCCGAATTAATTTCCACAATTCCGAGTTCGGTAAGAAAACGAACGCGATTTTTCTCTGCAACGACGAGCATTTCGCCGTCCGCGTTGTAGAAAAATTTATCAGTCATATTTTTGTTGCAGGCGAAAATATGAACAGCGATGCCAATTTGTGAAAACGGGTCGCCGCAGCCAGCCATCGTGACGATACCGTCAATAAAATCCGTTTCACTTTGCGGCATCGTCAACGGATTCCAGCGCAATTGATTCGGCGTGGTTACGATTTCATCAAATTTTGAAACGAACCGCTTGTTTTCGATTTGCCGGAAAGGTTTATGCAGAACCGACGGCTGAATCCGATATGTCCACGTTCGTTTATTTAAAAGGCGAGGCGTAGTAAAAGACGTTCCTGAAAATTGTTCGGCGTAAAGTCCGAGCGGCGCGATCTGCGGCGAATTACGTCCGACAGGCAACGCGTCTTTTACCGCTTCGGTCGCAAATTCATTACCGAAACCCGTTTGATATTTAAGTTGTTCGACTGCTGGTGTCATAAAATTTTTCCGGTAGAACTAAAATAGGCAAAGACAAAATTAATTTTGCCTTTGCCTATTTTTAACCCTTTTTTCAATTTTCTCAAATCGCCGAAGCGGTTGAAGGTTTGGCTGCGCCATTCGAAGAATGATTTCCGTTGAGCGAAAGTTGTCCGCCGCCGGCGGTCGCCGTCATCGCCATTGCTTCCCTGCGTTTCATTCCTTCGATTTTACCGTAAACCGTTAACGCCTGCGCGACGATTTGATCCATATTGTAGTATTTGTAAGTCGCCAGTCGTCCGACGAAATGCACGTCGGAACGCGCGTCGGCTAAAACTTTATATTTAGCGTAAAGATCGGCATTTTCCTTGCGCGGAATCGGATAATACGGATCGCCTTCCGCTTGCGGGTATTCGTAAACGATGCTCGTTTTTTTGTGTTCCTGTCCGGTCAGATATTTAAATTCGGTGATGCGCGTATAAGCCTGTTCGTTCGGATAATTGACGACCGGCGCAGTTTGGAATTGTTCTGTGTCGTGCGTTTCGTGTTTGAATTCCAGCGAACGATACGGCAGTTTCCCGTAACGATAATCGAAAAAAGCGTCAATCGGTCCGGTATAAATCATTTCCCGAAACGGAATTTGATTGATAATTTCGCGGTAATCGCAGTTGAGCATCACTTTGATATTCGGATGCGAGAGCATTTTTTCAAACATCCGCGTAAAACCGTGTTTCGGCATCGCCTGATAAACATCGGTAAAATATCTATCGTCGCGGTTCGTGCGGGTCGGAACGCGCGAAGTAACGCTCGCGTCGAGTTCCGAAGGATCTAAACCCCATTGTTTGATCGTGTAATTTTTGAAAAATTTCTGATAAAGTTCGCGCCCGACTTTCGAGACGACGACATCTTCCGACGTGCGAATATGTTCGACTTTTTCTGCTTTGCTCGCCAAAAATTCTTCGACTTCAAATGCCGTCAGATTCAACCCGTAAAGTTTGTTAATCGTGTCAAGATTAATCGGCATCGGAACTAACATTCCGTCAACATTCGCCAGAACGCGGTGCTGATATTCGCGCCATTCGGTGAAACGTCCGAGATAATCGAAAACTTCTTTAGAATTCGTATGAAAGATATGCGGACCGTATTTGTGAATTAAAACGCCTTCGTCGTTGTAAAAATCAAAAGCGTTTCCGCCGATATGCGGTCGCTTATCACAGATTAAAACCTTTTTATTAGAACCGTTCGCCAGGCGTTCCGCCAGCACACTGCCGGCGAAACCTGCTCCTATTATCAAATAATCAAACATCCCTTTATTCCCCTTGTTCTTAAAAATAACTTTGCGAAAAACATCACAAGCAAGTTTTATACCTTTAAAATTCCGTGTGAATGAACACTATTTTCTTATTTTCCAGCGACACTTTGTATTATTGTCAGACGAAAATTTATCATTGTGTGTAATCTTCACAAACATCAAAGACAATTGTTTCAACTCACACCGCTTGTGCCAATTTGTGCCGGCTTTCGGCAACAGTTTCGTCTATTAACTCATTCATTCGCGCGAAAGTTTTGTCCCACGAATTTTTCGACAAAAACTCGTCGGCTCGTGCCAGCCACTCGTCGGAATTTCCGCGTTCAAGAATTTTTTCCGTCGCTGCGACAAATTCTTCCGCTGTCGAAGCGATTGCAACCAGATTTTCATCTGCGTAAGGTCGCACGACATCACGAATCGCGGTCGAAACGACGGGCTTTCCCGCCGCCAGATATTCCGGCGTTTTCGTCGGGCTGATAAATTTCGTTGATTCGTTCAGCGCAAAAGGCATCAGCGCAATGTCCCAGCCTGCCAGATATTCCGGTAATTCGTCGTATTTTTTGCTGCCGAGATAATGAATATTCGAGCGGCGCGGCAAATCTTCGGGCGCGATTTTAGCGACCGGACCGAGCATTACGAATTGCCAATCGGGACGCAAATTAGCCATTTCCGCCAGCAGAACGATGTCCATTCGCTCGTCAATCACGCCGCAAAAACCGAGTCGCGGATGAGAAATTGATTTTTGGTCTGCCGGTTCCGTTTCGACGGTTCGCGCCGATGTGAAATGCGCGACATCAATGCTCGACGGAAAAGCGAAAACTCGTTCGTGCCGGTCTTTTTTCGCTTCATACAGACTTTGCCCGCCGGTGAAAACCAAATCGGCTTTTTCGAGCAAGTTTTTTTCATTTTCGATTAATTCGGGCGGCGCGAATTTGAACGCCGACAGTTCGTCCATACAATCAAAGATTGTTGCCTGCGGCTGTAAATGCGCGGCGAAACTCATCGCCATCGGCGTATAAAACCAGAGAATATACTCGCTTATGTTCTGTTTGCTGATTAATCCATCAAGCATTTCGCGCTGAATTGCGACAGCGTTTTCTCGGTCCGAGTGCGCGATTTGCGGCACCGCAACGAATAAATTGTCTTCACGCGGGCTAATTTCCAGATGCGTTTTGCCGTCAACGTAAACAGGTTCTTCCAAAAAGAAAACGCGCGATTTTTTTGCAAAGCGACTTAGCAGATGTTGCGGACGCTGAAAAACAAAATCCCATCTTAAATGAGATAAACAAACAACATCCGGCTGCTGTTCGTTGTTATTTACGTATTCTGTTGATAAATCTTGGTTAGTCAATTCGTTCAATTTCTCCAAATAATTCTTGATATAAAGTCCAAATACAATTAAGCCTGACTATGAAATAGTGTTTTACCTGTGAAAAATACTATGTATAATAACTTTACGTTATTCCGTAAAAAACCTTCTGTAATTTGCCTGACATAGCTGAGAATAAATGTTTGATAATCTTGGACAAACCGATTTTTTTTCATTGGCAAAATAAATGTGGCGGAGTTTCGTCGGATTTTTATCTAAATGGCAATTTTTCAAAGTTATCTGATGGGCGGTTTTGAATGTTCGACGCACCGCAATTACAAGAAAAAAAGGCTCGACGTAATCGCCGCGACACAGCACGACGAATTCGCCCTACGCGATTATGAAAGGCTTTTGTCAATCGGAATGCAAACGGCTCGCGACGGCGTACGCTGGCATTTAATTGAGCAAACACCTTTCAAATACGATTTTTCCAGCCTTGAAATTCAAGCCGAAGCCGCCGCTAAAACAGGCATTCAAATAATCTGGGATTTATTTCACTATGGCTTTCCCGACGATTTGGATGTTTTCAGCCCGAAATTTGTTGACCGATTCGTCAAGTTTTCGGCGGCAGTCATTGAATTTCTTAAAAGCAAAATCAAACAGCCTTTGTTCATTTGTCCAGTTAACGAAATTTCGTTTTTCGCCTGGATTGCAGGCGACGTCGGCGGATTTTATCCGTTTGAACGCGGGCGCGGCGACGAATTAAAAAAACAACTTGTCCGCGCGACTATCGGTTCAATTAACGTTATCCGAAAAATCGCACCCGAAACGCGCTTCGTGCAAACCGATCCGGCGATTCGCGTTGCGCCGTCGAACAAAAATCCGCCGACGATAAAAGACGCGGCAAATTATCACGCATCGCAGTTTCACGCGTTCGATATGCTCAGCGGACGCCGCGAACCGTCGCTCGGCGGCGCGGAGAAGTATCTCGATATTGTCGGCATAAATTATTATTTCAATAATCAATGGCGGCATCCGAGCGGTCGCCGAATTTATCGTCACAACAAAAATTATCAGCCGTTTCACGAAATTTTAGAAAACTTATATGAACGCTACGAACGTCCGATTTTGATTGCCGAAACGGGAATTGAGAACGAAGCGCGTGCCGAATGGTTTCAGTACATTTTCGAGCAGGCGGAAATCGCCAAATCGAACGGCGCACAGATCGAAGGAATCTGTTTATATCCAATCGTCAATCATCCGGGCTGGGACGACAACCGGCATTGTTTGAACGGTTTATGGGATTACCCGAATACGGCAGGCGAACGCGAAATTTATGAGCCGCTGGCTGAAGAAATCAAAGCGGCTCAGTTATAATCTAATCAAATGAATTTGAAAAACTCAGAATCTGCCGCCGCGACGGTCGCAAAAATGTCGAATAATTTATCGCTTGACGAAGCTGTCAGAAGCGCGAAAGAAATCGCTGACGAAGCTCCGAAAGAAGCGTCGGAGACGGACTTTGCCGCAGGTTTTCCAATCGAAACTTTGCGTAAAATCGCCGCCGCGAAACTTTTATCCGCGTCTCTGCCCGAAAAGTTCGGCGGCGCGAATCTCGGCATCGAGAGCGGAACTAATCACGCGCTTTTGCAGGTTTTAAAGCATTGCGGGCGCGGAAATCTGGTTGTCGGGCGCGTTTACGAAGGACATTTCAACGCGCTTTTATTGTTAAATTTTTTCGGTTCGCAATCGCAAATCGAAAATTTTTCCGCCGACGCGCGAAACGGAAAAATTTTCGGTGTCTGGAACACGGAAGCGGGCGACGGCGTGAAAATTTTCCCGGCGGAAAACGGCAAATTTCGATTGACCGGCTCGAAAACCTTTGCGACCGGCGTTGATTACGTCACGCGCCCGATTGTCAACGGCGCGCTGCCCGACGGCGGCTGGCAAATGTGCGTCGTTCCGATGGACGAAGTTCAGACAAAAATTGACGCTTCGTGGTGGAATCCGATGGGAATGCGGGCGACGCGCTCGTTCAAAGTTGATTTTTCGGGCGTTGAAATCGAGCGAAAAAATCTGATCGGCGAACCGGGAAATTATTATCAGCAGCCGTGGTTTTCCGGCGGTTCGATTCGTTTCGCGGCGGTTCAGTTCGGCGCGGCGGAAGCGATTTTCGATGAAACGCGTAAATATCTGCAAATGCTCAAACGGACGGACGACCCGTTTCAGAAAATGCGTTTGGGCGAAATGGCGATTTTAATAGAAAGCGGAAATTTGTGGCTTAAATCGGCGGCGGAAAAACTGGACGACTTTATGCGCGATTCGTCAGATGAAAGAAGCGAAAATTTTCTTGCTTATGCCAATATGATGCGAACGGCGATTGAAAAAATATGTGTTAAAACGATGATTTTATGTGAAAAAACGGTTGGCGCGCGCGGCTTAAACAAACCATTTCATTTCGAACGAATCATCCGCGATTTGACGATTTATCTGCGCCAACCTGCGCCCGATGCCGCGCTCGCCGATGCCGGAGGCTACGTTTTGCAGACAAAAACGGCGGCGGACGATTTATGGAAAATCAGAAATTAACTCTCACCGACACGGAGAAAGTTCCGCTCGTACCGGAAAAATCGGTGAAGGAGTTCGGCAAAACATTAATTGTTGCGCCGCATCCTGATGACGAAAGTTTGGGCTGCGGCGGTGCAATCGCGCTTTTGCGAAAAAATAATTTAGATGTTTCGATTTTAGTTTTGAGCGACGGCACGCTTTCGCATCCGAATTCCGTCAAATATCCGAAAGAAAAACTGCGCGATTTGCGCGAGAATGAATTGCAAAAGGCGGCGGAAATTTTAGGCGTGAGCCGTGAAAATCTGACTTTTTTTCGATGGCTTGATCGCGCTGTTCCGAATAATACTTCACCTGAATTTTTGCCGGCGGTCGAACGCTGTCGTAATTATTTGACGCAGACAAATCCGCAGACGATTTTTGTTCCGTGGCGGCGTGACCCGCATCCCGATCATCGCGCGGCGTTTGAGTTATTAAGCGCGGCGAAAAGCGAAAATCAGACGATAATCGAATATCCGATCTGGCTTTACGAGTTGGCGCAAAGCGAAGACGCGCCGCTCGAAACGGAAGTCGAAGCGTTTCGGCTTGATATAAAATCGGTTATCGAAACAAAACAACGAGCGATTCGCGCCCACGTTTCGCAAATTACCGATTTGATTGACGACGACGCGCAGGGATTTCGGCTTTCCGAAGATATTTTGGCAAATTTTGCCGTGCCGTTCGAGATTTATTTGCGAGGAAAAGATTTTTCTGCCCGCGAATAAACGCGAAACTGCGCGAAAAATTTATAAAACACTTTTCGTGTTTATTCGCGTTTATTCGCGGGCAAATTAAAAATGAAATGACTATAAAACAAACCTTGACCGAGAAATATTTTGAAGACGTTTACGCCGCCAAAGATGATCCGTGGGATTTTACCACGAGCGAATACGAAGCGAAAAAATACGAAGCGACGCTTAACGCTTTGCCGCGCGAAAAATATGAAAACGTTTTTGAAATCGGCTGTTCAATCGGCGTTTTGACTGAAAAACTGGCGGCAAAATGCGAACGAATTTTAGCAGTTGACGTGTCGGAAAAGGCTCTCGCGCAGGCGCGTGAAAGATGCGCGAATTTGCCGCATATTCGCTTTGAGAAAATGAGCGTACCGCAGGAATTTCCCGGCGAAACATTTGATCTGATTTTGATTTCCGAAGTCGGCTATTATCTCGCGCCCGGCGATTGGCGTGACGCGATGGGGAAAGCGTTTTCGCATCTTGCCGCAAAAGGTCAAATCGCGCTCGTTCACTGGCTGCCGCCCGTTCACGATTATCCGCAGACGGGCGACGAAGTTCACGATTCGTTCGCGGAATTTGCCGGAGGGAAAATGCGAAAGATTAACGAAAAGCGCGAGGAAAATTACCGGCTTGACGTTTGGGAAAAGCTGTAAGTATTTGATTCTTTGTTCCTTTTCAAAGAAACAATTTCACTCAAATCTTTCAGCGCAACCTGCAAAGAAACGGACAAATGGCATTTTTCCCACTCGCCGAGACGCTTTTGTTCGCATAAAACACTTTCGTATAATTTGCCGAATGTGGTAATTCCATTTAATTCGCCGCCCAAAAAATCCGACGAAATATGCAATTGTTCGCTCAAAAGAAAAACTTCGGCAGTTGACGGAAAATCAAGCAGTTTGGTTCGCCGCCAAACTTTGCGCAAATTTCTTTTCGCCTGCAATTTTTTTTCGATGGTCTGCGCTGATTCAACCATAAAATCCGCGCCGCATTCGCCGAGCTTTCTCCATTCATTGAGTTGGTAGGAAAGCCCGACTTCGCTGCGTCCTTCGTGTCTGGACGACGTGTAAACTTTCACGAAGGGACTGTGGCGAAATTTCGCATCAACACGCTGTAGGGCTTCGTAAAACGCGATGTCTTCCAGAAATCTTACTTTCGGCACGCCGCCCGCGCGTTCGTATGCGTCGGTCGTGACTGCAAAACTTCCGTTAAAATGCTGATGATGTCGCGGCGCGGCATCGTGCGGAATATCATCAATCAGCGATTCGATTTCCGCCGCGAGCAGTCTATATTTCTCATCTTTAAGATAAAAATCACGGCAGTTTGCATCCATCGCGGCGAGTTCTTCAGGCGCGATAATAATTCGCCCGCCGACCGCGTCCACGCCGAGTTCGATTTCGCGCAAATTTGCCGAAATCCAATCGGGCGCAACTGTCGTATCACCGTCAGTCGTCAAAATTACGCCGTTTTTTCGATGAGTTTGCAAACGAAAAAACGCCTCGTTCATTAGCAGACGCCGGACAAATCCGATGTTGGCGTTTTCTTCGGAAAGCGAAATTTCGGCTAGACGAATCTGCATTTGCGGATTTTCGCGTCCAAATTTTTTGATTATTTCGACCGAACCGTCGGTGCAGTTGTTGGCTAAAATTATCAGTTCAAAAAGTCGCGTGTCGAGAGCTTTGCCGCGCGAATCTTTTTGTTGAGCAAAAGCCGGAAGCGTGAGCGGCAAATGATGCGCTTCATTGCAAACGGGAATCACAACCGAAACTTTGCACTCAGCTGAAATAGAAGAATTAATTAAAAAACCGCCCTTTTGCTCGTCTAACATTACTAACCGATTTTTTCATATTCGGGCGAGAACTGTCTATCACAAATTCGTTTGATATTTGAATTGTTCTTCGCTCGTCCTCGGTATTATAAAAAGATTTCGCCGCAAATATTACGAAGTTTTTGGATTTTCATTCGTAATATTTGCGGCAAAAAAACTATAAATTCCCGCGTTTCGCCTGTTCTTCTTCGATTGAAACGAACAGAGCTTTGAAGTTTCCTTTGCCGAAACCTTTGCAGCCTTTGCGTTGGAGAATTTCAAAGAAAACGGTCGGACGATCTTCGACGGGTTTGGTGAAAATCTGTAATAGATAACCTTCTTCGTCGCAGTCAACTAAGATTCCGAGGCGTTTCAAGTCTTCGATGTTTTCGTCAATTTCGCCGACGCGCGCGGGGATTTCGTCGTAATACGAATCGGGAACGCGCAGAAATTCGATGCCGTTTGCCTGTAATTTTTCGACCGTCGGAACGATGTCTTTGCACAGCAGCGCGATGTGCTGAACGCCGGGAGTTTTGTAATAATCGAGATATTCTTCGATCTGGCTTTTCTTTTTGCCTTCCGCCGGTTCGTTGATCGGCATTTTGATATTGTGTCCGCCGTCCGACATCACGATGGACATCAGCGCGGAATATTCGGTCGAAATGTCTTCGTCGTCAAACGTGATGTAGCGGAAAAATCCGAGAACGTCGCGGTAAAAATCGCACCAATAATTCATTTTGCCGAGTTCGACGTTGCCGACCATATGGTCAACCAACACGACGCCGACGTCTTCGCCTTCGACCATCTGCTCGGCGAATCCGGGCAAAAACGTTCCCGAATAACAGTATTTATTTTCTTCGGGCGCAGTCGCCGCCGCCGATGCCGCGTGTGAAACGGCGGTCAAATTCATCGAAGCGTCGCCGACCGTTTCGCCGACGAGCTGCGGTTTTTTCTGCGGCGCGTAGGAAATAAACGAATGAATCGTGTCGCCGTAAGTGTGAATCGCCGCGCGCCGGACGCTGCCGTTTTCGTCCGTCATATCGTGCGGTTCCATCGCCGATTTCGCGCCGCGCCTGATCGCCTCGTTGTAGGCGTGATCGGCATCTTCGACCTGAAACGCGATGTCGTAAACGCCGTCGCCGTGAATTTTAATATGCTCGCTCCCGAAATGATCGGGCGAAAGCGGCGTGGTAAAAACGAGATTGACGCGATTCTGCCGCATCACATAACTCGTCGTGTCGCGGTTGCCCGTCTCCAATCCCGTATAAGCCGCCCGCGAAAACCCGAACGCCTTCCGATAATAAAACTCCGCCTGCTTCGCGTTGCCGACGAAGAATTCGAGATGATGTATCTTTTTCAAACCTAATGGATTTTTTTCGTCTGTCATAATAATTGCCTCTTTATTTTGTAAAATTTTCGTTTCGTGCCGTGTGCCATTTGCGCCATTTTTCGGGAATTTCCCGACCGCCGTTTTCTTCACGCGCTTTTAAGAATTTGTAATATTGCTCCTGCAAATCTACGAGTTTGGAGATTTTTTCCGCCGGTGAAAGTGCGCGTAGAAATTCACGCGAAGTTTTTTTGCGCCGTTTCAAATCTTCGATAACTTCTGTCTGCAAATCATTTTTCATCGGCAAATCTCCATTTTTCTTTTTCCCATTTTGCCGTTAAATCATGCCGTTCCAAAACGTCGAAAAGTTTCGCTTTATCTAAAAAATCAGCTTCGCAAAACATTGCGATTTTCTGATAATCCTTCGCTCTGCCCGCAAAAAGCCACATTGCGACGAGATATTCTTTGTCAATTACTTTCGCGTCCGCATCTTCGATTTTTATCGTGTCCGCGCTTTCAACCGCTTCTGTCCACAAACGGCTGTGGCTCGCCTCAACAAACTGCACGAGCCAACCATAAATATTGATAAATTCGTGGTCGAAAGAAAATCCGTGTTCTTTCGCGTAATCGTAAATCGCATTCAAAGAAAGTATCGGACTCGCGCTTTTCTCCGCCAGAAAAAAGAAAACATCAAGATCAATCGTCGCCATCGGTTCATAATGCAAAATCGCCGCAAACGCTCCACCAATCGCATATTTCTCAACGATTCCGGCGCGTTTCATATCTTCCAAAACACCGAGAATCTCACCGATATTTTCTTTTGAATTCTGCATCTTTAATTACAATTGCTTCGCGTTGCCGACGAAGAATTTGAAATGATGTATCTTTTTCAAACCTAATGGGTTTTCTTCGTCTGGCATAATTGCCTCAATTTATTTTGAATCGTAATATTTAATTTTTCTGTATTCGATTCTCATCAATTTCCAATCGTATTTTCCTTTTTCCTCTTCCCAAGAATAATGTGATTGTTTTGTCCAGTTTCCTTCCTTATCAAATTTATATTCAAGTTTGCGTTTACCAATAATTGCACCGTCATTTGAATATCCAATAATCAAAATCAGATTATCTTTATCGTCAAAACTGATAACAGTTTTACCCGCAATTTTTCCGTCGCGTGTGAAAACATAAATTTCAGAAAACCGACATTTATCATCCTGAATATAACCAGTACGCATTTCTGGACCATAGGAATTATATTCTGTAACTTCAAAATAGTTTCTCGTCGGGTCATAGGAAAAAACCTCTTTGCCTAGAGAATAGTTTTTTTCAGTATTTGAACCGATTATTTCCTTGAGTGTGCCGTCATTGTTGTAAACAAATGTTGATTCCAGATACGCTTTTGATGGTTCTACGCTAAAATAATTTTCTCTTATGACTTTGTTTTCCGAATCGTAATCAAAAGTATTTTTCGGCGATGCTTTACCATTGATGTTATAGAAATTTTTTTCAGACAATCTTCCTTGACGGTCGAACTTATATGTCGCAAATACAATTGGCTTATCTTTATTGGTAAATATCGTATGCCCTTCCGAAACTAATGTTTCTGTTTCAACATCCATTGATTCGACCGCGCCAATAACTTTTTCAAATCCGATGTATTTGACTTCAGCCTGATTTTTGCAAGGAAATACTTTTGCTTGCTGTTTCACTTGTGCAAAAACACAAGACGTGGAAAACAAAAACGCCAGGCAAATCAAAAACAAAATTGAATGGTGAATGTGCCGCATAAATTTTTTCTTAAAATTTAATCGAAAGTTCCAAATTTCCTTCGAGTCCGATTTCGATGATTTTTTTCAAGGTCGAAAGGCGCACGTCTTTGATGTTGTTTTCGATTTTTGAAATATACGCTTTGTTCGTGCCGCATTTTTCGGCGAGTTGTTCCTGCGTCAAACCTTTTTCGAGCCGCGCTTCCTGAATCATCGCGCCGAGTTTGAATTCGTTGTAGCCTTCTTCAAAATTATCTCTTTTCGACGTTCCTTTTTTGCCGTAATTTTTTTCAATTAAAGCATCGAGCGTTTTTAAGTTATCTTTTTTCTGCATAATATTCGTCCTTTATTTTTAAGGCTTTTTCGATTTCCTGTTTCGGTGTTTTCTGCGTTTTCTTCTGAAAACAGTTGAATAAAACAACTAAATTTCCTTCGTCGAAAATACAGAAAATCCGAAAAATATCTGTGCCTTGTTTGATGCGAATTTCAAAAAGTCCGTCGGCTGATTCTAAACTTTTCAGATACGTTTCGGGAACTTGCTGAATTTCCTCGATAAGTCTAAGCGTCCACAAAATTTTGTCTTTTACTTTCTGACGCTGCAGCTCGAAAAAATCGTCAAAATAGCTTTTGTAAAAAGTTACAATTCGATATTTTGCCGCTTTATTCATAATTTAAAAGGATAACTTGAAGTTGCCCGATAGTGCAACTTCATGGTAAAAATCTCAATGAAATCAAAAGCAAAATTGAATGCCGAATGGGTCGCATAATCAACTTTTACGATGGTAAATAAATCCGTTGCGGACGGTTTCCATTCCTATTTTGGAGTAGTATTCGAGCGCATCAGGCACGGATAGAAGTAGAAGCATTTAAGTTTCACCGATGGCTTCGCGCGTTAGTTCGACCAACTTTCTGCCGATGCCCGATTTTTGGAAATCTTTTCTAACTGCCAAATCTGCCAGGTAACAGCACCACGAAAAATCTGTCAAAGAGCGTGAAATGCCGACTAATTCATTGTCCGCCCACGCGCTGATGACGAGATTTGAATTGGCGAACATTTTTTCAATGCGCGTTTCGTCATCAATCGGACGCGGCAAACCGGCGTTGCGATAAAGTTCGATTATCGTCTGCACGTCAATTATAACATCTGCTTTATATTCTATTTCATTCATTTACTTGCCGAAACTTTCGATATATGTGCGCGTCGTATCCTTCAAAAATTGGTATGACGGAATGACGTATAAAATCGGCTGCATATCCGAGTATGAATAATCGGTTTTGACGACCTGCGCCAAATCGAACGGGCGGCGTTCGACGTTATCGGTGAAGGCGTTTTCCAATTCGCCAAAACTTGATAAAAGTCCCGCGCCGAAAGCTTTGTTTTCGCCGTGTTCTTCGATCAAGCCGTATTCGACGGTGAACCAGTAGAGTCTGCCGAGTTCTTCGAGTTGCTCGTCGGTAGCGATTCTTGCGCCGTGTCCGATGAATTGAGAAAAATCTGCAAAATCGCGATTCGTAAAATTCGGAATATGCCCGATGGCTTCGTGAACGATGTCGGGTTCGGGCGTGTATTCAGGGCGCGAATGATGGCGAATATACTGCGTACAAAGCATCGTGCGATATGACAGCCACGAAAGAAAACCGCGCGTTTCGACCAATCCTTCAATCGGTGCCAGTCGCCAGCTCGACAGAGTTTTCAAACGTTTGTTCATTTCCGACAACTGCGGAATTTTCGTCGTCGTAATGCCGAGTTTTTCCTTTGCGTCGAGATAAAACGCGCTGGCACGGCGCGATTGGATTTCCTCTAATTTTGTCGCTACGATTTGCCAGATTTTTTGTTCTTCGGCGTTATATTCGACATCGGTAATCACGCCCGTTTCGCGGAAATTTTTCGCCAAACTCGCAATATGATCGCGGCGTGTTCGGTATTCCGTATCGTTCGCGCCCGGGTGATCGAGATGCAGTTCGTTGATGTTTTCAAATTTCAAATCACGAAACGCGGGTAAATCTTCGTCGCGGATTTCATAGTTCGTTAAATTTACGGCAGTCGGCTTTGTCGCGTTTAATTCAGTCAGCATAATTTCACCTCTATTCGAGTTCGATGTTTTAATAATTCAAAAAGTTAGTTTGTATTGAACAATATATTTTAGTCGTTTCGATAAAAATTTAGAATAGGGAAGTTTTGTTTTTAACCGTTCTTTGCCTTATATTGTAAGTTAATTTCCAATATTTGCCTTAAAATCTAAAATGATTGATACGATTGACTGGAAAATACTCAAAGAATTGCAGGAAAACGCCCGCATCAGTTTTGCCGAACTCGGTCGGCGCGTAAATCTGACGACACCGGCGGTTATCGAACGCGTTCGCAAGCTCGAAGACGCGAAAATCATCACGGCTTACCGTGCCGAAATTGATACGGCGAAAATCGGTTTGCCGATTACGGCGTTTATTCGGATGAGCATTTCGGGCGTTGATTATTCGAAAATTATTGACGTGGCGGAAAAATCGAGCGAAGTTCTCGAATGTCATCGCGGCACGGGCGGCGATTCGTTTATTTTGAAAGTCGCCGTCAGCGATGTCGAACATTTGCAGAATTTGATTGACCGGTTAGTGCCGTTCGGCATTACGACAACTTCGATTGTGCTTTCTTCGCCGGTCAAAAGCCGCGTTATCGAAGCCGTCAAAGCCGCGTAAACACTTGCTTATAAATGAATTTGCAGGTAAAGTTTTGTCGGAAAGCGAGGCTGATTTTATGAAACAATGTCCGAAATGCGGAACGACTTACACCGACGATTCGCTGCAATTTTGTTTGGCTGACGGCGCGAATTTAATTTCTTCGTCGAGCGCGGCGGAAACCGTGCAGATGTCGCTCAGCGGGGAACCGATGCGCGTTAATGTGCCGCAAAATTCCGTGCCGACTGTTTTCGCCCTGCCAACGCCGCCGGTCGCCAACAATTCACCTGTAAAAAAAATACTTGGAATCATTATTCTTTGCGTCGCCGGCTTGTTTTTGATTATAGCGACGTTCGGCATCGCCGGATTCGTTTATTACAAACAAAGCGGCGATAAAGACGCGATTGTTTCTGCCTCGCCGACTCCGAACGGCAGCCCGACCGCTTCGCCGACCGCCGCGCCGAATGATGAAATCGAGCGGCTAAAGCGCGAAACGGCGAATTTGAAAAAACAAATTGACGATCAAAAAAATCAAAACACAAGCCATCTGCCGAATACGACTTATAATCCGCCGAATGAAAAAAGCACCCCAACGGCGGCGCGGGCAAATTCGCCGCGCGACGGTTTTCTCGCGCTCAGAAGCGAGCCGAGTTCGGAAAGCGGCTATCGAATCGCGCAGATTCCGCACGGCGCGGCTTTGACCGTTCTCGGCTGTCCGAAATCATCAAACGTCGGCAAAATGCCCGGACGCTGGTGTCAGATTGTGTATAACGGGCAATCGGGCTGGGCATTTGACGCATTTATAAGATTTGAGCGTTAAAACTTTTGTGTCATTTCAAAAGCGATTCGTAGAGGTTTTTCAATTTTTTCAAATGCGCTTCGATGCTGAAATTTTCCTGCGCGAATTCAAAAGCGCGATTCGCCAAATCTTCACGAAAAATTTTGTTTTTCAGGCACTCTAAGATTTTCCCGCTCAAAATTTCGTGATTTCCGACCGGAAAAATTTCCGCGTATTTGCCGTTGTCCGACGCTTCGAGAAAAGGTTCGATGTCCGAGGCAATAAGCGGGACTCGTGCGAGCATCGCTTCGGCGGCGGCAATCGGCAAACCTTCCTGAAGCGACGAAAACACGAAAAAATCGAGCGCATCCAAAACGTCCGGCACGTCATTGCGCTCGCCGAGGAAATGAACGCGGTCGGCGATATTATTCGACTGGCAAAACTCGACGCATTCGGCGCGTTTATGTTCCGCGCCCATTTCGGTTCTGCCGACGAAAATGCAGTACGAATTTTTGATTTCGGCGAAAACTCGCGGCAGAGCGCGGCAAATCGTCATCTGGTCTTTGCGCGGATCCAGGTAGAAATTGCCGATCATCCCGAACAGCAAGTCGGTGTCTTTTAGATTCAATTCTGCCCGCAGAGATTTTCCCGTCGGCACGACGCGCTTGGCATCAACGCCGTTATAAAGTACGCGAAAATTACTTGTATCGAGCTTGTCGGTTTCCGCCAGCCAGTTTTGCAAACCGCGACTGACAGCGATGTTCGCATCCATTCGCGGAATCAAAAATTCAAACGCGCGGCGATTTTTCGCATCGGGAATGAATCCGTGATGAGTCAGAACGCGCTTGACCGGCAAATTTATCGTTGCCAGATAAAGATGCAGACCGTCAACTGCCTGATGACCGTGAACAATTTGAATATTGCGCTCTTTGATGATTTTTCTGAGCGTCAAAACGAGTTTTAAATCAATCGGTAATTTGCGGCGCAGTGGAATAAATTCCCGGTTCGTTTTGAGAAATTCTTTTTCGAGTGCGCCGCCGCCCGCTGCGCCAACGAGCAAATCCAAACCGCACCGCGCCGCATTGCGAAACACATCCAGAGCGAGCGTTTCAGTGCCGCCCTGATTGAGCGAATCGAGAAAATAGAGAACTTTCATCGTTAAAAACCGGCACGTTCAAAAGCGAATAAGTTGACATTCGCTTTTTGATAAATGATAACTGTTAGCTGATGAAATCAAACGTTTTAGTTCCGTCTTACAACCACGCGCCGTTCGTCGAACGTGCCTTGCGCTCGATTTTCGCGCAAACGCGCCCGCCGGAAAAGTTGATTGTAATTGACGACGGTTCAAAAGACGAATCGGCGGAAATTATCCGGCGAGTTCTGCTCGAATGTCCGTTTCCGTCAAAATTAATCGCGCGCGCAAATCGCGGACTTTCTGTCACACTCAACGAAGGTTTTGCCGAAACGAGCGGCGAATATTTCGCGTATCTCGGTTCAGACGACGTTTGGCTGCCGACGTTTTTGGAAAAACGCATCGAGCTTTTGGAAAAACGACCGAACGCGGTTTTAGCTTTCGGTCATGCTTTTTTGATTGACGAAATGGATTTTATTTTCGATTCGACTGCCGAATGGAACGATTTTTTGGACGGTGATATGCTGCCGCTGCTGCTGCGCGGCATTGTTTTTGCGAGTTCGAGCGTCGTTTATCGCCGCGCGGCTCTGGCGAAACACGGCTGGAATGAAAATTCGATTTTGGAAGATTACGAGCTTTATCTGAAGCTGTCCGCCGACGGCGAATTCGCGCTCGGCTCGGAAACTTTATCGGCTTGGCGACAACACGGATGGAATACGAGCGGCGATTTTTCGGCGATGCTGGGCGAATGGGTCGCCGCGCAAAATCTGGTCGCCGACCGTCTGAAAATTTCGCCCGATGAACTCGAACGCATTCAAAAAGAACTGAAATTCAATTCGGTTCTCGACTTGATCAGGCACGGCAAAAAACGCGAAGCGGCACAGCTTTTGCGCGAAAATATGGGCGGCGCGAAATCCATTTCTGACGTTGCCAAAACGCTTTTTCGCCTGTCTGTTCCGCAAGTAATTTTTCAATGGAATCGTAATCGAAAAAAACGCGGCGCGGTTGCCGAAAACGGAAAACTCGACATTTGAAATGCTGAAATCCGAACTTCGCCAGATTTATCTCGAAAAACAAAAATCGTTGTCAGATGCAGAGCGCGAGGAACGAAGTAGAAAAATCGCCAACGCATTTTTTGATAATTTCGATTTAAAACAAGTCAATTTTCTGCACGTTTTTCTGTCAATCGAGAAAAATCGGGAAATCGAAACTAAATTCGTATACGAGTGTCTCTGGCGTGATTTTCCCAATGTGACGACGATGGTTTCGCGGGTTAATTTTCAATTGATGACGCTGGAAAATTTTCGGTTTTCGAGTGAAACGGAACTTATCCGTAATCGCTGGCATATTTCCGAACCGACGGCGAGCGAGTTGATTGAAGTCGAGCAAATAGATTTGGTTTTAGTGCCGCTTTTGTGCGTTGACGGGCGCGGTTTTCGCGCCGGTTACGGCAAAGGTTTTTACGATAAGTTTTTGAGCGAATGTCGCGCGGATTGTTTGAAAATCGGTCTGAGTTATTTCGCGCCGGTGGCGGAAATTTCCGACGCACAGAAGTTTGATGTAAAATTGGATTTCTGCGTTACACCTGAAGCAATTATAAGATTTAAGCAGTAAGCAGGAAAAATTATTTTTCCTGCTTACTGCTTAAATTTTTAGACTTTCGGGTTGGATTTGAGCAAATCGCGGATTTCCGTCAGCAAAACTTCTTCGCCGGTCGGCGGTGTCGGTGCCGCTGCCATTTTGTTAAATAAACTGACGGCATAACGTGCCAGGAAAAACATTACGAGCGCAACGATTAGAAACGTAATGACATCGTTGATAAACTGCCCGTAACGAATCAGCGGTGCGCCGCCTTTAACCGCTTCTTCAATCAATTTCGGATCGCTAATACCATTATATTTACCGCTTAAATCGTAGAATTTATCTTTGAAATCAATGCCGCCGGTGATAAAACCGATAACCGGCATAATCATTCCGTCGGTAAATGTTTTGACAATTGCGCCGAAAGCCGCGCCCATAATAACGGCAATCGCCAAATCCAGAATATTGCCCCGTGCAATAAACGCCTTAAAATCGTTTAGCATAAATAAACCTCACCTAATTTTTGAATGGAAAATCTGAATATAAAAAAGAATTCTTAACTAAAAAGCCGGCAAACCGTTTGGTTCGACGACTCTTCAAATAATAAAATTCTGTAAGATTTATAACACAGGTTTACGCGGGCAGCAAACCTTTTATTTCCCTGACGATTTTCTGCACGTCTTCGTGGTCTTCGAGCGCGAACATAAAGAAATCGTAGCTCGTTTTGAAGCAAATCAAGCCGTTGCCGAAAAACCAAACGCCTTCGAGCAGCGGGTTTCCGCCGAGCAGCAAATCAATCGGAAAACCGGTAATGGTTTTCGGATTGAGAATGTTCGTCATCAAAACCGCGCCCGATGCGAACGAAAACGCTCCCAAAAGCGGTGCGCCGATGCGCTTGGCAATGTCGCGTTCAAATTCGGCGCGTTCGATTTCGGCTTGCGAAAGCTCGCCGTTTTTAATGAGCTCGTCCTGAGTTTGCAGGTAATTTTGAAACAATTCGCTCGCTTTTTGAACCGACCATGCCGGAACTGCCGAGTTGAAAAGCCAGTGCGAACTGATGCCCGTCAAAACAACGCCCAAACCTGCGCCGACCGCCATCGAAACGCCGGTGGTCGCGGCTTGCAGCGGTTTATCGGTAATCCAATCAGTCGTTTGCTGAACGGTTTTCAGCGCGGAATTAATCGTTCGCGTCCAACTCGCGCCGAAGTTGAAAGCGTCGGAAACGCGGCTGGCGGTCGCGCCAAACGAATCTTTAGCTTCTTCATACGCCTCGCCCGCTTTTTCGGCGGCGACGTTGAAAACCGCGCCGGCTTGTTTGCCGACTTCCTTAAAAACCTTTCCGGCTTCGACGGCGGAAGCGGAAGCGACATCTTCGGCGGCATTGCGAAGCGGTTCGCTCGCGTCCCAGGCTTTTTTCGCCGCGTCTTCGGCAGTTTTGACAGTGGTTTCGGCAACCTTCGCCGCCTGTTTGCCGACTTCGGATTTCTCGGCTTCGCTTTTAATTTTTTGCGCGCCTTCTTTAATCGTTTCCGCGCCTTTTATCGCCGCGCCTTTGGCAACTTTCGCGCCCGCTTCGATTTTTTCCTTCAAGTTCAATTGCTTGTCAAAATCGTCAAATCTTTCCTTCGCCTCGCGCTGCCACTCTTCAAATTTTTCCTTGTAATCCGCCATTTGATTTTTCCCTCTATTCGCAAAATACGTTTTCGCCAGTTGATTTGTTCGCATTTGATGCGAAACGTCGCCGCAACTTTGTATTTTGTAATGATTGCACCAACCGTCGCGCCGGTCAACTTTTATTTATTTGCATCGGCAGGCGTTTTTCGCCAGACAGCATCGTTCGATGCCTTCGCGCAGTTGAAGCGAAAAATCCAATGAAACGGTTTGTTTGTCGGGCGCGGAAAGAGTTTTTTCGTTTAATTTGTCGCTGCGCGGATTGACGTGTTTGAACCAGAATTCGTCGGTTTCCGCGTCGCACGACATCTTTGGATAGGTTAAATTTAACTTCTCGAAGTCTAAATCTTCGGGAATTTCTGCCATCGCGTGACAGGCGAGACACGACGATTTCGGGTTATCAACCGGACCGTTCAGTCGCTGTTGACAGCCGAAATGCTGCGGAATGGGAACTTGCGGATTCAAAAGGGATTGCGTCGTTTCGCTGCCGAACGTCAAGCCGAGCGGCACGACGCGCCGCCAGCCTTGATTCTCCGGCGAAATCGCGCCGCCCGAATATTCAATCGGCGGCGCGTCGTCGTGATAAACGAATGTGCCGAAAACCCAGCCGGTCGGCGAAACATCATCACGCACCGAAACGTCAATCTGCAAAAGCCGCATCGTCTGCGGCGGCATTTTCCCGCGATAAATATCGGCTTTCCAATTGACGCTGTGACGCGTAAAATCCGTTTCGGCTTGCGTGAATAAAAGTTTGACGGCGACCGTATTTTCGGGAAAACCGTCGGCAGGGAAGTTTGCCGGATTAGGATTTTTACCGAGCATTTCCGTCCAGACTTGATTGATATAAAACGCGCCCGGTTCGTTGTAAACGCTGACTGCCCAATTTTCAACAGATAGTTTGTCGTCGTCGCAGATTCTGCCTTCGACGATTTCTTTGCCGCACGAACGCCGCTCGACGGTCAAGCCGCGCATAAATTCTCTGCCCGTTACGCCCGCGTGCATCCACGGCGCGTGAAACCATTTCCGCGTCTTGTTTTCCCGCACCTTCCAATCCGTTTCCAGATTTCCCGCATAAACGTAATCCAACACTGCTAAAAGATATTCTTTCCATTTGGTTTTAAGTTCGTTTGGAGAACGCGCAATTTGTTTCCAGGGTAAATTCTCATTCGGATTTTTACGCGCCGCGCCGTAATTTTGGCTTAATTGAAAAACTTCTTCGTTCGGATTTTCCAGACACCAGCGCGTCGTCGGCGCGAATGCTTCATCATAGCTCGGAAACGGAACGGTTGCCGGAGGACAAATCAAAGCCTGCTCATCGGGCGCAGATTTATTCTGGAAAAATAGAAATTTAGCGGAAAATAAGACGAAGCTGACAAGAAGCAAAATTTTTATTTTCATCTCGGACAACCATCCTCGAAAACAATATTGAAGCGGATGAAGAGTATTTACGTATGAGAGACATTGTTAATTTTTCATTTGACACCGGTTGAAGCTGATGCCAAATGAAAAATTGCTGATGAAGGCAGAGCAATCGTTTCAAAAGTCGGTTGATTTTAGGCAAGTTCGGATTCATACGCCTGCCAGCCTTTTTTAACTTTGTGCTTGAGCGCGTAAGTCCCGCCGTAGCCTACTCCGTCAACTTTCGCCTGAATATACACATTCATCGTGACGACGGCGAGCGTTTCGTCTTGCGGGTCTAGCGCGTAATTAACGTTCGAAATTTTAAATTCTTCGACCGTTATCTCGCCGTTTTCGTATTTTTCGCGAAAGGCGGTTTCTGTATAATCAGTTCCAAAAAAATTTCGAAAAACATATTCACTGCTGCCGAGAAAGCGCAGCATTCTCCCAAACCAATACGTATTCCTGCCGCCGCCGCCCGATTCGCTAACAATCGAGGTGGCAAACTGGGTTGCGAAATAATCATTTTCCGGTCCGTCTGGCATAATTTTTTATCCTTACTTTATTATTTTTAGATTTTGGTTAAAGCGCGGCAAAAGAATCTTTTTTGGAAAACCGCGAAAAACTCTTTGCAAACTTTTAGAGTGAACTTTGTGCGCTGGTATTATAGCAGTTAAAAAGGAGATTTTTCAGAAAAAAAATATTTATATCAAAATTAATTCGTATAGAACTATTTTTGATATAAAATGCTATCGAAGCTATTCACATAAGACCGAAAAATTACTCTGACAAGTCATCGAATGAACCTAAATCCCGGGACAAAAATCGGTCGTTATGAAATTCAATCACTGCTCGGTACGGGCGGAATGGGCAAAGTTTATCGGGCGTTTGATTTGCAGCTCGAACGCGAAGTCGCACTGAAATTTCTTAAGCATACCGAAGACGAAGAAAAACTGCGGCGGTTCCGGCAGGAAGCCAAAGCTGTCTCCGCTCTAAATCATCCGGGAATTTTAACGATTCACGAAGTCGGTGAATATAACGACGCGCAATATATCGTTTCCGAGTTGGTCGAAGGCGAAAATCTGCGCTCGGCGACCGCTGGAAAGAATCTGCCGGTCAATGAAATTCTCGACATCGGAATTCAGATTGGCAACGCGCTCGCCGCCGCGCACCGCGTCGGCATCGTTCATCGTGACATTAAACCGGAAAACGTGATGATATTGCCGGACGGCTACATTAAAGTTCTCGATTTCGGTCTGGCAAAATTTGTCGAAACGGAAAAAGGTTCCGCGCCTGACCTCGACGGCTCGACGGCTTCATTAATTCAAACCAAAGCGGGAATGATTATCGGGACGGTCAATTATATGTCGCCCGAACAACTGCGCGGCAAATTGGTTGACGAACGCGCCGATATTTGGAGTTTGGGCGTTGTTTTATTCGAAATGCTTACGCGCCGCCGCCCGTTTACAGGCGAAACGGTCAGCGATGTTATCGCCGCCGTTCTTGAACATCAGCTTCCGTCTGTTTCTCAATTTAATCCTGACCTATCGCCGGAGATCGAAAAAACTATCTCGCGATCTCTCGAAAAAAATAAGGAAAACAGATTTAAAAACGCTAAGGAATTTGTTGCAGCTCTAAAGAATATCAAAAATTTTTCGGAAACCGGCAATTCAGCGGCAGCAGCGGGCGGCAATCAGGTTTCAGCTTCGTTTCATTCGCGCAAAACTATTGTCACTGACGCTAACCGAACCGGCATCGCCAATACGAATAATCTTTCAGGTGTATTTGTCGCCGGAAAGCACGTTCGCTGGAGCGTGGTTATTTTCTCCGGTTTACTGCTCGGTTCGCTGATCGGAGTTTTCGGCTGGTTTTACCTCAATAAGTCGCCGCTGATTAAGCAGGCACCGATCAAACAAATGAAATCCGAGCGGTTTACGACCACCGGAAACATCACGAACGGCGCGATTTCGCCGGACGGACGTTTTGTGGCATACGTTCAGGACGCGGAAGGAATGCAGAGTTTGTGGCTCAGGCAAGTCGAAGAAACCGCCGCTAATCAATTAATCGCGCCGATTGCGGAAAGTTATTCAGGATTGACTTTTTCGCCTAACGGAGACTGGATTTATTACACGGCGTTCAGCAACGGAGTCGGCAAACTCAGGAGAGTTACACTGCTCGGCAAATCGCCGCCGCAGGAAGTTGCCAAAGACATTGATTCGACAATCGCCTTTGCGCCGGATGGCGAAAACTTCGCCTTTATTCGCAGTAATCCGAAAGAAGGCATTAATCAAATCGTTATCTCGAATATTAACGGCGGAGACCGAATCTTAAGCGAAAAAAAACGCCCCGAATTTTACTCGATCAGCAACCGCGAAGGTCTCTCTTGGTCGCCGGACGGGAAATTTATCGCCTCGCCGTATGGCAAAAGTGACGCGAACGGCGAATTTATGACCGTCGCCGAAATTAACGCTGAAACCGGCGAACAGAAATTTATTACCGAATCCAAATGGAGCCGCGTCGGGCGCGTTTTATGGACAAAAAACGCGAGCGAGCTATTAATCACGGCGGCTGATGTCGGTTCGGAGTTATACCAGATTCGTAAAATTTCCCGCTCGGACGGACAGACACAGAATGTAACGGGCGAACTCAGAGATTATTTCAATATCAGTTTGAATCAGGATTCAACGCGGCTGCTTGCAGTAGTTTACGACAAAGTTTCCAGACTTTACACCGCGTCGAGCGATCAGCCGAACCGGACGAATCCGCTTGCCGGCGGCGGTTTTGACGGCATCGGCGGCGCGGCTTGGACGGCGGACGGGCGCATCGTTTATGTTTCGACCGAGAGTCGCAACCGGGACGTTTGGCTGAAAGACGAAAACGGCGGCAGCCCGCAGCAGTTGACGTTCGATAAATCGGCGGACGAATATCCGGCGGTTTCCGATGACGGAAAATATTTCGTATTTGTATCTTTGCGCTCCGGCGTTCCGTATATTTGGAGAATGAACCAGAGCGGCGGCGAAGTGAAACAATTAACCGATAAAGGCGGGGAAAATTCGCCGATTGTCACGCCTGACGGCAAATTTGTCGTGTTTTCGAGATATGAAAATCGCCCGCTGCTCTGGAAAGTTTCCATTGAAGGCGGCGAGCCGGTTCAGTTGACCAAGCAGCAGACCAGCGGCGCGGCAATTTCACGCGACGGAAAATTTATCGTCTGTTTGACGCGCGGCAACGAACTCGAATCGGCGACCGAACTGGCTCTCGTGTCCGCCGCAACCGGAGAGATCGTAAAAACCTTCAAACCTTCCGGCATTCTCAGTATGCCGAATTTTCCGTCAATCGTTCGCTGGCTGCCTGACAATCAGACGTTTGCCTACGTTGCCGGTCGCAACGGCATTTCAAATGTTTGGACACAGACGATTTCCGGCGGCGAACCGAAAAAAATAACGGATTTCGCTTCTGATAAAATCTTTTCATTCGACGTTTCAAAGGACGGGAAAAAATTTGTTTACGCGCGCGGCTCACTCAGCGATGATTTGATTTTGATTGAAAACTTTTGAATAAACGCCGCTCTTTTCAACGTGCCGGTTTTAGATTGTCCTTGATTCCGAGTTCACGGGCAAGGCGATGCAGGTTGGTCGGAAGCATATTGAGCAGACGCGCGGCTTCCGCATAGTTTCCTTTTGCCTTGAGAATGGCGATTGAAACGATTTTCTGTTTGGATTTTTTTAACTGCTCGTTAAAATCGCCGCTGAAAACCGAAACGCCTTCAAAATTCTGTCCGAGCAAATCTTCGGGCGTAATCTCTTCGCCTGCAGCTGTCACAACGGCGCGTTCGACCGCGTTCTCAAGTTCACGAATGTTTCCCTGCCAATCATTTTCAAGTAGAATCCGTTCCGCTTCCTCGGATAAACCGATAATTTTCCGGTGACATGCTTCGCTGTATTTACGGATAAAATGGCGGGCGAGAAGCAAAATATCGGATGCGCGTTCGCGCAGTGGCGGAATTTCTATCGGAAAAACATTCAGCCGAAAATACAGATCGTGCCGGAAACGCCTGGTTTTTACATCATCTTCCAAATTGCGATTCGTCGCCGCAACGACGCGCACGTTAACCCTGATTGTCTGCGTGCCGCCGACGCGCTGAAATTCGCGTTCCTGCAAAACTCTAAGCAGTTTGACCTGAATGACCGGCGCGAGATCGCCGATTTCATCGAGAAAAACCGTGCCGCCGTCGGCAATTTCCAGTTTGCCTTTTTTCTGACCGAGTGCGCCGCTAAAAGCTCCTTTTTCGTGACCGAAAAGTTCTGATTCCAATAAATGCTCGTTCAGATTCGCGCAGTTTATCGCTACGAAAGGTTTTTCACGACGCGGCGAATTATGATGAACCGCGCGGGCGACGAGTTCTTTGCCGGTTCCCGATTCGCCGGTAATTAAAACCGTCGCAGCGGTCGGCGCGACTTTCCCGACGAGATTTAAGACTTCTTTAATCGGCGCACTTTCACCGATTATATTGGTCTCCGTTTTCAAATTATCCTTTAAAATTCGGTTTTCCTCGCGCAGTCTTTCCATTGATTCGGCGTTGCTCAGAGCAGCGGAAACGAGAAAGGAAATCGCCGTCATCTGTTCCAGATGCGTTTCCGTAAAACAAACGTCTGGATCGTCCGCGTCAAGATAAATCAAACCCTTGTTGTTACCGATTTTCAGAGGTATGCACAGCAGAGATGAAACTCGCGAAGCGATTAAACTTTCCGCCGCGTCGAGATTCTTATCAATTAAATCGTTGCTCAAAAGCGCGACCTGTTCGCGCAGAACCTGTTCAGAGACGGTGCGGCTGATCTGCATCGGCGCGAGGTGTTGATAATTTTTCGCCGAAACGCAGACCGCTGGCGAGTTGTCTAAATCGCTGTTTATCTGGACAATCGCGCCGCGCCGCGCCGGAATAACTTCGAGAATCGTTTCCAAAATCACGCCCTGCAACGCTTCAAAATCCTTTATTTCGTTGATAGCTTTGCCGAGTTTGACGAGAACATTCAAGTCGTTCGGAAAATCGGCAGCCGCTCTGTTCGGAAAGAGTTGAATCGTCGAATTCGTAATGATCATGCCGGAATCAAACTCGGCGTTAAAGAACGGCGCATCGGCATTTTCAGAAATCAAAAACATATAATGAAAATTTCCGACGCGAATGCTGTCGCCATGTTTGAGCAAGTGGCTGTTAACAGGTAAATCGTTAACGAAAGTTCCGTTGTGACTGCCCAAGTCTTCTAACCGAAAATTTTCACTCGATTGAATAATTCGGCAGTGCTGACGGGAAACGGCGATGTCTTTGACCGGTAAATCGCATATCGGACTGCGCCCGAAAATGAACGGTTTGTCTTCTCCCAATTCCAAAAAAATCGGTGATGGATCAGCTTCGCCGTTCAAAGCCAGCAGTCGCGGTTTGATTTGCGCTGATTTGTTCATAATTGAATGATGATTTTTAGCGGAAATTTAGGGAATTATAACATTTCAGAAACACATATTATCAAAAAATATAAATTGCGTCGCCGAATAAAAAACTCATCAGCCGCCGCTGAATTTATTGTCAGAGTAGTTCGATTGTTTGAATTTAAAGTTCAGTCCGCGCCGGAAATTTCCGAACTCTCCGACACCTTTTGATTGCGGAATGAGGTTTCTAATAAGACTCTCAAGTTTTATAAGCGCAGCATAATATTGTAGCTTTTGATTTTCGAGTTCAGCGTCGTCGCATTGAGTCCGAGCAGACGCGCGGCGCGTGATTGATGTCCGCCGGTTTGGTCGAGTGCGCGGCGAATCAGATCGGTTTCAAAACGGCGCACTTCGTCGTAAAAATTTACGCCGCGTGAAATGTCTATGTCTTCGGTCGAGCCTTCGCCGTCCTGCATTACATTAAGCGCAAAATTCGGGTCGCGTACTTCGGGGCGCAGACATTCGACGGTAATTTCGTCGGTCGGTGCGATGACGACGGCGCGTTCAATGATGTTTTCAAGCTCGCGGACATTGCCCGGGTAATAATAATTTTCGAGCAGAGATAAAACCTCGGGCGAAAGCGTTTCGGTAATGTGCCGGAGATTTTCGTCGTTATATTTGCCGATAAAATGCTGCGCGAGCGGCAGAATATCTTCGCGGCGCGTTCTCAATGGCGGCAGTTCAATCGGGACGACCGACAGGCGATAATATAAATCTTCGCGGAACGTGCCGTTTTTGACGGCTTCCTTTAAGTCAACATTAGTTGCGGCGATGATTCGCACATCAACTTTGACCGGCGTGGTTTCGCCGACCGGCGTAAATTCGCGCTCCTGAATCACGCGCAAAAGCCGAACCTGCGTTTCGGGTCGCAAATCGCCGATTTCGTCGAGGAAAATCGAACCGGTATCGGCGACTTCAAACAAACCTTTTTTCGCCGCGACCGCGCCAGTAAACGCGCCTTTCGTGTGTCCGAAAAGTTCGCTTTCCAGCAATTCCGACGGAATATTCGTGCAGTTGACGACGACGAACGGTTTATCTGCCCGAAGCGAAGATTCGTGAATTGATTTGGCGACGAGTTCTTTTCCTGTTCCCGATTCGCCTGTCACTAAAACGGTCGAACGCGCGGGCGCGACTCTTTCAACTAATCGGAAAACGTTTTCCATCTGCTCGGAACGCCCGATAATCGCATCGCGGCTGACCGAACGCGTCATCGCCTGACGCAGCGAAACGCGTTCTTCTTCCTTGCGCCGCTTTTTGATTCCGCGAGCGACGAGCGCGAGAATCTGCTCGTTCTGAAACGGTTTGCGGATACAGCCTTCCGCGCCTTTGTCCCACGCGGAAATCGCCGTGTCGAACGTCGCATACGCTGTAATCATCAGCACGACGGCTTCCGAATCCATTTTTATAATCGTTTCGAGCGCGGTCAAACCGCCGACACCGGGCATCGAAACGTCCATCAAAACGACGTCGTAAGTTTTCTGCTCAAAGGCTTCGACGGCTTCTTCGCCGGTTTTCGCCAAATCCACTTTGTAACCCGCGCTCGTCAAAATCGTTTCCAAAACGTCGCGCATTATTTCTTCGTCGTCGCAAACCAAAATTGTGCCTTTCTTTGCCATAAATTATTGAGTGTAACAAAATAGATGTAAAAAACTGAAAAAAGGTTTTGCCGCGTGTCGGGCAAAAGAAAATTTATCCACAGATAAACACAGATGAACACAGATAAAAAACCAATCCAAAAAAAACAAATCCCAAATCCCAAATCCCAAATCCGCATCGGCTGTCAGGGCTGGAATTATGACGATTGGACGACGAAGGCGGACGGCGCGACGGTATTTTATCCGCGCGGAACGCGCTCAAATGAGATGCTTGCGCTCTACTCGCAAATTTTTGACACGATTGAAGTTGATTCAACTTTTTATGCGATTCCGGCAAGTTCGGCAATTGAAAATTGGTATCAGAAAACGCCGGAAAATTTCACGTTTTCGCTGAAAATGCCGCAGGAAATTACGCACGAATATGCTTTGCGCGAGCCTTCGTTTCCGATAATGGAGGAATTTTGCGAGCGCATTCGGCTGCTCAAGGAAAAGCTCGGCGTGGTTTTGATTCAGATGCCGCCGAATTTTGAAGCGTCGAAGGAAAACGCCAAAGCCTTGCGCGATTTTGCGGCGGAATTGCCGAAAGACGTTCGTTTTGCCATCGAGTTCAGAAATCGGGAATGGCTGGTTGATTGGACATATGAAGAATTAGGGAAAAATAAAATCGCGCTCGGATTGGTCGAGGGAAGCTGGGTTCCGCGCGAGCAAATGTTTGAAGCAATCGGCAAACCGACGGCGGATTTTTTCTACGTACGCTTTATGGGCGAGCGCGATTTGACCAGATTTGATGCGGTTCAGCGAGCGCAGGAAGCGAATTTGCAGATGTGGAAACTTGAACTTGAACGAATAAAAGAGCCGGACATTTTCGTTTACTTCAGCAATTTTTACGAAGGTTTCGCGCCGGAAAGCGTTAACAAATTAAAAGAATCGTTCGGGCAGAAAATTGTCGAAGCGGTAAGTCTGGAAAATCAGAAATCGCTTTTCTAAATACGGGTTTCAAACTTTTTCCGGTTTGAAACGTAAAAGAACACGGATTTTGTAAAATCGAGGGAGTTTTGGAGTAGTAAATATAAAATGGCAATGTCAAAAACAGGGAAAACACTTCTCATTATCGGCGGAATTCTTTTCGCGCTCGTTCTGGTGGCGATTATCGGAATCGCGCTGATTGCAGAATCAATGGGCAAGCCGAACGTGCCGGACAACAGCGTTCTGGTTTTGAACGTGTCGGGAAGTTTGCCGGATTTTTCGGCTGACGATTCGGCGGCGAAACTTTTCGGTATGGGACAATCGCCGTCTTTTTCGAGTCTGCTCACACAGCTCAGAAAAGCGAAGGTTGATTCGCGCGTCGGCGCGGTTCTGCTCGACATTAATTTTCCGGGCATCGGCTGGGGAAAAGCCGACGAACTGCGCGCCGCCGTCGCCGAATTCAAAACTTCGGGCAAACCCGTTTACGCGTATATGGAAATGGGATCGAACAAGGAATATTACATTGCGACTGTCGCCGACAAAATTTATCTGCCGCCGACCGGCGACCTTTATATCTACGGTTTCGCGGCGCAGGCGCAGTTTTATAAAGGCTCGCTCGACAAGCTCGGCGTAGAATGGGAAGACGTTCACGTCGGCAAATACAAAAGCGCGAACGAAACTTTTACGCGTAAAGATCATTCACCCGAATCACGCGAAGTCGTCAACGCGATTTTGGACGATTATTACGGGCGCGTCACAACTGCCATCAGCGAATCGCGCAAAAAATCGCCGGAAGATGTCCGAGCGATTATTGACAACGCGCCGTATAACGCTATTGCCGCGCAGCAACAAAATCTGATTGACGGAGCGAAATACCGCGACGAAGTTTATAAGGAAATCAAAACTCAGCTCGGCTACAAAGAAGCGGACAATCTGCGCGTGACGACGACTTCGGCGTATAAGGAAGTGACACCCGAATCTTTAGGTTTGAACGACGGCGAGCGTATCGCGGTGATTTTCGCGGCAGGCTTAATTACGCCGGGAAGTTCTTCCAACGGCACGTTCGGCGGTGCGCAAACTATCGGTTCAGACACGATTGTCAAAGCGGTGAAAGACGCGGCGGACGATTCTTCGATCAAAGCGATTGTGCTGCGCGTGGATTCGGGCGGCGGCTCGGCTCTCGCTTCGGATTTGATGTGGCACACGCTCGAATACGCCAAAACGAAAAAGCCGATTGTGACTTCGATGGGCGATGTCGCGGCTTCGGGCGGTTATTACATCGCCTGCAATTCAAATAAAATCGTCGCCGAACCTTCGACCATTACCGGCTCAATCGGTGTCGTGCTCGGTCGTCCGGTTCTCGGTGGTTTATACGATTGGCTCGGCGTGTCGAACGAATACGTCACGAGGGGCAAAAACGCCGGAATCTTCCGCGAAGATAAAAAATGGACGGACAGCGAACGCGAAGTTTTTCAAAGAAGCGCGAATTTTTTTTATTGGGACAATTTTGTCCCGAAAGTCGCGGCGGGACGCGGGCGCACCGTCGAACAAATCAACGAAGTCGCGCAAGGCAGAGTTTGGACCGGAGCGCAGGCGAAAGAAATAGGTTTGATTGATGAATTCGGCGGCTTAAATCGCGCTGTTGAAATCGCCAAAGAGTTAGCCAATCTGCCTGCCGACAAAGATGTCAAACGCGTCGTTTTCCCAACGCCGCGCCCGTTTTTAGAATCATTTTTCTCCAGCAGCGACGACGAAGAGGCAACTGTGAAGGTGCAGGAAAAAGCCCGACAGGAAGAACTTATCAAAGCACTGCCGACGGATTTGCAAAAAGTGTTTCGTTTTTCGGCATTGTTCGAAAATATGAAGCGCGGTGAAACGATGGCGATGCTGCCTTATGAACTGGACATAAAATAATTTTTTAGTAACCGATGTTACGCAAAAAAGAACCAAAAAACTTTTTACCACAGATGCACACAGATTGAAGATGATGTTTTGAGATATTAATTGATCCTATCCGGTCTGTGAGCAGATTTTATCCGTCTGCATCTATGATAAAAAGTTTTTTAGATTACAACAGTCAATAAATTAAGTTGACAGAAAAGGCGACGAGTTATTTCAAAACTCTTCGCCTTTTTTCGTCTGCAACTGAACCTGTCAAAATTCGATACATTAACTTTATTCAAAAATTATTGAATAAAAAATCATTGTTGCTAAATTAATAAGAGCAAACGACTTATTGGTTTCGGCACAATGATTGCGAAACTTGCCTCACGTAATTCGCTTATCTCCCTAGCCGAGCGAAAATCTTAACTCTAAATAGGAGATTTTATATGAAAAAGACAAAATTATTTACATTTGCAGGCGGATTGATTCTTTCCACAGCTTTAACAGGTTTAGCTCAGGACATAACTACTAAAACAACTACGACCACAATGAAAACGGAGGTTGTTCAAAACCCGGACGGAACTTACTCGGTTATCGAATATCCGGTTGGAAAGGAAGTTATTGTTGACCTTACGCCCAATGCCGAGATGCGTTCGGCACGCGGCAGAGCGCGCGTAATGCGAACGGGGAACGAAACATCGGTTAATTTTGATTTGAGCGGCATCACCGGCGATAAATCCAGTTATTACGCTTACGCAGTTGATCCGAGCGGCGCAGTGACATATCTTGGACCGATTACGTCGGAAAACGGAATGGCGAAAGGTGCATTCACTACGCCGATGAATCAATTTATGCTCGTGCTTTCGCCCAACGAAGGTTTGACGAGTATCGCTAACGATACACCAATTTACTTTCGCAGTGCGGTGCCGAAAGGCTATGCGGTTGTTAATAACAGAATTTCCAGTCCGATCAGCAACGGCGACGAAAAACAGGTAGCAGGTTCGAAAATGGTTTCTTCGACCTACGACGTTCCGCTGCTTGGCGTTTCCGCTTTGGAAAAGGGTGAAACGGAAATCCGTGTGAAATTCGCGGGCGAATTAGAAGGACTGAAAGGCAAAGCGTACCTTGATAACAGCAAAGAAGGTTTGACGAAAATCAAAATGCGTTTCGACGATATGAAAATGGCTCCGAAACAGAAACGCTATGTTCTCTGGGCGGTTTCCGCAAGCAGTGAATATACGAAAATCGGACAGGTTATCAACAACGGCGAACGCTCCGAAGCGGAAATTCGCGGCGAAACGGCTCTCAAAGATTTTGGATTATTAGTGACTTTGGAAGACAAAGACGTTTTACAGCCGTCAGGCAAAATGTATTCGACTTTTACTTTAACTCGATAATTTACTGTCAAATCTGTAAAAAAGCGGCAAATCTATGATGTAGATTTGCCGCTTTTTTATTTTCTCTTATAATTTCCAACTGTTACAGAAAGGTTGTCAGCAGAAACTTTCTCTGCCGATTTTACCCGAATGTGGAATAAATTTAAGAAATTTTAAATTTCTCCCAAAAAGTTTGTTTCATACTTGAAACAACAAACAACTTATGTTAGGTTTGTTTCATCAATGATACAAAATGCCTTTGACGGTAGGTATTTAAGAGATAAAAAATAAAGGAAAACATTAAGCTAAGGAGAAAGCAAAAATGAAAAATATTAATAAACCGAAAGTAAATCCATTGAGCCGGATGCCGCGACAACAGCGGTTGATTATGGCGATTCGCGGCGGCGCGGGCGTTGGAAAAAGTCACTTTGTCAGTTCGATGGCGGAAGCGGGTTTGGGGAAACTCTGCATTTTCGACACCGAACGCAAAGCGCGTCTTTTGCGCGGAGTCGGGCAGAAATTTGATGCTCTGGAAATTGAGCAGACGGACGAATTGCCGGAATTTATCGAATGGGCGATTAACGGTGAAGGTCGTGAACAAAATTACGGCTGTTTCGGACTCGATTCGTGGGCGGCGTATTTCAGCGCGAAACATTCGGAAATGCTCGAAGCCGTTCGGGAACGAACCGGTGATCCTTTGGCACAGCCGAGCGCGGAAGAATTAGCTGCCGATCAGATGATTTTGCAGAATGTTTTGCGAAAACTCTGCATCGAATCCGGCAAATGCGTCGTCATTGCCGACCAAATTCCGGCGCGCGGCAAAGAAGCGAAAGAAGACAACGAAATCGGGCGCGTGCTGCCGATGACGGCGAGCGGTTTGGAGTATTTCGTGGACGTGATGCTCGAAGTTTCGCTTCAGGAACGCGACGGCGAAATCACGCAGAGTTTTTCAAGTCGTCAAATCGAATTCGCCCGCGTTTGAAGTCGGTTTTGAGATGACCGGAAATGTTGGTTTCAAAGATTTTCTCGAACATATGCGCGCTGAACAGGCTTTGGAATTAGCGTTTGAAACGCCCGCGAAATCTGACGTGCCGGAATTTATCGAAGACAAAACGCCCGTTTCAATCGCGCCGGAAACAATGACGATTGAAGATTTAATCAAAAAGGCGGAAGCGAACGGTTTCAAACAAGCCGACATCGTGACAGGCGCGAGAATTTATCACAACCAGCCGAATATTTACCATCTGACGGACGAGCAAATCGCCGATTTGGATCAAAGAATGTCGGCGCGGGCGGCAAAAACAAATTTGCAGCAAACGGCTGATGTCAAACAAATCAAACGCGCCAAAGTCGCGTAAATTTTCGCAATCAGGCAAAAGGCGAAAACAAGCAGGAAAAGAGGACAAGGGAAGTTTCAGGGAAATTTCTTTTGTCCTTTTGTCTTTAAAGAGAAATTTATGGTGAAAATAATTTTGGGAGTAATTGCGGGTTTTATCGTTTGGTCAATCATCTGGGTCGGAATGGATGCTTTGCTGTCGGCGATTTCGCCCGGTTGGTTCGGCAGGATTTTTAACGAATTTCAAAATGCCGTTGACCGGAACGAACCTTTTACGTCGCCCGTTTCGGTCAGCATTTATCTGGTTTTTCAGAGCGTTTTGTGTTCGCTGATTGCTGGATTTACGGCGGCGTTGATTGCTAAGGAAAACCGAAAATCAACCCTCGTGCTCGGCGTTTTATTGCTGATAACCGGAATTTTTGTCGAAGCCGCGAACTGGAATTATTTCCCAATTTGGTATCACGTTTTATTTTTGCTGCTTTTAATTCCGGCGACTGTTTTGGGCGGGAAATTAAAAAGAGAAAGTTGAAAGTTAATTTGAAATTATTCAATTTTCTCTTTTCAGTTAAATCAAATTTCGTGGCGATTGGTCAACGCTTTGTCCATCGTTACTTCGTCAACGAATTCCAAATCCGAGCCGACAGGCATTCCCATCGCAATTCGGGTGACGCGCACGCCGAGCGGTTTTAAAAGCCGCGCGATATAGTTCGCTGTCGCTTCGCCTTCGGTCGTCGGATTGGTCGCGACGATAATTTCTTTAACTTCAACGTCGTCGTTGTTCTGCGGCATCAAACGCGGCAGAAGATTCGCCAGCATTAATTCGTCTGGACCGATGCCGCGAATCGGCGAAAGCGAGCCGTGAAGAATATGATACAAACCTTTAAACGAGCGCGTTTTCTCGACGGCAACAAGATTATACGGTTCTTCGACAATACAGATAATCGAACGGTCGCGGGTGGTCGAAGCGCAATACATACACGGATTAATATCAGTTAGATTGTTGCAAATCGAGCAAAAAACGATTTTTTCTTTGACTTCGTGAAGTGCGTCAACAAAGCGTTCGACTTCCTCTTTCGGGCGGCGCAAAATATGAAACGCCAGACGCTGCGCCGATTTGTGTCCGACACCCGGAAGTCGTTTGAATTCGTCAATTAACTTGGCGACTGGTTCTGAATATTCAAGCATTTTAAGATTTTAGTGAAACACTAAAACAGGATAGACAGGATTTAGATTTTCATCCCGCATATCCTGTTTATCCTGTTTGTTTACAGATTTTACATTAAGCCCGGCGGCAGCATTCCGCCCAGTTTGCCTTTTAGCGATTCTTCGACTTTGCGTTTCGCTTCGTTAATCGCGGCGACAGCTAGATCCTGAATCATTTCAACGTCGCCGTCTTTAACCAAATCGGGCGAAATTTTAAAGTCTAAAACTTCAAAATCGCCGCGCATTTTGACCGTAATCGCGCCGCCGCCGGCTGATGCGTCAACGGTTAATTCCTTCATTTCCTTGCCCATTTGCTCCTGCATTTTCTGGGCTTGTTTCATCATCGAATTCATATCGAATCCGCCGGGAAATTTCATTGTTTTTTACTCCTTTATAACTTAATTTGCTATATTTAATCGTAACCGTCCGCAGGTTTAAATGCAAATTTGAGCGAGTCGGAAAAGTATCATCTGCGCCGAACTCAAAAACAAAATTCGCGCTCGCTGCGTAGAAGAAATGCTGTCTGAAATCACCGCCAAAAATTAAATAAAATATGCTGAAAAAGAGTTTTTTTGTTTTCGTGTTGCTAGTTTTAAGTTCCGTTTCGTTTTACGCTCAGCAGTCATCCGCGTATATGACCGAGCCTTCGCTGTCGCCCGACCGCCGAGAAATAGTTTTCGTTTCCGGCGGCGACGTTTGGACGGTTTCCGCGAATGGCGGCACGGCTTCGATTCTCGTTTCGCATCCGGCGACCGAATCGCGACCGAAATTTTCGCCCGACGGAAAACGGCTCGCGTTCACGTCGAACCGCACGGGCAACGGGGATATATACGTTTTAAATTTGCAGACGAACGATTTATCACGCGTCACGTTTGACGATTCTTTGGATAATCTCGATGCTTGGTCGGCGGACGGAAAATGGCTGTATTTTTCGTCTTCGAGTCGCGATATTGCGGGAATGAACGATGTTTACAGAGTTTCAGCAACGGGCGGAACGCCGATGACCGTTTCTAATGATCGCTACACCAGCGAATTTTTCGCCGCGCCCGCGCCTGACGGCGTTTCATTCGCCTTTTCAGCTCGCGGAATAGCCAACGGACAATGGTGGCGCAAAGGTCGCAGTCACATTGACGAAAGCGAAATTTGGATGAAAACTGGCGAAAATTACGAGCAGATTTCAAACGGCGGCGCGAAACAACTTTGGACGATGTGGAGCGCGGACGGCAAACAGATTTTCTACGTTTCCGACCGCGACGGCGCACAGAACATCTGGACGAAACCGCTCAAAGGGCAGGAGAAGAAACTGACTGACTTCAAAGACGGCAGAGTTCTTTGGGCGAGCATTTCCTTTGACGGGAAGCAAATCGTTTTCGAGCGCAATTTCAAAATCTGGACGCTTGAAACAGGCGGCGGAAAGGCTTCGGAAGTTTCGATAAACTTACGCGGCACGGCGGCGGGCGCACTGACGGAAAAATTAAATCTCTCATCGCAAATCCGTGAATTCGCGCTCGCGCCCGACGGCAAAAAAATCGCGGTCGTCGCACGCGGTGAAGTTTTCGCGGCTTCGGCAAAAGACGGCGGCGACGCGCAGCGCGTGACGAACACTGCCGCGCCCGAATCGTTCGCCGCGTGGTCGCCCGACAGCCGCAGAGTGATTTATACATCGGAACGCAACGGCAAACGGCAGATTTTCAGCTACGATTTCGCCGACGAAAGCGAGACGCAAATCACGCAAATTGGCGACGATTTTTCGCCGGTTTATTCGCCTGACGGAAAATCAATCGCATTTATTCGCAATGCGCGTTCGCTGATGGGTTTACGATGTCAATTCGAAAACGGGAACGCGAACTTTGCAAACTTTTCACCGACGCGCCGCCGATTGGCGGCAAGCAGACTTTCGCATGGTCGCCCGATAACAAATGGCTCGCCTTTCTGACGACCGCGCCCGAAAATCGTTCATACGTCAATGTTTCCGTCATTTCGGCAAACGGCGGCGAAGCGAAACCCGTGAGTTTTCTTTCCAATTCAAACAGCGGTTCGATTTCGTGGAGTCCTGACGGCACGTTTATTTTGTTCGATTCGAGCCAGCGCACCGAAGACGGCGTTTTGGCGCAAATTGATTTGACGCTTCGCACTCCGAAGTTCCGCGAAGATCAATTTCGAGACCTTTTCAAACAGGAAAATCCGCAACAGAAACCGCAGCCGACACCGCAGGCAACGCCCGCGCCGCCGACCGCGAATCCGACACCGAATCAAAATCCATCGCAAACGCCGACACCAACGCCGATTGGCAGCGTGAAACCCGACGAAAAAGACGGCGACCGGAAAAAGCAAATTGTTTTTGAAAACATTCGCCGTCGTCTGAGCCTGCTGCCGACCGGCGTAAATGTCAACGGACAAACAGTTTCGCCCGACGGGAAAATGGTTTTGATTCTGGCGATTGCTGAAGGTCAGTTTAATCTTTACACGATGCCGCTCGATGAATTAGCGACTGAATCATCGGCAAAACAAATCACTTCCACACCGAATTTCAAATCCGACGCGCAGTTTTCGCCCGATTCGAAAGAAGTTTTCTATATTGAAAACGGGCGTATCAACGTCGTCAATCTCGAACGCGGCGCGATTCGTTCGCTCGGCTTAAATCTCGAAATAAACTCAAATTTCGCCGCCGAGAAAATGGAGATTTTCAAACAGGGATGGCGATTTCTGCGCGATAATTTCTATGACGAAAAATATCACGGTGCGGATTGGAATGCGGTAGAACGAACTTACGAACCGCTGATCGCGGGCGCGAGAAATCTCGATGAAACGCGCCGTTTAATGTCTTTAATGGTCGGCGAATTGAACGCTTCGCACCTCGGCGTAACCGGCGCGAGCGGATTTACGCCAACGCCAATCGGAAAACTCGGATTAAGATTCGACAGAAACGAATACGAAACGAACGGACGTTTGAAAATCACGGAAATTATCCAACTTAGTCCGGCTGATATTACGAGAGAAATCAAGGTCGGCGATTATTTGATAAGCGTCGGCGGCGTGAAAATTGACGGCACGAAAAATCTCGATGAACTGTTGGAAAACCGCGTCGGCAAACGCGTCGAAATCGAAATCGCGTCAAACGCGGGCGGCGCGGACAAGCGCGAAATCGTACTCAAACCTGTCACCACCGGAACGGAAAAAAATCTTTTGTATCGTCAATGGGTCGAATCGAACCGCGCCTACGTTGAACGCATCAGCGGCGGCAAACTCGGCTATGTTCATCTGCCTGATATGTCGTCCGACACCTTAAATCAGCTTTATGTTGACCTAGACGTGCAGAATCAGCAGAAAAAAGGCGTGGTTGTGGATATTCGCAACAACAACGGCGGTTTCATCAACCCGTATGTCATTGATGTTTTATCCAGACGCGGTTATTTGACGATGAAAGAGCGTAATGGCTGGACAGTTCCGGCGCGTTCCGCGCTCGGTCAACGCGCTCTGGAACGACCGACGATTTTAGTGATAAATCAACATTCGTTGTCCGATGCGGAAGATTTGACCGAAGGTTATCGGAGTTTGAAAATCGGCAAAGTCGTCGGCGAACCGACCGCCGGCTGGATTATTTTCACGTGGAACACGCAGACTTTTGACGGCACGACGGTGCGCTTGCCGCGCCAGTTAATTACCGGCGGCGACGGCAAAGATATGGAACTCAATCCGCGCCCCGTAGATATTCCGGTGACGCGTCCGATTGGTGAAAGTTTGACCGGAAAAGATTCGCAATTGGATACAGCGGTGCGCGAACTTTTATCGCAGATCGGCGGATAAACTTGCTTTTTATTTTCGGGTGCGTTAAAAATTGCCGTATGCAAATTATCTGGCAAAACGAAAACTTGAAATCGCAATACGCCTTTCGGCAACGCGCCGAGTGGAATGGTTTAACGGTGCATCGCGCCCGCGTAATGCCCGGTAGAATGCTCGCACACGAAAGCGAATTTCACGAAATAAATATTTCGATTTCCGGAAATTTGGTGACGGAGCGTTTTACCGGAACAGGCAGACGCAAATATCTCAAAGCCGGTGACGGCGGTTTATGTATTACTCCGGCGGGACAAACCGTTGCCGCGCATTGGGACAAACCGCTCGACAATCTCGGAATTTTGCTCGCACCTGATTTCGTCGTTAAAACGGCGGCGGAAAATCGCTTTTCGCCGAAGTTCGAGTTTTACGACAATCGTTCGGCAAGCGATCTGCTCGTTCAGCATCTCGGTTTAACGCTGCTCAATGAACATAAAAACGGAACGCCGCAGGGAAATCTTTACGCTGAATTGTTGATTCAAACTCTAACGCTGCATCTCTTGAAAAATTACAGCAACGCGAAATCCGTCGTCGAAAACACGCACGGCGGACTTTCCGGCTATAAACTGCGCCGCGTCAAAGAATTTATTGACGCGAAACTCGAAGAAGATTTGAGCCTTTCAAATCTCGCCGCTGTCGCCGATTTAAGTCAGTTTCATTTCGCCCGCGCATTTCGCAAATCAACCGGGCAAACCACGCAGCAATACTTAACGACGCGCCGCATCGAACGCGCTAAACAGCTTCTTGCCGAGGACAATTTGCCGCTCGTCGAGGTCGGTTTGCAGACCGGTTTCAAAAATCAAAGTCATTTCACGACGCTTTTCCGCAAATACACAAAATTCACGCCGAAAATGTGGCGCGAGTTGAAATTGGCATAAATTTATTTGCCCGCGAAATACACGAAATAAAATGAAGATAATTTTTGTTTTTATTTCGTTTCTTTCGTGTATTTCGCGGGCAAATTTCTTTGAGCAATTTAAGAACATAAACCGCAACCAGCCGAAAGATTAAATCTCGCACGAATCGCTAAAATCTCTTTCAGACTCGAAAAAGTCTAAAGGAGATTTTGAAAAAATGCGTGTATTATTTTTTATTTTCGTGATTTTTACCGTTTCAGCGACGGCGCAAACAGCGTTTATGCAGAAAAGATTCGCTGAAGGAATTCAAACGGCGCAAACGGGCGATTTCAAAAAAGCCGCCGAAACGTTTCGCCGCGTTCTTTTATCGGCGGAAATCGAGAAAACGTCCGATGATTTTGCGGCGCGAATTCACTTTAATCTCGGCGTGTGTTTGTTTCGCTCGCACGAAACGAAACGCGCCGCCGCCGAATTTTCCGAAGCCGTCAAACTGAGTCGCCGAACGTATCCGAGAGCCTTTTACGCGCTCGGAATGGCGCAGGCGAAATTGAATAAATTCGACGCGGCGGAAACGGCTTTTCGCGCCGCGCTAAAGCTCGACGAAACAATGGGCGAAGCGTGGTTTGATCTGGCTTTCGTTTATCTGGCGAAAGTGGATTTCGATGCGGCAGAGACGGCGTTCATCAATGCTATTGAATATAAAAGCGTCGCGTCCGCCGATGCGTTCAACAATCTCGGCGTGATTTTCGCTCTGCGTCACGATTTCCAAACAGCCGAAACGCAGTTTGAAAGAGCGTTGTTTAATTCTAACGGCAAATCAGTCGAAGCGGAAAATAATCTGCGATTTTGCAGACAAATAAAGGGAAAATTTAATCGAGACTTGCTGGCGAAATTTGAATTCGCGGGCAAAAATAATTCAGGAGAATAAAATGGACAAAAAATCGGATGCGATGGCGATTTTGAAACTTTACGAACTCAGGCGCGAAGAAAAAATGCGCGAGGCGCGAATCTGGTTTTTATCGGAATTTGCGCCGCAGAACGCGATGGACATTATCAATCTTTATCGAAACGGCGAACGCGCGAGCGCACATTTTCGCACCGTCGTATCTTATTGGGATATGGCTTCATCTTTGGTTTTGAACGGCGCGATTGATGAAAAAATTTTTCTCGATGCCAACGCCGAACACATTTTCGTTTACGCCAAAATTGCGCCGTTTTTGGCGGAAGTGCGGCAAGTTTTCAACGAACCGGGCTTCTTTATGAATTTGGAAACGCTCGTCTTAAAAGTTCCGAACGTCGAGACGAAAATCGAAAACCGCCAACGCCTCGCCACTCTTTGGTCGCGCAAGCCGGAGAATTGAAAAGAGATTTTGCCCGCGAAACACACGAAATAAGCGAAAGTTTCGGAGCAGATTTTCCTGAAATTTTTTCGTACCTTTTACTGTATTTTGCGGGCAAAAAAATCAAATCTCAATTCGTTTGCGTCGCAATTTTTATCCGCTTTCATCTCGTGCTAATCTTTTGATTAAGCGAATGAAAAAATACGTTATCAAACGAGATGAGAGCGGTTTGCCCGAACGTCTGACGCGCTATCGTCAGGAGTTAAACGAACAGCAGTTTCGCGTCGTCACGGCGAAACCGTCGCCTGCGCTCGTCGTCGCGGGCGCGGGAACGGGGAAAACCAGAACGATTACTTACCGCGTCGCTTATTTGATTGAACAGGGCGTTTCGCCGCAGAAAATTCTGCTTGCGACGTTTACCAATCGCGCCGCCAGAGAAATGTTAAAGCGTGTTGAGGCTTTAACCGGCTCGCAAAATGTTCACCGGATTTGGGGCGGAACATTTCATCGCATCGCCAATTTAATTTTGCGCCGCCACGCCACATCCATCGGTTTCGATTCTAATTACTCGATTCTCGATGCGGAAGATTCAAGGGATTTTATCAACGTCTGCATCGAAGAAGCGGCGATTGACACGAGGGCAAAACGATTTCCGAAACCGGAAGTTGTCCAAAATATCATTTCTTACGCCAATAATACCGACCAAACTATCGAAGATGTCATCATCAAAAAATATCCGTATTTTGAAATGCTCGCGCAGCAAATCAAGCGCGTTGATTTCGTTTATATGGAGCGAAAAAAGGAACGCAATGTAATGGATTACGACGATTTACTGCTGAATTGGAAACGGCTTTTAATCGAAAAACCCGACATTGCGAATGTTTACGCCGAACAATTCGAGCATATTTTGGTGGACGAATATCAGGACACGAACAAGCTGCAAGCCGAATTGATTGATTTATTGGCGGTCAAGCATAAAAACGTGATGGTCGTTGGCGACGACGCGCAGTCAATTTTCGCGTGGCGCGGCGCGGAATTTACGAACATCTACGAATTTCCGAAGCGTTATCCGAACGCAGAAGTTTATAAACTCGAATTGAATTATCGCTCAACGCCGGAAATTCTCGGTTTGGCGAACGTTTCGATTTCCAACAACCGCAAACAGTTTCCGAAAACGCTTGAAGCAGTCAAGAAATCAAAAGATTGGAAACCGGCTTTGATTCCGTGCAGCGACGTTGAGCAGCAATCGGCGTTCGTCGCGTCTCGGATTTTGGAATTGCGCGACGAAGGAACGAGTTTGGAAGAAATCGCTGTTTTGTATCGTTCGCATTATCATTCGATTGAATTGCAGTTGGAATTAACGCGCCGCAATATTCCGTATCGCGTCCAATCGGGCGTGCGGTTTTTCGAGCAGGCGCACATTAAAGACGTGATTTCTTATTTGCGAATCATCTGCAACCCGCGCGACGAACTGGCGTGGAAACGCATTTTGAAAATGATTCCGAGCGTCGGCAATCAAACAGCGAACAAAATTTACGAATCGCTTGCCTACGCTGAAAATCCGTTCGCGCTCGTCAAAAAAGAAGATTTCAAATATCAGCCGCGCAGTAAAGGCAACTGGAAAAATTTCGTCGAGCTTCTGGAAAAAATCACTTCGGACGACAATCGAAGCAAGCCTGCGAAGCAAATCGAATTGATTTTGACGAATGGTTACGAGCAGTATTTACAGGAAAACTACGAGAATTTTGAAGCGCGGCTCGAAGATTTGAAAGGTTTGGCGATGTATGCCCAAAAATACGATTCGACCGAAGATTTTTTGTCGGAACTCGCTTTGCTTTCAACGGAAAGATTCAAAGAACCGACCGGAATCGTCGGCGAAGACGTGATTTCCGGCGGCGAAGAAGACGAACTTTTGACTTTGACGAGCGTTCACCAGGCGAAAGGTTCAGAGTGGAAAGCCGTCTTTTTAATTTGGGCGGCGGAAGGCAAATTTCCATCGCCGCGCTCGCTTAAAGAAATTGATTCGGAAGAAGAAGAACGCCGCCTCTGGTATGTCGCTTTGACCAGAGCGCAGGACGAACTTTATTTGACTTATCCGCTGATGATCGTTGATTACAATCGCCAGACCGTTTTGCAGAAACCGTCGCGTTTCATAATGGAGTGTCCGCCGGTTTTGTTTGAAATCTGGAGTCTGGAAGAAGATTCAAAACCGTTTGACGCGCCTGTCAGTTTTATTGACGAGAAAAAGCAAGACTTCATTAACTAATTCAGTAAACTCAATCGAAAATGCCGGTTTCGCCATCGTCAGGCGCGGCGTGATTATTGACTTTTCGCCGCGCGAGATAATATACTGACCGGACATTTAATTATCATTTCGTGCAAAGCGTTTATTAGAAATATACCTTGTTTCAACAGTTGGAAATAACAATTTCCGACCGCGCGATTCCAAATCATCGGTCACTTTGCCCGTTCGTCAATCCGTTAATTTTAAAAGTGTAAGGAGAATTAATGAAAATCAAGTTTACTAAATTCAACAATTTGTTCAGACCCGGCGTATTTTTGCTTTCAGCAGCTTTACTGCTAATTCTGCCGAATCTGTCGCTAACGGTCAGCGCGCAGGAAACGCCGCTGCGCCCGACGGTGCGAACTGCTGTTAAATACGATTTGTCGCCGCCGCTTCGTTCGATCAAACCGATTGTGACGAAGAACTATGAAAAGGGCGAAGATGATCGCGGCAACGGTCCGGTCAATGATACGAAACACGATTCTGACGGCGCACTGCAAAGCGTCGAGGGCAAAGGCATTTTCAATTCCGACAGTCCCGGCGTGATTCCGCCGACCGGCGTGAGCTTTGACGGTCTGTCGAATAATTCCGGCATTAATCCGCCTGATCCGGTCGGCGACATCGGACCGAATCATTATGTGCAGATGGTCAATTCAAGGTTTGCGATATATTCGAGAACCGGAACCAGGCTTTTCGGTCCGGCAAATATCAATACAATCTTTTCGGGTTTCGGCGGCGCGTGCCAGACGGAAAACGCCGGTGATCCGGTCGTCGTTTACGATCAGCTTGCCGACCGCTGGATTCTCAGCCAATTTACCGCCGCCGGTCCAACCTATTTTAACTGCGTTGCCATCTCGACGGGCAGCGACCCGACGGGAACTTATTATCGCTACGCTTTTACGACCGGCGCGAACTTTCCTGATTATCCGAAATACGGCGTGTGGTCGGACGCATATTTTATCAGCACGCGTGAATTTAGTGCCGCCGGACCGTTCTGCCGGTATCGGAGCCTACGCGCTGAACAAAGCACAGATGCTCGCAGGCAATCCCGCGCCGCAGGTTATTTCGTTTGTCCTGCCGCCAACACCGTCTTCTCGTACGGGTGACGGTTTGCTTCCGGCGGATTTAGACGGTCGCACGCCGCCGCCGGTGAACAGTCCGTATTATTTTCTCGGCTCGATGGATGCCGGCGGACCTTACGGCGCAACGGCTGACGCGCTCAATCTTTTCAAATTTACATACGATTGGGTGACACCGGGCAATTCGACGTTTGCGTTCGCCAATCAATTAAACACGGCGGCTTTCGACACGGTTTTTCCGTGTCAGACGACTGCCCGCAACTGTATTCCGCAACCCGGAACGACCGTGCGGCTCGATATTTTATCGTATCGTCAGCGCCCGACTTTCCGGCTTGCGTACCGCAATTTCGGTACGCACGAATCGCTTGTAACCTCGATGTCGGTTGAAGCGACGACCGGCATTGCCGGAATGCGCTGGTGGGAAATTCGCAGTCCGAGCAGCAATCCGGTTGTTTATCAGGAAGGCACTTACGCGCCTGCCGACGACATTCACCGCTGGATGGGCAGCGTGGCGATGGATGCAAACGGGAATATGGGAATGGCTTACAACGTTTCGAGCGCGTTGAATGTTTTCCCCGGCATTCGCTACACCGGACGTTTGGCGGGCGATCCGCTCGGCACGATGCCGCAGGGCGAAGGCATAATGGTCGCGGGCGGCGGCGTGCAGACAACGACCAATAATCGCTGGGGCGATTACAGTTCGATGAACATTGATCCGACCGACGATTGCACTTTCTGGTACACGAACGAATATTATGCCGCGACATCTTCCAGCACCTGGCAAACTCGCATCGGTTCGTTCAAGTTTCCGAGCTGTGTCGCTTCGCCTGTTGCTGCGGCAAATATTACGGGACGAGTTACGACTGCCGCCGGACGCGGCATTATCAGCGCACGTTTGACGCTGACCGGCGGCGGTTTAACTTCGCCGCTCTACGCGCAGACGAATGCTTTCGGTTATTATCGCTTTGCCAATCTGCCAACCGGCGTATCTTACACGGTTACAGTCAGCGGCAAAAAGAACACGTTCACGCCTAACACGCAGACGGCTTCGCTGTCGGGCAATCTGGATAACGTCAACTTTGTCGCCAATCCGTAAAATACGCGATCAGCTAAAATAAAAAAGCGCGGTGAAGATGGAAACTTCGCCGCGCTTTTTTGACTTGCCGCCAAAAAGGGAGTAAAACAATTGCGTATCCGAATTATCCGAAACGCTTTGACTGTTGAGACGAGGAGCTTGAATTATGAAAACTTTTCTATTTTCGACACTGTTTGCCGTTGTTCTTTTCGCCGCCGCGACATCGGCTCAAATTCCTATCGAAGAAGCTAAGTTCATCCAAACCGCCAGCGGGCAGACCGTTCTGCTCGGCACTTACACTTGGAACGCCGAGCTTGATAACTTTCCGCCATATTTAAAATCCGAACGGAAAACAGCCGATCTTTGGTGGGAACAGATAAATAAAAACAAACAGCAGATAGTTCCGCGAAACAAAGCGATCATCGCCGAAGTAACGGACAGGAATTTCGCCGATTTGACCGTCGAAGATTTGCAATCTCTGACTTATTCAAGAAGTGCCGTTTCAAACAAAACGCTCGTTCCGAACGCCGTCATCGCGCTTCGCACGACCGAAGGTAACTACGTCAAACTAAAAATTCTCGGCTACCGCGCCCTGCACGATTTCTCGTTCAAAGAAGCCGCCATTTTAAGAGAAAGCTGGAAAGCGATGGTCTTGAGAGAAGCCGACCGCCCGTATCACCTCGAAGTCGAATGGGTGCTTTACACGAAACAGTAAACCGATTTGCTTCAATTGTCACAATGAAAGGGAAATAAATAAACCTGCAAAAATAAACCAAAGTTTTGAGTTCAAAATTTAGTTTGCTCTCACCGCCGAGCGCGGCAGGAAACACATGCTGAAGCGCGAACTCAGAACTTATCGGCGACTTTTCAGTTAAGTTAACTTCAGTGCGGGGTAAGAATTTTTTCACCGCAGAGACGCAGAGACGCGGAGTTTTTTGACGAAACCTTAGAAATACCGCTTTTTTTGCTCGATTTCTGCTTTCTACTTTTAATTCCTCTCTGTGTCTCCGCGTCTCGGCGGTTCAATTTTTCGTATCCCGAACTGATGTTAGTTTTTAGGTTTAATTAAGTTTAGTCGTAATATTCCAAACCGAGATGCGTGATTAAATCTTCGCCTTTCAAATGGCGCAGAGTGTTTTTCAACTTCATCAATTGGATAAAAATATCGTGTTCGGGGTAAAGCCCGGGCGCAGTTTGCGGAGCTTTGAAGTAAAACGAAAGCCATTCCTGAATGCCGTTCATTTTGGCGCGTTGCGCTAAATCCATAAATAACGCCAAATCTAAAACGAGCGGCGCGGCGAGGATTGAATCGCGGCACATAAAATCAATTTTGATCTGCATTTTGTAGCCGAGCCAGCCGAAAATATCAATGGCGTCCCAGCCTTCTTTGTTGTCGCCGCGCGGCGGATAATAGTTGATGCGAACGACGTGAGCGAAATCTTTGTAAAGTTCCGGGTAAACTTCCGGCTGCAAAATGTGTTCTAAGACCGAGAGTTTTGATTCTTCTTTGGTTTTGAAATTTTCCGGGTCGTCGAGAACTTCGCCGTCGCGGTTTCCCAAAATGTTCGTCGAATACCAGCCTTCCAAACCCAGCATTCTCGATTTCAAGCCGGGCGCGAGAATCGTTTTCATCAAGGTTTGTCCGGTTTTGAAATCTTTGCCGCAAATCGGAACGCCGTTATCTTCGGCGAGCTTGGTCAGAGCGGGAATATCGCACGACAAATTCGGCGCGCCGTTGGCGAACGGAACTTTCGATTTGATGGCGGCATAAGCATAAATCATCGAAGGCGCGATGTTCGGATCGTCGTCATAAAGACCCTTTTCAAACGCTTCCAGAGTTTCGTGAACCGCCGAAGCCGTGACGAAAATCTCCGTCGAAGCTGCCCAGACTATCACAAAACGGTCACAGCCTTTTTCTTCCTTAAACTTGGCGATGTCAGCGATAAGCTGTTCGGCAAGCTCCATTTTATTTTTGCCGGTTCTTGACGTTCTCTCCCGTGATGCGCTTGACGTAATTCTGCTCGAAAACCGCCGCCATCGGTTTCAGATATTCAAGCTGTTCGCGCAAATCTTCGATCTGTGATTTCTCCAAAACGCCAGCATTTCTCGCCGCTTCGTAAGCCGAATCAGAAAAAATGTCCCACGCGCCGAACACCACATCGTTCAAATCGGCAAGCGGCACAAAGTCTTTAATTTTCGGGCAGCGATTGTCCGTCCGTTTGCCCAGACGAATCGTTCCCATCTGCGTCAGCGAGCCGATTGGCTGCGCCATTCCTTTGCGAATCGCTTCCACGCCCGCGACAAATGTCGTGCTGACCGCGCCGAGTCCGACGAGCAAAATTCCGAGTTTGCCCGTTGCCGGAGCAATTTCCACACCTTTTTCAACCATTAATTTATCTCCAATAAGTAAAGTGAAATGATAACTTTACCGAAATGTTAAGGCAAACCCAGAAAGAAAGAGGCAGTATTTTTAAAGATAACGGATCAAGAGAAAATTGGCGATTCCGGCACCGATTCCGACAACTAAAATCACCCACCAACGCGCTGTTAGAAGTTTCACTCCGCTCAAATTTGAAATATCTTCGCCGCGCGCAATTCGTTCAGTTTTATAATCGGGAAAGAGCAATAATCCCAAACCCATAAAGAAAAACGGTGGAAAAATCATCGCCGCTTTCGGATAAAAATAATTTTGATATAAAGCCGTATGCCAGGTCCAAACGATAAAGCCCAAACTGACGAGAAGTATTAATAACCCGCCGATTCGCTGAACGTTTCTCAACGGCAACTTTTGATTTGTTGGCATAACTTTAGCTTCGATAAATTCGATAATCAATTTCCGCAAAAATATTGTCGCGCCATTCGATTTCTTTGAGCATCGCTTCGTCAGTTTCGCCGCTTTCCAGCATTTTCGCCAGTAAATCAAAGCGGTGAATGTGCATTTTAAAACGGTTTGACGAATATTGGACGGTCGTTCCCTGATAAATCTGAAACGCCCAATCGCTCGACTGCGCGAGTAATAATTCACGCGCTAATTGATTCAAAACTCGCCATTCTAATTCGTTCGGTTCGTGAAATCTATTGGCAAGTTCGGTCATTTTGCGTTCGGCGTCGTGCTGATACGGATACATCCACGAATTGCCTTCGTTGAGCCAGACTTTGTAATAACCGTTCGCGCCCCAACTCGAAGCGGTCGGCTGTTGAATCTGAATCGGAATATGCGCGTCGAGAAAATCGCCGGGCGTAATCGGTTCAACCAAATCGTTTTTGTAATGCAGTTCGCGAAACAGGAAATCCAAAAATTGCGGACCTTCAAACCACCAATGCCCGTAAAGTTCGGCATCGTAAGGCGCGTTGACGAGCGGCGGATGTCCTTCAAAAGTTTCGCGTAGTTTATATGCTTGCTGGATGCGTTTGCCGACAAAATCTATCGCGTCGCGGGCGGCTTGCTCGTTTGCCCAATTCGGCACATACGGCTCTTTATCGCCGCTCGAAACGGTTTTTCCCGAAATTCGATAATATTTCAAGCCTAAATGTCGCCGCGCTGCGTCTTTGTGCAGATGCGGTTTGAGATATTCGAGCGGCAAATCCCAACCGACATCGCGGTAAAATTCGCGATAAATCGGCATTTCCCGGATAACCGACTTCCGCGCTCCAAACCTGCTCCGACGTTTCGACATCGCGGGCGAAAACGCCGACACCGTTCGGACAACACCGGCGCGTGAACGCCGTAACGCGGGCGCGGTTCGCCATACAGAATCGCGTGCGAATCGCCGATAAAATATTCGATTCCGGCATCTTTCAAAAAATTTTCAATGCCCGGTTCATAAGCGCATTCGGGCAGCCAGATGCCGCGCGGCTGTCTGCCGAAATGTTTTTTGTAATTGTTGACGGCGATATTAATTTGCGCCCGACGCGCTTCCTGCGTCGAAATTAAAGGCAAAAATCCGTGCGTCGCGCCGCAGGTGATGATTTCCAAAACGCCTTCTTCCTGCAATTCGCGAAAGGCATTGATTAAATTGCGCTCGTATTTGTTGTTCCAGAGATTGAGCGACGCGCCCAAATTGTCCACATACATCTTGCACGGCATCGTAAAAATGCGGCGCTTCTTTTTCCACGCGCTCAAGTTCTTTTTTCGCCAATTCAAACAGATTTTCGAGATGGCGCGTGTAGCGTTCTTCGAGCAGTTTATCAGCCAGCATTTCGCACAAAGGCGGCGAAACATTCATCGCCAGACGCGGTTTCATTCCGGCTTCGTGCAGATTTTGAAAGATGAAAATCAGCGGCAGATAAACTTCCGTGATCGCTTCGTAAAGCCAGTCTTCTTCAAGAAATTCGGGATATTCCGGATGACGTACGAACGGCAGATGCGCGTGTAAAATTAAGCTGAAATAACCGATTGGCATAAATTTGGTTTGTTTGAATCGAAAAAAAATTATCCACAGATTAACACAGATGAACACGGATATTGTAAAGAAAAAAGCGAAAAACAAATCAAAGGTAAATCTTTCGGCTTTTGTCTTATAATCTGTGTTTTTTGTGTTTATCTGCGGATAATTCTTCTTCGTCAAAACTTACCGAAGCGAGCTGAGCGGCGAAAATTTCGGCAGTGTTCCGCGTTTTAGAGTGCGCGGGAAATTTATCAAACTCGCGCCGAAAACCGCCGGTTGAAAAATCTCTTCTTCCTCATCAATCGTTTCGCCGGTAAACACGCCGAAGTTTTCCCGCAGCGCGGCGAGCGCGTTTCCGGCGTTCAATCTTTCAGTGTGTTCCAAAAGCATTGCGAAAAGGCGCGGGCTGATTTGTCCGCGCAAATCTTCGGGCGAATAACCTGAAGCGAGCGCGAGCAGCACAAAGCGGATTTCGCTTGCCTGATTTTCGTCAAGATCGCTGTGCAGAACTCCGGTGATTTGTGAAAAAGCGTTTTCCGTGCGGCTGTCGGCAAATTCAAGATCGTCGCCGGCGAGCGCGACTTCAAAAGCATCCTGCTCGAAACCGGAAACGTGCAGAACTTCGGCAAATTGGTTGGCGGAAACGGCGAAATATTCCGAATAATCCTGACGCGGCGACGGATTTTTTCTCGGCGTTTCAATTGAATTTGAAAACAAAACGCGCACAAACGGGCGATTTACCGCGTAAAAACCGATTTCAGCCTGATAAGTCGAATCCGCGTCCGCGTCAAACCACGCCGAGCCTTCCGTTTCAATCGGAAAAAATTCTTCGCGGGCGCTTGTCTGGTTGATGAGCTTGACGACGAGTTGATAATTCGTCTGGCTGCCGAAAATTCGCTTTAAAATTTGAAACGGATTTTCCTTGAAAGTCCAGTAAAAATGAATTTTCGTCGGCGACTGCATTTGCAGACGGGCGCGTGTTTCCTTTTTCAGTTCGGGCAATTTCGGCGCGGATAGTTCCTTGAAAATCGGGTCTTCGATTTCTTCGGCTTCGACCGTTTCCGTAGCAGCTTCAGGTTGTTCGGCGACGATTTGCGCGTCAGTCGGAATTTGCGGCGCAGTGTTTAAGGAAAGAATATCGTCCTCGGCATCGTCAATTAAAATCCCGGTTTTTGTTGAATCAGCCGAAGAAATCGGATTTAATTTGAAATCTTCGAGCGCGAATTCTTTGATGTTTTTATCGTTCGTTTTCATAAATTTTCGTTAAATAATTTTTTGTAATACGAACGATTATGCATTGCGGAAACGCCAGGAAACAAATGCGAGACTTGTTTTTAAGCAGTTATTCGGTCTTCGCTGAAGCCTCTGATTTGTTTTCCGCCTTCTTCAATTTAACTTCGACTCTGCCGATGTTAGCGTTAATTTGCGCTCGAACCGGCAGGCGGCGAGCGTCGTCGGTTATCCACAAAATCATACTTCCTTTGCCGTCAATTAAACGGTTTGTGCCGAAAATTAACGGCTCCACGCGGAAGCACCAAACGCGCCCGAAAATCGTTTTTTGCTGTTCGCGGGCAGTCACGCGAACGGGAATTTTATAAACCAAGCCTGAATCGCTGATTGATAATTCAAATGTTTTGCCGGCGACGAGCGGCAGACGGCGCATCGTGTAAATTCCGGTGATCAAATCCTGCGTGTCAGCCGAAATCGGCGAAGCAACTTGACGCGGCGGACGCGCAGCATCGTTCGGATCGGTTTCGATGTAGATGACTTTTTTTTCTTTGTAATCGAAAAGTGCTTCGGATTCGCGCACGCGTTCGCCCTGTTCGTCGCGTTTGACGGTGCGTTTGACGGCAAAAGTTTTGTCGTCAACGGTTGATTGCAGATTTTGATAAAACTTGGCGAACATTCTGACGAGCGTGCCTTTCGAGCGGGCTTCGGATTTTATCAGAAAATCGTCGCCGTTCGCCGCTCGCTCGACCGTGAAATTTAAATCGGCAGCCGGAACGCCGCGCAGAATCGCTTTGCTGTATTTGGCTTCGTAAATCAAATGTTCGCCAGCGGTGTAAACTTCTGACTTTTGCGCGAAAACGGTCGCGCCGTAAGCGAGCGTGAAAATCAATAAAAAGGAGCTGAGAATGTTTTTTATCGTCATAAATTTATTTTAACCTCAGTTTGCGATAAGAACAAAACAAAATCTAACCCACGAATCAACACTAAAAGAACACTAGAAAAAGAATCAAAATATAACCTGTTTTTGATTTGTTACGCGTTGTGCGCGTGTTAATTCGCCGTTCAATTTATTAAATCAGGGCTAAGGTTATTTCAGAAAAATCGCTTTGGCGAGCAAAATTGACCACGCGAAAATTAAACCGAGTGCCGCCTGATATTCGCGGTAACGCATATACAACGCGAAATCGAAGCGCGTTTCCGATTTTTCGCCCGCCGTCAGACGCGGAAAAAACAAAGGAACGCGCGTCGCATATTCTTTGTATTCTTCGCCGAAAATATTCGTCAATTCTCCGGCTTCGACGCGCATCACCGGCAAATAGATGCCCAAAAACAAGGCGATAAACAGAAACGCGAGCCACCAAACGCCTGACGCGATGGTAAAACCGACAACCCAAAATAAAACTTCCGAGATAAAGCGGATTGCGCGTGTATGAATACGGACCGGAAACGGCTAAAGTTTGATTTTTGCGAATGTGTCCCGAAGCCCACGCGCGAATTAAAAGTCCGACGACGGCAATCGCGCCGCCGATGATTAAAGTTATTATTTCGGGTCGGGCGAAAATCAAAAATATCGCCGCGAACAAAAAACCGAGCGGCACACGAAAACGTTGGATTGGCGTAGCTTTTTTTCTACTCATTTCGCCGATAATTCTAATCTTTTTTGCGCCGCACGCAAAACCGTTTCCGATTTTGATGTCCATACAAATCCAATTGTCGCAGGCGCGGCGGTGACAATTTACGCGGCAATTAATGTCCGTTCGCTCGACGCAGATGTCCGATTCGTTCGGGCTGCCGTTGCGCCACCATTCGGTCGGACCGAAAATGCCGACAATCGGAGCGTTTGCCGCCACCGCCAGATGCGTCGGCGCCGTGTCGCCGCCGATATAGATTTTAGCGTGTTTGGCTAATTCGTAAAAGCCTTTCAAACTTGGCTGTGCCACTAAAACTTTCCCCGAACGACTGTTTCGCAGAACTTTATTCGCCAGTTCGATTTCATTCGGCGCGGTCGTGACAATTGAAACTAAATTATTTTCTTCCCAAAGTTTATCCGCTAATTCGCCGAACTTTTCCGCCGACCAGATTTTCGTCGTCCAGCCGCCTGCCGGATTTAATATTGCAAAATTTTCGCCCGCCTGTTCGATGATTTGCGCGGCTTCGAGTTTGTGAATTTCATCGGTGTAAATCGGAAATTCAAAATTCGTTTCGAGAACTTCTATGTTTAAGGCTTCTTTTGCCAGCGTCAGATTTTTGCGAATGATATGCGTTTGTGGTTCGACTTCTATCGTGTCGGTCAAAAGAAAGCGGCTCGCCGGTTCGCGCAGATTTTTTTTGGAAAAGCCGAAGCGTTTCTTTGTTTTGGCAAGTTTGATGATCGAAGCGGATTTGAGCAAGCCTTGAAAATCAAGCGCGACATCGAATTCATATCGGCGAAGCTCGCGCAGTTGGCGACTCGCGCTGCGCAAAATTCCTTCGGAAATTGTTCCGCCGCGCCGCCGCAGCGAGCGCGTGTCAATCTCGATCAAATTATCAATCATCTCGTTGCCGCGCAGAATTTCCGCCGCGCTGCGCTCCACCGCCCACGAAATTTCCGCGTCGGGCAGAGTGCGGCGAATCGCGGCGAGCGCGGGCAGCGTGTGCACGACATCGCCGATGCTGCTGAGTTTGACAATGAGAATCTTCATTCGTAAATTCCGAATTTTTATTCGTGATTTGTAAGAAAATCGGAAACAAATCTCAAAATCGCCGAAAATAAGACTATGCGTGAAAAAATAAAGTCTGGCAAATTTGGGCAAAAATGTTTTATTCTATAATTCCCGGCATAATTTTATGCCGCTGACGTGCCTTCCTTTATATGAATCAAAGCAAAACGTCAAAATCGTGATCTGCGTCCCGCGCTCGTTTTTTTGAGCGGCGATTTAATCGCCGTGCCGATTCCGCTTGAGCGCGAGGAAGTTATTTTGGGACGCGCACTCGAAGCCGACGTGCGCATCAACGATTCACTGATTTCGCGGCTGCACGCCCGCATTAACACAATTTATAATGCGGAAACCGGATTAACCGAGTATTTACTGACCGATTTGGACTTCGAGAAACGGAACGCAGCTCAACGGACAGAAAATCAAAAGCGAAACTTTGCAGAACGGCGATAAAATCACTATCGGCGAGCTATATTTTGCGGTTCGAAATGCTTGACGAAATTGACCGCGAATATCAGACGACAGATTCGCCGTCTGCTTTCGCACGACGATTTGACCGGATTGCTTTCGAGCCGTTCGTTTTTCTCGGAACTGCGCCGCGAAGCGGAACGCGCCAAACAGGAAAAGCGAAAATTTTGCGTGTTGATGATGGATATTGATTATTTCAAAAACGTCAATGACACATACGGACATCTGACAGGCAGTAGAACTTTAGAGGAAATCGGGCACGTGCATTACGCAGAATTTGCGGAGCGGCGACGCGGCGGCAAGGTTCGGCGGCGAAGAATTTGCCGCTTTTCTGCTTGATGCGGAACTCGCGCAGGGATTGGTTGCGGCGGAACGCATTCGCACGGAAATCGAAAATCAGCCGTTCAGCGTTACCGACAGGGCAAACATTCGGACACGCATCGCATTACTATCAGCATCGGCGTCGCGGCATTTCCCGAACGATTCGAGCGATCCGATTGAACTCGTCGAAATGGCTGATTCCGCGCTCTACCGCGCCAAACGGATGGGCAGAAACCGCGTTTGCGCTTATCAGGATTTGAGCGCAGAAGAAATACACAAAACTTTGCCGCCGCGTCAGGATTAGAAAATATACGTTTGAGCAAAAGACCGGACGAAGTTAAGCGCGCGCTCAACTTCGTCCGGTCTTTAATATTTCCCGTAAGCTTTTGCAACTTTTCTCCCGAATCGAACGTGAAAGCCACTGTTTTATCCGACATTCGTTGTCCAATGCAATTTTAATTTGATAGACTTATTTTCACGTTCGCATTCATTTATAGTTTGATCGAACAGCGGACAACTGACGACGGATTAAGGACAATCTAAAAAAAGTGATTAACAAACTCAATTTATCAAGCCGACCTTTTCGCAATCGGACTTTGCCGTATGTGATCGCGCTTCTGTTTCTGGCGATTGCCGTTTCGGGCGCGGTTTTGTCATTCGCCGACTTTGCGAAACACGACAATGCAGAACGAAATCGCCAAAGCGGAAATCGCGCAGATGCAGACGGAAGTCGAAGCTCTGCGAGGCAAAGGCGAACTTGTTCAGCAGCAATTAACTCCTGAACAGCAAGCGCTTTTGAGTGCCGCGCACAAACTCGTAGCGAACAAATCATTCGGCTGGTCGCGTTTATTCGCCGATTTGGAGTCGCTTCTGCCCGGCGGCGTCAGCGTTTCGCGCATTGCTGTTCAGAATATTTATAAAGACGGCGACAAAACGAAAGCCGAATTGGAATTTGCCGTTCTCAGCCGCGATTATCAAGCGTGATCACAATGATTGAAGCGATGAACAATTCGGGTATGTTTCAAGCCGAACTGCGCGGACAGGATTTGCAGAAAACCGAAAGCATTTACTTACACGGAATACAGTTTGCGGTTATTTACACGCCGCGTTACGGTTACAATCCCGCCGTGACTTCCGATGTCGCGCTGGAAACAGGGAGGAAATCAATAATGAACGAAAATCATAACCCGAATGATCCGATTGAACCGCCCGTCGAGCCGGAAATGACCGTCAACGAATACGGCACGACGAAAGATTCGACTGTCGTTATCGAAGAGGAAACGCGCACGGTTTTGTTGACCGAACGATGAAACCATCGTTATCGAAAAAGAGCCGCGCATTGACATCATGCCGAAAAATCGCCCGCGCAAAATGTTACGCGGGAATGTGGGGAAAGGCGGAAATCGCGCAGTCGTCGCGCTTGGGATTGCTGGCGATTTTGGCGACCGATTCTTTTGTTTGTTTTGGTGGTTTTGCCGGCGAGAAAAGAACTCGAAGCGAACAAGGCGAAACGCAATCGATTTAGAAGCGCAGTTGATTTCTTCGCGAAATAAATACGGCACGATTACGACGACCGAAGCGCGTGTTGCCGAACTTATCACGAGCGTCAACGATTTTGAAACGCGTTATCTGCGAAATCCTTTGCTTGATAAAACGTCGCTTTACCAGCGTCTCAACGGTTTGATCGCGGCTTATGGTTTGACCAATACGAGCGGACCCGATTACGCGCCGCTAGAGATTGTCCGAAAGGCAACCGGCGCAATCAGCAAACTGAAGGCGAGCGCGGCAGAACGAAATTTCAGAGTCTGTTTCCGGGCGTTTACGTGACGACGACCGTCGAAGGTTCGTATCAGAATCTGCGGCGGTTTATCAGGGAAATTGAAACCAGCCAGCAGTTTGTCGTTATCAGCCGATTGAACTCGAACCGGCGGAAAACGAAGACCAAAAAATTGACTCGTCGAAACCGACGCAGGCATCAATCAATCAAGTCGAGATTAATCCGATGAATCCGAACAGCATTGCGCAAAACCCGACGCTTACGCAGACTGTTCCGCAGAATCAGCAGCCGAAATCTGCGCGGCAAAACACGCGGCGAAACCGTGAGTTTACGACTCGAAATGGCGGCATATTTTCGCCGTCCGAACTTTTCAGCCGACCGTTCCGGAAGTTAATAATCAATAGCAGTAACGAGAAATGAAATTATTTGAAGGAAAAAGTCCGGCGGAACGCAACAAAATCATCGCGGCCATCGTGCTTGGCGTGATGGCGGTCGTCGTGCTGCGCTACACCTATCACTTTCGGCGGCAGTATTTTTCGGCGGGCGCAAAATTTCCGTGACCGCGTCACCGCTTCGCCGACACCGACCGCCGCGCCGCGCAGAAGTGCGGAAACTGTCGCGATGCCGACAACTGACGAAAGAAATTCTCACATATACAACTACGCCGGTTATTTATGATCCGGGCAATTTCTACGCGCCGGACGCGGGCAGAAATATTTTCGCGTTTTACGAACCGCCGCCGCCGACTCCGTATAGTCCGACACCGACGCCGCCGCCGAAACCGATTGAAACGCCGCCGCCGCCGACACCGACGCCGCTGCCGCCGATTATGATCGGATTTGTTACGCCGCAGAGCGTTTACGCCGGTCAGCAAACTTTCCGTCTGGAAGTCAACGGCGATAAATTTACGCCCGAATCGCTGATTTATTCTGAACGGCAGTCAGTTGCCGACGACGTTTATCAGTCCGCAGAAACTAGTTGCCGACGTGCCTTCGAACTTTATCAGCGGCGCCGGTTCAATGCAGATTATGGTTCGGACGCCGGACGGCGGACTTTATTCAAATCAGGTTTCGATCAACGTGCAGGCTCCGCCCACGCCGCAGTTTCAATATATCGGGATGATTGCCCGCCAGCGTTTTAACAACGATACGGCGTATTTTCAGGAACAGGGCAAACCGACTTCCGATCAGCGCGCGGCTGAATGATGTTGTCGGCGGACGTTTTCGCTTAATGAGTATTTCGGCGAGCGAAACAATTTTTGAAGACGTTAATTTAGGATTCAAACATCGGCTCGCGCTGACGCGTCCGCAGCCCGGACAGACCGCCGGTTCGGGTAATCAAAATCCGAATGTTCCGACGACGCTGCCCAATGGCGGACGAACTTTTCCGCGCGGAACGAATAACACATTAAATCCGAATCCGAATAGTCCGAATCTTACTCCGATTAATCCCGGAGCTGAATCAGCCGGTGTCCGCCGGGAATTCCGTGTGAAACTATTCCAATTACTCCGCCGACACCGCCGCCGAAAACCGAAAAGGATGACGAGGACGATGATGGGAACGGATAAAAATACCAAATGAAGACGCAGACAAATCGACCAATCGCAGATCGCCAACCGCCAATCCGAACGCGGAATGTCGCTGATTGCTTTAATGGCGGTAATGACACTGGTAGCAGTTGCTATGCTGGCAATCGCGCCGACGGTTCAGCAGGGCGTTCAGCGCGAAAAAGAACTCGAAACGATCAGGCGCGGCGAAGAAGTTGCCGACGCGATTCGCCAATACGTCGTTTTCTATCAGGGCAAGCTTCCGAATTCGATGGACGATTTGCTTGAAGGTTTGCCGCAGGGCACGAAAAAACGCCAGATTCTGCGTCCGTCATCGGCGATTGATCCGCTCAGCCGAAGACGGAAAATGGCGATTGATCGAACCGACTGCCAAGCGTTTCTAAAGTTTCGGTCGCCGCGTGCAAAGCTACAACAACGGTTCTTTGCCGGCCAGCCCGCGAGCCGCGAGCCAGTATTCGACCGTTACGTGACAAGTGCATTGGTTAATATTGTTAACACGGAAACTCGATCGAGACTTAAAGAAGATTCAGAAGAGGAAATCGAAATAAAAACCGACAAAACATCTTTTATCGGCGTTGCCAGCCAGAGCCGGAGCCGCGCGATAATCGCTTATTACGGTATCGAAAATCACAGCAAATGGATTTTTACGCCGCTGTTTCGCGGTGTCGGCGTACAGTGCCTATGTAACCCGGCGCAGGCGCAAACAGAGATCGTCAGCCGTCTTTGGATACTGGCAACAGACGATAAAATAACTTTGATTTATAACAAAAAGGCATTCGCTTTGATAAAGCGAATGCCTTTTTTATTTTTGAGCTGAAAAATACTTATAAACTGAAATTAAAATTCACAAAGCCGGTCGCTTTCGTCGCCTGACCGTCGCGCGTGAAAGGTTTAAATTTCCACTTTTTAATTGCGTCGGTCGCCGCCTGTTTGAGCATCGGCGGTCCGCTCGTGTTCTGCACTTGCGCGACCTGTCCGTTTTCATCAATCATCAATTCGACTTTAACGATGCCGGTCATACGCATATTTCTCGCTATCAGCGGATAAACCGGATTGGCTTTTTGCGTAGCGTAATTGACCAATGAACCGACCGCCATCGGCGAATCGTTTTTCACCCGGCTGCGTTTGCTTCGCAACATTCGGATTAGTTTCAGTCTTATTTTCCGCCGTGTTGGTTTTGGCGTCCGTATCTTCAACGCGGCGCGTTCTGAGTTCGGTTTGCCGAATCGTTTGTCGCTACGGTCGCCGGTTCGTCGACCTTTTTTATTTCCAGTTTCGGCGTTTCCGCAACGGGCGAAGTCGAATCCGTTTCGTTTTTAGCGACAATTATTTTATCAGATTGGAAGGCGGAGGACAGAGTTTGAAGAATGTCGGCTTTTGATTATTCTGCGGCAGATTATTCGTCGTTAGCGCGGCGTTATTCGGATTCGGGTTAGCGGCAATCAGTATTCGTCTGCGCCGGAGTTTCGTTGACAGCGTTGATGATGACGCTTCTCGAACTGGCTAAATCTTCACGCGCGTCGGCGGTTTCGTTTTTCCAGCGATTCGCGTCGAAATCATCACGCGCCAAACCGCCTCGCGCGACGGTTGCTTCTTCCATCAATGCCATCGCGTTTGATGTCTGCGCTTTATCTTTGCTCAAAATTTTCGTCTGCTCGACGACTTTTTCGAGCGTTTCGCGCATTTTATCAACGTCGTCGACCGCATCTTTCGGCAGATTCGGGTCGGACATACTGAAACCGAGCGAGCGATAACGCTCCATTTGGTTGCGCGCGCCTTTCACGACTTGTCCGGCGGCGGCTAAATAACTTGCCGACGCGCCGGTTTTTTTTGAGAGTTCGGTTAGAAAATCCTGGGCGCGTTTGTAGTCGCCCTGTTCGAGAAAACTGTTGATCAGCAAAACATTGACTACGCCGTTAACGGTCGGGTCGCTGGTTTCGCGCCGGATGTTTTCGAGTTCGTAAATCGCCGCGCCGTAATTTCTGACGGCGATATAGGCTTTGGCTTTCGCCACGCGCTCACGCATCACATCGGCTGATGTCTGCGCGAACGCTAAAATTGAAACAGTAAATGATAGTAAAACCGAACAGGCAAAATCTTTTGACATTCAGCGGCATTTTCGAGTCTCCTTAAAATTAGATTTCGGACTAAAATTTTCCGCAAAGGTCAAAGCGAATCATTCACTTTGTACGACCTGAACAAATAATTTATTAAAATTCCAAAACGCATCTCCGACAAGTTTCTAAAACCTGTTATTTCAATTCGATAAACTATGTGATGATTTTTTGACGATATGCGTTTGCGTCTTTCTTTATAACATTTTCGTCCAGTGTGAGCAAACGTCGGTCGCGCATCACGATCTTTCCCGTTAATAATAACGTCGCGCACATCGTCGGCTTTCGTCGCGTAAACCAGATGCGAATAGATGTTATAAAAAGGCGTTTGATTCAAATCGTCGAAATCAACAATCACGATGTCGGCGCGTTTTCCCGTTTCAATCGAGCCGATAGATTTTTCCAGATGCAAAGCTCGCGCGCCGCGAATCGTCGCCATTTCAAATGCCTGCGCGGCAGTCACAACTTTCGGATCGCCGGAAAAAACTTTGTGCAGTTTTGCCGCCGTGTCCATTTCTTCCCAGATGCTCAAATCGTTGTTCGAAGCCGCGCCGTCGGTTCCCAAACCGACCGCCAAATCTTTCAAAAGCATCTGCGGAACCGGCGCAACGCCCGACGCGAATTTCATATTCGATTGCGGACAATGCGCCGAACCGACGTTTTCGCGTTTCAAAATATCAATTTCCGCGTCGTTGATGTGAACCGTGTGCGCGGCAATCACGCGATTGTTCAAAAATCCGATGCTTTCGAGATATTCGACCGGACGAAATTTTTTCGCTGGCAATCGAATCGTCAACTTCTTTTTTAGTTTCGGAAACGTGAATTACAATCGGCGCGTTTAATTTATCGGAAAGTCGTTTGATGTTGTTCAGATGTTCGGTCGAAACCGTATAAGGCGCGTGCGGCGCGAGCGCGGGCGTTATCAGCGGATTATTTTTCCACTTGTTGATAAATTTTTCCGTGTAAGCCATCGCTTCTTCGTGCGTTTTGTTGTCGGCGACCGGAAAATCAATAATCGTTTCGCCCAAAACGCCGCGCATTCCGGCTTTGAAAGTTTCGTCGGCGACGGCATCTTCAAAATAATACATATCGCAAAACGTCGTCGTGCCGCCGCGAATCATTTCCGCCACGCCGAGCCGTGTTCCGACGCGCACGAAATCTTCCGTCACGTTTTTCGCTTCCGCCGGAAAGATAAATTTCGTCAGCCATTCCTGCAAATCCAGATCGTCGGCAATGCCGCGAAACAGAGACATCGGAACGTGCGTGTGCGTGTTGATCAAATCCGGGAATAATGAGTTTGCCGCGCGCGTCAATCGTTTGTTTTGATGTAAATTTTTGAGTGATTTCCGCCATCGTTCCGACCGCGACGATTTCGCTTTTGCTGAACGGCAACCGCGCCGTTTTCGATAACGCGCCTATTCGCATCCATCGTCACGACAGTTCCGTTTTGGACGATTAAATCAACGAGATTTTTTCTGCGCGAGAATTGCGAGCGGGAGAAACAAAAGAATTGAAACGAAGAATAAAATATTTAGCTTTTCCATAGCTGAATTTACAATAATTCGCGTTGCAAATCAAATTATTCACAAAACAGGCAAAATGAATTAGAATTTCTTCGAGGTGAAAAATTATGTCGGCTGTTATTGAATTTTCTTCCCAAACAAAACCGGTTATCGGCAATTTCAACGGCGAAACTCTCAAACTGCGTCAAATTACGGTTGAAGAATACGACTTAATGATTGAAAGCGGAGTTTTCGACGAAAACGACCAAATCGAACTTTTAAACGGAGTGATTGTTGAAAAAATGCCTAAAGGAACCAAACATTCGGCGGCAAACGACCGCGCGGCAAGAGTTTTTTTTCAAAGTTTTGAGTGATAAAGTATTTGTCCGCAATCAAAATCCAATTTGGCTCAATGATTTTTCCGAACCTGAGCCGGACATTGTTTTAGCCGTTCCGAAAGAAGACGAATACGAAAATTCTCACCCGACACCGGAAGAGATTTTTCTGGTTTTAGAAGTTGCCGACTCGACTCTCGGCTACGACCGTAACACGAAAGGTGCGGCGTATGCCCAAGCGGGAATTCGGCAGTAACATCTTGCTGAACGTGCAGGAAAAAACTCTCGAAGATTACCGCGAACCGGACTCCGATGGCTTTCAGTCAAAACAAACTTATCGTGCGGGACAGAATTTTAATTTAGTTGCTTTTCCAGATGTTTCGCTGCAAGTCAAAGATTTTTTGCCACTCGAAACAAATTAACAATTACTTGAAAAATTTTGAGTCGAATGCTTTCGGGAGAAGTTCATTCATCGGCATTGTTTCAACATCGCCTTTTAAGTTGGCGCAAATTACCGGCACGTCGCCGCAGAATTCCCAGATTATCTGGCGACAGGCTCCGCACGGCGGTGTTAATTCTTCGGTGTCGGCGACGACGGCGATTTCGGAAAATTCTGTTTCGCCTTCGGAAATCGCTTTGAAAATCGCCACGCGCTCGGCGCAAATCGTTAAACCGTAACTCGCGTTTTCAATATTGCAGCCGGTGTAGATTTTCCCGTTTTCGGTTTTGACAGCCGCGCCGACTTTGAAATTTGAATACGGCGCGAAGGCTTTGTCGCGGGCTTCGGTGGCGGCTTCAATCAATCTTCCTGCGTGTTTTTCATCAAATTTTTGAAGCGAAAAAATCTACTGAGCGATTTCTCGGCTGACTTCTTCGCGGATTTTGCTGCAAATAAATTCGATGCCGATTTCCGTATTTGCGCTTTCGGGAATAATAATATCGGCGCGGCGTTTCGACGGTTCGACAAATTCGAAATGCATCGGGCGAACGGTCGCGTAATACTGCGCGATGACCGATTCGACCGTTCGCCCGCGCTCGGCAATATCGCGCTGCAAGACGGCGTATAAAACGAATGTCGTCGGGCGTGTCAACAAAAATTTGACATCCAGGAGATTCAAAATTCTCGGTTCGGAGAAAATCAAAATTCCTTCGACGATAACGACCGGCTTCGGTTCGATGTGTTCGGTTTCGCGGCTTCGGGTGTGCGTTTTGAAATCGTAAACCGGCATTTCGACGAATAAGCCGTCTTTCAAACGCTTCAGATGATTCACGAGCATTTCGCTGTCAATCGAATCAGGATGATCGAAATTCGTCTGCTGTCGCGCGTCGAGCGGCATATCTTCGAGATTTCGATAATACGAATCCTGCTCGATCAAAACCACGCTCTCGCCTTTGACGGCTTCCATAATTTTTCTGGCAATCGTCGTTTTCCCCGAACCTGTTCCGCCGCAAATTCCGATAATCATAAGATTTGTTTAGCTGATTCTTTCAATAACGCGCTGCAATAACTCCTTAAAGGTTTTCGCCACTTTCGCGCCGGTTTCCATTACTTCTTCGTGATGAATTACGTCGTCGCTGATGCCCGCCGCCATATTCGTGATGCAGGAAATGCCGATGATTTTCATTCCCTGATGTCGGGCGGCGATGGCTTCCGGCACCGTTGACATTCCGAGTGCGTCCGCGCCGAGCAGTCTGATCATTCGGACTTCCGAAGGCGTTTCATAGGTCGGACCGCTCAAACCGCAGTAAACGCCGCGCCGCAGAAAATAATCGGCGCTTTTTCCTGCCGTCTGATTTGCGCCGCGCTTTTTCCTGCGCCATTTTTTTCGCTTCATCGAGAACGATTTCCTGATAATCGAGCGCGTAAACTTCCGTCATATCGGGAAACCGTACGCCGAATCGTTCGTCGTTTTTGCCGCGCAAAGGATTAACGCCCATCAGATTAATATGATCTCGAATCAGCATCAGCGATCCTTGCGGAAAATCCGTATTCACGCTGCCCGCCGCATTCGTCAAAATCAGATTTTTCACGCCCAGAACGCCAAACGCACGAACCGGAAAAATCACCTGCTCGATGTCGTAACCTTCGTAATAATGAAAACGACCTTGCTGAACGGCGACGGAAACGCCCGCGACTTCGCCCAAAACGAGCTGTCCGGCGTGACCTTCAACAGTAGATTTTGAGAAATGCGGAATTTCTCCGTAGGGAATCGTCACCGCATTATCAACTTCATCGGCAAACGCGCCTAAACCGCTGCCCAAAACGACGGCGACTTTTATTTCCCTGTCATATTTCGATTTTATAAAATCGGCTGTTTCCTGCGCTTTTTCGTAACTCATAAAGGACTTAATTTTTACCACAAAATACTTATTTTAGGAAAACGCAGTCAATTATTTTGATAAGTGATACCACATACAATACTATCTAATGAATGCTTTCCATTTTAGTTTTTTGAAAAATTGCAAAATAATTTACAGGAATTCATTGCTGAATTGAACGGCGATAATGGAAAGTTAAGTTTTTTGCAGTTGCTGAAGATTTGTGAGGATTTTTTTGGAAACTATCGCGTCACCGGCAGTCATCATATCTTCAAAACTCCCTGGCAAGGCGACCCGCGAATCAACCTGCAAAAGGGAAAAGACAAAAATGCTAAACCTTATCAGGTGCGTCAGGTTCTCAACGCTTTGCGAAAATTGAAAAAACTTGAAGCAGATAAGAAATATGAACAAGACGATTAAAAGAAAAGTTAAAACTACAAAAGAAAGTTTGCCAAAAATCGAGCAATATCTTTACAGCGTCGGCTGGTCTGAGGAAGATGAAGCGTTCATCGCTCGCGTGCTGAATTTCCTTCCTTAGCCGCGCACGGCGAGACGCAGGAAGAAGCCTTGAGCGAAATTAAAAACGTCGTGGATTTTGTAATTAAAGATTTAATTGAATCGAAAGAATTGATTCCCGAACCTTTCGGCAAACGTTCCTTTAGCGGCAAACTCGTGTTGCGAATGCCCGAATATATGCATCGGCAACTCGTGATTGAAGCGACGCAGCAGGGCATTTCACTTAATAAATTATTAAACTTGAAGTTGGAAGCCAATCGTTAAATTTTTATTTTTCTTTACTATACGGAACGCCGAGAGCTTTCGGCGCGCGCGATAAACCAACGAATCCGGCGAGGACGATGATCGTTAAAACATAAGGAATGATTTGAACGAACTGAACCGGAATTGTTTCGCCCGAAGCAAGCCGGTAACTCGAAAGCGGAATCGTTAAGGCTTCCGTAAAACCGAAAAACAGACACGCGAACATCACTTGAACCGGTCGCCATTTCGCTAAAATCAGCGCGGCGAGCGCGATAAATCCGCGTCCGGCAGTCATTCCGCGCGTGAACAGCGAAGATTGTCCGGTCGAAAGATACGCGCCGCCTGCCGCCGCCAGAATGCCCGACAAAATAACCGCTGTGTAGCGTAATTTCAGGACGCTCACGCCCGCCGCATCCGCCGCCGCCGGATTTTCGCCGACCGCTCGCAGACGCAAACCGAACGGCGTTTTGTACAAAACATACCAGCAAACGGGAACGAGCAGAAAAGCCAGCACGGAAGCGATGTTGATGTCGAAAAAACCGGGCAGCAGATTCTCCTTGGCGATTTGCTGTGTTGAACCTGCCGAATCGTAAATCGCGCTCGAAATAAGCGCGGGCAAACCGAGCATCAAAATATTAATTCCGAAACCCGCGACGACCTGATCAGCTTCAAATCGGATGCAGGCAATCGCGTAAACCAGAGCCAGAATCGCACCTGCCGCCAGCGCGCTGAGAAAACCGAGAAACGGATTGCCTGTTTCATATGTGACGACCGCCGCCGTGAACGCGCCGGCGAGCATTAAGCCTTCGAGCGCGATGTTGATAACGCCCGAACGCTCTGAAAACATTCCGCCGAGTGCCGCAAAAATCAACGGCGTAGCGGAACGAATCGTCGCAAAAATTAAAGCTATAGATAAAATTTCGCTCATTATTTTGAATATCTTTGCAGCGAAGCGACAAATAAAATTACGACCGCTTGCAGAACTTCGACTAAATCTTTGGAAACGTATTGCGTAAACGCGTCAACGAAAATTCCGCCGCGCTGGAGAATCGCAAAAAATATCGCGGCTAAGAATACGCCGAGCGGATGATTTCTGCCTAAAAGCGCGACGGCGATGCCGAGAAAACCCCATTCGGGCGAAAATCCGTCGTAGTATAAATGGCGATAGCCCAAAACTTCGCCGATAGCGACCATTCCTGCCAAACCGCCGGAAATCGTCATCGCAATAATAATCTGCTTTTTCGGCGAAATGCCGCCGTATTCCGCCGCGCTCGGATTTGCGCCGACCGCGCGGAGTTCATAGCCCCATTTTGTTTTCCATAAGAAAACATAAACGAGAACGCACATCAGAATCGCCAGCAGAAAGGCAATGCTGAGCGGCACGTATTCGGGCATTCCGGGAATAAACTGGCTGATGCGCGGAATGTGTGCCGCTTCGCCAATCGGCGCGGTTTGCAGAATCGCGTCGCCCGGAACTTTATAATGATACTGCGTGAAATAGCTGACCAGCGCGATGGCGATAAAGTTCAGCATAATCGTGTTGATGACTTCGTGCGAGCCGAAACGCGCCTTTAGAATTCCCGGAATCGCGCCCCAAATTCCGCCCGCGACGACCGCCGTCAGCATACACAGCGGCACGAGAACGATTGGTGGAAAGCTCGCCCAAGAATAATTGACATCCGTACCGAAAACATTGACAACCACGCCGCCGAACTTGATGCCGACCCACGCCGTCGCAAACGAAGCGACGTACAGCTGACCTTCCGCGCCGATGTTCAGCAAGCCGCAGCGAAACGCGACTGCGACCGCCAAACCCGTAAAAATCAAAGGCGTGGCGTAAAACAGCATATAGCCGACATCGCGCAGAGAACCGAACGAATTGCCGATCAGCAGGCGATAGGTTTCAAACGGATTGTCGCCGATCAGCGCAACGATAATGCCGCCGACGATAAATGCCGCGACGACCGCGAGCAGCGGCGAAAGAATTTCACGAAGGATTTTCATTTTGTTGTTAAAAGATTCGGACGAAAGTAAATATACCTAATTAAACGGTGAAGTGTCATCTTGAAAGCGAAAAACTTGATTTTTTGTCAGATAAATTTTCTTTTCAATAGTTGACAAAAACACACTCAGATTTTATTATCTTATAAGGCTAAGAATTTATTTGGAAGTTTAATTTATGAGATTCGATAGATTTACAATACGCGGTCAGGAAGCGGTGCAGGAAGCCATCGGCGTTGCCGAGAAAAATCAAAATCAACAGGTCGAGCCCGAACATTTGCTCGCTTCGATGCTTGAGCAGAAAGAAGGCACGGTCAAGCCGGTCTTGGGAAAAATCGGCGCGAACGCGGCGACGATTTTGAACGACGTGACGGCGGCAATCGCGCGTTATCCGAAGGTTTCGGGCGGACAACAATATTTTTCGACGCGCTTTAATACGATCACGCAAAACGCGCAGAAGGAAGCCGAGACGATGCAGGACGAATACGTTTCGACCGAGCATCTTTTGATGGCGATTGCGGAAGAAAAAGACGGCGACGCGGGACGCATTTTGCGCTCGAACGGAATTACGAAAGACGACGTGAAAAAAGTCGTCGAAGATATGCGCGGCGGTTCGCGCATCACCGATCAAAACGCCGAAGAAAATTTTCAGGCGCTGGAAAAATATTCAATTGATTTGACTGAACGCGCTCGCAAAGGAAAACTCGATCCGGTCATCGGGCGCGACGACGAAATTCGGCGGACGATTCAGGTTTTGTCACGTCGGACAAAAAATAATCCGGTTTTAATCGGCGAACCAGGCGTTGGTAAAACGGCGATTGTCGAAGGTTTGGCGCAGCGAATCATTTCGGGCGACGTGCCGGAAACTTTGAAAAATAAGAAGTTAGTCGGATTGGATTTAGGTTCGATGCTCGCGGGCGCGAAATATCGCGGCGAGTTTGAAGATCGTCTGAAAGCGGTTTTGAAGGAAATCGAAAAGTCCGACGGGCAAATCGTTTTGTTTATTGACGAACTGCACACACTCGTCGGCGCGGGCGCGTCGGAAGGCGCGATTGACGCGTCGAATATGCTGAAACCGGCACTTGCAAGAGGACAGCTGCGCTGTGTCGGCGCGACGACTTTGAACGAATATCAAAAGTATATTGAGAAAGATAAGGCTTTGGAAAGACGTTTTCAGCAGGTTTACGTCGGCGAACCGAACGTCGAAGACACGATTGCGATTTTGCGCGGCTTGAAGGAAAAGTACGAAGTTCATCACGGCGTTCGCATTAAAGATTCGGCGATTGTCGCCGCGGCAACTCTTTCAAATCGTTATATTACGGACAGGTTTCTGCCTGACAAAGCGATTGATTTGATTGACGAAGCCGCGTCGAAACTTCGCATCGAAATTGATTCTTTGCCGGTCGAGATTGATGTTTTGGAGCGCGAAATTTTACAGCTTGAAATTGAAAAACAGGCTTTAGGACGCGAAACCGACGAAAAATCGAAGGAAAGATTGCAGGATATCGAAAAACGCATCGCCGATTTGCAGGAAAAGAGCGGCGGAATGAAGGCAAAATGGCAGTCGGAAAAAGAAGAAATAGAGAAAATGCGTATTGGCAAGGAAAATCTCGAACAAGCAAAACTGCAACTTGATCAGGCGAGAAACGCGGGCGATTTGAACCGCGCCGCCGAATTACAATACGGCACGATTCCGACGCTTGAAAAACAAATCGCGGACGAGCAACTGCGCCTTTCCGAACTCCAAACCGACGGCGTGATGCTGAAAGAAGAAGTTGACGAGGAAGATGTCGCAGAAGTCGTGGCGAAGTGGACGGGCGTTCCGATCACCAAAATGCTCGAAGGCGAAATGCAGAAATTAGTGACGATGGAAGCGGGTTTGCGCCGCCGCGTGATCGGTCAGGACGAAGGTTTGATTGCGGTTTCCAATGCCGTGCGCCGCGCCCGCGCCGGACTTCAAGACCCGAATCGTCCGGTCGGCTCGTTCATCTTTTTGGGTCCGACCGGCGTTGGTAAAACCGAAACGGCAAAGGCTTTAGCCGAATTTCTGTTTGACGACGAACGCGCGATGGTGCGGCTTGATATGTCGGAATATATGGAAAAACACGCTGTTGCCCGAATGATCGGCGCGCCTCCGGGCTACGTCGGTTATGATGAAGGCGGACAGTTAACCGAAGCCGTCAGACGCCGACCTTATTCGGTCGTTTTATTTGACGAAATCGAAAAAGCGCATCCTGATGTTTTCAACATTCTGCTGCAAATTCTCGATGACGGTCGCCTGACCGATTCAAAGGGAAGAACGATTGATTTCAAAAATACGGTTTTGATTATGACCTCCAATCTCGGGTCGCGTGAAATTCAATCGTCCGCGCTCGTTGATACGCCGGTCAAAGATATGGTGATGGGCATTTTGCGCGACCATTTCAAGCCGGAATTTTTGAATCGCATTGACGATATTGTCGTATTCAAACAGTTGGCAAAAGAAAATATCGCGCAGATCATTGACGTTCAGCTTGAACGTTTGCGAAAAAATCTCGCCGAGCGCGGCATTACTATTATTTTGGACAATACGGCGAAGGATTTGCTCGTCAAAGAAGGCTACGATCCGAATTACGGCGCGCGACCTTTGAGACGCGCGATTCAAACGCTCGTGCAAAATCCGCTCGCCGTCAAACTTTTAAACGGCGAAATCAGCAGCGGACAAACCGTGAAACTTTCGGCGGAAAACGACGAGATGAAATTCACGCCGGAAACGGCGACAACTGCGACGGCGTAAAAAATATGAACCGCAAAAGCCGCGATGAGCGTATCGAAGAAGTCAGAAAATTTCTGAATGAAACCACGCTCGCCGTAACTTCGGCGGTTGATTTACTGAAAAATTTTCAATCTGATAAATGGTTTGCTAAACTGAAAGACGCACATTATTTATCAAATTTTATGAGTTGGTTTAATAAAAAAACAATGAACGAACAAGAATTTAACAACGAAGAAGAAATTATCGAAGGCGAAGCGGAAGAAACTCCTTTTAACGACAAACGAAGGTTTAACGGCGAAGGCGAGCGGGTCAAAGAAGATGCGCCGAAAACCGCGAATGTTAAATCGCAGGAAGTTTTGAAATTGGAAAACGAGTTGCGAGACGAGCGCATTCGGCGCGAATCAGCCGAAGCCAAACTCGTCGGCGTGCAGGCGAAATTCGAAGAAGTCAAAGCGCAGATGGAACGCGAAACTCAGGAAATGCGCGGGCGTTTGATGAAAACTTTGGAAGACCGCGCCAAACAGGGACAATTTAATTTTCTGACGACGCTTTTGCCGGTTCTCGACAATTTAAATCTCGGCATCAAAGCGAGCGAAACCGATTCGTCGTTCGAGCATCTTTTGACCGGCGTGAAAGGCACGGCGCGTTCGTTTGAACAGGCATTGATAAGCGTCGGCGTTGAACCGATTCAGTCGGTCGGCGCGGATTTCAATCCCGAACTGCACGAAGCCGTCGAAATGGTTGAATCGGACGCGGCGAACGACGGCAAAATCGTCGGCGAATTTTCACGCGGCTACAAGTTCGGCGACAAACTTCTGCGCCCGTCGCGCGTGCAGGTCGGCAAAACGTTGGCGCAATCGGTCGGCGAGTAATTTTGGGAAAAATAACAACCGATGTTTAATTGCTGACAACTAACGAAAACAATGTATCCAGAAATTTTTCGCATCGGTACGTTTCCGATTAATACTTACGGCGTTTTGCTGGCAATCGGCTTGATGCTCGCGCTCTTTGCCGCTTCAAAGTTAGCGGCGCGGGACGGTTTACCGTCTGACAGAATCTATGATTTGGGTTTGTGGACGATTATCGGCGGATTAATCGGGTCGAAGATTTTGATGTTTTTTACTGAAGATAACGTCAACATCTTTTCGCTCGATTTTCTGCGGTCGGGCGGCGTGTATTACGGTGGATTTATCGGTGGTTTTCTCGCGCTCGTCATTTTAATCAGGTTTTACAAATTACCGTTCTGGAAAGTCGCCGACGCGTTTGCGCCCGGTGTCGCGCTCGGACAGTTTTTCGGGCGGCAAGGCTGTTTTTCGGCGGGCTGTTGTTGGGGCAAACCGACGGACTTGCCGTGGGGCGTGCATTTCACCGAAGCCGGACACGAAAATACGGGCGTTCCGATTTTCGACGCGGCGGGCGGCGCACTGCATCTGCACCCGACGCAGCTTTACGAATCGTTTGCGATGCTCGCGGTTTTCGGTATTTTGGTTTATCTGCACACGAAGAAACGCTTTAACGGGCAGGTTTTGATCGGCTATATGATTTTGTATCCGATAGTCCGCTTCACCATTGAGTTTTTCCGCGACGACCCGCGCGGCGATTTGTTCGGGTTGACCACGATGACCGGACTTTCAACTTCACAAATCATTAGCTTGATCGTCGCTTTCGGCGCAATTTGTTTTATGATTTATCGGTTGCGAACGGCTAAAAATATCGAGGCGGAATAATATCTGCCCACGAAACACACGAAAGAAACGAAAGGAAGATTAGATTTTCTAAGATTTAATTTTCGTTTGTTTCGTGTATTTCGCGGGCAATAATTTTTATGAACGAAGAAATTTCAAGTTTGAGTTTCCAAATTGAAGCGGAAGACGCGGGCAAGCGTTTTGACGCTTTTATCGCGGAACGCATCGAGAATTGGTCGCGGTCAAAACTGCAAAAGCTGATTGACGACGCGGACGCGACGGTCAACCAGCAGACGGTTAAAGCGTCGTATAAACTGCGCGTCGGCGATGAAGTCGAAGTCGAGTTGACGGAGATTCCGAACAAGGATTTTGAACCCGAAGACATTCATATCGAAATCGTTTACGAAGACGAATCGCTTGCCGTCATCAATAAACCGGCGGGAATGGTCGTGCATCCGGGCGCGGGCATCTCAAACGGAACTTTGGCGAACGCCATCGCGCACCATTTCAAATTGCAGGCGGGCGATGCGAAATATGAAAACCGCGTCGGCATCGTGCATCGCCTCGACAAAGACACTTCGGGTTTGCTGGTCGTGGCGAAGACCGAGGAGATTCACGAAAAATTGAGCGAGCAATTCCGCGAAAGGCAAGTTTTCAAATCTTACGTCGCCCTTGTTCACGGCGCGACCGAGCAGAAAGAGGGAACGATTGACCAGCCGATTGCGCGTGAAAAACACAACCGCACGCGAATGGCGATTCGCGCACACGGGCGCAACGCGCTTTCTTTGTGGAAAGTTCGCAAGCGATTCGAGAAATTTACGCTGTTAAATGTCGAAATAAAAACTGGCAGAACGCACCAGATTCGCGTGCATTTGATGTCAATCAATCATCCGGTCGTCGGCGACGAAACGTATAACGCCGGACGCGATAAAACCGTGAGAGATTTGGATGTGCGGCAGACGATTGCCGATTTGAACCGCTTTTTTCTCCACGCCGAACGACTGCATTTCAATCATCCGCAGACCGAAGAAAGGCTGGAATTTTATCAGCCGATGCCGCCGGAATTGAAGAATCTGCTTGAATTGATTCAATAAAAACGAATGATTTTTAATCAAATCTCAACCTGATTTATCTTTGACTCGATTCTTCCGTCGGGAATCAGCCACATCAGCGCGACCAGAACATAAAGCACATCGGCAATTTATCGCGAAGACGCGAGCAAATTTCCGCTTTCGTTCTTTTTGTTATAATCAGTTTTTCTGTTTCAAATATGAATTTGCGCACCGTCAAACCAACTCGATATGTTACGCCGCTGCGCGAAGGCGGGTCTTTGCCCGCGATTGTCGAAGCCGATGACGATGGGCTTTACGTTTTGAAATTTCGCGGCGCGGGGCAAGGCGTAAAGGCTTTGATCGCCGAACTTTTAGGCGGCGAAATCGCGCGTGTCTTAGGTTTGCGCGTTCCCGAAATCGTTTTTGTCGAACTCGATACAGAATTAGCCAGAACCGAGCCTGACCCGGAAATTCAGGATTTGATAAAAGCGAGCGGCGGCACAAATCTCGCGCTTGATTATCTGCCCGGTTCGATTACGTTTGACCAGCTTATTCAAACGCCCGATTCAATTCTCGCTTCAAAAATCGTCTGGCTCGACGCTTTTACGGCGAATGTTGACCGCACGCCGCGCAACGCGAATATGCTTTTGTGGCACAAAGAACTGTGGCTGATTGACCACGGCGCGGCGTTTTTTTATCACCATAATTGGGAAAAGTTTTTATCAAACGCAAAAAATCCTTTTAAACAAATTAAAGAGCATATTTTACTGCCGTTCGCCGGTGAAATCGAAGTAATTGATTGTGAATTGACTGCAAAACTAACGCCCGAAATTTTGCGCGAAGCAGTTGAATTAATTCCCGATGAATGGCTCGAAAATCCAGGCGAAGAACGCGAAATTTATCTTGGTTTTCTGACGGAACGACTCGCCGCGCCGCGCAACTTTGTAAAGGAGGCGACGGATGCCCGCAAAACTTTGCCTGTTTGATTACGCCGTCATTCGCCTCGTGCCGCTGGTTGAACGCGAGGAATTTATCAACGCGGGCGTGATTTTGTCGTGTCCCGCGCAAAAATTTCTCGAAGCGCGAATCGAACTAAACCTTGAAAAATTAAAAGCGTTCGCGCCGACAGTTGACGCGGAACAAATTCAAATTTATCTCGACACGATTCCGCGAATCTGCGCGGGCGACGCGTCTGCCGGAAAAATCGGGCGGTTGACCGAGCGCGAGCGTTTCTACTGGTTGACCGCGCAGCGCAGCACGATTATTCAATGCTCGCCCGTTCACACCGGATTTTCTGCTAACGCCGGCGAAATGCTTGAACATTTGCTTGATAAAATAGTTCGGTAAATCGGACTGGAAAGGTTTTTGCCGCCGATATATACAAATAAAATTTGATCGGGTTTCATCCTGCATTGATTAGATTTCAACTGTGTGAATCAGCAGCAAAATTCTTTCTCAGCCAAGCATTTTGCCCGCTGTTTTGTTATTATCTGTAATTTCTTATGCCAAACGAACAAACATCTTATCCGCGCAGCAAAATTAAAATTTTGCTGCTCGAAAACATTTCCGAAGCGGCGGTTGCCGAACTCGAAGCGAGCGGTTACGCCGAGATAAAACAAATAAAAGGCGCGTTGAGCGAAAGGGATTTAGCCGAAGAAATCAAAGGCGTTCACATTTTGGGCATCCGTTCAAAAACGCAGGTGACAAAGGCGGTTTTGGAAAATGCTGACAAACTGCTGGCAATCGGCGCATTTTGCATCGGAATTAATCAAGTTGATCTGAAAAGCGCGACCGAAAAAGGCATCGCCGTTTACAACGCGCCTTATTCGAATACGCGCTCGGTCGCCGAATTGGTAATCGCATTGTGCGTGATGCTGATTCGCCGAATCGCCGATAAAAATATCGCGGCGCACAACGGCGTTTGGCTGAAAGACGCGAAGGGCGCGTTCGAACTGCGCGGGAAAACTTTGGGAATCGTCGGTTACGGCAATATCGGTTCGCAAGTTTCGGTGATGGCGGAAGCACTCGGAATGCACGTTGTTTATTTTGACGTTTTGACGAAACTGCCGCTCGGCAATGCCAGACAAATCCGCGATTTGCCGGAGCTTTTGGCGCAATCGGATATTGTGACTCTGCACGTTCCGTCGGACGCGACAACCAGAAATATGATTAACGAGGAAACGCTTTCGGCGATGAAAGACGGCGCGATTTTCCTTAATTATTCGCGCGGCGATGTCGTTGATTTGGACGCGCTTCGGCATTTTATCGAAACGGGTAAAATCAGCGGCGCGGCGATTGACGTTTTCCCGTTCGAGCCGGAAAAAAACGGCGACGAATTCACGAGCGTTCTGCAAAATCTGCCGAACGTGATTTTAACGCCGCACATCGGCGGCTCAACCGAAGAAGCGCAGTCGAATATTGGTCTCGACGTAACTTCCAAGCTGGTAAATTATCTCGAACTCGGCATTTCCAACGGCTCGCACACGGTTCCGCAAGTCAATCTGCCTTTACAGGACAAGACGCACCGCATTCTGCACATTCACGAAAACATTCCCGGCGTTCTAAGCGATATAAACTCGAAATTGTCCGCGCACAACATCAATATTTTAGGACAATTTCTCAAAACCAACGACGAAATCGGCTACGTGATTTTAGACATTGACACCAAACTCTCCGGCGAAGCGTTCGCCATTTTGAAGGAAGTCAAAGGCACTTTAAAGACGCGAATGGTTTATTAAATTTTCATATTTTCATAATTGGGAATAACAATTTTTGAAAACACGGCAGACAGGTTTTCGATCAAGTTTGCGAACATCTCAGCGCAAATTTGCAGAGGAACTTTATCCTGAAACGCAGCGGTTGAAATTTTGCGTGCGTTTTAGTTTGTGAAAATCGTTGGAAACAATATTTTCAGGTGAGAAATTTCCGCCAATCTTCGCTTTCCGCAATTCGTTTTATCACCTCGTTTCTCGTTTCGAGCATTTCGCGCATATGCGATTCGACGATGATCCAGTCGGCGATTTCGCCTAAAACGCCGAGCGGCGAATCATAATCGAAAAGGTCTTTGATGAGAGTTTTGCCGTTTGTTTTTTCAAAATAATGATCGTGATCGAAACGGGCGAATGCGCCGGAAACCATCGAATCGCGGAAATAGCGCGGACGGTCGAATTCGGTGATTTTCGACGTTAATTGCTGACGCACGCCGAAATGCGTCGCTTCCCACGTCACCGTTTCGCCCATCTCGATCAAGCCCGACATCACGCCCGCAACGGGTTTTTCGTCGTAAACGGACATCGAATCTTTGTGCAAATCAATCGAGCGCGCCAGATCGAAAACTCTTTCGACGGGCGCGTTTATTTCGGTTTCGAGTTTGATTATCGGCATAAATATGTGTAAATTCGCATTGCAAATCAATCGTTTTATTGAAAAATTAAGGCTTACATTTGCCGAATGCAGGCTTACCTTCGGCAGTTGCACGCTTGCCTCCGGCACTTGCACGCTTTCAGATGATACCTGCACGCTTACATCTGCCGGTTGTTCGCTTACATTTGTCATCTGTAAGCATATCATCCGCCATCTGCACGCTTACATTCGTCATCTGCACGCTTACAGATGCCAAATGTAAGCGTGCATTGTTGAAATGTAAGCCTTCGCAGGTCATCGGCAATTGTTCATTTGAAAAATCTATGCCCGAAAATAACCGTTCCGTCAGCCGTTTTCATATCTTTTTGCTCGTCAGCTTGTTCGGCGTTCTCGTCTGGTCGGCGATTAAGCCGCACGATTATTTTACATGGTTTCTCGAAGTTCTGCCCGCGCTGATCGCCGTCGGGATTTTCGCGTTTCTTTACAATAAATTTCGATTCACCAATCTGGTTTACACGGTCGTTTGGTTTCACTGCGTTGTTTTAATGGTCGGCGGCAAATACACTTACGCTGAAGTTCCGCTTTTCGATTATATTGATGCGCTTTTCGGCTGGACGCGTAACAATTACGATAAAGTCGGGCATTTTATGCAGGGATTTTCGCCCGCGCTCATCGCCCGCGAAGTTTTTATCAGGAAAAACGTTGTCAACGGCAACGGCTGGACATATTTTCTTGCGGTCGCCGTGCCGCTCGCTTTTTCGGCATTTTATGAATTTGTCGAATGGTGGATTGCGATTGCGACAGGCGATTCGGCAGATTCGTTTTTGGGAACACAAGGCTATGTTTGGGACACGCAGACCGATATGTTTATGTGTCTCGTCGGCTCGATTCTCGCGCTGATTTTACTGAACAAATTGCAGGACAGACAGATGAAATTCGTAGAGCCTGCCTGAAAATTCCTTTATTTGAAAACAGTATAAAATTTCAAATGCAGAATTTAAGAATGATTCGCCAATCTTTCACGGTCTGACATCTAAAAAACCCCGAAAGTTTTCAACAATCGCCGTTTTCTTGTATGCTGTTATTTTGCAGTTAAAAATTATTATTTAGCAATTATTTTATAAAACGGAGAATTTATGAGCGTAGAAGTAGTGATGCCGCAAATGGGCGAATCAATTACCGAAGGCACGGTATCGAAATGGCTGAAAGCCGTCGGCGAAAAGATTGAGAAAGACGAACCTTTGTTGGAAATTTCAACCGACAAGGTTGATGCCGAAGTTCCTGCGCCGTCCGCCGGAATTTTACTGGAAATTCGCGCACAGGAAGGCGAAACCGTTGAAGTCGGAACAGCCGTCGGCATAATCGGCGCAGCGGGCGAAACGTCGGCAAACGGTTCTCAGCCATCATCGAACGACAGCGCGGCGACAGCGGATAATCAATCTGAGCCGCCGAAAGTTGACGAAGCGGAAGCCGTCGCCGAAGAACTCGAAGAAACGAAAAACGAGTCGGTCGAAGCGCAAGCCGCTGCCGTCGAAACAGTCGCCGCAAATGCGGAAGATAATTCGGGCGCGGCGGTTTCAACCGCAGGCGCATCCGAAGTCGTGATGCCGCAAATGGGCGAATCAATCACTGAAGGAACCGTTTCAAAGTGGTTGAAAGCCGTCGGCGATAAAATCGAAAAAGACGAACCGCTGCTCGAAATCTCGACTGATAAAGTTGATGCGGAAGTTCCGTCACCGTCAGCCGGAACACTTTTGGAGATTCGCGTGAACGAAGGTGAAACCGTCGAAGTCGGCTCAATCGTCGCGCTGGTTGGCACAGCGGGCGCGACCGCGAGCGGCAATCAATCAACTGCGACACTCAGCCAAACTTCGCCCATTGCGGCAAGACAAGCCGTCGAAGCCGCTGTCGAAGCGACGGGCGCGGATGTTCCTTCGGTAGCGATTGCCAGAGAAGAATCGGCAGCAACGCCGCGAGATATTCAGGAAACCGAAGGCAGAAGTTACGACTATGCCCGTCCGAACACGGTTGCCGACGGGCAAAAAACATTAAACGGACAGGCAGCGAACGGCGAAATGTCGCTCGAAGATTTGCGAAAAACGAAATCGTCGCCGCTCGTCCGCAACATCGCCAAAGAACATAACGTGGACATTTCCAGAATCGAAGGTTCGGGAATGAGCGGGCGCGTGACGAAAAGTGATATTTTGGGCTTTATTGAATCCGGCGCGGCGATTCGACCGCAGGATTTACTGACAAATGTCGGAACGGCGAAAGTCTTTACCGCGCCGCCGATTGCGCCGGTTGTTCCGCAAACCGCGCCGAAAGCCGCTTTTGCCGCCCCGCAAGTCGCCTCGGCGGTCGGTGACAGAATCGAACCGATGTCATTGATGCGCAGGAAAATCGCCGAACATATGACGTTTTCTAAGCAGACTTCGGCGCACGTCACGAGCGTTTACGAAATTGATATGACGAACGTGGCGAAGTTCCGCAATAAAAATAAAGCTGAATTTCAAATGCGTTACGGCACGAAATTATCGTTTATGCCGTTTATTTTCCAAGCGGTGACGAACGCTCTGCGAAAGTTTCCGATTGTTAATTCGCAGGTTTCGGGCGATCAGATTATTTACAAAGGCGACATCAATCTCGGAATGGCGGTCGCCCTCGATTGGGGTTTAATCGTTCCCGTTATTAAAAAAGCCGATTCGCTTTCCTTGAGCGGTTTGGCGCAGACAGCAAACGACTTAGCCGACCGCGCGAGAACGAAAAAGCTGATGCCCGACGAAGTTTCCGGCGGAACTTTTACAATTACGAATCCCGGAGTTTTCGGCGGACTTTTCGGAACGCCGATTATCAACCAGCCGCAAGTGGCGATTTTATGCGTCGGCACGATTGAAAAACGTGCGAAAGTTATCACAACTGCCGAGGGCGACGATGTGATTGCGATTCGTTCGATGGCGTATTTCGCTTTGACTTACGATCACCGTGTAGTTGATGGCGCAGATGCCGAAAGGTTCCTGTCGTTTATGAAAGAATATCTGGAAACGGCAAATTTCAGTTTCTAGAATAGATTTTTATCTGAACCAAACGCGGACAGTTTTGTTTTAAAACTGTCCGCACAAACAACATTTTAATTTCATTTCCATAATCTTGTCTGCTTTTAACTTTCAGCGGCAAATAGTTTTAGCATTCTCCGGCATAATTCTTGTAACTACCCAAAATAACTTTTATAAGTGGAAACTTTTTCAAAAAAGTTCCGATAACTTAATAAGGGATAAAAAACCAAAAAGTTTTTTGTTGTAATTCTGAACGAATATGTGCGATTATTTGAGCGAGCATTTGAATTTTGTCAAAAGAACTTCTTCCGACAACCCAGCCCGCTTAATAAGCGTCAAAAAGTCAGCAGTAACGATTTAATTCATAATTTAAGGAGTCAATAATCTATATGTTGAAAAAATTTCCGGTTCTGCTTTTAGCGATTTTAATTGGACTTTCCAGCGTCTTTGCACAAGATGCGCAGGTTCGAACGTTAACGAGCGGACAAAAATACAAAGTAAAAGGTGTGGTTGTTGCAAAGGACGACACCAGTTTCACGATTCGCGATGCCGTCGGTGTTGATACGACTGTTCATATCAGTCCTGCTACAAGCATCAAAACCAAAGGCGGATTTTTCGGCGGCGGCGACAACGTTGCTACTAACGGCATCGTTCGCGGCTTAAACTTAGAAGTCGAAGGACGCGGCGATACGTCTGGCGCGCTGGCGGCAACCAAAGTTCGTTTCGGCAAAGATGATTTCCGAGTCGCGCAGTCAATTGATAGCCGCGTCGGTCCGGCTGAAGAACGTTTAACACAAACCGAACAAAACGCCCAGCGTATTTCGGGTCAGATTGATGAGTTGATGGCGATTTCAAACGCTGCTCGCGGCGGCGCGAAAGCCGCGCAGAACACAGCGGATGCGGCAATTGCCGGTGTCAACGCGACCAATCAGCGAATTTCTTCATTAGACGATTACGTTGTTCAATCAACTTCGACCGTTAATTTCAAAGTTGCCAGCGCAATTCTTTCAGAAGAAGCGAAAGCTAATCTTGATCAGGTTGCACAAACTGCGATGACGATGAAGGGTTATACAATCGAAATCACCGGTTTTGCCTCTGCTGACGGCGACGCGAAGAAAAACAAAGTTTTGAGCCAAAAACGCGCTCAAGCCGTGATTGATTATCTGGTTGAAACGCACAACATTCCGCTTCGCAGAATCGGAACGTCGTACGGTTTTGGCGAACTTCAGGCAGTTGCCGATAACACGACTCTTGAAGGACGCAACCAGAATCGCCGTGTTGAAGTCAAATTATTGGCGAGCCGTGGTATGAATCAAAATGTCGAAGTCCGAAAAGACACAACGACCGACACGAGCAACGACCAATAATAATTTTTCGATAATGTAATTGAAGGGCAAAAGCGTTGAAAACAGCGAAGAGGTTTTCACCTTTTGCCCTTTTCTATTCAGTGCAAATTAAATTTTTGAGGTGCAGAAAGTGAACAAACAACGAACCGCTTTTTTATTTTTATTAATAACCGCACTTACTTTTTCCGTTTATTCTCAAATTGTTCAACCGACACCGCCGATTCAGGACGATGGCGAAGTAATCAAGGTTAATTCACGTTTGGTCGTCGTGCCGGTTTCAGTGACGGACGCGAGCGGTCAGCCGATTTTAGGTTTGAAAGCGCAGGATTTTCGTATATCCGAGGAAAATAAAGCGCAGCAAATCGAGCAGGTTTCCGATGCCGAAAAAGTTCCGCTCGAAATCGCGCTTTTATTTGATATTTCCGCCAGCACTGACGCGATGTTTCAGTTTGAACAGGAAACTGCCGCTAAATTTTTGCAGGAAGTGATGCGTCCCGACGATCGGGCGACGATTTTTACGGTTGGAGAAAGCGCCACGATAATAAAAGCACGCGGTTCAGTCGAAGAATCGGCAATTGCAGTTAAATCTATTCAACCCACGAAACAGCAGACGGCTTTTTATGACTCGGTAGGTTTTGCCGCCGATTATTTGCAGAAAAACTCCCCGCAAGGCAGGCGAAAGGTAATTATCGTAATTTCCGATGGCGACGACACTGACAGCAAAGGCATTCTTAAGGCGATTTTTGCCGCTGAAAGAAAAATTGTGCAGGGTGAAATAAGTAATGAGGAGCGACGCAATATCAGGGTCAAAGCGCGAGATGCGGCAAAAGTCAAAGAGCAGGATAAGGTATTGAAATCTCTGCAAAATGCTGATACTGTTTTTTATTCAATAAACCCCGGCGGAAATTCTTACCAGCTAAATCAATCAAGCGCATTCGGTCAGTCAAATTTGCAAAAATTTGCCGATCAGACCGGCGGAACAGCATTTCTGCCCAAGTTTCAGCCGATCAATCTCAAAGACAATTTACAGAATTCATATAACGTGCGGTTTAATCAAAACACTCTGATAAAAATTTTTCGCCAGTTGGCAAACGAATTACAGGCGCAATATCTCGTGCAGTATTATTCAGAAGCCGAATTTCCAACAAATCGTTACGTCAAACTCGATGTCGGATTAAACAATCCGCAAGATTTTCGTGTGCGTGCGCGGCAAGGTTATTTCGTGAAAAATTAATTTATCGGTAATAAAAAATAAGCGGTGCAAAAAATTACAATTTTTGCACCGCTTATTTTTTGCTGTGGTTTTTACCAATTCCTTTTCTTCTGAATCGGCAGCGGCGCGATACGTCCAACTGTCTCTCTCAAATTTTCATGCGGCGTAATTGATACATTTCCCATCATCATAATCGGCTTTCCTTTAACTTCAACATTTGAATTGGTATCTTCAAACGTCATTTCGCCGGTCATCGGTCGGTCAAAATTCGGAAGTCATCGTTCCCATCGCGTGCGATTCGGTTGCTTTCGCAAAATAATTCGCCAGACCGATGCTGCCGAGAGCCGCGAAAATGAGCGAAGCGGCTGCCGTTGCCGTTCTCGACACGCGCTGTTTGACCGCCTGCCAGCCGACCGGACAATCTTTCGTCAAAACGCTGCCGTCGGCGCGTCGGTAAAATCTCACGCACAAACGACCTTCCGAACGTATCAACAGATTTTCGGCTTCCTGCGTCGTCATTCCCGACAAATTGTAAACATTCAATTTGCAGTCGCCGCAAAACCGTTTGCGTTCCGTGCCGATCATTGCGTTCCAATCCTGCGAACAAGGGCTGGCGATTTTGACGTTATTCAAAGGACTTGTAAATTTGCTCATAAAAATTTTCTGCGCTCCGTTCTCTTTAGACTCCAAATCTTTCGATTTGTTCCCTGAACGGAGCGCAGAAAATTTTCTTGCAAATAAATTTAAAGATTTTATTTAAGAATCGTTCGACTCAAAATTTGAATTTCGACTGCGCTGCCGGTAATCGGTTGCGGTTTATTTATCATTGTCACGCCGACATTTTCTCGTCTCATATTGTCGGCAAGTTCGCTGCTGCTAAAAACTTTTGCCGCTATTACGCTTGTTTTGCCTGTTCCGACTAAATAATATTGTCGGGGAAATTTCGCCACCGAAACATTTCTAGGTAATTTATCAAATTCGCCAACGCTTTCCTTTATACCAAATTCATTAAAAATTGGAATGAACTGAACTTTATAAACAGCTGAAAGCAGTGAAGCCGGAACTTCTTTTTCAAGCAGGAAATTTATTGCAACGAGTTTTTCATTAAAGAACGTCAGCTTAACTTTGCCTAAGTCTTCAAATTTATCGAAGAATAAACTCCGACATTTTTCTTTCTTGTATTTCTCGTCAATCCATTTACCAATATAAAGAACGTCTATTTTTTCGGATTTATCTGACTGCGGTTTGCCGAGTATTTTGATGGCTTGTTCCGGCGAAGTTTCTTGAAGGATAAATGCTTTGTCTTTTGACAGGCGCGACTGATTTTCCTGCGCGATGGCAAATCCGCAAAATATGGTAAAAATAAAAGTAAAAAATAATAAACGCATAATTTTTGATTTCAATCAGTTTCAGACGAAGATTACGCTGTGTAAGTTGCTCGCCTCAAATAGTCACTCGGAATTTTGTAAAACCGCCGTCTGATTCTTCATCAAAACTCATCATTTATTAACCGCTTTTTTCATTCCGCAATCTGCGATATTTGTGCGTGACCGGACGACGGCGACCGATGCCGATGGCGTTTTTGGAGATTATCAAAGTCGGCGGCAGTTGGCGGCGTTTGAATTCGTTGGCGGGCGATTCGACTTTATTTAGCAAATCGTAAACTAATTTCGCGTCGCTGCCTTCATCAATGATTTCTTCGGGCGAGAATTTATCTTCAAAATATCGCTTTAGAACTTTGTCCATCAAATCATATGGCGGCAGTGAATCCTGATCGAATTGATTCGGCGCGAGTTCGGCGGACGGAGCTTTGTCAATGATTTCGTTCGGAATAATTTCGCGTCCCGCGCTTTTGTTGATGTGGCGGCAAATTTCGTAAACTTCCGTTTTTAAAACGTCGCCGATAACCGCTAAACCGCCGTTTGTGTCGCCGTAAAGCGTGCAGTAGCCGACGGCGAGTTCGGATTTATTTCCCGTCGCCAAAACTAATCTGCCTTCAGCATTGGAAATCGTCATTAAAATCACGCCGCGCAGTCTTGACTGCATATTTTCCGCCGCGAGATTTTCGCCGCCGTGCGTCGGTTTGTGCAGATTCATTTGATTTAATAAAACTTCGAACGCGCTGGAAATCGGCTCAAGTCGCGTCGGCATTCCGAGCGCGTGGGCGAGTTTTTCCGAGTGTTTAATGCTGCCTTCCGACGAAAACGGCGACGGCATCATTACCGATAAAACATTTTCCGCGCCCAGAGCTTCGCACGCTAAAGCAGCGACAAGTGCGGAATCAATGCCGCCGGAAAGTCCGAGAACGGCTTTCGTAAAGCGATTTTTCGCGGCGTAATCTTTGATTCCTAAAACTAACGCCTGCCTGATCGTTTCCGTTTCGCTGCCCGTAATGCCGCGCGCGTCAGGCTTTCGCACATCGAGTTCGACCGTTTCGACGAATTCCTCAAACGCCGTCGCCTGTAAAATTATGTCGCCTTCTTCGTCGGCGATCAAACTCGCGCCGTCGAAGATGATGCCGTCGTTGCCGCCGACGAGATTGACGAAAACAATCGGTTTTTTCTGCAATTTGGCGCGATGCGCGACCATTTCGCAGCGCAGTTTAATTTTTCCCTTGTTGAACGGCGAAGAGTTAATGGCGACGATTAAATCCGCGCCGCGCATAATCAATTCGTCTGCCGGGTCAACATCGTAAAGCCTTTCCTTCCAGAAAGTTTTGTCGTTCCAGAAGTCTTCACAAACAACGACACCGATTTTTCGATTTTCGATCTCAAACATTTTCCGCACGTCCGAAGGCTCGAAATAACGCGGGTCGTCGAACACATCATATTCGGGAAGCAACGTTTTATCGGCGTATCCGAGCAGCTCGCCGTTATGAATGACCGCCGCTGAATTAAACAATCTTTTGCCGTCCGCGCTTTCGGTTTTTCGCACCGTTCCGACAATCGCCGTGATATTTTTTGTCGCGGGAATAATTTTTTCGAGCGCGTCGCCGGCAGTATCAATAATGTCTTTATCAAGAAACCAATCAAACGAAGTATAGCCGTGCGTCGCAACTTCGGGGAAAACAACCATTTCCGAACCGTCCGCTTTTGCCTGTTCGATTGCCGCTAAAATTTTGGCGACATTGCCCTCGATGTCGCCGTTCGTTGTGTTAATTTGTCCAATAGTAATTTTCATTTGATTTTTGTTCGTAACTGCTTTTAATTATACATCTGAAACGTTTTCGCGTTAATTGTGCTGAAAATCAAACGCCCGCGTGTCAGCAATGGCGCGAAAAGACGGCGGATTACAGAAATTCTTCGTTTCAGTGCTCTAATTATCGCGCTCTTGCTAAAGGCGCGGATACAGCTTAGATTGTCTGCGAAACTCGCAAACCGCGTGCGAGATTGACCAGCTGCGTGAAATATCCTTGAAAAGAATGCGATTCTCTTAAAAAGCGCGGAATGTCGTTAAAATCAGGGCAGTATGTGAGAGTTTGGCGGCGAACTGTTTGTTTATGAGCGCGATTTGCTACTCAATCGGCGACCTCTCATTGCGTTTGACCATTTCCAAGCGGTTGCCGCGCTCGTTGTAGCGCACTTCGTCCATCACATTGTGAATAATTAAAACGCCTCGACCGGATGTTTTGAAAAGATTCGCGGTGTCAGTCGGGTCGGGAATTTCGGCGACGTTAAAGCCTTCGCCTTCGTCCTCGATGGTGAAACGCGCTTCTTTTGTCGAGACTTCGGCGGTGATGCGGACGAGTTTGGTCGTGTCGTATTTGTTGCCGTGTTTGACGGCGTTGACGAACGCTTCGTCGAGCGCGACAAACAGATTCGAGTTTTCGAGATTGATAATTCCGCTTTTTTCCACGCGCTTCATCAGATAATTTAAAATGCTGTGCATTAAGGAGATCAGACTCGGAATTTCAAACTCGATTTTCTCGCGCCAGTTCTGGACGATGGTTTTTTTATCAACGAATCGCGCCTTGTAATTGAGCGTGGTTTCGATGAAGTTTTTCAACTCGTCCTCGGTAAATTCATTGTCTTTATAGTTGGAAACACAAATTTTGAAGGCTTTGATGTTGCTTCTCGATTCATCGGCGGTGACGGCTTCGGGCAGACAGGTTACGTCGTCGGCTTCACCGGATTCGGCGGTCAGATTTTCGCCGTCTAAATCAGTGATAACTAAATCGAAACTTTTATCTTCGATCATTTCGACGGCTTCATCACGGCTCTCGATGACCTCGACCAAATGCCCGAAACGAGTGAATTCTTCGGTTAAAGCCGTACTTAAATCATCGTGATCGTCAACAATTAGAATTTTTTTCTGCATTTCGCGCGTGTGTCTGCGGTTTGTATTTTCAGCTTTTCAATAAGCCTTTCGTCGGAATTTACGATAATATAATTTCGTTTGTTGCATAATCATAAACCAAACCACCGAAAATTTTCTATTCCGATGTCGCAAAAAAAGGAAGATTCATTCAAACCCGCCGATTTATCGCAATATTCTTTTAAGCAAAGACTGACGATTCGTCTCGCGGATTGGGCATTTTTCCTTTTGATTTCGCTGATCGGCAAAACCATTCGTTACGAAACTGACGATTGGGAAAACTTCGAGCGCATCGAACGCGACGGAAAAATTCCGATTTATTCGTTCTGGCACAACCGAATTTTCGCCGGAACATATTTTTTCCGCAATCGCCGAATTGTCGTCATCACTTCGCAGAGCTTCGACGGCGAATACATTGCCCGATTTATCCAACGCTTCGGTTACGGTGCGGTTCGCGGTTCTTCGACGCGCGGCGGTGTCGGCGCGCTGGTTGAAATGATTCGTTTGATGAAGCACGGTTCGCCGATGGGTTTTACCGTTGACGGACCGAAAGGTCCGAAATACGTCGCCAAAACCGGCGCGGTTCTGCTGGCAAAAAAAACCGGAAATCCGATGATGCCGTTCGTTGTTGAATGCGAAAGATTCCGGACGATTAAAAGCTGGGACAATCTGCAAATTCCGAAATTGTTTTCCAAATCGAAAATTTTTATCGCTGAACCGATTTACGTGGACAAAAACGCGGACGAAACGGAAATCGAAAACAAACGGCTGGAACTGCAAAATAAACTCAATGAATTAGTCGAAAAAGGCGAACGATGGCGCGACAGTTCAAAGACGTAAAATGATTTAGATTGTTTTCTGCGTTTTCGTCGCCGGCTAAATGTTCTCAATCTCGGATTTTTCCGCCAGAACGCTCGCTGCCATTAAAACAAAACTGATCCAAACCGTATCGGCGAGAAACAAATGAACAATCTGCATCACAATCGGCGCGAGCGTCAGCAAAGTTATCGCGCCCCAAATAACTTGAACTAAAATCAAAAGACTCAGAACATTCGCCCATCTAATGATTGAAACTGTTTCAGCAAATTTTGTCTTCAGCCAATTTGCCAGAAAAAATAAGTAAACGCTGACTCCGACTGACAAAATCGGATGACTGACACGTAATCGCAAAAGAATATTCGATGTCGCCGAAAAATCCTTCGCAAAGCCTTCGGTCAAAGTCTCGGACGGAAAAATCATCGAACTCAGAGCCGCGATTGAGCCGCTCATTCCAATCAGCAAAATCCCGAAAACTGCCGCGACCAACAGCCATAAAATCTTCGGTCGCGCCCTGAAATCGAAAGATTTTCCGCCGCTCGCAAACCATGCCGTCAAAGTTAAGAACGTCAGCAAAACGAGCGTCGTAATCAAATGTCCAGCCATCCAAAACGGACGCGCCGCCGTCAAATTCTCCGCCGTATTGCCCGTTAAAACTAAACCTGCACCCAAAAGTCCTTCAACAATCACAAAAATAAAAGAGCCGATTGCCATCTTCAAAACCAAATTGTTTGTCGAGGATTTTGCAGATTTCCATCTTAAAAATGCCCAAATTAACAGCGAGATAACAATCAATCCGTCCAAAGAACTGGTCACGCGATGTGAAAATTCGATGATGGTCTTTAGCTCGGGCGCACTTGGCACGATTTCGCCGTGACACGTCAACCAATGCTGACCGCAGCCGTCGCCCGATTTTGACGCGCGAAGAAAAACGCCCCAAATAATGACGAGCAGATTATACGCCAGAACAAACCAGGCATAGCGGGCAAATCTGGTCAATTTTAGTTCCGTGTCCATTTTTGATAAATTCAAACTTCGGGCTTTGTAAGATCAAAGAATAACATTTGTCGTTTAAACGGAAAAATCCGCTGATTATTAGAAAAACTAAATGGAAGAAGAACATTTTTTCACCTGTCCGTATTGCTGGCAAACCGTTTCGATGATTTTAGATTTGTCCATCGTCGAACAAAGTTACATCGAAGACTGCGAAGTTTGCTGTAATCCGATTCAAATCAGTTATTCGGCGGAAAACTTTGAGCTGATGGATTTTTCAGCCGACGGAATTGAACAGTAAAAATCATTATTTATTCATGAAAAAGACGCGAATTGATAATCTTCTCATAGAAAAAGGAATTGCCGATACGCCGAAAAAAGCGAGAGCCTTAATTATGGCTGGATTAATTCTCGTCGATGAAAAACGCGCTGAAAAACCTTCCGAAACTTTCCCGTTTGAATCAAAAATAAGAATTAAAGGTGATTCGCAGGAAAGTAAATTTGTCGGACGCGGCGGTTTGAAACTGGAAAAAGCTTTGAATCATTTTCACATTTGCGTAAGCGAATATGTCTGTCTCGATATCGGCTCATCAACCGGCGGATTTACCGATTGTTTGCTGCAATACGGCGCGAAACGAGTTGTTGCCGTTGACTCGGGAACAAATCAGCTTGACTGGAAACTCAGAAACGATGAACGTGTTGAAGTTCGCGAAAACGTCAACGCGCGCTATCTGAAATCAGCAGAATTTCAGGAAAAATTTGACCTGATAGTAATGGATGTGTCTTTTATTTCCGTTACAAAAATTTTGCCTGCGCTGGTTGATTTTTTGAAAAAGACAGGAAACATAATAGTGTTGATAAAGCCGCAGTTCGAGGTCGGCAAAAATGAAGTCGGCGCGGGCGGCGTTGTGCGCGACACGGAGAAACACGAGCGCGTCGTTGTGGAAATAAACGCTTTTGCCGAAAATTGCGGCTTAAAAAATGCGGGTGTGATTGAATCTCCGATTCAAGGCGCAAGCGGCAACAGAGAATTTTTAGCTTTATACTACGCGGCACATAAAGACAATCAATAACTAACCTTGAAGGAAATGGACAAAGAAACTCAAACAAACACCTCGAAAAAATTTATCGAAGACGTTGATTATTACTTCGAGAACGGTTTAATGGTTTTGACCGAACATTTTCTCAAAGAACGCGGCTTTTGCTGTGGTAACAATTGCCGTCATTGTCCGTATCCGAAAAAAATAAAAGATAATTTATAAATTTATAAAAGAAATGTTTCCATTTCCTCTTTTGCATTGCGGCTCATATTTGTTTGAACAAATGTTTTGGGAGTCGGTGCGCGGGAAATTGTTACAGGAATATCAACGGCACAGCAAACCCGCGCCAGTTTTTCGTATTCGTCGCGCATTTCAGACTCTGATTCTAACCATCGGAGTGTATCGTCAAGCAATTCAGCGGCAAAGGCACCTTCCGGGAATTCGATTTTATAATTCATCCATTTGCCTTCGCGCCGCGCCGATACGATTCCGGCATTTCTCAGATATGCCAGATGTCTTGATATTTTTGGCTGGCTCTCACCTAAGACTTCCGTGAAATAACAAACGCATACTTCGTCTTCGCGCATTAAATTCAATATCCGAAGACGCGTTTTATCCGCTAGAGCCAAAAACAAATTTTCCATTTCCGCCAGTTGGTTTTCGCCGTTCATATAGAGAATTTACCATAAAATTTTATTTTTGTCTTGACAAAATTTTCTTGCGAGAATATATTTGCATTAACATATTCGTTTTAGCGTATATGAAAATATGATGGGAGAAAATTTATGAAAACACACATTTCGTTGAACGTCAGCGATGTTACGAAGAGCGTCGAGTTCTATAAGAAGATGTTCGGTGTCGAACCGTTCAAACTGAAAATTGATTATGCGAAATTTGATGTCGCTAATCCACCACTGAATCTGACGATGAATCAAACTATTTTCCAGAAAGGCGGCTCGCTGTCGCATCTTGGTTTGCAGGTCGAATCAACCGAAGAAGTTTTGGAAATAACGGCGCGTTGGAGCAAAAGCGGTTTGCGAACTTTGGAAGAAATGCAGACCGATTGTTGTTACGCGATGCAGGATAAAACCTGGGTTTCCGATCCGGACGGCAATCGCTGGGAAGTTTTCGTTGTTCTGGGAAACACGGCAGACAAAGACATTACCGCGTCTGCGTGCTGCGTTCCGTCGCCCGTCGGTATTGGAAAACCAGAAAAAACAGTCGCGGCTTGTTGAATTAGGCACGTCTTAAAACTTTAAGTGTTGAGCGAACAATCTATATTTGAAGCGGCTGATGATTCGGATTCAGCCGCCATTTCGCAGCCATTATCCGATACGAATTTGCCAATGATGTTTTTATGAAAAATGCTTCTGAAATCGCTGCCGTCGGTAAACTTTCGTTTCTTGATCGGTATCTGACTTTGTGGATATTTACCGCAATGGCAATCGGTGTCGCGCTCGGTTATTTTCTACCGCAAACGGCTGATTTTATCAATCAATTTCAAGCGGGAACGACAAATATTCCGATAGCCGTCGGCTTGATTTTGATGATGTATCCGCCGCTTGCCAAAGTGAAATACGAAGAACTTCCGGGAGTTTTCCGCAACACCAAAATCCTTCTGATTTCGCTCGTGCAAAACTGGATTGTCGGACCGCTTTTGATGTTTTTTCTGGCGATTTTGCTGCTTCCTGACAAGCCGGATTATGTGGTCGGATTGATTATGATCGGCATCGCCCGCTGTATCGCAATGGTGATTGTCTGGAATGATTTGGCGAAAGGCGATAACGAATACGCCGCTGGCTTAGTGGCATTCAACAGCATTTTCCAAGTTCTTTTTTACAGCGTTTACGCATATATTTTCGTCACGATTTTGCCGCCGTTATTCGGAGTCAAAGGCGTAGAAGTCAGCATCAGCATTTTTCAAATTGCGGAAAGCGTTCTGATTTATCTCGGAATCCCGTTTTTCGCCGGAATGCTGACGCGTTTTGTTTTGCTGAAAATTAAAGGGAAAGATTGGTATGAAAATATTTTTATCCCGAAAATCAGCCCGATTACACTCGTCGCCTTACTTTTTACAATCGTCGTGATGTTCAGCTACAAAGGACAATTAATTGTCCAAATTCCGTTCGATGTCGTGCGAATCGCCGTTCCGCTGACAATTTATTTTGTCATAATGTTTTTTAGCGCGTTTTATCTTGCCAAAAAAGCCGGTGCCGATTACGCGAAAAGCACGGCTCTGGCATTTACCGCCGCCGGAAATAATTTTGAACTCGGAATTGCGGTCGCCATCGCCGTTTTCGGCATCAATTCGGGCGTGGCGTTTGCCGCCGTTATCGGTCCGTTGATTGAAGTTCCTGTTCTGATACTTTTAGTTCGCGTCGCACTTCGGCAAAGAGATAAATTTAATCGGCAATTAGAGATAAATTTAATCGGCAATTAAGGATAAAAAATTAAAATTATGTCCGAAAGAAAGAGAGTTTTGATTTTATGCACCGGAAATTCCGCCCGCAGTCAGATGGCGGAAGGTTTGCTGCGCGAATTGGGAAGAGAGGATTTTAAGGTCGAAAGTGCCGGTGTCGCGCCGAGCAAAGTGCGTTTGGAAGCAGTCGATGCAATGCGCGAAATTGGGATTGATATTTCCGGTCATCGCTCGAAGTCATCTGATGAATTTGCCGGACAGAATTTCGATTTGATTATTACCGTGTGTGACAATGCCAGAGAATCCTGTCCGATTTTTCCCGGCAATGCGAGGCGCATTCACCAAAATTTTACCGACCCGCCGCCTGAAAACATCGGCGATTATGAATCGCGGTTGAAAATTTTCCGAGCGGTGCGTGATCGTTTACGCGAATGGTTGATCGAGTTTATCCGAAATCAAAAAGAATAAATAAACAATCGGAGAAAAGATAATCTTCCGTCGTTTATTTTTTGAGTTTTGTCGTGCATTGCCATTTATCTGTGATAATCTGTGATTTTATTTTCGGAGAAACATATAAATGCAGGAAAAATCTTTTGACACACTGGCAGTTCATGCAGGCGAAAACCGCTCGGAAAATTACGGCGCGGTCAGTGTTCCGATTTACACCGCGTCGGTTTTCGCTTTTACTGACGCTGAGACCGGCGCGGCAATTCATAATAATCAGAAAGAAGGTTATTTCTACGGGCGTCTGGGAAATCCGACGCAGACCGCGCTGGAAAAAGCGGTTGCCGAACTTGAAAATGGTGAAGCGGCACTGACTTTTGCTTCAGGAATGGCGGCAATTTCCGCTGCGCTTTTAACTGTTGTCAAAACCGGAGATCACATTGTCGCGCCGGCTTCGATGTATCCGACAACGACGCTTTTTCTCAAACATTTGTCAGAAAATTTCGATATTGAAACGACTTTTGTTGATGCGACCGGCGCGAAAAATTACGCCGCCGCGATTCAACCGAACACGAAAGCTTTCTGGCTTGAAACGCCGTCGAATGCTTTGCTGAACGTTACCGACATTGCAGAAGTTGCAAATATCGCGCGTGAAAATAACATAACCACCATCGCCGACAATACTTTCGCCACGCCTTTTAATCAGCGTCCGCTTGCGCTCGGCATTGATGTTGTCGTGCATTCGGCGACGAAATATTTCGGCGGTCACAGCGATTTGACGGCTGGTTTAATGATTGGAAAAAAGGAAATTATTGAAAAAGCCCAACACGAAGCGGCGAAACTTTATGGCGGAAATATTGCGCCGCAAGTCGCGTGGCTGGTTTTGCGCGGAATTAAGACATTAGGCTTGCGAATGAAACGACATAATCAAAACGCATTTGCTTTGGCGAATATGTTGTCGAAACATCCGAAAGTCAAAGCGGTTTTTTATCCCGGTTTGGAGTCGCATTTTAATCACGAAATCGCCGCCAAACAAATGAAGGGCTTTGGCGGAATGATTGCTTTCGATGTCGGCGGCGTTGAGGAAGGAAAGAAATTTGTAAACAACGTGAAAATTTGTACGCTGGCAACTTCACTCGGCGGCGTGGAAACGATTGTTCAGCATTCGGCTTCAATGACGCATGCCGCGCTTTCACCTGATGAACGCCAAAAAACGGGCGTGACCGACGGCTTAATCCGGTTTTCGACCGGCATCGAAAATGTCGAAGATTTGAAAGCAGATTTGGAAAACGCGCTCGACAAAATTTAGATAATGACTGCGAAAAATAACCTCGACGCGCACTCTGAATTGGCGGAAAAAATTCGGGAAGAAAAGCCATTTACGTATATCGTCCAAAATCTCGAAAACACTTTTGGCGAACCGAAACTTGCGCCGAAAAGCGACGCGCTGGCGATGCTCATAAACATCATTTTGTCGCAGGCGACGAGCGACGCGAACAGCGAACGCACCTTTCGCAATCTGAGAAAGCAGTTCAAAACCTGGAAAGCGGTTTTGGGAGCGGACGAAAAAGACATCGCCGACGCGATTCGGCTCGGCGGTCTGGCGAATCAAAAAGCCAAAGTAATCAAAGATTTGCTGAAGCAGTTGAAGGAAACAAGCGGAAAACTTTCGCTCAAATTTATCGAAATGATGGATGACGAAGCGGCGCGCGATTATCTGCAATCGTTTCGCGGCATCGGTCCGAAAACCGTCGCCTGTACTTTGCTTTTCGCTCTGCACAAAGAAGTTTTCCCGCTCGACACGCATATTTTTCGCGTCTTGAAACGAATGGGAACTCTGCCGGAAAAGATTACCGACGCGAAGGCGCACCGACTTTTGGACGAACTCGTGCCGCACGGAAAATTTTACTCGCTGCACGTTAATTTGATTCGTCTCGGCAGACAGATTTGCCGTCCGCGCGAACCGCTTTGCGAGAAATGTCCGCTCATCGAATATTGCGATTACGGCTTGACGCGGCTGTAAAAAGCCGTTTATCTTAAGCTTCGTAAAATGTCACATATTCTCGCTTTAGATCAGGGAACAACAAGCAGTCGTGCAGGTGTTTTTGATAAAAACAGTCGAATAATTTCGCTTGCCCAAAAAGAATTTCGACAGATTTATCCGCAAAACGGCTGGGTCGAACACAATCCGCAGGAAATTTGGGAAACACAATTGCAAACGGCGATTGACGCGCTGCGAAAAGCGAATCTTTCAGCCGAACATATCGCGGCAGTCGGAATTGCTAATCAGCGCGAAACAACGATTGTCTGGGACAGAAAAACCGGCGAACCGATTTATAACGCGGTCGTCTGGCAAGACAGACGCACTTCTGATTTATGCGATGAAATCAGAAAAACTCACGCAAATTTAATTAAACAGAAAACAGGACTCGAAATTGATGCTTATTTTTCGGCGAGTAAGATAAATTGGATTTTAGAAAATGTTCCGAACGCAAGAAAACGAGCGGAAAACGGTGAACTTTGTTTTGGAAATGTTGATAGCTGGCTCGTTTGGAAATTCACATACGGCAAAGCGCATATAACTGATGTTTCAAATGCTTCGCGGACGATGCTTTTGAATATCGAAACGCTCGAATGGGACGAAGAACTTTTGAAAATCTTTGATATTCCGCGCGAAATTTTGCCGGAAGTAAAATCTTCATCGGAAATTTATGCGGAAATCGAAACGCCGAATGAGTTGAAAAGCATAAAAATCGCCGGTCTTGCAGGCGACCAGCAAGCCGCGCTTTTCGGACAGCTTTGTTACGGAAAAAGGTTTATCGAAAAGCACTTACGGAACCGGCTGTTTTATGCTGCAAAATATTGGTACAAAGCCTGTCGAACCGAAAAATAATCTCCTGACGACTGTAGCGTGGAAAATCGGCGACCGCACCGCATACGCGCTCGAAGGCAGCGTTTTTATTGGCGGCGCGGTTGTTCAATGGCTGCGTGACGCGCTCGACGTTATTGAAAATTCAGGCGAAGTTGAAACGTTGGCAAACTCGGTCGAAGATAACGGCGGCGTTTATTTCGTTCCGGCGTTTACAGGTTTAGGCGCGCCTCATTGGAACCAGGACGCTCGCGGTTTGATAATCGGTTTGACGCGCGGAACCGGAAAGGCGCATATCGCCCGCGCCGCGCTTGAGTCAATCGCTTTCCAAACAGCGGATTTACTTGATGCAATGCAGGATGATTCAAAAATCCAGTTGACGGAGTTACGCGTTGACGGCGGCGCGACGGCGAACGATTCGCTGATGCAGTTTCAATCAGATGTTTTGCAAATTCCGGTCGCGCGTCCGCAAATTACTGAAACGACTGCGCTCGGCGCGGCTTATCTGGCAGGTTTGGCGGTCGGCTTCTGGCAGTCGCCGGACGAATTAAAAAGCTATCGGCTGGCAGACAGAATTTTTGAGCCGCAAATGTCGCCTGAGAAAGTAAAGAAACTGCGCGAGCACTGGAACGAAGCGGTGCGGAGAACATTAGACTGGAAAACCTAAAGCAAAAAGGCGGTCGATAAATTTTTACCGACCGCCTTTTTGTTTACTAAAAAGTTAAATTAACTTTCCTGATTGTCGGATTTGTTGCCTTTTCCGCTCGCGGCAGCCTGAGCCTGCGGCAGCGGCATTCCGACGGCATCGGATTTTGTTTCCGGTTCAAAATCAAACATTTCGTCGTCCGAATCACTGACAATCATCTTGCCGGATTGTTTCGTAAAAATAAGTTTTCTTTCATCGTCATCAAAATCAATCGTCACCAAATCGCCGGTTTCGACTTGTTCGGTAGCAACCAAATTTGACAGCGGATAAACCAGAAATCGTTCGATGGCGCGTTTCAGATGCCGCGCACCGTATTTCAGATCAATTCCTTCGCTGAGCAAAAATTCCTTCGCTTTTTCGGTGCATTCAAAAACGAATTTCGTTCCGGCGGAATCAGTGATCCGGTCTTGAACGCCGCGCAGTTCGATTTCAAGAATTCGGCGCAGATGATGTTCTTTCAAACTGCGGAAGACGACAACTTTATCAATGCGGTTCATAAATTCCGGCGAGAATTTACGTTTCGCGGCTTCGAGCGCGGTGCGATAGATTTTCGAATCAATCTCATTATCGTCAGCGTTCTTTTGCGATTTTGTCGGTGCAAAACCGATGCCGCCGGAAATCATTTCCGACATTTCGCGCGCGCCCAAATTGGAAGTCATAATGACGACGGTTTTGGAAAAATCAACGCGCCGGTTGTCGCCCAATGTCAAAGTCGCTTTATCAAGAATTCCCAAGAGCAGCTGCCACAGCGCGTCCGACGCCTTTTCGATTTCGTCGAACAGCACAAAAGTTAATTTCGTTTCGTCGGTGTGCGCTTTGTCCAGATTTTCCTGCGTCAGCATCGGTGACGTTTCGCGATGTCCCAAATATCCCGGAGGCGAACCGATAAGTTTGGCAATCTCGTGCGAATGTTGAAATTCCGCGCAGTCAATTTTGACGACCGAATGCGGTTCGCCAAATAAAACCTGCGCCGCCGCTTCGACGACGCGCGTTTTTCCCGAACCGGTCGGACCCAAAAAAAGCAGCGTGCCGACAGGTCGTGCCGGATTGTTCATTCCCGCTAAATAAATTTGAAAAAGTCCGCTCATCCGGCGAACGGCGCGTTCCTGTCCGACGATGAACGAAGATAATTTATCTTCAAAATCTTTGGCACGCGGACTTTTCAGATCAGGATCAAGTAATACAAGTTTTTCGTTAATTTCTTTTTTCTTAGCCGTTTCGTTTTTCATTTGTGTTTTCTTCTCCTCGTCAAACAAAACAACGCTTTTCTCAAGAGCGTTCCAGTCAAAATAAATAAAGTTTTCAAGCTGATTTTCACCGATATAACTCGGCTTAGTCATTACCTAGAATTGATGATTTCAAAAGATTTTACGTTGGCTGATAATAGGTATGTGGAAGGAATTCATCCACCCGGAATACGAATCGCCGCGCGAAAGCGGCTTCGACTTGTTTATGGTTTAACATAAACAGAACTGATTTTGCAAGCAGAAACGGCTATCGCTAAAAGCGGGCGAGTGAAATTTTAAACCCGCTCATTTCTACTTTTACTTGCCGGTACATTTTAATTTTTCTGAAATTATTTTATACTTCCACAGAATACTCGAATAAATACGGTAGGAATAAATGAAATACAAAAATAAAATCATCAGCTTTTTTCTGTTATTAACTTTGGCGTTCATCGGTCTCTCGTGCCAGACGCAGCAGGCGGGAAATAATACCAATACCAATGCTGCGAGCGCGCCGACCGTTAAAGCACAGTCGCCCGCCGAAGCTTATAAAATGCTTTATGCAGCGGTTAAAGCGAAGGACAAAGCGACCATCAAAGGATTAATGTCGAAAGGGTCGCTCGGCTTGGCTGAAATGTCCGCCGGACAACAGAAAAAATCAATTGACCAGATTCTCGAAAACGGATTGGTCGCGCCGACGCTCGCCGATTCGATAACGGAAATGCGTGACGAACGGATTAAAGATAGTTTCGGCGCGGTCGAAGTTTTCAATCCGAAAGACAATCGCTGGGAAGATTTACCGTTTGTTATGGAAGACGGCGGCTGGAAGCTTGCCGTCGGTGATTTGTTCGCGGATACTTATAAATCACCCGGAAAGAGCAAAGGTCAAATCGAAACCGAAGCCTCAAATACAGGAATGCCGATGCCGACCAACACGACGAAGTTTCCTGATGCAAATAGCAATACGGTGATTAAAACGCCGCCTTCCAAGGAACCGAAATCGGTTGAAGTGCCGAAGGAAAAGAAACCGTAACGATGATTGGAATCGAACAAATTCAAGCAATTATTAAGCAATACACAAAACACGGCTGGAATTTACGCCGTGTTTTGCTTTCTGCGGAAGCGAAAAAAAGTCTGCCGGCGGATTTTTTCGGGCAAACCGAAATCGTTATTTCCGAATTAAACGCGCTCTGGTTTTCCCGCGCCTCGACCGAAGAGCGCGAAACGTGGGAATTGAGAAACCTTTCAGATGCGCCGTTCGCGCTGGTCGAAGTTTTTGAAACAGACGATGAAGAAGAAGTGCGCGACGAAGCCAGACATGAAATGCAAACCAAAATGCTCGAACAAGCATCAAAATCCGTTAGCAAAAAAGTCAATGGCTGACCTTGATTTATTTACAAACAGCCTCATTTGTTGCAAAATTAAAAGATTGAAATGATGATTAAAAATTTCGGCGCGCGAGTCATAAGTGTTTGGGAAGGTTTGCGCCCGATGACAAAAAAAATGCTGGCTGGTGCGCTTGCTTCGGGCGGCGCGAATGCGTCCAGCCCGCAAACACAAAAATTTTCTTACGACGTTCACGCCGAATGGGAACTAAGCCGTCTGCTTTCCGCGCTCGACGAGCAGGCGAAAGACGCGGAAGTACGGCGAGATGCGGAAAAACTGAGCGAGATAAAACAGCTTGCCGAAGCGTGCGCGAAAGTACTGCAAACGCAGACCGCTTCGGCGGAAGTCTTTATACAACTGGCGACCAGAACCGTTCAGCGCAACGACTTCGACAATCTCGAACGTCTGGCAGACATTCTCGTGCAGAGATTTTCGGCAGGCGAAATCGCTGAAATCGTCAGACAAACCGAACTTGCACAGATTCGCGCCATCGCTTACGAAACTTTGGCAACAATGCCGGTCGCGCATCTGTTTCCATTGCTCGACGATCAGCTTTATTTTGAGATCGCCCGCAACGCCGTCGAACAGCAGGCATTTGAATTCGATAACGAAGAAGCCCAGCAAATTTTGGATCAGTTGGAATTTGACGATGCTAATGGCGGTTGAAATGTTGAATTAACAATAGAGAAATGAGAAGTGAAAACAATCGGTAAATTTCAGTTTTCACTTCTCATTTCATTTTTATGAAAGAAGTAACAATCGTTTGTGACGGTTCGAGTCTTGGCAACGGCAGAGGAAAGCCGCGCGCGGCGGCGGTTGCCGTTCTTGGTTATCGCGGTTATTGGCGGGCTTTCGGCGAATTTTTGGGCGAAGCAACCAACCAGCAGGCGGAAATTGCGGCGGCGTGGATTGGACTGAAAACTCTGCGCGAGCCGTGTAAAGTAAAAGTTTTGACCGATTCGCGCTACGTTGTCGAAACAATGAGCGGACGATTTCGTAAAAAAGCCAATCTCGATTGGTGGAAAAAACTCGACGACGCGGCAAAAACTCACCAGATCGCCTGGCAGTGGACAAAAGGACACGCCGGACACGAAGTTCAGGAAGTCGCCGATAAAATGGCGCGGCTCACGGCTGAACTCGGACACGTTGACGAAAAACTTTTAGACGAAGCCGCCGCCGAAATCGGAGTAGTCGAACTTTAGAAAGCCGCAAAAGCCTCAGAAATCTCAATAATAAATGAAGACAGCCGGACAAAAACACTTTCTGCAAATCTTTGCGCTCTTCGCGCTTTTTTGCGGCTGTTCTTCTGTTCAGGCGCAAAGACAAGGCTCTCTCGGCTGGATTTGGCAAAATCCGTTGCCGCAGGGAAACGCGCTCTACTCAATTCATTTTGCCAAAGATAAGGAAACGGGGTTTGCCGTCGGCGCGGACAATACGATTTTGCGAACGGAAAACGGCGGTTTCCGATGGCAAAAACAAGCCTCGCCGGACGGCGTGACGTTTTCGGGCGTGTTTGTCAAAGATAAAAAAAACGCGATCATCGTCGGCGGGCGCGGCACAATTTATACGACCGACAGCGGCGGAAAAAATTGGGAACGCAGCAAGACCGATGTTAAAGACCATTTTTACAGTGTCGCAATGACGGGTGAGAATTTTCAATTCGGCTGGGTTATCGGAACCTACGGGCGAATTTTGAAAACTTCAGACGGCGGCGCAACCTGGACTACTCAAACAAGCGGAACGCAGGAACAACTTTTGAAGGTCACGGCGTTCGACGCGCAAAAAAGCGTGATTGCCGGAACCGGCGGCACGATTTTATCAACCAAGGACGGCGGCGCGATTTGGAAGTTAAGTAAACCCTGCGAAGGCGTTTCGATGTCAGGCGCGACTTTTTTATCGGCTGATAAAATTATCGCTGTCGGTTACGGCGGTTGTCTCGCCCGAAGCGTTGACGGCGGCGAAACGTGGGAAAAAATAAGCATCTTTAGCCGCGCGGATTTTCTGTCGCTGAGTTTTGCGGATGATAAAACCGGTTTTATGACTGACGCGAACGGAATGATTTGGCTGACGGGCGACGGCGGCACGACGTGGCTGCCGTTTAACGTCCGCACTAATCCGAAGCTCGTTCGCAATATGTTTCGCCGATCAGTTTACGGGTTGGGCAGTCGGTGAAAACGGTTTGATAATTCGTTCGGATGACGGCGGTTACAGTTGGCAGCGATTTAAGCGAAGGCGGGCGCGAAGATGTCAACGACATCACTTTTTTCAACGCCAGTATCGGTCTGGCAATCGGCTCGAAAGGTAAAACTTGGATTACAAATGATCGCGGCAGCGATTGGGTTCCGGTTTATTCGGGTGTCGAAGAAAATCTGAACGCGATGAGTTTTTTTGACGAGGAACGCGGTATTATCGTCGGCGATAAAGGCACGATTCTGCGAACCGGAAACAGCGGAGCGAGCTGGGGCAAAGGCGTTTCCGGTGTGACGGAAGATTTGCTCGGCGTTGATTTTGTCAACGTAAAAACCGGTTTCGCCGTTGGCGCAAACGGAATGATTCTACGCTCGGATTCAAACGGTGCGTATTGGGAACAATTTGAATCGGGAACGCGTGCGTGGCTCGAAGACGTAAAGTTTTTCGATGAAAAACGCGGCGTGGTTGTCGGTGATAAGGGAACGATTTTGATAACCGCTGACGGCGGCATAACGTGGAAAAAAATCAAAACCAATCTGGAAGAAAATCTGTACGCTTTGAGCTTTTATAACGAACGAATCGGCTATGCGGTCGGCGCAAACGGAACGATTTTGCGAACGGAAAACAGCGGCGAAACCTGGAAGGATCAGGAATCTGCGCTTTCGATGAACCTTTATGCCATTACGGTTTTCAAACCGAATGAAGCGATTGCCGTCGGCGAACAGGGCGCGGTTTTGTTAACAAAAGACGGCGGCGAAACGTGGCAAATTCAGCCGAATATTACCAGTAAGTCTCTTCAGGCGATAGTTTATCTTGGCGGAACTGATTTATGGATTGCCGGTCGCGGCGGTTCGATTCTGCGCCGCTCCGAAATGCTTTCAACATTTAAAACAACCGAAGGTCAGAAACTTCCGCCGACACTGAGATTAGGGATTCCCAGGAAAAAAACGAAAACGCGCGTGCCGCTTTTGACGATTGCCGACGACGGCGATATTCCATTGGCAACCGAGCCGAAAAAGGAAAAAGAAAACTAACAAAAACTTTATTTTTTTATCGCCGCCGAAATCCATTCGCCGAAACGTTCGATCTGCGGATTTTCAACGCCGAATTTCTTCAATTCCGCAGCGATTAAATCTTCCTGTTCCCGCAAAATGCCCGACAGAATCAAAGTTTTTTTCGATTTTTCAAGCAGTAAAGGGAGAAGCGGAATGATGATGTCAATCGTGATATTGGCGCAGACGAAATCATAAACAGCATCTTCTTTGGAAATCGAGCCGACGTGGAATTTGATTTTGTCGCCGATTTCGTTGAAGTCGGCGTTTTCTTTGGCGATGCCGATTGAATCGAAATCGGTGTCGTATCCGACAATTTGCGGATTCGATGTTTCCGAATTCGATTTCGCGGCAGCAATTGATAAAATTCCGGTTCCCGTTCCGACATCGAGAAAGCTCATTCCGCTTTGATAATTTGCCTCAATTGCCATTAAACAAAGCCTCGTCGTTTCGTGCGTTCCCGTTCCGAAAGCCATATTCGGCTCGATTCGGATGATGATTTTGTCTGATTTTTCAAGATTTTCCCACGACGGCGCAACGATAAATTTGCCGGTTTCGGTCGCTTTCCAGTGCTTTTTCCATTCAAACAGCCAGTCAACATTGCCGATTTTGCGCCAATCAGTTTCCTGAACGACAGCAGGCGTGAAATCCGTAAATTCGCAACGCTTCGACGAGTTGAATTTGGACTGTTTCATCGCTTGGCATTTCGTTAAAATAGCCGACGACGCTCAGCGTTTCCGCTTGTTTCACGCCGAGATTATTGATTTCCGTGCCGAGCGCGTCGAGTTCGTTCAGGGCAAATTCGACGGCTTCGGACGCTTCGGCGGCGACAGTAATTTTCAGTGCAAACCAGGATTTTTCTGTGTTCATTTATTTGATTACTCCAAAATTCCCATCTCGTCCAAATTTTGCGGCGCGATCGCGCCAGCCTTCGACGACTTTGACAAACAATTGCAGAAAGACTTTTTTGCCAAGCAGATTTTCGATGTCAACGCGCGCTTCGGTGCCGATTTTCTTTAGTTTGATGCCGCCTTTGCCGATGATAATGCCTTTCTGCGACGAGCGTTCGACGAAGATCGCGCAGTGAATTCTGGTGACGGTCGGGTCGGTTTCGTCATATTTTTCAGTGACAACCGCCGTCACATACGGAATTTCTTCGCCGGTCGTTTGCAGAATTTTTTCCCTGACCATTTCGGAAACCAACATTCGCATCGATTGGTCGGTCAATTCGTCTTCGCCGAAAATCGCTTCGCCCGTCGGCAGATGTTTAATAATTTGTTTTAGAAGATTATCAATCGCTTCGCCTTTGAGCGCGGAAATCGGCACGATTTCGGCAAAATTATATTCTTTAGCGTAGAATTCGATCAGCGGCAGCAGGGCATTTTTGTCTTTTACTTTATCAATTTTATTGAGTACCAAAACGGCGGGTTTTTCCGATTCTTTAATCAAATCAAGCACGAAATTGTCGCCGTTGCCGGTCGAAACCGATGCGTCACGCATTAAAACAAGAACATCAACCGATAGAATCGCGTCGTGAACGGCAGACATCATTCGCCGATTGAGCAGATAACCGGGTTTGTGAACGCCGGGCGTATCAACGAAGACGATTTGCCCGTTTTCCTGCGTCACGATGCCTTGAATTTTATGTCTGCGTGGTTTGCGGTTTATTGGAAACGGCGGCGATTTTCTCGCCGACCAGATGATTGAGAAGCGTTGATTTACCGGCATTCGGACGACCGATCAAAGCGACGTAGCCGCTTCGGAAAGTGTTTGAATCCATTAAGCAAAAGTATCAAATTTAACGAAACATTCAAATCGTCAAGCTGATTTTATAAAAATGAAGTAGTGTTATCGCGTCTAAAAGTGATTTCTTCAGGTTAAAAAACGAATAGTCGCCAATAATTTTCAAGTTCTTACTGACGGCTATTCGTTTTTTCTTGCAACTTTCGGCTTTATTGTGCCTTTAGTAACCGTTCACGCGCGGCAACCGCTTCGCTGTACGCGCCGTCGGTGATATTGCCGAGGTTGATGGCGGCTTCGTAAATTTTTATGGCGTAACTTATATCGCCGTAAAATTCGTAGATTCGTGCCAACGCGACATAAGAAAGCGAAATTAACGCCTGATCCACGCGCCTCGTGACCAAATCGGGATTTTTATTTGCCGAGACAATAGCATTATTATAAGCGTTTTTCGCTTCCAGCAGACGCTTTTCACGTGCTTTTTCATCGGCAATAGTTTCGGCGGAAAGACTCGCCACGCGACCGAGCGCGTAATAAATTCGTCCTTCCGAAGGATTTGCGGCAAGCAACTGGTTAAGCTGTTTTTCCGACTCGGCGTAATTCTTCGATTTAGTTAACTGGTCAATTTCAAATAGTCGTTTCGTGACCGGATTTTCAATGATGAACTCCTGACTGCCCGTGTTTTTCCGGCGTTCTTCACGCGCTGCGACTGCCCGTTTGCGCGCGTCGGCAAATTGCGTTAGCCGATTTGTTTCCTTCGTCGTGTCGAGCGATAAAATAATGTCGCGCATCGAACCGGCAATATCAAAACCCGAGTCTTCCAAGCCTTTTAACTGGTCGGCGAAATAAAACGATAAAACCGCGCCTTTTTCATAAGCATCGGAAAGCTGCAAAGCCGTTTCGTCCGCCAGAAGTTTTCTCGTTTGATCGAGCTCGGCGGAAACCGCGCTTTTCTCGGCATCGTTTTTCATTCCATCAATTTTGCGGCGCGCTTGAACGGTCGCAAGCTGTGCTTTTTCGAACTCGATTTGGCGTGCCTCGGTCGCCGCAACGAGCGAACGCGTGACGGCGAGAAATACGTCAGGCGAAATAGCAGGATTTATTTTTCTCTGCGCGTCGAGCAAAACTTTTATTCCGTCTCTGACGGTCGCCAACTCTTTCGCATTATCCAAAACCAACGGGTCAATAACGAATTGCAGATAAGCGCGGCGCACTTCCGATTGGCTCAAATCGGTTTTCGGCGGCACAATGGCGTAGTAAGAGTCGCCGACATTAATGAAATTAATCGTTCCTTTCGGCGCGAGCATCTCCGGCACGATAAAAAATCGCCGCTCGCGGTCGCGCGACTTCGATTTTTTGAAAAGTTTTTTTACCCTTTGCGTCTTTCGACTGGGTTTTGATTCGCTCGACAAAGGTAAGCTGAGGTTTAGTGTGCAGGTAATCAAGCAGTTCGCCGACCATTTGATAAGCTGACGGACGCAAATCCGTTCCGGCAGCTTGATAATCTTTTACATATTCATCAAGTTTCTGGCTAAACGAACGACGATAAAATTCGCGGACGAGCGGTGCGAAATCAAGCACGTCAAGCAAATCGCCCGGCAAATCGGTGGCGCGTGAACGGATCGGTCAAATCGGGCGCGGGCGTCAGCGAATAAGCCATCGAAATAAACGGCGAAATTATTTCATCGTTCGTCGCTTTCGGATGTCGGCGTTTATACTGCTCGACGAAACACCACCAATTTCCTCCGCAGTTCCGGGTCTAAGCCGAGCAAATCCGTTTTCAGATTTGTCGCGAAACTTTTCGCCGTCCGCCGTTAGAGGCGTGTCAACGTCCGGCTGCTTCGAGCGCCGCCAGAACGGTCATCAATCGCTTGTCCGGCTCGATTCTTACGCCGTAATTAGATTAAATCAAAACCCGTTGCCGTATTTTGGGCGAAAGATTAAGGGAAAAAACAAAAATTATGGCAAGCAGTAAAACTCGTTTCATTGTTATTTATATTTGAAAATCTGAATAGCAAAGGACGCAAGACAAACGATGAACATCAAAGGGGAATTAACAAGAGTAATTTTCTGGTTTATTTTGCGCCTTTGCTGATTTAAAAGATGATGTTTATTCGGCTGAAAGATGCTTTTCTTAAAAAACGAAAAGGACAAAGGATAATTGTATTCGTTCATCCTTTATCCTGAAATTTTACCGGTAAAAATTTATTTTAGTTAAAACTGCTGAGATGCTTCGCCTTCGTTTTCGTAAACGTCGAAAACGGTTAAAAGCTTGGTGATTGCCAGCAAATCTTGAATTTTTTGCGTCAGATTGAGAAGTTTCAAACTTCCGCTTTCTTTGTTGACGGCGGTAAAGCTCGAAACAAGTTCGCCGATGCCGCTCGAATCAACATAACCGACGCTGCCGAGATTCAAAAGAATTTTCTTTTTGCCTTCGCCGAGAAGACGGCGAATCGTCGCTGCGAAGCGCGACGCTGCCTTCGCCGATGGTCACTTTGCCGTCCATATCGAGAATCGTAATATCGCCCGCCTGTCGTTCCGAAATATTAAGTTCAGCCATTTTTATCTCCTATTTTGTAATAAAAAGTTTTGATTGCAAATTTTAGACTAATATCAACTAAAAAGTCCAAGTGAAATTACCGCTTTTTCAGCATTTTTACTATCATACCGCCTTGCGCGTGATTAGACCATTCAGACCGAATCCATAAACGACCGCATAAATAAAATGCCGCGCCCGTTTGCCTTTAACAGATTTTCAGGATTTGTCGGGTCGGGAACTTCTTCGACCGCGAAACCCATCCCGAAATCTCTGACCGTTATTTGAAATCCTTCATTCGTATTTTCAAACGTAATTTCAACCCGTTTCGTTTCGTCTAATTTGTTGCCGTGTTTGACAGCGTTGGCGACCGCTTCGCGCACCGCCATATCAACGGACGAATTTTACGTCTTCGCTGAAATTGTTCGCGTCGGCGAAGTCAGCGGCAGCGACGGCGGCTTTTTCGACCGATTCGATACGGCTTGGTAATTTTAATTCTATTTGTTTCTCGCTCACAAGTTTGATTGTAAGTTATCGGTTTACAGCGGCTTATGTCAAGAAAGCGGCTGGCAAACAGCAATTTTTCTTTAAGCGAGTTCGGGATTTTTCACCACGCCGATAAACGGCAGGTTTCGATAGCGTCCGGCAACGTCCAAGCCGTAACCGACGACAAACCTGTTGGGAATTTGAAAACCGCAATAATCAATTTTCAAATCTTTTTTGATGCGCGGTTCGGGTTTGTCGAGCAAAGACGCAATTTTAATCGAATTCGCGCCGCGCGAGCCGAGAATTTCCATCAGGCGAAAAAGCGTCAAGCCGGTGTCCACGATGTCTTCGACGACGATTACGTCTTTGCCGCGAATCGGCTGGCTGACATCCTTCAAAATTTCCACGTCACCCGAAGACTTCATCGCGTCTTTATACGACGAAACCGCCATAAAATCTATCGCTAAAGGCAAATCAATGGCGCGAATCAAATCAGCCATAAAAATGCAGGAACCTTTCAGAACGCCGATGACGACCAAATCTTTATCAGCGTAATCGGCGGCGATATCCACGCCGAGTTCGGCGACACGCGCCGCGATTTGTTCGGCGGAATACATAATTTCCAAATTTGAATTGGAAAATTCGGTTGATTTTTGAACGGATGATGTTGCCACGAAAAAAGCGAGCCTCCAAAATTTGCGCGTTAATTGTTTAGAAAAATACTATGTGAGAGAATTGGAAACGTCAATCGAGTCGAACCGAAAAATTTTATGTCAGCAGATAAAGAAACGCGTGATCGCGTCCGCGCCTTGGTCAAAGAAGTTTTAGCGACTGTGCCGACCGAAGAAGAAACGCCGAAAGAAAATTACCCGCAGCGCGTCGTCGTCAATTCACTGAAAGACGAAATCGGCAAAGAGTACGACCGCGATGAATCAGCGAAATCATTGATTACCGAAGATGATTTGCGCGGACTTGAACCGGGCGCAAAGATTCGTGTCGCGGAAAACGTCCGATTTACGCCGCTCGCTTTCGATTTAATTAGAGAAAAACAAATTGAACTCGTTAAAAAATCTTCCCGCAAACAAACCTCAAAAGTAAAATCCATCGCGCTCGGCGCGGATCACGGCGGTTTTCCATTCAAAGAACAATTAAAAGATTTTCTCAACGCGCAAAATTTTCAAACGCGCGATTTCGGCACGAATTCGACTGACGCGGTTGATTATCCTGATTTTGCCCATGCGGTCGCCAAAGCCGTCGGCGAAAAGTCTGTTGATGTCGGAATCATTATTGACGGCGCAGGAATCGGCAGCGCAATGACGGCGAACAAAGTTCCGAACGTCCGCGCGGCGGCGTGTTATTCGGTTCAGTTAGCGAAAAATTCTCGTGAACACAACGGCGCGAATGTTCTGACATTGGGCAGCGGGCAAAACAATTTCGACGAAATAAAAGAAATCGTCGCGGCGTGGCTTGCCGCCGATTTGACCGAAGAACGGCATAAAAAGCGCGTCGGGAAAATCGAGACCATCGAAAAGCAATACAGAAAGTGATAAAATTTCACTGAGCGAGGTTAAGAAAAAATGGAAAATACTGTTACAGCAGAAATTACGCCGACCGCTGCCATTACTGCGCCGCCAGCCGTTCCAAACGATAAAATTTCGTATCGAAAGTTTCTCGAATGGAACGGTAAAGAAGGCTGGTTTGAATGGGTGGACGGCGAGGTTATCAAAATGAGCAATCCGAGTTTAAGGCATCAGCAACTATCAAGATTTTTAACTTCAATTCTGCAAACCTGGGCGGAAACAAAAAAAGTTGGTGAAGTAATTCCCGCGCCGTTTCAAATAAAATTCGACTTTCGACCGTCGGGCAGACAGCCCGACATAATGTATGTTGCCATTGAAAATCTGTTTCGGGTAGAGAAACAATTTGTTGACGGAACGGCTGATTTGATAATCGAGATAGTTTCGCCCGAAAGCCTCGCCCGCGACACGCAGGACAAATTTGAAGAATACGAAAAAGCGGGCGTGAAAGAGTATTGGATTGTTGATTATCGCCGCCGAACGGCAAATTTTTATACTTTAGACGAAGCCGGAAAATACAAACTGCTGTATCTTTCACCCGAAGGCATAATCGAAAGCCGCGTTATCGAAGGACTCTGGATAAATACCGATTGGCTGTGGCAGGAAACACTGCCGAATTTGATGGAAATTTTGCGCGAGTGGAAGTTGATTTAGAGAAACAAATGACGAATTTAACGAACGGTAATTACGAAAAATTAGTCGAACAGATAACGGATTTGGTTTTGTCGAAGCTCGACGGCGTGGCGGAGAATTACGCGTCGTTTTGTTCGGCTGATGTCAAACGAATCGTTGACGCGGGCGCGTCGCGCATCGGCGTGGTGTTGGGCGAATCGGCGACGGCGCATGATTGGGCGAGTCTGGTTGACCACACTTTGCTCAAACCCGAAGCGAGCGAATCGGACATTAAAAAACTCTGTAACGAAGCCATCGAATTCGGTTTCGCGTCCGTTTGCGTCAATCCGGTTTGGGTAAAAAAAGCCGCTGAATTTTTGCAAGGTTCGAGCGTTCCGGTCTGCACGGTGATCGGATTTCCGCTCGGCGCGACTTTGCCCGATGTGAAGGCTTACGAAGCCAGACGCGCGATTTTTAATGGCGCGCGCGAAGTTGATATGGTCATCAACATCGGCGCGTTGAAATCGAACGACGACTGTGCGGTTGAAGCCGATATTCGCCACGTTGCCGAAGCCGCGCACGAAAACGGCGTGCTGCTCAAAGTAATTATCGAAACCGCTCTGCTGACCGACGATGAAAAAGTTCGCGCCTGTCTCGCATCGAAAAACGCGGGCGCGGATTTCGTCAAAACCTCGACCGGCTTTGCCAAAGGCGGCGCGACGGTCGAAGATGTCGCCTTAATGCGCCGCACGGTCGGTTCACAACTCGGCGTGAAAGCGTCGGGCGGTGTCAAGGGAATCGAAGACGCGAGAGCGATGTTTGAAGCGGGCGCGACCAGAATCGGCGCATCGGTCGGCGTAAAAATCGCGCAGGAAGCGAGCGGCGTTAAATCAAATATTGTGGCGGGAAATTATTAGAAAGTATCGAAAATCTGATTTTTAGCTCAGGCTAACTTCTTTGAGATTATGTTTTTCAATTAAATTTATCGCATCTTCCGCCAAACTCAGCGGCAGAAAAAAACTCAGTGGATAAATTGCGACTTCGCCCGCTTCGTCAATGACTCGCGCTTTGTCTTCCTCGCGCCGCCCAATTTTGTAAATTTTCATTGGAACGAGTAATTCTTCGTCGTCACTTTCCAGACAAATGGCATAAACGTCTTGGCTTTTCAAGCGTTCGCCGACGGTAACGGTTGTTTCTCCGGCAAATTCAAATTCTCTTAAATCTTTCTCGTTCATTTTATTTTCTCCAATGTTAATCTACTTAAAAAGCCTCATTTTTCCAAACAAAATAATTTTATGACAGTGTGAGATTGAGAGGAAGCGACGACTTTATTGTAGAAAACCGCCGCTTTTAGGTCTGTCGGCAATGCCCGGAAGGATTTTTCACCATAGAGACGCGGCGACGCAGAGTTTTAAAAACTAAAAAAGATAATGAGTGAGAGATTCGTTTCCCGCTCATTATCTTTTTTTCTCTGCGTCGCCGCGTCTCTGTGGTGAACTTTAGTTTTTAAGGCGCGTCAACGAAATTATAGATGACAAAGCCGGTTGCTTTGATTGCCTGACCGCTTGCCGTCGCCGGTTTGAATTTCGATCTGCGGGCGGCATCTTCGCTCACGCCGCGCAGCAGCGAATTGCCGGTCGTGGCTTTTGCCGACACGACTTTGCCTTCCTCGTCAAGCGCGATCTGCACGACGACTTTGCCCTGGGCGTTTAATCTTCTCGCCATTTCAGGATAAATCGGCATCGCCAATTTCAGCGCGACCGAGTTTAATTGTCCGAGTTCGATGCTTTGCGGCGCGTTTGAAGGCGCGATTGGCGCGGGCGTTTCGGGTTTCACGTTCTCGGTCGGCGGCGCGAAAGAATTGGCGGACGCGGGCAGTTTAGCCGAAAGTTTCGCCTGTTCCGCTTCCTTCTGTTTGAGAAGCGCGGTCGCCTGTTCGTCCTGAAGCCGTTTCAAATTCGTTTTTGCGTTCTGATTATTTGCGTCAAGTTCAAACGCTTTTTGATAATCGGCGGTGGCTTGGGCGGAATTTCCTTTTTTCTCGTAAATGGCGGCGCGATTGACATACGCCATCGCGTCTTTCGGGTTCAGTTCAAGCACTTTATCAAAATCAAGAATCGCCAGATCAAAACTTTTCTGGTTGGCGTAAACGCGTGCGCGGTTGAAATACGACGCGACATCGTTCGGATTCATTTCGATGGCTCTGGCATAATCGGCAAGCGCGAGTTCCAATTCGCCGCGCAGATTGTTTTCGTTAGCGCGATTGCGATAGAAAACCGCATCGGGCGCGGCAGTCGAACCGGCGACAGGCGTAGTCAACGAAACCGAAATCATCGCCGGATTACTATCCGCTTTTGCCCGCACCGCTTCGAGCAGTTCGCCGCTCGCGCCGGTTGTCGTCAGTTCCGTCTCTATTTCCGAGGTCAGCGCGAACGTAATGCCGCGCACCTTTACCGCTTCGGAAAGAAGTTTATTTCTTTCGTTGAGCGTCACTTTTTTCGAGCGCAAGCCGATCAAAATATCAGCCAGACTAAGCTGCGTCTGCTGCTGCGCCTGCCCGATCTGACTAAATAACGCCATCGAAAACATCAACGATGCCAATGAAAAAAACGAAAGCAGACGCTTGCTCGTCAACTGGATTCGAAAAAGATTTAGGGGTTTCATATTTTTATTCCTTGATGTTTGATTGATTAACTTAAATTTTCCGGCGGATTTCAGTTCTCTAAAATCCGCATAACTTTTTAATCGTTTAGTTGCCGCCGATAATATCGTCAACCGTCACGGCTTTTTTCTGCGGCGCGGCAGGTTTCGGCGCGGCAGGTTTTTCAACGCGCGGTGCGGCATTCGGTGCCGCCGGTTTATTTTTCGGCGCAGTCGGCGCGGTGATTGTTGGCGCGGCAGTCGTCGGAATTGTCGTTGAAATCTTTTCGGCGGTCGGCGGCGGCGGTTGCTGTTTCGCTTCAATTGTCGGTTGTGCCGCCGGATTTTCAGCCGGAGTATTTGCCGGGAGCGTCGTTGTCTGCATCGTTTCGACTTTATTCAGCGGCTTAAAAATCCAAAATCCTGCGCCCGCGCCGCCGACAAGCAGGAAAAATACGATGACGGCGGGCATTACCCACGAAGATTTCTTATCGTTCGCCGGTTCGGAAAATAAATTACTCGCATCTGAAAAGTCTTTAACGGAAGTTTTGCTTTCTTCTTCCAAAAGACGTTTTTCGGCTTGGGCTGCGCGCTGTTCGGCTTTTAATCGTTCGGTTTCTGCGGCTTTCAATTGCTTTTCGATTAATACTTTTTGCTCTTTTTGTTCGGCTTCGAGTTTGAGACGTTCCTGTTCGACAAGCTGACGCTGTTGTTCGAGACGTTTTTCTTCAGCCATCAAAACTTCACGCGCGGCGGCATCCTGCTGCTTTTTCGCATTTTCCGCCGTGCGTTCTTTCGCCCGCGCGACGGCAGTTTGCAGCGCCTGACGCATTTCCATCGCTGAACCGAAACGTTTTTCCGACTCGACTTCCATAGCTTTTGCCAGAACATCGGAAACTTCAATCGGAATCGCCTGATTCAGTTCGTTCGCTTTCGGCAGAGAATCGAATTCTCCAGCCCACACGCCGAGCGAGCGTTCGAGTGCGTCAACCGCAAGCTGTGCCGTCATCAAATGATAGAGCGTCGCGCCGAGCGCGTAAACGTCGCTTCGCGCGTCCAGATTTTGCTTCAAAGCGGTTAACAATTTCGCGCCGAATGTCCTTTTATCAGCGTCTGATGCCGGATTTGCCGTTCGCAAAAGCTGTTCAAGCGGCAGGTAAGATAACTCGGCGATTGAAGGCTGACTGCTGAAAATCGTTTTAACTTTTTTGTCCGGGCTTTCCGTAATATCGAAACCGAGCAGTTTAATTCTGCCGCGCGAAGTTAATCTGATGTTCTGCGGTTTTACGTCGCCGTGAATAATCGGCGTGGGTAAAGTGTGCAGATAATCAAGCGCGTCGAGCAGTTGGTCAGCCCAATTTGCCGCGTCAGCAAACGGAATCGGTTTTTCATTTTTCGTCAGCAGCACGGCTGTATCGTCGCCGTCAATTAATTCCAGAACGAGATATTGACGCTCAAATTCGGAGAAATAACCGCGCACCTGCGGTAAAGATTCGTGTTTGACTTCGGCTAAAATCTTCGCGCGGTCAGCAAATGCGCGTTTCAGATTTTCGCGTTCCGTGATCGCCGGAACTTTTTCCGAATCAACCAAAATCTCCTTTAAAGCGACATTTGCCTTACGAATACTATCGTATGCCTCGTAAACCGCGCCCGATTTTTCCTGCCCGAGTTGTCTAATCACTCGATAGCGTCCCTTTAAAACTTTATCTTTTATCAGCATAACTTTGTATTGGAAAGGTTTAATCTGTGGTTTGGAGAAAATAAATTTGACCAAGAGCATTATAAACAATCGTTATAAAAAATGAAAGCATTTGTTTGTAGTTTTTAAACAAAATTTTTCAATAACGCGAAAATTACGAATCAGTGTCAATTAAATGCCCAATAAAAATGGTATGCCGACTAATTTCAAACTGTTAAGTTAACTGAAATTAGTCGGCATACCGTAGCCGAAATTATGATTGTTCAACTTTTATTCTTCGTAAAAAATAACTTCGATGCCCGAATTTCCTGCATCTTCAGGTTTCTTCTCTTTTTCTGATTGTGATTCGGTAATATTTGGCGCGTTTTGGGCGAACGAAACGGTTAAAACCGTCATGCTCAAAAAGGCAAGGCTGAAAAACATTAGAAAAAACTCCTTATTGCGTGATTTATTCGGGTTCGCCTCATTACTAGCCCAAAAACATAATTAGCAAAAGGTTTTTCTATACAAAGTTCAAAAACATTCAGGATCATTTGAGATTCCGCGAGTAAATAAGAAAAAATACGAAACCACGAATCAACGGAAAAGCAGCACGAAAATTCTGATTTTTCGTGCCGCTTCGTGCTGATTGATGGTTTAATTTTCTATTCTCCGCGCCGGCGGCTTACTGAACTGCTGCCGTTAAAGTAATCTCCTTACTTTTCGGCGCGTAGCAAACTTCGTTGGTGCAGGCTTGATATTTGACGACGGCGCGGATTTTGACGACGTTTCCTTTGAAATTGGCGGGAACCGATAAGTTAAAACGGAACGCGGCACTGCCTTCGTAAACATTCAAAGCGGTTTCGGAAAACGAAAACGTCCGATTTTTTCCGCGCGGATATGTGATGCCGCCGATTTTCGCGCCGCGTGCGGAAATGCTGACCGATGTCGCAATTAAGTTTTCGCCGCTCGGACGACTCGAATTAACGTGCAAGCCGCCGGGAATGTCCAGCACAATCGTGCCTTTCACCGAACCGCCGCGCTTGACCGAACCGACCGAACCGCTAACCGTTTGCGCGTTTGTCGAAATCGCCGCGCCCGCCGTTAAAATTAAAAATGCCAGTAAACCGAATAAAAGTTTTTTCATAAATTTCCTCTGCCGTTTAGTGATGTTTGAAAGTTTTGTTGAGATGCTTTATTTTACTTTGAAGCTTGCAATCATTTCGTCTATTTTGTCCGCTAATTCTTCCCGATAATCTTCCAAAACCGCCACTTGCAATTCATAAATCTTCTTCTGCTGACGATTTTCGATGATTTTCCAAGACGAAAAATTTGTCACTTCCGTTTCGGTTTTTTCGCTTTCGAGTAAGAAAGTTTTGTGTCCGTCAGGCGCGTCTTCGACGTATCTTTTCGATAATATTTTGCCGCAGGAATTTTTCGTATCTTTGCAGATCGTTTGAAAATCGAGATTTGAAAAAACTCGCAAAGTCGCTCTCGCGCGGCGAATATTTCGCGCCTCGTCGGTTCCCAAATCCTTCGTGTAAGCCTCAAACGCGAAAGCCGATTCGTCGTTGAGTGGATGAAGAAAGCCTTCGGGTTTCGTAATGCGAAACGTTTCGGTTTCGATTTCTTCGCGCTCGAAAGCCTCAGCCGCGCTCTTTTTAACTTTCGTCGAAACGTAAGCCATCAGCGCGACGATGACAACTCCGACAATAAGAATTTCCATAATAATTGTTTAGAATTGCCATTCTAAACGCCGACGATTTGCATTAAATTCGGCGAATTCTTCGCGGCGAGTTGTCCGCACGCAGCATAAATATCGCGTCCGCGCGGACGCCGCAGGTAGGATGAAACGCCTTTTGATTCCAAAATCTTTTTGAACCGTTCGACCTGCTCTGAAGTCGGCGGATGATATTCGAGCGGTTCCGCCGAATTATGCGCGATTAAATTAATTTTCACCTTCTGCAAATCGTGCTTATTTAATAAGTTGGCTAAAGAGTGCGCGTGTTCATCCGAATCGTTGACGCCGCCGAGCAAAACATATTCAAAAGTGAAGCGTTCGCCGCGCCGCAGAGTTTTTTCGAATTCCTTTGCCGCCGCGAGAAGTTCTTCGATGTTCCATCGTTTGTTAATCGGCATTAGTTTATCGCGCAGTTCATTGTTCGGCGCAGACAGCGAAATCGCTAAATTCGGACGTTTTTCGAGCCTGGCGAATTCGTAAATCTTCGGCACGATTCCGGCGGTCGAAACCGTGACGCGGTTCGGCACTATAAATAACCCGTTTTCATCCGCCATTATTCCCAATGCCCTGATTAAATTTTCAAAGTTCAAAAACGGTTCGCCTGCGCCCATCGCAACGAGATTGGTGCCGTGCGGCGTTGATACGCCTGCGCCGTAAACGTCATTTAAAACAATAATTATCTGTTCGACGATTTCGCCCGCCGTTAAATTCCTCAATAATCCGAGCTTCGCCGTCAGGCAAAAATCGCACTTCAAAGGACAGCCCGACTGCGACGAAAAACAAATCGTGTCGCGCGAATCGGTTGGAATATAAACGGTTTCGACGGGAAAATTGTCGTGAGTTTTCATCAGAAAACGGCGCGTTCCGTCGGTCGAAACATAGCGCGATTCGACCTTTAAAGTCGTTGCGGTCGCCATTTCATTCAATTTTTCACGCAAAACTTTCGGCAAATCGGTCATCTCATCGAAATCGAGCACGCGGCGTTCGTGCAGATTTTTAAAGATTTGTTTTGCGCGAAACTTCGGCTCGCCGATTTGTTCGACGAACTGTTTTAATTCTTCGGGCGTAAACGCTGTCAGATGAGTTTTCTCCATCAGATTTATCTTAGCTTAATCCTGAGCGCAGGGAAAATGCGGATTTTCCGAGCCGAAAATGATTTCAGGGCTAATCAGGTGAAGTTTCCGTTGCTGAGAGTTTGTGGTAAATTGCTCTTTTACCTAAATTCGGAGGATATTTTATGGCATTTAATTTTGAATCATTTTGTAAAAGTTGTCACGGTGTGACAGTAGGGAAAATTAAGGCGGAAATTCAGGCAAAACTTATCGAATTAGAAGGAAGAAGCAAGGCTGCCCAGAGAAAATCGCCGTTTCCCGATAAAAATCTCGAAAGACAATATCAGGTTGATATTAAGAAACTGGAAACATTAAAAGAATTTGTCTCAGGCGATATGTCAGGCGAAAAAAACCTGAGTGAGAACGAACAAAATATGTTTCAGCAAGTCGTTAATAATATGGAGCAAACATAGGCTTGAATCATTTATCGAATTTGCCCTACCTCATAATACTCTTCGAAGTCCGGGAAACTGTCTAAAAAAAGGATTTTTGCTCGGCTCAGAAAATCACAACGCCACCAAATTGGAATAAAATTTAAAGATGCGGTTGATTTACCGCTTATGTTAAACTGTGGCAGTTTCGGGCGAGAGGATTTTATGGATAAAAGAGTAATAAACGGCGGTATTATCGCTTTACTAATCATCGTTGCGCTGATTTTCGGCTGTATCTGGCTTGGCAAAAAAATCTGGAATGCAGCGACAAATCGAACGGAAACGACCGAAACCACACAGCCCGAACAGCCGACGCGCCCGACGAATCAGCCGATTACGAATCTCGAACAGGCGCAGAAAACTTATCTCGCGCTCGGCAATCCGTCGAACGCGACACAAAAGTACCGCAAATGCCGACAATTATTTGATGGTCAACAACGCCTACGCGCTTTCGTATAACAATTCGCGCGGCGCGGCGAACTGGGTCGCGTGGCGCATTTCGCAAGCGGATTTCGGCGGTGCTGAACGGCAGAACGATTTTCGTCCCGACCCGAATCTGCCGAAAACCTTTACGCGCATTACGCCGAGCGATTACGTCGGAAGCGGTTTCGATAAAGGACATTTGTGTCCGAGTGCGGATCGTTCGAGCAGTCAGGAAATTAACAGTCAGACGTTTTATATGACGAATATGATTCCGCAAACGCCTGATTTGAACCGCAACGTCTGGAATGATTTTGAAAGTTATTCACGCGATTTGGTTAAGAAAACCTCGGTTGATTTATACGTCGTCGCGGGTTGTTACGGCGGTCAGAAAAAATTGAAAAACAAAATTGTCGTGCCGACCAACTGCTGGAAAGTAATCACCGCCGTTCCGCAGGGCGCGGATTTTTCCGTTATTAACGAAAATACGCAGGTCGTCGCGGTTGATATGCCGAACAAGCCGAATCTCGGCACTCCTGATTGGAAAAAATTCCGCACGACTGTCCGCGCTATCGAACAGAAAACAAATTTGAATTTATTATCGAATTTGCCGCCCGCCTTGCAGGAAAAACTTGAAAATCGGGTTGATAATAAATAATCTAAAATCTGCCGCACCTCTGCGGTGAAAAATTTCTATGAACCAAACACTTTCAAAGGAAATGCAGCAGCACACTTATGCGATTATGAATCGCGTCGAGGATTCGCACTGGTGGTATGTCGGTCGCCGCCGCGATTTTGGAGAGCTTTCTTGAAGATTTGATTCAGAAGTGGAAATCTCAACAATCCGCGAATTCTGGATGTCGGCTGCGGCACGGGCGGCAATCTGGAGATGCTCGCCAAATTCGGCGCGGCGGAAGGCGTTGATGTTTCCGACGACGCGCTCGAATTTTGTCAATCGAAAGGTTTGACCGTTCATAAAGGTCTGGCGGAAGCGATGCCGTTTGCCGACGAAACTTTTGATATTGTCACCGCGCTCGATGTCGTCGAACATCTCGACGACGATATTGCGGGCTTAAAAGAAATGAATCGCGTTTTGAAAACCGGCGGCAAAACTTTGATTTTCGTTCCGGCGTTTATGTGGCTCTGGGGCGTGCAGGATGACGTTTCAAATCACCGTATTCGCTATACGAAAAAGCAGATTGTCGAACGATTGGAGAAAGCCGGTTTTGAAATCGAACGTGCGACTTATGCGAACTGGACGTTTTTCGCGCCGATTCTCGGCGGCAGAACTTTGATGAAAATTACGGGAATCAAACCCGAATCGGAAAACAACGTCAACATTTCAGCTCTCAACGGTGTGTTCGGCAAAATCTTCGGCGTCGGAAAGATTCTGGCTCAAAAACTTTGATTTCCCATTCGGCGTTTCGATTGTCATTACGGCGAAAAAATCCGGAGTTTAATAACTTCACCGAATTGTTTTTCATGAAATCTCGCGCATTTTCTGGCATAATGCTTGCAAACCTAACTGTTTATACACACTGAAAATAACTTTTATGTGTAACAAAAACGCGCAATTATAAAATTACTGTGCGAAATAAGGACGAACAAGGAGTAAAAAAAAAATGAAAAATTTATTTAAAGCCGGAATCTTAGCATTTGCCTTCGGATTGCTTTTTATCAGCGTTGATACGGCAAACGCTCAAAATCGAGGAAGAAACAGGGAAGCCAGACGCGAGTATCGTAAAGATGTTCGTGACGCACGTAAAGATTATCGCCGCCGCGCCAACAACGGCGATTATCGCAAAGCGAGACGCGAATATCGCGAAGACATTCGTGACGCGCGGAAAGATTATCGTCAAGATACCGGTCGCCGCGTAAACCGCAGATATAACAATCGTTATTACAGAAACCGTCGCGTTTACTCGCCGTCAACGCGCGTCGTTTATCGCAACGGTCGTCGTTACATCGTCAGATATTAATTTCTGATTTGTATTTAGTTAAATAGCCGAAAAAGCCGCGTTTTATACAGCGCGGCTTTTTTATTTTTACCAATCGGTTTGAGTTTACTGCGCCATTTCGATTTCCAATCGTCCTCGAAATTTTATCCAGATTCAAACTTCTCGCCGAAGCGTTGAAAATTTCGCGGTAAGTTCCGCCTTTTTCGTAAAGTTCTTCGTGCGTTCCGCTTTCGACGACGCGACCTTCTTTGAGGACGAAAATCATATCCGAATCAATAATTTGCGAAATGCTGTGCGAAATCATGACAACCGTCCGGTTTTCCTTAATCGCGTCGAGACTGTTTTTTATTTGTTCGGTCGCAATCGCATCTAAACTCGCCGTCGGTTCGTCGAGAAAAATGATCGGCGGATTTTTCAAAAACAGTCTGCGCGATGGCGATTCGTTGCTGTTGTCCGCCGGAAAGCTGCGTGCGCTTCGGTTTCGATATTGGTCTGGCAAATGCTACGATTTGGTCGTGCAGATACGCATTTCGTGCGGCATTCTTCAATTTCCTCGAAGTCGCTTTCATACTTCCATAGCGAATATTTTCTTCAATCGAGCCGCGAAAATGTGATTTTTCTGCAAAACCAGACCGATTTTCCGGCGCAGAAGATGCGTGTCGTAATCAAGCAATGTTTTGCCGTCGAGCAAAATTCTGCCGTTCGTCGGCGCGTAGAATTTGCACAAAAGATTGAGCAGAGTTGATTTTCCCGCGCCGGAAAGTCCGACGAACGCGACGGTTTTTCCTGCCGGAATCGTCATCGAAACGTCGAAAAACGCCTGCGTTCCGTTCGGATAAGTGAAATTGACGTGTTCGAGTTTGAATTCGCCGCGCAGATTTTCCGTCGTAATCGCGCCGCTTTCTTCAATCGCCTCGTCGGCATCGAGAACTTCAAAAAATCCTTCGGCGTAAGTCATCGCTTCGTTGATTTCATCGTAAATGCGGTGAAGCTGGCGAATCGGCGCGGAGACGTTATTGAACAGCAAGAATGTGAAACATAATCGCGCCAATGGTCATCTGTTGGTCAAGCACGAGATATGCCGTCAGAATAATAATCAAAACCACGCCGACCTGTTCGACAAAAGTTTTCAGCGCGTCGAAAGCGTAATTCGTTTTGCGCTGTTTTAACTGCGCGTCAATCAAATTTCGCTGTAACTGCGCTTGTTTTTCGCGCTCGTATTCTTCGCGGACAAAAGATTTGATGACGATGATTGATTCGATAATATTGAATAATCCGTTCGTTTTTGTTTCGCGCAAACTTCGCAGACCGCGCCGCACGCCTTTTAACAATCCCGCCTGCCGCCAACTCAGCAGAAAATAAATCGGCATAATAATTGACGCGACCAAACCGACGTAAAAATTGGCGTTGAACATTAAAATCAAAGCCAGAATCGCGTTGGCGAAAAGCGGCAGCAAATCTATAAAAATGTTCTGAACGAAGCTGCGTCAAACTTTCCGCGCCGCGATCAATTCTGGTTTGCAGTTTGCCGGTCGCGTTTTCGTCGTCGGCAAAATAGGAGTATTTGTAGGTGAGAATTTTTTCGATGGCGTGCTGCGAAAGTTGGCTCGAAAGATTGATGCGAATGCGTTCGCCGAGCATACTTTGCCCGTATTTGACGGCGATATTGACCAATTCCTTGCCGAACAAAATCCGCGCTGATAAAAAGCAAAAGCGAAAAACTTTGCCGCGCGCGTGTCTGCCTTCGTTCAGCAGACGCTGAATCGTATCAACCGTATAGCGCAGAACAAGCGGGTTGATCTGCGCCGCAACCGCGCCGATGCAAAGTCAGAACAAGCGAGACGATGACGAGAGATTTGTAAGGTTTAACGAACGGCGCGAGCCGCAGAATGATTTGCCAGACATTCATCTAAAGAAGATTATTTATTCTGGTCGTAAAGCGAAAGCCCCAGACCGAATTTCGCGGCGGCGCGGCGCAGAGCCATTGATTCGGCGTTGAACTCGACGAATTTCCGTAGCTTTCCAAATCTTCATCTTCCTGTCCGGTCGCTTCGCGATAAACTGACGCCTTCAAGACACTGAATCGTCAGCCGGACGGTCATAATCAATTTTCCGGCGATTGAATCCACGATGCCTGATTTCATAACACCAGCCGGGCGCGAAATGGTCGAGATATTTCACTGCGTCGTGCCACGACAAATAAGTTATTTCCTTGCCGCCCTGCCGCCGTTTTCGCAAATGTTTCTGCGCGACCGGCTTTGATAAATCCTTGACGATGTCGCGGATCGAACGCAGTTCCGGTTTCGTTTCGGACAGTTGATTTTCGGACGTTTCAATTTCGGTGGTAGCTGTTGCGGGCATTTTTATTTTCTCCTTGAAATAAATATATTTGTTTCATCTGTGAAACATTATCATTGATTAAGCGGCAAATCAACCGAAAAACCGGCGCATATCTTATAATGTAACCGCTTCACGATATTCGCCCCAAATTTTTCGCAGCCGGTGCGAAATCTCGCCGACGGTGACTTGATTTTCCACACAATCCAAAATGCGCGGCAGAAGATTTTCATCGGTTTTTGCCGCTTCTTCCAATTTCGCCAAGGAATTTTCGGCTTTTGATTTATCGCGTTTTGCGCGGACGGCGCGGACTCGTTCGATTTGAGCGCGTTCGATTCGTTCATCAACCTTCAGCGTCGGAATCGTTTGATTTTCCTCGATTTGAAATTTATTGACACCGACGACGACTTCGGTTTTGGCTTCGACGGCTTTTTGGTATCGGAACGCGGCTTCCTGAATTTCTTTCTGCGGAAAGCCGTTTTCGATGGCTTTTAACATTCCGCCCATCGCATCAATTTTTTCGATATATTCGACCGCTTTGGCTTCGAGCTGATTGGTTAATTCTTCAATCGCATACGAGCCGGCGAGCGCGTCAACAATGTCGGCAACGCCGGATTCGTGCGCGATCACTTGTTGTGTTCGCAATGCGATTCGCGCCGCCGTTTCGGTTGGCAAACTTAACGCTTCGTCCATTCCGTTCGTGTGCAAAGATTGTGTGCCGCCCAGAACCGCCGCCAACGCCTGAATCGTCGTCCGCACAATATTGACTTCCGGCTGCTGCGCCGTCAAAGTCGAACCGGCGGTTTGCGTGTGAAAACGAAGCATCAGCGACTTCGGATTCTTTGCGCCGAATCTTTCCCGCATAATCTTCGCCCACAAACGCCGCGCCGCCCGAAATTTGGCGACTTCTTCCAACAAATTCAAATGCGAATTAAAGAAAAACGACAGGCGCGGCGCGAAATCGTCAACTTTCAAACCGACTGAAATCGCCGCATCAACATACGCGATGCCGTCCGCCAAAGTAAATGCCAATTCCTGTGCGGCGGTCGAACCGGCTTCGCGGATGTGATAACCCGAAATCGAAATCGTGTTCCAATTCGGCACTTTGTCGGCGCAGAACGCGAACGTGTCGGTAATCAGCCGCATCGAAGGTTTCGGCGGATAAATATAAGTTCCGCGCGCGATATATTCTTTCAAAATATCGTTCTGAATCGTTCCCTGCACCTTGTCGAACGCCACATTCTGCCTTCGCGCCACCGCTAAATACAGACACAAAAGCGTCGAAGCCGTCGCGTTAATCGTCATCGAAGTCGAAACCGTATCGAGCGGAATGCCGTCGAACAAAGTCAGCATATCGTCCAGCGAATCAATCGCCACGCCGACCTTCCCGACTTCACCGCTCGCCAGTTCATCGTCCGAATCCAATCCGATCTGCGTCGGCAAATCAAACGCCACGCTCAAGCCGGTCGTTCCCGCCGACAGCAGATATTTATAGCGTTTATTGGAATCCTCAGCCGTCGCAAAACCCGCGTATTGCCGCATCGTCCAAAACCTGCCGCGATACATATTCGCCCGCACACCGCGCGTATATGGATATTCGCCCGCCGCGCCGATCTCCGTTTCGTAATCAGTTTTTGAATTCGTCGGATTAAAATCATTGGGCAGTTCGATGCCCGAAGAAGTTTCAAATCGTTCGCGTCTTTCATCTCATAACGCCGATAGATTAGCATATTTGAACCTGATTGTAAGCATCGGATATAATCCTACAAAATAGGGATTTCAAGTAAGACGGCGTAAAATCGAAGTATGGAAAAAATCATCAATATTCACATCGAAAAACTTCCCGAAGGCTTTTATCTGGCGACATCGGACACTGTGCAGGGATTGATCGCGCAAGGTCGCACCGTTGCCGAAACCATTGAGATTGCCCGCGACGTGGCGAAAAAATTATTGGAAGCGCAGGAAGACGAGCAGTTAAATGATTTGCCCGTGATGGCTGAGAATTTTGATTATCCACTCGTCGTCGGTATATAAAATGGGCAGACTTTCAGGCTTTCGCTACCGCGACATCATCAAGATTTTGAAACGCTTCGGCTTCGAGTTTTACCGCCAAGCCGCCGGCAGCCACGAACTTTGGTATCACCCGGCGACAAAAAGATTCACAACCATTCCCAACCACGCCGGCGATATGCCGGAAGGCACTTTGCGGGCAATTCTCAAACAAGCGGACATTGATGCGGAAGAATTTCTCAAATTGAAATAATCCTTCATCTTGATTTTTTATTTGAATAAATCAAACCGCGAGATTTTGATTTCTCGCGGTTTTTTATATATCTTCATTTTGCGATGAACGAACAAACCTTTTCCACCGCTTTTGCCCGCGTCAAAGAACTAGCCGAAGATTTTGCCGATAACGAACAAAGTTATCTCGAACCGAAGTATTCCGAATCACAGGCGCGGCTTGATTTCATTGATAAATTTTGGATGGCGCTCGGATGGGATGTCAGCCACGAGCGCGAGAAGAATCCTTATCAGCAGGAAGTAAAAGTCGAGCGTGGAGTTGCCGTCAGCAATCGTTTGAAAAAGGCTGATTACGCTTTTTTCGCCGCGCCGAATTTCCGCGATGTGAAATTTTATGTCGAGGCGAAAAAGCCGAGCAGAAATCTGGATAACGCCGACGATTATTTTCAGACGATTCGTTACGGCTGGTCGAGCAATACGCCGCTCGCCGTTCTCACCGACTTTGAACAATTTCGCCTTATTGACTGTCGTTATAAACCAAACATCAAAACGGCGGAAAACTTTGCGCTCAAAAAATTTAGTTACACGGAATATGCGGACGAAGCGAAGTTCCGAGAGATTTATCACCTTTTCTCGCGTGAAGCGGTTATCAGCGGCTCGCTCGAAGAATACGCGAACAGCCTGCCGAAACGTGGGCGAGGCGCGAAACAGGGCAGGCTTTTTGCGGTCGGCGTGCAGAAATCAGTTGACGAATCTTTTCTTGACGATTTGGACGCATACCGCGCCGAACTCGCTAAAGCGTTTAAAAACAAAAACGCGGAACTCGACGGCGAAGAATTGACCGAAGCCGTGACGCGCACGATTGACCGGCTTGTTTTTATACGCTTTCTCGAAGACAAATTGATCGAACCGGACACGATGATGGATAAATTTGATTCGTGGTCTGATTTCGTTCGCGCATCGGCAAAGCTCAATAGTTTTTACAACGGCATCATCTTCAAACCGCATTTTATTGATTCGCCCGACTTCAAACCCGACGATAAAGTTTTCGCGGACATCTGCGGCGAGCTTTCCGATAAAAATACGCCTTATTATTTCGGCAACATTCCCGCGCACCTTCTCGGCAGCGTTTACGAACGTTTCTTAGGCAAGGTCATCGTCGCCACCGATAAACGCGCCACCGTTCAGGAAAAGCCCGAAGTTCGCAAAGCGGGCGGCGTTTATTACACGCCCGAATATATAGTGAACAACGTCTTGGAAACAAAAAAGTATATTGCTAAAATTTCAGTATGAAAACTCTAGATAATTACATCAATAAAATAATTCACGGTGATTGTTTGAGTGTAATGCACGAAATGCCTTCAAATTCAGTGGATTTAATTGTCACTTCTCCGCCATATGCTGACAGTCGAAGAAACACTTACGGCGGAGTTCATCCTGATTTATATGTTCAATGGTTTCTGCCTATTTCCAGTGAACTTCTACGTATCTTAAAACCAAAAGGAACATTTGTTCTAAACATTAAGGAAAAAGTCATTAGTGGAGAGCGCAGCACCTATGTAATGGAATTAATTATAGAAATGCGTAAACAGGGTTGGCTTTGGACAGAGGAATTTATTTGGCATAAGAAAAATAGTTTTCCTGGCAAATGGTCAAATCGCTTCCGTGATAGCTGGGAAAGACTCTTACAATTTAATAAAGAAAAGAAGTTTAGTATGTATCAAGATTCCGTGAAAATTCCGATTGGAGATTGGGCAAAATCGCGCTTAAAGAATTTGAGTGAAACAGACAAAACTAGAGATAATGCGAAAAACGGAAGCGGTTTCGGGAAAAATGTTTCTAATTGGCTTGATAAAGATACTGTTTACCCAACGAATGTTTTGCACTTAGCAACTGAGTGTAACAACAAAAATCACAGTGCGGCTTTTCCTAAAGAACTGCCCGAATGGTTCATAAAATTGTTTACACAAGAAGGCGATATTGTTTTAGACCCGTTTGCTGGTTCAGGAACAACATTAGTTGTCGCTCAACAGATGCAACGCCAATCAATCGGAATCGAAATCGTGCCGGAATACTGCGCGATGATTGAAAAAGAATTAAACTTGCCGAAAAAATACGTAGCCAAAAAGAAAACCTATGCAACCGTTAATTAATGAAGTTACTGAATACGTCGAAAAAAATATCGGCAGTTTTCATCAAAAAAGAATCGCAAGTTTAAATACCCTAAAACTTATTAAAGTTCTCAAACGCAAAAATCCGTATCTTTTCAAAGCTAAGTATCTGATAACTGCGGCTGATTTAGTCAAAGCATTTGCTGATGCTCACATCATTTCAAACGAAGAAACAATCTTCGGCGATTGGTTAGAGGGTTTAGCAATATTTATCAACGAGAAAGTTTATAATGGCAGAAAATCAGGTATTCCGAATATTGACTTGGAATTCGATAAAGACAACGCAAGATATATAGTTTCAATAAAATCAGGACCTAACTGGGGAAATAGCAGTCAAGTCAATAAATTAAAGAGCGATTTTTTAACAGCACAAAAAACACTGCGAACTAGCAATTCAGGTTTGAATATCGTAGCAATTAATGGTTGTTGTTATGGACGAGATAATAATCCTGATAAAGGTAATTATTTTAAATACTGCGGACAGCGATTTTGGGAATTTATTTCCGGTGACGCAAATCTTTACACGGAAATCGTTGAACCTTTAGGGCATTTAGCCAAAGAAAGAAATGAAGAATTTACAACTCTTTACGGACAAGTTCTTAATAAATTGACTTTGCAATTTATCAGTGAATTCTGCAAAGAAAGCGGCGAAATAGATTGGCATAAAATTGTCGAATTAAATTCGAAGGCTTAAAACATATTCGACACCAATAATAATCTGTCAATCCGCGCCATCAATTTCGACGATGCCGCCGACAAAGCCGCGCACGATAAAATGGTTGCGCTGGTCGAACAGATGCTCGACGCGAAGAAACATCTGCAAGCGGCGCGGACTGATAAAGACAAAACTTTTTATCAGGACAGATGTAACGCGCTCGACCGGCAGATTGATAAATTGGTCTATGATTTATTCGCGCTCACGCCCGATGAGATAAAAATTGTCGAAAATAGCCAAAATCTCGACGGACAGATTGATAAAATCGTCAAAGATCAAAAGTAATTGATTCGTGATTGGGAAAAAAAGTATTGCATTATTTGCCGAAAAGTTTTATATTTTTCGTGAATTTTGTCTGTTTTTAACTGTTAATTGCTCATTTGCGGGTGAAGATTGCCGATTCACAGCCTCGGAACGAAGATTCACAAGCGACGGACGCGGATTCACAAATATCGGACGAAGATTCACAAGTGTCGGATGAGAATTCACAGGCATTGATTGAAGATTCACAAGTGTCGGATGAGAATTCACAGGCATTGATTGAAGATTCACAAGTGTTGGATGAGAATTCACAAGTGTCGAATGAAGATTCACAAGTGTCGGATGAAGATTCACAAGTGTCGAATGAAGATTCACAGGTGTTGGACGCTTATTCACATCCGGCGATTCATAATTCACAACCTAAAATTAATAAATAACGGGAGATTTCATTAAGATGGACGATAGTCAACAAAGAAAACTAAACCGCGCTCAGGCGGAATCGGCTTTTATGCGGGATTATCAAGCGGATTTTCCGAAAGATTCGCCCGGTGATAAAACCGCCAAGGCTTTGAATGTGCAGATCGCGCAAGTTTTGACGCTCGCCGGAGAGCAGGTTTCGCAGGAGCGACGCGCGAACATCGGGATAAAAAGCGATTTGTTCGATAATCTGGATGCCTGGATGCAAAAAATCAATCGCGCCGCCATCGCGCTCGACGACGAGATTCCGGGCATCAGGGATTTGTTTCGAATGCCGCGCAACCGTTCGGAAGAAAACCGTCTGGCGGGAGCGCGCAATTTTTACACGGCTTCCGCGCAGTATCAAGATCAGTTTGAAGAATATGATTTGCCGGAAGACTTTCGCGCCGAAGGAATGAACCTGATCTCGCAAATCGAAGCGACGCAGGCGACCGCCGACACGAGCGAAGAACGAACCGGCGGCGCAACCGGCGGACTAACTGCCGCGTTCAGGGAAATCGGCAAGCTGACGAACAAGCTAAACGCCATCGTCAAAAACAAGTATTACAACAACCCGCAAAAACTGGCGGCTTGGGCAATCGCTTCGCACCTCGAAGCCGCGCCGAAAAGCAAAAAAGCTGAACCGTCCGAATAGAGACGGGGAGAAAGGGAGAAAGGAAGACGGGGAGATGGGGAGAGAATCGAAATCTTTCCATCTCCCTTTCTCCTTTTCCCCTCGTCTCCTTGTCTCCCCATCTCCCCGTCTCCCTTTCTCAGACACGCGCGGGCTTCTGACTTTGGAAACTTGAAACTTCACGCTCGCTCGCGTAGCATTTTTAATTAACGAAATGGAACTCGATAAAAATGCAAAAGAGGCGGTGCGCGAGCTTGGCGATGCGATAAACGCGACGGTGGAAAAATCCGTGCGCGTCAGCGAGGCGATCAACGCTTTGCGCGAACTCGGTTATGAACCGAATCTCACGCTCAAACTTGAAATCGGTTTGCACGAAATCAAACGCGGCGACGTTCACGAAGACGAATTTCCTGAAGAAATTGAACTCGATTTGACCGACGAAGACGTGCGAACGCTGCGCCGGATGAAAATTCGTCTGGAATAATCGGCGATTTTCAATCTGCGATTGGCGTTTGGCGGCAAGTCTCAGATTCGGCTTCAAAGTTTAGTTTGACGACAGTCAAAAACAAATTAAACCAACCTTCATATTGTTCAATCGCAAATTGAAAATCGCAAATCGCAAAACTCTTGAACTACTTCAATTACTTTTCCGAAATCGAAGAACTTTTTATTCGCCGTCGCGGACGCAATCTGCTGCTTTCGCCGCTCGACTGGGCGTTGATCGAAACCTGGCAGGAACGCTCTGTTCCGCTGCATATTATTTTAAGCGGCATCGAACGCGTGTTCGATTCGGTTGACAAACAGCCGAACAGCAAGCGAACGGTCAAAAGTCTGCTCTACTGCAAAGAGGAAATCGAAGCGCAATTCGCCGGATGGCTCGAACGACAGGTCGGCAAACCGAGCGCGGAAACGATTCAAAGTCCGGCAATCGAGGCGCCGAAACCTGACATAACCGGCGAAGAACCTGAACCGGCGAAAAACCAATTGTTTCCCGACGAAACGATTGTCGCGCATCTGGAAAAAGTTTCGACGGAAATAAAATCTGCGCTCGCGCTCGCTAAAGGCGATTGGCAGACGACTTTGGCGACAATTGAAAAGCGTCTGGCGGATTTGCGAAAACAGACGCACACGGCGGAACGTCTGGAAGACGCACTCGAAAAACTCGACGCGCTGATTGACGAAAGCCTGCTCCGAAACTTTGAAACCGCATCGCTGAAAGGCGAAGTCGAAACGCAGATCGCTTCGTATAAAACGAAAATGGAGCCGGACGTTTACGGTCGCACCTTCGATTTGATCCTGCTCAAACGTTTGCGCGAACGAGCCGAAATTCCGCGCCTGAGTTTGTTTTATTTCTAATCTGTGGTAGAAAAAATGCAGAACTAAAAGTTAAAAAACGGAGAGCAAGATTATGGAATTTCAATCAGGCGCGGTTCGTCCGGTCGGCAGCATTGAAGACGGTTGGAAGATTATCAAAGACGACTATTGGATGTTCTTCGGAATGACGCTGGTGACAATTGTCATTTTAGTTGTGGCGGCTGTCATTTTGGGAGTAATCAACAACGCCATTACGTTCGGAATCTCCGCCGTGACCGGTGTGGCGACGAGCAGTGCCGGCGACGCGGTGAAACTTTCCGCCGCCATTATCCCGCAGCTGATTTCGTTGGTTATCAGTCTTTTTACGAATATTATCGTCGGTGCGGTGTCGGGCGCGTTATTTTGCGGAATTTATATAGCTTTGGCACGCAAGGTAAACAGCGGAACGGTTGATTTCGGCGATTTATTTGCCGGATTTCCAAAATTCGTGCCGTGTTTAATCGTGGCGGCAGTTTTATCCGTGATTCAGTTTGTGATCAGTCTCGTCGGTTTAATAGGCGGCGCGGCGTTGGGCGTTTCCGCGCTCGGAATGGGAATGCTGACGAAAAACGGACAGATGAATCCGGCGGCATTCGGCGGGCTTTTCCTTGTAATTTTGGTCTTTGCAGTTGGTTATATCATAGTCAATCTGATTATCAACGCTTTGGCGGCTTTCACTTACCCGCTGATCGCCGACCGCAATTTGCCGGGCGGACAGGCTTTGCTGCTGAGTGTTAAAAGCGGATTTGCCAACATCGGCGGGCTTATTTTGCTGATGATTTTACTCGGCTTAATGGCTTTCGGCGGAATTCTGGCGTGCGGTGTCGGAATTTTATTTGTTGTGCCGATTATAATCGCTTCGTTTTTTGCGGCTTATCAAAGCGTTTTCGGCAGAACCGGAAATATTTACCAAAACGATCCGCCGCCGCCGCCGACTTTTAACAATCAGGCGGGATACTAAAATTTACTTTTACCGATCCGCAGGGAAATATTCCAAAAGTTTCGGAATATTTCCCTGCGGATAAATTGCATATCAAAAAAATAAGTCGAGAAAATCTATCAATAAAATAAACGATCCTGACAGAATAATTGACGTAAGCATACAGAAAATCGTCCCGAACGGTTTCGGGCTGGGCTTCGCCGAAGGTTTAACCGTTTTCGTTTCGCTCGCGGCGGTCGGCGATAAAGTTCGCGTTAAAATCAACCAGATCAAAGGCAAAACGGCGTTCGCCGAAATCGTCGAAATCATCGAACCGTCCGTTGACCGCGTTGAGCCGCGCTGCCCGTATTTCGGTCGCTGCGGCGGCTGTGATTTTCAGCAGTTAAATTATCAGGCACAGCTTGCCGCTAAAATCAGCATCTTGCAGGATTGCCTGACGCGCATCGGGAAAGTTAATGACGCGCCGGAAATTCAGATAATCGGCAGTCCGCACGAATACGAATATCGTTCGCGGGCGCAATGGCACGTTGACCGAAAGCGTAAACGAATCGGTTATTTTCAGAGGAAATCGCATGACGTAATTGATGTCAAAGAATGTCCGATTATCAAATCGGAACTGCAAACGGTCTTGACCGAACTGCGCGAAACCATCGAATGGGAATCTTTCTGGAGCGATATGATCGAAATCGAAACGGCGACCGCGAGCGGCGAAGTTTCGATCTATTCAAACGAAATCATCGAACCGACCGAAGAAATCTCCTTTGCGGCGAATGGCGAAACTTACCTGCACGACGCAACGAGCTTTTTTCAGGGCAATCCTTATTTGATCGAACCGCTGATTGAAGCGGCTTTGGGCGGCGCGAGCGGCGCGTCGGCGATTGATTTATATTGCGGTGTCGGGCTTTTCACTTTGCCTCTGGCGCGAAAATTTGAATCGGTGACGGGCGTTGAAGGTTACGATAAAGCGATTGATTTCGCCGAAAAGAATGTCGAAACGGCGCGTCTTTCAAACGTCAGATTCGAGCGTGAAACGGTTGGCGAATGGCTGAAGGAAAACGCGGAAAAGCTAAAGAATACGGATTTTCTGTTACTCGATCCGCCGCGTTCGGGAACGGAAAAGCAGATTATCGAAGGCATCTTAAAATTACAGCCGCGCGAGATTTCCTACGTTTCCTGCGAACCTTCGACGCTTGCCCGTGATTTGAAAACGCTTTGCGAAAACGGTTATGCAATCGAATCAATCGTCGCGCTCGATTTATTTCCGCAGACGCATCACGTCGAAACCGTGGTCAAGTTGACGAGAACGGCAAATTAAAAGCTGATGCTTTCGTAAATTTGCAGAGTGTTTTATTTTGTCCGACAAATTCGCTTGCGCGGCGGCGTGGTTTAATAATTTCAAAGGCTCGCCCGGCGGTTCGTCCGACAGATCGAAGCGTCCGAAGTGCATCGGAACAAGAACGTCGGCTTTTGAATCAACGAACGCCTGAAACGCTTCGTCGGGCGCGTTGTGATTGGCTTTCATAAACCAGATCGGTTTATACGCGCCGATGCCGACGATGAAAAAATCAATTTTCGGAAACAGCGCGGCGAGGTCTTTGTAATGACTGCCGAAACCCGAATCGCCGCCGAAATAAATAATTTTGCCCGCCGCTTCGATGACAAACGCGCCCCACAAACGCCAATTCGTATCAAGCAGACCGCGCCGCGACCAATGACGCGACGGCAGAAACGAGATTTTTATTTTGCTCGTCGGCAGTGAAAATTGCTGATACCAACCTGCGGTTAAAATTTCCGTCGTCGGCGATTTCCAATCATTTAACAATTCGTCCATTCGCAAACCGGCGAGGATTTTCGCGTCGGGAAATTTTGAGGTTAATTGTTTAATCGTCTTCTCGTCGCAGTGATCGCGGTGGTCGTGCGAGATTAAAATAAAATCAATTTTCGGCAGTTTATCAATCGGCGAAGGCACATCCACGAGCGTCGAAATGAGCGACGGTTTGCCGAAAACCGGATCAATCAAAACGTTCACGCCATCGAGCCGCATAAAAAATCCAGCGTGTCCGAGCCATAAAATACCGGTTTGCGATCTTTGCAGAAATTCGGTCGGGTCTTTGACTTCGAGCCGATTCGTATCCGTCTGCTTTTCTTCCTTCTGCGGTTTCGTCGCCAACTGCCATTTCAAAATATCAATCGCCGAAGGCAAAAATGGAAATTCGTGATTGACGAAACGATCTTTTTCGTCAACGGGCGTGCCTTGCCAATCCGTTTTAATCGTCGGGAGATTGTCGTTTTTCGTGTATTTTTTTATCACTGCTTTATCCGTTTCCGTCCAAATAATCGTCGCCGTCAGCACTATTAATACGGCGAGCAAACCTGCCGCGCCGATTCGCAATATTTTAAGCAGACGTTTTTTCATCGTCTGTAAATTATAATGTACCGGCATTTTTATTGCTTTAATAAAACTAACTTCCTAATCGGCAAAATCTGCGCAACGCCGACAAAATAATCAGGCATCTGAATATCGCACGAAAGGTTTGCAAACTTTTTCTCGTTAAGTTCGTTTAAATCTGTGCGAAACGTTTTTAATTTGAATTATCAATAATATCTGTTTAAACTTTTAAATTATGGCGAAAAAAGATTCATCAGCCGCTGTCGCAGAGAAATACTCGGTGCGGTGTCGTTACTGCGGACAGAAAAACTCCGTCAAGGAAGATTACACAAACGGCGAAGCGAAGTGCGGTCGCTGCCGTCTGCCTTTGTCGAACGAAGCGCATAAAAAGTTTCCCGACTTGAGCAAGCATGATTATGTGCATCCGCTCGACAGTAAGGCTTTAGCGGCTTTGCGGGCGATTCCGGGAATTGATTCCGCGCTCAAAAAACTGCTTTCCGTGACGGGCGAATCGGCGATTCGCGTAATGTTTACGGCAAGCGCGATCAAAATCACGCCGCAGCAATGTCCTGATCTGCACGCGAAACTGCAAATCGCCTGCACGACTTTGGGCGTTGATATGCCGGATTTTTTTATCCAGCAGAATCCAATCGTCAACGCTTTCACGGGCGGCGTGGAAAAGCCGATTATCGTATTGCACACTTCTTTAATCGAGCGTTTGAACGACGAAGAAACTTTGGCGGTTATCGCGCACGAAGTCGGACATATTCACGCCGAACATGTTTTATATCTGACGGCGGCGCAATTGCTGCTTGCGCTCGCGCATATTCCGCTCGCGTCTTTGCCGATAGCGGGAATTATCAAGGATGTTTTATCAGCAACGATGCGCGGCGCATTGCTTGCGTGGATGCGTCGCGCTGAATTGTCATGCGACCGTGCCGCGCTGCTCGTAACGCAAGACCCGCACGTTATCGGGCGCACGATGATGAAGCTTTGCGGCGGCACGATGGCTTCGAAAATTGATTACGATTTATTTTTAGATCAAGCTCGCGAGTTCGAGAAAAACTACGACGAAAAGTTTCTCGACAAATTCTGGGCGGACATTCTTACGTCCGGTTTATCGCATCCGTTTCCCGTCTGGCGCGTTTCGGAAATCCTGAAATGGGTCGAAAGCGGCGAATATGCGGAATTGATGAAGAAATAATTTATTTGAACCGCAGAGACGCAAAGACGCAGAGGTTTAATTTCTCTCGGCGTTTTTGCGTCTCTGCGGTTCATTTTATGATGAAAATATGAAAGCTGTTTATGTGAAAGAATTCGGCGGCGCGGAAAATTTGGAAATCAGGGAAGTCGAAAATCCGCCGTCGCCGATTGGCAAGCAAGTCCTCGTCGCGGTCAAAGCGGCGGCACTCAATCGCGCCGACATAATACAGCGACTCGGACATTATCCCGCGCCGAAAGGGTTTCCCGAAAGAATTTTAGGTTTGGAATTTGCGGGCGAAGTCGCGCAAATCGGCGGCGATGTACCTAATTTCAAAATCGGCGACCGCGTTTTCGGCATCACGGCAGGCGGCGCACAGGCGGATTTTCTGATGACCGAAGCGAGTTTATTGGCGAAAATTCCCGACAATCTGAATTTCAACGAAGCCGCCGCAATTCCCGAAGCGTTTATCACCGCGCACGACGCGATTTTCACGCAGGGAAATCTGCAAGCGAATGAAACCTTGCTCATTCACGCCGTCGGCTCCGGTGTCGGACTCGCCGCGCTGCAATTGGCGAAAGCCAAAAATATCAAAGTATTCGGAACGTCGCGCACGGCGGATAAATTGGAAATGTGCCGCGAATTCGGACTTAAAGAAGCGATTCTGACTGATAAAGAAGATTTAAATTTTGCAGCAATCATCAAAGAAAAAAACGGCGACAAAGGCGCGGACGTGATTCTCGATCTGGTCGGCGCAAAGTATTTCGCGGCGAATCTGGAAAGTTTGAACTTAAAAGGTCGCTTGATTTTGGTCGGTTTGACGAGCGGCAGAATGGCGGAATTTAATCTCGGTCTGGCGTTGTCGAAACGCGCCCGAATTATCGGGACTGTTCTGCGACCGCGTTCAACCGAAGAAAAAGCCGACGCGACGCGGAAATTCGTCGAAGAAGTTTTGCCATTAATCGAATCTGGAGAAATTAAACCGAACCTGGATAAAGTTTTCACGCTCGGCGAGATAAAAGACGCGCACGAATATTTGGAGTCAAATCAGAGTTTCGGTAAAGTCGTGTTGGAATTTTAAAAACTGTTTGAAAATTCACAAAACTCTGGTTTGTGGCGCGGTAATTTTTAATTTGCTGACTACATTCTTAATTTCTCATGCCGCTTGAAAAAAACTATCGGAGTTTTTTACAAATACGAAATTATTTTTTATTGATTCTTTCAGCGGCTTCGTCAGTGATAATGCACAAACCGGAAACTTTCTGTTCGGCGAGTTCGCGCAGTTTCTGTTCGGCTTGCTTGTAGGTTAAATTTTTCGCGGCGCGAATTTCAAAAGTTACTACTGACCAGCGCGGTTCTTTCAATTCGTTAACCGTTTCCATCGGCGATTCGTTTGCGTCTTTTTTATTTTTTCGTTTAGCCGCCATCTTTAAGATTCCATTTCAATTCGATATTCGATCAAAGCTAATTAAAACACAATATCTGTAAATCACTAACAACGGTTATTTTTCAGTAATTTAGATTCGCGGCGGTTTCAGAATGAATAATCATTCAGTTATAATTCACCTTATGACTGCTTCTGAAACAATTTTTCTGACCGGATTTCCGGGCTTTATCGCCGAGCGTTTAGTCGCACGTCTGGCGCGACGCGATGTGAAATTCTATCTTCTCACGCAACCGAGTTTTCTCGAAAAAGCGGCGCAGGCAGTTACAGAAATCGCGTATAAATCAGGCGTGCCGATTGAGAATTACATAGTTGTCGAAGGAGATATAACGCGCGAAAGCCTCGGCATTGACGCGCAAAATCTGGAAAATATTCAGCGTGAAACGACTGCTGTTTATCACCTCGCCGCCGTTTACGATTTGGGCGTGAAAAAGGAAATCGCTTATTCGGTCAACGCCGAAGGCACCAAAAACGTCAACGATTTTGTGAAAACTCTGCCGAATCTGCGCCGTTATAATTACATTTCGACCTGTTACGTTGCCGGACGACGCACAGGCGAAATTTTGGAAACTGAACTAGAACACGACGCGGGTTTCCGTAATTTTTACGAGGAAACGAAATATCTGGCGGAAGTTTCGGTAGAAAAATTAAAAAATGAATTTCCCGTGACGATTTATCGTCCGTCAGTCGTCGTCGGCGATTCCGAGACGGGCGAAACGGCGAAATACGATGGCATTTATTCGCTGATAAATTATCTGCGGAAGGCTCCGAATCTTTTGCGGTTCGTCAACGTCGGAAATTCGGCGGTCAAACTGAATCTCGTGCCGGTTGATTTCGTCGTCGAAAGCATTGCGGCGCTGGCGAAGGACGAAAACGCTGTCGGCGTAACCGTCGCGCTCGCCGACCCGAATCCGCTGACGACCGAAGAGCTTTTCGACGCGATCAGCGAGTCTTTGACGAATAAAAAATCCGTCGTCAAACCGCCCGCGCAATTAGTCGAAAAATCTTTGCTGCTGCCGTTTTCGCCCGTTCTTTCCGGCTTGCCTTTCCCGTCCGTGCCGTATTTTTTCGTGCCGCAAACTTACGACACGCGCGTTGCGGGCGAACTGCTCGCGGCGCATCACATCGAATGTCCGCCCTTTACATCATATATCGGAAACTTGCTGAAATTTGTCGAGGAAAATCCGAAATTATAATTAACTTGCAGTTTCATGTCTTTTGTTTAATCATTAACCACAAATGACAAATCGGGAAATAAAATGCGTCGGCGTGGTCGTCAAGCCGAATCACAAGGAAGCGTGGCAGACGGCGTGCGAACTTTCCGAATGGCTCGAAAAGCGCGGCATAAATTTAATCGGGAAACCGTATGAAAAAACCGGAATAGCCGACGCGGAAACGTGCGACATCCAAACGGTGGAAACTGACATTTTTCAGTCCGAAGCCGATTTAATCGTGGTTCTCGGCGGCGACGGCACGATGATTTCAACTGCGCGTTTGACGGGCGACCGCGAAGTTTTGGTTTTGGGAATCAATTACGGTTCGCTCGGTTATTTGACCGAATTTCGCATCGAGGAAATGTTCGACGCGCTGGAAAAAATTCTCGCGGGCGAATATGAAGTTGACAGCCGCGTGATGCTCGACATCGAACACCGGCGCGGCGGCGAGGTTCTGGGAACCGGCAGAGTTTTAAACGATGTCGTTATCAACAAAGCCGCGCTTGCCCGTATTATCGAGGTTGAAGTTTACCTTAATAATCTGTTCGTCAATTCTTATCGCGCTGACGGTTTGATCGTTTCAACGCCGACCGGTTCGACCGCCTACAGTCTTTCGGCGGGCGGTCCGATTCTCTATCCTTCGATGAACGCTTTGGTTTTAACGCCGATTTGTCCGTTTACGCTGACTAATCGCCCGATTGTCGTGCCGGACGCGGCGGAAATAAATTTGCGGCTGTTGAATGAAAACGAAGGCGTGGTGATAACTCTGGACGGGCAAATCGGCTATCAGATGAAAACCGACGACACGGTTTCGATTCGCAAAAGCCGGACGGATTTTAATCTCGTGCAGCCGCCGAACCGCAATTACTTCGACGTTTTGCGGAACAAATTGAAATGGGGCAGATGAAAGATTCCTGACAGGCGAAAGCGGAAAAATATCCGAAGCAGAAATAATCTTTCGCTTCGGATATTTTTCTGCTCAAAAACGGCTTTTAAAGTTTATCTTTCGGCAGAACTTTCGGCACGTCGTTGACTTCGATATGAAGCTCTTTGGCGACGTTTTTCCATTTATCTTTTTTTACGAGAAAATAAACGTAAGCCAGATCAATCCCTTCGCCGTTGACTTTAACTTCCCAGGTGTTTTGATAGCCGGTCGGCGCGGCTTCGACGGTTTGAATGTCTTCGACGCGCACCGATTTGTCGTCGCACGGATTGCAGAAATGTTTGATTTGCTTCTGCGTTTTCAAAAGCGTTACGGCGCGTTCGGCTTGCTCTTTCGTCACATATGCCGCTTGATCGGCGAACGCCGCGACTACCGAAATCAAAAGTAAAAACATCGCCAGTAATTTTTTCATAAAATCTCCTTTTTCGATTTACAACACGTTGATTTGAAAGTTTCACACATTTTTTATGAAAGTCGCAAACATTTTGCGCAAATTGCAAACATTTTACGAATATGCCAATGAATTTATCAATATGCCGGTGAATTTGCGAGTCTCGCAATGAATTTACGAGTTTCACAGTGAATTTATCAATCTCACAATAAATTTACGAGTTTCACATTTAAAGATTTGTAATTATTCACGGTTTAATACTTGACAGAAGCACGGACAAATTAGAATCGTCCGTCGGCTTGCTGAAATAATAATTATTGATTACTCGCTGAATAAACTCGGCTGTTCGTCGTCTTTGTCTGCGTCGAAACCTTCGGGCGACCATTGATAAATCTTTAAATCGCAGCGACCTTTTGCGTTGAAAATAACGCCTTCGGACTTCGAGAATTTGCTGCTGTAAATTTACCGGAACGGTCATTCGTCCGGTCGAACACGCGCCCTGCGAATTGATAACGCGCTGCCACGGCGTTTCTTTGGTGTCCGCGCCGTGCATTACGAAACCGACGGTGCGCGGCGTATAACCCGCACCCAAAATCTGGGCGATTTGCCCGTAAGTCATCACGCGCGCGACCGGAATTTGGCGGACGATTTCGTAAACGCGTTCACGATATTGGCTGTCATTTACCTGTTTGTCATTCATTTTATCTGCGTCCTAATTTTCTGGCGAAGGAATTATAAAGCTGGTTGATTTCACTGATATGCAGAATTTTCGCCATCAATACGAAAACGATTCCGCCTAACACGATTGGCACTAAGGCTTCGATAATTTTGTATGTAAAACTATCAATCCCGAGTCGGTTGAACAGAAAATGATAGCTGAAATAGCAGACGACGGACATTATCGCCGACGCGAACGCGATTTTTATAAACGCGGCGATAATCGCTTTGCCGTCAATGCGCCCGATGCGTTTGCGCATCATTAGCGCGAGCGCAAAAAAGTTGACGAGCGCGACGCTCGAAGTCGCTAAAGCCACGCCGACGTGTCCGTAACCGTTCGGATATTCGGGCGAAACGCCGAAATTCGAGAGCCAGTTGCGAAACACAAAACTCGCCAGAGCGTTGACGGCAATCGAACAGATAGCAATAATCATCGGCGTTTTTGCATCGTCAAGCGCGTAAAAAGCGGGCGATAAAATCTTAATTGCAGCGTAACCGGTCAAGCCGATTGAATATCCGGCGAGCGCGTAAGCCGTCATCGGCACATCGGATTCGTGAAACGCGCCGCGCGAATAAAGCAGACGGATAATCGGCTCGCCCAGAATTATCAAACCGCACGCCGACGGCAAAGTCATCAGGAAAACCAGATTGAGCGACGACGAAAGCGTTTTGCGGAAATCGCCGAATTTTCCTTCGCTCGCCATTCTTGATAAAACCGGAATCGAAGCCGTGCCGATTGCCACGCCGAAAAGTCCGATGGGAAATTGCATCAGGCGAAAAGCGTAGCCGAGCCACGACACGCCGCCGACAATTCCCGACACGAAAAACGTATTGATAAGCACATTTATCTGGACAGCAGACGTTCCAAGAATCGCCGGAGCCATCAGCCGCATTACTTTTTTCACGCCTTCGTCGCCTAAAACTAAGCTGCGGCGTAAAGCGAAATCCGACGCGAAACAGCGACGGCAACTGCATCAAAAACTGCGCTGCGCCGCCGATCAAAGTTCCGATTGCCATTCCGATCATCGCCCATTGCGCGGACATTTCGGGAATCGCCTGCGGGTTTTTCGGCACAATCCAACTGCCGCCCGAAAGCCAGTAAGCGAATCCCAGTCCGAAAAAAATCGAAGCGACGTTGAAAACCGTCGAAGCCGACGCGGGAATGCCGAAAATGCCTTTGGTATTCAAAACGCCCATCGCAACGGCGGCGAGCGCGACGAGCAAAATAAACGGAAACATTATCTGCGTCAAAGTCGTGGCGAGCGCAGCTTGTTCGGGCGAGAAATCTTTGGCAATTAAATGGATAAACTGGCTCGAAAACAAAATTCCGATAATCGTGACGACGCTTAAAACAACCGCCAGCGCATTCAAAACGAGGCTTGCAAGTTTCCACGCTTCGGCTTCGCTTTTGTTGATTTGATAATCGGTGAAAACTTTGACAAACGCCGCTGACAACGCGCCTTCGGCGAAAAGGTCGCGCAAAACATTCGGAATGCGAAACGCTACCAGATAAGCGTCGTAAAGAAATCCCGCGCCGAAAAATCTGGCGAAAACAACTTCGCGCACCAAGCCTAAAACGCGCGAAAACATCACGGCAATCGAAACGATGCCCGCGCTTCGGGCGACGCTGATTTGTTTGGTTTGAGTTTTTTCGATGGTTGGTTCGGAAAGAAGTTCGGGCGTTTCTTTGGTTTGTTCGGTTTGTTCAGGCTCTGTCATTTTAATTGAAAACTATTTTACGCAAACGTGAATTATCTTATTCTTTCGGGCAAAAATAAAGGAAGCAGGATGAATCCCGCTTCCTTTGACGATTTTAATTTTTACAAATCTTATTCTTCGTTGCCTTTCGAGCGCGTATCAGGATAAGTGATACGCGTCGTCGCAAGCCGCACATCGAGCGGAATCTGGTTGTAGCCCATCGGACTTGCGCCGCCCATTTGTCCTTGAATTAAGGAAACGAGCGAGTTTTGAAATGCGCGAAAACGCTGAACGCCGCCGCGATTATTGAAAATCACGAACAGCAGATTGCCGTTTTTAGTTTGGATTTCGCCGGCTAAACAACTCACGCCGCCATCTGTATTGCCTAAAGTACCGGTTTTGCCGACGACGCTGCCGCGCGCGAAATCCGAATCGAAACGTCCTTCGAGCGTTCCTTTATCAATTCCGGCGACCGGCATAATATCGGTAAAATTCAATTTGTTTTTCGCTAATTCAGCTCGCAGAGTGCGGAGAATCTTCATCATCGCTTTCGGCGTAACGCGGTTTTGTCCGAGTCCGCTCGACGTTTGAATATAAAATTCTTCAGGCGCGATTTGCGCGTTCTGCTGGACGATTCGGGCAACGGCATACGGTCCGCCGAGCATATCGCCGAGCCGTTCGGCTAAAAAGTTATTTGAATAACAGAGCGTTACTTTGAGAATTTCGCGCATCGTCGCCGATTCGTGCGAGAAGATAAGTTTCGCGTTGGTTGGAAGTGCCTGCACATAAACGCTGCCGGTAATTGCCACGCTCGGAATCGAAACGGCGGACTTCTTGGCAACAGTTAAATAATTAGTCCACGAACGGGTCGCCGCCGCCGTCCGTTTTGCCGAATTCAGCGTCGCCGCCAGCGCGTTGCCTGATTGCTGAGCCTGAACGCTGTAATTCATCGCAAAATTATCAGTGACGATCATATCGCCGGAAATGCTGCGAACGCCGAGACGATTTAATTCAGCGGCGACGTTGACAGCGTGTTCGTAATTGAACATAGGATCGCGTCCCGAAACATACAAATTGCCGTAAAGAGTCCCGGTCGTTTGATCTAACTGCCCGTCCGTCCAGAAACTTGTCGGAAACCGATAATCGGGACCGAAGGTTTTCATCACGGCATAAGCGGTGGCGATTTTTACGTTTGAAGCCGGATTAAAAGGAAGATTCGAATAGCTGTCAAGAACGACATTCCCTTCCATACTTTCAACCAGAATTCCCGAATAGCCAGGAATATCAACGTCTGCCAGAACAGGAAACGACGTTTTGCGCGGCACGACATTCAGCGGCTGTGAATCGCCGGTTCTTTTAACAAGCGGCGTCGAATTCGTTTGCGGCTTCGCGTTGGTCGGCTGTGTCGAATTAATTTTGTCGGTCTGAACGACAATCGGTTGAAGAAGCGGTTTCGGTGACGGATTGGTCGGTTTGGTCGAAACCTGTCCGAAAGCGGAAACGGTTGAGCTAATCCATAATGCAAAGGCGACACCGAGCCACACAGATTTATTCTTGGTAAAACGATTCATAATTTTTTCTATTTTGGCGTTTGCGGCAGGCTTTCCTGTCTGGAAGGCTGAACTCATTATATCATACCAACCGCCGTGTTTTTCAAGCACAAAAAACTCTTTCAGCCTTCGAGCTTTTTAGAAACGTGCGTTTTGATGAATGAAATTATAATTTAGATGCAATTATTTAATATTGCTTATGGAAGCAACCATATTCACTTATACATCTAAAAAGACGAAAAGGGAAGTTTTTTCTTGAAAATATTCAAAAGAAATTACAATCGAATTTTAAGAGCAAAATTTATCTTGATCTTCGAAATCTCAGCTTCAAAAAAATTGCATTTTGTATTGGAAACGCCTAGAATGAGGCTCTATCAACAGTTTTCGTGAAAAAAGAACAGACACCCTTAACGATTGAAAAAATAAAAGCCGCCTACGTTGAACGACGCGGGCAAATTCTCGGACGACTCGCCGAATTTGACGATATTCGGATGAACGGCAGCGACGAACGGCTGTGGGAAGAAATGGTTTTCTGTTTCTTTACCGGCGGCTGTTCAGCCAAAATGGGACTTCGCTCGGTCGAGGCGACTCGACCGCTTTTACTTGCCGGAAATCACGCGGAATTAGCCAACGCGCTCGTCGGACGACATCGATATCCGAACGCGCGCGCCGGTTACATCGTCGCTTCGCGCGAATTTTTGCAGGAACATTGCGGAATGCGCCTGCGCGAAAAACTGGAAAGTTTTGACGATGATTTCGCCAGACGCGATTGGCTGGTCAGGGAAAAAGGCATCAAAGGTTTGGGTTATAAGGAAGCGAGCCATTATCTGCGAAATATCGGTTATAAAGGTTACGCGATTTTAGATAAACATATTTTGCGTTCGCTGGCGGAACTTGAAATTATTGACGACCCGAAGCCACCAAATAATCGGTTGAAGTATCTAACGGTTGAACAAAAACTAAAAAAATTAGCCGCCGCCGCCGAAATTGATTTTGATGAATTAGATTTGGTTTTATGGTCAATGAAAACGGGCGAGATTCTTAAATAGTTCAAACGCCCGCATCTGGAAAGGAGAATTTTATGAATTATGAAAATTTTCGACTATCTTTTACACGATTTCCTTTCCACCAGAAAAAGCTTATTTGTTTACTCTCAGCCGGATTAGTACTGGCTTTTTTCGTGCTGCCGACATTAGCGGGCGATGATTTTGAAGAACTCGGCGATTCTAAACAGTTAATCAAACAATCGGAAAAGCTCACGCGCAAAGGCAAATTCGCCGAAGCCGAAAAAATTCTGCGCGGTGTTATCGAGCGTGACGCGAAAGATTCGCGGGCAAAACTTGTTCTGAGCTATTGCCTGCTCAAACAGCGGCGTGTGCTTGACGCTTACGACGTGTCGTATCAAATTGCCAAAGCCGAGCCGAAAAATTCTTTCGCTTTTTCCGTTCTCGGCGCAGCGTTGCTGAATGCGGGAAATTTCCGCGACGCGAAACTTTCTTTTTACAATTCCATTAAACTTAATAATCGTGAATCGTTAGCCTGGTTTGGAATCGGATTGCTGGATTTTTATGAAAATAGAATCCAGCAAGGTCTCGCTAATCTGCGCGAAGCTGCGTATCTCGAACCGAATGAGCCGGATTTTACCTATGCGCTGGCGCAGGTCGCGGCGCGTGCCGAAAGTTATAAGGAAGCCGCCGCCGCTTACAAAAGATTTTTACAGTTGGCACCGCAAACCGATGTCGAACGGCGCGAACGTATCAAAGGATTAATCAGTTTTTTGAACTATTTGGGCGAGCGGCAATCGTTATATACAGCCGACGGCGCAAACAGCACAATCGTTCCGGTTCAATTTTCTAACGACCGCCCGATTATTCAGCTCAGACTGGGGAAAAATGGTGAGCCGCTGAATTTTGTTCTCGACACAGGTTCGGGAATTTCCGTTATCTCCGAACAAACTGCGCGACGAATGAATATCAAACCGATTACGCGCGGCGGTTTGGCGCGCGGTATCGGCGGCGACGGTAAATTTGAAATCGTTTACGGTTTTCTGCCGTCAATTTATATCGGCGAAGTAAAAATTAAAAATGTCCCGATCTATATCCGCAAATTTCACTCGCTGAACGAAAAAGTTGACGGCTATATCGGCTTGTCTCTGATTTCAAAATTCCTGACGACGATTGATTACGGCGCGGCGACTTTCACGCTCGTCAATCAAAGTTCTGTCGAACCGGATCCGGCAGAAGATAAATCTCTGTCGCTGCCGCTGCGGTTGACTTCGAGCGGATTTTTGAGCGGGGAAGTTTTGCTCGAAGGCTTGCAGACTCCGCTTAATTTTATCGTTGACACAGGCGCGAGCGTTTCGGTCATTTCCGCCGAACTCGCCAATTCAAAAGAGATTTTGCCTTTTATTAAAACCGAAACAATACGCGTTGTCGGCGCAGCGGGCGTGACCGAAAATGTGCCGTCATTTCTGCTTCCGCGTATTTCATTCGGCGACCACAGCCGCAGCAGCATCACGGCAGTCGCGCTCAATCTTGATTTGATAAACGAAACGGCGGGTTTTGAGCAAGCCGGAATCTTAGGCGGAAATTTCCTGAAAAATTATCGTCTGACATTCGATTTTCAAAACTCGAAAGTGATTTTTGTGCCGGTTAAATAATCAACCGGTGAGACGGAGAAATTCAAAATATCTCTTCATCTCTTTACTCTCCATTCTCTACTCTCTACTCTAAAGTAATGAAACAAAGTTTGTATCTGGAAACTTCCGTCGTCGGCGCGTATCTCGATAACGGCGAACCCTTTCGGCGCGATTTGACGATTCGCTGGTGGGAACACGAACTCGGCGAATACGATGCGTTCAGTTCGATTTTAGTTCAGCGCGAACTCGAACAGACGAGCGAACCGCACCGCACAGGTTATTTGAAGCTCGTCGCGCCGCTCAAAACGCTCGAAATCGCCGAAGAAGTCGCCATTTTAGCCGAAGGTTATATTTCACGCGGCATTTTTCACCGCAAGTTTATGGCGGACGCACTGCACGTCGCGCTCGCTTCATTTCACAAAATTGATTATCTCGTCACGTGGAATTTCGGACATCTGGCAAACGTTCGCAAGCAAGCCCGAATTCGCCTGTTTAATACCGCCGCCGGATTTTTCTCGCCCGTTATCATTACGCCCGAATTTCTCGTGAGTCCGTAAATCCGTTTCAAAGGTTGACGATTCGCTTTTGAAAAATAACAATTAAAAAGTTGTTATGTATCGTCGCCCGAAGTTTTTAGAAGTTTTGCTTGAAATTCGCCAGGCGATGTCGCGCGAAGCCGATTATGATATTGATTTGTTCGCCGAAATGGTTCGTTCAGGGAAATTTGAAGACCAATCAGCCAACGAAAATCGGAAACTGAAAATTGAAAAGCCTTCAAATGAAGCGCGGCGAAATAACAGCGAAAATTAGTCTATGGAAATTTTTAATGCCATCGGTTTGGAAATTCCGCAGGGAAAAACACTAAACGATTTAGCCGAAGATGCCGAACGACGCGGCGAAGCCTCGCTTTCGACACGTTCCGGCGGCACGGTTCACGGTCGCTGCTGGCGCATCGGTTTGGGCTTGGAAGTTTGGACGACGCTTTACGAATCGAAAACCGGTGAAGTTTTTTACGCCGACTGCCGACCGGGTTTTCGCGCCCGTCACCCGCAAAACATTGACCGCTGGGCTTTGTACGAAGATGAGGAAGAAGGCGAAGCAACGGTCGAAGGCACAATCGAAGACTATGCCGATAATGTTTTTTTCCAGTTGCAAAATTTGACGGAAGTCAGTCAGAAAAATTTCGAGCGCGACGTTTTAACCGTCGGTTTGTGCGGTTTGGCGTATCGCGCTGAAGTTTCTGCAACAGAAGAAGAAAAACATTGGCAGCAGCTTTATAAAACCGAAGGCAACGCCAAAGCCGAAGAAACCGATTGGCGTTTGGTTGGTCGCGTGATAAATTTTAACGAACTTCGCAACCCGTTTTCCGGTCACGATTTATTCTGGATATATCTCGATTTGGGTTATTTCCAACTGGAAATTCTTGTCAACCGTCATATTCTAAAAGGCGGCGAACTGCGCGTCGGCGCAACTGTCAAAGCAGACATTTGGCTGCAGGGTCATATCGTCAGCCAATCAACTTTTCTGTCCAGCTACGAAGGCGTTGACTGGTCGGTAGGCGCGGCAGATTTCTGGAAAAATTTGAAAAAATTAAACTAACTGTGCGGAACATAAACGACAGCGAAAATCGTTGTTTTATTCGTTCCGCCTTTCCGCAATGCGTCGTTATTTACTCTCCTGTTTTATAATTTTCGCTCTGTTCGCGGCGGCTGGAGGCTTTTTTTTCAACCGTTACTGGATGCATCGCTATGATGATTTGATCGCGCGACAGGCTTCCGTCTATCGTCTTGACGAACAATTGGTGTGGAGTGTAATTTACGAAGAAACGTATTTCAGAGCGTGGAAAATCGGCGCGGCTGATGAAGTCGGTTTAATGCAGGTTACGCCGACCGTCGCGCGTGAATGGGCAAAGGAGACGGGCTTTCGGGAATTTGAAAAACAGACGGCGGAAAATGTCGTCGAATTTCTGCGCGAACCGGAAAGAAATATTCAGGTCGGCTGCTGGTATTTGGAAAAAATGAGCGAAAATTATCGCGGTTTTCCGGCGGAACGAGCGATGACTTTGGCGGCATACAACGCGGGCGCGAGCCGTGTCGAAGAATGGACGCGCGACACGCAGGCGGCGCTGCTTTCCGAGCGTGAATTCACCGACCGCATCGGAATCGCTTCGACCAAATCTTACGTTACCTCAATTTTAGAAAGATACGCGAAAGTGAAAAAATAATTTGTGAGCAACGAGCCGAAAAAATCTCCGCGCATCTTTTCCGCTGATTACGTTGTGCCGATTTCCGCCGAACCGATTCGCGGCGGCGCGATTGCGATTGATAAATCGGAAATCATTGCAGTCGGAACAAAAGCGGAAATCGCCGCTAAGTTTCCCGAAACTGAAATCGAAAACTTCGGCGAAGCGGCGATAATGCCGGGTTTAATCAACTGTCATTCGCACTTGGAAATCACCGCGATGCGCGGCTTTCTCGACGATGTGGAAGCCGATTTTTTTTCGTGGCTGATGAAGCTCACGAAAACGCGCGGCGAACATTTGACCGACGAAGATATCAAAATCGCCGCCGTCGCCGGTGCGCTCGAAGGCGTACGCGCGGGCGTAACTTGCTTTGGCGACATCGGACGTTTCGGCATTGCCGGTTTTGAAGCGTTAAAACAAAATAATTTGCGCGGCATACTTTTTCAGGAAACCGAATTTTCGCCGGTTAACGCGGCGGCAAACAAAGATTTTGAATTGCTCAAAGATAAATTTCTGCAATTAAAGGAAACGGAAACCGAACTCGTCAAAGTCGGCATTTCACCCCATTCTCCATACACCGTCAGCAAAAAGCTTTTCGAGAAAATCACCGATTACGCGCTCGCTCAAAACATCAAAATCTCGATTCACGCCGCCGAGTCCGATGAAGAAACAAACTTTTTCCAAACGGGCAAAGGGCTTTTCGGCGATTTGTATAAAAATCGAATGGTTGAATGGCACGCGCCGCAAGTTTCGCCAATCAAGTATCTTTCAAATATCGGCGTGTTTGAATCGAAACCGCTGCTCGCGCACTGCATTAAAGTTTCCGACGCGGACATCGAATTGATTGCCGCGAGCGATTCGAGCGTCGCGCATTGTCCGAAATCGAACGCGAAATTTGGTCACGGCATCGCGCCGATTGAAAAATTTCTCGATAAAAAAATCCGCGTCGGTTTCGGCAGCGATTCGGTGGCGAGCAATAATGTCTGCGATATTCTCGAAGAAGCGAGATTTGCCGCGCTCTTTGCCCGCAGTCATCAAAATAAACGTCAATTTCTCGATGCGAAAACGATTATGGAAACAGCTACGCTCGGCGCGGCGAACGCGCTCGGATTGGAGAGGGAAATCGGTAGTTTAGAAACAGGAAAACAGGCGGATTTGATTGTCGTTTCGCTCGAAAATCTGGCGCAGCAGCCGATTCACGACGTTTATTCGGCACTGCTTTTCGCGTCAAACGCGCGTGACATACGATTGACAATCGTCGCGGGCGAGGAAATTTACCGTGACGGACAAACTCTGAAAATTGATGAAATCGAACTGAAAGCGAAAATGCGCGAGATCGGCGAAAAAATGACAGCCGCCAAATGAAAGGTGTCGGTAATTCTCGCGGCTGGTGAACTTATCTCGATTGCCAAAAAGTTAAAAGTAAACGAATACATGGAATCCGAATCCAAATAAATTTTTGGCTGACCGAAAAAGTCACCGACCGATTAAATCACCGACACTTCCGTATAAAGTCCGATTGGTGCCCGAATTTTATAAAAATTGTTAATTAATCGAAAATTATTTTATCGTCGCCTGTAATTCTTTCAGTAAATCATTTGGTGTCCACTCGTTGCCGGAAAAAACTCGCCGCACTTTTCCGTCGGGCGTGACGACGATAGTGCGTAGCGAATGAGCAAACTGCGTTTTGTCGGTTTCGTCAACTTCGTAGCGCAAACCGAAAAAATCGGCGACGGTTTTCACTTCTTTTTCGCTGCCAGTCGCTAAATTCCAAACGGTAAAATCGGTTTTTGAATCTTTGCCCAAATAACCGCGCCCGTATTCTTTCAGTTTGGCGGGCGTGTCAACCGCCGGATCGAACGAAACGCTCAACAATCGGATTTTATCTTTCAAATCCGAATCGTTTAACTGATTTGCCAGATCGGAAAAATGTTTCGACATCAAAATGCAGTAATCCGGCAAAGGACAGCGCGAATAAATAAACGTAATCGCCAACGCTTTGCCGCGATATTCTTTTAGATTTATTTTTTTTCCGTCCTGATTTGTCAATGCGAAATCGGGAACTTCATTTCCGATCTGCGCCACATCTTCACGAGCGGGAAGCGGCGTTTGATTCGGATTCGGAAGCGCGACAATGCCGATTTTCTCCAACCAGAATCCGTCTTTATCAACTACCAAATCGGCGCGAATATCCGCGTCCGGTTTCAAATCTTCCCAAACCCAATCTTCCCGAACAGGAAAATCCATCGTCATCGCGGGCATATAATTTTCCACCTCTTCGTGTTTAATAGTCGCCGTTTTTTTTGCTTTATCAACCGCAATGACTTTTCCCTTCAGCGCGTAGTGTTTTGCATCAGCCGTTGCGTTCTGCGATTGCGTTTGAGATTTTTGGCAAGCCGTGAAAAGCAAAAGTGAAAATAAAATCAATATAAAATAACGCATAAAATTTATTCTTAATTATAGCCTTCCAAATCGGTCAAATCTTCATAAATCATTCCGCGCCGGTCGCGCCGTGGTTTTGGTCATCGCTTCGTAGCCGCCATCTTCGTTGCGCGAGATTTTATTTTGCGCGTAAAGACCTTCGAGAACGAATTCACACGCCGAAACGAGTTTCGCGTTGTCGGTTTTGTTGATGTCCAAAGTTGTTGTCGTAGATTCGATTAGATCGGGAACAGCTTCAAGCAGCATCGCGCCTTCGGTCGCGGAAACGGTTTCGCTCAACAATAATTTGTTGCCCTGATCGAACCAGCGCACGGTCGGCTCAAAATCTATGCCGAGAAAAAAGCCTTCAAAAATCACGCCGCCTGCTTTTTTGATTAAATCTTTCGCCAGCCGTGCCGCGCCGATTTGCTCGCCTTCATATTCGAGTTCCATTTTGCCGGTCATCGCGGGCAAAGCTGAATAAACATCGGAAATGCGCGGCACGATTTCCGATTCTTCGGTAATTAGTGCGCGGCGTTCGGCGTTGGAAACAACGGCTTCGAGCGCGGAAATCGGAAAACGTTGCGACACGCCCGAACGCTTGTCTATGCGCTGATCGTCGCGGGCTTCAAACGCGATTTGCTCGACGATTTCCGAGATAAATTCGGGAATATGTAAATTAAAACCGTCGCCCAAATCTCTTTCCGTCCACGCTTCCTGTTTGGTAATCGCTGTTCCCAAACCAATATCTTTCGGATAATGCGTCTGAATTTCCACGCCGATTCTATCTTTTAGTGGCGTGATGATTTTTCCGCGAGCCGTGTAATCTTCGGGATTTGCGCTAAAGACGAGCATCACGTCAAGCGGCAGACGTACGGGAAAACCTTTGATCTGCACGTCGCCTTCCTGCATAATGTTGAAAAGTCCGACCTGAATTTTTCCGGCTAAATCGGGCAGTTCGTTAATCGCAAAAATTCCGCGATTCGCACGCGGCAATAAACCATAAAAGATCGTCAGTTCGTCAGACAAAAGATGTCCGCCTTTCGCGGCTTTGATCGGGTCAATGTCGCCGATAATATCGGCAATCGTCACGTCGGGCGTGGCGAGTTTTTCTACAAATCTTGAATCGCGTTTGACCCAATCAATTTTCGTCTGCTCGCCGTTTTCCTGAATCGTTTGTCTGCCGTAAGCCGAAAGCGGCTCAAACGGGTTATCATTAATTTCCGAACCGGCGATGATTGGGATTTCTTCGTCCAGAAGTTCAGTTAATTGCCGGATAATTCTACTTTTTGCCTGTCCGCGCAAGCCCAAAAGAATAAGATTGTGTTTCGCCAGAATCGCATTCGTGATTTGCGGCACGACCGTTTCTTCATAACCCAAAATGCCTTTGAATAATCGTTCGCCCGACTCGTAATTTCTTAATCAAATTCGCCCGCATTTCATCCTTAACCGAACGAGTTTGATAACCGCTTGCCTTTAATTCGCCCAATGTTACTGCTTTGTTCATAATTTGTTGCCGGAAAAGAAAGGTAAAAACTGCCGTCGCTAATTTATATGAAACTTCTTTCGCCGTAGTTTATATATTACAATTTTTTTATGATTGAAACACCATCCGGCGCACTCGAAAAATTTCAGAATTCGGTCGGGCTGAAATTTCAGCTTTACAACAGTTTATTTTTGTCTCTGCCGTTCTACGGCGTTGATAAAACGGGAATTTTACTTTCCCTATTTAGCAACGATTGCGAAGAAGGTTACGCGCTCGGAAAAAGTCCGCAGGAGATTATCGAGGATTTTTTCGAAGCGCATCCCGAACGCGAAAAAGACGATTTTTTGTTTCGCTTCGTGCAGTATGCCGAACGGCAAGTCGTTTTATTCGACGCGCTTGAAGACGCTTCGTTCGGTGAACTCCACGATTTGCAGGGCGCGGGAACTTTAAAGCAGCTCGAATCGCGCGTGACACAGGAAAATAAAACGGCGCAGCTCGTCGAAAAATTGAACGATTTTTCCGTGCGCCTCGTTTTGACCGCGCATCCGACGCAGTTTTATCCCGGCTCGGTTCTCGGAATTATCAACGATTTGGTCGAAGCGATTTCTGACAACGACGTTGCGCTCATTAACACATACTTGCAGCAGCTTGGGCGCACGCCGTTTTTCAAAAAACAAAAACCGACACCGTTTGACGAAGCGACAAGTTTGATCTGGTATCTCGAAAACGTCTTTTATCACGCGATTGGAAATATCGCTGCGGATTTGAAAAATAGATTTCCAGATGAAAAACTCGATTTAAGCGGTCTCGTTAAAATGGGTTTTTGGTCGGGCGGCGACCGCGACGGAAATCCGTTTGTGACGACGGAAACAACGCGCAAAGTCGCCGCCGCACTCAAGCGTTCGATTCTGAAATGCTATTACAAAGACGTGCGCGGCTTGAAACGCCGCCTGACTTTTACGGGCGTTGACGCGATGCTCGCCGAACTCGAAAACCGACTTTATCAAAACGCTTTTCAGACGGAATTTGACGATTTGACGAAGGAAGAAATTTTGGAACATCTGAGAAAAATCCGCGCGACGATTACAGAAAAACACAACGGATTATTTGTGCATTTAGTTGATAATCTGATCGAAAAAACCGAAACTTTCGGACTCCATTTCGCCGCGCTCGACATCAGACAGGACAGCGGCATTCACGCGAAAGCGTTGGAGGAAATCTTTGAACAGAGCTTTTCTGCGGAAAATTACAGCACGCTTTCCGCCGCGGAGAAAATTGACCTGCTGCTAAACGTCGAAACCGAAATCGAACCGGCAATATTCTCCGACGAAATAACGAAAGACACTCTGCAAAACATTCGCGCCGTCAAAGATATTCAAACGAAAAACGGCACACAGGCTTGCGAACGCTATATTATCAGCCATTGTGAATCGGCTTTAAATGTCGTCGAAGTTTACGGATTATTCACACTCGGCGGCTGGAAAGCGGACGAACTAAACGTTGACGTTGTGCCGCTTTTTGAAACGATTGCGGATTTGCAAAACGCGCCGAAAATTATGCGCGAACTTTACGAAATTCCGCAGTATCGTGAGCATTTATTGCGGCGCGGCGACACGCAGACGATTATGCTCGGCTTTAGCGACGGCACGAAAGACGGCGGTTATCTGATGGCGAATTGGAGTATTTATCAGGCGAAAGATGCGAACTGACAACGCTCGCCCGCGAATTTGGAATTAAGGTGATTTTCTTTGACGGTCGCGGCGGTCCGCCCGCACGCGGCGGCGGCAAAACGCACAAATTTTATTCTTCGATGGGCGCGAACATCGCGCAGCGACGCGATTGAATTGACCGTTCAGGGACAAACGGTTTCATCGAATTTCGGTATGATTGACGCGGCGCAATTCAATATCGAACAACTCGTTCATGCCGGAGTTTACACGCACCTTTTCGCCGCCAAACCGGAAACTTTCAACGAGACTGAAGAAATGCTGATGCAAAATCTCGCTGAAGAAAGTTTCGCGGCTTACGATGAATTAAAAAAACATCCGCGATTTTTAGATTATTTGTCTGACGCATCACCGTTAAAATTTTACGCCGAAACAAACATCGGTTCGCGTCCGGCAAAACGCGGCGCGGGAAAGTTAACTCTGGACGATTTACGCGCGATTCCATTCGTCGGTGCGTGGAGCCAAATAAAACAAAATGTTCCCGGATTTTACGGAGTCGGCGCAGCATTGCAGGCGCTGGAAGCAAATCTGGATGAGATAAAAACGCTTTATAACACGAATCTGTTTTTCAAAACCTTAATGGATAACTGCGAGATGGCGATGCAGAAATCAGATTTCAAATTGACGGCGTTTTTAGCCGAACACGAAACTTACGGTGAAATCTGGCGGAAACTTCACAACGAATATGAACTTTGCCGGAAATATCTGGCGAAGATTTCGGGTAAAACGGATTTGATGTCCGATTATCCAATCGAACAGCAATCGGTGAGAACGCGCGAACAAATCGTTTTGCCGCTCACCACAATTCAGCAATACGCGCTGACCCAAATCCGCGAAACAACCGAAGACGAATTTGCGCGGCGTTTACGAAAAATTAATCATTCGCTGCTCGTTCGGCATTATCAACGCGGGCAGAAATTCGGCGTGAGGGCGTGAAATTAGCCACAGATTTACACAGATAGACACCGATTAAAAGAGATAAATTCAAATTCCTTTTATCTCTCAAATATCAGTGTTATCTGTGGCTGAAAATTCCTAATTTTTCGGCAAATCCAGGCAAAGTGTATTTGCGTCCGGCGTTTTCTTTTTTCAGGTAAGCCATCAGCGGCTCAAAGTATCGGAGCATTGCTTTCGCGCTCAAATCTTCGCCGGTCGCTTCTTTCAAAACGACGCGCCAATCGCGTGACGCGCCCGGTGTCATAATCTTTTTCAAGAAGTTGCCGACTTCCTTATTGCCGTAATAATTCGTTTCGTGCGGGTCTTGTTTTAAAATTTCGCGGGCAATGTAATCGTGCATTTGGAACAGTAAAACATTGGCGATGGCGTAATCGTAATACTGCGCCGCATCGTCGTTGATGTGCGTTTTCGTGCAGGCATCGCAAAATTCTTCGCCGCGAGCGGTTGGCGGAACGATGCCTTGATATTGTCGGGCTATTTCCCACCAGCGTTTGTTAAATTGATCTTTCGGCAGATTCTTTTCATACAATTCATATTCAAACTGCGGCATTGTTCCCGACGAAAACGGCGTGAAAACGACATAGTTCAAAGCCTCTTGCAGAAGTTTCTGCGTTTCGTCAACCTTCGCGTCTTTGTCAATCAAACCGCGCCCGACGAGAAACGGTTTTTGCGTTGCCGCAAGTCCCATCATCGTGCCGAACGCTTCGTGATAAGCGCGATTCGCGCCTTCGCGCAAAAGCAGCGGCACATCTTTGTTTGAATAAGCCTGATAATAATAAATATGTCCGAGTTCGTGATTGGCGGTTTCATACCAATCGGCGTTCGGTTCGACCGCTCATCAAAGAACGCACATCGTTTTCCAAATCCAAATGCCAAGCCGAAGCGTGATTGTTCTTTTTATATTTCGCGTCGGCAGGCGCGGGATAAAGCGAAGATTTGTCCCAGAACGTCTGCGGCAATTTCTGGAAGCCCAAGCTCACATAAAAATCTTCGCCCTGTTTGACAATCCATTCAGGCGATTTGTCTTTGAGCGCGGCGTTTATGTCCAAACCTTCGACATTGACCATCGCCGTCCAATCCTGCGCCCAGCGGTTCGGCAGCCAATCGGCGGGCAGTTGATCTGGAACCGGCTGATTGTATTTTTTCGCCAGTTCATAACGCGCCCAAGTGTGCAGTTCACGATAAAGCGGGCGAAGTTCGCTGATTAAACTGATTCATCAGCGCGTTCATCTCTTCCGCAGTCATTCCGTAATCGGAAACCTGATAGCTGTAAAAAGATTTGTAGCCGAGCGGTTTCACCGTCGCGTTCCGCAATCTTTGCAGATTCGCCAAACCGTCTTTCAAAGTTTTGCCGACTTCCTTCGACGATTCCCAAGCCTTGCGTCTGGCGGTCAAATCGTTCGATTCGCGCAAAATTTCATCAATCGCATTCGTCGTCACCGATTTATCGTCAATCTTAAAATCAAACCCGAACAGTTTTTCCGTCTGCGCCGTTTCCGCCGCGATGCGTTCGTTGACAAGTGCTTTCGCCGTTTCGGGAGCGTTCGCCGCCGATATAAAGAATCGTTTCAAGCTGTTTGATTTGCAGCGCGTTAAGCTTGTTTTTCTTTTTGAGAAACTTTTTCGCCGCATCAATGTTCGCCTTGCTTCCCGTAAACGCGACCAATTTTTCCGCCGCCGCGACCGTCGCTTTTGAATTAGTGTCGTCACCTTCGACGATCATAATATTCGACTGCCATTCGGCTAAACTCGATTCATAACGCAATTTAGCCCAGTTCGTGTGTATTCATCAATAAACTTCTGCGCCTCAACTTTTGACATCTTTTCCAGCCGCCAAAGACTCAGGCGCGGCAATCGAAACCGAAAACAAACAACGCGATCAACGCGCTCGCCGCAAACTTGTGACTGATTTTTTTGAACATAAATTTTTATCCTTTAATTGATTGTGTTACGTAAAATTTCAGAAAGAGATTTTTCGTTCCTGATAGATGACGAATGGCGGGTAAAAGATGACCGTTAAGTTGTATTAATGCGATTCGCGCATCAATCGTTTGAGCATCATTATCTGCCCTTTATGCGTCGCTTCGTGTTCGATAAGATGAATAATAATCCAACGCAAACTCACTTCAAATTTTCCCCCACTACGCTCGAAACCGAAAAATCTTTCAAGGTCTTCATCAGTAAGTCGCGCCAAAATTTCGCGCGACCGCCGCCCGATTTCGTCAAGCCGTTCGATACATTCCGCCGCCGTATAATTTTTCTCGGCGTAATCGCGCTCGGTCGTATCGTAGAAATGAGCGAATTTTTGTTCTTCTTCGCTTAACTCGCGCTCGGCGACAATTTCGTGAATCCAACTCGCTTCGGATTCGCCAATATGCAAAATCAAATTTCCGATTTGATGCGCCGTCGGCGTAACGCGCCAAGCCAATTCTTCGACAGTTAAATCAGCAATCGCTTCACGAAGCTGGGCGCGAACTTTTTCGATGCCGCTTAAATAAAATCCGATTTCTTTTGACACGCCTTCCGGCGAACTTAAAACTCTTCTCGTAATTTCCATAAATTTTCTCCGAAACATCTATTTTCCATTTTCCGAGCCAAAAGAAAAAGTCCGAAGCCTTTCGACTTCGGACAAAAGGGAATCCAAAACTGAAACTTGCGATTAAAAAACGTATTTATTCGCCGCAATCAAAGTGTCGGCGATTTTCTGTCTGGCTGCGATTGTGTTGATCGGCGAATTGTTTTTCGTAAAACGCTTCAACGCGACTAGCAGCATTTTGCCTTCGTCGCCTTCCGCCATTGCGGCAATCGTGTTTCGCGCCGCCATTTCGATTTTTTGCATCGCGTCGTTGCAGAAAACCTGCGCCATCGCAATTTGGTTTTCGGCGTTGCCTTTTTCGGCGAGTTTCTGCGCCCGTAAAATCGCCGTTTCCATCGCGTAAGCGTTCATAATAATGTCCGCCGCGTTCAGCAGAATTTCCTGCTGATTTTGCAGTTCCATCATATACTTCTGCGCCGCCGTGCCGACGACCATCAGCGCGATTTTCTTGGCGTTTTGCGCCAGTTTCATTTCCATCGCCAAGCGTTCCTTCGTCTTCGTCAAACGACATTTGCGGATTCAAGAAGTTCGCCCTGCAAATCTTTCGCGGCTTTCAATAATACCGAGTTCGCCTTTCATCGCGCGTTTCAAAAGCTGTCCGGGAATCAAAAGCCGATTGATTTCGTTAGTGCCTTCAAAAATGCGGTTGATGCGCGAATCGCGGTAGGCTTTTTCCGCCGGATAATCTGCCGAATAGCCCGCGCCGCCGTAAATTTGCACCATTTCGTCAACGACGTAATCTAGCGCTTCCGAACACCAAACCTTGTTGATCGAAGATTCGACGGCGTATTCTTCAATCGAGCGCAATTTTTTCTCTTTGTCGCCGCCGTCTTCGCCGATCAGCGCGTCAATCATTCCGACCGTGCGATACGACATTGATTCGGCAACCCAGGTTCTGATCGCCATCTCCGCGAGCTTGTGTTTCATCGCGCCGAAACTCGAAATCGGAACGCCGAATTGCTGGCGTTCGTTCGCATAACGAATCGAATGATGAATCGCCAATTTCGCGCCGCCCGTGACCGACTGCGCCTAATTTAAAACGTCCGACGTTCAAAATATTAAAAGCGATTTTCGCGCCGTCGCCGACCTCTCCGATTAAATTTTCGACCGGAACATTGCAATCCGACAAAATCAGCGGCGTGGTCGAAGAAGATTTGATGCCCATTTTATGTTCTTCCGCGCCGGGACGACAGGTTTCCGAACGCTCAACGACAAACGCCGAAAACTTTTTCTTTTCGCCGTCAACTTTGGCGAAAACGATATAAACGTCGGCAAAACTGCCGTTCGTAATCCACATTTTCTCGCCGTTCAAAACGTAATGATTTGCCGTCTTCGCTCAATTTCGCATTACATTTCGCGCCAAGCGCGTCCGAACCCGAACCCGATTCCGACAAGCAGTAAGCCGAAATTTTTTCGCCCGAAACGATGCCGGGAATATATTTTTCCTTCAGGAAATCCGAACCGAAATAAAGAATCGGAAGCAAGCCGATTGAAGTCTGCGAACCGAACGTCACACCGAAACCTGAAGCGCGTCCCATATTTTCCGCGACAACCACGCCGGTCGTTTGGTCTAAATCCAAACCGCCGTATTCTTCAGGAATATTCGCGCCAAGTAAACCTAATTCGCCCGCTTTGTGAACCAGCGAACGCGCCAATTCCCAATCGTGATGCTCCATCGCTTCTAACTGCGGAATAACTTCATTATCAACGAAATCTCTGGTCGTTTCGCCGATCATTCGTTGTTCTTCGGTTAAATCCTCAGGCGTAAAAATCTCGCTCGCCGTGCGGTTTTCGATTAAAAACGCGCCGCCTTTTATAAAATCCTTCTGCTGTGCCGCTGCATCCATAAAAATTATCTCCTTAACTTGGTTTTGATTATTCGGGTTTAAAGTTGAAACGATTATAACTGAATGAGCATTCATTCAGCAAGAAAAATTCGGCTGTTTCACAATAAAAATCTCGCCGCGCCGAAATTTTTCAGCGAAGCGAGATTTTTATATTTAAGATTGTCGGGAAAAGTTTCAACCCGTTCCGATGCACATCACCGATTCGCGCATCAAATGGCGGTCAGCATTTCGCATTTTGAAGCGAATGCCGTTGCCCGTCGGACTTTCTTCGTCGCCGCCGCGAAACAGTAAATCGCAAACCCAAACGATTTCGTTTCGTTTGCCGTTTTCCTGCTTAAACGAAAATTCGACAGCGTTTTTCGTGCCTGGTTCAGTTTGAAACGATAAAACGCCGCTCAGAAAATCTAAAATGGTTTTGTCGGCATCCGAAGTTTTCATACTTTGACAATCTTTCGCAGCGGACAAAAGAACGTCGCCATTTAGGAAAACTTGTTTGATTGCCTCTTTCGCCGTCGGTTCAACTTTTTTCGTTTGCCCGAAAGAGTTGGAAAACGCGCCGAGAAAAACTATTCCGATTAAAGAAAATTTAAAAATCAAATTTTTCATAATGGAAATTCTCCGTAAAATATTTCGTAGCCCGCGCCCGTATAATGCTGTTTAAAGGCGGCGGGCGTTTGTTTGATAACGTGTTTGAAGCGATTTTTATATTGCCAAACATCCTGACCGATAAAAATTCCGATATGTTTGCGCGGCACATTGCTCATTACTTTTGTTTTTAAGTTAACATTGGTCGCCTGTGTGACAAAAATAAATCCGCGCGTAATATCCGCCGGTTTATCCGCCCATTTGCCGACGCGCCGGCATTGCGGAAAAACTTCCTGCACACGAATGTTGCCGCTCGCGGCTTTCGAGCCTTTGCCCGTCATCCCGAAACAAGTCAAACCAAAAGTTAATTCCGTCGCGTGGCAAACGAAATGAGCGCAATGATTGTCGCTGTCATTCACGTAAGAACAGCCGCAAATGTCCGAAATATGTTTGTTGACGTAACCGTCCAAATCCGTCGCCGTCGGTGTTTTCATAATTTAATCTCCTTTACATGTGCAAATTTTAGATTTGAAATTCCTATATCTGACTCGTATCTAAAATGCTTTTTGCTAAAACCGAGAGATTTTTAATTCCGACTTGCGACGATTGAAAGTTGAATATTTGAAAGATTGTTAGTCCAATCTCTCAAATATTCCCGCCGCGCCCATTCCGCCGCCGACGCACATTGTGACCATTCCGTAGCGTCCGCCGGTGCGTTTTAATTCCTGCAAAATCGTCGCCGTCAGTTTCGCGCCGGTGCAGCCGAGCGGATGACCGAGAGCGACCGCGCCGCCGTTGACGTTGACTTTCGCCGGATTCATTTCGAGAACTTTCATCACCGATAAACCCTGCGCGGCGAACGCTTCGTTTAATTCAAAAACGTCAATATCTTCGAGCGTCAAACCGGCTAATTTCAAAGCCTTCGGAATCGCGTAAACCGGACCGATGCCCATTTCTTCGGGCAAACATCCGGCAGTTGCAAAGGAAACGAAACGCGCCAGCGGTTTCAAACCTAATTCGTTCGCTTTGTCCAAAGACATCACAACCGCCGCCGCCGCGCCGTCCGACATTTGCGAAGAATTTCCCGCCGTCACCGTTCCTTTGACGTGAAAAACAGGCTTCAATTTCGCAAAACCTTCCATCGAAGCGTCATAACGCACGCCTTCGTCCGTGTCGAAAACGACTTCTTTGCGGCGCACGCGACCGTTTTCGTCGAGTTCGTCAATCGTTACGGTAAACGGCACGATTTCGTCTTTGAATCTGCCTTCTTTAATCGCCGCCGCCGCTCGTCTGTGCGACTGCAAAGAAAATTCGTCCGCCTGTTCGCGCGTAATTTCGTATTTCCGCGCCAGATTTTCGGCGGTCAAACCCATATTCAAATAATAGTCTGGATAATTATCAACAATTCGCGGATTCGGGCGCACGACATTGCCGCCCATCGGAATCATTGACATCGTTTCCAAACCGCCCGCGACGATAATCTCTGCGCCGCCCGTGCGAATCCTGTCCGCCGCCAGCGCAATCGTCTGCAAACCCGACGAGCAATAACGATTCACCGTCATCGCCGAGACTTCCACCGGCAAACCCGCTTCAATCGCCGCCGTCCGCGCCACGTTCATCCCTTGCTCGGCTTCGGGAAACGCGCAGCCCATAATCACATCATCAATCTCATTGACGTTCAAACCTTCAGCGCGTTTGACCGCTTCCCGAATCGCCGCCGCGCCCAAATCATCCGGACGCATATTTTTCAAAGTCCCTTTCGGTGCCTTCCCAACCGCCGTCCGCACGGCTGATACGATAACTGCTTCTTTCATAATTTTTCCTTATATAACTAAAATTATTCGCCTGTAAACGTTCCGTTTTGTGCAACAATGAAATCGCTTGTAATTGGAGAGAAATCAGTCCAAAAATTGTAAGAAATCATTCCTGTTACTCGCAATGTCTTTACTTCTTCGTCATAAAAAAAGAAATCAACTTCAATCTGATATTCTTCGCCTTTTTCATTTTTAGCTTGAAAAGTTTCCTGATCTCCAATCTTTTTTGTTAATTCCAAGTAAGGCAATTTACGATACTCAATCAATTTACCTTCAAGAATTTTTAGTGCCTCTTCTTTCTTCATACTTATAGTTGGTCGGAGTTAAAGTTTCTCTCGCTGCTTTTCCAATTCAATTCTCTCAATTACATTCGAAATGCGCGGATTTTTCGCTTGCAAAATTCGATTTTGAATATAGACAAAACTGTCTTTCGTGTTGAATTTGTAATCGTAGTCAGCCAAAACTTTCATCACTTCCCAACGCTTTTTATTTAGCTTGCGCGGCGGCTCGAAAAACGCGCCCATATCCGTCATTGATTTCGCGCATTCGGGACATTTTCTCGCGTTCGCGCTTTCATCTTTGGCGAAACTTTTGCGGCAATCGAAACAAGCCCAATGCGTGAACATAATTTAATCTTTTGTCGCCGCTTCGATTTCTTTAATCGGTAAAATTTCCTTCAAAACTCGCGGCTCAATCTCCACCAAAAAACCGCGTTTGCCGCCGTTGATGTAAATTCGCTCAAGATCGAAAATCGTTTTTTCGGCATAAACCGGCATTTTCGTTTTTGTGCCGAAAGGCGACGTTCCGCCGACTAAATAACCTGTCAACTTTGATGCTTTTTCAGGCGCGACAGGCGCAGCAGTTTTAACCTTCAAAATCCGCGCCAATTCTTTCGTCGAAACCTGAAAATCGCCGTGCTGCAAAACAATCAAAGGCTTTTTCTCGTTCGTTTCAAAGATCAAAGTTTTGACAACCGCGTGTTCGTCAACTTTTAGAATTTCCGCCGAATGTTTCGTGCCGCCTTTTTCGACATATTCGTAAACGTGCGGTTCAAATTCAATCTTTTTCTCACGCAAAACGCGAATCGCGGGCGTTATCGGATAATTCATTTGCAAAGTTTTTATGGAATTTATTTTCTTCCTACAATTCTGTTGTAACCGCAATTCAAGCAGCTTATTGTCTTTGATAAACTCCAATATCAATCGACTTGTCCTCCTGCCCAAATCTTTATATCTTCGCCAAAATCAACCTGAAAATAAAAATTCTTCTCAACATCTTTTTGCGATAATTTCAAATTCATCATTTGGCAATCATTCCATAATCTTCTCCCCAAGGTTCTAACCATAAAGTTATATGTGTAGAGAAGTCGTTCTTAACTTTGATTTTTATGATTTGGTTCATTTCAATTCAAACTTCCTTATATCGAAAACACGAAACCAAATGGTCGTTGACCAAACCGCAAGCCTGCATAAACGCATACATAATCGTCGAGCCGACAAAATTAAAACCGCGCCGTTTCAAATCTTTCCTCATTGCGTCCGAAATGGAAGTTTTCGCGGGAACTTCTGATAAATTATTCCAGCGATTTGTAATCGGTTTGCCGTCAACAAAACTCCAAATATATGACTCGAACGAGCCGAATTCTTTTTTAATTTTCAAATAACTTTTCGCGTTCTGAACGGTCGAAGCGATTTTCAGACGGTTGCGAATGATTCCTTCGTTCTGCAAAAGCTCGGCGCATTTTTCCGCGTCGTAAAGCGCGATTTTTTCCGCAGTCGAAATCATCAAAAGCGGCTCGGTAATTTTCGCGTTTTCGTAAAACCGTGTCCCACGAAAGTCCGGCTTGCGCGCCTTCGAGAATCAGAAATTCAAACAACGCGCGGTCGTCGTGCGTCGGCACGCCCCATTCCGCGTCGTGATATTGAATCATCAAATCGTTTTTCGCCCAGCCGCAGCGCGTTTTTTCAGCTTGCATAAGTTTCAAACGGCAGATGTTTTTCAATTAATTTCTGCGGCTTTAGCTGGCTAAAGTTCTTCTGCGCTTCGACGACCGAAGCGGATTTCAAAATATCTTCAATCGAATTTACCGTCGCAATACCGATTGATTTCATTTTGGCGCGGTTGGCGGCTTCAAAACCGTTGAAAGCGTCTTCAAAAACGAGACAATTTTTCGGTTCGACCTGCAATTTCTCCGCCGATATTAAGAAAACTTCCGGGTTCGGTTTGCCGTTCGCAACATCGGCGGCGGTCGTTATCGCGTCGAAAAATCGGCGCAAATCCAAACCGTCGAGAACGAATTCCATATTTGCGACGGGCGCGGCGGTTGCCACCGCCATTTTTACGCCGAGCGATTTCGCCGCTTCCAAAAATTCAATCGCGCCTTCGATCGCCTTGCGTTCGGGCAGAAAAAGTTCGCGGTAAATCGTTTCCTTGCGAAGTCCGAGTTCCAATAATCTTTCTTCAGTCGCGTCTTTGAAAGAAATTCGGAATAATTTCGCGGTTCGTTTTGCCCGCCGTTTTTACCAGAAATTCGTGCGCGTCGGTTTCGATGCCGTTCTCTGCAAGCATCTGTTGCCAAGCCGCGCCATGAAACCGCATATTGTCAACGAGCGTTCCGTCCATATCGAAAATGAACGCTCGGGTCGTGTAATTAATCATTTAATTTGTGGGAAATCCTTCGGTTTGCGTCACTCTTGCCGCCTGCCGAACGTGCCGCTTTTCGTGTTCGACGATCATCTGATAACCGTCGGCGAGTTTGTAAGTCATCAATTTCATAAACGGCGAAGTGACTTTGGTTTTTCGCCAATCCGCCGATTCGGTGCGTTTGATTTTGCCGATTAATTCTGATTGGTGCGCCGCGAAAATCTCGATGATATTCACGTCAATCTCGCTCGGCGGCACGATTTTCTGCGTCGGTGCTTTGAATTTTCTGGCATCTTTTTTCAAAGAATTAATAAGCAAGCTTCCGAAAAAGCCGGAGAGCGGCGAATAACTTTCAACAAGCGAATTTTTGCGCTTGCCGCTCGCGATTTGTTCGAGTTCGTCGTAAAAAAGCTCATTCGATTTTATCAAATGTTCGAAACACTGCCCGACGCTCCAACCTTCGGCGCTTGGTTTCCAGTTAATTTGCGCCGCCGACAGATTGCCGAAAACTTTCTGCGCCTCAGCTGAAATCGTCAGTAATTCGCCAATTAAATTTTTTGAATCGTCGGACATTTAATTATTTTCCCTGAAAATTTCCATTCCGTCGTTCGATGAACGATTGAATTCCTTCCTGCGCATCTTCTGATTTAAAAAGCTTTAAAACTTGCGGCAGCAAATCTTTCGCCGCCGTTTCAAAACCTTCCGACTGCATTTTCCTGGCTGACGCGATAGTCGCCTGCACGCCGAGCGGCGCTTGCTTGGCAATGCGCTCGGCAATTTCAATCGCTTTTTCGATGTGTTTTCCGTGTTCGACCGTTTCCTGAACTAAACCGATTCGCAACGCTTCCGCCGCGTCGAATTCGTCGCCCGTCAAAAGCCAGCGCATCGCGTTTCCCCAACCCGCAGTTTCGGGAAAGCGAAGCGTCGCGCCGCCGAACGGGAAAATCCCGCGCTTAATTTCAATCTGCGCGAAGGTCGCATTGTCCGAAGCGATGCGAACATCCATTGCCAGCAATAATTCAATTCCGATAGTCAAACATTTGCCGTGAACAGCCGCCACGACAGGTTTTTTGCGCAATTTATTTTTATCCAAACCGAGCGGATCAATTTGCTGTTTTCATCATCCAGATTTTCGCCAGCCATCACCGACGGCGCGACATTCGCCAAATCGAGTCCGGCGGTAAACATTTCGCCGTGCGCAAACAAAACTCCGCAGCGCACCGTTTCGGTTTCTTCCAATTGAGTAAAAGCCGCCGCTAATTCATTCAACATCTGCCGATCAAAAGCGTTGCGTTTCGCCGGACGATTCAGCCCGATCAGCAAAACGTGTCCGCGCTGCTCGACTGAAATTCTTGATTCTTCGGTTAAGATCATAATTTTTTGCCGCGAATTATACGAATAAAAATAGTTCGCGTTATTCGTGCAACTCGCAGCTAATTTCTAATTTCTCAAAGGTTTACCTGTTTTCAACATTGCTGCGATGCGTTCCTGCGTTTTGCGCTCGCCGCACAAAGACAAAAACGCCTCGCGTTCCAAATCGAGAAGATATCTTTCGGAAACAAATGAGCGATGATTCAAATCGCCGCCGCTCATAATTTTCGCCAGTTTTTTGCCGATCAGATGGTCGTGGTCGGAGATGAAACCGCCGCTGTGCATCATATGAAGCGCGAGTTTGATTGCCGCCTGCGCCTGTTCGCCCAACGCTAAGATGTCGGTTCGCTCGACCGGTTGAACATAGCCGGTTGATGCCAAAGCTAAAACGTCGGCTTTCGCGTCGGCGATCAATCGGTCGCCGTTCATCGAAATCGCGTCGGACGGGCGAAGAATTCCCCAACTCTTTGCTTCCTGCGCCGAAGTTGCGACTTTGCCCATTGCAATCGTTTCAAATTTCTTTTTCAAAAACGCGAGCGGGTCAGCGTCCGGCGTGTTTTTCGCCGCGTCCATCGCCCGCATAGTCAGTTCCTTCGTGCCGCCGCCCGCCGGAATCAAACCGACTCCGACTTCGACCAGACCGATATAAGTTTCGCCCGCCGCGCGGACTTTGTTGCCGTGCATCGCAATCTCGCAGCCGCCGCCCAAAGTCAAACCATACGGCGCGGTGACAACGGGTTTCGCCGAATAGCGCAGACGCATCACGGCATTTTGCAGTTGGCGAATCATCATATTGATGTCGTCCCATTCTTCTTCCTGCGCCGCGAGCAGAAGCAGCATAATGTTCGCGCCCGCCGAGAAATTTCCGCCCTGATTGCCGACGACCAAACCGACGTGATTTTTCTCGGTTTCGTCAATCGCAAAATTCATCATCTGCACCGTGTCGCCGCCGATGGAATTCATTTTCGAATGAAATTCCAGACAAACCACGCCGTCGCCGATGTCAATCAAGACCGCGCCCGCATTTTTCTTGATAACGCCCGTGCGGTCTTTGACCGATTTCAAAAAGATCACGCCTTGCTGGTCGGCGATTTCTTTGTAGCCGCCGTTCACCAAATCGTAAAACGACTTCACGCCGTTTTCGTATTTGTAAAAAGTTTCCGCGCCCGATTCCAACATTTTCTCGACGTTTGCGGGAATCGGCTGATTTTCCGCCTTCATTCGCTCGACCGATTCACGAACGCCGATTGCGTCCCACGTTTCAAACACGCCGATTTCCCAGCCGAAACCCCATTTAATCGCGTTGTCAATTTCGACAATCGTGTCGGCGATTTCGGGAATTCGATTTGCCGCGTAACGCGAAATGCGCGAAGTGGTTTTCCATAAAAATTCGCCGACGTTATCTTTGCCCCAAACCAGAGTTTTAATTCGTTTCGGCATATCTTCAATCGCTTTTGCCGCGTCTAGAGAAGGAAATTTCGTTTTCGTCTGCGGTTTGTATTCAAAAGTTTCAAGGTCGAGTTCGAGAATCTCCCGCTTGCCTTCGGCGTCCGTTTCGATTTTTTGAAAAATCCGCCTTTGGTTTTGTCGCCCAAAATTTTCTTTTCCATCAAAGTTTTGATCAGTTCCGGCGTTTGAAAAACTTCGCGGTCTTCGTCGTCGGGAATCGCCGGATAAAGATTTCTGACGACGTGCGCCGTAACATCCAAGCCAACTAAATCCGACGTTCGGAACGTCGCGCTCGATGCGTGTCCGATCGCTTTGCCGGTAATCTGATCAACTTCGGTCGGCGTCAAATCCATTTCAATCATTTCTTTGATTGTTGCCATCATCGAAAAAACGCCGATGCGGTTGGCGATAAAATTCGGGCGGTCTTTCGCCGGAACAACGCCTTTGCCCAAACGTTCATTCAAAAAACCGGAAACCGCGCAGGCGACTTCGCCGCTTGTGTCCGCCGTCGGAATAACTTCGACGAGTTTCATATAACGCGGCGGATTGAAAAAATGAATGCCTAAGAAATTCTTTTTGAAATCGTCGGAAAACGGTTCGGCGATTGATTCGATCGGAATGCCCGAAGTGTTCGACGCGATGACCGCGCCCGGCTTCATATGTTTTTCGACTTCGGCAAAAAGTTTGTGTTTGATTTCGAGATTTTCGACAATGGCTTCGATCACGAAATCGCAGTCTTTGATTTTATGCAAATCGTCTTCAAAATTTCCGAGCGTGATTAAATTCGCATTATCGCCGAGCATAAACGGCGCGGGTTTTAGTTTTTTCGCCGCGTCGAAAAGCGAATTAACGATGTGATAACGAACCTGCGGCGAATCAAGCGGCAAGCCTTTCGCTTCGTGTTCCGGCGATTAATTCCTTCGGCGCGATGTCTAATAAAAGCGTCGGGATTCCCGCGTTTGAAAGATGCGCGGCAATCGCCGCTCCCATTGTTCCCGCGCCCAAAACGGCGGCTTTTTTGATTTGCAACATTTTTATATTTTACCTTCATTTTGAAATGAAATTTTGTTGGCTGAATTATAACTGAATGAATATTCATTCAGCAAGATAAAAGAAAATCATTTATATCTGCAATGCTTTTTTCTTTCGATCAGAACTTTAAAAGCAATCGTTTTTCGTTGAGAATTTTTGTCAGCTCTTTCTTTTCATTATCGTCGGAAATTGATTTTATTTTCTCTTTCAATTCGCCGATTTCTTTGAGACGGTCAACTTCTTCGGGAACGATTTTCGCGCTTTTGAGAACCGAATAACTCATTCGCAAATCTTCGGGCGTGGCGAAATAATCGTCTAAATCGAGCGGTTTGCCCGCGCCTTCGAGGTTGTCGAATTCTCCGGCTTCGATGGCTTCTCTGATTCGTTCTTCGATAACTTTTGCTAAAGACATAACTCCAACATTATCAACAATAGAAGTTAATTTAAGCGACAATCAGGTTGCAGTCAAAAGCCAACTCGAACAAATCTTTTTTCTGTTCGACTGCTTGGCGTTCGATGGTGCAGTCTGCGCCGCAGACTAATTTCAAGCGCAGATTTTGTTTGTCGCTTTTGAATTTCACGTCCTGAATATTATTTTCGTGACCTCTATCGAGAGCTTCGGCGATTCGCAAAATCGCTCCCAGTTGCGCCACCGTTCGGCGATCTTTTTCGCTCAACAGCATAAAATCCGTGTGTTTTTCTTTCGGCACGGAACCGCGATGATAACGCGCGATATTGGCGATGATGGTTTTTTCAATTTCCGAAAAACCGGTCATTTCCGAGTTTTTGATCAAATAATACGAATGTTTGTGATGCGATTCGTGCGAGATATGATAGCCGACATCGTGCAGCAGCGCGGCGGCGGAAAGCAAGGTTCTGCCGTGACGCGCAAGTTTGTAAATGGGCGCAAGCGCGTCAAAAATCTTTTCCGCCAAATCTGCCACTTTCAGCGCGTGCGATTCTTCATAGCCATAACGCCGACCGACGGCGAACACGTCGCGCAGCTTTTTATCTTCAACGTCAGGAACCGGCGGCAGCGATTCGGATTCGATTTCGCGCAGATAATCAATAATTACGCCTTCGCGCAGAGCGTAGCCGCACGGCTGGAGTTTTTCGATTTTAAGCGCGCGCATGACGCCTTCGAGAATCAATCCGCCGGTGACAATAACCTCGGCGCGCTGCGGGCTGATCGAGGGAAGTTTTGCACGGTCTTCAATCGTCATTCGCGCCATCATTTTATTGAGCGCGACTAATTTCCTGAATTGAATTTCCGGTTTCGCTTCGAGGGTTTCAGCGGTCTGGAAATTTAAAAGCGAGGTTAAATTCAAAATCGTGCCGGAAGTTCCGGTCGAAATCTGCCACGCTGCATCCTTCATTTTTTTCAAGGGTTTTTGGAGCGCGGCGAGAATTTCGATATTTAAATTTTCGATTTCTCTGGCTTTCGGCGGATTGGAAAAAATAAACTTTTCCGTCAAACCGACCGCGCCGAGCTTCATCGAAAAAAGTCGGTGCGGCTCGCCGTTCTTCATTAAACTGAGTTCGGTCGAACCGCCGCCGATGTCAATGTTTAGCAGCGATTCGTCGTCCGCGCCGAAAAATTGCGCGGCGGCAATTCCGATGAGCCGCGCTTCTTCGATTGACGATAAAACCTCGACGCGCACGCCGGTTTGTTTTTCGATTTCGCGCACGAAATCAGCGGCGTTTGTCGCCTCTCTGACCGAAGCGGTAGCGACGGCGATAATCGAATCAACCTGTCGGCTTTCGGCAATCGAGCGAAATTTTCCGATTGCGTCCGCCGAAAGATTGATTGCCGCGTCGGACAGAAAATGATTTTTCAAAGTGTCCTGACCGAGCCGAACGCGCTCGCGGTCTTGCAAAATGACGGTAAACGAATCGCTGGCGGCGGCTTCGACAATGACGAGTTTTAACGAGTTCGAACCGATGTCAATAGCGGCGAGTTTTTGCGTTTTCATCTTAGTTAATTTTACGAAAAATCATACTTTAACATCTTTGCCGCGCAATTCCGAAAGCCGCGTTTCAATTAAAATTAAGCGTAAAATTTTCTCTTTGCTTGACAAAAAAATCGCTTTCGATTGAACTTTCAATTAAGCGAATGAGCGACAGAAAAAATCCAACCGTAATGAAATTCGGCGGAACGAGCGTGCAGGACGCGGCGGCATTCAGGCGTGTGGCGGAAATTGTCGCGGGCGAACGCGAAAATTCGCCGGTCGTCGTCACGTCGGCGATGGCGAAAGTAACCGACGCGCTGCTTTTCGCTTTTGAAACGGCGAAAAAAGGCGATGTCGAAACGGCTTTTGAAAGTTTACAGCCGCATTTTGAACGTCATACGCGAGTTTCCGAAGACTTGACCGACGAAAAAGGTCGGCAGTCTTTTGAAATTGAACTTGATTACGCGCGGCGGGAATTAAACGATCTGTTGATGCGTGTTTCGCGCCGCTCGCTGCCTTTGCAGATGCTCAAAGACGCGATTGTTTCCTACGGCGAACAGCTTTCGTCGAAACTTCTCGCCGAAGTTTGCAAAGCGAAAAACCTAAACGCGCGTCACGCCGATTCGCGCCGATTGATCGTCACCGACGACGAATACGGTTCCGCCGCGCCGATTTGGGACGAGACGGAACGCTTGATTCAGCTCGAATTACAGCCGTTAATTAACGCCGGCGAAATTCCCGTAATGGGCGGATTTATCGCGGCGAGTCGCGGCGGCGAAACGACGACTTTGGGGCGCGGCGGTTCGGATTATTCGGCAGCACTCGTCGGCGCGGCTTTGCAGGCGCGTGAAATTCAAATCTGGACGGACGTGACCGGCGTTTTAACCTGCGACCCGCGAATTTGCCCGGAAGCCAGAACTTTAAAAACCTTATCTTACGAAGAAGCCGCCGAACTCGCGTATTTCGGCGCGAAGGTTCTGCATCCGAAAACGATTCAGCCGGCGGTTGATTTGCAAATCCCCGTTCGCGTCTGCAATTCGCACCAACCTTCGATGCTCGGCACGATGATTCTGCCGTCGGCGCAGTCAACCGCACGCAAAGTCAAATCAATCGCCTATAAAAAAGGCATCACGATTCTGCACATAACGTCTGCCAGAATGCTCGGCGCATTCGGTTTTATGAGCGCGATTTTCCAGATTTTCGAACGCCACCGAACCGTGATTGATGTCGTCACAACTTCCGAAGTTTCCGTTTCCCTGACACTCGACAACACCGACGCGCTCGAAGCGGTTGTCAAAGATTTACAGCGCATCGGCACGGTCGAAATCGAACCGAACCAAGCCGTCATCTGCGTCGTCGGTTCAGGCTTGCGCGACACTTCGGGCGTTGCCGCGCAAATCTTCGCCGCCATTTCCGACATCAACATTTCGCTGATTTCACACGGCGCATCGAGCGTGAATATGACTTTCGTCGTCGAAGAAATGGTCGTCAGCGAAGTGATTAAAAGACTGCACGAAGAGTTTTTCAAGTGAATTCATAAAAGTCAGATCAGTGGAAAATTATAATTTCTCAAATCTGCAGGAAACTTGCGATATAATAGTCAAATACTTAAAGGAGTTTGAGAAGATGGCGGAAACATTAATTAAAGAAAAAAAGCGCGGGAAAACTGTTACGGCATCACGCCTGAAACGCGCGGCGAATATCGTAAAAAACTTGAACAAATGATTCGGGAACAAGGAATAAAAGCCATCGAAACCAAAGAAGATTTATACCGGCACTCAGAGAATAGCGGGCAGACGCAGGAAGAAATTACAGCCGAAGTTGATGAATTTTTGCAAATGCGTGAAGAATGGCGCGAAGAAGACAGGAAATTGAGAGAGGAGCGACGACAATGAGTCTTTTGATTGATACGGATGTCGTTTCATTCACTTATAAAAAAGATTCGCGCGCCGATTTGTACGAGCCGCATCTTAAAGGAAACCTGCTGGTGCTTTCTTTTATGACTTTGGCGGAGTTAAATCTCTGGACTCTGGGCAATAGCTGGAATGAAAAAAGAAAGCGGAACTTCGCGGCGTTTCTCAAAAATTATCTAATAATTTATTCTGACGAAAAGCTCTGTGAAATTTGGGTAAATATTAAAATCGAATCAAAACGAAAAGGCAGACCGATTGAAACGGCTGACGCTAGGGTTGCCGCCGTCGCGTTGGCGTTCGACGTTCTGCTCGTTACTCATAACCACAAACATTTTCAATACATTAGCGGTCTGCAAATCATTTCCGAAAACTAAAATTCAAATGAATCTTTACGAATTAACCAAAAATTTAATCAACATTCCTTCGATTTCCGGCGATGAAGAAGCGGTCGGGTTTTTTCTGCGCGATTATCTCGAAAGTTTGGGCTGGACGGTTGAACTGCAAGCCGTTTCCGCGAATCAAAACAATGTTATCGCTCGTTTAAACGACACGCCGCGCGTTTTTCTTTCGACGCATATAGACATCGTTCCGCCGCATTCATCGAGGCTTCGGAAGACGAGGAAAAAATTTACGGGCGCGGCGCGTGCGATGCGAAGGGAATCGTCGCGTCGCAGATTTTCGCGGCGGAAGAATTGCGAAAACAGGGAATTTCTGACATCGGTTTGCTGTTTACGGTCGAGGAAGAAGAAGGCGGCGCGGGCGCGAAAGTGGCGAATCATGCATCCGATAGCCGCAAAAATGCGAATATTATCATCAACGGCGAACCGACCGACAACGATTTGGCAATCGGCTCGAAAGGCTCGTTGCGATTTTACATTCGCACCAAAGGCATCGCCGGACATTCGGCGTATCCCGAAATGGGCGAATCGGCGATTGAAAAACTGCTCGAAATTTTGAACGACGTTTTGAAAATCGAATTTCCGGTTGACGATTTTTACGGCGAAACGACGAACAATATCGGCACGATCAGCGGCGGTTTGAAAACCAACGTCATCGCGCCGAACGCCGAAGCCGGTTTGCACATTCGCACGACGGGCGACGAAAAACCGATTCTCGAAAGAATCGCCGAAAGTCGTCGGAGCGCGCGGTGAAATCGAAATAATGAGCGTTTCAAACCAGTGAAAATGCTCGCCGTCGAAGGTTTCAAACAAAAAGTCGTCCGCTTTACGACCGACATTCCGCATCTTTCAAATTGGGGAACGCCGTTGCTTTTAGGCGCGGGTTCAATTCTCGTCGCGCATACGAAAGATGAATTTGTGTTGAAAAAAGATTTGGAAGAAGCGGTTGAACTTTATGTGAATTTGGTGAAGAAACTTTTAGAAACCAAAGAATAAATTAAGCGTGAGAAAGGTTATGAACATATTTACAAGCTGTTTATTTATTTTACTAGTAACTTTTCTAATAGGTCTTGGATTTTATTCATGCAGTCCGACAGGAATTGCTGAAGCTAAAGTTTTAGATTTGATGAATCAACTTCACCAAGCTGAACAAATAAAGATCAAAGAAAAATTAAAGCAAATATTTGCCGATGAAATTTCTGGTCCCGCTACAAAGATGAAAGATCGTTACGAAAGGCAAACTATTGAAAATATCAGCAATGCAGAATTTGAAATTGAATCAACAGAAGCAACTTTTGTTTTCACCACAGTTGAATCCGATAAAGTCAAAATTCTTTTTTTATGCGGCAAAAATTTGTTTCGGCAAACGGAAGCCACAGTCGAACATCACGCAGATTATAATATACACCTTTGAAAATCAGCATAATGAATTGAAATTAACTGCAATTCATCTGGAAAATTAAAATGAAAATAGCTTTAATCGGTTACGGCGCGATGGGAAAACTCATCGAAACTTTAGCCGAAAATAAAACGCATGAAATCGCGGTTGTTATTGACGAATCGGATGCTGGAATTGTCAGCGGAAGAATTAGCCGAAAAGTTGAAAGGTGTTGATGCGGCGATTGATTTTTCGACTGCCGAAGCGGTCAGACGAAATGTCGAAGCGTGTTTGCTTGCCGAAGATTCCGCTGGTCGAAGGCACAACCGGTTGGAACGCGCAGAAAGATGAAATAAAACATTTGGTTGAAGCGAAAAATGGCGCGTTTGTCTTCGGCGCGAATTTTTCAATCGGCGTGAATTTGTTTTACCGAATTGCTGATTTTGCGTCGAAATTGTTCGCTAAATTTGAAGATTACGAAGCGTTTATCGAAGAACAGCATCATTCGCGCAAAAAAGACGCGCCGAGCGGAACGGCTTTGAAATTGAAAGAAATTGTCGCAAAAAATATCACAGAAAGATTTCAGCGTTTCTTCAACACGGGCGGGAAATATTCCGGGAACGCATCGCGTCGGATTTGACGGCGCGGCTGACCAGATCACACTCGAACATCTGGCGCGTTCGCGCGAAGGTTTCGCGTCGGGCGCGATTCTGGCGGCGGAATGGATTTTGGGAAAACGTGGTTTTTACGAATTTACAGAAGTCATAGACGAAGTTCTTCGTCAATAAAAATCTGAACGAGTAAATTCGTCAAATTGAATGGATTCCAAATTGCTCAAATAAACGACTTCCGCAGTTAGATTTTCTTCGCGCTGTTGCGGTTTTCATCGTCATCGGCAATCATTCGGCGATTTGCCCGCCGGAAACAAATTTTTTATTGAATAAATTTACCGAAGTTTGGTATCGCGGCGGTTGGTCGGGCGTTGATTTATTTTTCGTGTTGAGCGGTTTTTTGGTTTCGGGTTTGCTTTTTAACGAATACAAAAAGCGCGGCGACATTAATTTGAAAAGATTTCTCGTGCGGCGCGGATTTAAGATTTATCCGGCATTCTGGTTTTTGATTTTTATCACGTTTCTGGTGACGATTTCGAGCGGCGAAACAATTTATCGCGGCGGTTTTTTGAGCGAATTGCTGTTTATCCAAAATTATCATCGGCGGAATTTGGGCAGCACGATTGGTCTTTGGCAGTCGAAGAGCATTTTTATATTTTTCTGACGTTTTTGTTTTTTGTATTTTTGCTTGTCGGCAGGCGAAACGCTAACGAAAATTCTTTTGATTTTATCCCGCGACTTTTCCTGGCGATTGCCGTCGTTTGCCTGTGTTTCGGTTTATCACGGTCGTTTATATTCCGTTTAGGTATGAAGTCAATATCGAGCAGACGCATCTGCGGATTGACTCGCTTTTCTTCGGTGTTTTCCTGTCTTATCTTTGGAATTTGCGCGATTTGGCGAAGAGCAAATTTCTCGAAACGAATAAATTTTTAATCGGGTTGACGGGCATTGCATGTTTCGTTCCGGCATTTGTTTTTGAGTTGAACGAAACCCCGTGGATATGGACAATCGGACTGACAATGCTTTACATCGGCGGCGGTTTTTTGCTGCTCGCGCTGCTCAAAAGCGATTTTAAGGAAAATGTAATTTTGCATCGCCTCGCCGCGCTCGGAAAATATTCGTATTCGATTTATTTGTGGAATTTGCCGATGCATTTCTGGCTGATGAAATATACCAATCTCGCCGTCGAAAATTGGTTTCTTTACGTTTTCGTTTACTGGTCGGGAACTTTCGCGTTTGGAATCGGAACAGCGAAACTCGTCGAATATCCGATGTTGAAACTGCGCGATAAAATTATTCCTTCGCCGACTTCCGCGCTCAAAACTGCTTAGTTTTAACGGTGCGCGTCAATAAAATTCGACGGGTCAACCCAGCCTTTGTTTTCAGTCGAATAACCTGCGCCAGCCTGATTCCACAACGGACAATCTTCCGTCCGCAATTCGAAATGCAAATGACATAAATATTTGCCGTCGGCGTTTCCGACTTCGCCGATTTGCTCGCGCATTTTTACTTCGCCGCTCGTTTTCAGAATTTTTTGCAGGTGACCGTAAAGCGTCTGAACGCGCGTTCCGTCGAGCAAATTGTGTTCGATTATCAATACGTTTCCCCAACCTTCGCCCGCGTTTTCGGCGTAAACTACGCGTCCGTGCGCTGCCGCGAAAACCGCCGCGCCGCAATCGGTATTGCCGCCCGAATTCGCGTTCCAATCTTCGCCGAGATGCGCGTTAACGGTAAAATCCTGCGCGTTATACCAATCGTCTTTTTTATCTTTCGCCTGCGTGATTAATTCGGTTTTGCCAATCGGATAAGCGAATTTATCGGCGATAATTTTCGTGGGCGTGGCGGTTGGCGCGTGTTTAATTTGATTCGACTGCGCCTCCGAATAATTGCAGTTAAACTGCAAAAGCAAAAGAAGGACGGCAAAAGAAATTTTTATGAATCGCATAAGTTTTGGCAATCCGATTTTGTCACGCAAACGATTATAGTCATATACTTTTGCTTTGCGTCAATAAAAATTTAGGGGACAAATTATGACGATGAAATTAGACTGGCTTCGAGGCTGCGGAACGGCTTTGGTTACGCCGTTCAGAGCGGACGGTTCGATTGACGATGATTGTTACAAATCATTGCTGACGCGGCAAATCAAAAACGGCGTGAAAATCCTGATTCCGTGCGGCACGACGGGCGAAGCGGCGGCGATGTCGGACGAAGAAAAGATTCACGTCATCCAAATGACGATTGAAGTCGCGCATAAATTAGGCGCAAAAGTCGTCGCCGGAACGGGCAGCAACAACACGGCGCAGACGATTGAAATGACGCGCAAAGTCCGCGAACTCGGCGCAGACGGCGCGTTGATCGTCGCGCCTTACTACAACCGACCGACGCAGGAAGGAATGTTTTGTCATTTCGGCGAAATTGCGAAATCGGTGAAACGGTTTCCGATAATGCTTTACAACGTGCCGTCGCGCACCGCGTCGAATATTTCCGCCGAAACCTGCGTTCGGCTGGCGAACGAATACGAAAATATCGTCGCCACCAAAGAAGCGTCCGGAAACTTTTCGCAAATTATGGAAATAATCGCCAAACGCCCAAAAAACTTTAAAGTCTTTTCCGGCGACGACGCGACGACTTTGCCTTTAATTTCGGTCGGCGCGGACGGGCTAATTTCGGTCGTTGCCAACGAACTGCCGAAGGAAACTTCCTCAATGGTCGAAAAAGCTCTCGACGGCGCGTGGACTTCCGCCCGCAAAATTCATTACAAAATTCTGCGGTTTAATGGAAGCGAATTTCATCGAAGCCTCGCCTGCGCCGTGTAAATTCGTGATGAAGGAAATGAATTTGCTCGAAGAAAATCTAAGATTGCCGCTCGTGCTTGTGACTGAACCGACACGGAAGAAATTGAAAGAGATTTTGAAAGAATTCAAGTAAATAGCAGAAATGGAAAATTCTGTCTGGAAAAGAATTGCAATTCACGTTGTTGGCGGACTTGTTCAAGTTGGTTTTGCAGAGCGAACTGATTTATTGTTGGTTCTATCGCACAACGGGCGTGGGATTTTTAATTGTCGGACAGGAGAAAAAATTGCGCGAGAAAGAAGTGATTATCAAGAATTTATTCAATGAAGAAATCTTAACGGCTAAAAGGTTTTGATTTGCTTGAAGGGAGAGAAATCAAAACAGCAGGTTTGTATGGCGGAAATCTCTCTACAGAAACGCAGGAAGGATGGAAATTATTAATCCGTGAATCAAATGACACAAACAGAATTTATTTAACTTTTAAAGATAATGATAGCGTGATCTTTATTGCTGATGATGAAGTCTCTGAAATTAGAGCTTATGGTTTTTCTGGAACGCAACAAACTTTTGTAGTCGCAACGAACGCTGACTTAACTATATTTTCAAGACATTTATAATCTAAAAATGACTTTACAAGAAAAAATCGAACAATTATTCACGCAGACGGAATTTGACGCGAACGACCACGAAACTTTTAACGATTTCAAAACGGCTCTGCGCGAAGGCGCGATTCGTTCGGCGGAAAAAGATGCAAATGGCGATTGGCACGCGAACGCGTGGGTGAAGCGCGGCATTCTCGTTGGCTTTAAAATGGGCGAGATAGTCACGATGTCAATGAGCGGCGAGACTTTACAGTTTTTCGACAAAAATACTTATCCGCTCCGACCGATGAATACGGACGATAAAATCCGCATCGTTCCCGGCGGTTCGGCGATTCGTGACGGCTCGTTTGTCGGGCAGAATGTCGTGCTGATGCCGCCGTGCTACATCAATGTCGGCGCGTATGTTGACGAAGGCACGATGATTGATTCGCACGCGCTCGTCGGTTCGTGCGCGCAAATCGGTAAGCGCGTTCATCTTTCAGCCGCCGCGCAAATCGGCGGCGTTCTCGAACCCATTAATGCGAATCCGGTCGTTATCGAAGACGATGTTCTGGTCGGCGGCAACACCGGCGTTTATGAAGGAACGATTGTCAGAGAAAAAGCGGTTTTAGCTTCGGGCGTAATTTTAACGCGCTCGACTCCGGTTTTTGATTTGGTGAATAACCGGATTATCAAATCAGAAGAAGGAAAATCTCTGGAAATTCCGGCGGGCGCCGTCGTCGTGCAAGGTTCGAGAGCCATCACGAGCGGTTTCGGCAAGGAAAACAATTTATCAATCTACGCGCCGATTATCGTTAAATATCGAGACGAACGAACCGACGCGGCGACAAAATTGGAAGATTATTTAAGATAGATTTCTACAAAGAACTGCTCGAAAAAATAAAACAACAACAACGAATGAACGCTGCAAAAGAAGAAATGAATTTACAATTACCGCGCCGACTGCAAGGTGTCGCCCCGACTTTGATTCGACAGATTTTTGAACGCGCTTTGCCTGATTCGATAAATTTCGGGTTGGGCGAACCTGATTTGCCAACGCCGCGTTTTATCCGCGAAGAAGCGGCGCGTGTAACTTTAGATGAACAAAACGGTTACACGAATCACGCCGGACTTCCGGCGTTGAGAGAAAAAATCGCCGAACAATATCCGCATCTCGATTTGCAGCCGAATCAGGTTTGCGTCACGGTCGGTTCGCAGGAAGCGATGACTGCCGCGTTTCTCGGAATTGTTGATGCGGGCGATGAAGTTTTAATCCCGAATCCGTCGTTTCCGGCTTATGAAAACTGCGTGAAAATTTCCGAAGGTGTTCCGGTTTTTTATCGTCTGCCGGCGGAAAAAGATTTCGCGTTCGATATTGAAGAATTTAAATCGAAAATAACGCCGAAAACAAAAGTTGCCGTCGTTATTTCGCCGTCAAATCCGACGGGGAAAATTTTTACCGAAACGGATTTGAAACAAATCGCTGACGTTTTAAAGGATACGGGAATTTATTTGATTTCCGATGAAATTTATTCGGATTTATATTTTACGGCGGAAAAACCGCATTCGGCTTCGGAATTTTACGATAGAACGGTTATCGTTTCGGGGTTGTCGAAGTCTTTGAGTATGACCGGCTGGCGCGTCGGCTGGGCGGCGAGTTCGCAGACCGACGTTATCAAAGCTACGTTGACTCTGCATGGATTTTTAACCGTCTGCACTTCGACGATCTCGCAAAAAGCGTCGCTGTTGGGTTGGACGACGGAAGCCGAAGATGCGAAAGCCGAAGCCAGAGAAATTTACAAACGGCGCGGCGATTTTTTAATTGATTTGTTTGCGAAAGAATTAAATCTAAAAGCGACTTCACCCGAAGGCGCGTTTTATACGATGCTCGATGTCCGCGAACTTGGCGACGATATCCAAGTCGCCGAAAAATTTCTCGCTAATCGAGTCATTACCGTTCCCGGCGTTGCATTCGGTTCGGAAGCAAAAGGCTTTTTGCGCGTTTCTTTTTGCCAGCCGGAAGAGAAAATGGCAGAAGGCGTGCGGCGAATGAAAGAAGCTCTGAAGTAAAAATTAGTGTTACGGCTTTTTCTGCACGACTAATCATTTATCCGACCAAAAATTAACTTGAACATTGGTTTTCGTGTTGATTAAAGTTTTGCCGTCGCGAAGCGCAGAAAGTTAACGTTGAATTAGGAGCCGGTCATTATAAACATAAACGCAGGAAACTTTTTCAATTCATCATTTTGTATAACATTAACTTTGCGCTCGCCCACTCGCGTTTAACGGTGGCAGGCGAAATATCCAGAACTTCGGCGATTTCTTCGATCGTCATTCCGCCAAAGAATTTCATTTCGACGATGCGCGCTTGCCGCTCGTCCAATCTTTCCAACTGCGACAGGGCTTCATCAACAGCGACGATATCGAGCTGCTGTTCGCTGCTGAAACTGACAGCATCATTAAGCGCAATTATTGTCTTAAATTCGCCGCCGCGTTTCTGCCGATTTTTGGCGCGGGCATATTCAATTAAAATCTCGCGCATCAGCCGCGCCGACACGCCGAAAAAATGCGCGCGGTTTTCCCATTCGATTGGTTTCTGCCCGACGAGACGCAGATACGCTTCGTGTACCAGAGCGGTCGGTTGCAGCGTGTGATCAGAGCGTTCGCGCCGCAAATAGCTGTTCGCCAGTCGGCGCAGTTCGCCATAGACGAGCGGCAAAAGTTCGTCAATCGCAGTTGTATCGCCGTTTCTTAGCTCGATCAAAATCTGTGTAATGGGTTTTTTTTGCATCGCTATTTTAACTGCGGCGGCGGCGGATTTTACTGAACTTAAAGTAGCATACATCGGTTCCTGCCGGTATTGAAAAATTAGGTTACGGCGCGACGCGCGATTGCAGATTCTCCAATTCCGCTAATTGCCGCGAAACTTCTTCGGGCTGGGAAGCGTCCGAATGTCTCAATATTCCCTGACGCTGCAGGTCGCGCCATAACTCGAGGCTTTGGCGGTAAGATTCGCGGGCTTCGGCGTAATTTCCCGGCAGTTTATTTTTCACTAAAGCCGTCGCGAACAGAGCGCGCGCTTCGGCGAAATGGCGTTTGAGATGCGCGTCAATCGAGTTCGCCGAGTTTGCTGATTCGTAAAATTCGACCGCTTCGCGTAGATAGCGCAAACCGTTGGGCACGTCGCCATTTTTAACGAGAGCGCTGCCCAGACTCGCTTTTGTGCGGGCAACCAAAATCTTAACCTGAACGCGCTCGGCATCAACGGCAAGAATCTTTTCATACGAAGCAAGCGCACGGCGAAAACGCGGAATAACCGTCGGTAATTGATTTTGTCGCGCCAGCATTTGTCCGAGAAATAATTCGACATCAGCCAGCGCAATTTGAAAATCAATGTTTCGCACATTATCCGCTGCCATTTTCTCGCGTAAAGCGAGCGCGATTTGCGCGTGTTTCAGAGCTGCGTCGGCGTCACCGCTATTTTCGAGCGCATTGGCGAACTGTAAGCGTATATTGGCTTCGTTGCGTCGCAAAATATCTGCCTCGGGACGTTTAGCAAACTCTGCCTGACATTCGGCTAAAGCCGTTTGGAATTCAATAATTGCGGCTCGATACTCGCCTGCGTAATTTAATCCGAAACCAATTGCCGCGTGGGTCAGATGCGGTTTCATATAATCGTAACCGGAAGCTTCAGGCGTGATCGCGCGATACGCTTCTTCGGCAACAGGCAAAATTTTTCGCCCCGTTTCGACGGTTTCCGATGCTTTCCCAAGCTGCTGCTGCGTCAGCGCGTAATGATAATAAACCGTCCAAACACTGTCCTTAAGCTCCGGAGAATCCGCCGACTGGCGGCGTAAATCTTCGATAATTGCCACCGCTTTGCGGTTATATTCAAGCGTAAAATTAACATCGCCGCGCAGCCGCGAATTAAAGATCAAATCGAGATAAAGCATCGCCAGGCGTTCGCGTGCGTCGTTATTTGTCGGGTCGGCGGCGATAATTTTTTCGGTCAGCGCGACGGCTTTTTCAAGAATCGCCCGATTTTCGACGAGTTTTTTGTCGGGCAGCGAGCCGAGATTTTGATACGCCCAGACGAGCTCCAGCTGCAGAGCGGTGTTGCCGTCCGCTTCGGCAGCAAGCGCGTCGAGCTGTTCGACGGCGCGGGTCAAAAGCAATTGTCTGGCGGGCAGCGAGCCGGGCAAATCACGAATCGCCCGTTCTATTTCGCTGACCAGTGAATTTGAAATTTTGCGAAGATTTTCAAATCGGCGTTCGGCGCGTTCGCGTTCGCGTTCGGCGGCGGCGCGTTCACGTTCGGCGCGGGCGGATTGCCAGGTTGTGCCGATGATGCCGCCAATTAGAGCCAATACGACAAGTGCGGCGAAAGCGACGGCGAGCCGATTGCGCGAAATAAATTTTCCGGCGCGATAGTTCCACGTATCGCGCCGCGCCGTAACGGGCAAACCGGCGAGATGACGGCGAATGTCTTCGGCAAATTGCTCCACCGACGAGTATCGCCGTTCGGGTTCTTTGCGTAACGCCTTAAGAATAATGTTGTCCAAATCGCCGCGTAGAGCGCGTCGGTCTTTGGTCTTCGGTCTTCGGTCTTCGGTCTTCGTTTTCCGCTTTCTTTCGTCCGTCTGTTCTTTGTGTCGATTTGTTTCGCCATCGTCCTCGAACGATTGGTGACTGACAACCGACGATGGTCGTTCCGGTTCGGTTTCGCAAACAAAACGTATCACTTCGCTGATATTGCGACTGGTTGTTGTATGGGGTTTTATGCCGGTCAACAATTCGTAGAGAATCACGCCCAGAGAATAAACGTCAGTGGCGGTCGTTAATTTTTCGCCGCGCATTTGTTCGGGCGAAGCGTAGTCGGGCGTAAAAACGAATTGGCGCGTCTGCGTTTCATTTGAATTATCGGCTTTTAATATTTTGGCGATTCCAAAATCCAATAATTTTGGCTCGCCGTCCGCACTGACCAAAATGTTCGACGGTTTCAAATCGCGGTGAATGACGAGATTTTTATGCGCGTGCGCGACCGCCGCGCAAACACGCCGAAATAAACCGAGTCGTTCGGTTAAACCCAAATCGTTTATGTCGGCATAATCACTTATCGGCAAACCCTCGACGTATTCCATCACGAGATACGGCACATTTTCGCCGGTCGTCCCGCCATCAATCAGGCGGGCGATATTCGGATGTTCGAGTCCGGCTAAAATTTGACGTTCGTTCAAGAAGCGGCGCAGAATTGTTTCAGAACTGACCTCGCGGCGAATGACTTTGACAGCGACTTTTTGCTGAAATTCGCCGTCGTCGCGCGTTGCCAAGAAAAACCGCGCCCATTCCGCCTTCACCTAACTTTTCGAGAATTTTATAAACACCGAATGATTTCCCGATGTGGTTTTCTTCAGGAATCTGCAAATGTTCAATGACCGCAAACGCCGAGTCTTCGAGCATGTCGCCGTCTTTTTCAAAAGCCAGTAAAGATTCGACATCGCGCTGCAGCGTCGGACTTGCGCCGCACGCCGCGGCGAGATACGCGCTGCGTTCAGCGGTCGGCTGCGCGAGCGCTTCGTCGAGAATTGATTTTATTTTTTGCCAGTAGTCGGGTGACATTTCGATTTTGGACTTGGGAATTTAGATTTCTGGTTTATGAAATCGTCAAATCGTTACATCATCTTTTCTTAAATTCAGATTTCTGAGTCAACCGAATAATAAATTCATTTTTGTTTGAGTGCAAGAGAAAGTTCCGTCGTTGAAATTATTTTGAGCCGCTTTTTATATTTTTGTCGCAATAGTAAACAAAGGCTTTTAGAAAGAAGGAAGAAACTATGGAAACAAGCGAGAAATTAGCCGAATTGACGGCTGAAGATATTGCCAAAATCAAAAACGAATCAATGGGGTTCGGCTGTTTAACGGCGGCGGCGGTTCCGGCTCTTTTAATTGTATTGGCTTTTAGTTTTGTAACAGGTTTGGATTTCGGTTCGGTGCAGGCTGTTTTATTGTTCGGAATTGTTGTCGGAATTCCAATTTTACTTTTGATTCTGCTTTACAAATTTATCAAGAAAAAGAAAAAGCAAGTTGAAAAAGATCTTGCCGGCGGACAAAAGAAAATCATCATCGCGCCGATTACCAATAAAAGAATCAAGTCGTCGGACATCACCAGCGGGCGAAATAAAGGCGGCATTGAATCGGAATATTTTATGACGATTGCGGGCAGAGATTATCCGATGACCGAGCATAAATATCTGAAAATTCCGGTCGGCGAATTTATGGAAATCCATCTCGCACCGGCATCGAAAATCGTTCTCAGGGAAAGATGGCTGAAAAAAGACGGAACTTTTGAAGAAGAAAACGAGGATAATTTTTGAGTGCCTGAACAGAATTGAATTTCAGAAAAGAATTTAGCCACAGATTTGCGCGGGATAAACTCGGATGAAAAAAATATAGGAAAATGACAACTAAAATGAAAAATCAAAACAATTCGAATTGGCATAAACACTTGGTATTTGCCGCCATTGCAATATTGGTTTTTGTGTTCGCGGCAAGTTCGCAGGCGTTCGGACAAAAATACAAGCCCGGCGACCGAGTTGAAGTTGATCCGAGCGGAATCAAAGATTGGATGAAGGGAACAGTTTTACCCTTTTTGGAAAAGGACGAGCCGACTTTTCAAGGCGAGTATTATCTTGCCCGTGTGCTTATTGATAAATGGAAAGCTACCTATCCGGAAGGCGTTTTGGTTCAGACTAAAGACATTCGCACGTTCAAAGGTGATGTTACCAAAAATCCACCGAATCAAACCGAAAAAACCGAAAATCCGCCGGACAAAACCGCCACGACGCAAAATGAACCGGGCGCGAAATTCAAGCCGGGCGACCGGATCGAATGCGATGCCGCAGGAATTAACGATTGGCTGAAAGGCACGGTTCTGCCTTTTAAAGAAAATGATAATCCCGATGCGGACAAAGATAAATCGGGCAAATATTTCTACATTCACCGCATCTTGTTGGATCGTGATGCGACGACCCGACCGGCTGGCGGATTTTGTTTTACCGACCGAACGCGTTTGCTGGCGGGCGGCAAACCGATGGAAATACCGCAAACCGAAATTCCAATCGGGAAAGTAACGGTTGACGAAAATAATACTTTGTCGGCTGATCGTCCGATTATGGATTGTCCGGTCGAGCAAACCAAAGTCAAAAACGGAGCGCGTCCGAACGCCGAACTGCTCAAGAAAATCACTCGCTGCGACAAAGGCGAAAAGTCCGCCTCGAAAGGTTATGACGGCGCGGTCACGGTAGATGTCACAGCACTGCAAATCGCTGCTCCGCGTCAATGGATTTACTCACGCGACATCGGCGGCAAACCCGGCACGATTATTTATCCGGTGCGGGTTACTTATACGGTGAAAACTTTTTACCGCTACCGAACGGCGGTTGAAGAAAACTGGGTTCGCACGATCAACTTTTACGTCAATGATTTCGGCGAATGGCAGAGCGGTTCGGAAGAGCCGATCAAAAGCCCGCAGTCAAAGGATATTCCGCGATTGCCGTAACAACCATAATACCGCACAGCGATGAAGGTTGAAGAGCGTTAGGTTCGCATTCTGAACTTCTACGTCAATGCCTTCGGCAAATGCAGATCGGTTCGGAAGAAACTGCCAAATCCGGGAAGGCAAAACGAATTCCGAAATAACTAACATTCTTTAAAATTGAGCATTTCAGGCGATTCCTGCTTTTATTTTCGATAACATTTCCGTGGTCGGATTTTTTCGCAATGCCGAATTGATGAATGACAAATTTCAAGTTTGCTGAAATTTGTCATTCATCAATTTTTTTGAGCTGGTTTTTCGAGTTTCGTCGCATTAGTAGATGAATGAGGAAAATTAAGTGGCGTTAAACGCCGATGATTAGATTTACACGAGGAGAATTATTATGCGACAGATTAATTCAGGTTCACGATTTCGAATTTTTGTATCAGCGTTTTGCGCTTTTTTGGGATTTTTAATTTTCGTGGACGGCGCGGCGGCGCAAACGTCATATTCCGAATTGACGAAAGTCAATCTCAAAAGCGGGAGCAGCACGGCGGATTTTTTCGGCAACTCTGTCTCGATTGACGGCAGCACGATGATTGTCGGGGCGAACGAATTTGATTTGACGGCAGTGCCAAATACTAAAAACGGCGCGGCATTTATTTATATCCGCAACGCAAACGGCGGTTGGACGCTGCAACAGGGTTTATTTCCGCCCTTGACCGGCTCGGATAGTTTCCTATTCGGTTTCAGCGTTGATGTCAGCGGCGAGACGGCGGTTATCTGTGCGCCGGGCGATAAAGCGGCATATATCTTTGTCAGAAACGGCGGAGTTTGGGCGCAGCAGGCGCGATTGACCAACGCCTCAAACATCGGTTTCGGGCTGAGATGCGCTATCAGCGGCGATACCGTCATCGCTACTTCGCGCCCCGACGCGGGCGGCGGCGGCGGCGCGGTAGATGTTTTTGTCAGAAGCGGAACGACCTGGACGCGACAGACGCAGTTGCTCCCAATCGTCGGAACGACCGGATTTTTCGGCGAGTATATGACTCTCGAAGGCGACACGGCGGTAATCGGCGTGCCGACAGACAATGATTCGGGCGGCTCGGTGCAGGTTTTCGTTCGCAGCGGCGGCGTTTGGACGGCGCAGCAAAGAATTACCTCCGTCAACGGCATCGGCGGGAAAAGCGTGGCGATTAACGGCGACACGTTGATTGCAGGCACCGGCGGCTCAGCGCTTATTTTCACCCGCAGCGGCGGCGTTTGGACGCAGCAGCAATTGCTCATTAATCCCGATAACCGACCGGGATCAAACTTCGGCGCGAGCGTCGCACTTGAAAACAATACGGCGGTTGTCGGTTCGACCAGCAACAATATACCGAACGGCGGCGCGGCATTTGTTTTCCAGCGTTCGGGAACTGTCTGGACTTTCACGCAAAAGATTTACGGAGCGGATATAAGAACCTTCGATAATTTCGGCTGGAGCGCGGACATCAGCAACTCAACCGTCGTTATCGGTTCACAGAGCGACGCGGTTGGATTGAATAATGAACAAGGTTCGGCATACATTTTCGTCCCCAATCCGGCAAACTGCACATTCATGCTCAGCCCGACCAGAAGCAATTTGTTTCCGGCAGCGGGCGGCGCGGGCAGTTTCACTGTAACAACGCAGGCGGGCTGTCAGTGGCAGGCGACCGTGCAGGATTATGTTTCGTGGGTCACGACGACGAGCGCGGGAACAGGCAGCGGGACGGTTAATTTCAACGTCGCGGCAAACGCGGGCAAATCGCGCCGCGCCGAAATCACAATTAACGGGCGACAGGTTTTTATGTTCGGTCAAGCCTCCGGCACGGCAGTCGGGCAAGGCGATTTCGACCAAAATTTCAGCGATGCGGGAGCGGCGATTACATCAATTTTCGCCTCTGACAACGCCAGCGCGACGGCGATTCAGCCAGACGGCAAAATTGTCGTGGTCGGCATTTCGACTGAAGGCAGCGCAGCGGCGGCGACGGTTTATCGCTATAACACGGACGGAACGCTCGATACGACCTTTGACAGCGACGGCATTGTCACGACGACGATTGATGTTTCGAGCAGTCAATTTCAAGATGTTGCGATTCAGCCGGACGGCAAGATCATCGCCGTCGGTGCTGCCATTCCAATGAATGCGAATATGTACTATGCCGTCGCGCGTTACAACCCGAACGGCTCGCTCGATACGACATTCGGCACGGGCGGCATCGTCCGCACGGATTTCGATTCATCTACCGAATTTGCCAATACCGTCGCTCTCGCATCCGACGGTAAAATAATCGTTTCCGGTACGACCGATAACAATAGTTTCGGAGTTGCGCGTTACAACCCGAACGGCTCGCTCGATACGACATTTGACGGCGACGGCAAAGCGATTGTGCCGAACGTGTTTCTCGGCGCGTCCGACATGACGCTGCAACCCGACGGTAAAATAGTCGCCATCGCACGTTGGAGTGCGACGGTTTTTCTGCGTTTTAATACTAATGGCTCGCTCGATACGACTTTCGACGGCGACGGCAGACTTGATCTTTCGGCTTCGACCATCAACGCCGGAAATGCGATAGCCGTTCAAGCCGACGGCAAAATCATCGGCGGCGGCAACGTCAGCGGTTTTCAAGGCGCGGCTGATTTCTGCCTCGTCAGGCTCAACCCGAACGGCACGCTCGACACGACGTTTGACGGCGACGGCGCGGCGGTAGCGGACATCGGACTTGCCGCTTTTTCAACTGCGCTGTTGAGTGATGTATTGACAGACATCGTGATTCAGCCGAACGGCAAAATCGTCGCCGTCGGCAATACGCTGGGCAATAATGTATTGGGTACTTCCATCCGGCACATTTCCATTGCCCGGTTCAATACGAACGGCTCGCTCGACACGACTTTCGGGCGCGGCGGCGTAAACGACTCGTCCGTTTTGTTTCCATACCGCGATGCCTACAATGAAAGCAATGGCGTTGCTATCGCGCCGGACGGCAAAGTCATTGTCGTCGGCAATTTCCGTCCTCGATTTAATGAAACAGATGTAATGGTGCTGCGCTTTCTTGGTGAAGGCACGGCAACCGCCCGCGCGAAATTCGATTTCGATGGCGACGGCAAATCAGACGTTTCCGTGTTCCGCCCGTCAAACGGCGTGTGGTATCTCCTGCAATCGCAGAACGGGTTTACCGGAATTACGTTCGGCGCATCCGACCGACCGCATCGTTCCTGCGGATTACGACGGCGACGGCAAAACCGATGTCGCCGTTTTCGTGACGGCGTTTGGTATCTGCAGCGCGTCCACTCTTGGCTTTACCGGCATCGCTTTCGGCGCAAGCGGACGATATTCCGATGCCCGCCGATTACGACGGCGACGGCAAAGCGGACGTGGCGGTGTTTCGTCCTTCATCGGGTGCATGGTATATCCAAGGCTCGCAGGTCGGATTCTACGGCATCTCGTTCGGACAAAACGGCGATAAGCCCGTGCCTGCCGATTATGACGGCGACGGCAAAGACCGATGTCGCCGTTTTCCGTGCCGGAACCTGGTATCTGAACCGAAGTCAACTCGGCTTTACCGGAATTACGTTTGGTGATGCTGCGGACAAGCCGGTTCCTGCCGATTACGACGGTGACGGCAAGGCGGACGTGGCGGTGTTTCGACCGTCAACGGGCGCGTGGTATCTGCAGAGAAGTCAGCTCGGCTTTACGGGCATCAGCTTCGGACAAACGGGTGACTTGCCGACACCGGCGGATTATGACGGGGACGGCAAAGCGGACATCGGAGTGTTTCGCGCGGGAACGTGGTATCTGAATCGCTCGAGTGCGGGATTTACGGGCATCAGTTTTGGCACGGCGGGTGATCTTCCTGCGCCCAATGCGTTTGTGTTCTAAAAGTCACGGCAAGGCGAAAAAGAGATTGACGAGAAAATAAATCTTCAGTCTCTTTTTCGCTTTTCAAGCCCGACATTTTTGTAATAAATCAGCTATTTTCCTTCTACAAGAATTCAAGAAAAACAGCCGGAAACAATTTCTTTGAGCTGCTTTATCGAAATTTGTCGCAAGTATAAGTATGAGGCTAATTTAATTTTCGCCAACGGCAACTGAAACATTAAGGAGTATACTAAATAATGAACAACAATATCATCAAGTTTGGAAACGTAAGACACAGCATTGTCATTTTCGCGCTCGTCGCGCTGTTAATTTTCGCCGGACAATCAAGCGTCCAGGCGCAGACGCAGTTTTCGGAGTTGACCAAAGTCAATCTCAAAAGCGGGAGCTATGGCGCACAGCTCGGCTATTCCGTCAGCATTGACGGCAACACGATGATTTCCGGCGCGCCTGAGTTTAGTTTGACGCAGACACAGTCGGGAAGGCGCAGCATTCGTTTACGTTCGCAACGCGAACGGCGCGTGGGTTTTGCAGCAGCAATTGATTCCCAGCACACTCGCGCCGAATTACAGATTAGGAACTTGCGTTGACATTAGCGGCGACACGGCGATTGTCGGTGCGCCGGGCAATGAAGCTGTGTATCGTTTTTGTCAGAAGCGGCGGCGTGTGGACGCAGCAGCAGCGCGAATCATTAAGGGCAGCATAGACAGCGGATTCGGAATGAAATGCGCGATCAGCGGCGATTCGATCATCGTCGGTTCGCGCAATGAAGTGGGCAATCCGGCGGGCGGGCAGGGCGCAGCGTATATTTTTACCAGAAGCGGCGGCGTTTGGTCGCAGGAGGCGCGGCTGATCGGATTTACGGGAACGAACGGCATTATCGGCGATAATATAGCCATTGACGGCAACACGGCGGTACTCGGCGTATTGGGAACCAGTTCCGGTAGTTCTTCAGTGCAAATTTACGTTCGCAATGGCACAACCTGGACGGAACAACAGAGAATAACGAATGTCGGCAACGTTACTGTTGGAGGAGTGGTTGCAATCAATGGAGATACACTGGTCAGCACCGCATTAGGAGTTCTTAATGCCAGCAATGGCGCGGCGTATGTTTTCGTTCGCAGCGGCGGTGCTTGGACCCCGCAACAAGTACTCATTCCTTCCAACACGGGAACAAGCCCCAGTTTCGGTAGGGAAATGGCAGTTAACGGAAATACGATAGTTATCGGTGCTTGGGCGGATGTTTCGGTTGCCGGAAGCGGCGCGGGTTCGGCGTTTATTTATCAGCGCAGCGGCACGACTTGGACGGAAACGCAAAAGATTTTTTCGGCGGATTTACACTCCGGTGACGCATTCGGCTGGAGCGTTGATTTGAGCAATTCAAATGTCGTCATCGGTGCGCCGGGTGATGCCATCGGCTCGATCAATTCGCAAGGCTCGGCATATATTTTCACTCAAAATCCGACAAGTTGCACCTTCGCTTTGAGTCCGACCAGAAGCGGTTTGCTTCCGGCGGCGGGCGGCGCGGGCAGTTTCACCGTTACGACGCAGGCTGGCTGCGCCTGGCAGGCGACCATTCAGGATAATGTTTTTGGGGTTACAACGACGGATGCGGCAGCAGGCAGCGGCACAGTCAATTTTACCGTGGCAGCAAACGCCGGAAAATCGCGCCGTGCCGAAATTACGATTAACGGGCAGACGGTTTATACGATTAGTCAAGCTGCTGGACAAGCGGCGCAGCAAGGCGATTTCGACCAGAGTTTCGGAAACGCCGGTTTGATAACGAGCAAGGTTTTGCAGGATAACCAAACTAACGGCGCGGCGGTTCAGCCGGACGGCAAAATCGTGGTTGTCGGCGGCTCCTTTACGTTCGTTCCCAATGCCACTTTCCCAGTGTCGCAGGTTCTCCGATACAACGCGGACGGCTTGCTGGACACGACGTTTGACGGCGACGGCATTGCGACGACCGCAGTTAGCGGTACCGCGGTTGGTAACAGTAGTGTATTCTTCGATGTCGTCATTCAACCGGACGGCAAAATTGTTGCGGCTGGCAATGCAAGTTTTGGTGTCAATCAGGATTTCGCTGTCGTCAGATACAACGCGAACGGTTCACTCGATACGACGTTCGGCACGGGCGGAATCGTCACAACCGATTTCGGATCGTCCTCCGATTTTGCGAACGCAATCGCGCTTGCGCCCGACGGTAAAATCGTTGTTTCCGGCGGGACAATTGATAATCTCGGAATCGCGCGCTACAACACCAACGGAACGCTCGATACGACTTTTGATGGCGACGGCAAGTTGATTATTTCGGACGCACGCGGATTTACCGATGTGGCGGTTCAGCCCGACGGCAAAATTGTCTTCGTTGCCGTCAATCAATCTTCCCGAACAATTGTTTTGCGCTATAACATTAACGGAACAGCCGACACGACCTTTGACGGCGACGGCAGAGCGGTTATCGAATCAAGCGGCGGCAACTGCGGTTGTCATCGCCCCTGACGGCAAAATCATTGTCGGTCTTAATGCCAGCGATCCAGGCGGAAATATTGATTTTGCCGTCGCCAGATTGAACGCGAACGGCAGTCTCGATGCGACTTTTGACGGCGACGGCATAGCGCAGGCAAATTTCGGTTTTCCCGTTTTTAACGAATCCTTCACGACAGATGTTTTAAGCGACATCGCCTTGCAGCCGAACGGCAAAATCGTCGCGGTCGGTTATGTTCAAAGCAATCACTTTGTCGGATCGTCGCCGACGCATACGGGAATCGTGCGTTTCAACCCGAACGGCTCGCTCGATACGACTTTCGGCACGGGCGGGAAAAGGACAACCGCCGATGATTTCCAAGTTCTGGATGTTTTTGATTTATCGAAAGCCGTCGCCGTCGCACCGGACGGCAAAATCGCCGTCGCGGGCGATTATAGTTTCCGTGTCGGTCAAAAAGACGTGATGGTGCTGCGCTTTCTCGGCGAAGGAACAACCTCAGCGCGCGCGAAATTCGATTTCGACGGCGACGGCAAAAGCGACGTTTCCGTCTTTCGACCGTCGAGCGGCGCGTGGTATATTCAGCAATCGCAAAATGGATTTACGGGCATCGCGTTTGGTGTATCAACCGATAAAATCGTGCCTGCCGATTACGACGGCGACGGTAAAACCGACGTGGCGGTTTATCGCGGCGGAACTTGGTATTTAAATCGCTCGACGCTTGGCTTTACCGGCGTGGCATTCGGCGACGCGAATGATATTCCGATGCCTGCCGATTACGACGGTGACGGCAAAGACGACATCGCCGTCTTTCGACCTTCGACCGGCGTGTGGTATCTGCTGCGCTCGCAACTCGGATTTACCGGCATTACGTTCGGCGCGACGGGCGACATTCCGGTTGCGGCGGATTACGACGGCGACGGCAAAGCCGATGTTGCCGTTTATCGCGGCGGCGTTTGGTATCTGAATCGCTCGACGCTTGGTTTCACAGGCATCGCTTTCGGCGACGCAAACGACAAACCTGTTCCGGCAGATTACGACGCGGACGGAAAAGCTGATGTCGCCGTGTTTCGACAGTCGAACGGCACCTGGTATTTGAACCGCACCCAAGCCGGATTCACGGGCATCGCGTTCGGATTGTCAACCGATTTGCCGACACCGGCAGATTATGACGGCGACGGCAAAACCGATGTTGCTGTGTTCCGCCCGTCAGTTGGAACTTGGTATCTGAACCGCAGTCAAGCCGGTTTTGCCGGTATCGCATTCGGCGCAACTGGAGACCGCCCTATTCAGAACGCTTTTATTCAGTAGTGTCAGCGTTAGGCGAAAGACTATAAACCCGGAGTGAAAAAAGGGAAGCGCGTTTTTTATTATTTCAAAAACGCGCTTCCCTTTTTTTCTTTGTCGAAGGTTTCGCCGCTTAAGTTAGACATCTTTTTCAAGATGGCGTAGCATTTAGCTTTATTTATGAGCAGAAAATATCGTGTCGGAATTTTGGGCGCGACCGGAACGGTCGGGCAGAGATTCGTACAGCTTTTAGAAAATCATCCGCAGTTTGAAATAACCGCGCTCGCCGCTTCGGATCGTTCGGCGGGCAAGCCGTATGCGCAGGCGTGTGCGTGGAAACTCGCGGGCGCGATGCCGGATTATGTCAAGGAAATCATCGTCGAGCCGATTGCGCCGCCGCTTGATTGCGATCTGGTTTTTTCGAGTTTGCCGTCAAACGTTGCGCGGGAAACCGAAGAAGCGTTTGCCCGCGCCGGTTATCCGGTTATCAGCAACTCGTCGTCGTATCGAATGGACGAAGATGTGCCGCTTTTAATTGCCGAAATCAATCACGAACATCTCGGCTTGATCGAAACACAGCGGCGCAAACGCGGATTCGGCAAAGGTTTTATTGTGACGAATCCGAATTGCGCCGTCGCATCGTTTGCGCCGCCGCTCGCCGCGCTCGATAGACAATTCGGTGTCGAATCGGTTTTTGTAACAACTTTGCAGGCGATTTCCGGCGCGGGTTATCCGGGCGTTTCGTCGTTCGATATTACCGACAACGTGCTGCCGTATATCGCGGGCGAAGAACCGAAAGTCGAAATCGAGGCGCAGAAAATTCTTGGGAAATTTGTTGACGGCGCGATTGTGAAAGCGGATTTTATCGTCAGCGCACAGTGTTTTCGCGTGGACGTTCTAGACGGACATACGGCTTCAGTCAGAGTTAAATTGAGAAAATCTTCAACGCTCGAAGACGTTTTCGCGGCGATGAAAACTTTTCCGTCGCTCAATCTGCATTCATCGCCCGAACATTTTATCGAAGTCTGCGATGAACCGTCGCATCCGCAGCCGCGACTCGACCGCGACAACGGCAAGGGAATGACGATTACCGTCGGCAGGCTTTTCCCCGATAATATTTTTGATTACCGCTTTGTTTCGCTGTCGCATAACACGGTGCGCGGCGCGGCTGGTTCAGCGATTCTTAACGCGGAACTTTTGATTGACCGAAAGATTTTATAGAAAAATCATCGTTGTAAAAACAAAAAACACACAGAATTAATTCTGTGTGTGTTTTATCGGTAAATTTTAAAGCATATCTTTGTTTTCGAAAAGCTTTTCGAGCTTGTCCTCGTTAATACGAAAAGCGGTGCCGCGATTTTTTATCTTCCATGAGCCGTCGTTTCTGATGCTGAGCGATTCGATGTGCAAATTGAGCGTGATAATATTTTGCAGAAACGCGGCGCGAATCCGCTGTTTGGAAAAACCGTGAAGATGAAAGGCGTTGCGGTAAACGTAATAATCGAAACCGCCCGCGCCCATTGTCATTTCCGCCGTCACGACCACCAGTTCGTTAATTTTTCTCTCGAAAGTTTTGACCAATGTATCAAGCGACCATTCAGCAATCACGTCATTGTTCGGACTTAAAATCGAAACCGTTTCGCTGTCGCTGAAAAACTGCAAACCGGTTTTCGTAATCGTTCCCTGACGCATCTCAAAATATAGACGTTTTCTGCCGTCGTCGCTCGACATTCCGAATTTCTGCGTCGCTTCGTTCTGCGTAATTTGCCACGCGTCGCGGTCGAGCGAAAAAAGTTTGACGCTGCTCGTCGCCTCACGCATTCTTACCTTTAATTCGGCAAAACCCAAATCCGAACTTTGTTTGTTATCCACGCCCAAGCCCAGCAGATTTTCCAGCGTATTGCCTGCGCCGCCCGTGCCGCGCACTTCGCGTTTAAATCTTTTATTGCGAATTTCGGCGAATTTTCGTCGAAATTCTTCTTTCGTCATCGGTTTGCGAGCCATTTTTTTACAGAACTCCTTTTTGAAAGTTAATGTTTGATTCGGTTAATTCTGACGCGGATTAAACATTTTTTTTGCTCTAAAGACTTTTGATTGTGAAAAATTTCCGCTATATTTTTATTTCGCCGGAACATAATAAACTAAATGACTTCAATTGAAAATTCCCAATCCTCTTTTGCCAAACGCGTGCTGATAAACATCGGCATCGTTCTGCTCGCTATCGTTATTTTATTTATCGCCTTTTACGTTTTCGACGTGATTTTGCTGGCGTTCGGCGCGGTTCTGGTGGCGATTTTTCTGCACGGTCTGGCAAAAATCGTGCGTCGTTATTTGCGTTTGTCCGAAGGTTTGTCGGTGCTTCTTGTTTCTTTGATTCTGATCTTAGTTCTCTCTCTCTCGGTTTATCTGCTCGCGCCTTCGGTCGGCGAACAAATTAAAAATCTGCGCGTCGAACTGCCGAATTCTCTACAAAACGTCGTTACATATCTTTCCTCATTCAGTTGGGGCAGAGCGGTTCTTGAACAATTGCCCGGCACCGCTGAAATTATCGAAAAAGTTAACACGGCGAGCAACTTATCGAAAGTCGGCAACTTTTTTTCTTCCACGCTCGGCGCATTGACGAATATCGCTCTGATGCTTTTGCTGGCGATTTATCTGGCGAGCGAGCCAAAAACTTATATCAAAGGATTTACAAAACTATTTCCGAAAAATAAGCGGAAACGCGTTCGTGAAATTTTATACGAAATCAGCGAAACATTAAGCCGCTGGCTGATTGGCAAAGGCGCTTCAATGCTTTTTATCGGCGTTTTAACGTGGATCGGGCTTTCCAGTCTCGGCGTGCCGCTCGCTTTGACGCTCGGTTTAATCGCCGGACTTTTATCGTTTATTCCGAATTTCGGACCGATTTTTTCCGCCGTTCCCGCGATTTTGCTGGCGTTTATTGACAGCCCGATCAGCGCGTTATACGTGCTCGGATTGTTTGTCGGCGTTCAGCTAATCGAATCAAATCTGGTTACGCCGATGATCGAGCGGCAAACCGTCGAACTGCCGCCCGCGCTGACGATTATCTCGCAGCTCGCGCTGACGATTCTCTTCGGCGCGGTCGGTTTGATTCTCGCCACACCGATTCTGGCGGTTATAATGGTTTTGGTGCAAACGCTTTATATCGAGGATGTTTTGGGCGACAAAGCCGACAACTTACCAAAAGATGACGCGCCGGAGAATACGAGTGAAGTGGTGCCTGAAGGTTCGCGTATATAAAGTCAGAACTGTAAAATGATTTTTAATTGAGCAATTTATGATTGAACGTTACACTTTGCCCGAAATGGGCGCGATTTGGTCGCTGAAAAATAAATTTCAAAAATGGCTCGACGTGGAAATCGCCGTCTGCGAAGTTCACGCCGAAGACGGCACGATTCCGTCGGACGCACTTCGTGAGATAAAATCGAAAGCCGCGTTTACCGTGGAACGAATTAACGAAATCGAGAAAACGACTGACCACGATGTCATTGCTTTTACGACCAATCTGGCGGAAAACATCGGCGATGCGGCGCGTTTCGTGCATTACGGTTTAACTTCTTCGGATGTCGTGGACACGGCGAACGCGCTTTTATTAAAAGACGCGTGCGATATTCTTTTAATAAAAGTTGACGCGCTCCTTGAAGTTCTAAAACGCCGCGCTTTTGAATTTAAAGACACGCCGCAAATCGGCAGAACGCACGGCATTCACGCCGAGCCGACGAGTTTCGGAATGACTTTCGCACTTTGGTTTGCGGAAATGCAGCGCAACAAAGAAAGATTAATTAAAGCAAAAGAAACGATTTCGGTCGGTAAAATTTCCGGCGCGGTCGGCGCGTTCGCGCATCTCGACCCGGATGTTGAAGAACGAGTTTGCCGAAAACTCGGAATTAACTTTGCGCCGATTTCGACGCAGGTTATTCAGCGCGACCGTTACGCCGAATATCTTTCAACGCTGGCGATAATCGCTTCGAGTTTAGAAAAATTCGCGCTTCAAGTTCGTCATTGGCAGAGAACTGAAGTCCGCGAAGCTCAGGAAAAATTTAAAGTCGGACAAAAAGGTTCGAGCGCGATGCCGCATAAACGCAACCCGATTTTGTCGGAAAGAATCTGCGGAATGGCGCGGACGATTCGCGCCAATTCGATTGTCGGTCTGGAGAACGTCGCGCTCTGGCACGAACGCGATATTTCGCATTCGTCCGCCGAACGAATCGTTTTGCCGGATTCAAGTTCTGCGCTCGATTATATTCTGGCGAAAACTGCGTCTTTGCTCGACGGTTTGGTTGTTTACCCGGAAAATATGCTGAAAAACCTGAATCTAACGCGCGGTCTGGTTTTCAGCGGACAACTGCTTTTAGCTTTGACGCAGAAAGGCGTTTCGCGCGAAGACGCCTACGTTTTGGCGCAGAGAAACGCAATGAAAGTTTGGGACAAAGGCGGTGAATTTAAGGATTTGGTTTTCGCCGACGATGATATTACGAGTAAATTATCGGCAGAAGAAATCGAGAAAGTTTTTTCTTACGAACACTATTTACGAAATGTCGGGAAAGTTTTCGAGAGAGTTTTTGGATAAGCAAAAAAAAGCGAGAGTTTCAACTCTCGCTTTTTTCTGAATTAAAAATCAATCTAGTTTGAGAAATTGTCAGCAAATTTGCCGATAATAGGGAGTTTATAAATTTGCCCTTGAAATCCTTTGACTGCCGCGATGATCGTCATCACTAAAAGTCCGAGACCGATAACCATCACAATCAGCCAAACTAAAATCATAAAAAGCGGAAAACCGAGTTGTGAATCAATTGCCGCGCTGATTCCAAATCCAATTGCGTAAACAATACCTAAAACAATTCCAAGCGGAATCAACAGTAAAGACTGCGCCGCGTGAAAACGAGCTAATTTATTGGATTTGTCTGTCACTAAAACGATAATACTCAAAATGACTCCAAGATAACAGACCAGATTGGCGACGTAGCAAAGACCTGCTACCACGTTTGCGTCAAGACCAAGGGCGGATTTTCCGCCAGACATATTTTGCATATATTTTTGAATCTCCTTTTTAGAATTTGAAACGAATTTGGAAAGCTGAAAATCAATTACTAGAGAATCTAACATAAAGGCGTTGATTAAAACAAGATTTTGCGTCAAAATTTAAATTAATTACGGAGAAAAAAATGAAAGCGAAAGTTTATGTCACATTAAAGCCGAGCGTGCTTGATCCGCAGGGCAAAGCGATTCACCATTCGGTCGAGCTTTTGGGATTCGAAAAAATCGAAGACGTGCGGCAGGGAAAATATTTTGAAATCGCGCTCGACGGCGAATTGTCGGAAATTGATGCCAGACAAACGGCGGAAAATATCGCCAAAAATATACTGGCAAATCCGGTTATTGAAGATTACAGAGTTGAGATTGTTAATTAACCTCTGTTAGGGATAATGAGAAATTAATAAAATGAACCACGAAATAACACGAAAACACAGGAAAAATTGAATCAAAGTCTGCCCGACTTCTGGTTTTTTTTTCGTGGGTGTTCGCGGTTTAAAATTTCGTCGTTTTTTATGCCCAACCAATGTTAATTAAAACCATTTTATATCTATGAAATTTGGAGTAATAGTTTTTCCCGGTTCAAACTGCGACCACGACGCTTATCACGTCGTTTCAAAACACGTCGGTCAGCCGGTTGATTTTGTCTGGCACAAGCAGACAAATTTGAGTGCCTACGACGCGCTGATCGTGCCGGGTGGTTTTTCCTACGGTGATTATCTTCGCGCGGGCGCACTGGCGAAATTTTCGCCAGTGATGACGGCGGTTAAGGATTTTGCGGCGAGCGGTAAATTCGTGTTCGGCGTGTGCAACGGTTTTCAGATTCTTTGCGAAGCCGGACTTTTGCCCGGCGCGTTGATGCGAAATCGTGATTTGCATTTTATCTGCCAGCACGTTAACGTTCGCGTCGAAAACGCCCAAACGCCGTACACGACCGAACTCGACGCGGGCGAAGTTTTATCAATCCCGATTGCTCACGCCGAAGGCAATTATGTTTGCGACGATGCGACTTTGGCGGAACTCGAAAGCAACAAACAAATTATCTTTCGTTACTGCGATGAAAACGGCGAAATTACCGATGCGGCAAATCCGAACGGAGCGCGGTCGAATATCGCGGGAATATGCAACAAAGAAGGGAACGTGCTGGGAATGATGCCGCACCCGGAACGCGCCTGCGAGGAACTGCTCGGTTCAAACGACGGACGCGATATTTTTCGGTCTTTGACGAAATCCATCGAAGCGAGTTGCGAACGATAGTTGGTCTGTCCAAATTAGAAGCATCCTGAATGATTTATCAGTCATTCAGGATGCTTCTAATTTGCGGAGATTATGATTTTGCAAAATTATCAACGCCAGCCGATTTCCAGTTCGTATTCCTTCGCGCCGCCGTCTTCATCGAGAATTTGGATGATGGCGGTGTAATCATTGTCGCGGCTTGGCTGTTCGATTACGCGTACGCTGCCGCGACCTTTTCTTTTGGTGACTTCAACCTGCACGTTTCTGGTTGGAAGCGACGATGTAAAACTGAACTTTTCGTTGGTGTAACTTGCGCCGCTGATGGTGCGCGTTTCGATATTTCGCGCCTGTATGATTAGCTGTACTTCTTTGTCCACTGTTCCGCGCCAGAACGCGCGTCCTTGCGCGGACGGTGGATTATTGCCGCCGTTGTTGCCACCACCACCGTTATTGCCACCGTTGCCGAGTTCGCGGCTGATGTCGCCGATTGTTCTATAAGCGTCGCGCCACAAATTCCCGTTAGTGCCGCCGGGCGCACGGCGGGCTAAATCACCTAAAATCGTCGCGCCGTCGCGCAGTTCCGAAGCGCGGCGACCGTCGCGCACCAACTGGCTGAATAATCCCGCGCTCGCGTCCAGTTGCTGCGCCAGAAACGCTGCTTCGAGGTCGGCGCGACTGTTGGTCGAATTGCGTTTCAAATCTTCCGTAGTGCGGTCAACCAGATCAACCGTCGCATTTTTTAACTGGTTAATCAGATTTTCCAGACGTGGCGAAGAATAACGATCTTCCGACTGCGCCAACGCGGAAAATGCAAAAAGCAAAATGAAACATAATGCAAAAAGAACAGATTTATTCATTGATTTTCTCCTGAACTTGTATCTTAAAATTTTTACTTCCCGATGCTTCTACAATACCCTGACCGTTAACCCTTGTTCGTTCAAATTCCAGTTTAAAACTTCCGCGTCTTTTTCTTCAGCCAACGCGCGTTCAACATTGGCTTTTTCGCCTTCTTCACAGAAAAAAGCGATACAGCCGCCGCCGCCCGCGCCGCACACCTTAGCAGCAATCGCGCCGTTCGCCAGAGCTTTATCAATTAATAAGTCCATCTGCGCGGTCGTAATATTCGGCGAAAGTTTTTTGCGGCGCGGATATGCGGATTGCAAAACTTCGCCGACGCGCAACCAATCGCTTTCGATCAGCGCAACGCGCAAATCGCGCGCCGTGTCGCGGATGCCTTCAAAAATCGCAAATGTTTCGACATCGCCGTCAATATGGCGTTTCGTAATTTCCCAGTTGTTCGTTCCCGAATTGCGCGGCTCGCCCGTATAACAAACGGCAATTCTCGACTGTAAAGTTTCCGTATCAATTTCGAGTGCCTCGCGCTCCATTCCGTCGGGGCGAAAGTGAATGCACGCCGCGCCGCCGTATTGCGCCGAGAAATAATCCTGAAAGCCGGTCGGAACTTTTATCACCTGACATTCGATGTTGGCGGCGATTTTGATGAATTTATCTTCCGTGTAACGATTGCCGACCAGTTTATTCAACGCGCCGATGCAGGCGATATTGAGCGTCGAAGAACCGGCAAGTCCCGCGCCCGCCGGAGCCTGTGACTCGGTAATCATATTAAAACCGGTTTCAGGATTGAAAAAATAGACGAGTTTTGATAGCAGTTCGAGACGCGGTTCGTTATACAGCGTGCCGATTTCGCCCAGAGACGTTTCGAATTTTACGTCGCGGTCAACGGATTCGAGAACGATTTTGTCGTCGTCGCGCGTTTCGATACGGCATTTCGCCAGCAAATCAATGGCAAAATTTACGGTTAATGCGCCCTCGTGGAAGAGAAAAAGCGGCGGAATATCAATTGTGCCGCCCGCTAAATCAACTCTCGTCGGAGCAGATGCTTCGATTATCATAAGTTTGTCTAAATCAATCCGTGTCGGCGCGTTCGCTCTTGTTTTATCCGCGGAAATCCTGATTGCCGACAGATTTTTGCTTTTCCTCGTCTCTTTCCTTTAATATTTCGGCGGTTTCCGTTTCTTCCTCGCGGTTCGGCGAACTCGTTAAATGCAGTCTTTCGCCGAGATCGTGCAGTTTTCCCTGCGCCGCTTCTTCAATATGCTGCAATCGTTCCTCGATTTTATGAATGGTTTCAGGATTCGGCGTGGCTTCCTCGACCTTTTCCGACAGATAATAACGCTCAATGACGTAAAAAATAATAATGCCGAACAAAACGATAAAGAACAGCCACATTCCGGCTTGTTTGAAATTACCGATAATGCCCGTAATCGCGCCGCTGAAAAAGTAACCGATGCTCGACAAAATCAACGCCCAGATCGCGCAGCTTAAAGTGTCTAAGACCAGAAATCTCAGGTAAGGCATTCTGCCGATACCGTAAAAAAGACACATTGCGGCGCGAATACCATAAATATATTTCGAGATAATAATGGCAAAACCGCCGAATTTTTCAATCAGACGCTCGATGCGCGGACGCGCCATCTCGTAAAAACGATAATCTTTAATCGTCGTCCGAAACAATCTGCCGATAAAGTATGCCACGTTATCGCCCGCCACGCCGCCAAACATTCCCGCCAGGAAAACCCAGAAAAAACTATACGCCCCGAAAAACTGGCTGTGCGCCATCACGCCGGACAACAACAAAGTAATATCGCCTTCGACAGTGCAAAGCGCGAACACCGCGTAGATACCGTATTGCTCGATGATTTCGGAAATATGTTCCATCAGTGAAAAAACGCTCGTCAACCTTCGCTTAGTCGCTTTCAAAGATTAACTTTCCAAATACCTTTCAGTCAAACGATTTACTATTTTGAATCCGATTTTTATATTTTATAACTTTGGTTGACTCTTTCCCGTTAAGTGTCTAAAATTTCAAACAGTTTCCTAACCCAAGCAGTATCGCGGATAAGGTTTCCAAAGTAATGAACGAAAGCAGCCTGCATACTGAAAAACTCGTCGGCGTTGAAATCTCGAAATCGGCGTTCAAAGCCTTCTGTTTCGATAACGGCGGCAATCTGGTTGATTCGCTGAAGTACAAGATTGATAAATCGAATCCGACTTTTCCCCAACTCGTAAATTTTTTGAACGAAACGAAAACGCGTTTCGGCGCGGAGCGTCTGGGCGTTGCCGTTCCCGGACTCGTGCATCAGGAAACGCACCGCATCGCGTATTCGACGTATATTCCTGAATACGAAAAGTTCGATTTCCTGAACGAACTCGAAGCCGCCACTAACTTAAAAATCACGATTGAAAACGATGCGAACGCTGCCGCTTACGGTGAATATAAAACCGGCGCGGGACAAGGCAGCCGCGATATGTTCTACGTGATGCTTGGAACGGGCGTGGGCGGCGCGTTTATTTTCGACGGCAAGATATGGCGCGGCAAATCCGGTTTTGCCGGTGAATTCGGACAAATTGCCGTTAATTCCGAAGGCACGCGGCTCGAAGAAGTCGCCTCGAACATCAACATCATCAGGCGCACGAAAAGCCGTTTTCATCAGGACAGCACTTCTTCGCTCGGTAAACTCGACGAAGACGAAATCCGCATTGCCAACGTCGTCCGCGAGGCACGCGAAGGCGACGATTTCGCCCGTCTGATGCTCGACCGCACGGGAATTTACGTCGGGACGGCAATCGCCGGTGTGATAAACCTGTTAAATATCGAACGAATCGTCGTCAGCGGACAGATTACCGAAGCTGATAATATCGTGCTTGACGCAATTATTCGACGCGCCCGCGAATTGACCTTCGCACCGTCGTTTGAAGCGACCGAAATCGTCAAGAGCAACCTCGGCGAAAACGCAGCGGCGGTCGGCGCGGCGTTGTTGTCCAGAGAATCGAACAATTGATTTTGCAAGGGGTTATTGTAATCCGGCAGACCATTTAACTCTAAAAATTCACATAAGATGTCAGTCGGGTTTTGTCGGCGAATTTGATTTCAGGTTGAAAAAGTTTAATCAGAATAATCAGTTAAGCTAATTTAGTGAAAACTTGCACAAAGTCTGAAAAACGATTAATTTTTTACTAGTAGAATTTGCGGAATCCAGAAGATTCTGTAAAATCGAAACTAGATTTTGCATTCGGGTCTTAATAAGAAAAACGGTTTTTCCATACGAAACTTAGATTCGTTTGAATTCTAGGGTCGGAGAACCGTCAATTACGAATTTTAGAAATATACAATGGCACAAGTCTTTCATCGAGCAGCGAACAACGTCGCAAAAATAAGCATCGTCGTGGCGGTGGTTTTAGCGGGCGTGGCAGGTTTTGCATATACGCAAATCGCCAGGTCGAGCTATCTGACCGGACGCTATATGGAAAAACAGCAGCCGGTTCAATTCAGTCACAAACACCACGTCGGCGACGACGGAATTGACTGCCGCTATTGTCACACGGCGGTCGAAACTTCTTATTCGGCAGGCATTCCGCCGACGCAGACGTGTATGAACTGCCACTCGCAAATTTGGGCAGACAGCCCGTATTTAGAGCCGGTTCGCGCCAGTTACCGCGACAACAAACCGATTGAGTGGGAACGTGTTCACGATTTACCCGAATATGCCTATTTCAACCACAGCATTCATATCGCCAAAGGTGTCGGCTGTTCCACCTGTCACGGGCAAATTGACAATATGCCTGCCGTGTATCAGGAAAATACTTTGCAGATGGAATGGTGTCTGCAATGCCACCGCGAGCCGGAAAAATACATTCGTCCGAAATCAGAAATCTACAATATGCAGTGGCAGGACGGTGATTTGTCAGTAGAAGAAAGAACGCAGTTAAAAGCCGATTACAAAATCAGAAGCAAGGAAATGATGACGAGTTGTTCGACTTGTCATAGATAGTTTGGATTAAAATTATGCCGAGCAAAGACAGCAAAATAAATTTTGCATTATTGCGAGACAAAATTCTGCAAAAAAGCGGAAAGGATTATTGGCGCAGTGTCGAAGAATTTTCCGATGCGCCGGAGTTTGAGGAATTCGTTAAAAACGAATATCCGCAGCACGCCGAAGATTGGGAAGATGGTTTGAGCCGCCGCAATTTCGTCAAAGTGATGGGCGCGTCGCTTGCCCTCGCCGGTCTTTCCGGCTGCGTGATTCAGCCCGCCGAAAAGATTGTACCGTACGTTAGACAGCCCGAAGAGCTCGTTCCCGGCAAACCGCTTTTTTACGCGACGGCGATGACGCTCAAAGGCGAAGCGACCGGAATCTTGGCGAAATCGAACGAAGGTCGCCCGACGAAAATCGAAGGCAATCCCGAACATCCGCAAAGTCTCGGCGCGACCGACGCGCGGGCGCAGGCTTCGCTTCTGGATATGTATGATCCAGATCGTTCGCAGGAAGTTCAGCGGCGCGGCGATTCGTCAACATGGCAGTTTTTTATGACCGAACTGCGCGCTAAACTCGATGAAAATCGCGTTGACGGCGGCGCGGGCGTGCGATTCTTGACGGAAACCGTAACTTCGCCGACGATGATCGCCCAAATGCGGCAGCTTTCGACCGAACTGCCGAATGCACGTTGGTATCAATACGAACCGATTAATTCAGACAACCAAATCGCAGGCGCGAAAATGTCTTTCGGTTCAGCCGCGAAACCGATTTATAAATTTGATCAGGCAACAAGAATTTTATCGCTCGACAAAGATATTTTCTCGGATTTCAACGTTCGCTATACAAAAGATTTTAACAAGAGTCGTTTATATAATCACGAAAAAACCGACATCAATCGTTTGTATTCAGTCGAAACGACAATGAGCTTGACCGGCGCGAAAGCCGATCATCGCCTCGCGGTCAAGCCGAGCCAAATGCCGGAAATTGCGAAAGCGATTGCGGCGGCAATGGGCGTTTCGGGCGCAACTTCGACTTATACGGAAAACGCCTCGTGGATTCAGGGAGTAGCGAAAGATTTGAAAGCGAACGGCGCGAAATCGCTGGTCGTCGTCGGCGACAATCAACCGCCGGTGGTTCACGCGATTGCTAACGCGATGAACAGTACGCTCGGCGCAGTCGGCACAACTGTTACTTATGTCGAACCTTTTCAAGCGTTTGCCGATGTTTTGCAAGTTGACCAACTGCGCACGCTGATTCAGGAAATTGACAACAACGCGGTTAAAATGCTCGTCATTTTGGGCGGCAATCCGGTTTACAATACGCCTGCGGATTTGAAGTTGAACGCTGACCGAATGAACAAAATTCCGCTTCGCATCCATCTCGGTCTTCATCAGGATGAAACCGCCGACATTTGTCACTGGCACATTCCGGCGAAACATTATCTGGAAATGTGGAGCGATACGCGGGCGTTTGACGGCACAGTTTCGATTGTACAGCCGCTGATTCAGCCGCTTTACGACGGCAAAAGTGCTCACGAAGTCGCCCAGCTTTTCTTCCGCGAAAATTACGATAAAAAAGATTTCGACATCGTAAAGGAATATTGGCAAAAGCAAGGTTTTACAAACGCGCCGCGAGCGATGGCAACAACCGCCGGTAATCAAACAACGGCGGCGAATACGGCGCAGAATAAAACGATCATCAGTTCAACCCCTAATCAAAACGCCAATTCAGCGACTTCAACGCAAAATCCGGCGGCGAATCCGACCGGCGGCAGCATCAGTCCGACTTCGGCGAAAAGTTTTGATGATATGTGGCGCAAAGTTGTCCACGACGGCATTGTTCCGAATTCGGCGGCGACTGCCAAAACGGTTTCGGTCAACGCGGCGTTTATGAGTCAGCCGTCAACACCTTTGGCAAGCGGTAATCTGGAAATTGCGATTCTGCCCGACCCGTGCGTTTACGACGGACGTTTTTCGAACAATGGCTGGCTGCAGGAATTGCCGAATCCGCTGACGAAAATCACCTGGGAGAACGTCGCGTTGATCAGTCCGAAAACGGCTCGGGATTTGCAAATTAATCAAGCGGTTGATGCCAACGAATTTGTCGGCGGTTCGCAAGGCACGACGTTTATCAATACGAAAGGCGGCAATTTAGTTTCCGACCTTGTAACGCTGAAAATGAACGGCGGAGAAGTCGCTAATGTCCCGATGTGGGTTGCGCCCGGACAACCGGACGGCGTGGTGACGCTTTATCTCGGTTACGGGCGAACACGCGCTGGACGAATCGGGACAGACATCGGCTACAACGCCTACAGTGTCCAGCATTCGAACGCGATGAGTTTCGGCGCAGGTGATATAACGAAAAATGGCGAACAGAAATCGGTCGCTTCAACACAAATCCATTTTAATATGGAAGGGCGCGACATTTTGCGCGTTTGGGATTTAGAGCAATTTAATACAACTCCTGGTTTGGGACATCAGCACGATGAATACGAGGCTTCGATGTATCCGCGTTATGAATACACCGGTAATAAATGGGGAATGTCAATTGATTTGAATTCTTGCGTCGGGTGTAACGCCTGCGTTCTCGCGTGTCAATCGGAAAATAACATTCCGGTCGTCGGGCGCGAACAGGTCGAGCGCAGCCGCGAAATGCATTGGATGAGAGTTGATGCTTACTACAGCGGAGAAGTTGATAATCCGAACGGTCCGAATTTCCAGCCGATGCTTTGCCAGCAGTGCGAACTCGCGCCGTGCGAAACGGTGTGTCCGGTTCACGCGACGGTTCACAGCGCGGAAGGTTTGAACGATATGGTTTACAACCGTTGCATCGGGACACGTTATTGCTCGAATAACTGTCCGTATAAAGTTCGACGATTTAACTTTCTTTTATATCAGGATTGGAATACACCGCAGTATAAACTGATGCGCAACCCGGAAGTGACGGTCAGAAGCCGCGGCGTAATGGAAAAATGTACGTATTGTACGCAGCGCATCGCTTACGCGCGTATCGAAGCGGAAAAAGACGACCGCGCAATTCGTGACGGCGAAATATTAACCGCGTGTCAATCAGTATGTCCGGCTGACGCAATCGTCTTCGGCGATTTGAATGACCCGACGAGTCGCGTTTCGAAGCTAAAGGAAGACCATCGTAACTACAACGTTTTGAACGACTTAAATACTCAGCCGCGCACGACTTATCTGGCAGGCTTGAAAAATCAAAACAAGGAAATGCCCGATTATAAGCCACCGGTAGAAATTAAGAATGAACTTAAAACGGGGGAACAAAAACCGGGTGACATCAGTCACTAAATGATTTCAAAGTTAGAATCAAGGAATTGAAACTTTGAATTTTTGACCTTGAACTATTTAGATATATGCAAGAAGCGAAAGACGTAAAACTAATAAAGAAAAGACTTCAGCCGCAAATGGTGGAAGGCAACCATACGTTCGGAACCGTCTCGGACAAAATTGGCGATATAACTCTCAAGAAGAGAACGCCGTTTGGCTGGTTTATCGGGTTTGGTATTGGATTTCTTATTCTGCAAATTCTGACGATGACGGTCTCTTATCTGGTTGTGACCGGTGTCGGAGTTTTCGGAAACAATCAGCCGATTGGTTGGGCGATGCCAATTGTCAATTTTGTTTGGTGGATCGGAATTGGACACGCGGGAACTTTGATTTCGGCGATTTTATTGCTCTTAAATCAAAAGTGGCGAACGTCAATCAATCGCTTTGCCGAAGCGATGACATTGTTTGCTGTTGCCTGCGCTGGTATGTATCCGCTTCTGCATACTGGTCGTCCGTGGTTGGCTTTTTGGATGTTTCCGTATCCGAACACGATGGGACTTTGGCCTCAATTTCGCAGTCCTTTGATTTGGGATGTTTTCGCGGTTTCGACTTATGCAACGGTTTCGCTTTTGTTTTGGTATATCGGATTGATTCCAGATATTGCGACTTTGCGCGACCGTGCGAAGAATAAGTACTTCAAAATTATTTACGGTTTGCTTTCGATGGGTTGGCGCGGTTCTGCACGTCACTGGCATCGCTACGAAATTGCTTATTTGCTGCTTGCCGGACTTTCCACGCCGCTTGTGCTTTCGGTTCACTCAATTGTTAGTTTAGACTTTTCGGTTTCGCAGATTCCGGGTTGGCACGCGACTTTTTTTCCGCCATATTTCGTTGCCGGTGCGGTCTATGCCGGTTTTGCGATGGTTTTAATTTTGTGTATTCCTCTGAGAGCCTGGTATAACCTGAAAGATTTCATTACCGACCAACATCTTATTTATATGGGTAAAGTGATGTTGGCGACCGGCTTAATCGTTGTCTACAGTTATGTTATGGAAGCCTTTTTTGGTTTTTATAGTGCCAATACTTATGAGGTTTTTATGATTAAAAACCGAATGTGGACCGGACCTTATTGGTGGTTTTACTGGCTTTTGATTTTATGTAACGGCTTATCTATTCAGCTTTTATGGTTTAAGCGATTTAGAGAAAGCGCGTTTTGGCTGTTTATCATATCCCTGATTGTCAGTGTCGGGATGTGGTTGGAACGTTTCGTAATTATTGTAACGAGTCTGCATCGAGATTTTCTGCCGTCTTCATGGGCGATGTATTCGCCGACTATTTTTGACTGGTCAATGTTTCTCGGCACGATGGGACTATTTGTAACATTGATTTTCTTGTTTGTCCGTTTCTTGCCGGTTATTTCGATTTTTGAGGTTAGAACGCTTTTGCCGGATGCGAATGTTCACGGACATCATAACGATTTTGAAGAATCGGTTCTTGAAGTTCAAGATGCTGAAAAGGCTTAAGATTTTATAGAATAAGTTTGCAGTCAACCGCGCTTGTCCGCAGTTGGATTAAAAGGGCAACTCACCCATGTCAAGCCGGTTGCCAACTCGCGCGGTTGATTGCAGAGTAATTGCTTTGAAGTTCAGTTTTCGTAATCGGCTAATTGCCGCCTGAAAGTTGAACTCAAAACAGAATACGAATATGAAGGAAAACATTTACGGATTATTAGCGGAATTCGATACGCCGGACGAATTGGTTGACGCGGCAAATAAAATTCGGGAAGCCGGGTATAAAAAGACCGATGCTTTTTCTCCGTTTCCGATTCACGAAATTGACGAAGCCCTCGGCATTAAGCGTTCAATCCTGCCATTTATGGTTTTAGGCGGCGGCGTTGTCGGGTTATTAACCGGATTAGGGTTAACGACTTTTGTACACGTTTTCGAATATCCGATTCTCGTCGGCGGTCGCCCTTTTTTTAGCCTGCCGTCGTTTATTCCGCCTTCATTTGAATTGACGATTTTGTTTGCGGCGTTTACTGCGGTATTCGGAATGATTTTCTTGAACGGTTTGCCGCAGCCTTATCATCCGGTTTTTAATGTGCCGCGTTTTGCGTTGGCGACGCGCGAGAAATTCTTTTTATTGATTGAGCGACGCGACGAAAAGTTTGATTACGAAGCGACGAGAAATTTTATGGAAAGCCTGAATCCGCAGGAGGTTTTTGATGTTGATGAATAATCCGCAAGCGGAAGGAAAAAGGAAGAAGGAAAAAGGAAAAAGCAGCGGGCGAATGTTAATTTTTGCCTTTTGCCTTTTAAGCTTTTCCTTTGCGACAGCGTGTCGCTACGATATGCAGGATCAGCCGCGTTATAAGGCGCATAAGAAGAGCGACTTTTTCAAAGACGGCAAAGCGATGAGAGAACTTCCTGATGGAACAGTTCCGCGCGGATTTTTGCGTGAGGACAAAGCATTTTATACAGGCAAAACCGAAGTCGGACAAAATACGACTCCGAATCCGGCGGCAACGCCCGCGACCGATGCTTCGGGAAATACGCTGGTAACAGATTTTTCAGGACTCGTCAGCGAATTTCCGGTTCCGGTAACGAAAGAATTAATTGATCGCGGCGAACAGCGATATAAAGTTTTCTGTATCGTTTGTCACGGTCCGGTCGGAAACGGCGACGGAATGATCGTGCGGCGCGGATTTTCCAAACCGCCGACGTATAACGACGACCGCTTGCGAAATGCCCCGGTCGGACATTTTTACGATGTGATTACCAACGGGCAGGGCAAAATGAACAGTTACGCATCGCAGATTCCGCCTGCTGACCGCTGGGCAATCGTTTCATACATTCGGACTTTGCAAATCAGTCAAAATCCGAACGGCAATATCCAAATGACTTCTACGAACAGGGCGAACACAAATACTGCTGTGCCGACAATGAGCAATGCAAATACGGCGGTAACGAATACGAACGGAGGTGGGCGATAATGATTAAAGATACAAATTTCGACGCGCCTGCCGACATCAATCGTTGGCGCACAATTTCTCTCGGCATCGGCGGAATACTTTCGCTCGTAATTTTGGGAATGATGGCTTTTTTTCCTGAATACAGAGAACAGGCGTTGCGTTCTTGGCTGTTAGGTTTTATTTTTTGGGGCGGCATCGGTATCGGTTGTCTCGGTGTTTTGATTTTGCAGCATTTGACGGGCGGCGCGTGGGGCGTAGTGATGCGCCGCATTCTCGAAGCCGGTTCTGCTACTTTGCCGGTTATTTTCCTTTTGTTTCTGCCGATTATGTTCGGCATAACTAATCTCTACGAATGGACGCATTTGGCTGACGATCCGGCAGTTCAATGGCGACAGCCGTATCTGAGCGTCGAGTGGTGGATTTTTCGCGCTTGTTTTTATTTCCTTCTGCTCTATTTAATGTCTTACTTCCTGAATAAATGGTCGTTTCAACAAGACAGAGCGGATAATTACGAAACCGCGCTCAAACTTTCACAAGATGCGTCCAAGTTTTCCGGTCCGACAATGGTGTTTTATGTATTAGCCGTCAGCTTTGCTGCGATTGATTGGGTGATGACGCTTGACCCGCATTGGTATTCGACGATGTGGGGCTTGCTGTTCACAGCCGGCTGGGGATTGAGTTGTTTTTGTTTTTCGGTAACGATTTTGGCAGTTCTGGCAAACAAAGCACCGATGAATCGGGTCCTCAACAGCCGTCATTTTCACGACATCGGAAAACTGATGCTCGCGCTTGTGATGGTGTGGGCGTATTTCAATTTTTCGCAGTTTCTGATTATCTGGTCGGGAAATCTGCCCGAAGAAACGAAGTGGTATCTGGCGCGATGGGAAGGTACTTGGGGCATAATCGGCATCGGGCTGATTATCCTGCACTTCGCGTTTCCGTTTCTCATTTTGCTTTCACGCGACATCAAACGCGATGCAAAGCGGCTGGCGATGCTGGCGATTTTTATTTTAGTTCTGCGGCTGATTGATATGTATTATCTGATCGGTCCGAGTCCGCGAATCGGAACGCACGGAAACGAATTGGACTTTATCAATAGTTTTAGCTGGATGGACATTGCTGCGCCGATTGGCATTGGCGGAATTTGGCTTTGGTATTTTTTCGGTCAACTGATAAAGCATCCGCTGGTTCCCGTTAACGAACCATTTCTTGAAAATGCGATTAAACACGGGAAAGGACACTAAACAAATATTATGTCAGCACCAAAACACGAGAAATCATTTGTGGATTACGAAAGAGCATACGAATCAAATCTTATTGGACTGCGCGGAGTTATTTATTTCGCGGTTGGTTTGCTGCTTTTGATTGTCATAACTTTTGGCTTGATGTATTTCCTGCAAAACGTGATGGAAGATCAGGCGTTAGAATCAAAAGATAAGATAAAAAATCCGATGATAATGAGTCAAACTGAACGATTACCGCCTGCGCCGCGTTTGCAGGGTGCGCCCGGTTTCGGCGTAGAAAGTGAAAGCGGTCACGTTAATCTGGAACTTCGCGCTCCGCAGTCTGAATATTGGGAGCTTGAAAAACAGTGGGCAAATCAATGGGCAAACGGGCAGAAAGACTCGAAAACGGGGACTGTTATAACTTTGCCGATTGAGGCAGCGAAACAAAAATTGTTGCAGGAAAATGTGAAAGCTCGCACCGGCGAGCAAGGGCAGAAAATATTGGACGAATCGCGTTCGATAGTTTCCTATTCGAGTGCGGGACGCACAGCGACAGATAAACGAAGGTAGTTTTTTATGAGAAAAAGTTTGACTGTTTCAGCAGTTTTGAAACTGAAGCTTTTATTAGGTTTGGGTGTTTTATTGCTGGCGATAAATGTTCCGGCGCAAAAGTCGGAACATTATAATTCGCCGCTTTACGCGCCGAAAACTTACGATCCGACGCAGGTTGGAACGAGTAACGGAATGCCGGAGGCTTTAAAGTCAGTCGGCATCGAACAAAAATTAAACGAGCAGTTGCCGCTCGATGCGGAATTTAAAGATGAGAATGGCGAAATGGTCAAACTCGGCACATATTTCGGTAAAAATCGTCCGGTCGTTTTGGCTCTGGTTTATTACGAATGCCCGATGCTCTGCAACGAAGTTTTGAACGGTCTGACCGGAAGTTTGAAAGGAATTGCATTTGACGCGGGTAAAGATTTTGATGTTGTGGCAATCAGTTTTGACGCGCGTGAAAATGATAAGCCCGATCTAGCCAAAAATAAAAAGGCGAGCTATTTGAACAGATACGAACGTGCAGGCGCGGAAAACGGCTGGCATTTTCTGACCGGAACGCAGAGTGAGATTGATAAATTAACCCAATCGGTCGGTTTTAATTATCATTACGACGCGGCTTCAGATCAATTCGCGCACGCAGGCGGCATAATGATTATCACGCCGGACGGAAAAATTTCGCGGTATCTTTACGGCATTGATTACGCGCCGAAAGATTTGAAATTTGCATTAATAGAATCGGCGGAAGGCAAAATCGGCAATCCGGTTGACCAGCTTTATCTGTATTGTTTTCATTACGATCCGGCAACAGGCAAATACGGTCTGACGATTTTAAGCGTGATGCGGTTGATGGCGGTCGCTACTATTTTAGGTTTGGGCGGAATGTTGTTTATATTTTTGCGGCGCGATAGAAAAAGAATTATTTAATCGTTGAAAGTTAATCGTTTATTACTTTTTCGGTTGACCGGAGTGAATTACGATTAGCGATTAACAAAAAAGATTATGCAAGAGACTTCTTGGGTTCCATTATTTCCTGAACAGGCTTCCACCTTCGCGTGGCAAGTGGACGCGCTGTATTTTTATTTAATCGCTGTCAGCGTGTTTTTCACGGTGGGCATTGTCGCGGCGATTATGTTTTTCTTTGTCAGATACCGCGAAAAAGAAAAATTTGCAACCGGCGAAGAAATTCACGGCTCGATTGCGCTCTGGAAACTGTCTGGTCAATTATTCCATTCGTAATTTCGATGACGATTTTCCTCGGCGGCGCGATTATTTATTTTAATCAGTATCGTCCGCCGGCAGACACGACGGAAATTTATGTGGTCGGAAAACAATGGATGTGGAAAATCCAGCACGGAACCGGACAGCGTGAAATCAATGAATTGCACGTTCCGGTCGGACGCAGAATAAAATTGACGATGACGACCGAAGACGTTCTGCACGATTTTTATATTCCGGCGTTTCGTACCAAAATGGACGTGATTCCCGGACGTTATACGACAATTTGGTTCGAAGCGACAAAGCCGGGTAAATATCATTTGTTCTGCGCCGAGTATTGCGGATTAAACCATTCGGGAATGGGCGGTTACGTTTACGTAATGGAGCAGCGAGATTTCGACAACTGGCTGGCAGGCAATGATTCGGGACAGACGCCGGTGCAAGCCGGACAGGATTTGTTCCGCAACAAACTCGGCTGCGCGTCGTGTCACGAAGGCGGTGCCAGTCAGCGCGGCGCAAAACTCGAAGGAATTTACGGCAAAGAAGTGAAATTGACGACCGGACAGACGGTTATCGCTGACGACGAATATATTCGCAATTCAATTTTGAATCCGAGTGGTCAAATCGTTGAAGGTTATCAGCCGATTATGCCGACCTTTAAAGGTCAGGTGACGGAAGAACAACTTGTTTCGCTCGTCGCGTATATCAAATCTTTGAGCGGCGTGAGCGGAACTGATACGAAAACTACTTCGATGACTCCGCCAAGTGCGAGTCCGATGATGAATAACGCGAACGCGCATGACTCCGACTGCTGCGCGAGCGGATCGAGGCAATTCAAATAACCCGGGCAGTAACCCGAACGCGCCGGCAAATCGCTCAGAGACAACGAATCAGCAGCAGAAATAGAGGTTTTAACAAGCAGGGAAGAGGTAATAAATAGTTATGCAAAACGTAGAGGCAATTAATGCCGGAAATATCAAGGAAGAGCCGCGAGTCAGTTATCTGACCAACGGTTTTACGCTGAAGTCGTGGCTTTTGACTAAAGACCACAAGCGAATTGCGATTCTTTATCTTGTGACGGTTTCCGCCTTTTTTGCATTGGGCGGCACTTACGCATCATTAATTCGTCTTGAACTTCTCACACCGGCGAGCGATTTATTGCAGTCGGGAACCTACAATCGTGTTTTTACACAGCACGGAATCATAATGGTTTTCTTCTTTTTGATTCCGTCAATTCCCGCGATTTTGGGAAATTTTCTAATTCCGATTATGATCGGCGCGAAGGATCTGGCGTTTCCGAAAATCAATCTGCTCAGTTGGTATTTCTATATCGCGGGCGGCGGTTTAACGCTTTTCGCACTGATGCAGGGCGGCGTTGACACTGGTTGGACTTTTTACACGCCGTATTCGACCACGTTTTCCAACAGTTATGTAATGGCGGTCGGTCTGGGAATTTTCATCAATGGATTTTCATCAATTTTGACCGGATTGAATTTTATCGTGACGATTCACACGATGCGCGCGCCGGGAATGACCTGGTTTCGCCTGCCGCTTTTCGTTTGGGCGCATTACGCTACTTCGCTGGTGATGATTTTAGGAACGCCGGTTATCGCCATCACGATTCTTTTGCTGGCTTTAGAACGTCTGGCGCACGTCGGTATTTTTGATCCGGCAATCGGCGGAGACCCAATTTTGTTTCAGCATTTGTTCTGGTTTTATTCGCATCCGGCGGTTTATATTATGATTCTGCCGGGAATGGGTGTAATTTCCGAGTTGATTTCAAACTTCTCGCGCAAAAAGATTTTCGGTTATGAATTTATCGCGTTTTCTTCGATTGCGATTGCCGTTTTCGGTTTTCTCGTTTGGGGACATCATATGTTCGTCAGCGGACAATCCATTTACGCGGGTTTGGTTTTCTCCTTTTTAACGATGGTCGTGGCGATTCCGTCAGCGATCAAAGTTTTTAACTGGGCGGCGACGCTTTATAAGGGTCAAATTTCTTACGACACGCCGATGCTTTACGCACTGTTTTTTATCGGCTTATTCTTAATCGGCGGATTGACCGGACTTTTCCTTGGTTCGATGGGATTAACCGTTCATTTAACTGACACGTATTTTATCGTGGCGCATTTCCATTATGTAATGGTCGGCGGACAGGTTCTGGCTTATCTCGGCGGTCTGCATTACTGGTGGTCTAAAATAACCGGCAAAATGTATTCGGAATTCTGGAGCAAAATTGCTGCAATTATCGTTTTCGTCGGATTTAATCTGACGTTTTTCCCGCAGTTTATTTTGGGTTATATGGGAATGCCGCGCCGTTACGCTTCGTATCCGCCGGAGTTTCAAGTGCTGAATATTTTCTCGACCGCCGGCGCGTCAATTCTCGCCATCGGTTTGATTATTCCGTTGATTTATTTAACTTATTCGATTTTCTTCGGCGAGAAAGCACCGGCAAATCCGTGGATGTTTCCCGGTTTAGAATGGCGCACCGCATCGCCGCCGCCGACTGAAAATTTCGAAGAAACACCGATTGTTACGTGGGAAGCATACGAATTCGGCGAAGAAAGCGGTTTGGATTTGGAAGACGCGCGAAATAGAAACAAGGTTACAGTTTAGTCAATTACGAATTGCGAATTACGAATTACGAGAATAAATTTCTTACAATTCATAATTTGTAATTCGTAATTCGTAATTCAATTATAATGGCACACGACACGCACGACCAACATTATCACGCGCCCGGACTTCAACATCAGTTTGAAGATATGGGACAGCAGCAGGAATCCGCTTCGATTGGAATGTGGATGTTTCTCGTTCAGGAAATTATGTTCTTCGGCGGGCTGTTTACGGTTTACCTCGTCTTTCGCTCGAAATATCCGATGGCGTTTGCGGCGGGCAGTAATCATCTCGACGCATTTTGGGGCGGACTAAATACGCTCGTCCTGATTGTCAGTAGTTTGACAATGGCGTTGGCAGTCCGAAATGCACAACTCGGCAAACGAAACGCGCAAGTAATTTTCATCGTTCTCACGATGATTTTCGGCGCGACGTTTTTGGGCGTCAAAGCCATTGAATATACCAAAAAGTACAAAGAAGGAATCGTTCCTGTAACAGGGTTGAATATGAAAACGGCGAAAACCGTTGCAACCCATGAAAACGGCAGAGAACTTTCAACCAATACCGGAGATGCGAAAGACCCGAAAGAATCGCTCAATACAGGCGAAAGCGAATCGAAAACGCACGAGCCGGGCGAACACGCTTATTCCAATCCAAAAGGCGAATTTTTGTGGACTGATACCTCGCTCGCCGCTCAAGCCCAAAAAGGCGGTTATCTAACCGAAACCGAAAAAATCGGTTACTTTGCCGACGGCGAATTAAACGCCAACAAATTCCGCGATAAAGTCCGCATCTTTTTCTATATCTATTTCGTGATGACCGGACTTCACGCGCTGCATATGATTATCGGTTTGGGATTAATGACGTGGCTTTTGTGGAAGGCTTTCAGGGGCACATATACGGGCGATTATTATTCGCCGGTCGAAATGTCCGGTCTTTACTGGCATTTCGTTGACATCGTTTGGATTTTCCTTTTCCCGCTGCTTTATCTTTTGGGCAGACATTTTCTGCACGGCGGCGCAGGACATTAAATTTTACGTTTGAGGAAGAATTATTATGGCAGAGAGAATTACAACAGCTACCGAATCGGAAAGTCATCAGCACGAAGAACACCACGTTGTTCCGCTAATTTATTATTTTCTGGTTTTTGGAGTTCTGGTCGTTGGGACGATCTTGACTTATGTGGTTGCGACAGTTGATTTAGACAGAATTTTCCCGGGCGCGAATACTTTAGTCGCACTGCTCATCGCGTTCTTTAAAATGAGCTGCGTCGTGCTGATTTTTATGCACGTTTGGTGGAGTTCAAAATTGATTTGGCTAACGGCACTCGCCGGATTTTTCTGGCTGGCGATTATGTTTGCCTTTACTATGCAGGATTATCTGACACGCGGTGCGGGCGTTTTCACGCGCTGAATAAAAGCTGAATTTTGCAATTTAATCGAGGGAAATTTCCTGCGCACGGATTTTTCCCTCTTTTTGCGTTAAACGGCAAAGTGGAGCGTCAAAATCGTGATAAAAAAGACACTGCCAGTTTTCGGAAATGGCGAACGGCAACAACCTCTCTTTCGCCTCCAAAGTTTCGAGCGGAAAAAGGTCGAAACCCATTATCCACGCCAGCGACAGATGGTGGCGCGTCGGAATCAAGTCAGCGAAACCGTAAAGCGTTTCAACGCCGCGCCGCAGGCAAAACGTCTGCATCGCCGCACTGTGTCCGCGAGTTTGCTGCATCGTTAAACCTTCGACAACTTCATAATTATCAGGTTTTAATTCCAGTTGTTTCGATTTCAAAAGCGGCTGCCAATTTTCTGCGAGATAACTGGCGCGGTCGCGCGGCGAAGGATTTCTCGCGTGTTCATATTCGCTTCTTGAAACAAAATATCTGGCATTCGGAAATTGCGGAACAATCGAATTTGCGTCGTCCAAAATCGTATTGCCGCCCGCGTGGTCGAAATGCAGATGCGTGTTAACGACGATTGTAATATCTTTTGGCAAACATCCTGCCTTCTCAAAAAGCGTTTCGGCAAAAGTTTGACGGCGGTATATTCCGTAAATCTGAATCTGCTTTTCCGTCCATTTCTCGCCGATACCGGTTTCGATAAGAATTTTTTCCGACGCGGTTTCAATGAACAGGCAATTCATATTTAAACGAATGCGATTAGATTCGTCGGGCGGCGAAACTTTTTCCCAAAGCACGCGCGGAACGACGCCGAACATCGCGCCGCCGTCGAGCCGAAACTCGGTGTCTGGAACTATTTCAACGCGGTAATCGCCAATTTGCATAATAACGAAAAAGAAAAAGGAAGCGGAAAATATTTTATCATTTTCCGCTTCCTTTTTTGATTGATCGTTTAAGTTTTTACTATTTCTTCGGTGCCGGTTTCGGTAACGGTTTCGACGTATTTGCTGCCGGTTTTTGCCCCGGTTTCGGTCCGTTCGGTCCGGCGGGCGGCGCACTTGGATCGTCGCCCATAGGCATTGAACCCGGCATTTGCTGCTGCTGCATCATCTGCTGCTGCATCTGCTTCATATCTTCTTCAGAAGGCTTCGGAATCTCGAAATCTTCGGGAACTTCGACCGGATTATTCTTCACGATTTCATCCAGAACAGATTTCTGTTTCTCTTCTTCAAGAATACCTTTTACCGTGTCGGCAATCGGCATTTCGCGTCCCATCGGATTGTTCGGGTCTTTCATCGTCGTCGTGATTAGAATATGACGAGCGTCGTAAGTTTCGGTCGGCTGTCCGCTCGGATCTTTGCCTGTTCCTTTCTTTTCGAGCTTGATAATGTGATAACCAAAAGGCGTTTCGACAATGTTGTCGGAGCGATTTTGCCCGGTTCGAGCGAGAGTGCCGCCTGTTCAAAAGCCGGAACCATTTTGCCTTTCGTTACGCCTTCGTAAAGTCCGCCTTTGCCCTTCGTTCCAGGGTCCTGGCTGTATTCGTCGGCTAATTTGGCAAAATCTTCGCCGGCTTTGGCGCGGCTCAAAAGCTGTTCGGCGGTCGCGCTTTTTTCTTCTGTGCTGTATTCGGGATGCGCCGCAATATAAGCTTTCACGTCTTCGTCAGTAACTTTGACTTTTTCAACCAGAGTTTTAGCAGCATAACGGCTGGCTAAAAACTGCGCTTGCTGTAATTTGATTTGCAGTTCGAGATTACGGTTAAATTCTTCGCCCAACTCGTTTTTCTTGGCAGTCGGCTTCTTCTTCGTAAATTTTGATTTTCGCGTAATCGTCTTTCGCCTGTTTGATTTCCTCTTCGGTTAGAGTTTTGTCATCGGGAAAACGTTTCCGCTTTCTTTGGCGAAGGGCGATTTTGGTATCGAGCGAAATTTTTTAAATTGCTTCTTCACGTCGTCGCGCGTAGTTTTCAGCTCCAATATTTCTGAACCTGATCTTCGGTAATAAAACTGAACGGCGGCATCTGACCTTTATCTTCGTTGATTTTTTATCGTAAAGGCTCGCGGTCACAATCGAGCGCGTGCTTTCGAGTTCGAGTTTGACGTTTTCGTCATCCGCCAGACCATCTTTTCTGGCTTGGCTGGCAACTGCCAGAAGCTGACGGATATTTTCGGCGATTTTCTTTTTCGCGTCAGGATTCGTTGACAGCTGTTGAAGCTGCATCGGATTTGCGTCCGCGAGCAGTGCCGTCATATCTTCTTTGGTCAGACGTGTTAAATTTTCGCTGCCGTGTCCGCCGACTTTGACTTTCCAAAACACGAGACCCGCGCCAATGGCTAAAATTACGGCGATGACCGCCACACCTTTGGTTAAATTACTCAATTTATTAAATCCTCTCTTTTGATAATTTCTATTTATTTTCCTGTATCAGTTCCAATAAAACTCCGCCTGTCGAAGACGGATGAACAAATGCGACGAGGCATCCTTCCGCTCCGATGCGTGGTTTCTCGTCTATTAAACGCGCGCCCTCGCTTTTAGTTTCGCCAGGCTCTCTTCGATATTTTCAACTTCGACCGCGATATGATGAATGCCGCCGCCGCGTTTTTCCAAAAATTTGGCAATCGGCGAATCCGCGCTGGTCGGCTCAAGCAGTTCGATTTTCGTTTCCCCAATCGGCAGCATCGCCACGCGCACTTTCTGTTCGGCGACTATTTCGGTATGAACATTCTCCAACCCGAGCGCGTCTTCCCAAAACTTCAACGCTTCGTCAATTCCTTTCGTCGCAATGCCGAGATGATTGATTTTCATATTCTTCTAAAATGCCGATTAAAATTCGCATAACTTCTTCAAGATTTCCGGGAATCGAAAACGAATCAATACTCTGAGAGATTGTTTTAGTTTCACGATTCAATTTTCCGAAATGCCATTATCTGCCTGTTGATATGCGCCGTAAATCGGTTTTTGCAAGTCTTCGTCGGATTTATCAAGCGTATGATTTCAACTGCCAACTGGGTAAAGTCGAGTTAAATCAGCGTTCTTAGCTTCTATGATGAGCAGATTGCGTTCACTCGCAAAATAATCCAACGACCCACGAATTGATGGTTGTATTCAATCGTATTCCAATTTAGTTTAGCTTTCACAGATACAATTTCAAAAACAATCGGAGCAATCAAAAACTCGCGCCGCGTAATTTCGCTTTCCAAACTGATTCAATCAGACTTCCTCGATTTTATCAGCCAAATCTGCAACGTCGGAAGTTCACCAAATTCTCGGCAAACTGAGCCGTTTTTCATCAATTAAATATTCACAATATTTCACTTTTCAGTCAGAATAACCACGTTTGAATGTCAGATAATTTTTTGAGCTTCGATATTCGTCAAAATCTAATTTCAAAATCTCTTCGACTGCCGAATACGGATTACGTTCTTTTCCGCGATTTCCTGCGCCAATTTTTCCAGTTTTTCGCTCGTTCCTTTCGGTTCAAAACATCCGCTAAAAGTTTTTCCTGCAACAATTCCAAAAGCCGCCATTTGGCGATCGCTTGTGCGTCGGTCAAGTTCTCGCTTGTTCTTTTGAAATTCGTTATAGCTTTCGATGGCTTTTGATAAATCTTCGATGCCTTTGTTTTCGGTCGCGACGGTTTTGACAATCGGCGGATTCCAGAAATCCGGGCGATGCGCGAGATAAAAGTGCTTCGAGTTCTTTTTCGGTTCGCAAAACGCCTTCGCGGTCGGCTTTATTGATGACGAAAACATCGCCGATTTCCATAATTCCGGCTTTAATCGCCTGAATATCGTCGCCCATTCCGGGAACGAGAACGACGACCGAAACGTCGGCCGTTTTGACGATTTCCACTTCGTCCTGTCCGACACCGACCGTTTCGACAATGACTTTATCAAATCCCGCCGCGTCTAAAATCGCTACCGCGTCAACCGTCGCGCGGGAAAGTCCGCCGAGATTGCCGCGCGTCGCCATCGAGCGGATAAAAACGTTTTTATCCAGTCCGAGCGTTTGCATTCGGATGCGGTCGCCGAGAATCGCGCCGCCAGAAAACGGGCTCGACGGGTCAACGCAGACGATTCCGATTTGTTCGCCTCTGTCACGATAAAAAAGCGCGAGTTTATCAACCAGCGAAGATTTTCCCGCGCCGGGCGAGCCGGTAATTCCGATAATTAAAGCGTTTCCGGTTTTCGGAAAAACCTCTTTCATTATTCCGCCGCGCCGTTTGCTCCGTTTTCGACTTTGGTAATTGCCCGCGCTACGGCTCGCGTTTCGCCTTTAAAGAGTCTTTCGGTCAAACTTTGCTCATCTGGCATAAGCTAATGATTTTCTCACCTTTCGACTTTTGCCAAAGCAGAAAGCGGATTACGATATCTCGATACATCTTCAGATGTTTTCTTTTCATACAGCAACGCCAAAACTATTGACAGTAAATTATAATCCGAAGAAAT
>CAVXFU010000011.1:0-7738 GCA_963761145.1 Pyrinomonadaceae bacterium
GTTTAGCGCTTCGGGAGTGTTATGCTGACCGAAAAATTGACCTTTGAGATAAAGCTGATAGGCTTCGGCGTTTTCCGTCGGGTGTGTCTTGCGAGTTGCCGTTTTTCCGCGTCGGTTAAATTTAATTGTAAGATTTTGCGCGATTGATTGCGCGATTTCGGTTTGCGCCGCAACTACATCGGAAGAATTTTTGACGAATTGCTTGCCCCAGATTTGTGAGCCGTCGTTGGGTCAATCAGATCGACATTGATGAAGATTTTATCGCCGACCTGTTTGATGTCACCTGTAACCAGATTCTGCACGCCGAGTTCGTCGGCAACTTTTTTCGGTTCGATTTCCTTACCTTTGTATCGGAAAACCGAGTTCTTCGCCATTATTTTCAAGCCGGAAAGCTGCGACAAATTGTTGATGACGTTTTCCGTAATTCCATCACTCAAGTATTCGGCGCTGGCATCTTTATTTGAATTACGAACGGCAAAACAGCGATTGATTTTTTGCCGTTCGCGCTCAAAGATGGTTTTTTCGCGGAGAAAACATAATAACCGAGACTGATTGCGCCCACGAGCAGAGCAACGAGGGCAAAAGCGGTGAACGATTTACGCCGTTTGATTGGCTGTGAAAAATCTGGCGGCGTTTCGGCAATTTGTTTGTTCGCGTCGCCGGATTCAGTCGGCGGCGAAACATTAATTTCTTCAACTTCGGCAACAAAGCGATAACCTTTTTTCGACACTGTTTCGATAAATTTATTGCCGTTTCCGTCTTCACCCAAAACCTTGCGGAGCGTGTGAATAATTCGCGCAATATTCGCTTCTTCGACAAACGAATCCGCCCAGACAATTCGCAAAAGTTCGTCTTTTTCAACCAGATGACCGCCGCGTTCAACCAAAAGGACAAGCACATCGAAAGCCTTCGGCGTGAGCGGAATAGCATCGCCGTCGTGAAGTAATTGACGCTCTTCGACATCAAGCCGAAACGACTTAAAGCGGTAAAAATGTTTCTCTTCGCCGTTCATTTCGCACTCCGAGAAATTTAGGAGAAAACTAGGAGAATTTTCCAAAGACATTTTTGACCTCCGATGTTTACTGTGTATCTGCACAGTGCAAAACGTCGGTTGTTTGAAGGCTTTGGGTAATTAGGCTAAATAACCCCTGCATTATACAACCGACGTAACAAAAAGACAAAAAAATCTATAGGGTTTTTGAAAACAACACGCGACTAATCAGAATACAAATTTTTCAAACAATGTTAAGTGGTCGCACCTAAGAAAATTTTTATTAAAAAGAAATAAGTGAGGTTAAAAAATTATGAATCAAACAAAATCAATAATGCAGCTTATCGTTTCATTTGCGATCTTAACAATCGCGTTGACGCATAATGTCATGGCTCAAATAAGGACAACTGTGCCGAGATACTTTTCGTATGAAATATCGGCACAAAGAATAGGAAGCGGCGACATTATCGAATTTACGCCGATGAATATCAGTTGGAAAATGACTGTCAAAATATCGGGTTGGAGCGGACCCATACCGACTCCCGTTGATGTTTCAATCTGTCCGGTCATTATCTCCCCCGATTATCCGTTCCAATGCCCCGAAATACACAACGCCGCTCTGGGTCGCACTTATCAGGGAACAATGACTGTGCCAGCACCGCCGGCAGGAAAACAATCGCTGCTTCGCGTTGTTGTTGTAACGCCTCCAACGGGTGCGGCAATTCAAGGAGACGCTGTCTCTGAAACATCAGTTCCGGTTGATGTCGCGGCGCGTTATGATGTCTCGATTGCGAGTTTCGATCTGTTAACTACTCGTTCAAACTCGACCGACACGGTTTGGCTCACCGTTCAGGGAATGATAAATTCTGTCCCGCAACACGCTTCTGGAAACCCTGAAGCGTGTCATCTTGCCGGATTTAATTGGTGTATATTCAATCAAAGATATGGGGACGTGCATAACTCCGGCGTGAGAATCCTCAATAATTTTCGGGTTGGTTCTTATGATCTCGTTCCCGAGAGAGAAAAAGACCTGAGAATTATGTTTTATCTTGACAATCATGCCGATGATAAGACAGCTGAAAAAATCGCAGCTGTGGCAAATGCATTTTCAAAGGCGGGAATGCTCATACTCAGCGGTTACACGACTGCAAGTGGCGGCGGCGGTAATAGCTTTCCTTCCGAACTTGATAAAGTAATGGAAGGTCTCCATAACGTTGGAACTGGGAGTTGCGACGGCAAACTTGCCGAAGACTTGATCATTGTTCCCAACACGACGATAGCTAATCAACCGCAAAACACGCTCGATGCGTTCACAAGGAACAACGGTACATTTACGTCAGCCGTCCTGAATGGCGGAGTGCCGAAAATTTATCACGAAACTGACGGCGATTTCATCTGCGATAAGCGCGGCGGACAATATAAGGTAACGTATGCTGTTTATCGAACATCGTGGAGAGATTGGGGATTTCGTCCTCAGTGGTAATTGCGGACTGACGTAGATGCCGTTCAGCACAATCGGCGACGCGCTCGTGCCGGCGGATTACGACAGCGACGGCAAAGCGGACGTGGCGATTTTCCGCGACGGAATTTGGTGGATTCGCCAAAGCACAAGCTGAATCTCGATTCAGCAATTCGGCTTGGCAGATGATAAGCCTGTGCCGTCAGCTTTTTTGCCTTAACCGAAAGGCGCACAAATTCAGCCTCTAAAAGCTGAAACAAACGCTTCGCGTTGTGTCGAATTAAGCCCTCCTCCAACGCGAAGCGGATTAAACAAAAACATCGGGCTTCAATTTTAGAAATTCAAAAAGGAGAAAAAAACAATTTGTAAATCGAAAACAATTCGCGTAAAACAACTTATTCAACAATTTATTACCGCAATATTTTTGATTTTTGCAGTGCTGTCGGCAAATGCTCAAGATCAAAATGAGCAGAATCAGGGAAATAACGAAGATGTGATTTCTGCAATGGAATCGCGTTTTCGGGCAAACCCTTCAAATCCCTGACAGCAGCCGGCAACCATTAATTCGAACAGAAGTTTTGCGATGATGCACTTGGCGATGTTCGATGCGGTTAATTCGATTGACGGCAGTTACACGCCGTATTTAACCGATATTCGCGGCTGATACGAAACGTTTCGGTGAAAGCTGCCGCCGCGCAAGCCGCACACGATGTTTTGGCGATTTTGTATCCGAACCAGCAAGCGATTTTTGACGGTGAATTAGCAGATTCGCTCGAAGGAATTCGATTTATCCGGCACGGCAAGGTAAGCGTCGGGCAATTGTCGCCGCGCGAATGTTGGCAAATCGCGCCAACGACGGTTGGAGACGCGCCGTGGACACCTTATCTTTTGCCGCCGACACCGGGCAATTGGCAGGAATTATTCACAGGTCCGTATCCGGGTTTTGCCGTCTTCACAAACTATCCGGGCGTAACGCCGTTTGCTCTGACAAGCAACACACAATTTCTGCCCGCGCCGCCGCCCACTCTGTCGAGCGCGGAATACGCCGCCGCTTTAATGAAGTCAAACAACTCGGTGCGGTCAACAGCACGACGCGCACTGCCGATCAAACTTTGACCGCTTATTTGTGGGCGAATCCGCCGGTGAGCGACGCGCTGATATTTAATGTCGCTCGCACGACGGCACTCGCCCGCAACAATTCGACCGTCGAAAATGCCCGTCTGTTCGCGCTTCTTTTATATGGCGTATCACGACGCGCTGGAAACAACTTTCACGAGTCAATATACTTACGGTTTCTGGCGACCTGTCACGGCGATTCGACGCGCCGACGAAGACGGCAACGCGGACACGACGGCTGACCCGAATTGGGAATCGTTGCTCGGATCGCAGGGAACGCCGCCGCATCCGTCTTACGCTTCAAATGCTTCGTCGGCGAGTTCTTCCGCCGCAACCATTTACTCGCTTTTTTACGGGCGCGACGACATTCAATTCCAGATCAATTTCGGCGGAACTCCGAATGTTATTCGCAATTATCGAAGTTTTTCAGCATTGATCAATGAAGTTGCTCGCAGTCGCATTTATGGTGGCGTTCATTTCCCGACCGACACCGCTGCCGCACAATCCGCCGGACGCAGCGTAGCGAATTATGTATTTTTAAATTATCTGACTCCTCGCAGATGTAATTTATAGGAATATTTTCTTTAACTAAAAGCCGCTATTTTGACGAACAAAAGTCTTCAAAATAGCGGAGTTTTTATTTGATAGTTGGTATTAAAACAGTATTGGCAATAACGATTATCTTTGATAAACGATTTTTCCGCCGACGATTGTGGCGACAGCCGCGCCCGTGAAATTTCCAATTGTCGAACGGCGAATTTTTCGATTTTGATTTTGAATCGGAATTTTTATAAGTCCATTCGAGCGTCGGGATCAATGATCGTCACATCGGCAATCGAACCGGCTTTCAAAGTTCCGCGATCTTTTAAATTAAAAATCTTCGCCGGATTTGCCGAACAGAGCTGAACCAGTTTTTGCAGATCAATAATTCCTTTGTGAACGAGTTCGTTAAAGGCGAGACCGATCGCGGTTTCCAATCCCGTAATTCCCATCGGTGCGCGGTCGTATTCGAGAGCTTTTTCGTCCGCGTGATGCGGCGCGTGATCGGTCGCAATCGCGTCAATCGTGCCGTCTTTGATGCCTTCGATAATCGCTTCGAGATGTTCTTCGCGATCGCAAAGGCGGCGACATTTTCGTGTTCGTGTCGTAGCCTTCGACCGCCGTGTCGGTCAGAGTAAAATGATGCGGCGTAACTTCGCAGGTTACATTTATTCCTTCATTTTTCGCGCGGCGCACGGCTTCAATTGCGCCTGTGCGTCGAAACGTGCGCGATGTGAATATGTGCGCCGGTTTCCTTCGCCAGAATAATATCGCGCACCGCGTCAATCTCTTCGGCAAGCGCGGGCATTCCTTTCAAACCGAGAAGCAGGGAAATTTTTCCTTCGTGCATCACGCCGCCGGACGATAAAGATTTGTCTTCGCAATGGTCAACGACGGGCAGATCGAAATCCTTCGCATATTCCATCGCGCGGCGCATCATTCCGGCGTTCGGCACAGGTCGCCCGTCATCGGAAACGGCAACCGCGCCCGCCGCTTTCATCTCGCCCATTTCGGCTAAGTTCCGCGCCGTTCGATTCTTTCGAAATCGCGCCGATCGGAAAAACATTCGCCAATCCGGCGTGTTCCGCCTGTTCGATCATATAGCGCGTGATCGCCGCATTATCGTTGATCGGATGCGTATTCGGCATCGGGCAAACGCTCGTCCAACCGCCCGCGACCGCCGCCGCGCAACCCGTCGCAATCGTTTCCTTATGCTCCTGTCCCGGCTCGCGCAGATGAACGTGCAGATCAATAAATCCCGGCGCGACCAGCAAACCCGAAGCGTCAAAAACTTCCGCATCTTCCGGCGCAGATTCGTTTTGTCTGAGCCAAGCCGAAACGCGCCCGTCCTCGATCAAAACATTCATTCCCGTATTTTCCTGTCCCAAAGGGTCAATCAAATGACCGTTAGCAATTAAAAGTTTCATTTCATTTTTATGAAGGACGATAAACCTTCACTAATTGACCTTTTATTTCTTCCGATTGTTTGCAAGCATAATCAATTCTGTTTGCCTGTCCGATGAAATCCGCGTCGAATGTGCAAATAATTATTCCCGCGTGTTGGGAGTCTGCGTTATGCAATCTTTTAAAATCAATTCGGTTGATCGTCAAAACGGCGCGTCCGAGTTCGGTTGCCCGTTCCAAAACTTTTTCGTCAGGGATTTTCTGATTGGCGCGTTCGTCTTCCAGAGCCGTCAAACAATCGTGTCCCAAATTTCTTAATTCGGCAACGACATCGAGCGGGAAATTTTCGTCGGCGTAAAAGCGCATCAATCGTCTGTTTCGTTAGCGGAAATTGCTTCTTCGATTTCGGTTTTGTGAGCGTTGATATAATCCCAGGCGTTGGCGAGATCGTTGGCGGTCAGTTGCGGATAATTGCGAAGCAGATCAACTTCGCTCACGCCTTGCCGACGCGCTTGTTCGAGAAGCCAGACGGGAATTCTGGTTTGGCGAATACACGCCGCGCCGCTCATCACATTTTCGGTTTTTTCGATTCCGGCAAAACCGTTTTTGACTTCTTTTTCCAGCCAGCGAAGCAGTTGCGCTTTGTCCGATTCGGAAAGATTCGCAACTACCTGTTCGGCTTCATTTAATGTAACAACTGCGTTCATATTTCTTTTCCTTCAAAAGCATCAATTATATCTTGCGGCGTTTCGTCAAAATCATCGGCAATCCAGCCCTTTCCATCATCCATTCCGAACCAGTCTTCATCGCTTTTGATCGGTGAGACTTTTGCCACGGGTTTGCCGTCGCGTTCGATAATGACTTCCTCGCCGTTCAGAGCCTTTTGCAAAATTTCAGCCCAACTCTTTTCGGCAGTTTGTAAAGTTATATGCGACATCTCTGAAAATCTCCTTAAAAGCCATTTTACCCGATAAATAAACTTTTTGTTAATGTAAAGATTAAAACACTCATTCCCGTATTTTCCTGTCCGATTGGGTCAATCAAATGACCGTTGGCAGTTAAAAGTTTCATTACAGGTTAATTCCTTTGTGTTCATATTGCCCGCAATTTTACCATAATTTGAAATCAAAACTTTTTGCATTTTAAAATTTTTTTGACCCGATTTGTGAACAAATCTTGCGATTTATATTGAAGGCAATAGTTTGCTTTCTGCCCCCAAGGTTATCTGCTGGAAAGGATTTCGGTTTTATGAGTTCGGGCGAATGAAAATCGGAGTGGAAACAAAGACGGCACATCTATGCACTTGAGGTTTTTTAAATCCGAATTTATCCAATCGAATCCTTTTCGGCAGGTATCTAAATAATAAAATGAAAGAGCAGACGGCAGGAAAAATTTCCCGCCGTCTGCTTATTTTTTGATTAAGTTTCTATGATTCGGTTTAACCGTTCGGTTTGACCGTCAGAAAACTTGTCTGACCGCGTCTTGAAATTAAAAGCAAAATCGCGTTATCGCCGGATTTTTCCAGTGCGGATTTTGCTTCGTCCAAAGTCGAAACCTGTTCACGATTGATCTCTAAAATCACGTCGCCGCGCCGGATGCCGGTCTGCGCCGCCGCGCCGTTCGGATCGGCTTGCGTGACAACTAAGCCTTTCGTGTCTTCGGGAATTTCCAGTTGTTTGGTGATTTCCGGTGTCAGAGGCTGAAGCGTCAGACCGAGTTTGCCGTCCGATGCCGGATTTTGCTCGTCATTTTTATTTTGCGGGTTTTCGCTTTTCGCGCCTTCGACGGTCAATTCGTCAAGCACGGCGGAAACTTCCTGTTCGCTGCCGTCGCGTGTGAACTTGATTTTTATTTCATTTCCCGGCAGAGTTCCGGCGACTTTGTTGCGGAGAACATTCGAGTCTTCGACCGTTTCGCCGTTGATCGCCGTGATGACATCGCCGCGTTTGATGCCGGCTTTGTCCGCCGCACTTCCCGCGCGGACGTTGCTCACGAGAACGCCTTTTGCGTCTTTCAAATTCAAGCCCTTCGCCAAATCTTCATTAATGTTCTGAATGTTGATGCCAAGCATTCCGCGTCTGACCTTGCCGTTTTGGACGAGTTGTTCCATCACGGTTTTTGCCATATTCGCCGGAATCGAAAAACCGATGCCAATGTTGCCGCCCGATGCGCCGCCCGCTAAGATTTGGGAATTGATGCCGATCAGTTCGCCGCTTAGATTAACCAAT
>CAVXFU010000012.1:0-180813 GCA_963761145.1 Pyrinomonadaceae bacterium
TAACTCTGGAGACTGTCATCGGCGTAACGCCAACCTCTATGGCAATATCGCTCAATGTAGTTTGTCTTTTTTTTTGGATTTTGTTCTTCAAATTGTATTAATTACGACTTGGTGTTAACGATAACCTATTTGTAACATACGATTAACTATTTTGACAAGTGAATTTTTAATTTAAATTTCATAATTTAATTTATTGTGCTAAATGCCAACTATTCTCATTATACGCAACATCCGTATAACCGAAGCGCGTACGGAGTTCCAGTTTGAGCTGGAATCTCCGCCATAAAAACCAACTCAAGCTGGAATTCCGAACTCCGAAAACTGTTTTTGAGATAGCTTATAAAAGTTAATGCGGAATTTAATCAGCCGCCGGATTTAACGAATTTGTCTTTGAGTTTTTGGACGGCTTTGAGGACAGTTTCGCGGGTGTGCGCGGCACCGATCCACTTCGCCAGACGATTGCTCAAACCGGTCGGCAGCCAGCCGGAAACCAAATCGCCGCCTTCTCTCGCGAAGTTTGGCGCAGACGTAATTTTCGATAAATATTAAATGCTTCAGATTAAAAGCCCACAAAATTTCGTTTCCGCAGGCGATTTGCAGCCATAATGCTTCGCCGAAATAACCGTCCTTCGCCGGATTTTCCCGCGAACCGCGCCGAATGGTTTTCTCATTCCACTCGCGGAAAAAAGCGCACTTCAGGCAGATCAAACGCCGCGCGGCAAACAGATTCATATCTTCCGTATTAATCGGAACAATCAGCGCACAGGATTCGCATTTCGGACAAATTACCAGAATCTCGCGGCTGAAATCGTCGAGATTTTCGCCCGAATTAAAGACGCGATTATTATTCGACTTTTCCATATTTCCGTTTAAAACGATTTCTCCGCTCCTTATAAACTGCTTCAGATGCGCGGAACTTTATTTTGATTTACCAATATTCGCCGAATCAAAGTCAGCGAGATTAATTTTGCCGAAGTTATTCGGCTTATAAATTTTGGTTTTTAGTATCGTCGGATCAAGCGCATTAAAAGTTTCTTCTGCCGCTAAGACAAGCTGCCAGGTTTTATCGCGGCGTGAATAATCGAATTGATAACTCTCGCTCCAGCCCAGATTACTGCCGCCGTAGTTATTGACGGTTAGATGCAGCCCATGAATTCAACCAATCGTTTGCACGGCGGAGCGAACGACGTTCTTTATTATCGCTTTTTATTTTCGGGTTGATAGTTTCAATCGGTCTCGGCGCGATGTCGCCGGGTATCTTCTACATTCTCGTCAAGCGCAAATGTAGAAGATACAATCTCGAATCAGCGATTAGTTTCACCTTAACGCTCTGCTCCTTTTTCCTTTACTTTCGCCACTTAAAAGGGTAAAATCGCGTGCAATAACCCCGAATCTGATAGTAAAATAATTTTCCAAAAGAACTTTAAGCGTTTATTCAATGAGGTAAAAAAAATGATGTCTATAAAATTAACATTCAAGCATTACTTAGTCGTTTTCCAAACAGCTTTTGTCCTGCTTATGATGGTTTCCGGCGCACGGGCGGCAGGCGAAATTGACCCGACCTTCAACGGCGGAGTCGCGCAGCAGCCGATTCGTAATATTTTTGCGTTGAAACGCCAAAATGATGGGAAAATTCTCGTCGGCGGAAATTTTGAGGTCGCCAACGGCGCACTACGCTACGGAATTGTGCGGCTCAATGCCGATTCAACTGTTGACCAGACGTTTAATCCGCCCGATACGCTGATTCTGGGGGTGGTTCGCGGAATTGACATACAGCCGGACGGGAAAATTGTCATCGCCGGAAATATGGTCGTACCCGTCTTTGACCAATCTGGCGCTGGTCATACGCTTAAACGCCGATGGTTCATACGACCCGACATTTGCCGCATATTTGCATAACTCTCCGGGCGGCACGGCGTATGATGTCGTCGTCACACCTGACGGCAAAATCACAATTGCAGGAAGCTTCAACTTAAACGGTTTTAGTGCCGGAACGAGAACCAATCTGGCTCGTTTCAATTCCGACGGCACGCTTGATACCACTTTTAATCCGGCTGGTTTAATTACGAGCATTAACGACATCGAAGTTACACCCGAAGGAAAAATCGTCGGGATCACGACCGACGGCGGTTCGGGCAGCCGTTTTGTCAAACGCTTTAACACGGACGGCAGCGAAGATTTATCTTTTAACGCGATTGTGACAGGACAGGTTAACGCGCTGAAGGTTCAGCCGGACGGCAAACTTTTAATCGGCGGTTTGTTTAGCTTCGTCAACAATGTCGCCCGCACCAACACGGCGCGGCTAAACGCGGACGGAACACTCGATACTTCGTTTAACGTTGCGATTACAAGCATCGTCGTCGGGCAGAATCCGGTCGTCTATGATATTGATTTGGATGCCAGCGGAAAAATCTTGATCGGCGGTTTCTTTTCGAGCGTCAATGGTACGCCCAGAAGAAACCTGGTGCGTCTTGACGCAGGCGGGAATGTAGATGCTGCTTTCGGTAACAATCTCGCCAATCTTGAATATGTGCGAGTTCTGCTACCGCTGCCGGACGGTAAGGTTATTTTGGCTATATCCGCAGCAATAGCTTTCAATGCAGGAGACAGCGCTATTCGTCTGAATAATGACGGCACAATAGATAATTTATTTGTTGCGCTGGTCGGCGTGCGCGGTGTGGTAACGGACATTGTGGTGCAGCCGGACGGTAAAATTCTCGTGGCTGGCAATATAGGTGCGATAAATCAACTCGCCCGCCGGCAAATCGCCCGCTTTAACGCCGACGGAAGCGCTGATGCAACCTTTAATCCGACGACCTTAATTGGCACTACCTCGGACAGCGTTCAAGCTCTGGCATTGCAAGCGGACGGCAAAATTCTGGTTGGCGGGACATTCTTTAGTCCGGGCGGCGGATCGCCCAGACCTACTTTACAACGTCTGAACGCGGACGGCTCGCCAGACAATACTTTCAACGCCCCTGCCTCGGCGACAATGTTATTTTATGTTTCTGATATTGTCATACAGCCGGACGGCAAAATTATTACCGTTCCTGGCGACCCAAATTGCGGCTGCATTCTTTCAGCGAAAAGATATAACACAGACGGCTCGCAGGATACTTCGTTTAGCGCGACGTTCAATACGACGAATTTTCAATCAGTCAACCGCGCTGTGCTGCAGCCGGATGGAAAAATACTTGTCGCCGGCGGATTCACGATAGTCAACGGCACACCACGCGGCAGAGTCGCCCGATTGAATGCGGACGGTTCGCTCGACAATACATTCAATCCGCTCGGCGGTGCGAATAACACCGTCTATGATATTGCGTTACAGTCTGACGGCAAAATCCTCATCGGCGGCAGTTTCCTGAGCTATAACGGTTCGGGACGAAACTATCTGGCACGTCTTAATTCTGACGGCAATCTCGATGGAACTTTTACGACCGGCACCGATCAAACTGTCACCGCCATCAAAATAGAGTCAAACGGGAAAATTATTATCGGCGGTAATTTCACGACAGTGAACGGTGTTTCGCGCAACAAAATTGTCAGATTGAATCCAGACGGCACCATAGATTCGTCGTTTAATATCGGAACGGGAATTGATGGCTTGGTAAATTCTCTAGCATTGCAGCCTGACAGCAAAATTCTCGTCGGCGGTAACTTTACGAAATATAATGAAGTTCAGAAGGTTTCCATCGTCCGGCTTTTGAATAACAACTCAGTTAGAACCCTTTATGATTTTGACGGTGACGGGCGAGCGGATGTGTCCGTGTTTCGACCGTCAAACGGCAATTGGTATCGGCTGAGCAGTTCAAATAATGCTTTCAGTGCCTTTCAGTTCGGACAAACGGGTGACAGAATCGCGCCCGCCGATTATGATGGTGACGGACGTACCGACATCGCTGTTTTTCGTGATGTCGTTCCCGGCGCGGGCAATTTCGCGTATTTCTATATCACGAGAAGTTCCGATAACGCATTCGTGCCGGTGCAGTTCGGAGCCACGGGCGATGTTCCGGTCGCAGGCGATTGGGACGGCGACGGCAAGGCTGATCTGGCGGTTTACCGCGAAGGCGCGGCAGGCGGACAAAGTAATTTCTATTATCGTCCGTCATCACAGCCGGCAGTGAACTTCGTGGCAATCGCGTGGGGCGCGACGGGCGACAAACCGCTTTACGGAGATTTTGACGGTGACGGGAAATTGGATGCGGCGATATTCCGACCGTCAACGGCGACCTGGTATATTCGGCAAAGCTCAAACGGTCAACTGCTTCAAGCGACTTTCGGCACCTCGACCGATATTCCGGTTCCGGCGGATTACGACGGCGACGGCAAAGCTAACATCGCTATTTTCCGACCTTCGACGGGCTATTGGTACACATCGCAGAATCCGGCGACCAACTACGGAGCGATTATATTCGGCACCAACGGAGATTTACCGGTGCCTGCCGATTACGACGGCGACGGCAAGGCGGATGTCGCGGTGTTCCGACCTTCGACGGGCGCGTGGTATCTAAATCGTTCAACGAGTGGATTTGCGGGCATCGCTTTCGGAACGACGGAAGATAAACCTATTCCCAATGCTTATATCCGCTAACCGGTAAAATAAAAAAAGAGGCTTTATTCTGGCATCGGATAAAGCCTCTTTTTTTGTAAATTATTGGCTCAAAAAATCCGCAGAGCAATAGTGACAATTATCACGACATTTCAATCGGCGTAATTCTCGCTCCATTGTCCAATTGAGACTCAGAGTTAACCAAAGCGTCCTTATTTGCATTAATCGTCACGACTGACGCTGTTACTGTTCAAAATTCATTCGGCGTAATAATTTGATAAAACGCGGATCGTTTCGCAGATTCTTCCATTTTGGATCAACCTTCAGAAAAGCTATTTTCGGGTCGTGTTCGGCGTAACTTTTCTCCAGCCACTCGAAGGTTTTATCGGTTTCGCCCAAACCATTATAAGCCTGCGCGAAATGATACGGCGGAATGTCTTGTGTTTCCGAGAGTTTCAGCAATTCGTTGAGTGCGGCTTTTGCTTCATCGAGTTTTCCCGATTTTGCTAAAGCGTAGCTTTCCCAGGCGATTGAAATAGTTTGTGCGGCGGAAAGTTCGCGGGCTTTACGCGCTTCGACGACGGCTTCGGCATACATTCCTTTTTCGGTGTAGGCACTCGAGGCGAATAAATGCGGCATCCAGAAATTTGGCGCGAGTTCAAAGGTTTTCTTTAATCTTTCCAATGCTTCGTCAATTTTTCCGGCGTGAAGCAGAAATTGTCCTTCGAGCGCGCCCGCGAACGGGAAAAGCGGGTCGAGTTCTCTGGCGCGGCTGATTTCGGCGAGCGATTCGGCGTGCCGTCCCATATTGGAAAGCATATGCGCGTAAAAAATGTGCGCGTTGACATCGTTCGGATTAAGTTCCAAAGCGCGTTTATATTGCTTTTCGGCTTCGCTCCAATTCCATTCGCCCCAAAACAAAGTCATTCCGAGCGCGGCGTGACCGTCGGAAATAGCATCGTCAATTTCCACTGCTTTGAGTGCCGCCGCTTTCGATTTCGCCAGATTTTCGACCGGTTTTAATTCGCTGCCTAGTGCCAACGAGCGATACGAATCAGAAAGCCCGGCATAAGCAAGCGCGTAATTCGGGTCGAGATCAATCGCCTGTTGAAAATAGGCAATTCCCTTATGAATTTCAGGCGGCGTTAATTTAAAAACGTGAAAACGACCTCTTTGATAAAGCTGCAAAGCCTCAGCGTTTTCCGTGTAGTTTTTACCGATTTTTTGCTGTTCCGAGTTGGTTAGTTTGACGCGCAGATTGTTGGCGACAGCTTGCGCGATTTCGGTCTGCGCGGTGATCACATCCGATGAAGTGCGGACGTATTGATTGCCCCAAATCTGCGAATCGTCGGATGCGTTAATCAGGTGAACATTGATGATGAGTTTGTCGCCGAGTTGTTTGATATCGCCCGTCACGAGCGTTTCAACGCCGAGTTGAGCGGCGATGTTTTTGGTGTCGGTCTGATTATTTTTAAAGCGAAACGCCGAATTACGCGACATCACTCTCAGGCTTGAAATTTGCGACAGATTATTGATCACGCTTTCCGTAATTCCGTCCGACAGATATTCAGCGTTCGGATCATTTCCGGCATTGACGAACGGTAGAACGGCGAGCGATTTTTTGACATTCGCGTCCGTTACCGCTTTTTTAAAATTGTAAAAGTAATAACCGAAACCGATAAAGGCAACGATCAATGCGGCTAAACCGAACATCAACAGCGGCTTGCGTTTTCTTATTTCGGAGGTGAAATTACGATCTCTTTCAATTGTCTGCGGATTACCATTGCCTGTTAAGGGCTGTAAAAGCGCGGTCACGTTTTTATCACTTGGCGAATGCGATTTTTCCAGACGCTCGTCAAACGCGAGATTTTCCCGCAGGCTTTTCAAATCCGTCAGCAAATCCTTCATCGTCTGGTAACGCTCGTCACGTTTTTTGCGGAGCGTTTTGGTGACAATTCTGTTTAGTTCGTCAGGCGTGTTTGACGCAAATCTCGTCAGCGGCGGCGGCTCGCTGTTGATTAAATTGGCAAAAGTTTCTGACATCGAACCGCCCGCAAACGGCGTTCTGCCCGCGATCATTTCATAGATAACTGCGCCGAAACTGAAAATATCGGTGCGTTCGTCAATCTTTTCACCTTTTGCCTGTTCGGGTGACATATAATTGACTGTTCCCATTATCACACCTCTCGCCGTCTGATTTTGTTTGACGGTCGAGGATTCAAGACCATCTTGTTTTTGTTCAACGAGTTTCGCTAAACCGAAATCCAAAATCTTTACGAAACCATCGGGACGGACGATAATATTTTCGGGTTTGATGTCGCGGTGAACGATGTGCGCTTCGTGCGCGGAAGTCAGCGCATTGGCGATCTGAATGGCGATGTCGAGAATTTCCGAAATTTTCAGCGGCGATTTTTGCAGATGTTCGCGCAGAGTTTCGCCTTCGATAAATTCGCTGATGATGTAGTTTGAATTTTCCGTTTCGCCGATTTCGTGTATTACTAAAATATTCGGATGATTGAGCGCGGACGCGGCTTTTGCTTCCTGAACAAATCTCTGAAGATTCGATTCATGTTTGGCAAATTTTTCGTTGAGAATTTTTACGGCGACTTTCCGGTCGAGTTTTTTGTCTCTGGCAAGATAAACTTCACCCATTCCGCCTGCACCGATTTGTCTGATAATTTCATAATGCCCGAAACTCTTTTCCGCTTCGTGGTTTTTCGGCGGTTCGATAATCAGACTGGCGACCTCTTCGGCGGCGGGATTTTCCAGAAAACTTTTGGCGTTCGCGTCCGAATCAAGCAGATTTTCAACTTCGCGGCGCAACTCGTCATCCGAACCGCACGAGTTATCAAGAAAACGCTTGCGTTCAATGGGCGAAAGTTCGACGACGGCATCGAATAATCCTTTAACTTTTTGCCAACGATCTTGATTCATCTTATAAAAGTTATTCTGGCAGACCGATGCGCCGCAGTAAATTCTGAAAGCGCGTATCGTCGCGCAAATCATCGAAAAGCGGCTCGACTTTCAGCCAGATGAGAAAAAACGAACGGTCTTGAAATACCTTTTCGAGCCAAATAAAACCGATGACCAAACACCAAACGTCATCACGGAAGAGTCTGAAAATGCTCTGGAAGGAGTTTGGAATGTGGTCGTGACGTTCCGCGATTGCCAGACAGGTGCGCCGCACGTCTCGATTCAGACACTGCGAACGATTTCGGCGGGCGGCACGATGTCGGAAACCAATCCTTCGTTTCCAAGCAGCAGCGGTCACGGCATTTGGAAACGCACGGCGACGCGCCTTACTTTTTAACCTGTTTTGAGTCATGTTTTCAGGCGGTTTAACACATCAGAGTTTTGCTGCCTGAGAACGTGACTTCGAACTTATTTTGTAATCTCTAAATACAACCACGCTTTAGCCGTTCGCCAATCGCTTTTGACAGTCGCCGTTGAAATTCGCAGGGCTTCGGCGGTTTCTTCGATGCTCAAGCCGCCGAAATAGCGCAGTTCGACGATTTTTGACTGTCGTTCGTCCATCGCAGTGAGGCGCGTTAAAGCTTGATCCAATTCTTCCAGATCAATTTCCCGGGCGTCTGAAACCGCCAGCGTTGCTGCTTCGAGCGGCAAATTTTCATCCGCGCCGCCGCGCTTGTCACGATGTCTGGCTTTAGCATAGTCAACTAAAATCCGCCGCATTGCCTGCGCCGCGATGCCGAAAAAATGGGCGCGATTCTGCCATTCAACGTCGCGCTGGTCAATCAATTTCAGATAAGCCTCGTTAATCAGCGCGGTCGTCTGCAAAGTGTGTCCGGCACGTTCGCGGCGCAAAAATCGAGCGGCTTGGCGGTGAAGTTCCTCATAAACCATCGGCAAAAGCGCGTCCAACGCCTCCGCCTTGCCGTCGCTCCAATCGCGCAGCATTCCGGTTATTTCGTTTGATTTATGAGCAGCTTTCTCCATTTATTTTCTGCACGTTTCGCCAATAATAATATGCTCTTTCACGGTTTTGAGTCAATGAATTTTCAAAAAGATAAAAAATTTCCGAAGAATAAATCAGCCTTTTTTCGCCATCGCGTCGCGTTAATAATTGAAGGCTAAAAGTGCATAGAAACTTTTACATTAAATCAAGTTCGGGCGCACTTAAAAATCATAGCCTCTAAGGAGCAAAAAAATGAAAAATGAAATATTAAAAACAATTGGCGGAATGGCGTTGGCAATTATGTTGGTTATGCTTTTCGCAAACATTTCAGTATCTGCACAAGATAATTCGAACGGACAAAAAACAGAAAATTTATTTCCCGGTCCATTCGGAAACTCGAAATCGGACATTGAGGGCGTTTGGAGAACAACTGTTACGCAGCGAAATTGTCAGACGGGCGAGGTAATCAGAGTTTTTCGGGGATTATCAACTTTTCACCACGGCGGCACAAGCAGCGAAATCGCCGCCCTCAGCAGTCCTGCCCTGCGAAGTGCCGGACATGGAACCTGGGAAAAGGAAAGCCGCACGACTTTTTCTACTGCATTCATCTTTCTTCGTTTCAATCCAGACGGCACTTATGCCGGAACTCAAATAACTAATCAACTTCTTACGGTCAGCAGTCGAAATGGAGATGCTTTCGACGCAAGCGGCACAATTCAGGTCTATGACGCAAATGACAATTTGCTCGGAGCAGGCTGTGCAACCGCCGTCGGATCGCGCTTTCAATAAAAAATTAGCATCTTTCCAAGATAATTTTTTTTCACCGCAGAGACGCAGAGAGGCTGGGAAATTTAAGTTGAAATTACTGGAAATTCAGTAATCTTTTGATGATAGCCAAAACCTCTTTTTCTCTTATCTAGAAAAAACCTGCGTCTCTGCGGTTAATTTGCACATGAGTTATCAAGCATAATTCGATTGACAATAGTTTCTGATATGATTCTCGCCTGCGCCTTTAATGGACGTTTTTGCTGGCGTCTAATAATTCCAGAATCTTCTTTGCTAATAAATTCGGCGTAATCGGCAGAGCTTGACCGAAAACAACACCTTTGTGCCGATAGCCGATGAATTCTCTTCCCGTTGTCTCGGCAAAAATCGAGAGCAAAACGAATAATGAAAATGTTAAAAATGTAAAAAAGGTTTTAATTTCTTCAGTCGAACTTCCGGTTGTTTATCTAAATCTGTTCGTCGGGCGAAACCTTTTAAATGGGGTGAATTCAAAGCCGGCAATTTTGCGTTGTCCGTTGTTTGTCATCAGAGTTCTTCTTCAAAATAAAACAACCGTATCTCTGTTGACTGTGCCGAAACAAAAAGTTGGCAGTGACTTTTGTCAAAAATCAACCGTCGCATCCGATTTCTCCGGTGCTTCCGATTAACAAATACTAAAAATCTCAAAAAAAAGTGTCCGGGAAATTTCCAAAACCCGGACACTTTCGGAATGCGTTTCCAAACAGCCTAAACTGCCGTGGAAACGACGCATAACCAAGAGCGGAATTTCATATCTAAAATATGAAATCTGTGAATCGTCAAATGAAAACTGTTGCGGTCAATCATTTTACTTTCCTCTGCCTCCTGCAATTACAAGTTAAATTATAAAACCGCCGTCTGCATCCTGCATCGGTATTTATACCTATATTTCGCCCGTGTTTTCACTTAATTTGGAAGCTGTCTCAAAAATCAAAAGCGCGTTCGGAGTTCCAGTTTGAGTTGAAACTCCGAACTCCGAAAACCATTTTTGAGATGGCTTGTAGTATTTTGGGCGAAGAATGACGGATTATTCTCACCGAACATTAATTTTAATAGAGTAGTGCGACGCGAATCTGTCTTTGATCGAAGAAGTTACGAAACGGGCGCAAAAGGCGAAGGCGGGTAATCAGACGGGTTTGTTTGGAAGTTGAAACGGTTATTTAGCCCGCGAATCGGATATTTAGAACGCGAATCGGTCATTCCGATACACGAGCGGCATATTCAGAGCGCGAATCGGTCATTTAGATACAAAGATTGCTCATTCAGTCTTCCAATCGCTCATTTAGGTCTTTAACCCGGACATTTAGGGCGCGAATCGGTCATTTTGGATTTTTTTTCGACTACCTCAGAAATCAAAGTCACGTTCGGAGTTTCCGCTTTAGTCGGCTTTTCCGCAGAAGAAGAGCCAACTAAAGCCGGAACTACGAACTCCGAAAACTAATTTTTTGAGATGGCTTGTTAAGGTGACTGAACTTAAAAGAAACAAAATCAAGCTGAACCAAATGAAAAACTCGCCGGAAAGTTCCGGGTGCGGCGCGATAAACCAACAAAAATATGGCATATAGGTTACTGGTGGTTTGACGACGAACCGAAATTATTGCGAGCCGTCGCGGTTGATTTGCGGGGCGAAGGATACGACCGCCGACCGCATCGAAGGCTTTCGCACAGGCATTGACGCTTACTTAACGAAACCGTTCGAGCCGGACGAACTAATCGCCGTCATCGCCTCAATTCTCAATCGCGTCGAGCGCACGCATTCGCAAATCGCCCGTCTCGTAGGCAAAGCGGAAGCCGAAAAACTCGAAGAAAACTTTTTTGACGAACAATTGACCGAAGCCGAAACACGAATAGCCGAAGCCGTTTCACGCAGTTTGAGCAACAAAGAAATCGCCTTGGAATTCCGCATAAGCGTTCGCACCGTCGAACATCATATTCGCCATATCTTAGCGAAAAAGAATTTCTCCAACCGCGTTGAAATTGCAATGTTCGTCAAAAAACAAACAGCACTGCAATAATGTGTTCGAGTAAGTTCGGGCAGCAGCAATTTACCGTAAATTCACAACGAAATGGAACTTACATTTTTTTTCGCACCTATCTAGTCCTGACAATATCAAATTCCTCTTTATGACAGTGGTAATTCAATAAATGTGAACAGAAAATTGTTTTGGGAAGGATAATAAATTGATGTAGGGAAAATTATATTAATTTTACCGGCAAATTCCACAAAAAATTTCGAGACCCAATGCGGTTAGTTCAGTTCAAATGGCGCAGAATCATAAAGTAGTGAGCCACTCATTCCTAAATTGAAACGCGCCGATCAAAGAACGTGGTAATTCAAGCAAAACGAAATTAAACTGTCGAATCAGAATAATATCGACTAAAAGCCTGAACGATTAATCGTTCGCATTCACAATAATTTTATTAACTATTTCGCTAAATCGGACGATGCATTAGTGGTTTTGTCGGCTGGACCCATTTCATGAATCGTATAAGCAAATAAACCGTAACAAACGGCTAAACTAACGAGAAAACCAACTACAAAAATAATTATTGTTATCATACCTGCCTTCCTTTCGCGCTCATCTTGAAGAAAAGACCGAAACCAAGAATGGAAGGAACCCACAATCCGACGAAAATTCCGGCATCTCTATTTTCGCCGCCGAAAACTCCGAACCAGAGCGAAATTGAAAATAAAAAAGAAACGAAAGCTGCAATTAAAATTATGTAATCCGGTTTGCTGAACATAAAAATACTCCCTAAATAATCTAAAAAAAAATAAAATGTAAATAATGGACAGAATCTCTAGATAAATGTTGAAATTCTGTCCATTCCCGCCCTTGCTCGTTCGTTGCATCTATGATTGCCATAGATTTTAATCTGGCTATTTGCAAGATTTGATCAATCGCCGCAGTGCGATCATCGCAATCAGCTTTTCTTCGGCTGATCGAGTGTCGCGGAGGCGCTCGCAGTATTGCCAAATATCAGTAAAAATTTCTTCGGTCGCCGTCTCCGCTTGTTCCCGCGAACGGGTGAACTTTTTCGCCAACGCCCAGATAAAAGTCCCGTAAGTGTCAATGCAGTCTTTAACGGCAGTTCTGTCCTTTTCCGCAATCCTTCGCAGAATAGTTGCGGTTTCCGTCTTTTCAACCGTATGCGTCGCTAAAGCATTCATTGTTTGTCGCCTCGAATTTTTCTGTTTCAAACCGCTCTGCTTGATAAAAATTCATTGCCAAAGAGTATGCGAAAAGCCGATAGTTCTTCGGCGCGGTTGTTTTTTCGGCACTCGGCAACCCAATTTGAAACAGTATCCGCCATCTTCCGATGGAGGCATCGTTCAAATTCCGCTTCGCTCATCGCTGCCGCAGCATTTGGTTCGGACAGTTTTTGAGTTTTGTCTATTGCCGCCGCTTCAGCATCTTTTCGCTTGATAATTTTTATTGCTGCTTGATTCACGTTTTCCTAATTCCCTTTATTTGTTGCCGATGGCTCAAAACAAATTCGTTATCTGTTAACCCGATCTGAACCTGATAATTTGACAAGTTTGTTGTAAACCCCAAGCAGCAGAAAAGGCGATACCCAGCGGCTGACAAAACTGCTTTTTTGCGTTTCGCCGTTCAGCTCGAAATAAAGTGAAAGCCCGATCGAGCCAAGTGCGCCCCAAAGAAATATATCCGACGGCAATTTTGCGGTTTGTTCCTCTATTGTTCGGGCGACGATTCCTTCGGAATGTCTCTCTGCTTCTTCCAATTGGGAAGATTGTGTTGCTGCTACTGTCATTTTTGTCTTTCTCCTTAAAAAATTACTAATCTGTAAAGTTAAATGTTATAAGTTTGTTTTCGGGTCATATTCCCCGAACCTTTTCGGCGAACGCCGCCGACTTGTTTCCGCACCGTCGCAGTTAACATCAAGTTATTGTCGTGTGCGGTTTGTGCGATTTTGATTTTATTAGAAACATTTACCGTTGTCAAGTGATTTCATTGGATTCTTTCAATCCTATTCAGTACATTGAGATATTATATCAACTATTTATGCAAATGTATTTATTTCCAAAATCTGCTATTGTGCGATTCGTGCGATTTGTATATTATAAAACTTGTCAGCAACAAGATTTTCCTTGGTGCTGTTGAACGTTTTTTTGGAATCTTTGTCGGCGTTATAAATAGAGATGGCAGATATAAAAAGCTTTACCACAATCGAAGTCGCGCGTTTATGCAGGGTGAGCGATGCGACCGTCAAACGTTGGGATGAAACCGGACTTCTCAAGTCCGAGCGAACCAGCGGCGGACACCGGCGTTTTCGCGCTGATGAAATAGCCCGTTTTCAGCGCGAACAAGGGCTTGGACTCAAGCAAAGTCACGGCGACGAATCGGTTGCAAAAACGACCAAGCGCGTCCGCGATAAAAAAATCCATTCCGATTCGGCATTTCTTCAGACGTTGATTGACGGAGGCGAAGAGGCGGCAGCCAATGTTTTTATCACCGCGCATCTGAAAGGCGAACCGCTGTCGGCAATCATTGATCAAATAGTTTGTCCGGCGATGCGAAAAATCGGCGAATTATGGCATCAAGGTGAAATCAGCATTACGCAGGAACATCTGGCGACGCGCATCGCTGTTTCCGCCCTATACAAACTAAGAAATGCGCTTCCAGTTCCTGAAATGACGCACCGTCTGGCAATTTGCTGCGCAATGGAAGGCGACTTTCACGATCTGCCGACGCTTATGGCGCAAATGGCGATTGAAAACGAAGGCTTGGAAGTTATTAATTTCGGTGCCGCCACGCCGCTTTATTCGCTGGCTGACGAGGTTTTACGGCAAACTCCGAATTTGGTATGCATTTCCGCTGCCGTGATAAATGATTTAGAGCGATTGTCGCGGGATTATAAAGATTTCAGAGAAAAAATAGCCGGTCTCGAAATTCCGATACTGCTCGGCGGCATTGTTTTTGAAGACGAACATATAAGAAAACGTTTTGACAGCGAATTCTACGCGCGCAACTTTACGGATGTCGCTGAATGTGCGCGAACTATAGCAAACAAAAACAACCAAGGTTGAAATTTATATAATTTCCAGAAGTAAAATTAGTTTAAGGGCATTATAAATTATCAGAAAATTAACCTCTAAATTGAGCGGCATTTATTTGGCTGCCCAATCTACGGAAGGAAAAAATCTATTTTGAAAAACTTTTGCCGTCTCCAGACTTCGTCTTGCGTTTTTTTTTCTTATGACACAGAATGGTTAAAACGATGCGAAAATTTTCCTGTCAATTACATCAGCACCATCACGCGATTCACCCGATCAATCGCGCGAGCTAATCCGTTTTTTTATAAATCCGAAAAATTAGTTAATACACGAAGCGCGAAACTCCAGACGAGTTTTAAAGCGCAGTTTTGTCTTTTATGCAGAATAGAAAATTAAAAATCGCATTACAGAAAGCCGGACGCTTGAGCGAGGATTCGACGAATCTGCTCGAAAAATGCGGTATAAAATTCAGCAACGGCTTGGGTAAACTTAAATCCGAGGCGCAAAACTTCCCGCTTGAAATCTTTTTCCTGCGCGACGACGACATTCCGCAATACATCGAAGACGGCGTGGCGGACATCGGCATCATTGGCGAAAATATTCTCGCGGAAAAACGATGCGCTGTTGAGATGCGTCAAAAACTCGGTTTCGGCAAATGCCGTCTGGCACTAGCCGTTCCGAAGTCGCTTGATTATCGCTCGATCAATGACATTGACGGCAAACGCATCGCAACCAGTTATCCGAATATCTTTAGCGATTTTCTGTCAGAAAACGGTGTTGCGGCAGACATTCACGTAATCAGCGGCTCGGTCGAGATTGCGCCCGGAATCGGTCTGGCTGATGCCGTGTGCGATATTGTCAGTTCCGGCAGCACGCTTTTTACCAACGGTTTGCGCGAAGTTGAAACCGTCCTACTGTCCGAAGCTGTGCTGATTGCGCGCCCCAATCTCGAAACGGATCTGCAATTAATTCTCGATAAATTGCTTTTTCGCGTGCGAGCCGTAAAAGCCGCTGCCGCCAATAAATACATTCTGCTTAATGCGCCGAATGAAAAACTCGCCGAGATTGTAGAAATTCTGCCCGGCATTAAAAGTCCGACCGTAATGCCGCTCGCGGAAATCGGTTGGAGTTCGATTCATTCAGTTGTGGACGAAAATAATCTCTGGACGATTGTTGAACGACTGCGAGATGTCGGTGCTGAAGGAATCTTAATTCTCTCAATTGATCAAATGGTCGGTTGATAATGTGCAACAATATTACTTAAATTTTAATAAATTTTTATGAAAACAATTCTTTACCCGCAAAAAGAACTTTGGTCAGAGCTTTTATCGCGCCCGTCGCTCGACACGAAATTTCTGGAACGAACGGTCGCCAACATTTTGGAGGACGTGAAAAAAAACGGCGATCTCGCCCTTCAACACTGCGCACGTCATTTCGATCGCGTTGAACTCGACGATTTTCTCGTTTCAAACGAAGAATTCGCCGAAGCCGAAGCACAAATTTCAAACGAATTGAAAGAAGCGATATGCGCGGCAAAAGCGAACATCGAAAAATTTCACCGCGCACAAACCGAAAAACACGAGATCATTGAAACGACGCCGGGCGTGTTCTGCTGGCGAAAATCGGTGGCGATAGAAAAAGTCGGACTTTACGTTCCGGCGGGAACAGCGCCGCTTTTTTCGACCGTGTTGATGTTGGCGATTCCGGCGCAGATTGCGGGCTGCCGGGAGATAATCGTTTGCTCGCCGCCGGATACAAGCGGAAAAGTTAACAGTGCAACGCTCTATGCGGCAAAACTCTGCGGCGCGACCAAAGTATTTAAAATCGGCGGAGCACAAGCCGTCGGCGCAATGGCTTTCGGCACTGAAACTGTTCCGCGTGTCTATAAAGTCTTCGGTCCCGGCAATCAATTCGTTACCGAAGCCAAACAGCAAATCTTAAAGTCGGGAACGGCGATAGATATGCCAGCCGGACCGTCCGAAGTGGCGATTCTGGCTGATGAAACAAGCATTCCGTCATTCGTCGCCGCCGATTTGCTGTCGCAAGCCGAACACGGAGTTGACAGTCAGGTTTTGCTCGTTTCGACGAGTGAAAAGGTTATCGCCGAAACTTTAGTCGAGTTAGATAAGCAGCTCGAAGTTTTGCCGCGCAAAAACATCGCCGCGAAAGCTATCGAAAATTCAAAAGCCATTTTGGTGCGCGACCTCGATGAAGCGATTGAGATCTTAAATGAATATGCCGCCGAGCATCTTATTTTGGCTGTCGAAAACGCCGATGAGATCGCCGAAAAAGTGACGAACGCCGGTTCGGTTTTTATCGGCAATTACTCGTGCGAATCTGCGGGCGACTACGCTTCCGGCACAAATCACACTTTGCCGACCAATGGCTTCGCCCGCTCTTTTAGCGGCGTGTCAATTGACAGCTTCGTCAAGAAAATTACATTTCAAAAGCTGACCGCCAACGGAATCAAAAACTTGGGGCGAACCATCGAATGTATGGCTGAAGCCGAAGGTTTGGATGCCCATAAAAATGCGGTTTCGATTCGTCTGGCAACGCTCGGTCGAACAGAGGATTTATGAATTTCGATTTGGAGAAACTGGTTCGTGAAAATATCGGAAATCTCGTTGCCTATTCGTCGGCGCGGGCGGAATTTACGGGCGCGGCGCGGATTTTTCTCGACGCAAACGAAAACAGTTTCGGCTCGCCTTTGCCGAAAAATTACAATCGTTATCCAGACCCACTGCAATCGGCAATCAAAGAAAAAATCGCCGAATGGAATTCGGTCGAATCTGAGGAAATTTTTGTCGGCAACGGTTCGGACGAAGCGATTGATTTATTGTTTCGTATTTTTTGCGAGCCGAAAAAGGATAACATTTTGATTTGTCCGCCGACTTACGGAATGTATGAAGTTTCGGCGAATATCAACGACGTTGAAATAAAGCGCGCGCCGTTAACCGAAAACTTTCAGCTGGATTTTCAAGCGGTCAAGAGCGCAATCGGTGACCGGTCGAAACTGCTGTTCATCTGCTCACCGAATAATCCGACGGGAAATTCTTTTTACCGCGATGATATTTTGAATTTGGCAAGAGACTTTCGAGGAATTGTCGTGGTTGACGAGGCTTACATTCATTTTTCCCGTGAAAAATCGTTCGCCGCTGAAATAAACAATTATCCGAATTTGGTCGTCCTGCAAACGTTTTCAAAGGCTTGGGGTTTAGCCGGTTTGCGCGTCGGTCTGGCTTTTGCAAATAAAAAAATTATCGCGCTTTTTAATCGCGTAAAACCGCCGTATAACGTCAGCGGCATCGCGCAGGAAACAATTTTAGAAGCCTTTAGATATAAATCGCAGGTAGAGGAAACGACTGTCGCAATCATCGCCGAACGCGAAAAATTCATTCAACATTTGAGCGAATTTTCGTTTGTCGAAAACATTTATCCGTCGGACGCGAATTTTATTTTGGTAAAAACGTCCGCTGCGGAAAAGATTTACAATTTTTTGCTCGCCGAAAAAATCGTCGTGCGCAACCGAAACAGCGTTGAAATGTGCGCGGGCTGTCTGCGTATCACAATCGGAATGCCAGACGAAAATGCGACTTTACTGAATTCATTAAAGAAATTATGAAAAAAGTTTTATTCATTGACCGCGACGGCACTTTGATTTTCGAGCCGGATGATTTTCAGGTTGATTCATTCGAGAAACTGAAGTTTCTGCCCGGGGCGATTTCCAATCTGGGAAAAATCGCGCGCGAAACCGATTACGAACTTGTGTTGGTGACCAATCAAGATGGTTTGGGAACAGCAAGTTTCCCCGAAAATCTGTTTTCGCCGGTGCAGAATTTTATTATGCAAACGCTGGAAAATGAAGACGTTAAATTTGCGGACGTTTTTGTTGACCGCAGTTTCGAGCGTGAAAACAAACCGACGCGAAAACCGAACACGGGAATGCTGACGAAATATTTCAGTGACGAATACGACCTCGAAAATTCTTACGTTATCGGCGACCGCGAGACCGATGTGCGGCTGGCGAAAAACCTGGGCGCGAAAGCGATTTTCATAAAAAACCCGAATTTCGATTTACCCGAAACTGAAAATGTTTTTGCGGCGGAAAATTGGAGCGAAATTTACGAATTTTTGAAACTGCCGCCGCGCCGCGTTATTCATAGACGAACGACAAAAGAAACCGACATCGAAATCGAATTGAATTTAGACGGCGCGGGCGCGGCGCACATTTCGACCGGAATTGCTTTCTTTGACCATATGCTCGAACAGATCGCCCGACACGGCTCAATTGATTTAAAAATCGAAGCGACGGGCGATCTGCACATTGACGAGCATCACACAATTGAAGACACGGCAATCGCGCTCGGCGAAGCTTTTTCAAAGTGTTTGCGCGACAAACGCGGAATGGCGCGTTACGGTTTTACATTGCCGATGGACGAATGTCTGGCGCAGGTGGCGATTGATTTCGGCGGGCGCAGCTGGACAATTTGGGAAGCTGAATTTAAGCGCGAGATGATTGGGAAAATGCCGACTGAAATGTTCTTTCACTTCTTTAAATCGTTTTCCGATAAAGCCTTGTGCAATTTGAATATAAAGGCGGAAGGCACGAACGAGCATCACAAAATCGAAGCAATTTTTAAAGCCTTTGCCAAAGCTGTGAAAATGGCTGTCAGGCGTGATTTGAACGATGCTAATTTGCCGACGACCAAAGGAAGTCTTTAAAGGTAAAAGGCTGTGGTTAATAAAAAATTGCTTTAGTTCCGTCTTTTGCTGTACGAATTTTTAATTTTATGCGAGCTGCAATCGTTAAATATAACGCCGGAAACGTCGAATCGGTGAAAAACGCGCTTAATCGCTTGGGCGTTGAAACGATTTTAACCGACAACGCGGAACAATTAAGAATGGCGGACAAAGTTATTTTTCCGGGTGTCGGCGAAGCGTTGACGGCGATGAATTATCTGCGCGAACGCCGCCTCGACGAAGTTATGAAATCTCTTAAACAGCCGGTTTTGGGCATTTGTCTCGGAATGCAGCTTTTGTGTGAGTCGTCCGAAGAGAATGAAACCAATTGTTTGGGCATTTTGCCGTATCAAGTGAGGCGTTTTGACGACGCAAATTTAAAAGTTCCGCAAATCGGCTGGAACAACGTCTTTAATTTGAAGTCGGATTTATTTGCCGAAATCGAAGAAAACTCCTTCGTGTACTTCGTTCACAGCTTTTACGTCGAAACGGGCGCGGAAACGATTGCAACGACCGATTACGGATTGAATTTCAGTGCTGCCGTCCGGCACAAAAACTTTTACGCCGTGCAGTTTCACGCCGAAAAATCCGGCGCGGTCGGCGAGAAAATTTTGGAGAATTTTCTTAAACTTTAAAATTTTTATGTTTGAAATAATTCCTGCGATTGATTTAATTGACGGACACTGCGTGCGGCTTGCGCAGGGCGATTTCGCGCGAAAGACGGTTTACAGCGGAAATCCTTTGGAAGTTGCCAGAGAGTTTGAAAACGCCGGTTTAAAACGACTGCACATTGTTGATTTGGACGGCGCGAAAAAAGGCGTAATCGCAAATCTAAAAGTGTTGGAAATGATTGCGTCTGAAACTGAATTGACGATTGATTTCGGCGGCGGAATAAAAACCGATGCTGACCTGCAATCGGTTTTCGATGCAGGCGCGACCATGGCATGCGTCGGCAGCGGCGCGGTCAAAGAACCGGAAAGATTTTTCACCTGGATAGAAAAATACGGCGGCGAAAATATTTTGCTGGGCGCAGACGTGCGCGGCGAACATCTGACAATAAACGGCTGGCAAACCGCAACTGATTTGAAAATCATACCGTTTTTGGAAAATTATTTTGCCATGGGCGTAAGTCAATTTTTCTGCACCGATGTTTCAAAAGACGGTTTGCTGGCTGGTTCGGCAACCGAACTTTACAAACAAATTCGCGGACGAATTCCTAAACTGAAACTAATTGCGAGCGGCGGAGTTGGTTCAATTTCAGATATTGTCGAACTTAAAAATATCGGCTGCGCGGGCGTAATTGTCGGAAAGGCAATTTACGAAGGCAAAATCAAATTGGAAGAATTGGCGGGCATCGAAAGATTTGCAAAAAATTAAAACAATCTGTTTTTATTGAGAAATGTTAGCTAAACGCATAATTCCCTGTCTCGATATTAAAGACGGGCGAACGGTCAAGGGAACGAATTTCGTCAATTTGCGCGACGCGGGCGACGCGATAGAACTTGCCCGGATTTATTCGGAACAAGGCGCGGACGAGCTGGTTTTTCTCGACATTACGGCGACCAGCGAGAAACGCAAAACATTAAGCGAACTCGTACGGCGGATTGCGGCGGAAATTAACATTCCGTTTACAGTCGGCGGCGGAATCAATTCAGTTTCAGACATCGAGATTTTATTGAATGCGGGTGCAGACAAGGTTTCGATAAACACCGGAGCTGTCAAAAATCCGCAAATTCTAAAAGATGCAGCAAAAAATTTCGGCTCGCAATGTGTAGTGTTGGCGATTGACGCTAAACTTGTCGAAAATGATTGGATTGTTTTCTTAAACGGCGGACGGGCGGCGACTGATTTGAAAGCGATTGATTGGGCAAAACAGGCAGTAGATGCGGGCGCAGGCGAGATTTTGCTGACTTCGATGAACGCCGACGGAACGAAAAACGGATTTGAATTAGAATTGACACGAATAATTTCCGAAAGCGTTAAAGTTCCCGTCATCGCTTCGGGCGGCGCAGGAAATGCCGAACATTTTGTCGAAGTTTTTGAAAAAGGAAAAGCCGATGCCGCACTCGCCGCAAGCGTTTTTCACTTTCGGGAAATTCAGATTCCGCAGTTAAAAAATTATTTGAAAGAATGCGGTGTCGCAGTGAGAATTTAGACTAACGTTTGATGAAAAAATGAAAATTGATTTTGAAAAATACGCCGACGGCTTGGTTCCGGCAATCGTTCAGGATGCGGCGACCCAAAAAGTTTTGATGTTGGGCTTTATGAATCGCGCTGCGTTTGAGCAAACTGAAAGGACAAATTTGGCGACATTTTTTTCGCGCTCGCGGCAATCTCTCTGGACGAAAGGCGAAACTAGCGGAAATTTTCTCAATGTCGAAGAAATTCTGGTGGATTGCGATAACGATACAATTTTGATTCGAGCAAATCCCGTCGGAGCGATTTGCCATACCGGTGGGGACACCTGTTTTAATGAAACGAATTTAGCCGAAAACTTTCTTTTTGAACTTGAAAAAACAATACAGAAACGCCGAACAATTCCGCAGGAAAATTCTTACACTTCAAAACTTTTCAGTGAAGGTTTGAACAAAATCGCGCAAAAAGTCGGTGAGGAAGCGGTCGAGCTAATTATCGAAGCCAAAGACGATAACCCGGAACTTTTTAAAGGTGAAGCCGCTGATTTGCTTTTTCATCTTCTTGTTTTGCTGAGTGCGAAAAATTTAGAATTGATTGATATTTTGAAAATCCTCAAACAAAGAAGCCGATTATAAAAGGAAAAAGCCGTTGGAAGCCGATTGTTTTTCGCAAATTAGATGAACGATTACTCCGACTTTAGAAAATTTGAACAACTGTAAAAAAAGGTAAGAATTATTCTGTTGCCGGAATAATTCTTACCTTCAAAATATTATTTTACTCCTCCTCATGCGGCAATTTCACATGTTCAGCTTATTTACCACCGAAGAGTTATGATCAAAAATTTTGACGAACGGCAATGTGTTATGACCGATCGAAACGGTCAAGGTTCATCACTTTAGTCCACGCCGCCACAAAGTCGTGAACGAATTTCTCTTGACTATCATCGCTGCCGTAAACCTCCGCTAAGGCTCGAAGTTCCGAATTTGAACCGAAAATGAGATCAACACGCGTGCCGGTCCACTTGACTTCACCGGTCGCGCGGTCACGACCTTCAAATTCTTCTTCATTTTCAGATGTCTCTTTCCAGGTCGTACCAAAATCGAGCAAATTTACGAAAAAGTCGTTAGTCAGAGTTTCTGGACGCGCCGTAAAGACTCCGTGTTGCAAATGATTAAAGTTCGCTCCAAGGACTCGCAATCCGCCGATCAAAACCGTCATTTCAGGCACGGTCAAAGTCAACCGCTGTGCCTTGTCAACTAACATTTCCTCTGCCTTTGATTTATGATGGCTCTTCTTATAATTGCGGAAACCGTCGGCTTGTGGCTCCAAATACCGGAACGATTCCACTTCCGTTTGCTCTTGCGATGCATCGGCACGTCCCGGATCAAACGCAACCGTCACACTATGACCGCCATCATTCACTGCTTTTTCGATCGCAGCGGAACCGCCGAGGACAATCAGATCGGCAAGTGAAACCCGTTTTTCGCCTGACTGAGAATCATCAAAATCTTTTTGAATGCCTTCCAGAGTTTCCAACACAGTTGCCAGTTCCCCGGGATTGTTGACTTCCCAATTCTTCTGCGGCTCGAGGCGAATTCGCGCACCGTTCGCCCCGCCGCGTTTATCGCCGCTGCGAAAAGTCGAGGCTGATGCCCAGGCAGTAGATACGAGTTGTGAGACCGATAAACCAGAATCGAGTATTTTAACTTTCAATGCGGCAATATCCGAAGAGTCAATCAGTTGATACGTAATTTCAGGGATTGGGTCTTGCCAAATCAGTTCTTCGTCCGGCACTTCTGAACCGAGATAACGTGCCCGTGGTCCCATATCGCGGTGCGTTAACTTGAACCAAGCGCGGGCAAAAGCATCTGCGAATGCATCAGGGTTCTCCAGGAAACGTCTGGAAATTTTTTCGTATTCCGGATCAACCCGCATTGATAAGTCGGTGGTCAACATAGTTGGAAGATGTTGTTTGGATGAATCGTGGGCATCAGGAATGATCGCCTCAGCTCCTATAGCAACCCATTGTTGAGCACCAGCCGGACTCTTTGAAAGTTCCCACTCAAAGCCGAAAAGATTCTCAAAATAATTATTGCTCCAGGTCGTCGGTGTCGTCGTCCAGGTCACTTCCAGTCCACTCGTAATCGTGTCGGAACCCTTTCCCGTACCGAAACTGTTATGCCAGCCAAAGCCTTGCGCCGCAACACCGGCTGCTTCCGGTTCGACGCTCACGTGGGACGATTCAGCGGCACCGTGCGTCTTGCCGAAACTATGACCGCCTGCAATCAGCGCGACGGTCTCCTCATCGTTCATTGCCATACGCCCAAAAGTTTCACGGATGTCGCGGGCTGCGGCAAGCGGATCGGGATTTCCGTCTGGACCTTCGGGATTAACGTAGATTAAACCCATTTGAACTGCCGCGAGCGGATTCTCAAGTTTTCGGCTGTGAATTTCGCCATCTGCATCATCGTCTGAAACAAGCACGCCGCCTTGCTTTTCGACACCCTCGGAACCGTGATTATAGCGAATGTCGCCAGCCAGCCAAGTCATTTCCGCCCCCCAGTAAACGTCTTGATCAGGTTCCCATACATCCTCGCGCCCACCGCCGAAACCGAAAGTTTCAAAACCCATCGTTTCGAGCGCAACATTACCTGCCAAAATCATTAAGTCAGCCCAAGAGATTTTTCGCCCATACTTTTGCTTAATGGGCCACAGGAGGCGACGTGCTTTGTCCAAACTCACATTGTCAGGCCAACTGTTAAGCGGCGCGAAACGTTGTTGCCCCCTACCGCCGCCGCCGCGACCGTCGCCGATTCGGTAAGTTCCGGCACTGTGCCACGCCATTCGAATAAACAGTGGTCCGTAATGTCCGAAGTCCGCTGGCCACCAATCCTGCGAGTCGGTCATCAGCACCGCTAGATCATCTTTCACCGCATTCAGATTGAGTGTCTTAAACTCCTCCGCGTAATTGAATCCCTCTCCCATCGGGTCAGATAAGGAAGAATGTTGTCGAAGTATATTCAAATTCAACTTGTTCGGCCACCAATCACGGTTCGATCTGTTACTAACAGTAGTGAATTTGATCGCTCCGCCTGTAAACGGGCATCGGCTTGAATCGTTAACGCCCAAAGTTGGCTCATTTGATGCCAGCGTTTGCTCTGTGTTATTTTTCATTTTCGATTTACTTTCCTTTAGAATTTTATTTAAAATGTAGATTATTCAGTTGAGTTATGCTCTATCATAAGGTCAACGCAACTATTTACAGCAATCAGGACACAAACCACGCAGGGTCAGTTCGATTGACTCTGCATCGTATTTTGAGAGGGCAGACGCTTCCTCAAACAGCGCGATCGGAATTGATAGTTCGATATCAACTAACTTCCCGCATTTATTGCAGAGAGCGTGATCGTGCCTCATCAGTTTACGGTCGTAACGGGCGGCATCAGTGCCGAATCTAATTTCGCCGATCAGCCCCTCTTGTTTTAGAATAGCGCAGAGAATTATAAACTGTGGCGAACGAAATGCCGGGTAGGATTCGGCGGGCATCATTAAAAACTTCGTTGGCAGTTGGATGCTCATCCGAGTCGCTTATTACTCGAAAAACGGCTTGGCGTTGTTTCGTTAATCCGGCATTATTCATAATTTTTATTAGGTATCTTTCAATTTCAGGATTAGAATTAAAGTAATTATAAAACTATCAAATGTCAATATAAATTTTGCAAAATCAAAAACAGCTTATTTTGAGGCTCAAAATAAAGAAGTTTCGGAAAATAAATATGTAGCAAATGACTCAAATGGCATATAAAAAGTTAAATATTCCAAATAGGTTGCCAATTTCAAAGTAAAAATTTTACCGGTAAACATTTGTGTTTCTTAGTTGAAGTTATTTTTTCGGCAATTCTTACTTCTATTTTCAAGATTGTTTTTCGTACTATTTCAAGTTATCATCTGCAAAATATCCGCTTGAAGTTTTAGCTTTTGTGTCAGAGTGGAAATTCCGGCATACACGATTTTCATTAACTTGAGTTACTTCACAATTTAAGTTTTTAGCGTAGACCGCAGTGAGTATTTCAGAGTTAATTCACCACATATATTCTGCTGAAAGCAGGAGTTAATCCGCCCAAGCTGACAGCCTTGACAGATTCAGCCGAACAAAACATTCTGATAATTAATGAAAATCAAAGAACTTGCTTATCACCAAACGTTGATTGGCGATTTGACGCTGCGCCGGAGAACGGAGAGCCTTTTGCAAAACAAGGAAATTTATGAGGTTAAACTCGGCGATGAGTATTTGATGTCGAGTCTTTTCACCGACGGAGAACGGGAACTTGCCAATCTCGGACTAGCTGAACTTCAGGGCGAATTAGCGGTAGTGGTCGGCGGACTCGGTTTAGGTTATACAGCCGCCGCCGCGCTCGAAAATATAAACGTCCGTTCGCTGCTCGTAATTGATTTATTTCAGGAAGTAATTAACTGGCACCAAAACAAACTCGTGCCGCTCGGCGAGATTCTATCGGAAGATGCAAGATGCAAAATGCGGCAGGGAGATTTTTTCGAATTGGCGCAGACAAATTTTGACAATTTCGACAAAGAAAGAAAATTTGACGCGGTGCTGCTCGATATAGATCATTCACCCGAACATTTTCTTGATGAAAAGAATAAACGCTTTTACGGCACAGAAGGACTCAGCGCACTAAAAAAACAGATAAAGGCAGGCGGCGCGTTTGCTCTCTGGTCGAATGATCCGCCGGATGTAAAATTTGCCAAACATTTGGAATCCGTTTTTGGCACGGCGACGGCTCACATAATCGAATTTGCCAATCCTTACACTAATTCCATATCGGTTAATGCGGTTTATGTTGCCCGAAAAAAATAATATGGCGCGGCACTATGCTTGATAATACATAGTTTGGATGCCGCGATTTCAGGAAATAAAATTCTTCGAGTCTAAGTTTCCGCCCGATAACATTCCGCCATTTGCTACTTCAAAGTCCTTGCGCTATTGTAATAAATCGAATTTGATGATAAATTCACAAGACATATTTTAATAATTAATCAGGAGCTAAATAACATTATGGCAGCAAAAAAACCCGCACCGGCGGCAAAACCGGCAAAAACAAACAAAGCAGCAAAATCTGCGGCACCGGCAGCGAAAGAAAAATCTCTCGCTGAATTAACCAGCGCGTTAGCCGAGAAAACGGGCGTGACGAAAGTTCAGGCAAAAGCGTTTCTCGACGCGCACGCACAGCTTTTAATTGACGAATTAAAGTCAACGGGCAGCGTGCAACTGGCAGGCATCGGCAAACTGAAAGCGGGAATGCGAGCCGAACGTCAAGGACGCAACCCGGCGACCGGCGAAGCGATTACGATCAAAGCGGCGAAAACCGTGAAATTCTCAGGCGGCAAATCTTTCAAAGATTCGTTTAACGGGTAATTCAAAACATTTTTCCGAAGATCGAATTTATTTTGATGTTGTGACCGGTTCTCATCCAAAGAGAGCCGGTTTTTTTCGTTCTTTTTAAAATTCTGTAAAATTATAAAGTAAAATTGATTTATAAGAAAGCATTGATTGGAAATTAGGAATATCACTGAATCCTTGTATTTTGCGATATTTAACGACTAGATTCGCTAACTTCTTTACATCGGTTCGTTTATGACTATTGCCTTCCAAATTAACCTGACATTAAAAATTTCTTTTCCTTTTGCGTGCAAACAGTTAAAATAATATTCGAGCGAAAATTTCGTCTCATTTCCGCAAACCATTTCTACATTTTCAAATTTTCAAATGTTATTTTTTTTAGCTTCTCTTGAATCCTTATTGGGTTTACCCGAATTTATCGGTTATATATTTTTCTTTTTAATCGGCTCGGCGGTCGGCAGTTTTCTGAATGTCGTAATTCATCGCGTTCCTAATGAGGAATCAATTGTTTTCCCAAATTCCTCTTGCCCAAAATGCGGTAAATCAATCAAACCGTATGATAATATCCCGCTTTTCAGTTGGTTAATATTAGGCGGCAAATGCCGCCATTGTAAGCGACCGATTTCGCCGCGTTATCCTGCCGTCGAATTACTGACCGCGCTTTTGTTTACGCTCGTTTACTGGCAAATCGGTTTAAGCGTGTTTCTGCCGGTCGTTTTAATTTTCGTCACGACGATGGTCGCGCTGATCTTTATTGACGCGGAAAATATGATTTTGCCAAACGTGATAACTTATCCGCTGCTCGTTTTCGCGCTGCTCGTGCGGCTTATTTATCCGCTCGCGTTCGGATTTGTTTTTTCCGATTTCAGTATTTTTCCTTTTACTCTTCTGCAAAATTATCCGCACTGGCTTATCTCAATCGCCGGCGCGATACTCGGCGGTTTAATCGGCGGCGGATCGTTGTGGCTGGTCGGCGAAATTTGGAAACTTTTGCGCGGCGTTGACGCGATGGGTTTAGGCGATGTGAAAATGATGTTCGGTGTCGGCGCACTACTCGGCTGGCAGCTAACAATTTTATCAATTTTCATCGGTGCGCTTTGCGGCTCAATAATCGGTATTTTTCTGATTTCCGGGCAAAAAGATAAAGATATGCAAACGCAAATTCCGTTTGGAATTTTTCTCGGTCTCGGCTCAGTTGTCAGTTTGCTTTTCGGCGAACAAATCGTTCGCTGGTATCTTTCGATGTTTGTGTAAAGTTCAATCAATTAGCGGTTGCCGTCGTTTCAAGGCAAGCTTTTGAGCAGTAATTTATTCCCGAACGCAAATTTATAGCTGTGTTTTGGGCAATCCAGCTTCCGCATTTAGCGCATCTGACGAGCGCGACATCTGTCGGTTCTGCCTTTTTCTCAATTTGTTTTTCACCGGTTTTGCCGACCTGCCGCATTTTACTAAACATTCGCCAAACATAAACCGCCATTTTAATTTGCTGACGAAACCGCATAGCAATAAACGCCAGCAAAATCATCAGCAACGCCAGTAGAATTAACCATTTCATTATTTTTGCGAATTTCCTTTAAGTTGCGCGAGGCGCGTTTCCAGGTCTGCCACATACTGATTCGCAGAATTAACTTCCTTAAGTTTGGCGAGATATTTTTCGGCTTCGGCGGAATTATTCTGACTCAAAAGCACCTGAGTCATTACCTGCAAAGTTTTTTCGTGTTTTGAATTAGTTTGCAGTGATTTTTGAAATTCGCTCAACGCCTTTTCGTTTTCCGGCGGAGTATTCAAAAAATAAGTTAATCCCAAATCGGTTCTGACATCCACGTCATTCGGTTTTTGCAGCAGTGCCGCTGTGTAAAATTCCCGCGCTTTTTGTAAAGGAACATTGTCTTTTTTATAATAACCGATGTCAAAATTTAGATTTCCGAGCGTGACGATAACGTCGTAATCCTGTTTATTTAATTCATAAGCCCTATTCAGAATGCGCCCGACTTCTGTCAGTAAATCCGCATCTTGTTTCATCGCCGCGTAACGATAGAGCGCGAGTCCGAGATTTTTTTGATAAGCGAAATTAGTCGGATTTCCGTCGGCTTCGGCGATTTTCTCGCGGATTTCATCATCGCTCAAAGTCGGATTGGCTGAGTTTTGAGACGGTGGGTCAGGTTCGATTTTGAGTCGTTCGTTGGCGGTTCGCAAAGAGTTTAATTCGTTTCGATTCAAAGAGTTCGCCAGCAAAAAGCCGCCGATAAAACTGAAGATAACCGCGACAATTGATAAAGCCAGCACTTTTCCGTTCATTGATAAAATTTTAACAAACCTCAGTTTAAAAAGCGACGAGCGTTGATTTACAGAAAATCAACGCTCTAAAATCAATTGCCAGCCGGATTATTTTTTCTTGTTGTCCGGCGCAATATAAGGCAAATCTTCGGCGCGGCGGCGCGGAATCGGATCGTCAGCGCGGCGGCGCGGAATAATCGCATTTCCCCGCCGGTCAACGCTTCCGGTTGGCAACCCTTTGCCGTGAACGGCTTCGACTAAGATTCGCGTAATTTCCTGTGAAAGCGTTCGATGTTCGCCTGCCGCACGGCGACGCAGCGATTCTTTTAATTCGTTGGGAACATACGCTCCGATAAATACACCTTTGCGGTTTGCCATAAAAAGTTAAACTTCTCCTTTGATTTATTATAAATGCGTTAAAAATATGCCGTGCAGAGTGGAGCAAGTCTGTAAGCCGAATTTTGTATTCGCCCGAAGGCAAACGGTAATCATTCATCTAGGCTTGCCGTTACCGGAAAGCTCAAGCGACCTACCCGAAAACGCATCCCGAATTGCTTCGGAAAAATGAACGGACAGCTCATTAATAACGTTTCCCTATTTGGTCTTGCACCGCGAGGAGTTTACCCAGCCGCGCTTGTCACCAAACGCGCTGACGCGCTCTTACCGCGTCGTTTCACCCATCACCTTTTCAGGCTGGTCTGTTCTCTGTTGCACTTGTCGTCGTCCGAATTATTAGTTCAAACGCCCGGTCGTTATCCGGCTCGCCGTCCTTTGGTGTTCGGACTTTCCTCTGTTGTTTTTCAAACAAAAGCGATTACCCGACTTGCTCCACTGCAAGGCTCAAGTATCTTAACAAAAAATGTTCAACAAATACAATTTAAGTTTTTGCAGAATTTTTAATCGCTCATTTAATTTACGATTTCGATGGTATCTCCGGCTTTGAGTAACGGATCAGGTTGTTTGCCGTCTTTAATGGAATTCAAATCAAATTCAATCGGTGAAAGCAGACCGGCTTGGTTTTTGCGGCGCACGACTACCTTTTTGACGGTTGTTCTTCGCAAACCGCCGGATGCGAGAATCGCCTGTGTCAAAGTTAAACCTGTGTGAAAGTCCTTCTGTCCGGCAGAAATTATATTGCCGCCGATAAAATAAAATTGTTTTCCGGTCGAGATTTCTTCTGAATCGCCCGATGTCTTGAATTCGAGAATGTCGCCGGGGAAAATCAAAATTTCATCAGATTTTGTGTCGCGCAAATCAATTTGTTCGGTTTCAGACTTGGCGCGTTTGATAATTAATGTATCGGATTTCGGCTGAACGACGGCTTCGGCGCGAATTAAGAACAGCGGAACGGCTTCGCGCGGCAGATATTTTTCGCCCGCTTTTTCGACTAATCCGAGAACGGTTATCGCGTGGCTGGCGTGTTCGCGCACTTTGACGGAAATTTGCGGATTTTCATAAAGCTTGATTTTATCACGCAGTAAATCTTCCATTTCTTCGGTCGTTAAACCGCTGACCGTGATCATTTCACCCGCCAGCGGATAATCAATAGTTCCGTCGTTTAAAACGGTAAAATACGTCGAATCTTTCGTTGGGGCGTTTTGCAGACTAATAAACAAAACGTCGCCCACGCCAATTTTGTAAATATCAGTCGGCGAAACAGCTTTTTTGTTGGCTTCCTTCACGACTTCCAACGTTTTGCTGGCAACCGAACGACTTTCAAATTCCCTGTTTTCAACCGGATTTATAATTTTTGAATTGTTATCTTGCGCGTTATTTTGATTTTCGGCAGGCAAAATTTGATTCTCAGCCGCCGGAGCATTTTCGGGTTTATTCTCAGAATTAACGGTTTTAGCTTTAGTTTTCGGGTTTTGGGAATAACGAAAGTTACCCTTCTTAATCGCGCCCTGATCAGACTGCGCCGCCGCATCGCCGACAATCGTCAGAACAATTGTCATTGCGCAGGCTATAAATTTAATTGGCGGATTTATTTTCATATTCATAAAACAAAGCAAATTACGCTTTTATTCGCTATTTGCTCAAAGTTTGAAAATTGTTTGGAGAAATCTAAAGATAAAACAGATTTTCATTTTGAGCAAGTTTTTGAGGCAATTATCAACGAATTTTGCCGACGTTCTTATAAAAGGTTAAAAAGCTAATTTTTCTAGAATTTTAAATTTTATATTGTTTTTTCGGCGGAAAAATGTCGGTGGGAAATAAATGCGCCCATTTTTTTTGATAAAAATCAGTAACCGCTTTTTCAATTTCGTCGGCTGTCCGGCACGACTCCAGAATTTTGACGAGTTCAACGGTTTCTTCCGCGGCAATCTCCGAAACAACGCGACTGACGCGGGCAATCGAGTTGACGTTCATACTGATTTCCGTCGCGCCCAAGCCGATTAAAATCGGCACGTAAACCGGTGAACCAGCCATTTCGCCGCAGATTATTACGGGAATTCCCTTTTTACGCGCCGCCTGCAAAACAATTTTAATAGCGCGTAAAACCGCCGGGTGAAGCGTCCGAAAAGTATCGGCAACCGATTCGTTATCGCGGTCAACGGCTAAAAGATACTGCACCAAATCGTTTGTGCCGAGACACAGAAAATCTACTTCCTCGACAATTTCATCAATGGTAAAAACCGCCGATGGCACTTCGATCATTGCGCCGATTCGCGGATTTCCGCATTCGATTTTCTTGAGCCGCAATGATTTTTTTTCACGTTCGAGAATCGTTTTCGTCTGCATAATTTCCGCAACATCGGAAATCATCGGCAGTACGAAATAAATATTGTTATCAACCGAAGCCTGCAAAATCGAGCGCAACTGAGTGCGAAACTCTTTCGGATATGAAAAACCCAAACGGATGGCGCGAAGTCCGAGCGCGGGATTTTTTTCACGTTCTTCGCTTTCATCGGTCAATTGTTCGACGCTCAAATCGAAAGTTCTAATCCGCACGCCTTCCGCGCCGACCAGTTTGGCGATTTTCGTATAAGCCGCAATTTGCTCCTGTTCGCCTGGAAAACCTTTAAATTGATTAAACAAAAATTCCGAACGGTAAAGTCCGACGCCTTTCGCGCCGAAGCGTCTTGCTTCGGCGTAACCTTTCGGCAAATCAAGATTTGCTCTGATAATAATTTCCCGCCCGTCAAGAGTTCTCAATTTTCCGTCAGAAATTTTAGTTTTTACGATTTTTGACCGTTGAAATTCTTCCGCCGCATTTTTATAATTTTCAATTGTCCTTTTCTGCGGATTTAATACGATTTGTCCGGCGTAACCGTCAACAATTATTTCATCACCGTTTTTCACTAACCGCAGAATCCGCTTTACGCCCGTGACAGCCGGCAAATTCATTTCGCGGGCGAGAATAAAACTGTGCGAAGTCCAGCCGCCGTTTTCGGTAATAATCGCCAGCGGCTGACTTTCGACGAGTTCAATCAAAGTCGAAGGTTTAACTTCACGCGCCGCAAATATCGAGTTTTTTTCAAGTTTAATCGAAGATTTTTCGCCGCCGCCGAGTGCGTTCAAAATGCGGTCGGCAACGTCTTCCAAATCAATATAACGCTCACGCAAATGCGCGTCCGTGATTAATTTATAACGGGCAATAATATCTTCGGTGACAGTTTTTACTGCCCATTCAGCGTTGGTTTTTTCTTCCCGGATAACATTTTCGACTTTAGAATGCAGCGTTTTATCTTCGAGGATTAACAGATGCGCGGTGAAAATATCTGTTTTGGTATTGGTTGCGCGATGCTTTTTTTTTGCGCTGATCTTTTTTAGTTGCTGGACGGCGAGACGCACCGCCGATTTGAATCGCTTCAGCTCGGATTTGACTTGAGAATCTTTGATGTTGATACGATAAAATTGCCGCTTGCGACCGTGCAGACAAACAATTTTACCAATCGCCATACCTCTCGAAACGGCACGCGCGTTGATTCGTTCTTCGCCTGTATTTTCAAAAGCGTCGAAATTTCGTTTTTTCTTATTCACCGCTCGGCAACCACATTTTGAGGATTAATTAATTTTAACTTTTTTGGATTTATCGATAATCAATTGGCAGGCATCTTCGGCATTTGAAGCAAAATCCAGAAACCTCACATCGGCGTCGCTGACCACCAAATTTTCCTGCCAGCACTGCACCACCTGTTTCCAGCAATCACCGACCAAAACCAGCGGGCGTTTATTGATTACGCCGGTTTGCAGTTTGTTCCAAACCAGTGAAATTTCCGTTACAGTTCCCATTCCGCCGCGCAGAGCGACAAAACCGACCGAACGCATAATCAGATTTTGCAGACGTTCGTAAAAATGCTGGGACGCGACTTTATCGGTCAAATAACGATTCGGCTCGGTTTTAAATTCGTTCATTAAAATCCCGAACACGCGCCCGCCTTTCTCGCGCGCGCCGCGCGAAGCGGCTTCCATTACGCCGAGATAACCGCCGGTGCAGATGGTAAATCCGGCTTCCGCCAAACGCCCGCCGATTTCTCTGGCTTCCTGATATTCTGCTGATTTTTCGCCGCAGCGCGAGCCGCCGAAAATAGTTACAATTTTGTCTTTATTTAATTCAGTCACAGTTTTAATCAGTTATATATTTTGTGAATCTCGACTGTCATTATACTTGATAATCGCATCAAAACAAACTCTTTAGGTTACGACCGCCGCTTCTTCAGGTGTCATATTTCCCGCTTCGTGAATCGCCTGCTCGGTGTTCGTAAACAGCAAAATCAAAATGCCGATGGCGAAAAATATGATCATAGATAAAATCGCCTGCCGAAATGAACCGGTCGCGCCGACAACAATTCCGAAAACGAGCGAACCGATCAGAGATGTTCCGCGCTCGGAAATTTCGTAAAGCCCGAAAAACGAAGATTCGCGTCCGACGGGAATCATCTGCGAATAGAGCGAGCGCGACAGTGCCTGCGAACTGCCTAAAACTAAACCGATAAACACGCTCATTACCCACGCCTGAAAAACCGTCTGCAAAAATCCGTAGGCGAAAATGACGATGCAAATCCAGATTACCAGCGAAATCATCAGTGATTTTTTCGCGCCGATTATTCGCGCCAAACGCTCGAACGAAAGCGCACCGACGAGCGCGGCGACCTGTGCCGCGAGAAAAATGCCGAGTAAAAAAGATTGGCTGGCTTCTTCGCCGCGCGAGACGAAAAGTTCCTGTGAAAGAAAAACCGACGCGCTCGTTATTACCGTTTGAATTCCGTTGTTATAACAAAAACTTGCCGCCAGAAACCGGGCTGAAAGACGCAGTTTTATCAATTCCCGAAATGTATTTCCAAGCGATGAAAAGCCGATTGAAACGAGATTTTTCCCTTCAGGCAGTTTTTTGACCGCACCGCGAGATTTAATTAAAAGAAAAGTTCCGAGCGCGAAGATTCCCCACCAGAGCGATGCCGCAAGCAGCGAAAGGCGCACGGCGAATCCGGTCGTTAAACCGAAGGAAGGAGCATTTTGAACAAACACAATATTCAAAACCAGCATTATAATTCCGCCCGCATAACCAATCGCAAATCCGTAGCTCGAAATCGAATCGCGCCGGTCTTCGCTGGTTATATCAACCAGATAAGCGTTGTAAAATATATTTGCCGCGCCGAAACATAAATTAGAAATAATCAGCAAAATCCCGCCGAAAATATACGAATTATCCGTGATAAAAAACATCAGACAGCTTGCCGCGACACCGGCGTAACAGAAAAATGCCATCAAACGTTTTTTCAAATTCGAATAATCGGCAATCGCACCTAAAAGCGGCAGGAAAAGAACTTGTAAAAAAACCGAGATTGAAATGCTGATGGAAAAGAGGTTTTTCGCCGTGACTGCGCCGAGAAAACCGAAATCGAAAATATCGCCGTTTTCACCGACGTGCGCCTGCGCCAGCGAGGTCAGATAAGGTCCGAGCAAAACGCTGATGACCGTCGTATAAAAAGCCGAATTCGCCCAGTCATAAATCAGCCAGCCGAAAATTTCGCGGCGGTCGTTTTTCTTCAATTCCATAAATTTTAATTTTCGAGTAAATCTAAAATCGTCGGCGTTATGTCGGCTAAATCTTTGATACTGTTTGCCGCATCTAATTTTCTTCTGCCCCAGATTACGGTCGGGACATCGTTTAATGTGTGCGTGCGAATGGACAAATCTTCGATGTTTCCGTGGTCGCTTGTCAAGATGACGGTCGTTGTCTGAAAATCAATTTGCCGCAAAGTTTCCCGCAAAAATGCGGCGAGCGGCGGAAGATAAGCCTGCGCCGCTTCAAAACTCTGCGCGTGTCCGATTTTGTCGGTGATAAAATATTCGTAAAGCGTAAAGCGGAATTGTTCGCTTAAATTCGCTAAAATTGCTCCGGCAACTTCCGGCGAAAACAGCGGCACGTCGAAATTCATTTCAATCAGACTTTGATTGGAAAAATCGTGAAAAACCGCCGCGCGACCGAGCAAATCGGGAAGTTTCCGAAACTGCATTTCAGCTGCTTCAACGGCGCTGGTCGTCGCCGATTTCCAGCGCGGCGTTTCGGTGAAAAATTTCGGCGTGTAAGCGTTAGCGAAAACATTCGGTTCGATGCCGCGTTGTTTTAGCTGAAGAAAAATCGAATGTTCGGCGATCACGTCGCGCAAAATTTGGTTCGGAAAACCCTGTTTGTGATTACCCAAAAATTGCGGCGCGTTTATTCCGGTTAAAATCGTCGTCTGCCCTGACGCGCTTTGCGGACGACCTTCGATGCCGAGTCGCGGATCGGTCGGAATCATAACGCCGTCAAAAAATATTTCAGGCGATTCGTTTTGAAAATGCGCAAGCAGTTCGACATCGGCAATGCGGTGGAGCGGATTGTATTCATCGCGCCGTCCGATTCCCAAGCCGTCTATAAAGAAGAGCAAAACTGAAGATTTTTTTTCTGTTTTCACAGATTCACTTTATCAATTTTCGGCAGTTTAAATAAAACCGCTGCGTTGAAATCGTGTTCTTTAAGCGTCTGCAAAATTACCGAATCAGAGGCTGTGGTTTTTACTTCCGAAAAAATTTCATTCAGCGACTTATGTCCAAACAAATGCTTTAAGCTGAGGAAGTCCGTCGGCGCGGTAAAAACGAATTCATCAATTGCCCCGCCTAAAAGCAACCTTTTAAATCGGGTAAATTCACTTTTCTCAGCCGGTTTTATCTGGTAAACAGGAATCTCCAAAACAGTCGCTCCAAGCATTTCTAATTCTTTAACGAGCTTGATTGTTTGAGAAATTTCCTTTGGAACGAGAAAGGTTAACCCATCAAATCTATCCGCGCCGATATAGGCTTTCAGTGCCGTTAAGGTCGTTTCCGCGACATTTTTGCTCGGAATTACATCGGTGTGAATTTGAGAGAAACGAAGCTGGTCGGCGACGACTTCGCCGAAACTGCAAATTCTCAAAGCGTCGAGTTCAAACAATTCAATTTCTCGCTGCTCCAATTCCCGCACGAAGAAATCTACCGATAAAACATCCGGGAAAATCAACCAATCGAAATCTTTGAAATTGGCAATGTTATATTCCGCGCTGTTAGTTTGTGCAATCAGCTCCGTTTCCAACAATTGTAGTTTTATTAATTTCGCGCCTGACGACTCAATTTCCGAAAGTATTTTTTTACTTATCGGGTTGTCGAACGCGGCGAAAGTTTGGTCGGCGACTTTATTCATCAATTCAAATTCTAGTTCGCCCGCGAAATTTCGCAAGTTTGCAATTAGTTTTCAAAAAAAGTAAGGTTTGAAAGCGTGAAACGGTTTTGTAACAGTTCTCGCCGATTGATTCTTCCGCTATGAAAGCAATGATTTTAGCCGCCGGTTTCGGCACACGGCTTTTTCCATTAACAATTGACCGCACCAAACCCGCGATTCCGTTTATGGGAAAACCGTTGGTCGGTTACGTCGCCGAATACGTGGCGAAGTTCGGATTCAAGGAGGTCGTCGTCAATCTGCATCATCAGCCCGAATCGGTCAAAGAAGCACTCGGCAACGGCGAAAAATTCGGTGTTGACATTCAATATACTGAGGAATTTCCGAAGATTTTAGGAACAGCCGGTGCGCTCGACAACGCCAGACATCTGCTCGAGGACGAAACTTTTCTCATTATCAACGGAAAAATCATCACCGACATAGACATCGCCGCCGCGCTTCACACGCACCGCGAATCGGGCGCGTTGGCGACGATGATTTTGAAGCCCAATACCAATCGCGAGAAATTTACAATGGTCGAAACCGAAGACTGTCTGGTCAAAAGTTTCGGCGATTTTCCCGAACTTTTAACTGTTGACCAACTTTCGAGTTTTGACGCGCCGCCGCCGACACCGTTGATGTTTACGGGAATACATATTCTCGAACCGCGCGTTTTTGATTATATTCCCAGAAACGTTTATTCGGACATTGTGCCGACATTTTATCGTCCGGCGATTGAAAAAGGCGAGCGCATCGCGGCGCATGTTGCCGATGGTAATTGGTTCGAACTTTCCACGATTCCGCGTTACCTAGACATTTCGCTGGCGATGCTCGACGGGCAAAGCGAAAAATTGGTGAAAGGCGATAACTGCCAAATATCCGACGGCGCGACGGTGAAAGATTCGATAATTTGGGACGACGTTTCGATTGAAGCGGGCGCGGAACTTTCCCGCACAATTATTGCCGACGGCGTTAAAATCAAAAGCGGCGAGCGTTTTGAAAACGTCGCTATCGTCCGCGCCGAAATGCTCACGCATTGCGCAGAAATTCCGCCGAAAGCCCTAAAAGGTTTTATGCAGGACGAAAATTATGTCGTTCCGCTCAATCAATGATAAAATTTTTCTCGTAAACGTATGAGTCAAGTTTTTACCGAAGCAGCAATCGAAAGACTGCAAAATTTTCTAGCCGATAATAATCAGCCGATTGAATTTGAAACGCTCACACCTGACGCTTCGACGCGTGAATATTTTCGCGTTGTCTGGAATGGCAAGTCGGCAATCGCCTGTGTTTACGACGAAAGATTTCAAAGCTGCCGAACATTCCTATCTCGATGTCACCGCGCTGTTTCTCGCTAATGATTTGCCGGTCGCGCAAATTTATCAATTCGATGAAGATTCGGGCATTGTCGTTCAGGAAGATTTCGGGAATCGAATTCTGCGCGACGTTCTGCATCAATCTGATGAAACGCGCGACGCTTTGTTAGATCAAGCGATTCGACTGATTGCTAAAATTCAGGCGGCGACCGGCGCGGCTTACCAAACAAATTCGATTGCTTCGCGCCTTAGATTTGACGAAGCAAAACTTTTGTGGGAATTGAATTTTTTCAAAACGCATTACTTTGAAACTTTCCGCAAAACAAAACTCTCTGAAGACGATGATGAGAATTTGAATTTTGAATTTACCGAACTCGCCCGAACGCTTTCTGACGGCGCACGAGTTTTGTGTCACCGCGATTTTCACGCGGCGAACTTGATGCTTGACGCGGAAAATAAACTGAGAATCATTGACCATCAGGACGCGCGAATCGGCACGACGAGCTACGATTTGGTTTCGCTGCTGCTCGACCGCGTTTTAGAATTGCCGCCCGCAGAGTGGCTTGCCGCAAAAAAACAGTTATTTTTAGATGAACGGAGAAAACTCGATTTGAGCGCAGTTGACGCGAAAGAATTTGAATCGGAATTTCAACTGCAAACCATTCAACGCTGTTTGAAAGCCGTCGGCACGTTTTCTTATCAATCGGTCAATCGCGGTAAAACTTATTTCGTGCCGTTTATCAAGCCGATGCTGGAAATTGTTTTACAGGCGGCGCAAAAATCACAAAATTTCATAAACTTACAAAGAATTATTGAGAAGGAAATTTTATAATACGTTTTAGATGCTTAAATAATTATGAATCAGACATACATTAACGAATTAAAAACCTTGATCGGCGAAGAAGTTACCTTGAAAGGCTGGCTGTATAACATTCGTTCGAGCGGCAAACTGGCTTTTCTTCAACTGCGCGACGGCACGGGCATTGTGCAGTGCGTCGTGTTCAAACCGAATGATGAAGAGCTTTTCGAGCGTGCAAAATCGCTCGGACAGGAAAGTTCGATTATCGTGACGGGCAAAGTTAAGGAAGACACGCGCTCGTCAATCGGCGTGGAATTGGACGTCACGAATCTGGAAATCGTGCAGAACGCGACGGAATATCCGATTACGCCGAAAGAACACGGCACGGAATTTCTGATGGATAACCGTCATTTGTGGATTCGTTCGCGCAAACAGAACGCCGTGCTTAAAGTGCGGCACACCGTTGTTAAAGCGACCCGTGATTTCTTTGATAATAACGGATTCATCCTCGCCGATACGCCAGTCTTTACGCCTGCCGCCTGCGAAGGCACGACGACGCTTTTTGAAGTGGATTATTTCGAGGACGACAAAGCATATCTCACTCAATCCGGTCAATTATATAACGAAGCGACCGCCGCATCTCTCGGACGTTCTTATTGTTTCGGTCCGGTTTTCCGTGCCGAGAAATCGAAAACGCGCCGTCATTTAACGGAATTCTGGATGGTCGAACCGGAAATGACCTACGCGCATCTCGACGATGTGATGACGCTCGGCGAAGGATTGATTAAATTCATTGTCGAAAGAGTTTTGGCTGACCGCCGCGAAGAACTCGCCACGCTCGAACGTGATGTGACCAAGCTCGAAGCGATTCTCGCCGCAGATTTCCCGCGCGTGCATTACGACGAAGCCGTGAAAATTCTCAAAGAAGGATTTGCCAAAGGCGAACTCGAAAACGACTTTGAATGGGGCGGCGATTTCGGCGCGCCCGACGAAACATATATCTCGAAACAATTCGATGCGCCCGTTTTCGTGCATCATTTCCCCGCCGTTATCAAAGCGTTTTACTTTGAACGCGATGCCGAACGCCCCGAATTAGCACTCGGCGCGGACTTGCTCGCGCCCGAAGGTTACGGCGAAATCATCGGCGGCGGCGAACGCGCCACCAATCTCGAATTCCTCGAACAGCAAATCGAAGCGCACAATCTGCCGAAGGAATCATTTGAATGGTATCTCGATCTGCGACGTTTCGGCTCTGTCCCGCACGCCGGTTTCGGAATGGGCGTGGAACGCGCGACCGCGTGGATGTGCGGCATCGAACACGTCCGCGAAACAATTCCCTTCCCGCGTATGCTTAATCGTTTGAAACCGTAATCAAATATGGTGGATTTGGCTTTTCGTTGATAATTTTTCAGAGGTGAATAAATTATGTCGCAAACAATTGACGCAATAATTGATACGCAGGGACAAATACGGCTTTTTGAGAAGGTGAAACTCGATAAAAAACACCGCGCCAAAGTAATAATTTTGGACGAGGGTGAATCTTTCGATTCAGGCTATTCAACGGTCGGTTCGATGGAATTGCTTGATGAAGAGTTAGAAGCGGCGAGCCGCGAAATCACCGACGCTTTTAACGCATCTTTGGAGAAATCGGCAAAGGATTTGAAAAATTAGTATGTATGTGACCGACACACATCCTTTGATTTGGTATGCAACCGGCAGGCATTCGACTCTTTCGCCAAAGGTTTTGAAGGCGTTTCAGCAGGCTGAGACGTTTGAAACGCTAATCTACGTTCCGGCAGTCGTCTTTTGGGAAATAGCAATGCTCGAAAGCCTCGGAAAGATCAAACTCAAGGAGACATTCGACCGTTGGGCAGACCAATTACTCGGTAGAAACAATTTCGAGATTGTGCCGCTCGAAACAGCGATTATCCACCGCAGCGTCGGCTTTAACTTTAATAACGATTTTTTCGACAAAGCGATTGTTGCTTCTGCAATCGAACTCGACGTGCCTTTAATTACCAAAGATATTGCGATTACCGAATCCAAACTTGTAGAAATTTACTGGTAAACTTTTGAACTCGTGAATTAATATGAAAGCAATAGCGTTATTTTTCGCGTTTCTAATTTTATCGGGCTGTATCAGTCACGCAAACTCTGTTTCGGATGTGAATGAGCCTGTTCAACCCACGCCGATAATCCAAAATTCCAATGCCAATAATACCAGCCAATATCATTACGCGACGTATCAATACGATAAATTATTGCTCGAAAAATTAAATGCCGAGAATGAACAATTCAGGAAAGTTCCCGATGAATTCAAGTCAGTGGATTTCGAGAATTTTAAATATGATTTCGGTCTTATGAAAGAAGGTGAATTTGAAAATGACCATTCCGGGAAAAATCCTGCCGGTGGCGAGCAATATTACTTAGAAGATGTTTTTTATGTTGACTTGACGGGTGATGCGAAAAAGGAAGCGGTTGTTTTGATATATCGAATTAGCTGCGGAGGTTCTTGTGACGGCGGCGCGGATAATGTTTATTTTTATTCTACGCGCAATGGAAAACCTGAATTAATTGATTTGTTAGAAACTGGCTCGAACTCAAGCGGATGCAGTCTAAAAACTTTGACCATCAAGGATAAGAAAATTAATGTCGAGCAATTTGGCAAATGTCTGAAAAACACTAAATATGATTCAGAACAACCAAATGTTTGTAAGTTTTGCACAAAAGACGAAACTCGAAGCGTTTATTCGATTGATAAAAACGGATTGAAACGCCAATCGGTGGATATTGTTGAAACAGAAACATTAAATGTGATGGATTCGCCCGCATTTATTAGTATTAATGAATAAAATCTAATTGCAATTTTCTTTTCGCGTATATCTTCTCAATTAATTCCAAACCTGTATTTTAAAAAATTGGCGTTTTCGGGTGATGTCGAAGCATCTTCGGGCGCGGTCGAAGATGCTTCGAGCCTGGACGAAGCATCTTCGGGCGCGGACTAAGGCTTTTCGGGTGAAGTCTAAGCATCTTCGGGCGACCACTAAGCATCTTCGTCCGCGCCCGAAGATGCTTATTATTGATTCTTTTAGACGAAAATTCATTTATTTTCGTTCATTGTTCGATAAAAAAGTTGTTGACATCCGGTTTTACATTGTTTTATATTGTTGTTTGAGCGATGATTTTCAATCAACTGCTCGCTGCCTTCCTGATATGAAACGATTCCTGTTTCATAAATTTTACAATTCACAAATCATCAAACCAACCGTTCGGCTGGTAAAAACAATCGAGGAGTATAAAATTATATGGCAAATCAAAATCCGTCCAAAGATATGGAATTAATGGAAACGGTTTTAACGGCGTGGCGCGACGGTGCGCCTGATAATAAATTCGGCGGATATTCGCTTGCGGAATACCAGACGATGGTTGAGAAATCGAAACAAACGCGCGTCGAGCGTGAAGAAATCGAATTTAACCGGATGCAGAACATCGCCAAGCGGGAGAAAGATGACGCGGCGAGTTTAGCAACCCGCGAAAAAATCGTTCTCGCGGTTCTCGGCGATCCGAATTTCGGACCTGACAGTGCGTTATATGAAATGATGGGTTATAAACGCAAATCGGCTTACAGGAGCGGTTTGACTCGTAAAAAGAAAAACCCGCCGGTTGATAATCTTTTGAACAACGAATAAGCAAATTTGTATCAGAAGCCCGCGCGACAGCAGGGGCGGAACATATTAGTATGAATGTTCCGCCCCTGCTGTCGCGCGGGCTTCTGATTTTTGAAATTAAATATATTAATCGCACCGTTTGTTTTATGGCGTATAAATTGTTTATCTTGGATTGATATGCTGAAAAATACACGCTTTGTTTTGTTAGTTTTGTTAATCGCGCTTTGTTTGAATTTATCGGCTTTCGGCAAGCCGATAAAAGATTTGAAGCCGACGGTGATTCTGATTTCGCTCGATGGTTTCCGCGCCGATTATTTGGACAAATTCAAACCGCCGACGCTCAATGAATTGGCGAAATCGGGCGTGCGGGCGAAATGGATGATTCCATCGTTTCCGTCGAAAACTTTTCCAAATCATTACGCGATTGCCACAGGTTTGTATCCTGAACATAATGGTATTGTTGAGAACAATATTTACGATTTCGGTGCGGTATTCGGTTTGGATAAAAAAATCGAAGTGCAAAATCCGCGCTGGTGGCTCGGCGAACCGATCTGGGTGACGGCGGAAAAGCAAAATCAGCGCGCCGCATCGTATTTCTTTCCCGGCACCGAAACCGCGATTCAAGGCGTTCGCCCGACTTATTCCAAAGAATATAACGGAAAAGCACCGAACAATCTGCGCGTTGACACCGTTCTGCAATGGCTCGATTTGCCCGTCGAAACGCGTCCGACGATAATCACTCTGTATTTCAGCGACGTTGACGATGCGGGACACGAGTTTTCGCCCGATGCCGAAGAAACGCGCTATGCGGTTTTGGAAGTTGACGGTAATTTGAAACGTTTAGTTGACGGGTTAAAAGCGCGAAAGATATACGATAAAGCGAATTTGATAGTTGTTTCCGATCACGGAATGGCAACGGTTGAGCGTAAGAATTCTGTGTTTTTAGACGATATTTTCGACATCGAAACGCAAGCCGAACGCGTCTTGTGGACCGGCGAAATCGTCCAAATCTTTCCGAAAAGCGGACAGGAAGATTCAATCTATACCGCGCTGAAAAATCAAGTCAAACACGCGACCTGCTGGCGCAAAGCGGAAATCCCCGAACGCCTCCATTACAACGAAGGCAGCCGAATCGCGCCGATTGTCTGCTCGGCTGACGAAGGCTGGGTTTTAACCAATCATAAACGCTACGACGAATGGAAAGAACGCGACGAACTGCGCGGTCTGCGCGGCGCACACGGCTACGACAATCAATTAGAATCAATGCGTGCCACCTTCATCGCCCACGGCGCGGCTTTCAAAAAAGGTTTTGTCGCCGAACCTTTCGAGAACGTCAATGTTTATAATCTAATGACGAATATATTAGGTTTGACACCTGCCAAAAATGACGGTAATTTCGATAACGTCAAAAACCTTTTACGCTAACTGAAAATTTATGACCGCTTTGCTGAAAACCGCCGTCGTTTATACGCCTGATGAATATCTCGCACTCGAACGCGATTCAATCGAGAGACATGAATTTGTTGACGGGCATCTCGTCGAAATGTCCGGCGAGAGTCTCTCGCACAGTCGCATCTGCGTCAATATCACACGCGAAGTCAGCAACGGTTTATTCGGAAAAAAATGCGAAGCGTTATCGCCGAATATGAAAGTGCGAACGTCAAACGCGAGTCTTTTTTCTTATCCCGATTTAACGATTGTTTGCGGCGAACCTTTGTTTCACGACCGCAAAAAAGATGTCGTCGTCAACCCGAAAGTGATTTTTGAAGTGCTTTCGCCTTCCACCGAGAAATACGACCGCAATTTGAAGTTTCAGCGTTATCGTTTGGGCAACGAAACGCTCACCGATTATATTTTAATCGCTCAGGACATCGTTTCAATCGAACATTATCACCGCGATGAACAGAACCGTTGGATTTTTGAAAGCTGTGTCGAACCGGCGGACGTTTTGCGCCTTCCCGAACTCGATTTGCAGATTGTCGCCGCGTTAATTTATGACCGCGTGGAAGTTCAATCGTCACCGGAAATTTAATCTGCCCGATTATTCGGCGTTAATCGTCAGAACCGCGATTTCCGGCGGCATTAAAAATCGAAATGGAAGTATGCTCGTGCCGATGCCGCTGGTCACGAACATATCAACATTATAGTCTTTGACGTGTCCAAAGGCGTATTTCTGACCGTAGCTAGACGGAATCATCGGTGAACCGAGAATCGGAAACCAAACTTGCCCGCCGTGATGATGTCCGGCGAGCATCAATTTGAAATCTTTTGAAATCAAAAATTGATTCGTGATTATCGGCAGCATATCGGGCGCGTGTTCCAGAACTAAAACATCGCCCTGATTTTCCGTCGGTGCAAGAATGCCGCGCAGTTCATTTGACCAGGCTTCCCAATTTTCAACTTTCATTTGATCTTTCAAGCCGAATAGCCGCAGTTTTGCGCCGTCTTTTTCGATTGTGACAACTTCGTTCTGCAATACGCGACAGCAATCTTTTTCGAGCGCGGTGGCAACCGTCGAATCATTAAACCATCCGTCGTGATTGCCCAACACTGCAAAAACGCCGTATTTCGCTTGAATTCCTTTCAAATTCTCGGCAATTTCCGAGATCGACATTTTTAAATCGCGTCCACTTATCGGCTTGTCTTCGTGTTTTTGCGAAACAAAATCGCCCAATAAAACTACAAGGTCGGCATTTTGCTCGTTGATACGACGCACGATTTCCCGAATCTTTTCCGCCGTGACGTTGTTTGAACCGCCGTGAATGTCAGATATGGCGACGATTTTTAATCCGTTAAACGCCGGATTCCAATTTTTGATGCGTATCTCGCTTCGATTGACGACCAAGCGATTCGGTTCGATGAAATACGAATAAGCTAATGCAAGCAAGCCTAAAATGAAGATGCCTGCGAAAGCGTACAGATAATTTTTCATTTGGATTTTGCGGGAAAATATTCTCGCCAGCGGTCGTCAACGAGTTTGATTATATCGTCGCGTGCTTCGACTTCTTTCGGATACCAAGGCTTCATTCGCGCGTCAATCACCATCGGTGATTTGTAAACGATGTGATTGTTGATGATTTTTGATTCGGCGGCGTAAATATCCGTCGAAGGATTAAAACGCGTCCACGTCGCCCAGAGAAATTTATCGGTCGAGCGCGCAAACTCAACCGAGTCGTGCAAAACCACCACTTGCCAGTCATCGAACTTTCCCGATTCGGCGATTCGCATACCCAATTCGTTATCAGACTCATAACTATTGCCTTCAACAACCAGACAGCCGCCGCAAAATGCTTCGGCGCGTTTGACGAATGCGGGCAATTCGCCGCGAAACTCGTGCTTTAACTCACGAACCGCATCGCCGACACCGACGAGCATCGCTTTCGAGCCGTGATTGATTTTTCCGCTCGCGTAATCGAGCGTGTCGAAAGCCGTGCGGTCAAAAATAAAGAAATCGCTTTCCCAATTCACACGCGCCAGGATGTATTCGAACAGCGATTTGAAGTCGCGCAAATCCTGCGGCTTATCGGTCAGAAGTAAAAACTTCGTCAGTGAAAGCTGTCCTTCGCCGAGTATGCGAAAACCCGCGCCCAACGCTTCACGTGCATATCTTTCCTTAACGACGGCTGCCGCGAGCGAATGAAATCCGGTTTCGCCGTAACTCCACAAATCTTTGACGGCGGGCATTACAATCGGGAAAAGCGGCGATAAAAGTTCCTGCAAATAATCGCCGATGAAAAAATCTTCCTGTCTGGGTTTGCCGACGACGGTTGCCGGATAAATCGCGTCTTTGCGATGAAAGACCGCGTCGGCGTGAAAAACCGGATAATCGTGTACGAGCGAATAATACCCGTAATGATCGCCGAATGCTCCTTCGGGTCGGCGTTCCTTTGGCGGAACTTTGCCGCAAATCGCAAATTCGGCTTCGGCAATCAAACGATGCCCTTTAAGCGGATTTTCAACCGTTTCGATTTTCCCGTCAGCCAAGACCGAAGCTAAAATTAATTCGGGAACGTCTTCGGGCAGCGGCGCGATTGCCGAAAGAATCATCGCGGGCGCGCCGCCGAGAAAAATCGTGACGGGCAAAGATTCGCCGCGCTGTTCGGCTTCGTGATAATGAAAACCGCCGCCTTTATGAATTTGCCAGTGAATGCCGGTCGTCGTTTTATCGTAACGCTGAATGCGATACATTCCGAGATTGTGTTTGCCGCTCGTCGGGCTTTCGGTGTAAACCAGCGGCAATGTTACAAAATGTCCGCCGTCTTCGTGCCACAATTGAAGCATCGGCAAGGCTTCAAGATTCGCCGGTTTATCGCAAACTTCCAGAACCGGAGCGCGTCGAACTTTTTTCGTGCCGAGCTTTAATGCCGAGAAAGCCAAATCTCTATAATTCCAAAGTTCTTTCGGCTTCGGCGGTAAAAGCACGTCAATCGCTTCGACCGCTTTTTTCACCAGGTCCTGCGGCTTTTTACCGAACGCTAAATCAATTCGCTTTGCTGTCCCGAAAAGATTTGTGACGACGCGATACGGTGAATTCTTGACGCGATTGAACAGCAGAGCTTTTCCCTGTTCTTCAATCACGCGGCGATGAATCTCGGCAATTTCCAAATAAGGATCAACTTCCGCATTGATTTCGACGATTTCGTTTTCTTTTTCGAGCGTTTCGATAAACGAGCGCAGATTTTTGTGCATTACAGTTATTAAATCACAAAAAATCACGAATATTATACGAAGGATTCATTAATTTTCCTCTGCATAATTTTCGTGATTCTTAATGTTGAAATTCAGTTAGCTATAATCGTAGAATCCTTTTCCCGATTTTCTGCCGAGCCAACCGGCATCAACCATTTTCACGAGCAAAGGACACGGACGATACTTCGAATCGGCAAAACCCGTGTGCAAAACATTCATAATCGCCAGACAAACATCCAGCCCGATAAAATCGGCGAGCGTCAAAGGTCCCATCGGATGATTCATTCCGAGTTTCATCACTTCATCAATCGCCTCGCGCGTCGCCACGCCTTCGTGAAGCGCGAAAATCGCTTCATTTATCATCGGCATCAGCACGCGATTAGAAACGAATCCGGGAAAATCGTTGCATTCGTGCGGAACTTTGCCGAGCGTTTCGGTTAAATCTTTGACCTTGGCGTAAGTTTCGTCCGAAGTCGCAATGCCGCGAATGATTTCGACTAATTTCATCAGCGGAACCGGATTAAAAAAGTGCATTCCGATAACTTTGTCGGGGCGTTTCGTCACGCCCGCGATTTTCGTAATCGAAATTGAGGAAGTATTGGAAGCCAGAATCGTTTCCGCCGGACAAGCCTCATCGAGCGTTTGAAAAATTTGTTTTTTAATGTCGAAATTTTCCGTCGCCGCTTCGACAATTAGACTGCAATCTTTTAATTCTTCGAGATTTGTCGTCGTTTTGATTTTGCCAAGAGCTGCCGATTTTTCGTCTTCGGTCATCGTTTCTTTTTTCACGAAACGGTCGAGACTTTTGCTGATATTGCCGATCGCTTTTTCTAAAAATTCGTCTTTGATGTCGCAGACGATCACGTCAAAGCCTTTCGTCGCGGCAATCTGCGCGATGCCGTTGCCCATTGTGCCTGAACCGACGATTCCGATAATTTCACTCATTAAAAATTAATCCTCTTTGTTATAAAATTTGTCTATGAAACCTTTCTTAAAATTTAACTAAAATCTGTGTCACAAAACAAACAGGCGATGAATTTAGAAAAAACTCATCGCCTGTTTGTCGGTTGTATTCAAGTAATTACTGCCAGCTATTCGGCGGCGGCTGAAACGAAATATTCGTTGATTCGAAATTATTTCCGCTCAGATAAAATCTTTTTCCTTCTTCGCCGAAGAGAAAAACCAAACCAAAAACACCGGCGGCAGTTCCCAGCGGAAATGAAAGACACGCCACAATGCTGCCGATAATTCCCCAGGTTCGCGCGTTCGGCGATTCTTTGAAAATTTTCCAACCGCCGACGAATTGCGGAATAACAAAAACCATCGAAATAACGGCTAATAAAACAACCATACCGACAAAAACTGCGCCGATCATTTGCTCTTCCTGTCGGCGTGCCGACGCGAAAATTCCCGCGCCGATGATACCGTAAATCAAACCGATAAAGATCATCATCACCGCCTGAAATCCGCCGTGCGCCATCAAAAATATCCCGACCAGTTTATTTTGTTCTTTTGCTGTCATTGATTTTTCTCCGAATTAAATTGTTAAACGCAATCATCATATTTCAGCATACGCTAACATCCCGCAAAATGTTTGAGCTTAAAATTAATCTCTTTCGACTGCTAATGCAACCGAATTTCCGCCGCCGAGACACAAAGCCGCCACGCCTTTTTTCACGTCGCGGCGTTTCATTTCGTGAAGAGCGTCGTTAAGATTCGTCCGCCCGAATTGCCGATAGCGTGTCCGAGCGCGACCGCGCCGCCGTTAACGTTGACGTTATCGCCCTGCATTCCGAGTTCTTTCATCACGCCGAGCGCCTGCACGGAAAACGCTTCGTTAAGTTCAAACAAATCAACGTCCGCCATTTCCCAACCGGCTTTTTTCAAAACATTTTTCACGCCTTCGACCGGCGCAAGCATAATAAATTTCGGCTCAATTCCCGAAGTTGCGTTGAGCGACGATTCTGCGCCAACGGTTCGATGCCTAATTCCGCTGCTTTTTCGGCCGTCGTGATGACCAGAGCCGATGCGCCGTCGTTGATGCTCGAAGCGTTCGCCGCCGTGACCGTTCCGCCGTCTTTTTTGAACGCCGGTTTCAACTTGCCCAGAGATTCGACCGTCGTATCGCCGCGAACGCCTTCATCGTGATCGAAAATGATCGGATCGCCTTTCTTTTGCGGAATCTCGACCGGAACGATTTCATCTTTGAATTTTCCCGCCTTTTGCGCTTCGGAAGCTTTGCGATGCGAATTGAAGGCGAATTCATCCTGCGCTTCTCGTGTAATCGAATGTTTGTCGGCGACGACTTCGCCCGTGTTGCCCATATGCCAATTTTCAAACGGACACCAAAGACCGTCGTTAATCATCAAATCAACCGCCGTCTGATTGCCCATTCGCATTCCGTCACGCGCCGTCGGCAGAGCATACGGAATATTCGACATTGATTCCATTCCGCCCGCGACGACGACATCGGCATCGCCAAGCATTACCGCTTGCGCGGCGAGCGCGACGGCTCTTAAACCGGAACCGCAAACCATATTAACCGTCAAAGCCGAAACTTCCGGTGATAATCCGGCTTTCAAAGCCGCTTGTCTCGCCGGTGCCTGTCCGAGTCCGGCTTGAACCACGCAGCCCATAATTACTTCATCAACTTCTTCAGGCTTAATTCCCGCTTTTTCAACGGCGGCTTTAATAGCGAATGCGCCTAATTCGGGCGCGGTAAATCCTTTCAGCGAACCTTGAAACTTGCCGGTCGGCGTTCTCATCGCGCTGATAATAACTGCATCTCTTAATGACATTTGATATTGCTTCCTTTTATAAAAATTTAATACGATTCTTTCTTAAATTGTATCAAAACACGCTTCGATTAGCATTAAACTGTGCGCGTTGAAAATTTATAAGGCAAAATACACTTCAATATTTCGTCTTCTTGGTGCAAACTTTAAATTGAACGATTTTAACCCTATATTTGAAATCTGGATTTTAAATCAAAAACAATTATTTTTTAACAAACTCGGAAGAGTTTTAGAACGAGGAGAAAACTATGCTAGTTGCGTTAGAAGGAAGTTCACCGACCACGAGTGGTGCAAACAATTACAAATATTACGTTTGGGACATTTACGATAAAACCAGCCAGGCTCCGGACAGAATATACGTTCCGGGTCCGGCAGCGATTTCGTGGGGACCGAGCGGCATTAATATCAGAAAAATGGCGAACAAAGCTACCACTTTCATCAAAAGTCATTCAGGTCCGATTTTTTTAGTCGGTTGGAGTCGCGGCGCGGCAGCGTGTGTGCAGACTGCGCTCGATTTACAGCGTTCGGGTTACGCAAACAATATCGAAGCAATGTTTTTATTCGACGCGGTTGATCAGGATGGTTCGACGAGCGATTTTTTGAATTTTATTCCGGGCAATGTAACGAACGCTTACCACGCGATTGCCACCGACAAAAGCTGGCTTGACCGCCGACTTTTCCCGACCTGTGCCAGAACTGCCGCACCGAGCGTCAATCTCGTCACACATAACTTCCACACATCGCACGGCGGCATCGCGGGCGCGGGCGAAACCGATGCCGGTTCAAAGGAATGGATGTGGAATCATCTGCGTAATCACGGCGTTCTTTGATGAGAAATCAAAATTAGCGGAAAGTATGAAAGGCTGGGCGATTAACTCAGCCTTTTTCAGTTTAATTTAAATGCTCACTAAATCATTTAGTGAGCATTGTAGTTTGCCGGTAGATAATCTCCGTTTTGTACCCATTGCCGTCCGACCAAAGCACCATCAATTGATCTTCTCCAATAGAAACTTGTTTGCTGTGGATCGGCATTCGGTCGCCATACTGATAGGTCGGTTACGCCGTCGCCATCGTAATCACCCTGAGTCGTAAAATCAGTTGCTGATGCGCCGAATACGAAGTTCTGTGTTGCGCCGTTCGTGCTGTTGCGGATGAACCAGTTGAAAGATCCGCCTATTCACCGAATGACCGCGATGTCTGTTTTACAATCATTATCGTAATATTCCGGCACAATCACATCGGTCGGTGTTCCGAATTGAATGTTGGCTTATCCGGCAGTAGTCTGATTCATATAAAAAATAGCTGCGCCGCCATTTCGCTGCACGACGAAATCACTGTTGCTGTCGCCGTCATAATCGCCGGCGCAGTCACAATCTCCGATTGACTCTGCGCTCTCACCGCTAAAGTTGATAAAAGCACAGCAAATACAGACGTTATAGCCGCCGCTCCCGTAAAAAGATTTTTCAAATCAATTTTTTCTCGTATTTAATTTTTGTTTCATTGGATACTCCTCTTATTTACATTTGGTAATTGGCTTCCCTGCTGATGAACGCGCGGCGTGGCGAGAATAAAGCCGCCTAACCTGATTCGTTATTCGCCGATGTCTTCGTTCCAAACTTCGGGATTTGCGGCAATATAATCGCTTAACATTTGCTTACATTCCGCCGAATCGAGATTAACCACTTTCACGCCATTTTCTTTGAGCCATTCGATGCCGCCGTCGAAGTTTTCCGATTCGCCGACGACGACCGTGCCGATTTTGAACTGCCGAATCAACCCCGAACAATACCAACACGGCGCAAGCGTCGTTGCCATAATCGTTTGGCGATAATCGGTCTGGCGTCCGGCTTTGCGAAACGCGTCGGTTTCGCCGTGAATCGAAGGGTCATTTTCCTGTATGCGCCGATTGTGTCCGCGACCGAGCAAGTTTCCCGACGCATCAAACAACGCCGCGCCGATTGGAATGCCGCCCTCGCTTAATCCGACGCGTGCTTCTTCGACGGCGATGGCTAACATTGCGCTGAAATTCTTTTCGTTTTCCATAATCAGTTTTGAACCGCTTGGGTTAAATACGGAAGCGACAACGATAAACGGCAAACTTACAGCGGTTAAGACGTTCGCCGTCCGTTTGCCCAGATGCAGATAAACCGAAACCTGCGCCCGATAATCGCGCCTGCGCTATCCACAATTTATCAGGCGTCGGCGTGTTCCCTGACAAAGTGATAAACACCTCAAAAAACGTCCCAAGCCCATAAGTAAAAACGCCAATCGCCCACCACAAAAGATGCGTGCCGCCTTTCATCAGATAACGGTTAATAATGTGATAAAAGAAAAAAGCCGAAAATAGCGTCGTCAAACTCGGTAGATAATGAACTCATTGCAGCCCTTGAAAAACTTCGTTCATACCATTAAATTATCTTTTCGCAATACATTTCACAAATCGCCTTTTTCATTCACATAACTTTACAAACAAGCAATCGTTTATGCTAATTTTTATGACGACAATCAAAATTCTACGTTTCTTTGGTTTCTTCTGCCGTCAGAGGCGTTACGAGCAGTTCGTCAACGCGCATTCCGTCCATATCTATCACTTCGAAAGTATAATTTTCCCAATCGAATTTATCACCGATGCGCGGGAGTGTTTTCATTCGGGTTAAAACGAATCCGGCTAACGTCTGGTACGCGCCGCGTTCGTCTTCGGGAAAATCCTTTATGCCGAGAATGTGTTTGACTTCCGCCGTCGAAAGCCGCGCGTCGAGCAGCCACGAACCATCGTCGCGCCGAACTGCGCTTTGATTCAGAATGCCGCCGACCGGCAAATCGCCGACAATCGCTTCTAAAACATCGTTCATCGTCACGATGCCTTCGGTCGCTCCGAATTCGTCAATGACGATTGCCAGATTCGTCTGCGATTCCTTAAAAAGTTCGAGCAATTCGAGCGCGGTTTTCGATTCGGGAAGGAACAAAGGCTGTTTGAGAATAGCCTGTAAATCGAGCGGTTCGTTTCTGAAAACGCGGGCGAGCAAATCTTTGGCTTTGATGAAACCGATGACGTTATCCAGATCACCGTCGCCGACCGGCAGGCGCGAATATAAACTTTCGGCGATTTTCTGTTTGATCACGTCAGTCGAATCTTCGGTGTTGAGCCAGGAGATTTGTCTGCGCGGTGTCATTAACGCGGCAATGCGCTGGTCGGCAAGCCGAATCACGCTTTCGAGCATATCCTGTTCGGATTCTTCCAACACGCCGATTTGCGTGCCGTGCGCGATGTGCGCCTTGATTTCCTCTTCGGTAATCGTCGCTTCGGTTGATTCTTTGATGCGGAGAACTTTCAAAACCAGCGCGGTCGAAGTGGTAAGCAGCCAGACGACAGGCGCAGTCCATCGGGAAATAAAATTCATCGGTCGCGCGACGAGAGAGGCGACCTTCTCCGGCGCGTTGAGCGCGAGACTTTTCGGCACGAGTTCGCCGATGACAAGCGAAAAATACGTGATAAACAAAACCACGATCCCAAAGCTCATGCCTTCCGCATACGGTGCGAACAGCGGAACTCTTTCGACATACGGAACGACCCGCGCCGCGATTGCCGCGCCGCCGAACGCGCCTGAAAGAATGCCGACCAGCGTAATGCCGATTTGCACCGTCGAAAGAAAACGGTCGGGCTTTTCCGCCAGTTCGAGCGCGATTTGCGCTCCCTTGCTGCCATCTTCGGCTTGTCTCTGAAGCCGAACGCGCCGCGCCGAAACAACGGCAATTTCCGACATCGAAAACAATCCGTTAATAGTTATTAGAACGAAAATCAGGAATATTTCCAGAGCGAGCCACTGCATAAGGAAGATTATAAACGGTATTCAATCTTAAAGACTAAAATGCTTTCCTCAGCGGAGTTTTAGTTTTTCAAAATTAATCAGCGAATATGCTAATTTATTAAGAGGAGAAAATATTGTGTCACAAAACTTTCAGGCGGGCGATTTTTTAATTTTTCAGATTGAAAGCGGTTACGGTTTGCTGCGTATTTTGGCAATTGACGAAACGGAGACAGGAAAAGTTTGGCATCTGGCAGCATATAACGAGATGTTTCTCGACGTTGAAATGGCTGATGCCGCGTTGGAAAATTATCAAACTTTGACGAAAAGCTACCAGCATCTCGCCATCACGACCAGAGCGTTTGAAAGCACGCAGGTCGCCAGAATGAAAAACGAACCTTTGACCGATGCCGAAGTTGCACACGTCCAAGAGTGGCGGAAAAACGAACAAAATGAAGTTTCGGATATGTCGGTCAGGCTTCTTCTCGGTTTGCGGTGAATTTGATTCTAATTCAGTAAAATCCCTCAAACACCAAAATTCTACTTGAGAATAATATTGTTTGCTTTATTTTGTCTGGATAAAATTTTTTCGATCAAACATCCAATTAAACCCCATTGCAATGAAGCACAAAGCAGTGCAAGAAAGTATTCGTACCAACTATTAGTTTCATTTGGAGTTACTCCTAATCCAAAATAAACCAATGGAATTAATAGAACTCCGGCAAACAATAAGGCGGGAAGATTTAGCACCAACAATATTTGAACCAGAATCGGTTCGTAAATAAAATGAAAGTCGTGCGCTCCGCCTTTTCTTCTAATGTATAAAGCAACAGCCCACAAAACAATATTTGTCAGGATGAGGTTTCGCGCAACCTTACTATTGAAAAACTTTTTTATAAACATACTTCAAAATTCTCGTACGTTTGATAAATTCTATTTTTCGCGTCGTTTGATTTCCTTGCTAATCAAATCCAATTCGCGGCTGACCTGCCCTTGAACGGCGGTGTTTTCCTGTGCGCGGCGCGTCAGATACGGAATTACATCTTTGACCGCGCCGTATGGAACGTATTTCGAAACATTATAATCGTTTTTCGCCAGGATATAGGAAAGATTATCGCTCATCCCGTAAAGCTGTGAAAAGAAAACGTGCGGGTGATTGTGCCTGATGCCGCGTTTATCGAGCGCGGCGGCGAGTTTTCTCACACTTTCTTCGTTATGAGTTCCTGCAACGAAAGCGATTTCTTCGACATTATTGAGACAAAATTCAATCGCCAGATCGAAATCGCGGTCAGTCGCCGCTTTGTCCGGCTGAATCGGCGAAGCATAACCCAAATCTTCAGCGCGTTCACGCTCTTTTTCCATATACGCGCCGCGCACTAATTTAACGGCGAGAATAAAGCCGTTTTGTTTCGCAAGCTCGTGCGATTTCTTTAAAAAAGTTAGACGGTCGTGCCGGTATAGCTGAAGCGTATTGAAAATTATCGGCTTTTCACGATTGTATTTTTCCATCATCTCGGTCGCCAGACGGTCAATCGCGCTTTGTATCCAGGTTTCTTCCGCGTCAATAAAAAGCTGCTGTTCAATAGAATGGGCGTATTGGCAAAGCTCTTCGACCCGCGCCTTTGCTTTGTCCCACGCGAATTGTTCGTTCTTTAATAATTCTTTGCCCGTGCTGACTTTTTCGAGCGTTTCAAATGGCGCGACACCTGTTACTTTGAAAACGGCGAACGGCACGTTTTCATCTTGTTTGGCGCGGGTGATCGTGCGGTAAATTTCCGCTTTAGTAGTTTCAAATACCGCTTCGTTAGATTTGCCTTCGACCGAATAATCGAGAATCGTGCCGATATGCGATTTGCCTAATTTCAAAATCGTCGGCTCGCATTCCTCAATCGTTTCACCGCCGCAGAATTGTTTAAATATCGTGCTTTTAACCAAACCTTTTATCGGCAAGTGAAGTCGAAAGGCGAGATCGGTCAGTTTCGTGCCGATGTTGGTTAACAGCGGCGAATTGATTAGTTTGAAAAGCTGGTATTTTCTTTTTAACTCGGCAGTAGATTTGTCGGAAAAGGCGGTCGCCGTGTCGTTGAAGTTTAATTTAATTTCGCTCATTTTCTATTTCGTCAATAAATTCCTGTTCTTCGGCAGTAAATTTTACGCGGTCATAAATCTCGGATAATTTTATCAAACAGCCGATTGATTCGATGTTCAGCGATTCGTTCAGTCCGAACGACGAGTAAACTTTCCAGTTGTTGTCTTCCTGCCTGATGTGATGTTCGACAAACGGTTTGTCCTGTGAAACGAGTATGTAATCGGTTGGTGTCGGGTTGAACATTCGATACCGCATCATCTTGTCGCGGCGGTCGAAAAGCTCGGTTGATTCGGATAAAACTTCAATGATAACTCGCGGATTCAAAACGATGTCGCGGTGATCGTCGTGATATTCCGGCTCGCCGCAGATAACCACCAAATCGGGATAAGAAAACATTCCTTTTCTCGACTGATTTAAACTTTTAGCAAATCCGCCGCTTTTGGTTTTCGTGTCCTTCGACAAAACGCGGCAGTCTTTGCCTTTTAGCTGACTGCGTAATTCAGCGGTTAAATTAACCGAAATGTCGCCGTGCCTGATTGATTCGCCAGCCATCAGGAAAACTTTGCCGTCGAGAAATTGAAAGCGTTCGATGCTGCCGCGGTCGAGTTCGAGGTATTCGCCGATTGAATACGACCGCGCCGGTTTTTCTCTTTAATTCCGCCAATGCCATATAAGATAATTTAGCAGTATTTTAATCAAAAATAAACGTCAATTGTGTCTGGCGGAAAATTCCTTTATCATTGCAATTTTATTATGAGCAAAGCACTACCGAAACGCAGCGAAAATTATTCGGAATGGTATAACGAACTGGTTAAACGCGCTGATTTAGCGGAAAATTCCGCTGTGCGCGGCTGTATGGTGATTAAACCTTACGGTTATTCGATCTGGGAAAAAATGCAGCGTGCGCTTGACGATATGTTCAAGGCGACCGGACACCAAAACGCTTATTTCCCTTTATTCGTCCCGAAATCCTTCCTCGAAAAAGAAGAAGAACACGCCGAAGGTTTCGCCAAAGAATGCGCCGTCGTGACGCATTATCGTTTGAAAAACAATCCCGACGGCAAAGGCTTAATCGTTGACCCCGATGCCAAACTCGAAGAGGAATTGATTGTCCGCCCGACGAGCGAAGCCGTCATCTGGAATACCTACAAAGGCTGGATTCAATCGTGGCGCGACTTGCCTTTGCTGATAAATCAATGGGCGAACGTCGTGCGCTGGGAAATGCGTACGAGGTTGTTTTTGCGGACGACGGAATTTCTCTGGCAGGAAGGACACACGGCGCACGCGACGAGCGAGGAAGCGGTCGAGGAAACGACGCGAATGCTCGGCGTGTATGCGACTTTCGCCGAAGAATGGATGGCGATGCCCGTGCTGCAAGGTTCGAAATCGGCGAACGAAAGATTTGCCGGCGCAATCGAAACTTACTGCATCGAGGCTTTGATGCAGGACGGAAAGGCTCTGCAATCCGGCACGTCGCATTTTCTCGGACAAAATTTTGCGAAGTCTTTTGATGTAAAGTTCGTTAATAAGGAAAACCAGCCCGAATATGCCTGGGCGACTTCGTGGGGCGTTTCAACGAGACTGATGGGCGCGTTGATTATGGCGCATTCGGATGATAACGGGTTGGTTTTGCCGCCGAAACTCGCGCCGATTCAGGTTGTCATCGTGCCGATTTATCGCAGCGAAGAAGATTTGGCGAAGATCAATGAACGAATCAATCCGATTATCGAGCGATTAAAATCCCTCGGCGTGTCGGTGAAATTCGATGCGGACGATAAATATAAACCCGGCTACAAATTTGCCGAATACGAACTGCGCGGCGTTCCGGTTCGGCTGGCAATCGGAATGCGCGACGTGGAAAACGGCACGGTCGAAGTGGCGCGGCGTGATACGCTTTCCAAAGAAACGATGCCGCTCGAAGGAATCGAAGACAAGATCGTTGCGCTGCTTGATGAAATTCAGGCGAATATTTATCAGAAGGCTTTGAAGTTCCGCGAGGAAAACACCTTTAAAGTTGATACCTGGGAAGATTTCAAAACGCAGATCGAAAAGGGCGGCTTTATCGAGGCGCACTGGGACGGCACAAGCGAAACCGAAGAGAAAATCAAAGCCGAAACTAAAGCGACGATTCGCTTGATTCCGCTCGAAGCATCGGAAGAATCGGGCGCGTGCGTTTATTCCGGCGCGGCTTCCGCACAACGAGTCGTGTTTGCCCGGTCTTATTAAAAATCCGTTTCGTCCTTTGCTGACGACGGTTTCAACCAATTCACCGCCGTTCCGTAACTTTTGGCAATCGTTCCAGAGTATTTAGTCGTCGTGTCAGTGTAGTCTGCCGGTGGCTGTGGGTATTTTGCCGCCGTCTCAGCGTAATATGCCGCCGTCTCAGCGTAATATGCCGCCGCATTAGTTTAAAAAGCGGGCGCGAAGTTTATTTTCGCGCCCGCTTTATTTGATTTGTCCGGCGATTGATTTAACTTTGCCGCCGGTCGTGTGCGTTCGGCAGCCGGTTATTTGATGTCGCGGCTATTGTCCTTTAACTGAATCGCCGTGACGCTGCGATATTCTGGGTCTTTCGCGTTATACAAAGATTTGTAATACTCTTTGGCGGCGCGGAAATCATTAAGAATCGAAGTCGCGTCGGTGTAAAGTTTCTGGTCGCGTTCGTTCCAGGCTCGCGAAAGCGGCGCGAAACCGGCGTTGACGGCGTTGGTTGCCGCCTGCGCCTCGCTAATCAAAGAATCGGCAGTGGTTAATTTGACATCCGTTTCGTTCGGCGCGTAAGCCGTGACGTTGGCGGCAAATTGCCGGTAAGCGACGAGCGCGGCGAGAATGCCCGCGCTGCTGCGCTGCGACAAGGCGTGCGAAGCGATGGCTTTCGCGGCGGGCGTGTCCGGGTTTTCCGTCGGCGGTTTCGGTTTCGAGCTGCCGAGAATCGGTTTTAAAATCGTCTGCGCGTCGGCGATTTCCGCCGCCGACGCGCCCGAAGATTTCAAATAACGCCTTGATTTCTTAGCAAAATCAAGAATTCTTTCATTAACCGACTGCCGGTTGTTAATATCAATTTTCTGCGGCGCGAGCTTAACCGAGATATTTTCGACAATCGGAAATCCGGTCGTCAAAGCCGCTTCGAGCGCGGCAATTGCAAGGCGTTTGTTCGACGGATTGTATTTCGCATCAATCGAAAACATATCGAGCAAACGCTGACATTCGTTCAGCATTTTTATATCCAATGAGTCAGCCATCAATCTAAATCCTCCACTTGTCTTAGTTTTTAATTTTGAAAGAACACTTCCCTTTGCCCGTTGTTTTGGAAAATTTACGCCTAATCAATAATATTGTCAAGAATTTAATTCCGTGAAGACAGCTTAATCGGGTGGCGACAAAACCAATAGCCAGGTCGTTGACGGCGTGGTCGGCAGTTGAAACGAATCAAAAGCCCGTTCGGAGTTCCGGCTTTCGCCGGCATCTGCCTTAAAATAATGAGTCATTTTGAATCGGCAAAACGGCAATAAACCGCTTCAGCTGGCTCTCCTACAATGACTTTTAAACTGCCCGCGAGGTAATATTTATTTCCCCGGCAAAACACATTTGCAGCCCGCACCTTAACCCCGATTCGTCAAGCGTTTTATTGGGTTACACGAGAAATTTGGGCAGTGGGTCAGTTTGAAATTTATGAAGAACTTTCCTGCCGAGTCCCGTGAGGGACCGGTTGCCAATAGCCCCGCGATTTATCGCGGGGGCGAGCGGCACAAGCGATGAGTCCCGCAAGGGACGACAGACAAATGTTTGTCTGTCGTCCCTTGCGGGACTCAGTTCGGCTGATTCGGTTTAACCCCGCGATAAATCGCGGGGCTATTGACGGGAGCGTCCCTCACGGGACTCATTAAAACCTCGGTTTATTTCAAATTGACCCACTACCGAAATTTTCTTGCTATTCACTTCTTTGTATTGTATAAATAAGCTACCTGAAATCCATTTTAAGGAGTCAAAAAAACTATGTATTTCCATTTGCACGAAAAAATGGTGAACAATAATAGTTTCGCCGTGTTTGGCAGGGCAATTTGCCTCGTCATCTTCGGTCTGTTGTTTTTAACGGCGGCAAATATCAATGTTCCGGCTCAGCGGGCTGACGGCTTTAATCCGAATATTACTCATTCGAGCAGTAACAGTACGGTTTCCGTTATCCAGCCGCAGCCGGACGGAAAGATTTTAATCGGCGGAAGATTCACGAGCGTCGGCGGTCAGCCGCGAAACAATTTCGCCAGAATCAACGCCGACGGCACGCCCGACACGACGTTTGCCAATACCAATATCAACCTTGATAACGCCGTTCGTTCGATAATTCTACAGGCGGACGGGAAAATTATCGTCGCTACCGTCGGTGTAACGGTTCAAGCCCAGACATTAAATCAGTTGTTTAGATTTAACGCCGATGGCACCGCTGATACGACTTTTAACACGAATGTTGATAAGGGAATTTACGGTGCTGTGCTGCAAAATGACGGCAAAATTATCATCGGCGGTTTCTTTTCAACTATCAACGGACAAGCGAAAAGTAATCTGGCGAGATTGAATGCCGACGGCACGCTCGACACTTCATTTACTCCGAGTCCAGACAGTACTGTTAAGTACTGTTGACAGGCAGCCGGACGGCAAAATACTTATTGGCGGTGTTTTTAGTAGCATCAATGGAATGTTTCGGAATCGTATCGCCCGTCTAAACCCTGATGGAACGCTTGATACTTCGTTTAGCTCAATAGCGGTTCTTTACGGCTCCGGCACGGGTATTCAGGACATCCAATTGCAGTCGGACGGAAAAATAATCATCGGCGGTTATCCGTCCAGCGACGGCACGATTAAAACCGTGTCGCGGTTAAATGCCGACGGCACTGCTGATACGGCTTTTAACCAGAATGTTTTATCCTTTAGCCAGAATTTCCAAAATATTCGGACAGTCGCGGTGCAGGCAAACGGAAAAATTTTGCTCGGCGGACAATTCCAAAGTCCACAGCCGAGTTTGATCAGATTAAATGCCGACGGAACGACCGACATCGCCTTTAACCCGCGACCGACAAGTTCATCTGTTATCAGTTCGGTTGATGTAATTTTTATCCAGCCTGATCAAAAGATTTTGGTCGGCGGATTTTTCAACAACATCGGCGGTGCAAATCGTAATACACTTGCCCGGCTGTTCAGCGATTCGCCGTCTCTGCCGGTCATCAATTTTGATTTCGACGGTGACAACAAGGCGGATATTTCGTTTTTCCGACCGTCAAATGCCACCTGGTATATAAATCAGTCAGCCGCCGGATCGAGAGCCGTGGCGTTCGGCATCGCTTCTGATCGGCTCGCGCCCGCCGATTATGACGGCGACTTTAAAACCGACATCGCCGTTTTCCGCGAAGGCGCATCGGCTTACTTTTATATTTTGCAAAGCACGACAAATACGTTTCGCGCCGAATTATTCGGCACGACCGGCGATGTTCCGGTTCCGGGCGATTTCGACGGCGACAGCAAAGCCGATGTCGCGGTTTACCGTAACGGCGCAGCCACCGGAGCGCAGAGTTATTTTTATTACCGTCCGACAGCAGCATCAGGCGTTGATTTTCGCCAATTCGCCTGGGGCGCGGCGAATGATAAACCGGTGGTCGGCGATTACGATGCCGACGGCAGGCAGGACGCAGCGGTTTTCCGTCCGTCAAACGGGGCGTGGTACGTTCTGCGTTCATCGGACACTCAGGTTCAAGCGGCGCAGTTCGGCATTGCCACCGATAAACTCGTCGCGGGCGATTACGACGGCGACGGCAAAACCGATTACGCTGTTTTTCGTGATGGAATTTGGTATTTGCAGCGCAGTCAATTGGGTTTCGCCGCCGTCCAGTTCGGCGCGACCGGAGACTTGCCTGTTCCGGCAGATTATGACGGCGACGGCAAAACTGATATTGGCGTATTCAGAAACGGAACTTGGTATCTGAACCGCTCAACGGCAGGTGCAATCGGCGGAGCATACAGTCAGGCGACCGACAAACCGCTTCCGGGCGCGTTCGTGCAGTAGGATTGACACATTTACATAGTAAAAAAGACCTCATACTTAACCGAACGAGGTCTTTTTTCGTTTCTGCAAATTACTTTGAATTTAATCCTGTTTCTGACGTTTGCTTTTCGTCTTAAGAATAATTTCGCCTGCCTGCGTCACGGCGCGAATCGGCGATAAATCGCTCGCATCGCCGCCGCGTTCGGCGTAGCGCGTCGGGACGAGCAGATATTTTACTCGCGGCGCATTCTCGTTGTTGGCGAAAATCTGCACGAGCGAATGCAGTTCGCGGTGCGTTTCGTTGGCGAGCGTGTGCGCCGCATCGCGCAGAGTTTGCAGAAAATTCATCGCGGCGGAACGCCTGTCAAATTCAACGCGCGTATTTTTAGAAGTTACAAAATGGCTGATTTGATTGTGTTGTTTCGGCGGTTTGACCGCGCCGATGACGACGAGATTTTTTAATTCAAAGTTATCCAGAATTGTTTTCACGGCACTGATCTGCGCCCTTGAACCATCGAGAATCAGCAAATCGGGCAAACCTTTTTTCTGGGGCAAGAGATTCAGGCGAGTTCGCACCGCTTCGGCGAGCGCGGCTGTCTCCGACAGGTTTTCAAATTCCCAGACCAACCCTTCTTCTTTCTGCAAAACGCCTTCGACGGCGATAACGCGCGCGGCGACGATTTCTTTTCCCGCCAGATGCGCGACATCGAAACATTCGATGCGGCGCGGAAGTTTTCGAAGGTTAAAAACGTATTTTAACTCTTCAAGCAATTGGATTTTCCGGCTATTGATTGACCGTTTTTGTGTCGGAAGGAATACGACGCAAGCGTCTGAGTTTTAGATACTGAAACGGGCAGTTTGTCAGGCATTTGGGCAATGATTTTTATTTTGCGCCCGAATTTCGCGCTCAAATTCGCTTCCAACGCTTTCCGTTCAGGGAAATCTTCCGGCACGAAAATTTGTTTCGGCGCGTAAAAACCGTAAAAGCCGCGGATAAATTCGGCGATAATTTTTTGATTATCATCAATTTCCGCCGTCTGAAAATATAATCTGCCGACAGCTTTTCCACGCCGCAGAGTCGTCAACTGGATTTGTGAATATTTATCCTGTCGGGTGATTGTGATGACATCATTCATCGCCGACACGTCTATCTGCCACTTCGCATTCGCGTGGATTTCGCTGATTATCCGCTTGATATTGTGCCATTCGGCGGCGAGTTCATACTCTAAATCTTCAGAAAAATGTTCGATTTTGCGATCTATAATTTGGAGCGCGGCTTCATATTGACTCGATAAAATCAGATGAACGATTTCCACCGCTTCGAAATATGTTTCCCGACTGCAAAGCGGCGCGACGCACGGTGCGAGACAGCGATGCAGAAAATATTCGGGACAAGGCGCATCGAAATCGCCTTGAATGTCGAATTCACAAGGTCTGAGGCGAAATAATTTTTGCAATAAATCAAGCATTCGCCGCGCCAATCCATCGGGCAAAAACGCGCCGTATATCGCTTGATCGGCGAGCTTATTTTCCGGTCGCCGCGTAATCAACAGACGCGGAAATTTTTCGTCGAGCGTAAGTTTGAAAAATGGATAACTTGGCTTTTCCATTAACTTTCAGCTTCGAGCATTCGATGAATCGCGTCGAGCGTGTCGGCATCTTCGGGTTTTTTATCTTCACGCCAACGCAGGATGCGCGGGAAGCGAACGGCAACGCCGGATTTATGTCGCGTGGATATTTGGATGCCTTCAAAACCAAGTTCAAACACGAGCTTCGGAGTGACGCTTCTGACCGGTCCGAAGGTTTCTAAAGTGTTGCGGCGCACAAAGTTATCTACGCGGCGAATTTCCGCGTCTGTCAAACCCGAGTACGCTTTGGCAAACGGCACGAGCTCGCCGTTTGACCAGACAGCGAAAGTGTAATCGGTGTACAGGCTGGCGCGTTTGCCCGTGCCGCGCTGCGCGTAAATCATCACCGCGTCAACGGTCAGCGGGTCAATTTTCCATTTCCACCAATCGCCGCGCGGTCGCCCGACACGAAACGGCGAAGCGAGCCGTTTGAGCATAAATCCTTCAACTTTCCGACTGCGGCTTTCACCGCGAATTTCCGCCAATTCTTCCCAACTTTCCGCTTTGACTATTGGCGAATAAACGAAAGTCTTTTTGGCTTCGCCGGGCAAATTATCCAGAATTTCGACCAGCTTTGCGCGCCGTTCGCTCAATTCTTTTTGCCGCCAATCTTCGCCGCCAAATTCTAAAATGTCGTAACAAAGCAAAACTACCGGAACTTCTTCGAGCAGTTTTTTGCCAACGGTTTTACGCCCGATGCGTCTTTGCAGCTGCGCGAACGGCATCACCGCGTCGTCTTTCCAGGGCAAAATTTCGCCGTCTAAAACCGTTCCGTCCGGCAGAGCGAAACTCGCCGTCGTAATTTCGGGAAAGCGTTCCGAAACAAGGTCTTCACCGCGCGACCAAAGAAAACTTTCGCCTTGACGACGGATTAACTGCGCTCTGATGCCGTCCCATTTCCACTCGGCTTGCCAGTCAGCTATACTGCCTAAATCTTCGAGCGGAAAATCAATTTGATGCGCCAGATGAAACGGATACGGACGCGATAAATCAGCCGATTCGGTGTTTGCGCCATCAATCAAACTCAAATAAAAATCGGCAGTCGGCGACCAATTCCCCATCAGCCGATGGGCGACGACTTCTTTTTCAATCCCTGCAACTTGTGATAAAGCGCGTGTCACCAAAGTCTGGGAAACGCCGACCCGAAAACTGCCCGTGACCAGTTTATTCCAGATAAATCGCTCGTTCGCGTCGAGTTCATTCCAAGCCTGTGCGACGGCTTCGCGCTGTTCCGCTTCGTCCAAATCTCTAAGCGGAATCGTGCGCTTTTCTACCCAATAATTTAACGGCAATGTGCTGCCTTCAGCGTTCGTGTCAGGCAAAAGCAAGGCGATGGTTTCCGCCAGATCGCCGACTGCATCGTAAGATAATTCAAAAAGCCAGTCGGGAATTTCCGAGATTTCCGCCGCCCATAGGCGCAGTTTCGCCGTCGGAATAATCTGGCGCGGTTTGCGTCCGCTCAAAAAATAAATCGCCCACGCCGCATCTTCAGCCGTCGCCGATTGGAAATATTTAACCATCGCCTCGACCTTTTCGTTGGTCTTGTTCGTTTGGTCGAGCGAGAGATATAAATTGGTGAAGTTTTTCATCGGGAAAATTTTAACAGGATTTACAGGATAATTTTAACATCAGAATTGCTTTAATTTGTGCTTTCAATCCTGCACATCACTGTTCGATAATTTCTTTCTCAGTCTCGATCTCGCATTTCCGGCGAATCACCGACAAATTTGGTTTCGAGCGGTCGAGCGTCTTTGCCGATGCTTTTTAGATATTTCACGACCGTTTCGATGCTGCCGTGCGTTACCCAGATTTGTTCGGCTTCGGTCGCATTTATCGCCGTTAAAAGTTCGTCCCAATCGGCGTGATCGGATAAAATAATTCCGCGATCAACGGCGCGGCGGCGGCGTGCTCCGCGAATCCGCATCCAGCCGGACGCAAAGCCGGTTGACTGTGAGCCGAATCTCTTTGTCCACGGTGTGTCCTGTGCCGACGGCGGCGCAATAATCAGCGAACCGGCGAAATCTTTTTTATTTTCGACTTCGCCGACGTACTTTGTTTCCGGCAATTCAATGCCCATTTCGCGGTAATCTTTTGTTAATCTTTCCACTGCGCCGTGCGTGAAAATTTTGCCGATTGACGCGTCAACGCTTTTCATAATGCGCTGAGCTTTGCCCAAAGAATAGGCGAAAATCACGGTGGCTTTTCCCTTTTCGACGTTGCCGCGCCACCATTCGTTAACTTCTTCAAACAAAATTTCGGGTTTCGTCCAGCGGTAAATCGGTAAACCGAAAGTCGCTTCAGTGATAAAAGCATGACATTTCACCGGCTCAAATGCGGCGCACGTCGGGTCGTGAGTCAGTTTATAATCTCCGCTTGCTACCCAAACTTCACCTTTATATTCAACTCGCACCTGCGCCGAACCGAGAACGTGTCCCGCCGGATGAAGTGAAATTTTGACACCGTTTATCGTCGTAGATTTGCCGTACGGAATGGTCTCGATGTTGCCCTCGTCGTAGAGTCGGGTGCGAAAAAGCCGCTCGCCTTCTTTGGAAACAAGATAATTTTCCGAGCCGCGATATGTGTGATCAGCGTGGGCGTGAGTTAAAACCGCTTTTTTAACCGGAAGCCAGGGATCAATATAAAAATCGCCCGGTTCGACGTAAAGCCCGCGCGCCGTCGGTTTGATGAGTCGCATAAATTTAATCTTTCAAAATCCCGCGTGAAATAATGATGCGCTGCATTTCGCTCGTGCCTTCGTAAATCGTCGTGATGCGAGCATCGCGGTAATATTTCTCGACGTTGTAATGTCTGGAAAACCCGTTGCCGCCGTGAATTTGGACGGCTTCGGCACAAACTTTATTGGCAGCTTCGGAAGCGAAAAGTTTAGCCATCGAAGCATAAATTCCGGTTTGTTTATGATTCGCGTCCTTCATCGCGGCGGCGCGTAAAGTCAGAAGTCGGGCGGCTTCAACCTCCGTCGCCATATCCGCGAGTTTATGCTGAATCGCCTGAAATTCGCTGATGGAATGTCCAAACGCCGTCCGATCTTTCGAGTAATTTTTCGCTTCTTCGAGTGCCGCCTGCGCAATGCCGACCGACAACGCCGCGATGCCGATTCTGCCATTATCCAAACTACTGAAATGCGACTTTCATTCCGTCACCGCGTTTACCCAACACATTTGTTTTCGGAACTTTTACGTCCGTCAAACTCATTTCACAGGTTTTTGAAGCGCGCTGACCCATTTTATGTTCGATTGACGAAACGGCTAAACCTTCCGCGTCGTCCTCGACTAAAAAAGCCGTAATTTCTTTGCGCCCGTTTGCCTCGCCAGTCACCGCCATCGTCAAATAGACAGCCGCTTCGCCGCCGTTCGTGACCCACGATTTCGTTCCGTTCAGCGTATAAAAATCGTCTGATTCAACGGCGCGGGTTTTCTGATTGGTTGCGTCCGAACCGGCTTGCGGTTCGCTCAAACAAAACGCGCCGAGCTTTTCGCCTTTTGCCAGCGGCACCAGATATTTTTGTTTTTGCTCCTCGGTTCCAAACTTCAAAATCGGGTAACAGCAAACCGAATTGGTTACGCTGACAATCACGGCGACTGACGAATCGGCTTTCGCAATTTCTTCGAGCGCAACGGCGTAAGAAACCGAATCGAATCCTGCGCCGCCGTATTCTTCGGGAATAATCATTCCGAGCAAACCCAGTTCAGCTAAACCTTTTAACTGTTCACGCGGAAATTTTTCCTGTTCGTCATATTCACGGGCGACGGGCGCAATTTCGTTTTGTGCGAATTCCCGCACCGAATTTTGCACCATTACCTGTTCTTCATTCAAATCAAAATTCATAAAAATTGTTTATCGCTGATTTAAACTATATGCAATATGATTTCAAAAAACAAACGAACTTTCCGTTGAAACCTCGTTTCATTTTCGGATGATTTTGTTGGAATAAAAATTGCTTTTATTCAATTGTTCGGATTTATCTTGTATGAATTTGATTCAGTAGTTTTTCAAAAAAGGAGACATTATGGAAGGACCGGTAAAAGGAATTTTGGCAGGCATAGCGGCGTGGAAACTTGGCGGCGGGCTAATCTCTACGATTATAATTTTTGTACTCGTGTTCTGGTTTTTAGGAAAATGCTAATGGATTTAGACATTTTATTTTCGCTGAAGTACAACAAAAAAGCCGCCGGTTATTTCATCGGCGGCTTTTTGGTTTTTTGTCTCAGGTTAATTTTAGACCTCATCGCGCCATTTCAGTACTTCATCACGCAGAATCGGGTTTTGCTGAAAACTTCCTGTATGACCGTGCGCCGCGGTTGCCCGTTGAATGTGCCAATAAGTTAAACCGAGCTTCCCGATTGCCCGTAAGTAATTATTGCGGGCTTTAAATTTTCCCTGAAAAATACTACTTAAAATCCATGACGAACTGCGAAAAGCCGATGTTGCAATTTCCAGATGTTCCTTCGGTATTAATCCGCGAGCCACGTCAATCGCCAGCATTTCTTTAAGAATTTTGTTTTGGCGATACATTATATAAAAAGTAAAACCGACAAAAATCAAAAAGAACGGAATTTCCAAAATCAAGTAACCAACTATGAAGCCGCCAAGACCGGCAATTGATGCCATTCCGTTCCAGGTCGCGTGGAGAAGAACCGCGCCGCCATAGCCCATTATCGGCAATATTACGCGGACAATTTTGTTGTGCGATTCGCGGGCAATACCGCACCCGATTCCGGTCATCGAAGTAAATGAAACGTGGGCGAACGGCGACATTATTCCGCGCAAAACGAATAATACTACGAGCGCGGCAGAACCGCCTTCGGCAATTCCGCGTCCGTAATAAAGCACATTTTCAACCGTTGCAAACCCGAGCGCGATGACTCCTGCGAAAACGATTCCGTCCAAAATATCATCAAAGTAGCGCCGGAAAAATATCAGCAAAATGACTAAACCCAGACCTTTTGAGCCTTCTTCAAAAATCGGCGCGGAAACGACCGCCCCGATCACGTCACCAAAAATTGCTCCGAGCAAAGTATTTATAATAAATGAAACGATGACGGAAACGAGTGCGCCCCACGCAAATGCCGCTGCCATCAGCCAGAGCGGTTCAGGATCGTAACGATCAAGCCAAATCAGCGGCAAAATATAAAACATTGCCGGAACGAATGCAACAACCGATGCGATAATTGCCGCGCCGACTCCGACACTGGCAAACATCAGCAGCATTACTATCAATGACAAAAAAACTACTGCAAAAATTGCTATCGCCACACCGATGTATTTTCCCGTGCGATTCTGTTCAGTTATCGGCTCGATATGGCTCGCGCTCAAACCCGACATTGAGTTTTGCCAGCTGATCGGCGGCAGCGGCGCAGTTCGATTTGTCATTTGAGTCTGAATACCTTCTGGCATTTGAAAAGAAGGTTTGATTTTGGTCGGCTGACTCGTAAAATCTTCAGTTTCCAGATTAATGTCGGCTTTGATACCATTGATGCCGAACTGAATTTCATCGCCCGAATTTAATCTGGAAGTTTGGATTTTTTGTTTGTTCAGCAAAGTGCCGTTGGCGCTTTGATTATCAATCAAATAAAAGCCGTCTGCCTTCGATTCGATATAGGCGTGCTGTTTTGAAGCGATTCGTTCTTTCAGAGGATCAAAACGTACGGCGCAATTTTCACTGCGCCCGATTGTCAAAAAGCCTTCGGTCAATTCGTAAACTCTTCCTGCGAGCGAACCGTTCCTGATGGTCAAACGTAGCTTCATATTGGTAATTGTTATAGTAAAAAAGCCCAAAGTAAAATTTTTCGGATTAAACTTTGGGCTTTATAAATCTATTCCTTTCAACAACTTATTGCGGTTGGATAGAAATCGGCGAAGGCAAATCGCCGGTTTGTCCGAACGTTTGACTGTTAAATGCGCCGTTGCCGCTGTTCAGGCGATACCAGGTGTTATTTGCCGGTCGAAAAACAGAAATATCAACTTTACCGTCGCCGTCAAAATCCGCAGGAATCGGCAAATCCGTGGCTTCTCCGAATGTATTTGCCAGAATTGTATTGGTTGCCGAATTTCGCACGTACCAAACTCCGCTCGCCGGACGATAAACAGCAATATCAGTTTTACTGTCGCCGTCGAAATCTCCGGTTATCGGCTTGTCACTGCTCAAGCCAAACACCGGAACACCGCCGGCGGGCAAAGTATAAATCAGATTCGAGGAACTTTGCAGAATATACCAAGCTCCGTTCGATGGGCGAAAAACCGCGAGATCAATTTTTCCATCGCCTTCAAAATCGCCGATCAAAGGTTTATCGCCGTTCGCGCCCCATTGAACTGCGCGGAAACCCAAACTGCTTTGCGAAAGGTACCAAGTTCCGTTCGACGGTCGAAACACCGCAACGTCGGTTTTTCCGTCCGCGTCAAAGTCGGCTTCGACCGGTAAGTCGGTCGAAGCACCGAATTGCGTGGCGCGAAAACCGCTTGTCGTTCCCAATATATACCAAACGCCGCTCGACGGGCGAAACACCGCGACATCGGTTTTACCGTCACCGTCATAATCGCCAGACACGATTTTGTCGGAACTTGCACCAAAATATGTTGAAAAGGATGAGTTGTTAGTGCTGTTTTCCACAGTCCACAATCCACTGTTCGGCGTGAAACTCGACAAATCGGTTTTACCGTCGCCGTCAAAATCCGAAACGACGTTTTTCGCCGGCAGCGCGATTTTTGTCGCATCTACAATGAGTAAGCCGTTTTTCAAATCGCCCATTAAAACTTTATTTTGTCCGAGAAAAGGAAAAACAGCCCAATTCCCGTCATAACCTGTCGGTAAAGCTCCCTCTTTACGACCAAGCCCGCAAACTAAATCCCATGGCTCGTCGCTTAAAGATTTCAACGTCGGATCAGGCTCAACTCGCGCGGCTTGGTACGAATCATACTGTCCGACGCGGCGCGGCGCGGCTGGATTTGAAATATCGAAAACCTGCATTCCTGCTTCATACCACGAAACATACAAATAATTCCCCATCACGACCGGATTATGCGGCGAGGTTGCATTTAAATTTAAGTCGTTCATTCCTAAACGATTAACCAAAAGCGGCTGTGCCGGATTGGAAATATCATAAGTTCGCAGATCGGCGTTGCCGTTGCTCGTTTCGCGGCAGCTGTAGAGAAAATTTCCGTCTTCGCTCGACCAATTGCTGTGCATATTATTTCCGGCGGTGACGGAACTCGGGTCTTCGATAAAACCGAGCAATGTCGGAGCCTGCGCGCCGATATTCGAAATATCGTAAATTTCCGTTCTGCCGCGACTCGAAGCATTTCCCCAACCCGACGTAAACAGACGATTTCCGCGAATGTGAAAGGCATGAACCCATTGCGCTTCGGTCGGGTTAAAGTCACGGACGAAAACTGGATTAGCCGGATTACTGACGTTTATTATTTTAAGAACTTTGTTACTCAAACTGTTCAAATTTTCCAGCAGATAATCAGTACCGTTTTGTCTGAAAATCAGCATTTCGTGAATTGAATTGTGACCGTTGCCGCGAGTCGCGTCCACCACGCCCAGCAAAACCGGACTGTACGGATTGGTTAAATCAACGATGTGAACGCCGCCGCCGTTTCCGCTGCCGAAATATCCGCGATTACCGATAACGACGGCTTCTAAAAACTGCTGATTTGCTCCCGGGTTATACCAGGCAGCAAGAACGGGCGCGTCAGGATTGGTAAGATCATAAATAAACGCGCCGCGACAATTATAACTTCCCTGCACGGCGATGTTTCCATCGGCGTAAATATCGGCAAACTTCGCAATCGAAGTCGTCGCGCAAGGCGGATTGATTTGCGCTCGAAGACGAACTTTCTGGGCTGATGAATTTTCACAAAGTCCGAAAAACAATGCGAACAAACCGACGATAAAAATTAATTGTTTAAAGATAGAATTAAAACGATTTTTCATAAAATCTACAACGGTCAACAAGTTAAGTGGATTTTCACAGACCTGTATTCTCACTTATTTTGCGATAAAAAACAAGCATTCAGAGTAGCTGTAAAAATTATGAGAGCGGTGCTAAAAAAGGCGTTAATTTACGAAGCGACCTGCGATGCGTCGCGCATTACCAAATCGAAGGTTCCGGGCGCGACTTTGCAGAAACGACGGTTGCGGTTCAGAGAAACGGCAATTGAAATCGTCGGGTTATTTCCCTTGAATTCAAAACCGCCTTCGCGCAAAAGGTTATAAAGTTCGTTGACGTGCAGCGGCGAGCTGGCATCGCGCAAAAGCAGAGTGCAAGCCTGCGTAATCGTTCGGTCGGCAAAACGATTGTTTTTCGGCTCATAATTATTGGAATTCATCGAAGACACGTTGCGGTAACGGTTATTGCGCTGATCGTTGAGATAGGCGACCGAATTGTTCCGATTATTCTGATTGTTTTGATTATTCTGGTTTCTTAGATTGATCTGATTATGCCGTCTTGTTTCTTTTTCCAGTTCATAATCATCATCTTCAAACTGCTGTTTTTTTGTGTTAACCTTCCACGAAGAATTTGACGCGCCCATCGTCGCCAAGATACTGTCAATCGCCTCTTTGGTTTTCTGCGCGCTGTTTTCCAGAGCGTCAATTTCGTTGCGAAGGTTGTCGGCTTCGGCTTCAACTTCACGAAGTCGCCCCATCAAACGCCCCTGCGCGTTTTTCGTTTGTCGCAAACTTTGTTCTAACGTGGCAACCAGATTCTCTTCGTTTAGCATAATGTCTGAAGGCATTTGTATAAATATTTAAGAGTTAAAACTAACGGAAATTTGTTACCAAACATTCTTAACTATTCCGTTCAATCATATAATTCGGAATTTCTTCCAAAGCAGAACGATACTCTGTTTTCGGCAATAGTTCAAGATTTTTTATTGCGTGGTCGGCAAAATTGTACGCCATTCGGCGCGTTTCTTCCAGATGTCCGCCAATTTCCAGTTTATCCAGAAGCATCTGCCGCGATAATTGATCGTAATTTCCGTCGTGCATAATCTTTTCCAAATCGGCTTTGAGCTGCGGCTCTTTTCTAACCAAAAGGATTAAAGGCATCGTTAATTTTCCTTCGAGCAAATCTGCGCCCGAAGCCTTTCCGAGAACTTCTTCTTCCGCCGTAAAGTCGAGCAAATCGTCGGCTAACTGAAATGCTGTTCCGAGATTCATTCCAAAATTTCTGAGCGCAATTTGCCAGTCGTTCGGCGCGTTGGCGAGAATCGCGCCGATTTCGCAGCATGCGGAAAATAAATAAGCGGTTTTCCTTTCTAAAATATCGAAGTATTCGGTTTCAGAAATATCCGTGCGTCCGAGCGTTGTCAATTGAATCAATTCACCTTCAGTCATTTTGCGCGTCAGCCGTGTGAGAATATCCAAAACCTCTAAACTTCGTTCTTTCAGAGATGTTTCAAACGCCGACATATACAGCCAGTCGCCCATTAAAACCGAAACCTGATTGCCGAAACGCGCATTGACGCTCTGGCGATTTCGACGTAGTTTCGGCATTGTCAATAATATCGTCGTGAACCAAAGTCGCCGTGTGCAGCATTTCCATCACGGTCGCCATCCGAATCACATTTTCGCTCGCCGCTTCGCCGCCGAGCGCGTGATTCGACAAAACAAGTAACGCCGGACGCACGCGCTTACCGCCCGACGCGCGTAGATAATCGCCCAGATAATTGATGACCTGAATATTCGAACTCGCCTGCCGCTCAAATTCCGTTTCGATCAAAGCCATCTCGGTTTTAATGAGGCTGAAAATCTTCTTTGCCGCGACGTTCGGATTTAGTTTTTCTATGATTGGCGCAAATTTCTGCATTATTAAATTTTAATTGCTTCGATAATTATCAAACTGCATATCAATCTCAAAATCTTTCTCTTTGAGTGCCGCCATCACTTCCTGCAAAGTATCGCGGTCTTTGCCCGACACGCGCACGGTTTCACCTTGAATCGAAGCCTGCACTTTGAATTTCGCGTCTTTGATAAATTTAACGATTTCCTTTGCTTTCTCAATCGGAATTCCCTGCTGAATTTTGACCGTCTGTCGCACGGTTCCGCCCGCCGCCGGTTCGATTTTTTGATAATCGAGAGCTTTCAGCGAAATGCCGCGTTTGATAAATTTCGATTGCAGAATGTCGTTCATATTCCGCAGTCGCGTGTCGTCTTCTGCCGATAAAGTTAAATCTTTGTCCGCGAGTTCGACGGTCGCTTTACTGAACCTTTAAAATCGAACCGCTGCGAAACTTCCTTGGTCGTCTGGTTCAGCGCGTTGGTAATTTCCGCGTAATCAGTTTTCGATACGATGTCGAATGAATTTTCCTTTGCCATATTATATTTCTGTTAAATCTCTTGAATAAATCCTCAAATTAAAATATATTGTCTGTTAATCGAACTGTTGTCCTACCGCCCGCTAAACAAATTGTTATTATTTCCCGTTTTCGGCTGAATGTCGAACACGGCGTAGTTAGTTGTAAAAGGAAGAATATACTATGAAAACACATCAATCAAAAATTTCGCTCCATTTTTGTTTTTCGATTGCCCTGTTACTTTCGTCGTTCGCTGTTCTTTCGGCAAACGGTCAAGTTATCTCGAGCGAAGATTCGCGCAACGCTCCGCAAGTGGGCGGCGGCGAATACAAGCTTCCCGAAAATACCGTCTGCCTGACCGATGAAGCCCGCGCGGAAATAAAAATTCGGTTGCAGGAAAGTATAAACCAATTACGCAGCGAGGGCAGACTTGATGAGACAGACGCGCCACTCGCGCCGCTTTTTATTTCGCCACTCGCGGGCAATACCGCAATTGTCAATGATTACGGCTATCACTCCATTTCAAATTTCGTTGACCAAAATCCGGCGTTTCCAAATCAGATTCTTGATTGGAACTGCGGTATGAGAACCTATGACTCTGCCAGCGGCTACAACCACGCGGGAATTGATATGTTCACGTTTCCGTTTTCATTCAACAAAATGGACAACAATGAAGTTTTCGCAGTTGCGGCAGCAAGCGGACAAATTATTTATAAATCCAATGGTAATGCCGACCGCAGTTGTTCATTAAACAACAACAATTGGAACGCCGTTTATATTCGCCACGCTGACGGCACGGTTTCGTGGTATGGACATCTTAAAAATAATTCTCTGACGACTAAAATCGTCGGCGATCAGGTAACGCAGGGCGAATATCTCGGCGTAGTCGGAAGTTCGGGCAATTCCACCGGACCGCATCTGCATTTTGAAATCTACAACGCGGCAAACCAACTGCAAGACCCGTATCAGGGAGCCTGCAACACGCTGAATTCGACGACTTACTGGCTGAATCAACCGGCTTACAACGATTCCAAAATCAATAAAGTGATGACGCATTCCGCGCCGCCATCATTACAAACTTGCCCGAATCCTGACATCATTAACGCGAAAAACAGTTTCGCGCCCGGCAGTCAAGTTATCGTCGCTTCCTATTACCGAGACCAGCAAACCGGTCAACAAAGTCAGCTTTCGCTAATTCGACCCGACGGCACAATCTTTCAAACCTGGACGCACACCAGCCCGAACAGCTATGTCGCTTCATATTGGTATTACACGCTGACGCTGCCTGTCAATGCGCCCGTCGGCAGTTGGAAATTCCGCAACGTCTATCTTGGGCAAACTTACGAACACACTTTCCAAGTTAGGTTCGGCGGCGCGAAATTTGATTTCGACGGCGACGGAAAAGCAGACGTTTCGGTCTTTCGTCCTGATTCGGGCGCATGGTATTTACAGCAATCCGCTAATGGTTTCACCGGCATTTCGTTCGGTTTATCAACAGATAAAATAGTTCCGGCGGATTACGACGGCGACGGCAAAACCGACGTGGCAGTTTACCGCGGCGGAACTTGGTATCTGAACCGTTCGCAACTCGGATTCACCGGCATCGGTTTCGGCGCGGCGACTGACACGCCTGTTCCAGCTGACTTTGACGGCGATGGGAAATCAGAACTCGCGGTTTTCCGCCCGTTAACCGGCGCTTGGTATATCTATAATTTAACGACGAATCAAACATCCGGTGTGATTTTTGGAGCGAGCGAGGACAAACCTGTTCCGGCGGATTTCGACGGCGACGGCAGAGCTGATGTCGCCGTATTCCGACCGTCAACCGGCGTTTGGTATCAACAACGCAGCACTCTAGGATTTACCGGAATCGCATTCGGCGCGGCGGAAGACAAACCCGTTCCCGCCGACTACGACGGTGACGGCAAAGCCGATGTCGCCGTTTTTCGTCCAAGCGGCGGGACGTGGTATTTAAACCGCACCCAGTTAGGATTTACCGGAATCGCGTTTGGCGCGTCAGGCGACCAGCCGACAGCGGCAGATTTCGACGGCGACGGCAAAGCCGATGTCGGTGTCTTTCGCGGCGGAACGTGGTATTTGCAAAGGACGACACAAGGCTTTGCAGGCGTAGCGTTCGGTGCGCCGACCGACCGACCGATTCCCGGCGCGTTTGTCTATTAATTCTTTGTTGAAGAAAAAGGCGAGCGTAAATTTACGCTCGCCTTTTTCTTCAACAAAACTAATTTAAATAACCGTTCTACGTTTCAATTTTAAATAACCGCAAAAAATTCTCTGTTGTTGCAGCGGCTAAAACGTTTAAATTTATTCCATAAAAATCTGCCAAAAACTTTGCCGTCTCGACGACATAGACCGGCTCATTTCTTTTCCCGCGAAACGGGACAGGCGTCAAAAAAGGACAATCGGTTTCAATCAGCATTTTATCGAGCGGCACGACACGCGCCGCCTCGCGCAGATTTTCGGCTTTTTTGAAAGTGACGTTTCCGGCAAAGGAAATCAGAAATCCGATTTCCATTAACTTCTCCGCCATCGTCGCCGAACCGCCGAAACAATGCATCACGCCGCCGCGAAAATCTCTGCCGGAACACTCGGCAGTTAAGACTTCCACCGTTTCATCGTCCGCGTCGCGCGAATGTATGATAATCGGTAAATCGAGTTTTCGAGCGGTTTCGATTTGCCGTTTGAAAACGTCAATCTGCATCTCACGCGGCGAATGATCGTAATAAAAATCTAACCCGATTTCGCCCCACGCGACGACTTTTTCGCGTTTCGCTAACTCAATCAAAGTGATTTCAGCCGTCTCGTCATAAAGTTTCGCGTCGTGCGGATGAACGCCGACCGACGCGAAAACATTTTCGTATTTTTCAGCGCACTTTACGGCACGTTCGATTTCACCGTCGTGCGGATTTCCCGTTCCGACCGTCAACATCCATTTCACACCCGCTTCGTTAGCAAGACTAATTATTTTATCGCGGTCAGCGTCAAACTGCTCGCCGTCAATATGACAATGTGAATCTGCAAAAATCATTTATTTTAATCGAGCACCAATATCTACGTTTTCGATAAACGCCGCCAACGCCGGTTTTTCGCCCGTGCCGTCTTCTAAACTCGCGGCACAAATCATTCCCTGCGATTCGAGACCGCGCATTTTTCTGGGTTTCAGGTTGGCAACGACGACGACTTTGCGACCGACGAGTGTTTCCGGTTCGTAGAATTCAGCAAGTCCGGCGAGAATTTGGCGCGGTTTTTCTTCACCCAAATCTATTTCAAAACGCAGAAGCTTATCGGCTTTCGGAATTCGTTCAGCGACTTTAATTTCGCCGACTTTTAATTCGACTTTCAGAAAATCGTCAATCGTGATGAAATCTTCTTCTTCCACCGTTTCGGTCGGCGCGTCGTTTATCAAAACGTCAGTCGGATTTTGTGCTAGGACGTTTTCAGGGTGAGTTTCACTCGCCGCTTTCTGCGGTTCGGTGTTCGTTTCTTGATTCATATTAATCGTTTCGTCTTTAATTTCATTCATAACTTTTGTTTTATCGATGCGCGGGAAAACGGCTTTCGTTTCGCCGATTTTCGTTTGCGCTTGTAGTTCTCCGTATTTCAAATTTTCAGGATTAATTGCAGCCAAATCGTTAGTCAAACCGATTTGCGCGTAAATATTTTTCATCGCTTCGGGCATCACGGGAAACAGCAAAACGCACAGCCAGCGCAAAGTTTCGATTGAACGATAAAGCACCGCGTTTAATGTTTCCGCTTGATTTTCGTCTTTGATTAGTTCCCACGGTTTTGAGTCGGAAATCATTTTGTCAATCCGCGCAATCACCGTCCAGACAGTTTCAAGTGCCTGACTAAACTCGAAATTATCGAATTTTCTGATGAATTCGTTTCGCGCATTTTCCAGAGCGGAAACCAATTCCTGTTCGTCAGCATTAATTCCGGCGCGTTTGGCGTAAATATAATTCGATTCGGCGATTTTTCCGCTCGGAACTAAGCCGTCTCGGTATTTGCTAATCATCGAAAGCGTGCGGCTCGAAAGATTTCCCAAACCGCTCGCCAGATCGTCGTTGTATTTTCTAATCAAATTTTCGTAACCAAACTTTCCGTCCTGTCCGAAAACCATTTCGCGCAGGATAAAATAGCGAATCGCATCCGTTTGAAAATGTTTTTGCAAAGTCTCCAATTCAATTGCGTTGCCGAGCGTTTTGCCCATTTTTCGCCCGTCCGCGTCAAGCCACATTCCGTGCGCGTAAACCGTTTTCGGCAAATCGAGATGCGCCGCTTTCAGAAAAGAAAACCAGTAAATTGTGTGAAACCGCAAAATATCTTTGCCGACCAGATGCGTGACGTTTTGCCAGTATTTTTCAAAACCGACCGACTTGCGATCGTCGTTCCCGTAACCGATCGCCGTGATGTAATTGGAAAGCGCGTCGAGCCAGACATACATTACGTGATTCGCGTCGTCAGGAACCGGAATTCCCCAACTCACCGATTTTTTCTCGCGCGAAATTGATAAATCCTGCAAGCCGCTTTTGATAAACGAAACGACTTCGTTTTTTCTGGCTTCGGGACGAATCAAATCGGGATTATTTTCGATTTGTTCAAGCAAAAATTCGTCGTAATCGGAAAGCCGGAAAAAGTAACTTTCTTCTTTCACCAAATCGAGCGGCTTTTCGTGAATCAAACAGCGCGGAAATTTTTCGTCGGCGCGAATTTCATATTCGGTTTCCGTTTTGAATTCCGCGCAATTCGGGCAAAACCACGCTTCGTAAAAGCTTTTGTAAATCGTTTCGTTTCCTTTCGGCGTTTTATTCTCAGCGATTTTTCGCCACAGATTCTGCACTGCTTCGTAATGAAACGGCTCGGTCGTCCGCATAAAAATGTCGTAATCGGTCAGACCGAAATCAGCGAACATCTTTTTCATTTCACTAGAAATAAAATCAACGTATTCCTTCGGGGTTTTTCCTTTCTCGCCTGCCACACGCTGAATGTTTACGCCGTGTTCATCGGTTCCGGTTAAAAAATAAACGTCAAAACCGCGCTGTTTTTTATGTTTCGCCACCACATCGGCGACCGTCGTCGTATAAAGATGCCCGAGATGCGGCAAGCTGTTAGCGTAATAAATCGGCGTTGTAATATAAAAAGTCGGCATAATGTAAAAACTATAAACTGATCAAATCAGAGGTTTTAACTTGGTATTTATTAAAATTCGGGTCTTCAGTAACAATCGTCAAATTTTCGACATCGGCTTGTGAAATCAAAAGCCGGTCGAACGGGTCTTTGTGAATCGGCGGCAGATTGTGAACGCGCAACGTGTGTTGCAAATCAATCGGCAGCAGTCTGAAACCGGCGCGGCGCACGCGGTCAGGAAACCAAATTTCCGGCGCGTTCGGCAGTTTCAATTTACCAACTCCGTATTTAATCGAAACTTCCCACGCCGTCGCAAATGACACGAAAATTTCGTTGCTGAACGTGTCGTTGAGAAAATCTCTGGCATTTTGCTTGATTCGATGCGGTTCGAGATAAAACCACAAAAAAATATGCGTATCAATCAAAACTTTCATCATTTTCTCCGTAAAAAGCCGCCAGAATATCTTCCGGCAATTCGTCAAAATCGTCGGCAATCCAGCCTTTTCCGGCATCCATTCCGAAACAATCTTCTTTTTCTTCGCGCACCGGAACGAGCCGCACGAGCGGTTTTCCGGCTTTCGCAATCACAACTTCTTCGCCGTTCAACGCTTTTTCGATGAGTTTACTCAAATTGGTTTTCGCTTCGTGAACATTCGCCTGTGTCATTTTTATTACCTCTGAGAGTGATTATCACACAGTTTAGCTAACTAACTCAACCAAAAGCAAAAGGCAGAGTAAAAAGCACAAATCTACGCTTCTCACTTTTGCCTTTCAACTTTTATTTTTTTACTTTATTTTCGATTCGGCTGCGCTTTGGCAAATTCGTCAGTCGGTTTATACGCGGGCAATTTCTTTTGATTTGAAACTATCATTCCAAGTGCCAGCGAAACTTCCAAATTCTGCACCAAACCGTCGTAACGCCAGTTTTCATCGAAGTTGTCTGACGGCTGATGATAATGCAGATTGTTGTATTCTTCAAACCTTTTTCGTGCCGCTTCTTTGTCCTGTCCGACGTAATTCGTGCCGCTTTCGACGTTCAAAGACGGAACGCCGACTTTAGCGAACGGGAAATGGTCGGAACGAAAAAAGAATCCTTGTTCGGTATGTTCGTCGGGCGAAAAAGTCATTCCGCGTTCTTTCAAAACCGCGTTAATAATGTCGCCGAGCGACGAGCGTTCCGCGCCCAATGCACCGTAATCCATAGTCAAACCGTAAAAATTCGCGCCATCGTGATTGATATTCGCGGCGGTTTTATCGAGCGGAAAAATCGGGTGTTTCGCGTACCAATCCGCGCCCAATAAACCTTGTTCTTCGGCGGTCGGGAAAAAGAAAACCTGCGAGCGTTTCGGTTGTTCTTTCTTGGGCAATTTGGAAATCGCTTCGGCAATCGCAATTATCGAAGCCACGCCCGAAGCATTATCAAGCGCGCCGTTGTAGATTTTATCGCCGCTTTTGTCCGGCTCGCCAACGCCGAGATGATCCCAGTGCGCGGAATAAACGACGTATTCGTTTTTCAGCTTTTTATCACTGCCGTTCCACACACCGACGACGTTGTTTGAATTGACGGTTTTCGTTTCGCTTTGCACGTCGAGCTTCGCTTTCACGCCCAAATTCACCGGCTGGAAATCGCGCGATTTCGCATTTTTACGCAATTCGTCGAGATTTTTTCCGGCATTGGCAAAGATTTTACGCGCCGTATTTTCAGTCATCCAGGAGCGAAACTGCAAAAACGGCGTTTTATCGTCGGGCGTTCTGGCAACATCGAAACGCCAGTTGCCGTTTGAAGTGCGGACGACGTTCCAGCCGTAACCTGCCGAATCGGTCGTGTGAATCAAAATCACGCCCGCCGCGCCCATTCTTGCCGCTTGCTCGAATTTATATGTCCAGCGACCGTAATAAGTCAGCCCTTTACCGCCGAAAAGATTCGGTTCGGCACTTGTTGCGGGCGGATCGTTGACCATCATCACGAGAATTTTCCCGCGATAATCCGCCGCATTTCCTTTGTAGTCATTCCATTTCTGTTCGGGCGCGTCAATTCCGTAACCGACAAAAACCAAATCGGCATCGAGTTTGACGTTTGCCGTTTGCGCTCCGGTCGAGCCGACAAAATCATCGCCAAAATTGTATTTCGCGTCGCCGACTTCCAAAATCGTATTCGGATTCGATTTGACGGCAAACAACGAAACCGGCTGAAAATACGAACCGCTGACCGCCGGTTTGACACCAACACGCTTTAATTCGTCCGCGATATACTGCGCCGCCGCTTCGCCGCTCGTCGTTCCCGGCGAACGACCTTCAAATTTATCATCGGAAATATATTTGATATTCGATTTGATTTTCGCTTCATCAAACAAATTGGTGTATTTGCCTTTGGTTTGCGCGAAAACAGTCGAGCAAATCGTTAAAGCTAAAAGACTTGCCAAAAAAGATTTTTTCATAATTTTGCTTTATTTTTCTACAATGATAAATTCATCTTCCTTGAAAAAGAATTTATCGTTTAACATTTCTTGAACGGAGACTTTTCTTTCGGATTTAGCAGGTTCATTTTCACTTCCAGCCCAACAAGCGTAAATTTCAATATTATTTTCGTTTTTTAAGCAATCAGAAATATAATCATATAAATTTTTCTGATTCTCATTGGTTTTCTTAATTTCTTCTTTATCATCTTGCATCCAAAACCATTCTCGTCGAAATCCGCATCCACAACCTTCGTGAGAACCAGCATAATAAACATTCTTTTTCGAGAACTTTGACTTAACCTCTTTAATAACAGTTAATTTTTGTTCTTCAACCGTATATTGAATGTTGCTATTCTCAACATAAAATTTTGGATTTGCTTCATCCCAATTTGATGTTGGTCTTTCCTTATTAGAACCCAAGTAAATCATTAAGCACATAACTTTCAATTTCAAGTTTCGGGAAAATTTTCGTCGTAAATGATTTCCGAATTTCGCAAATCTTCGACCATCGCCGTTGCTTCTTCTGCGTCTTCGGCTTTTACGCGAATTTTAATCCAGCCGACCGCCGGCGCGAGCAGATTAAAAGTTCCGACAATGTTGTCGTCAGCCAGAAACGCCTCGAAACCTTTGGCTTCAAGCTGATTTCGCAAAAATTCGGCTTCAACCTGTTCCGCCGCCGTCGCAATTGTAACTAATTCAAAACTCATAATTTTTTATCCTTTAATCAAACTCATCGCTTCCGCACGAGTTCGCGCATCGGTGCGGAAACCGCCGAGAACGCTTGACGTGATCGTTTTCGCGCCCGGTTTTTTCACGCCGCGTAAAGTCATACAAGTATGTTCGGCTTCCATCACGACCATCACGCCGCGCGGTTCGAGTTCTTCAAATAATGTCTGCGCGATTTGCTGCGTCAGGCGTTCCTGAACCTGCAAACGATGCGAAAAAATTTCGGCAATTCGTGCCAGTTTTGATAAACCGACGATACGCCCGTTTTTGGGAATATAAGCGATATGAACTTTGCCAACGAATGGCGCGAGATGATGTTCGCAGACCGATGCGATGGAAATGTCTTTGACGATCACCATTTCGTCGTGCGAATCGCCCGGCAGCGGCACGATTTCCGCTTTCGCGTCCTGCCACATTCCTTCGGTCAATTCGGCGTAAAATTTCGCCACGCGCTCCGGCGTTTTCTGCAAACCGTCGCGCTCCGGGTCTTCGCCCATTCCTTCGAGCATCAGGCGCACGCCTTTTGCTATTTTTTCCAAATCAATATTTTTTTCCAAATCAACTTACCTCGCAATTTTCATTGCCATAATGGATTTTACCAATCCGAGTTTTTTTTCCAAAGCGATTTCCGCATCGGGAAACAGTTTGTGCATTTGCTGTTTATCGAGCAGATTAAAGTCCGGCGCGGCTTTTTTTATCCAGAATTTATTGGCTTGACGCATCGTTTTAATTAACATCGGGCGCGGCAGAAATGCGACGAGCGGCAGCCACGTATGACTTTCGATGACGAACGAACGCGCCGGTGTCTGCACAAAATACTGTTTGCCGACGCGCCGAATTTCGTTTGCCAATTCAGTTTGTCTTTCCCAAGCCGCTTTTTTGAATTCAATTTGTGATGTCGTTTCCCAAACTTTCTCCTTCGCTACGGTAACGTGTTCGATGACCGACGAGCAATAAATCAAATCGAATTCATCGTCGGCAATTGGCAATTTTCCCGATTCATCAAGCAAAAGCGTTTGAAACCCGAAACGCTCGCGTCCTTCGTTCAACGCATTTTCGTCAATATCGGCGATAAAAACATTTTCAGGTTTTACGTTTGTATTTTCCAAAACCAATTTGATATTCGCGCCTGTTTCCGAACCGATGTCTAAAACGCGCGTTGTTTCATCGAGTATAAATTGACTGCGAAAAAATTCGGCGCGTTTCTGCCGCGCTTTGCGCGATGCCGCCCAAACTATTTCCTGCAATTTATTCATCGAACAGTTTGCTGATTAAACTTTTCTAAAACAATTTTCTCGACATCGCGCAATGCAATGTTTTTTTGCGAAGCTATTTCGCGCAATTGCTCATATTCGGGCTTGGCATTAATAATGTCATCGCCGAGTTTAGCAATTTTCACGTCAATCGTTCCGAATTCGGTTTCGACTTTGACGATTTCGCGCGGCAGACAATTTCTTTCAACTTTCGAGATGCGTACGCCGAGCGTTGTTGTTTCGGTGTATAAGAGTTTTATCAACGCTTCTTTTTTTTCTGCGTCGCAAAGAATCGAAATCATCGTTGCCGGACGATTTTTCTTCATTTGAATCGGCGTAAACCAGCAATCGAGTGCACCAATTTCAAAAGCCTTTTCCATCACATAACCGAGCGTTTGCGCGGATAAATCATCAAGGTTGGTTTCAATTAAAATTAATTGGTCTTCGGTCTTAAAATGATTAATTTCAGATTCGCCGATCATTAACCGCAAAACATTCGGGAAATCTTTGTATTCGCGTGTTCCCGCGCCGTAAGCCGTGCGTTCGATTCGCATTTCGGGAATTTGCCCGGATGAATCGCAAACGGCGGCGATGATTGCCGCGCCGGTCGGTGTGATTAATTCGCCTTCGATTTCAGTCGAATAAATCGGAATCGCTTTTAATAATTCAGCGACGGCGGGCGGCGGAATCGGATATTTGCCGTGCGCCATTGAAACGAAACCGCTGCCGACGTGGATTTTCGAGCAGACAAATCGCTCAATGCCAAGCATTTCAAATCCGATGCACGCGCCGACGACATCAACAATTGCGTCCATCGCGCCGACTTCGTGAAAATGAATTTTCTCGATTGATGTGCCGTGAACTTTCGCTTCGGCTTCGGCGAGGCGTGTAAAAATCTTTGTCGCCCGTGATTTTACCGAATCGGACAAATCCGCGTCGTTGATGATTTCAACAATGTGATGCAAATGACGGTGCGCGTGTTCGTGCGGCACTTTTACTGCGGCGTGTGTGGCGGCAATGCCCGATTTATCTACATTTTTGAATTCAATTTCAAAATCAGCCGCGCCGAGTTTTCTGATTTGTTCGATTAATTTCTGTTCATCTACGCCGAGCGCGACCAACGCGCCGAGTATCATATTGCCGCTTGCGCCCGCGAAACAATCGAAGTAAAGAGTTCTCATAACCTTTCGTAACACGAAAATAAAATTTTATCATATTAGATATTATCAACGGCGCCTTCAACAATTGATAAACGTCAGCGGTCGTTCGGTTTTAAAATCCGAGAGCAATTAAATGAGACACCCGCCGCATCAAATAGATACAAGTTCATTTGTTTTTAACCTCAAATCGCTTTGGCTTGCAAATTGCCAATAACAAATTTTATATTTATCTCCCCGCGAAACATACAGTTTGCGCTAATATAAAAATGTTAATACTTTTGAGGAGTGAATGAATATGATAAAAAAATATATTGCAGCGATGATGATGATGTTTGTGTTTGCCGGCGGCTTACTGCTGATGCCGGTCGAAGCCCAAGCCCAAAAACGATATGTTCAACGTTACAGAGATCGCAATGGTCGCGTCCGTTATCGCCGTGTTGCTAAACCGAGCTTTTATCGTCGGCATCGCAACCGGACTAATTTAGCCATCGGAACCGGCGGCGGCGCGATTCTCGGCGGACTTATCGGCGGCGGCAAAGGCGCGTTAATCGGAGCCGGTGTCGGTGCGGGCAGTTCGGCTCTTTACACCTACAAACTCAATAAAAAGAAACGTCGCTACTACAAAGTTCGTCGTCGCTAATCGGGTTTTAATCCAAAAACCGAAAAATACCTGAGAATCAAATTCTCAGGTATTTTTTTATTTCAACCTTTTTATTTCTTAATCCACGGAAAACACCTCGACAGATTTTGCAAATTTCTTCGGCTGTTAGTAATATTCGCAAGGGGAAATTTTCAAAAAGGAACTTCCCGTTCAAAGCATCATTAAAAACAGAGGAAAAATTAAATGAATAAATTACGCTTTTTATCGGGTGCGGGAATGCTCGCGCTCGTTGTTTTCTTAATTCAGGCGTGCAGCTTCAGCACCGCCAATATGAGCAGTTTAACCACGTCGAAAGACAAAGAAGGAAAAGAATCAACCACCAGCTTTAAAGCCGGGGACACGATTTACGCCAAAGCGACGATTTCCAACAATGGCGGCAAAGTTAAAGTCAAATTTTCGCTGATGGATCCGAGCGGTAAAGCAATGAGCGGCGCGGATGTGGCAGTTGATATTGATGGCGATGGATTTGCCACCTTCACCCTGCCGACTCCGCCGACATTGGCAGCCGGAAGTTATAAACTCAACGCCGATATGATGAACGAAGCAGGTGAAAAGAAAGACAACAAATCAGTCATGTTGACAATAGCCGGCGGCGCAGCACCGCCCGCCGCACCTGTTACCAAAGACGCTCCCGATTCGACCAGCAAAGATCACGATGAAGATCATTAAGACGTGCGCTTTATGTAAAAATCGTCGGTAGCTATTATCCCAAAATCCCGCAACTCGAAATTCGAGTTGCGGGATTTTTTATTAAATCTCTTTCGGTTAAAATCTCCGAACAAGCATATTCCAACTAAATATCCGCTTTTGGCTTTATCGTTTGCATCATACATTCCTAATCGCGCCCGCCTCAGATCATTGCATATTCGTTGCCGTCCCTTGCGTATTTAAGCGCGACCGTCGATTAAATCCGGCTGTTATATTTACGAACAAATTTATCCAGCGCGTCAAAATTATTTTTGCAATCGTTATTTTAAATGAGTATCGGGTTTTGATTCAAAAACGATTTCAGGGCGAAAAACCTTCTCGTCGTAAATATCTTCGATTATTTAGTTCAATACTGCTTCACCTCAATTAATTTATCACTAACCTGCCGTAATTACGGATGCGCGACGATGCTTTGGACTGCCGAATGCGTATCGGGCAGAAAGTAAAATAAAATGGCTAACACCGCGTAAATCGAGAGAAGCTGAACGCCTTCGATCCAGTTGCTTTCGCCGTCCGAGGAGATTTGCTGGACGATGAGAATGGCGACCATCACGGCGAAGACTTCGGGAATCGTGAATTCGAGATTCATCGGCGTGCCGAATAGATATGAAGCGAACAGCAGAACGGGCGCGACGAACAAAGTGATTTGCAGGCTCGAACCGAGCGCGATGCCGAGCGTTAAATCCATTTTGTTCCGCATCGCCATCAAAATCGCTGACGAATTTTCCGCCGCGTTGCCGATGATGGCTACGACGATCACGCCGACGAAGATTTCAGTCAAACCGAGCGTTTTTCCCGCTTCTTCGACCGCGCTGACGAGAAATTCGGCGATTAAGGCGACGAATGAAGTGGCGATAAGCAAAACGGTCATCGCTTTGCCTTTCGACCAATGATCGTCGGATTTTTCCAGTTCTTCGCACATTTCCCTCGTGCCGCGCGTCATCTCATCCGCGCCGAGCATATCGCGGTGCGTGTAGAGCGAAAACACGAGCGTAAATAAATAGGTAATGATTAAAACAATTGCAATCGCCAAGGATAAATGCTGTTCTTTGACTGGTGTCCAGCCGCCCTGCGCGACCGAAACATTCGCCGCGACAGTGTGAAATATCGTCGGCACCAGCAATGCCGCCGCGCCCAATGTCAAAGCCGTCGCCGACATACTCGAAGCCGTTTTGTTAAACTTCTGTCGCTTAAATTTCAATCCGCCCGAAAGCAGCGATAGTCCGAGAACGAGCAGCAGATTGCCGAGAATCGAACCCGTAATCGAAGCTTTGACGACATCCTGCAAGCCTTTCGAGAGCGCGAACATCGCAATAATCAATTCCGCCGCGTTCCCGAAAGTCGCGCTCAAAAGTCCGCCCGCCGCCGGTCCGAGATGTTCCGCCAGATGTTCAGTTCCTTTGCCCATCCAACCCGCGAGCGGAATTATCGCCAGACACGAAACGATAAACAGCGCGGTCGGATAATGCAGCGACGGCACGAAACGAAGCGCGACTGCCACCGGAATAAAAATCAAAAGCCAGTCTAAAGAAGGTTTAAGCCACGATATTGCCGAGTTAGTTTTTGCCACAATTATTTGTTTGATTAGTTAATGTTCAATTAATTAGTGGAAATTATCGCACAACTACGCGCCGATTCGCCAATTATTCAAATACTTTTTACGCAGTTTGAAAATGCTGCAAGTTAAAGGCTTGCGGCACTTAGAATAGAATCATTTGCAATATTCAAACAATTTTGTGTTGCCAAACTTGTTCTGCTGAATACTTGATTTCTGCCATTTTCCTTTGCCGCATAGAGCGCGTTGTCGCCGCGCTTCATCCATTCGTCAACGGTTTCGCCCTCGTTAAGCTCACTTAAACCGATGCTGACTGTGACGGGGCGATCTTTGATAAACTCGGCTTTTGAAATCAAATCACAAAGTTCCTCAGCCAGCGTCAAAGCACCGTTTTCGGGCGTATCGGGCAGGAACAGCATAAATTCTTCGCCTCCGATTCTGAACAATTGGTCGAATTGGCGCGCTCGCTTGCCGACCAGCGCGACGAATTCCTTTAAAACGTGGTCGCCGACGGAATGACCGTAGTTGTCGTTAATGCTTTTGAAATCGTCAATATCGAAGATCAGTATCGAAGCCGGAGCTTCAGTTCGTCGTTTTCGCTCGGCTGCTTGTTCAAGACTCGGTAACATCTGACGGCGGTTGAAGGCTTTGGTCAAAGGGTCTCTGAGTGATTGCTCGATCAGTTTTTCCTGAAGTTTCTCGATAATATCGAGGAAAATGTTCGTAAATAAAATCGTTACGCCCAACCCGAAGACAGCTCTGAGCGCAAGACCGGCAGCCAACAGCTCGAACATCAATGCCGTGCAGTAAACAAAAAATATCGCGGTATAAAGTTTCGCCCATCCGCGCGACATCGAAAAACTGATGAACACTACAATCGGATACGTCCAGTATGTGCCGTACTCTCCGCGATTGATGAGCGCGATTCCGACCAAAATCAGCAGTCCGACGATAAACGCCGTTCTGGCGACAAGTACGTATTTCTTGAAATGAATCGCGGCAATATTGATCAGAACAACGATCAAGATACCGCCGAGCGCAGCTGCCAGCACGTAATGCTCGCGGACAACATTAAACAAGGTCAGCGGCAGAAACAACGGAATGAAAACCAGCATAAAACGAAGCATCAGCCGCTCTCGATAAACGGATAAGATGCTTTCATTGTCAGAATTCACAGAAAAATCCATTATGTTTTTGATCATTTCGCTGACTTGTTAACTGAGAAAAAAGGCTGGCTGCTGAACGTGTGGAAACTTACTACCTCGTAGATTATAAGAAATTTTACCTAAATATGGAAGAAAAGAATTTTAAAAGTTTCGTTTGACATCTGCCTTTAGTAACGAATGACTTCACTGCATAAACTTCCGCCGAACGCGCCAATGCAACCTGCCGATAAACTAAAGTTAGTTCACCAAATAGTGTTTATATTTTGTAAAGCTTGAATTTTGTGATCTTTTGTAACGAGCGGCAGATTCAAATACAAAGCGGTAGCGGCAATGATCCGGTCGGGCATTTCGGGAACTGTCAGGCGCGGAATATTTCCAACTTCGTCGGCGACTTCGCGGGTTACTTCAAACAATCGAAAGGCGGTCGTCGAATCGTCAATCGCATCACGCAGCAAATCTAAAACATCATTCGGAATCCTGCCTTTTTCGGTCAGATAAATCAGTTCGCCTCGGCATTGTCAATCGCATTTTCGGCAGGTTTTGAAAGTTGTGTCGGGTCGCCGAAATACCAGATCGCAATATGAGTATCAATGATGACAATAGCATCCATAAACTATTTTTCGTCTTCGGTATCCTGCGTATAACCGCGCCACATTTCATTTCGCGCCTGACGAATATCTTCGTCAGTGATTTTAATATCCAAATCCGCCAACGCCCCTTTCAAACTCCGACGCGGCTGTTTTGTTTTCACCTTCGTCTGCAAAAACTCGACAAAATGAATCGCCTCCCGCTTCAAATCCGGCGGCAAAACTTTGATCTGTTCCAACAAAACTTCTTCCGATGTCATAAACTTTCACCTCACAAGTTGCGGCGCGTCTTCGTTGTAAGCATATAAAATGATATTGGCATCGGGCGTAATCATTTCCCCGAAACCTCGATTTCTTCAAGCAATTCGCTCGTTTTGTCGTAGTTCAAATCGTTTCTAAAACCGAGATGCTTACTTCTCACGCGAAATTTATTCAAATTTTCATTTTCGGTCTTAACCGTCACCGTTATTTCAACACGAGTATTCGGTTTTAATTCGACCTCGCTTTCAGGACGAAAAACCGTTCCGTCAAAAACCGCTTCGATTGGATTTAACATATTTTTCACCTCATTTGCGATTTTATCATAACTTTTACCGCATAAACTTCCGCCAAATCGCCAATATATCGCTAAACTTTAAAGTGTTACTTGCGCGATTTCATCAGGATTAGAATTAATTAATTTTATTTCGCTTCCAATTCTTTTTGGATATGTTATTCCGAAAAATTCTCGCTTTCCAAAAAAAGATAGAAGCCATATTGAAATACATGGCGGAGGATTGATGTTAACAGCCCACTTGTAAGAGAAAATACCATAAACGTCATTAAGAGGAAGTTCATCCATTTCTTTGACCCAAGAATTCAATTCTATGCTAAGGATTCTTTCAAGTTCGTGAATTTGGCTTTTATCAACTACTGCTATATGAAATAGTCCAGAACGAAAAAGTGTTTTCGTTACATGGAAAAACAATCCTTTTACTATTTTTTTAAGACTGTCATCAATTCGGTGATATTCAGGATAAATTAAATCTTTTTTTCCTAAATAAATGCCTGCGGGCGTATAAATATCCTTCTTATGCAGTTGCGAATACATTCGCATTTCAAGTCCTTTACGCTCATTAGCGTCAAATTTCTCTCTGACAAGTTTGTTAAGTTTTTGAGCTTGCGGATGTGAAGAAATATCTTCCTGCGGAATTAGGAAAGCACGAAAGTATTCATCGTCCAACTTACTTTGATTGTTACACTTGTAGCAACTCGGAACTTTTATCAATCCATTGTCGGGAAAGCCCACAAACAAATTCTTGGGAGGAATATGATCTTCTGTTACTTCGCCTTCAGTTCCACAAAAAACGCAGATTCCATTATTATCTTTCTTTTGTTTTGCCATATTAATAATTATTTGTAATCTTGCATCGGAATTTTAACATCATTCTTTTCAGCAAATTCAATCGCTTCATCATAACCCGCGTCAACGTGGCGGACAACGCCCATTCCGGGGTCGGTGGTGAGAACTCTTTCGATGCGTTTGGCGGCTTCGGGTGTGCCGTCGGCGACGATGACTTGTCCGGCGTGGAGCGAATAGCCGATGCCGACTCCGCCGCCGTGGTGGAGCGAAACCCACGTTGCGCCGCCGACGGCGTTGATCATCGCGTTGAGATAAACCCAATCGGCGATGGCATCCGAGCCGTCTTTCATCGCTTCGGTTTCGCGGTTGGGCGAGGCGACGCTGCCGCAGTCGAGATGATCTCTGCCGATGACGATTGGGGCTTTGAGTTCGCCGCTGGCGACCATTTCGTTTAATTTGAGTCCGGCTTTGGCGCGTTCGCCGTAGCCGAGCCAGCAGATTCTCGCGGGCAAACCTTGAAATTCGACTTCCTTTTGCGCCATCGTCAGCCATTTGATCAAATGGTCGTTTTCGGGGAACAGATTCATCATCGCTTCGTCGGTTTTGTAGATGTCTTCTTTGTCGCCGCTCAGAGCAACCCAGCGGAAAGGTCCTTTGCCTTCGCAGAACAGCGGGCGAATGTAGGCGGGAACGAAGCCCGGATAATCGAAGGCGTTTTCCACGCCGTTGTCTTTGGCGCGTTGGCGCAGATTGTTGCCGTAATCGAAAACGATTGCGCCGCGTTTTTGATATTCGAGCATTGCTTCGACGTGCTTTGCCATCGAATCCATCGCGCGTTTTTCGTATTCGGTTTGGTTTTCTTTTCGCAGTTCGTTCGCTTCTTCGATTGAAAGACCTTGCGGAATATAACCGAAAAGAACGTCGTGCGCGGAAGTCTGATCGGTAACGACATCGGGAAAAATTCCGCGTTCCAAAATCTGCCAATGAACATCAGCCGCATTTCCCAAAAGCGCGATTGATTTCGCTTCGCCTTTCGCGGTAAATTCTTTGACAAGTTTCCAGCGCGTCGTCCAAATCTTTCGCTTGCCATATCAACTTGTTTCAATTGCAAACGCCGTTCGATGCGCCATTTATCAACTTCAACAAGCAAACCGACACCGCCGTTAAAAGTTATCGCCTGCGCCTGCGCTCCGCCCATTTCGCCCAAACCTGCGGTTAAAACAAATTTTCCTTTCAGATCGCCCCAATTATTTTGTCTGGCCAGACGAACCGAAAGTTTCATAAGTTCCTTGCAAAATCCCCTGCGTGCCGATGTAAATCCAGCTTCCGGCGGTCATCTGTCCATACATCATCAAACCTTCGCGCTCGTATTTGTCAAACTGTTCCTGCGTCGCCCAATGCGGCACGATGTTCGTATTGGCGATCAAAACCTTCGGCGCGTCGGTGTGCGATTTGAAAACTGCGACGGGTTTTCCCGACTGCACGAGCAAAGTTTCGTCCGCTTCGAGATTTTTCAAACTCTCCAGAATCGCATCAAACGATTCCCAATTCCGCGCCGCTTTTCCGCGTCCGCCATAAACGATCAAATTGTCGGGATCAAACGCGACATCTGCGTCCAAATTATTTTGAATCATTCGATACGCGGCTTCGACTAAGCCAGTTTTTGCAGGTTAATTTTGTTCCGGTCGGTGCTTTTATTGTTCGTTTCATATTATTTTTTTGCCAGTGAATAAACGCAAAAAGGCGTGAAAGTTACCTCTAAATTTTCGTATGTTTCGCGTTTTTCGCGGGGCAAATCTTTTGATTTTCGCGTTTAATCCAAAATAGAAAGATATTGTTTCCACGCCCCGACATTTTCCGTTTGTTGTTTTGCCAACACAGTAACGATTTGGCGAATATGCGTTAAATCGTGAACCATCCAGGTCGCTAATAGTTGCTTGAGCGTAACTTCGCCGAGTTCGGGATGCGTGCCTTTGAGGTTCAGTTGTTTTTCCGTTAAATTCCACGATCTCAATGTTTCGATATTCTTCCGGCGCAAATCGGCGAAAGTTTCGAGCAAATCCGCCATTGTTTTGCCTTTTGATATTTCAAGTTGAGCAAAACGATCAAACGGCTCAAATGGTTTATTTTCGCCCTGCGCGAGAATTATTTCGGCTCGCGGAATCCAATCCGTTTCTTCACCGTGAATGTAATGCCCGACAATATCGAACGGACTCCAGCCGTCTTTTTCTGCTTTGGCACTAATCCATTCGTCGGAAAGATTTCCGAGTAAAGTTCCGAGCGTTGCCGGAGTTTGGGAAAGTATTTCGATAGTTTTTGAAATTTGAAAATTCATACAATTTGCCGTCCTTGATAAATTCGATTTGTTTTGAATTATTATGCGGCTTCCAAAAAGCCGTTTGTTTTCGAGTTAAAGTCGTTCAGGTCGGTGCTTTAACGGTTCGTTTTATAATAATTTTTCGTAAATTGATTTTTTGTGTTAACTTCAAACTTAATTTTGTCCGAACAATACATTTATTGCAAAAATTCTTTTTTGTTATGTCCGACACCAGCGAAAAAATCAATCAATTGCAAACACGACTTGATAAAATGGTCGAGTATCAGGATTATTTTTACCGCGAAACAAACCAAATTCGCGAGGAAATAAAATTACTTAAATCAGCTTTGCCAATTGCGCAAACCAAAATTGAAACAACGGAAGTTTCGCCAAATCAGAAAAACACATATTTTCCATCGTCAACACCGCCGAAATCGACCGGACAGGCGCGGGAAAAACAATATACCTCTCAGACGCCGATTTTTGAAAATGCTGTAGCTCAGAATCAACAGCCGTCAAATTCGAGCGTTGAAGAGTTTGTCGGCAGAAATTTAATCAGCCTGATTGGAATTATCATTACGATTCTCGGTGTCGGAATCGGGGCGAAATATGCGATTGATCTGGATTTAATCAGCCCGACGACGCGTATCGTTTTGGGTTATGCGTTCGCCGTCGTTCTGTTTGGCGTGGCAATTTGGCTGAAAAAGAAATATTTGAATTTCAGCGCGGTTTTAATCAGCGGTTCGCTGGCGATGCTGTATTTTTTGACGTTCTTCGCATACAGTTATTACGCTCTGATACCGCAACCAGCCGCGTTCGGCTTGATGCTGGCTTTTACCGCCGTAACGGTCGCGGCGGCAATTCGTTACAGCCGTCAGGTTATCGCGCACATCGGTTTGGTCGGCGCGTATGCCGTGCCGTTTTTATTGAGCGAAAATTCGGATCGAGCCGAAATTTTATTCGCTTATATGATGATTATAAATTTCGGCATTTTGATAATTTCGGTCAAGAAATTCTGGAAATCGCTTTATTATTCATCGTTCATTTTCACCTGGCTGATTTACGCGGCGTGGTTTGTTGCAAAATATCGCGGCGACGAGCATTTTGCGCTCGCGTTCGGTTTCGCCATCGTGTTTTTCCTGACCTTTTATCTGACGTTTCTTTCCTATAAATTGCTTGCCAAAGAAGAATTTAACGCCGAAATCGTTTGTCTGGTTTTAGCCAATTCTTTTATTTTTTACGCATTCGGTTATTCGATTATTAACAGCCGCGAACATTTCGGAGCTTATTTAGGTTTGTTTACGCTCTTAAACGCGTTTTTGAATTTTCTGGTCGCCTTTGTCATTCAAAAATACAAACTCGGCGACCGCAAAAATGTTTATCTGGCGATTGCGCTGGCGATTACCTTCGCCACGATTGCCGTTCCCGTGCAGTTCAGAGGCAATTGGGTAACGCTCATCTGGACCGCAGAAGCTGTTATATTATTCTGGATCGGACGCATAAAACAGATTTCACTTTACGAAAACCTTTCGTTTCCGCTGATGTTTTTGGCTTCGATTAGTCTATTGAACGATTGGCAAATTGCCGTGTCCGGCGAGGCTGTAATTACGCCGTTTTTTAACCAAAACTTTTTGACGACGATTTTATTTGCCATCGCATTCGGATTTATTACGTTCATCAACAGCGAAGACCGTTACCAGTCTTCAATCAAAGAAACGGCTATTTTTTTGAACTTTATTTTTCCGACAATTTTTCTAATCGTCCTTTATAACGCTTTTCGAACTGAAATCGGCAATTATTTTCACGGTCAATTGATCAATTCAGCAGTCGCAATTAGTCCGTCGTCAGAATTTAACGAAACTGTCATGCGGAAAAACTATGATTTGAATTTGTTTAATTTTATCTGGCAAATAAATTATTCGATACTTTTTCTCGCCGCATTGTCTTTTGTCAATATAAAACGGATAAAAAACGGCGTTTTGGGTTTTGTCAATCTCGGCTTGAACTCGTTCGTACTGTTCGTATTTATGATCGTTGGGATTTATCTGTTGAGCGATCTGCGTACCAAATATCTTGCCCAAAGCGAAGCTGATATTTTCGCGCCCGGAGGATTTCACATTCTTATCAGATACGTTTCTCTCGCTTTCGTCGCCCTTTTAATTGGCGCGAGCTATCAATATATAAAGGAAAATTTTCTGCGCGAAAAGTTCTCGACGTTTAACTTTAGTTTGATGTTCGATTTGGTTTTCTACACCGCACTGTGGTGGATTTTGAGCAGCGAGCTGTTAAATTTGACGGCTATTTTCGGTTTCAAAGATTCCAACAAACTTGGTCTCAGTATTCTTTGGGGAATTTACGCCCTGTTTTTAGTCGTTATCGGGATAATTCAACGGAAAAAGCATTTACGTATCGGCGCAATCCTGATTTTCACCGTCACTTTAATTAAACTTTTCTTCTACGACATCGCCGATCTCGACACGATTTCTAAAACTGTCGTCTTTGTGTCACTCGGCATTTTGCTGCTGATAATTTCGTTTTTATATAATAAATACAAAGATTTGATTTTTAACGAAACTTCCGCTTGAGCGAAAGGTCCGCAGCTGAGCAGAAAAAAGCCCGCCGAGTTTATTCAGCGGGCTTAAAAAATACTACTTGATCGCTCGTAAAATTTACGCGCTTAAACTTCTGCCTGTAGCTAATCGGTAAATCGCCAACACAATCAGCGCACCGATTACAGCAAAGACAAAACCCATCAAACTAAATGTGTTGTCTGCCGCCGCCGTATCAAAAAGCCTTGTTCCGACGAATCCGCCAACAATTGCTCCGACAATTCCTAAGATTGTCGTCAAAACAAAACCGCCGCCGTCTGCTCCCGGCATCAACGACTTTGCAATAAAACCTGCCAAAAACCCGATAACAATCCAAACTAATAATGAAATAATCATCTCCCTTTCTCCTTGTTCTCCGAAAATTTTAACCTTTTTGAAGGTTGCTTTAACCTTTGACCTTTGAAATGCAAAGGTTATGCCAAAATAGCAAAGATTCGTTTTTATTGAAATAAATTGAGAATTTGCCTGGAATTGAGTCTAAATGGAAGTTTTAGTGGAAAATTTTATAATCAGTTTCTGTATGTATTATATACAGTTCAGAACACTTTTATTAAACCTAATTTCAATTGACGTATTCTTTTGGAAACCAGAGAATTTTTTTATCACCGGTTATTAATTTTGATTGTTGTTTTTCAAGCAGCGCGTGATTAATAAGCGATTCGGCGGTTTCGCCGTTTCTGCCGAACGAAGCCGCGCCGAAACATAGTTTTAGATGGATTTTTTCATCGTCGTTGACTGAAAACGGATTGGTGTTGAAAACTCTTTCCACGCGCTCGACAATTTCACGCGTTGTTTCATCGGTCGCAGTCGGCAGAATGATCAGAAATTCATCGCCTGTTGAACGTGCCAGCAAATCCATCTGCCGAAGCTGTTTTTTAATCGTTTCGGCGGTGAAAATTAAAAGTTGATTGCCAATAGCGTGTCCGAATCGCTGATTGTGTTCCGCGAAACTTTTAATATCAATTGCCAAAATCGCCAGCGGACGCTTGTCTCGATACCTGACTGATTCGGCGATTTGATTTTCGAGAACGAGAAAAAATCCGCGTTCGTTCGGCAAACTTGTCAAAGCGTCGGTCAATGCACTGCTGACATTTTCATCAAATGTTTGTGAACTATAAAGTAACGGCGCGATTCGCGTGGCGACGGCTTCAAACAGCGTCAGCGATTTTCGGTCGAAGGCGCATTCGTTTTGACCGTATAGAACAAAAACTCCGAAAACCTTTTCGCCGCTTTTCAAAGCCACGGCAATCGCCGAATTATATTTTTTGAAAGGGTTTTTAATATCTGATTTATCTTCGATTTGTGAATCGCCGGTTTGGAAACTTTTTTGTATAAATGTTCCTGAAAAATCAACCGGTTGACCGATTAGATTTCTAAGTTCATTGCCGGAAGCATTTGAAATATTTAATAAGCCGCTTGTTTTATCCGGCAGCAGCAGCGCACAATCCGCATACGGAATTATTTCATTGACGCGGCTGGCAATGAGCCGAAACATATCGGCGGATTTGAGCGATGACGAGAAAAAACGATGAACGTCTTCGAGCGCAAGCAGTTTTGATTCATTTTCCGTGTTAAACGGAGAATCCAAATTGTCAACATTCGTCGAAATATCTGTTCGTTTTTTTTGTTGCCGGTAAATTAACGCGCAGGATAAAAGATAGAAAAAAACTATCGCGGAAAAAACCAGTAGTTTAGACGGGTAAGCTGAATCTATATTTGAAAACAGAAACGTCGCCGCCAGCGCAATTAGCGAGATCAAAAACAGAAAAAGATAACTGCGGGCGGAAAACTCTAATTTTACTGTTGTTTCTTCAGTTTTCATTTTGCGGAAATGCGTTGTGGCGGTTCAGTTAAAGTGGTGTCGGCGGCAGTTACCTGCTGAATTGAAGATAACTTTTTGCTTTCGGGAAAGTCAATAAATTACCGAAGACAATAAATTTTCGCCTGACACGTTTGTTTCCGCCCGATTTATTTTGTGAAATTTTACTCAAAAAGAGATTTTTTAAGGTTTTTGAGTTGACTAACCCTATTTAGAAATTTATATTGTCCAATGTTCCGATATTTTTTTATTAGGGACACGACTGTTTAAAAATCAGTCGGAAGAAGAAAAAGACAATCTTTGAAGAAGACAGGAGAATTTAATTAAAATGAAAAAGACTTTAGCTCTTTCAGCAGTATTAACATTAAGCGCGTTGGGAATGGCTTGCGGCGAAGCAGCAAATAATTCCAACACAAATACCAACAAAATGATGAATTCAACAATGAATTCAACGATGAACACTAAGTACAATGAACACCGGCTCGACAAATTCAACGATGCCGATGAATTCAGCGTCAAATACGATGGGTACTCCCGCTAACACGATGGGTACTCCCGCTAACACGATGGGTAACACCGCAAACAAAATGATGGGCGACAACAAAATGATGCCGAACACCAACAAAATGATGAACGACAACAAAAAACCGTAAGCTTTTGTTGTTTTTTGTTTTTAAAGGGCGCGATGTTTTTTTTGAGCATCGCGTCTTTTCTTTTTAATTTTTTCGCGTAAATCTTTGAAATTTCCACCCGACTTCTGTTATATTGTTGCCAACAATAATGACACCGCGCTCGATTGCCAAACTCCGCCCGAACCGCACACGTCCGAATCTTTTCGCGGGCGACTAATTTTTCTCTGTAATTTTTGATTAATCATCCAGCGTCGCACTAGACCGACAATCCTTTTATTTCGATTGAAAATTCAAATATCAAACCGAAAATGTTTTAGCATTTTTGTGTAACGGAGAAAAAATTTATGACACCGACCAAAGAATTACAAAAACCGATTATCAAAACCGAACTTCCCGGACCGAACGCCAGGGAAATTATCGCGGCGGACGCGCAATATGTTACGCCTTCTTATCCGCGACCGGATTACAAATTAGTCGCCGAAAAAGGCTACGGCGTTTGGATTGAAGACGTGGACGGCAACGTCTTTCTCGACTGCAACGCGGGCGTGGCAGTATGCTCGACCGGACATTGCCACCCGGAAATCGTCGCGGCGATTACGAAACAAACCGAAACTTTAATCCATATGTGCGGAACGGATTATTATTATCGCCAGATGCCCGCGCTCGGCAAAAAGCTCGACGAGATCGTGCCGATCAAGTCGCCGACGAAAACGCATTTCGCCAACAGCGGCGCGGAAGCGGTCGAAACGGCTTTGAAACTGGCGATGTATCACACGAAACGACCGAAATTCATTTCGTTTTTCGGATCGTTTCACGGTCGAACGCTCGGCGCATTATCGCTGACTTCTTCAAAAAAAGCGCAGCGTTCGGGCTTCGGCAGACAGGCGTTGGATGTCGTTCACGTGCCGTTTCCGAATTGCCTGCGCTGTCCGTTTAATCTGGGCAAATGCGACGACGGAAGCTGTTGTTTGGGAACGATTGACTGGATTGAAAATAGACTTTTCAACACGACGACACCGCCCGAAGAAGTCGCGGGCATCGTCGTCGAAGCCGTGCAGGGCGAAGGCGGCTACATTCCCGCGCCGAAAGAATTTATGCAGGCGCTGCGCCGAATCTGCGACAAGCACGGCATTATGCTGATCGTTGACGAAGTGCAGTCGGGAATGGGACGCACGGGCAAGATGTTCGCCACCGATTATTACGACATCGAACCGGACATTATGTGTCTTGCCAAAGGCATCGGTTCAGGCTTGCCGATTGGCGCGTGCGTGGCGCGCGCCGATATTATGGACTGGCACAAAGGCGCGCACGCTTCGACGTTCGGCGGCAATCCGGTCTGCATCGCGTCGGCTTTGAAAACGATTGAATTGCTGGAAAACGGGTTGACGGAAAACGCCGCGGTCGTCGGCGAATACCTGCAAAACGGTTTGCGGGAATTGTCGAAAAAATACGACTGCATCGGCGACGTGCGCGGCTTGGGTTTGATGGTCGGCGTGGAATTTGTCGAATCAAAATCAACGATGAAAATCGCGCCCGAACTGCGCGACAAAATCGAGATGGCGTGTTTCAATCGCGGATTGATTATTTTAGGCTGCGGCGCGAGCACGATTCGCTGGTCGCCGCCGTTAATCTTAACCAGAGAAAACGTTGATGTCGCGCTGGAGATTTTCGATGCGGCAATCGCCGATTCGATTTCCTAAACCGTGTCCGTCTTTTTCATTCGCTCAAATCCGCCGTTTCTTCACGAGAGCGGCGGATTTTTGTTCGCGTAAATCTCTCTTGACTTAACCGATAAAACCGCGTAAAAATAATGTCGCGCTCGTTTTCACTAAGTTTTACCCATTTCTAAATCCGTTTTGATTATTGAGAGAAAGCTCGATGAAACGATTAATCTTTGTCACAGTTCACCGCCGTTTAATTCCAAGCGCAGACGTGTTTGTATAAATTGCCACTAGCTTTAGCTAGTGGACTGTTAATCAGAGAGCAAAGGCTTTAGCCGAACTGTTAATTAAAAATTCCTAATGGCTTTAGCCCAAACAAACTTAGGCTAAAGCCACTCGGAAAACATTATTTTATATTCGGCTAAAGCCTTTTAATCTTCCTGCAACTTGACCACTAGCTGAAGCTAGTGGCAATTTATAAGCAATTTAACATTTCACCGCTGGGAAAAGATGTTCAGCCGAGTTTTTTGGGGTAATATTTAATAAAATTGTGACAAATCGCGTATTCGGATGTAAATTCGGATATTCCAGAGAAAAATCGGTCATTCCGATACACAAGATGCATATTCCGGTGAAAAATCGGTCATTCCGATACAGATTTTACATATTCCGTTGAAAAATTGAATATTCCGTGCGAAAGTTTTATATTCCGTCTGAAAATCGGGTATTCCGTTCGGAAGTTTAATAATCCGAAAAATTTTCCGGGTTTTACCGCCCAAATACAAAATATAGGAGAAAAAAAAGAATGAATGACAGCGAACGAAGACGAATCGAGATGTTTATCCGTGTGCGGCAGTTTGCGGCGGATAATGCGGCGGATTTTCCGGCAGGCTCGGTCGGGGCGACACAATTTGCCGTAATCTCGGATGTTTTAGACGAAACGGAACAGTTTGCCGGAAAACAGGCGGCGAGTTCCGGCGATGCGCGGCAGTTGTTTGTCAATAAGGATACGGCGCGTGAAAACTTGCGCGAAGATTTGTATCAAATCTCACAGACGGCGCGTTCGATGGAATACCAATTCGACGGCATTGACGCAAAATTTCGGATGCCCGTTAATCGAAGCGACCAAAATCTGCTCGCCCTCGCCCGCGCTTTTTATGAAGATTCGGCGCAGTATGATACGGATTTTCAGGCGTATGGACTCGACAAAAACTTTCGCGCCGATCTGCAAACGGCGATTGATGCGTTTGAAAATTCGATGAACCCGACCGGCACGGCGATTGACAATCAAGTCGCGGCGACCGCCGAAATTGACGAGGCAATCCGGCGCGGAATGATTGCGCGGCGAATTTTAGAAGGCATTGTGCAAAACAAATACCGCAGCAATGTCGGCAAGCTCGCCGCGTGGCTCTCGGCTTCGCACATCGAAAAAGTGCCGGTAAAAGCCTAACCGCCGCTGATGTGATTTAAATTTTTTATCAGACAAAAAAGCGGCGACCATTTTACCGATGGTCGCCGCTTTTTTTATTTTTTTTGAAAATTATTTGTAAATCTCGACCACCGGCTTGCCGTCGCTGTTGATGTAGGCGCGATACATTCCTTCGGAGTTAAAGGAAATGCCGATGTTGCCGAATTTGTCCATCGCGATCACGCCGCCGTCGCCGCCTAATTCTTTGACTTTGAGAAGCGTCGCGTCGGCGGCTTGCTGAATCGGCAGGGCGCGATATTCCATCTGCGAAGAAATGTCGCGCGCTACGCCGACGCGAATGAAAAATTCGCCCCAGCCGGTTGCGCTCACGGCACACGAATTATTATTGGCGTAAGTTCCCGCGCCGATCACCGGAACGTCGCCGACGCGCCCGTATCGCTTGTTCATCATTCCGCCGGTCGAAGTTCCTGCCGCCAAATTGCCGTCTTTATCAAGGGCGACCGCGCCGACGGTGCCGAATTTGTTTTCCGGCAATTTCTGCGTCCCGGTCATATTTTCAAGCAAAGGATATTCGCCGTTTGCGCTTTGGGTTTTCGGCTTTTCCTTCAACTTTTCCCGTTCAACTTCCTCTTTGAGAATCTTTTGCAGCGCGTCGAAACGCTCCTGCACGAAGAAGTATTTCGGGTCAACGATTTCGATTTTCTGATCCGCCGCAAACTTCTCCGCGCCGTCGCCGATCATCATTACGTGCGGCGATTTCTCCATTACGGCACGCGCCAGAGTTATCGGATTTTTAACTTTGTGCAGACCGGCAACCGCGCCCGCCGCCAGCGTTTTGCCGTTCATAATCGAAGCGTCGAGTTCGTTGATGCCGTCGTGCGTAAAAACCGCGCCTTTGCCCGCGTTAAACAGCGGCGAATCTTCGAGCATCCGAATGGCAATCTCCACCGCGTCGAGCGAAGTCTGCCCTGCCTGCAGCGCTTTATAACCCGCTACGACGGCTTCTTCCAGCTTCTTTTTATACTCGGCTTCGCGTTCCGGCGTCAGACTTCCCCGTTTAATCACGCCCGCGCCGCCGTGAATGACAAAACCGAGACGCGGAGTCTGCGGCGACTGAAGTTGTTTGGTTTCGGCAAATCCGCCTTTTTGCGCGAATATTAAAAGCGGCGATTGCAGAAAAATGACGATTGAAAGTATGGAAAAGATTTTTTTCATAAAAAATTTGAAAGCCCGGATAATTTCTATAGATGTTTTGAAATCAGAATATCACAAATGCCTCGATAATAAATATTCCTTTACATTCTCAAAAGTTTCCGTTATTTTAGAAAAACCCAAGTTCCAAATTCACTTTTGTAAATGAACGCTGTGATTTTTCGCTGTTCATCAAAGCAATATTTATGAAGGCATTTTTATACCCAATTTTATCGGCTGTGTGTTTTTGCTGTGCGTTTCTCTCGATGTCCGCCGAAGCGCAAAAAATAAAAAATCCCGTTTCCAAAGTTACATCCAAAGAAACGAAACCGCCAAAAGTCAGCAATCTGCTGTCACCGCTCGAAGCCGGCGTGATTGATGAAATAAATCAAGCACGCAATGATCCGCAAAAATACACGGCTTATCTGGAAGAATATCGTCAGTATATGAAAGGCACGATACTTTCAATGCCGAATCGCGTCAGACTGCAAATGATCGAAGGTTCGCCCGCGATTGAAGATACGATAAACGATTTGAAAAAGCGAAATAAAAGCAATTCCTACGAAATTTCCGGCGGTTTAACGCGGGTCGCTCGAATGCAGCTTGCCGATTTGCTGGAAAACCCGAGTCTGAAACACGTCGGCAAAGACGGCAGCACATTGGATATTCGCCTCCTGAGAGTCGGTTTCGCGGGCGTTGCCGTCGCTGAAAACATCAGCCAGCAGGTTGATTCGGCGCGTGAAGTGCTGATGAATATGATTATTGACGACGGTTACAAAAGCCGCGCTCACCGGAAAAACATATTCAGTCAGGCTTTCAAACAAATCGGAATCGCCTGCGGGACAACTAATACCAAAAACACGATCTGCGTTGTTGAATTCGCCGATACTTTCAAAGAAAAATGATACAAGCCATCTCAAAAAGATTTCGAAGTTCGTAGTTCCAGCTTGAGCCGGCATCTGCCTGGATAAAAGCCGGCTAAAGCTGGAACTACGAACGCGCTTTTGATTTTTGAGATAGCTTCTGGATATTTTAGATAAAACAAAAGGCGTATCGAATTTTCGATACGCCTTTTGTTTTAATTTGAACTTTATTTAATTTTTCATTTTCACGTTTTTATCTTTTCTCAAAATCATTATTTCAAGCGCGTTAGCCATATTCTTGTCAAGTTTTTTCAAATTCTCAAGGGCTTTTTTGGCTTCTTTGACGTTTCCTTTCTGCAGCTGTACTTCTCCGAGATTAAAATAACCGATAGCATATTTCGGATTGAGATCAACAGCTTTTTCAAATTGTTTAGTCGCACTGTCGAGATCGTTTGTTTTACGATACGCGATGCCGAGTTCGTTGATGGCGAACAACCAATTTTTGCGCGAATCGTTGGCGCGTTTCAAAACTTCGACTGCCGCCTGATATTCGCCTAAATCATTCAAAGTAATTCCGAGATTGAGATTTGCCGGAGCGAAATCTTTGTTAATGGCGACGGCTTTTTCCAGAGCGGTTTTCGCCTGTAATAATTTCGCCTGCGCCGCTGTTTTATTGTTTGACTTAAAATCTATCTGCGCCGCATTGTAGTAAGCCCAACCGAGATTCGTGTAATCAATATGATCGGCACTTAGCGCGATGGCTTGATTCAAACGCGTCACCGCATTGTCCCATTGGTTGACTTTGCCCAAACAAAAACCCCAATTACTGTAAAGCTCGGCATCGTCTTTGATAAATATCGCCGCCAGATTGTATGAACCGTTCGCTTCGCCGTAACGTTTTGACTGACGGTAAGAATCCGCCAGATTAGCGTGCGCCGCGCCGAGATCGTTTTTCAATTTAACGACTTCCTTATAAGTCGCAATCGCGTCCGTATATTTTTCCTGTTCGTAATAAATCGCGCCCATATTAAACAGCGCGTCAACATAATTCGGCTTCAAACGCGCGGCTTCCTTAAACTCGGCGAGAGCTTCGTCCTTGCGGTCGAGTTTATCCAACGCTTCGCCGAGCGAAACGTGCGCTTCGGGCAAAGTCGCGTCCAGTTTGGTTGATTCAGCAAAGGCAGCGCGCGCGTCTTCATAACGATTTTGTTTGTAGCGCACCAACCCCAGAAAATACTGCGTCAAAGCGTCGCTGCTATTGGCTGCCATTGCTTTGGTCAGAAAACCTTCCGCTTTGGCGATGTCGTTTTTCTGGTAATACAAAATTCCGAGCGGCGCGTTAATCTCCGTCAATCCGCTGTCGAGAGCCAACGCTTTTTCATAATTCAAAATAGCTTTGTCGTCATCGCTGCCCGCATCGTAAATTTCACCCAAACCGGAATATGCCGCCGAATTTTTATCGTTCAACTTGATAGCTTCATCAAACAAACCACGCGCTTCGGTTAATTTATCATTTTCAATCAAATTGCCGCCTTTGACTGCCAGCGCGTCGCTCAAACCGAGTTTCGCATCCGCATTTTTATCGTCCAGATTCAATGCCTCTCGATACGCGTCAATGGATTTATCAATCTCGTTTTGCTGGTAAAAATAAAGTCCCGCGCCGGTAAAATCCAGCGAGGCTTCTTTGGGAGATTTACGCGTTGCGTTCGCCATCATTGTTTCCGGCACGACGGTTTTAACGCGCTTGCGTCTGGTCGCCACCGAAGCCAGACTGTCATATTGTTTGCGGATATTTTTAACTGCCACGGCACGCTGCGTTTTCGTCCGCTTAGTTTTGTTGCTCGAAATAAATTTCTTCTGCGCTGTTCTGCCCGAACTGCGAAAAACGAAAACACTCGCGCCCAAAGATAAATCTTCGTTCGGCGCAAGGTCTTGCGCGATAGTCAAAAAAGTTCCGGTCAGAAACGTCGTCAAAATAAAAAGGGCGGTAAATTTTTTGTAAAGATGCTTTTGAAAATTCATTTTGTCCTCACGAAATGGCTCTGTAAATTTTTCTTTGTTAATTTCGGCAAGCTATAGATCAGAATGCACAATTGCTTTCCAGACGCTCAATATAACTTAGTTTTGCTTTTGTAACAAAAACCGGTTCATTTCAGAGAAGAAAACAAGCCGGTTTTTGTTTTATTTTCGTCGGTTCATATTAGCGGATATAAGCATTGGGAATAGGTTTATCTTTTGTCGTTCCGAAAGCGATACCCGCAAATCCACTCGTTGAACGATTTAGATACTACACGCACGTCGAAGGGCGGCAAACTGTTTGCGCCGTCGTAAAATTCCCGCCGGAGCAGAATCTTGCCGTCACTCTGCAAAGCAAGAGCAGTTACCGATTCCTGTGAGGTTGACCCGACATTTAATACAAATGTCGGGTCAACCTCACCCGCTGCCTGAACAATTGAGAACGAAATCAATGCAATCAACACTAACTGCGTGACGAAAATAATTCTTTTGATGTAAATATTCATAAATTACTCCTGCTTTGCCTGAGTGTTTCAATTCAAGCCGGAAGTTTTAAAGTTGTTTCTTGTGAGGTAAACACTGAATCTGAATAAAATTGTTGTCAGTATTTTATTCTATCGCCCAGTCAATGCAGACGAATATTTCGATGCAGCAAAACCGCGCTCTTCTTGCTATCTTTCCGCTAGATAATATAAATTTAATCTCTAACCAAATTCATCAGTTTCAATTGACAATTTTCAAACGCGGAGATTTTTTCTGCGGGTAAGTATGAAATTTGAAATCTGAAATCTGAAATCAAATATAAGGAGATTTTGCCGAAAATGAAAGCATTTACCACAGAAAATTTGCGAAATATGGCTGTCATTGGACACGGCGACGCGGGTAAAACCCAACTCGTTTCGTCACTTCTGCATATTGCGGGCGCGACGACGCGCTGGGGAAAAGTCGCGGAAGGCACGACGATGACCGACCACGACGAAGATTCGATTGAAAGAAAAGTTTCCCTGAACAACAATTTCGCTCATCTCGAATACAAAGACACGAAAATCAATTTGATTGACACGCCCGGTTATGCCGCATTCGTTTCGCACGCGCGTCCGGCTCTGCGCGTCGCCGATTGTGCAATCGTCGTTGTTGACGGCGTGAACGGAATCGAAGTACAGACAGAAAAAACGTGGCAATATGCCAACGAATTTCTTTTGCCGCGCTTTATGGTCATCAACAAAATGGACAAGGAACGCGCCGATTTCGGTCACGCGCTCGATACGGCGGCGGAATCTTTCACCCGTTCAATCGTGCCGTTTACGCTGCCAATCGGACAGGAAGCGGATTTTCGCGGCGTGGTTGATGTCGTTCATCAAAAGGCTTACGAATTCGACAAAGACGGCAAGGCGAAGGAAATCCCGATGCCCGAAGAAGGTCGGCAAGTCGTTGAAACGGCACGTGAAAGATTAATCGAAATCGTCGCCGAATCCGACGACGCGCTGATGGAAAAATACTTTGAAAACGGCACGCTCGATGAAGCGGATATTTATCCGAATCTCGCCAAAGCCATCGCCGCCAGCAAACTTTGTCCGGTGTACGCGGTTTCGGCTGACACACTCGTCGGACTTTCGATTCTGCTCGACCACATCGTTGAGTTCGCGCCGAATCCGGCAACGCACGAAGCCGAATACGGCAATCCGGTCGTCGGCAGTCTGTTCGACCGACCGATGCGCAAATACAGCAACGACGAACCTTTTTCAGCGTATGTCTTCCGCACCATTGCCGATCCGTTTGCCGGTCGAATCAACGTGATGAAAATCGTTTCCGGCAAAATTTCATCCGATGCCGCCGTTTTAAATTCGAGCCGCGAATTCGTTGAACGGCTCGGCGTATTGCACGTTCTGCAAGGCAAAAATCTGGAAAAAGTCGCCGAAGCCCAAACCGGCGACATCATTGCGGTCGTCAAATTAAAAGATACGCAAACCGGCGACACGCTGTGCGATAAAGCGCAGCCGATTGTGTATCCGAAAGTCGAATACCCGGAAGCCGCGATTTCGTTCGCCATCGAACCGAAAAGCCGCGCCGACGAAGACAAAATCAGTTCGGCTCTGCACAAAATTCTCGAAGAAGACCCGAGTCTGCATTTCGATCGCGACGCGCAGACCAAAGAATTTATTTTGTCGGGTTCGGGACAGTTACATATTGAAACCGTCGTTGATAAATTAAAAAACCGCTATCACGTCGAAGTCGCGCTTCATCCGCCGAAAGTTCCGTATAAGGAAACGATCACGGCGCAGGTCGAAGTCCAGGGGCGACACAAAAAACAATCGGGCGGACGCGGACAATTCGGCGACTGCAAATGCGTGTTTGAACCGCTCGAACGCGGCAAAGGTTTTGAATGGGTTGATAAAATCTTCGGCGGCTCAATTCCGCAGAATTTCCGTCCGGCAATTGAGAAAGGCATTGTCGAAGCAGCGCAGGGCGGCGCGTTAGCCGGTTATCCGCTCGTAGATTTCAAAGTCACGCTGATTGACGGCAGTTATCACACGGTTGATTCGGATGAACATTCGTTCCGTGCGGCGGGCAGAAAAGCGTTTCGCAACGCGATTGAAAAAGCCAAGCCGACTTTGCTCGAACCGATCATGGATGTCGAGGTTTTCTGTCCGATGGAAGTTTCCGGCGACATTATGGGCGATTTGAATTCGCGTCGCGGAAGAGTTTCGGGAATGGATATGCGCGGCAAACAGCAAGTTATCAAAGCGCAGGTTCCTTTGTCGGAAATGCTCGATTATCAATCAAAACTAAATTCCGTCACGCAGGCTCGCGGCTCGTATCATATGCAATTTTCGCATTACGACCCATTGCCCGGAAATCTTTCGACAAAAGTGATCGAACAGGCGCGTGCCGATGGCAGAATCCGCACGCACGACGAAGATGAGTAGATGGCGAACAAGGCGAAAGTTGATAAAATCCGTCGTCCGGAAAGGCTTCCGAACAATTTGGAAGCCTTTCCGGTCGCTTCGGAAAGGCTTCGAGACGCTTTGGAAGGCTTTCCAACGTCTCGGATAATCATCCGAACGACCCGTTTTAAGCGATTATTGACGTTTTGATTTAGGCGAACCGGCTTTTCTTTTTTTTGCCGCTTGAGATGTTTTACATTCCGCGCTGAAAAAGCGAAAATTACATTTCAGTTTTTTATCAATATTTTAAGAGGAAATTATGTCAAAAAAATCTTTTTTTTTAATCGGTATTTTATCGTCCGCGTTATTGGTCGGCTGTCAGCCAAACCCGACTCTGATAAACTCGACGCAGCATCAGGGTGATAAGCCGAAAGCGAACAGCGAACATTCGGCAAATTCTAACAACAACGCCAAGCACGATGAAAGCACTTCGAAAATGGGCGAGCCGATGAATCATTCGGAAATGAATCATACGGGCATGCAGTCCGCGCCGAACGCTGCCGCTCAGCCTTATGATTTACAGTTTCTCGACACGATGATTCATCATCACGAAAGCGCGGTCGAAATGGCGAAAACTGTCGCCGCGAAAGGTTCGAACGCCGAAATAAAAGCGATTGCCGCAAAAATGACCGCCGATCAGGAAAAGGAAACCGCGCAAATGAAACAGTGGCGCGAAGCATGGTTCGCCGGAAAAACTTCGGCGATGAATATGGAAATGACGGGAATGAAAGATTCGATGAAAGGAATGGATTCGGCAAAACTAAACGCGGCAAGCGGCGCGGCTTTCGATTTGGAATTCATCAATCAAATGATTCCGCATCACGAAGGCGCGGTCGTGATGGCGCGTGAAGCAGCGACCAAAGCCGAACACGCCGAACTGAAAACGCTTGCCAGCCAAATCATTAAGGCGCAGGAAGCCGAAATAAAACAGATGCAGGATTGGAAAGCTAAAATGCCGAAATAATCGGCAAGTTTTTAATTTTAATTTTTCGGAAATGACAGTTCGTTTGTAAGCGGCTGTCATTTCTGTTTAATCACAACTTATCCGGCAGATATTTATGCGCTTCGCACAGGCTCGATGATTAAGGCTGTTTTTATCACCGATGCACACAGATTGAAGAAAACATTTGAAGATATTTGTTAATTTATCCAATCTGTTGTCCCATTTTATCCGTGTGCATCGGTGATAAAAAGTATTTTGCGTAACCTCAATTATAATTCTACAAGCTATCTCAAAATACTCTTTGCGATTTTATTTTTTGCTATTGACCGGCAATCGGCGAATCGTTTGGCTGTCCGTGCTGTTGAAAGCTAAAGGTCGCATTTGTCGGACTATTTAACCAGTAAAACGTCGAACTTGAAGGACGGTAGACCGCGAAGTCGCTTTTGCCGTCGCCGGTATAATCACCAGCCAGCGGAATATCGGTCGCCGCACCGAACTGCGCCGCCGAAAATCCGTCTGTGCTTTTGAGACTGTACCAAACGCCGGAACGATACACAGTTTGATCGGCTCGACCATCACCGTCGAAATCACCCGTCACGGGTTTATCCGAAGCCGCGCCGAACTGCACGCCGCGAAATGCGCTATCTGAACTTCTTGACCAATACCATGTTCCGTCACGAAAAACCGCAATATCCGTTTTGCCGTCGCCGTCGTAATCCGCCGGAACCGGTTTATCGGAAGCAATGCCGAACTGCACGGTTTGAAGTTGATTGTTTGCCAAATTGAGCGTATACCAAATGCCTGAACGATAAACCGCCAATTCCGCGCGCCCGTCACCCGTGTAATCGAACGGAACCGGAATATCTCCCGCTTGTCCGAACTGAAGGGCATTAAAATTATTGTTTGAACTGTTCATCCAATACCAGATGCCGTTGCGGAAAACGGCGATGTCCGCGCGTCCGTCGCCGTCGTAATCGGCAGCGGCTTTCAAATCGGTGCTTAATCCGAATGTGACGGAGGTTTCGCCCGTGCCGCCGTTGCTGCGCAAACGCCAGATTGAAGCATTGTTTTGTGAACCGACAGTGGCAAGCGAAGTGCGTCCCGAACCGTAGAAATCAAATCGAGCGCGATTTACCGGAATCATTGCGTAACCGTGAACTTGCCCGTTCAAAACACCGGTTCCGACGATGACGTTGCCGTCACTTATTCCGAGAGCTGATGACGAAGTATTCGTTGACAAGTCCCAACCTGTTCCGGCAGGAATCAAATCCGCCAGACGATAAGTGGCAGTTCCGTCATAAACGAATGGAATGGCGAATGCTGAGGAAGCGGTGCCGACTGCCCAACCAGCCGAATTAACCGCTCGCGCCGAACCTTGCGTCGTGCCTGTCGGAAGCGGAATCGCGCTTATTCCGCCTGCCTGAGACCAGATAAACGGTATTCCGGAACCTTGATTCTGCATACTCGCACCAACCACAAAACCACTGTTGCTGACTCCGAAAGCCAAGGCGCCGTTCGCGCCCGACAACGCGCCGACTTCAAATGCGGAACTGCTGCTGATGTCATAAACGATCCCGACGTTGCGGGCGGCATTCGTCGGGTCAATTCCCTGCCCGACGACGCGACCTGAATCATTTACGCCGAACGCGGTCACGAAAAAACTGCCGTTTGCCGTCGTCTGGGTGATGGCAGATGCGGTTCCGCCGCTGTAAATCGCCGCTCGCTGAAGACTGCCGCCGTTGATCGAACCGACCGCGACACCTGACGCGTTGACATCGTTCGCGTCACCGATTGTTTGACCGGCAGGCAGCGGAAGCTGTGCCGCCGTTCCGTTTTGCCAGATTACGGGTAGACGATTTGAGCCGAAAAGCGTTGTTGCGCAAGTGCCGACGACCGCGCCGCTGTTATTCGCGCTGTTGGAAACGCAAAAAGGGCTTCCCGAAAGGTTAGGCAGTCCGACGATACCGCCGCCGCGCGTCCACGAAAACGCCTGCGCCGCGCCGGTTCGGATTGAACGCCCGACCGCGATGCCGCCGGTTGATACGCCGAATCCCTGAGACGATGTATCACCGGCTTGCACCACACCAATATCGAAAATTTGATATTGCGGCGTTGAAGCGGGCACCGCTGCCGTTTTTGAAGACTCGATGTTTACAAAATCGTTCCGCGTTTGCGACGATGCCGGGGCTGAATACATCAAAAAAGATGCGAATGTTACGACAGCGATTAACGCTGTGAATAATTTACCAAAACCGCTCATTTTTAATCTCCTTGAAAATAGTCCCTAGATTAAAACATTTTTCCGGTTTAATTTCCAACGTTTTTTTCGACATCATTTTATTTCAATGATTTAACCTGTTTCGGCGAATGTGCGGTTCGGCTCTAGTAAAAACGCCGCTCTAATATTTTTCTTTACAGATGAAACCACCGTGAATCATCAATAGCGAGTATTGGAAATTAAAACCCACAATGCCTTACCGTCCAATTCGGTTAAAATTGCCGCAAATATACTTTATCTGTGGTTTTTCGAGATATTTTCGCGCGGCTGCTTCCACGATGCGCCTCTTTAAAAACATCTTCGCCAAAATCTTCGCCGTTTACCACCAAATCTTCAAAAACTTCGGGTTCTATTAATTTTTGCCTTTCGTGACTTTCAGTTTCTTCTTTTTTCGTAATTATTTTTTCCACCGTTACGATTTCCATTGTAAGATACATCGAATTCTCCTTTTCGCATTTGTAAGTGATCGTATTGACAAATCAAATTGTCGCGGTTTTGTTTCTCCGGCGAACCATACGTTTTTGCGGGATAAAATATCACCCGCAGAAACGCTAAATTCATAAATAAATAATAGGTTGACTACTTAATTTTTCATTTCAACACTATTTAAAAAAACAAAAACCGCCTCCCAAATTAAAACCGGTTGTCGTCAAGCAAAAATAAAAATTTACTTATCCGAATCGGTTGCGGCACTCTTCCCCAAGATGCCGCGGTTAATTTAATGGTCGTCGGTAAACTTCCAATGAATTTAGATCAATTTTGAATTGGTGTCAAGATATTTTTTTGATTGATAATGATTTTGGAGGCATTACGAGTGAGAAAATCTCAGCCCAATGATCTTTGTATCCGTCACCGTAAAATTGCCGTTAATCGCCTGAATATCCGCCGGCAAATTGGATTTGCGCGGCAGTTTCGCGTTCGTTAAAGTTAACGAGCGCGAAACTGCGAGATTTATCACCAAAGTAGTTTCAAATGAACAGGCTAAATTGCATAATTAGGAGAACCTTTTATAAACTTCCGGCAAACATTTATTTTTCACCCAAAATCTTTTCTCAAATATCGCCGTGTGTTATAATTACAGGACTTAACTGAATTATTCTATTCAGAAAATCTCCAATAACCAAGGATATTTTCATAGTTAATAATTAAATTTACCAATCACTTTTTATCATCAAAAAACAATGGTTCAAATTGAAACCGAACGCACATTTCTGCGACTCCCGACGATTGCCGACCTTGATGATCTATCGGTTATTTTCGCTAATCCGCAGGTAATGAAATATATGGATGCTGACTGCCAGCCACTTACCAGAGTTCAAACGGAAATGGCACTGGTCAGTATTATCAATGGTTGGAAAAAGAACGGTTTTGGAAGATGGGTGGTAATTTCTAAAGAATCCGATAAATTGATCGGATTGGCGGGACTTCGCAAACACGAGGAAATTGCCGAGTTATTTTATGTTCTCGACGAACATTGCTGGGGAAAGGGTTTTGCGACCGAGATTGCGCGGCAAATACTGAAAGTCGGTTTCGAAATATACAACTTTTCTCAAATCGTGGCGATGACCAGACCGGCAAATTTCGCGTCGCGCAGAGTTTTGAGCAAACTGCGAATGAATTTTATCGGTGAATTGGATATTTACGGTATTTCGGCTGTTCAATATACAATCAGCAAACAAGAATATCAATTAACTTGATTGTTTTGTTTTCAAAAGTTTCCGCCGACGATTTCTTTTCAACGCCGGAATGAAATTCCAATCGAGTTTCTTTTCGTTTTTCGGTTATAGATAAAAATAATGACACCGAACCGGACAATTTATATCATCAATCAACTTCCCGAACTTCTCAAAACGTGGCGCGAATTTTCCGAATTACAAAAACGCGCGGTTTTGAAAGAATGCGAGACGGCGGAAGAAAACGATGTGGAAAAAATTATCGAGGAAATCGCGGACGGGCAAAGAAGATTGTTTTGATTGCTGAAGGTTCCATTCAGAATTGTTTTGAAATTTATGTCTAAAAATAAAATCACGCTGGCAGTTCACGGCGGCGCGGGAACGATTTTGCGAACCAAGATGACCGCCGAACTCGAAGCGGAATATCGCAGCGGCTTGCAATCCGCGCTCGAAGCAGGCTGGAAAATTTTAGATTCGGGCGGCAAATCGCTCGATGCGGTCGAAGCGGCGGTTTGCGAGTTGGAAAATAATCCGCTGTTCAACGCGGGCAAAGGCGCGGTTTTTACGCACGACGAAAAGAACGAAATGGACGCTTCGATAATGGACGGCGCGAAATTAAAAGCAGGCGCGGTCGCGTTCGTCAAAAACGTCAAAAACCCGATAAAACTGGCGCGACTCATTATGGAACGCACCGAACACGTCTTGCTGGCGGGCGACGGCGCGAACGAATTCGCCAAGGAAATGGAAATCGAATTCACGCCCGACGATTATTTTCGGACGGATTTTCGGCTTCAGCAATTGAAAGAAGCGCGTGAACTCGGCAAAGTTCAATTAGACCACGCGGCAGACTGGACGAAATTAACCGAAGAATCGAAAGAAATCGAAACGGAAATCAAAAAACCAATCGGCACGGTCGGCGCGGTCGCGTGCGATTCGTACGGCAATCTGGCGGCGGCGACTTCGACCGGCGGAATGACGAATAAAAAATTCGGGCGCGTCGGCGACACGCCGATTATCGGCGCGGGAACTTACGCCGACAATCAAACGTGCGCTGTTTCCTGCACCGGACACGGCGAATTTTTTATGCTCGCGTCGGCGGCTTATGACGTGGCGGCGCGGATGAAATATAAAAATTCAAGTTTAAATAAAGCGGCGAACGAATGTATCGAACACCTGCGCGAAATCGGCGGCGAAGGCGGTTTGATTGCGGTTGACGCGCTCGGCAACGTCGCCCTGCCGTTCAATTCCGACGGAATGTATCGCGGATTTATGACGGCTGACAGTCAAATGATAATTGAAATTTATCGTTAAAAATCTATGCGGTTTCTTCAATTTCGATAATTTCCTCAGCAATTCTTTTAACGCGCAGAAGTGATATTTTTTTCTCGTCGGCTTGCAAAATCTCAACACCAAGCCCGCGAATTTCCAGGCATTCGCCGACTTTCGGGACGTATCCGGCTTCGCTCGTCACTAATCCGGCGATGGTCGTAAAATCGTCGTCTTCGATTTCCATATCGAAAATGCGTTCGATTTTGCCGATTTCGGTCGAGCCAAGAACGTCGTAATAGCTTTTGTTTTCGCCCTCGATGATCTCGATTATTTCTTCCTTTTCGTCTTCGTCCTCGATTTCGCCGACGATTTCTTCGACAATATCTTCGACCGTCACGAGTCCGGCAACGCCGCCGTATTCGTCAACGACAATCGCAATCTGCACGCGGTTAAGCTGCATATTTTTCAAAAGCTCGGCAGCCGATTTCGTTTCGGGAATAAAAAAAGCGGGGCGCAGAATTTGTTCGATGGTTTCCATCGCGCTGTCTTCCGACCAGATGTTTAAAAGGTCTCGGACGTAAATTACGCCTTCGATGTTGTCAATCGAATCGCGGTACACGGGCAGGCGCGAAACTTTTTCTTCGATGATTAAATCCCGCACGGATTTGACCGTCGCATCAATCGAAACGGCGATGATTTCCGTGCGCGGAGTCATAATTTCTCCGGCGCGAGTTTCGTTAAACTCGAACATCGTCTCCATCAATTCGCGGTCTTTTTCCTCCAAAATTCCTTCGGCTTCGCCCATTTCGATCAACGCCTGTTTGTCGTCAGCGTTATCTTCCTTGATTTCTTCCGCCGTTTGATTCGGCACGACGGTCGTTTCAAGATTTTGCTGTTCCTTATCGCGCAGAAGAAATTCGAACGGATCGGCGAACACTGCCATCAGCCGGTAAAACGGACGGACAAAGCGCAGCAGAAATAAAAGCGTGTTTTCAGGATTGCGAAAAGTGAAAAAGCGCGGCAGAAATTGACGAAAAACGCCCGATAAAACGAGCGCGATGACCAGCGAATAAATCAAAAGCTCGCGCGTCGTTTGGTAGAAATTAAAAACAATCAGCGTGACGAGAACGGAAAAAACGATTAAAAGAATCTGAATCGTTGCCGAAAGCGCGAAGCGAAAACGCGGACGGTCGCCGAGAATCTCGCGCATAAACATTGTATTTACACGCTTGTCTTCGACCGTATCGCTCGTCAGACGGCGCAGAGATACGTCGCTCAACTGCGAGAAAGCCATATCAATCGTCGCCAGAAAAACGATGGCGAAAAGAATAATCAGCGCGACGGCTATCTCGTATTCCATAACTTTTTCTTTATGTTAGATGCAATCGCAAAAATAGTAAACATAAGTCAGCGGTCTAAAAGCGCGGCGGCTTCCGTGTCAATCAACCAGTACAATTCACCCGTTTCCGATTTTACCGCCTGCGACGGAAGTTTTTCCGGCTGAAATTTTCTTTGCAGAACTTCGCGCACCACTTCGGCTTTGTCCGCGCCTTTGACGAGAAACATCACGTTTCGCGCGTTGTTTATCAGAGGATAAGTTAAGGTCAGCCGCACCGCATCGAGTTTTTCGACCGAATTGGCTACGGCGATTTTTTCTGTTTCTTTTAGGGCTTCGGTGAACGGAAACAGCGAAGCCGTATGCCCGTCGCCGCCCATTCCGAGCAGAATCAAATCGAATCGCGGAAGTTTATCTTGAAAGAAATTTAATAAAGATTCGGCATATTCGTCGGCGATTTGCGGCGCATTCTTCAATTCAGTTTGCCAGCGAAAGATGTTTTCGCCCGCAATATTCAAAGGCACTAAGAGATTTTCGTTCGCCATACGGAAATTGCTTTCCGCGTCTTCAGGAAAAACATTGCGTTCGTCGCCGAAAAAGAAAAATATTTTTCGCCATTCAATCTGATCTTTATATTTCCCGCTCGCCAGCAGTTGATATAAGGATTTCGGTGTCGAACCGCCGGCAAGCGCGACGGTGAAACGCCCGCGCTCATTGATTGACTGACTCGCCAACACGACGAATTGTTCGGCGGCGAAAAAGTTCAGTTCATTGATTGAATCGAAAATTTTTATTGTCTTCATAAATAATTTTAGAGGCGAATAATTTTCATTACGTTAATTCGGGTTAAGCGAACAACGCACCTTTTCAACCGTTGTTCGCATTAGTAGATTCGTATCCCGAACTGAGTTATTATACAAAAAAAATTTAATTCTAAACTTTTTTGACCTTTTTCGTATCGGTTTTACGCTTTATTGTTTGAAAGCAGTTTTTTTAAATCAAGCAAGCATTCGGAGGATTATTTATGGGCAGTCGTTTTATAGAAATACAGCTTAAACCTGGAATCAAACGCGGCGGAATGGGAAAAAGACATAAGCACGTTAAAGTTCTCGGAGCCGGAAAGATGCTTTTGAAGATTTCCGATGATAAACGCTGGGAATTGGTTCCGCCGTTCCCGACTGAATGGGAATATTACATTCCCGATTATCCCGCCGGAACGTGGTCGCAAAGTTCTTTCCAACTGACCATTACCGGACAGGACGGACAGCAGTGTTTCGCGCTCAGGTCGCCCGAATCATCGGATGGAATAGCTTTCTACGGCGAAGCTCCGCAGTATGGCGTTTTTCCCTTCAAATCAACGTGGCGACGCGCCGCCACGCCGATTATTCCCGGCAAAAGCGGGTGCTGGTCGGGACTCGCGCTGAAAGGTTCGGCGGGCGTAGCGATTCAGGGCGAAGAAGTGATGTGTCTCGTGCGCTCGTGGGACGGCGCGGGCGGCGCGTGGTTCAACGTGCTTTCTAGCCGTCTCGGGTTGGTCGGCGGATTTACCGCCGGAGTCGCGCTGGTCATCGTCACAGGCTTTCCGAACATTGACGAACTGCATAATCATTCGGTCAGCGGTTGGGATTGGTCTTTGAGTTTGGGCGTGAAACTCAGCGGATTTGCCAAATTAGGAAAAACCGGTCCGATGCTGGTTGAAATGGCAAGACGCATCAACAAAGTCGAAGATTTGGTTCAGGCGATCAAAGCCGGCAAAAACGAAAAGGAAATTATCGGGATGGGCAAAGCCGCGTATGATAATTTCGGCTACGATTGCGGCGAAAAGAATGTCACCGTCATTGATATTCCATTAGGCGGAACCGGAGTCGAAATGGGCGTTTATATCTACGCCGGAACGTGCAAACTGTTCTCCAAATGGTAAAGCCGCTGAGTTTTACGTTGTGTTAATTGATTAATACTCAAGCGAAAGCCGGACGATACGCGTCCGGCTGTTTTATTTCAAGCCAACGTGTTTCGCCATTTGCGCCCGTCTCTTTCCAGCAAATCGTCTGCGTCCTTCGGTCCCCAATCGCCGGATTCGTAATTCGGGAAATCTCTTGCCGGAATTGCCTGCCACACGTCGAGAATCGGCGAAACTATCTGCCAGCTTGCTTCGACCATATCGGCGCGCTGAAACAGCGTCGCGTCGCCCATCATACAATCGAAAAGCAGGCGTTCGTAGCCGGTCGAAACCTGCTCGCCGAAATGATCAACATAATTGAAATCCATATCAACCGCGCCGACGTTGACAATCGGACCCGGAATTTTTGCGCCGAAGTGCAAAGTAATTCCTTCGTCTGGCTGAACGTGGATGACGATGCGGTTCGTCGTCAATTTTTCGACCGACGTATCGCGGAAAAGCAGTAACGGTGCTTTTTTGAATTGAATTGTGATATCGGTGCGCTTCGTCGCCAGACGCTTGCCCGTTCGGATATAAAACGGCACGTCAGCCCACCGCCAGTTGTCAATCGAGAGTTTCAGAGCGGCGAAAGTATCGGTGTTGGAATTCGGATTTACCTGTTCTTCGCTGCGATAGGCGGGAAGTTTTTTGTCATCAATTTCGCCGCTGCCGTATTGCCCGCGCACGGCGTTGTGCAGGACATCTTCCGGCGCGAACGGCTGAATCGCGTGCAGAATTTTCGATTGCTCGTCGCGCACCGCATCGGCTTCAAACGAAACCGGCGGCTCCATCGCCATCAAAGTAATCAACTGAAAAATATGATTCGGAATCATATCGCGCAGTGCGCCAGCCGTGTCATAGTAACCGCCGCGCGATTCAACGCCGAGCTTTTCGGCAACCGTAATTTGAACGTGGTCAATAAAATTTCTATTCCAAATCGGCTCGAAAATACTGTTGCCGAAACGAAAAACCAAAATATTCTGAACGGTTTCCTTGCCGAGATAATGATCAATGCGGTAAATCTGTTTTTCGCTAAGAATCTTGCCGAGTTCGTAATTGAGCTTTTTCGCCGATTCGATGTCGCGCCCGAACGGTTTTTCAAAAATAAACCTGCGCCAGTTGCCGTTTTCTTCCTTGCCGAGTCCGTTTTTATAAATTTTCCCCGCGACGTTGGCGAAAAGCTGCGGCGGCGTGGCGAGATAATAAAAATAATTTTCGGGAATCTTATGTGCTTCACAAACTTCACCGAGCAGTGCTTTCAAATCTTTAAATAATTTCTTGTCGTCGTCGAAATCGCCGCCCGTGTAATAAATTCTGTTCTCGAACCATTCGAGAATTTTTTTATCGGGCGAACTGCCGACGAATTCTTTCAAATCGGCGATGATTTTGTTGCGGAAATCCGTCGTTTCCAATTCCTGTCTGCCCACACCGATAATCGCAAAATTTTCCGGCAGAAAATTATCCTTTGCTAAATTATACAGCGCGGGGAAAAGTTTTCGTTTAGTCAAATCGCCGGTCGCACCAAAAATCACCATCACGCACGGGTCGGCAGTTTTTTGTGTATTCATAAAATCAGCTAAAAAATATCTGCTACTAAATTTTAAATGTCGAGTTTATCACGAAGTTCGAGTTCCGCCGCGTTCATTTCGCCATCGTCGGTTTCGTGGTCGTAACCGCACAAATGCAAAATTCCGTGCAAAATCAGTTGTTTAATTTCCTGATTCAAATCTAAATTATTTTCAACGGCTTGTCTTTCCGCCTGCTCGACACTAATGACAATATCACCGAGAAAAAGTTCATCGGCAAATTCGTCCGCCTCGAATTCGTTTGGAAAAGAAAGTACATCGGTCGTCACGTTTTTACCGCGAAACGAGCGGTTTAGCTCGCACATTTTTTTATCCGAAACGAATGCGACCGTCAGCGATCTGCCCGCCGCTTCGGAAATCGAATTCGCCGCCGATTCAGAAAATTCAAGCCAATCAGCCGAACGAATTGTTATTTTTCGCTGACGGTTAACGATTTCTATCAAATAATTTTCCACCTTTTATTATTGATTTTTATTTTAGTTAAATATCTTTCCGAAAAGCAATGTTTTCTTATGATAAAAGCTAAATTAAAAAGTAAAAAACCGGCACGACGAAAATTTATGTTTTGTGTCAGTCAAGAGAACTTTCGTTTTTGTTCTTGCTTTATTTCCATTCTTTCTTTAAAATTCTGTTCATCATCGAAATAGTTTCCCGGCGGCAAAGTTTAATCCAAAATCCAATTGTGTTATACAGAGTTGCCAATAAACATCGGCTTTACACTTATTGAAACGTTCAATTTAAAAAGTTACCGCTTTTAGTAAAGTCGGTTTAACCTGCTTATTTGTTTATCCAGACAAAAGCATTTTCAAATTTAATTCAGATTAAGGAGAATCCGAAAAATGCGACCTGAAAGAATTACACAAACTATTGAGAGTAGTTGGCGTTCTACAACTCAACTTATCAAACGCCAAATTTCAAATTTAACAATTTTCAGGGCAGTGCTTATACTTGGCTTAGTAGCCGGATCAGTGCTGTCTTTGTCTTTCTATCCCGGTTTAGTTACGACCGCGCAGGAACGAAAACCAATTCCGGTTTCAAGTGCTTCAACATTAAATGAAGCCGTCGCCGGAGGAATGGACGTTGGCGCAATTTCCAGCGACACGCAGCCAGTTCGCGACGCGCCGGAAGGCGCAAATTGTACGTGGGCGGCAGGCACAAATTATCCGGTTACAATTCTTGACCAGGCGATGGTGGCACAAGGCAGCAATTTGTACAGTTTTGCCGGTGTCAGTACAGCGATCATCGCAAATTCCTATAAATTCGATGGAACCAACTGGACTCCGATTGCTCCGCTGCCGGTAGCTTTAGAATTCCCGGTAGCTGTTTCCGACGGCACCAGCATATACATTATGGGCGGTGCGGATGGAGGGGGCTTAAGTGTCAACACGATGTATAAATATAATCCGGCAACGGATACATACACCACACTTGCTCCGTTTACAACAGCAGTTTGGAACGCAGCGGCTGAATTTTTAAACGGAAAAATCTATAAATTTACCGGAACTGCCGGAACAGCCGGTTCAACAACAGCACTGGAAATTTATGATGTCGCAACGAACACCTGGACGGCTGGTGCGCCTTATCCGGCAGCATTGAGCTTTGTCAGTTCGTTCAAGAAAGGCAACTTCATTTACGGCGCAGGCGGTATTGCCAGCGTCGGTTCATTAGCATCATTGAAAACATATCGTTATGACCCCGCAACTAACACCTGGGATGATGCGGCAATCGCCGATTTACCGCAAACCCGTTGGGGCGCGGCTTCATCCAGAGTCGGTTACGGAAGCAACGGCGCATGGGCATTAGCCGGCGGCTACGTTAATGGCACGGCAACAGCTAATATTTCAACCAGCTTGATTGAATGGGATTCAGTTACCAATGCATGGACTGACAACACTCCGATGACCGCAGAACGCGGCAGAATGAACGGAGCGGTTTTAGGCGCGAGTTTCTACGTTGTCGGCGGACGTTCGCTTGCCTCCACTGGTTTTGTCGGAACCAACAGCAATCAAAAATTAACCTGCTTCAGCGGAATTCCGGTTATCAGTTCAACCGGACCGACAATCACCACTGAAAGCTGCGGAACGCCGAACGGTGTGCCTGATCCGGGCGAAACACTGACGGTATCTTTACCATTTACCAACAGTGGTGACACACCGACAACGGCATTAACAGCGACGCTTCTCGCAACCGGCGGCGTAACCAATCCAAGCGCACCGCAAAATTACGGAGCAATTGCCCCGAATAATATGCCGGTAACACGAACATTCACATTTACTGTTGCTCCGGGAACAGCTTGCGGTGCCAATGTTACTTTGACATTTACGGTTGCTGACGGCGCAACAGCTTATCCGAATGTTACCAGAACATATACAACCGGTGTCAGAACCACTTCGTTAACCGAAAACTTCGACGGAGTAACTGCACCGGCATTGCCGACCGGTTGGACGAATACTCAGCTTTCCGGCACCGGCATCAATTGGGTGACTTCGACGACGACTCCGAGTTCGGCTCCGAACGCGGCTTTCGCTAACGACATCGCGTCTGTCAACTTGTCGGCTTTGACCAGTCCGGCTATCCCGATTGCTTCGGCTGATTCGCAGCTTACGTTTAAGAATCAGTACAATACTGAAAGCACTTTCGACGGAATGGTTTTGGAATATACGATTGATAACGGCACAACGTGGACAGATGTTATCACAGGCGGCGGAACTTTCGTCTCCGGCGGCTACAACAGCACGCTCAGTACCGGCTTTTCAGCAATCCGCTGCCGGGCAGAATGGCTTGGTCAGGTAATTCAAACGGTTACATTGATACGGTTGTTAATCTGCCGGCATCACTCAACGGACAATCAGTGAAATTCCGCTGGTTGATGGGTGCTGACTCGTCAGTCACCGCCGTCGGTGTTTGGATTGATGACGTTCGTGTTCTCGGTGCGAGAGTTTGTAACAGTTGCGGTCCGGGTGCTTGCACTCTGCAACGACGCAATGATTTTAACGGCGACGGCAAAACGGATTTTGCCACTTATCGTCCGTCAAACGGAACCTGGTATATTTTACCCAACGGTTCATCAACCTTTAGCGGAACGGCATTCGGAGTAACCGGCGACAAACTTCAGCCTGCCGATTATGACGGTGACGGCAAAACCGACATTGCGGTTTACCGCAGCGGAACCTGGTATTGGCTGAGAAGTTCTGACAATACTGCCGTCGGTGTCCAGTTCGGAGCCGCCGGCGACATACCGGTGATTGGCGATTATGTTGGCGACAATAAAGCTGACTTAACAGTTTATCGCGCCGGTATCTGGTATACGCGCAATGGCTTGAACGGAACAGTCACTTCAGTTCAATGGGGCGGCGATGCTTCGGATATTCCGGCTCCCGGCGACTTTGACAATGATTGTAAAACCGATTACGCTGTGCGGCGCACAACCAATCAACCTATAGCCAATGGTACACAATGGTTCGTCCGTCGTTCGAGCGGCGGCGCAACCAGTTATAGCTGGGGAACGAGTTCAATGCAAATGGCACTCGCCGACTATAACGGTGACGGTTCAACTGACATCGGTGTTGTGGATACCAGTGGAGCAAGTTCACTCTGGTTTATTCTCTCCGGTGCCGCTCCTTCAACGGTTATTGCCAATGGTATAGCATTTGGCACAACCGGCGATGTGATTGTTCCGGGCGATTATGTCGGCGACGCTTCGGCTGACCTGGCTTACTGGAGACCTTCGACGTTTACTTTCGCCTACCGAACCGTTGGAAGCGCAACTGTGGCAACTACAGCTTTCGGTGGAACCGGAGATATTCCGACGGCTCGCGCTTACCAGTATCCTTTACCTTAAATTGAATGTTTCGCCCGAAGCCGAAATTAAATTTCGGCTTCGGCATTTAAATAAAGAGAAGGCGGTCAAATTAATTTGACCGCCTTCTCTTTATTTAAATGTTGATTATCTTTCCGATTTTTCGCCTTCCGCAGTATGCTGTTCGTAGGCTCTGACAATCATCTGCACAAGTTTGTGACGAACGACGTCTCTATCGTTAAAATAAATAAATTCGATTTCATCAATTCCCTGCAAAACCCTTTCAGCTTCGCGCAAACCGCTGCGCTGACCGCGGGGTAAATCTATTTGCGTCACATCGCCGGTAACAACTACTTTTGAGCCGAAACCGATACGCGTCAGAAACATTTTCATTTGCTCACCGGTCGTATTTTGTGCTTCATCAAGAATTATGAAAGAATCCGATAAAGTTCTGCCGCGCATAAATGCCAGCGGCGCGATTTCGATAATGCGTTTTTCCAGCATCTTCGTGACGCGCTCGTTGTCAACTAAATCGAACAGCGCATCATACAGCGGACGCAGATACGGATCAACTTTATCCTGCAAATCACCGGGCAGAAATCCGAGTTTTTCTCCGGCTTCGACTGCCGGACGCGTTAAAACAATTCTCGAAACCTGTTTGGCGAAAAGTGCCTGCACCGCGAGCGCGACGGCGAGAAACGATTTTCCCGTTCCCGCCGGACCGATACCGAAAGTCAAATCTCTCGCCTGAATCGCTTCGATATACTTGCGCTGATTGGCTGTTTTCGGCGCAACGGCTTTTTTGCCCGACGGATTAAAACGCGCCCGCGTAAAATAATCTTTTAGCGAATAAGCGCGGTCTTCGGCGATTTGTTTGAACGCATCACGCAGTTCCTTATCGGAAAAAGTGCTGCCTTCATCAAAAAGATCGGAAAAGTCCCGCAGAATGTTTTCGACGGTTTGAATATTTTCCGTATCGCCTTCAATTGTTAATTCGTTGCCGCGTGCGCCGATGCGTAGATCGAGCAGCGTTTCGAGATATTTTAGGTTTTGGTCTTGAACGCCAAACAGCGTGTTCAAACCGCGCGGCGGAAGTTCGATTTTTTTAAATTACTCAAATTATTTCTCTGTCCTCGATGGTGAAAATTTATTTTCCAGTATATGTCGAGGCTACTAAATGGGTTAAGCGGTGTCAACGAAAAGTTTCCACAAATTTAACCTTTCCGTGTGAAAAAATCCTTGCTAAATATTTTCTTTTTATGTAATTCTTAATTTATCGAAAATTTTGCGGTTGTAGTAACAACAAAAAATTTTACTATCGCCAGGACACAAGGGCTGTATTAAAAGGAGTGTAGAAATGAATGAAGGCGTAGCAAAAAAGTTGGAAACCGAGAAGGTTATTTTCCCGATGGAATTCGCGGAAAATAATCAGGAAACACGAGTGTTTGAAGAAACAACAGTGAAAGTTGCTTCTGAAAAACTATCAGTCAAAACGGGTATTGAACACAGATTTGCCAGACTGAAAAAATCTTTGAGAAAGCGTTCGGCGAGTATTTTATAAATTAGGATACAAATCGGAGATAAATCAAAACATACCGGTAAATAATACGGCAGTCAAAACACATACAAGAAAGTCACTTAAAAAAGACGCGCAGAAATCAAATGATTTCTGCGCGTCTTCGATTGTAAATTGAATCTTGAAATATTTGCGCAGCATTATCCATTCAAATCGGCTGAAATATTCACGCTGTCTTGAACGGTTCGCTCAACATTTCAATCAAACCGACCTGATAAATCTCGTCAAAGTTTTCAATGCCGATGACAATTTCGCTTTGCGGAACATCGTTACGAAAAGTTCCGTGCAGAAAATCCCACGCGCTTAGCCCGCTCGACCAATTTGAATCTCTTTCTCGTTCGATCTTTGAATGATGAATTCCGTGAAGTCTGGGTGTGACGATAAATTTTTGCAATTTTTTTTCAAAATTTTCCGGCAGCTTTAGATTTGAATGATGAAAAAAAACCGAAAGAAAAAGCGCGTTCTGCCAGATTTTGTAAGCCGAAGGCGAAACTCCGATAAGCAAAATCTGTCCGGCGCGAAACAAAACCGACATTGAAATTTCTCCGAAATGAAACCGTATCGCGGTCGAAGCGGTCAAATCTAAATCGGCGTGATGAATTTTGTGAAATCGCCATAAAAATTCTGATTTATGAGTCAAAACGTGCCACAGATATAATGTGTAATCGAGCAAAACGACCGCGAAAATTGTTTCTAAAATCTTCGGCAGCTGAAAAATCTTGAGAATCCCGAATCTTTTACGCTCGGCAAATTCTGTTAATCGTCGGGCAACCGGCTTTTCGATAAAATTCATCGCTAAACCGGCAGCACCGGCAATCGCCAAATTTCGCGCGGCTTCGACTTCCGGCGATTCTATTTGTTTTCTGAGCGGTCGTCTGCGCTCGCAAATATAAAGGGCGATAAACGCGCCGGTCGTCAAAATTCCGCTTAACCATTTCATAAAATTATAGATATAAAATCTGATGCTTTAACTCGTTCGGGTCAACTGCGTCATAAATCCAATTGTTAAAATTTTCGCCGTATAAATTCAGAAATGTTATGACGTTTAGCGAGCGTTCCTGCAAAGCGTTTTCGGGAAAAAGCGCGGTAAACAAACTTTCTACACGCCGCTCGACAATATTATTTTTGATAACCTCAGCTCGATGAAATTTTTTCCTCAATGCGCTGATATGCCACATAATTTTTTTTCTTCTGGTTTCCAAATTCGCGGCAAGCGTCAATTCGCTTTTATTCAATTCGTAAGCTAAAAGATCAAGCTGATTCTTGATTGAATTTTCGACTTCTTTGAAGGTTCGGGCGGCATTTCGGTTGAGAAATTTCTCGACGATCAGCGCACTGAAATCTGCTTTACCCTGAAACACGTCTTTGAATTTCAATTCATACTTTTCCAGTGTTCTGGCGTGTTTGCGTTCAATAATCGTAAAGCTCGCCCGATGTCGAATCGGCGTAACCGGACGATTCAGAATATTGTAGATCACAGAATTTTGGGCAAAATAAGCTATTTCCGCGCCGCCGCCAAAATACACCAGTGTCGGAAGCAAATAATCCTGCACAATCGGACGCATCAGCGCGTTCGGACTGAGTTTTTCCGGGTCATTTACGGCAATTTCGTTTAATTCGGCAAGCGACAATTCGTCTTTGGATTTTTGAATTTTAATTTTTCCGGTTTCTGCATTTAGTTTCAACGATTGTCTTTCACCGGTTTCGCTTTGCAGAAAAAATGGAAAAAAATCTTTTTCCACTAAAACCTGCGCCTGATAATTTTCACTTTGGAGTTCAATGTTTCTGTTCAGAAGCGCGGCGTTTATTTCAGCGGATTTTTCGATGCCTTCGGTAAATATCGGGGCGCAGAGTTTTTTCAGCTTTTTATTTAAGGGCGCGAAAATTATCAAACCGTAATCGGCAAATATCTGCGCGATGAACTTCGCAAATGCCGAACTATAGGTTTCGGTCGAAGCGTAACATTTCGATAAAAGTGAATGTAATTCTTCTGTGAATTCGGCAGGCGAAAGTTTCTCAAATAAATTTTGGATGGTTATTTCAATTGATTCATCCAACTCAATTAAGCCGACCGGAACATCTTTTTGGTAATTCTCAGGCGTGTTTTCCAATTCCGCTAATTTCCCTTCTTTGTCGAGAACAATTGTTTTCTTGATTTCGTCAAAATCGTGATCTTCTTCGGCAATCCAAAAAACCGGCACCGCTTTGATATTTTGATTCTGCAAATTTTCAGCCAGTTTTACGGCGGAAAGAGCTTTATAAATTGTGTAGAGCGCGCCTGAAAAAAGTCCGGCTTGCTGACCTGTCACAATCGTTAGACAATCTTTTTCGCGCAGCCGTTTGATGTTTTCAAAAGTTTTCTTTCCGGCTCCAAACGCCTGATTCGTTTCGGTTAGAATTTCGCAAAGCGCGTCACGGTCAACGCTGTATTTTGCTAAAACCTGCTCGGCATACTTTTCTAAAGACGTATTTTTTTCAGGGTAAAACTTAATCGCTTCCGGCGTGTTTTTCAGAAAATCCGTAAATAATTTCGATTGTTTAGGAATTTCGCTAAACGAGATTAATTCTTGCCGGAAAAATTTGTTTTCTGGCGAATGCGCCGGTTTTTGATTCATTGCGTAATTATAAAATTCATTTCGATAAGTTCCAAATAAAAAAAGACGACTCGTTAAACGAGCCGCCTTTTCTGTAAGTTATTAGCGGGAAATTAATTTCCCGTGACGGCTGAAACGCGCGGACGCGTCATGTTATCGGTTGAAGGAGTTGCTTCGGCTCTGGTTGGTTTCGCCGTTCGTTCGATACGGTAAACGCCGGAAGAATGCGTTCCGGCAAATATCCGGTTTGAATCGTTCGGGTCAAAAGCTAAAGTCCAGACGCGTCGGCTCGGAAGTCTCATTTCTTTAGAATCAAGGCGTTTCCAGCTTGAACCGAAATCATCGGAAAAGAAAATGCCGCCGTCGGACTCGAGCGAGCTTGCCGCATAGATTTCCTTTGAATTATTCGGATTAACTAGAACGCTGGTGAAATTACCGAGCGGTAAGCCGTTGCCGCGTCGTGTCCAGCTTTTGCCGCCGTCTTTAGTCACAAAGAGCGTCTGTATCGTTCCGACATAAATGCGTTCGACGTTGGTCGGATCAATCGTAATCGAACTAACCGGAACGTTTTCCGGAATACCGGCGACTCTTTCCCAGGTTTTTCCATTATCGCGCGAAACTACAACGCCCGAAATAGCCGTGCCAGCCCAAATTGTTTCAGGTTCCTGCGACAAAGTACTAATGGCGAAAATGCTTTCGTCAAGCCCGTTGCCAAACGAAATTTTTTCCCAGCCTTTGTTTACATCGTATGTTCGATAAATTCCCTTGTCGGTTCCCGCCAAGATTCCGTTTTTGCCGTCTTCGGTATGGGTCAAAACTTTTATTTTTTCACCCAACGCCGGAATCATTTCCGGTGCCGGAGGCGCGACCGGAGCAGTAGACTTAACAACGATTCTTGTCTTCGCGCCTCGTTTGGCGACCGGCTTTCTGGGATTTTTGCTCACGGCTGTTTTTTTCGGAGGTAATAGCTGCGTCCAATTTACACCGCGATCAAGCGAGCGATACATACCGGCATTTGTTCCCAGATAAATCGTGTTCGAATTGACCCGATCCTGCAAAAACGAGTACGGGGAAACACGCGCAATATCAAGGTTTTTCGCGGGCTGCCAATTCGTTCCGCCGTCAGTGCTGATAAAAAAGAAACCGCCGCCCGTCGCCGTGTTCTGCGTCATCGCATATAAACGGTTCGGGTTATCAATATCGGCTGTCACCGAATAAGTAAAGCGGCTGGAAAAATTTTGATTTGATGATTTAAAGCTTTTCCCGCCATCGTTGGAAACCATTACGCCGTAATTGTTCGTTCCGATAAAAACTTTGTCCGGGTTATCGGGATGAACTGCAATCGAATTGATTTCCAGATTTCTCTGCGAAGTCATCGCCCAGGTTTTACCGCCGTCGGCTGTCATCCAAAAACCTTCGGTCGTTGCGGCGTAAATCGTTCCGGGACGTGTCGGATGCTGCAAAATGTCGCGCGTGCGGCGCGACTGCGACGGAATTCCTTGAATTTTCGCCCACTTTTCACCGGCATTTTGCGATTCGTAAATTCCGCTGCAGGCTGAGGCGACAATGTGGTCGGGATTTGCTTTATCAATCGTCACGGCGAAAACGTCTGAGTCGTCAATCATTCCGTCCTTGATAAGCCGCCAGTTTTTTCCGGCATCGGTAGATTTATAAGCACGCCACCAGGTTCCGGCATAGATTGTATTGGTCGTGCGCGGGTCAATCGCCAGCGAATCAATGTTAATCGGCATTGTGTCGGACGAAATTTTGCTCCAATCATCGCCCGAGTCTTTTGAAGCCCAAACGCCGTTGATCGTACCGACGAGAATCGTGTTCGGATCGAGCGACGACTGAACCATCGAGTGAATTGATTCTTTATTCAGTTCCTTGGCTTCTTTCCAGGTAACGCCGCCGTCAGAGGTTTTAAAGAAGCCGCCGGGAGCCTTGTGCCGATGACCGGAAGCATAGATGATTTTAGAATCGCGCGAGTCAACGAGTAATTGATCTAGAATTAACTGCGGACGATTAAGATTAGCGAGAAGTTTCCAAGTTTGACCGCCGTCGGCTGATGTGTGAATTTGCCCGTCAAGCGTGCTGATGTAAAGGCGGTTTTTGTCCTTCGGATCAAAGGCGATCACGCGTACGTCGCCGCCGCTGGGACCGACAACTGACCAATCACCGAATTTCAACGTATCGGTAATTGGCTCGTTTGCCAAAATCGAGCCAACGCAAAAAAGAAAAATCAACGTTGTGGTCGCCAATATATTGAAAACGAACTTACGTGTAATAGTATTCATAATTTTAACTTCGAAACTAAATGGATAATAACTCAGATGTGTCTTCGAAACGGGTAAACAACCAACTTCTAAGATGATTCAATCACTGAAATTTGTTGTATACAAAACCCTGTTTGTTTTGCGGCAAATATTTCTGGAGTAGAGTTGTTTCGTCCAGGCGCAATGGTCGAAACGAATCTATTTTACACTTAATAACAAATAAATCAACCTTTTAAATCCGGTTAAGTTGTTTTTTTTGATGTTTCTACAGTTGATTAGTTAAGAAATGACTTGAAATAACTCGGCACTCAAAAGCAAAAGCGGATGTAGATTAGTTAAAATCTACATCCGCTTTGGAAAACTCACATCAGAAAAGATGCAAAGTTGATTAATTACTCAGGAGTCGGAGGTGTCGCACCAGCCGGAACAACCCAGAACACTGTTCTGATTCCGCCGCCCTGATCTGAACCTCTAACTAAAGTAACACGGCTGGCATCCAATTTCAGGAAGCGAATTGCGTCGTTAATTACTTTTTCACGTTTCGCAATGTCTTTCGCCGAACCATAGTTGATGATATAGCCTTGAGCCGAAGGGTTATTGTTCAGTTCAATATATAAATTTTGAACACGAGCTTTAACGTCATCATTTGCTAAAGGACCAAATTCGTCAACATTGATAGCTTTGATCTCATCAGGTATCTGAGCCGAAGCAGAAGCAGTTTTATCACATTCGTCGCACAAACCGCCAATATCAACTGTTGCTGTCACGGTTGAGCCTGCCATTTCCGAAGTTGTAGCAACCCGAATAACCGGAGTTCCCTGACCTTCGGTAATAGTTCCGCCTGAAACCGACCAATTATAAGTCGGGCTTGCTGAACCGCCGCTGACGTTAGCCGTAAAGGTCATCGTTTCACCGGCGTTAACCACGCCAGCCGGACCGGTTACGTCTAAGGTCGGACATTCGCAAACTCTTTCGCATTCGCAGGTCGCAACAACAATAGTTTTAGTTACTGTTTTACCGCAAATGCCGCAGCTATCGTCAACGCCCGCTGTAATCGTGTAAGTTCCAGGCTGTGCGCCTGTCAAATCCCACGACACATTCGCGCCTTGACCAACAATACGACCACCGGAAACTGTGTAGCTATAGGTTAATACATCATTTTCCGGGTCAACTGCTGTGGTTGTAACGTTTACTTCCTGATCAGTGCTGCAGGTCGAACCAGGTCTCGGACGTTCGCCCGGAGGACATTTTCCGGTAACTGTCGTTTCACTCAAATCAACGTTAGTTACGTCAGCCGGTTTGTTAATAACTTCAGTTTTACGCGCGTTACGTCGTCCGGCTGTAAGCTGGAAGATGAAGCCGTGCGGATCGCCCGAAGGAAGAAAGCCTGCCGGAAGTCCGGTCGAAGTCGTGGTGAAAACACCGCCGCCCGTGCCGGTCACAGTCGCAGTTGATCTAAACGTGGAATTGTTGAAGCTTTCCTCGTTCTGCTGATTGACGTGATAACGATATGCCGCACCCATACTGATATAACGAGTCGGGTAGAAGCGAATACCGCCGATAGCGTCAAGCGGACTATTTTCAAACGCGTTCGGAGTTCGTCCGCCAACATATTGTGTCGAACGGAACTCGAGAATCGGTTGAAAATAACGATTGATCGGGAAGTCAACGCCGATACCGGCAAGAACTTCATCAGGACGATCTAAAAGTGTATATTTACCACCGGCAAAATCAGCTTTGATATCACTGTTGTAAATATAACCAAGATTCGCCGAGATGTTTACGTGTTTGCTGACGCGTGCGTCACCAAATAAAACCAAACCGAAATCGCCGCGGCTGGCACCCGGGCTGGCTCCGCGCTGTAATTGATTAAAGCCACGGAAGCTGCTCGCGTCGTCAGCATAAAAACGATAAAACGGAATCAAACCGATACCGTATGGATTGTTAGGTCCGGTAAAACGAATTTTCGTACCAACCGTAAATGTATTGAACGCTGATTCGCCATACGACCGATTAATAAACGGTGCATCCGGTAAATAACTCGGAGCCGACGAAAAGCTCGTCGGAACAATCGTTGGCTGTGCAACAGTTCCAACGTTAGCGGTTTGCAGAACTACGCCCGGCAAAATGCCGCCGTAAACTGAACCGACGCCTGGAAAGTTGCTTGCGCCGTTTCCGTTTCCGGTGCTGGGTGCGCCAAAGAACGGATACTGAACAAATTGATTTGTGTTTCTGAAAACCGGACGACCGGCAAAAGCTCCGGTGCCCAAAACAATCGCCGGATTCGGCTGCCGAACTCCATTGATAATAATCTGGGAATTCGGAAGATAGAAACTGGAAAGATTACGCGGTGAATTTACTTTCACGCCGCGATAAGCGTCGGTATTAAAGAACAACTCGATATAGTCGTTTACACCAACCTGAAAACTAACCGGCACTTCGTTAATATCAACATTGCCGGGATCACGGTCGTAGTTGCTCCACGCCGCACTAAAGGTGAACTCGCCTGCACGCAGGGTTTGTCCATCATAAATTGTAAAAAGCCCGGTCGGACCTCCCGGAGGTCCTCCTGTGCCGACAGTCGGGGCAGTGTTTCTAGGATCATCCCCTGACCTTAAAGTTTGGGCTGACATTGTAAATACCAATGTCAACATCGTCATCGCAATTATAAACGCGTTTTTAGCGAGTTTCATTACATTCCTCCGCCGAAAATAATTTTAAATTTAAATTTCAATTATAGCCTACAAAGACGCAATTATTGCCGCCTTTGCCAAGCTACTCAATTATTACATACACATGGAAACTTTCAAACAATAAAAATTGAAAATTTCCTGTGTAATCATTAACAAGTTTAGAACAGTTGCGAATTTTAATTCAATTTGATCACTTAAAAAGTAATTCATTAAATTAAAAATACAATCACAACTTCGTAAAACATTACTTTATCTTTGTCATAAAAGCAAGTATTTTATCAAATTAGTTATTTTTATCAGGCATAAATGCCGCGCATTTTCGTGTCAAACGCCACGCGGTCAATCGCCAGCATATATGCGGCAGTGCGCGTATCCACATTATGAAGTTCGGCAAGATTACTTAATTCGATGAAACTTGCCACCATTTTTTCTTCCAATCTCTGATTAACTTCGTCTTCGCGCCAGAAGTAACCCATTCGATCCTGAACCCATTCAAAATAGGAAACCGTTACGCCGCCGGCATTTGCCAAAATGTCGGGAATCACAAAAATTCCCTTGTCGTGCAAGATTTTATCCGCCTTGGGTGTCGTCGGACCGTTCGCGCCTTCCGCCAGAATTTTACATTTGATGCGGTCGGCATTCTCCGAACTGATTTGATTTTCCGTCGCGCACGGAGCCAGCACGTCGCATTCGATTTCCAACAATTCGCTGTTGCTGACCTGATCGGCTTCCTTATAACCTTCCAGAGTTTTGTTCGCCTGCAAGAACGCCAGCACTTGCGGAATATCGAGACCGTTGGAATTATAAATTCCGCCGCCGACATCCGAGATCGCCGTTACTTTGTAGCCGCGTTCGTGCATCAACTGCGCACCGATGCCGCCGACGTTTCCCGAGCCTTGTACGACGACTGTAGTTTGCTGCGGCGTTAAGTTAAAACGTTTGATAGCTTCGTTGACACAGAATAAAACGCCGCGTCCGGTGGCTTCGCGCCGTCCGAGCGAACCGCCGAGCGCGACCGGTTTTCCTGTCACGACGGCGTTGACCGTATAGCCTTTGTGCATCGAATAGGTGTCCATAATCCACGCCATTGTTTGCTCGTTCGTGTTCATATCCGGCGCGGGAACGTCGCGGTCGGGACCGATAAAATCAAATAATTCCGCCGTGTAGCGTCTGGTTAACCGTTCGAGTTCGCCGATAGACATTTGTATCGGATTGCAGATAATTCCGCCTTTGCCGCCGCCGAAAGGAACATTGACGACCGCGCATTTCCAGGTCATCCACGCCGACAGTGCTTTCACTTCGTCTAATGTAACGTCGGGCGCATAACGAATTCCGCCTTTTGCGGGACCGCGCGCGAAGTTGTGCTGAACGCGGAAGCCTTCAAAAACCTCGATATGTCCCGAATCCATCCGCACCGGAATATAAACTTTTAATTCACGACTCGGTACGCGCATCACCGCGTATAAATCCGGGTCTAAACCAAGCAGTTGAGCCGCGCGGTCGAAGCGTTCGCTCATTGCCTCGAACGGATTTTTCTCGTCACTCGCTTTAAAACGCCGCATTTCATCAGCCATTGGATTTGCCATTATATTAATTTATTCTCCACTAATATTTTCATTAAAACTCAAGACTGTATAAAATTTACAGTACCTTTATAATTTATTTGTCTAAAACTTCATTCATCGCCCCGCTGCGATAGCCGTGCAAATCGAGCGTAACGTATTTGAAACCTAATTTGCGAAATTTTTCCGCCAGTTTTTCGGTGATTTGTAAATCTAAAGCCTTCTGCATTTCACTCGGGGCAATTTCGATGCGCGCCAGTTCGTCGTGAACGCGGACGCGGAATTCTCGAAAACCCAAACGCCTGACGATTTCTTCGCCGCGTTCGACTTTGGAAAGTCTTTCAATGGTAACCGGAACGCCGTAAGCGATTCTCGACGAAAGACACGGACTCGACGGCTGGCTCCACGTCGGCAAATTTTGTTTTTTGCTCAATTCTCGGATTTCCGCTTTGTTCAAACCAATTTCTATTAAAGGACTGCGCACCGATTTTTCTGTCGCCGCCTGTCTGCCCGGGCGATAATCGCCCGTGTCGTCGGTATTTGCGCCGTCCAGAACGAATTCAATTTTGTTTTCTTTGGCGATTTCTGCGAGTTTGCCGTAAAGTTCGGTTTTGCAAAAATAGCAGCGATTGTTCGGATTGGCTTGATACTGCGGATTTTCCAGTTCTTCGGTATTAATGATTTGAAAATTGAACGCGAAATTTTTGGCGATTTCTTCGGCTTGTTCACGCTGTTTTTGCGAAACGCTCGGCGAAAGTCCGGTAATGCAAACGGCGTTTTCGCCCAATTCCTGTGTGGCGATCAATGCCAGATACGCACTGTCAACGCCGCCCGAATAGGCAACCAACACGGATTGCATTTCGCGCATCTTACGGCGTAAGTTCCGTTCTTTTTCTTCGGTGTTGAGCGTGACCGGAATTTCGTAGCTGGTTTGCGGCGTTGCCATTACTTTATTAACATCGAGAATATTTGGGAGCAAATACTCAATTTGCAAATCTTATCGCAGTAGAACAGGCAAAGCAACTGCCTTAACTCAAATTATTTGCGTTTATTTTCGCCGCGCGGTTCAATGATTTGCCGCTGTTTTATTAGTTATTTATGGTTTTTTCGCTTAACAATTTCACCGGCAAAGTCTTTCGATTCGTAGATATTTGTTTTCCTGCGGAACAAATTTTTGTTATTTTCGCCTGCGCGATTCTATTGTTTTCGTTTTCGGTGAACAGTTTCGCGCAGGAAGATGATGAAGATGATAAGGCGGCGGCGGCGATTAAAATTTTCGGCGAAGCGCAGGACGCGCACGAAAAAGGCGATTTTTCCGGCGCGCTCAAATTGTATGAAAAAGCCCTGGCAATCGCTCCCGAATTTCCCGAAGCCGAATATCAGCGCGGCAGCGCGTTCGTTTCCTTAAACAAACTGGACGAAGCTGAAAAAGCCTTTCGCCGCGCCATCGAACTCCGCGCCGACTGGACTTTGCCGATGGCGAGCTTGGGTTCGATTCTCGTAAATTCCAATCGTTATACGGAAGCCGAAAAAGTTTTGACGAAAGCTCTTGAGTTGGATGAAAACAATTTTCCCGCCATTGTCGCTTTGACCGATTTGCGTATGCGCACCAAAGCCGCGCCCGCAGTATTAAAAGAACTTTTAGGCAAGCTGCAAATCGTTACCTCAAAAGCGAATCCGACAGTTTCGGTTTTGGTTTCGCGCGCGGCATTGGAAAGAACGCTCGGCGACAAGGCGGCGGCGAAGACGACTCTAAATCGCGCCTTGGCGATAGAGCCGAAAAATAAACAGGCGTTGTTTGAGCGCGCGGAAATTTTCCTGCTCGACGGCGATTTTTCCGGCGCGTCGGAAACGGCTAAAACGCTCGCTGAACTTTTGCCCGATGCCGGCGATGTAAAATTTCTCCAGGCGCGCGTCTTCGCCGCCGACGGCAAGCTCGCCGAAGCATCAAAGATTTTGGATTCGATTGTTAATCCGTCGCCGGAAGTTACATCATTCAAAAATTCGATTTCGGCAAATAGCGCGGTGAATGTCGCCGAACTTGAAAAGCAAATCGCGACTGATCCGAAGAATGCGGCGATTCTCGGACGTTTGTGCAATTTGCTGCGAACCGAAAACCCGCCGAAAGCTCTGGAATATTGCCGCCGCGCCAGCGAAGCCGAGCCGACGAATATCAATCACGCGGTCGGTTTCGGCGCGGCACTCGTGCAGGCGAAACAGTTTGACAACGCGGTGACGGTTCTGCGCCGGCTTCTGCAGATCGCGCCGGATAATTTTACGGCGCGGGCAAATTTGGCGACCGCGCTTTTTCAGCTGAAAAGATACGAAGAAGCCAAAACCGAATATCAGCATTTGACCGAACAGCAGCCGAATCTGGCAATCGCGTATTATTTTCTTGCTATCGCCCACGATAATTTGTCAGAATATTTAGACGCGATGGCAAATTATCAGCAGTTCTTAAAACTCGCCGAGGCAACCTCAAATAAACTTGAGATTGAAAAAGTAAATCTCCGTCTGCCGAGTTTGCAGAAGCAGATCAAAGAGAAGAAAGGAAAGAAGTAAATGAGAGAACGTCCGGGCAGTAAACATTCGGCATTCGGCATTCGGCATTCGGAACTAAAGATAAACCCTCGCGGCTGGAATTTAACCGATTTTCGCGTCGTATTTTTTCTACTGCTTGCCGCCTTCTGCCTTCTGCCGGCAAATGCCGCCTTTGCTCAAGATGACGATTCGTGGCGGGAAACCGCGCCGCCGCCTTTAAAAATTCTTTCTAAAGCGGAGAAAACACAGCTCGAAGGCGTAACCGATGTCAAACAGCGCACGAAATTGGGTCTTGAATTAATGGATGCGCGTTTATTAAAAGCCGAAGAATATAATTCGAAAGAACAGTTTCCCGAAATGTTTCTCGAACTCGGCAGTTTCCACGCGCTGGTTGACGACACACTCGAATTTCTGGACGACAATAACAACAACGGCGGCAAGGTGCTGAATAATTTCAAACGCATCGAGCTGAGTTTGCGCAAATACATCAACCGGCTTGAACTTATCAGACGTGATTTGCCGATTAAATATGAGCTTTACGTCAGAAAGTTGGTCGGGCGTATCCGCGATGCCCGCACACGCGCCGTCGAACCGCTTTTTGATGATACGGTCGTGCCGGATAAAAAACCCGTATGAAAATTTATAAATTTACCGCTTTAACAATTGCCAATCGAAAAATTTTATTTTCGATGTTGATTTTATCGCTCACCGTTTGCAGTTTCGCATCAAGCGTTTCGGCACAGCGGCGCGACCATCTGACCGAAGCCGAAGTCGAACTCGTCCGCGACGCACAGCGCATTGACGACCGGATGAAAGTTTTCGTACACGCCGTTGACCGCCGATTTCTCGCGTTAAACAATCCCGCCGCGCCCGCGAAAGTTGAGAAAAATCAGGAAGTTTGGGGCGACGCGCCGATTGGAACGCGCCAGCAGCTCGTGTCGGACATCGAAAAACTGCTCGACGAGGCGATCAGCAAAATTGACGACGTTGCCAGCCGCGATATGGCAAGCGAATACTTCCCTTCCGCCGTACACATTCTCGCCGACGGCGCACGCCGCTTTCAGCCGATGCTGAAATCAGAACTCGACAAAGCCGCTGACGAAAAGGAACGCGGCGCAATTTTAGGCGCCATCGAATTCTGCGACGAAATCATCACTGCCTCCGCCAAAGTCAAAAACGAATCGCCGAAGGAAATCAAAAAGCGCAAGGAAAAAGAGACGAAGGAAGAAAGATAAGAAAAACGAAACGAAAAAAGACTCCGAATAAATTTAATCTGTAAATCAGAGAAACGGCGCATAGAGAATAGGGCGAAATTCAATTTCGCGCGTTTCGTTTCGCTGGTACTGATTTTTATCTCAAGTCATCCTGTTATTTACCTTCTATCCGCAACTTTTTAGCCACGGGTTTCGGCGCGGGCTTCGGAGCCTTTTCCAGATGTGAAGCGATTTCCCAGGCGGCGAATTTGCCGGGATTGTTGCGGTATTTTAATTTGACCATTGCCGAGCGTTGACGCGAAAGTTGGGAAATTTCTCTCCATAATTCGTCGAGTGCGCCGACCGCTTCGCCGTGTTTTTCGAGTGCGCTGTCCCTTTCGTCTCTTGACTTTTGAAAGGCGTTTCGCGCCAATTTGCAGATTCAGACGAAAGTTTTTGTCGGTTCCGACACCCAGAAACAAGGCTTCGAGCGGCGCGCGGTGTCGGCATATTTCGCGGTCGCATCTGCAATCAGATTTTGGTCGGTGCGCGGTCGCGGCATCCGAAATTTCGCCGTAATGCCCGCTACATTCGCGTCGCCGATAGCGATTGCCGCCATCACAATTTCCTCTAAACGGTCAATCAAACTATCGCGGGCATTACCTTTGATGTTTGCCGCCTGCATCTTATCGCCGAGCGTTTTCACCAACTCGGCATCAAGTTCCAACGCCTGCTGCAATTTTGCCTCAATTAAAACGCTGATTTCGCCGACGGGCGAATCCGCCGGAAAATCCGTCGCGTTGTCATTAACATAAACTCGTTCACGGTTAATTTTGTCTGTTCTAAAACGATGCGCATCTATCATATATATTCTTCCTCTGTATTTTAGATATGAAATTAAGTGAAATAAGAATTGCCGTTGTCTAAAATCGGTGCGTGCCGTTTTTCCGGCGAAATCTCTGTTTTTTGTTAAAATCCGTCGTTTTTTACGAAAATCTACTGTTTTTTGGATTTTTCCGCTGTTTTTCGCCGGAATCCGTCGTTATCCAGGAAAATTCTTTGTTTTTTCCGAAAATTCTTCGTTTTCCGCCCCGTGTAATTGTTTTTCGTAAAAATCCGACGTTTTCCTCAATCCTTCAACAAAATCGTTTTAAATCCGTCGCTAATCGCGTTTTTCACCAAAAATATACGCCCAACCGAGAATTTTCGCAAACGCGGACACGAGATTTTCAATTGTTTTATATTTTTTATCTCAAATTGAATTTTTGAAAATATTCGTCAATCTCCGAACGCAATTCGATGCCGACGCGCTCGAAGATGTCGAGCAGATCATTATATGCGCCCGCGCCGCCGAGAAAATCCCAGAATTCTTCGGCGACTTTTAATTCCTGCGGCAGATCGAGCATCCCGCGCATCGTCCAGCGGTTGTAAGGCTCGGGCGCGTATGGATTATAGGGAATCGCAATCAGCGAATTAACTCGCGCGTCGGGCGTGTCGGCTAAAACGGCGGCGACCCATTCGAGCAGCGTTCGTTTGAATTCCTTAAACCCGCCCGCGTTCGGTTTCGCGGTTTTGATGTCGAACAAAAACAACTCGCCGCCTTTGCCTTCGACGAAAACATCAATCTTCGTCGGCTTAACCTTTATCATTTCCCCGGCGCGGGCGACGGCTCTGATGCGTTCGATTTCGCCCGCTTTGTCGGGCGAACCGTTCGCGGCGGTCAAATCGGTCATTATCGCCTGAATCACCTGAAACGCGCCCGCGCTGATATATTCGCCCGCCTTCATCTGCGCCTTCGCGTCCGCCTAATTCGATTTGGCAAGCGCGACGGCGACCGGCTCAAAAACGCTCGTCCCGAAATTCGTGTTGAGCGAATGAATAAACGAATACAACGCTAGCCGGTCTGTGCCAAGCAAGCGCGTGTGAAAAGGCATCGCGGCAGGTTCGGGCTTGTATTTACGTAATTTATTTCTCAAAGCCGTTCGCAAAAGTAAATGAAAATTTTAACTCAATATGTTTTGCACCATTTTCTTGATTCTTGTATGCTATCTATAGGTAGCAAATTATTGTTTAATATCAGATGACTTTAAGTTTAAAAATTAACGAAATTTATCAAGGTGACGCTCGTGATCTTTTGCCGAAAATTGAGTCTGACTCTATAAGCTGTAGTGTTTGGTCTCCGCCGTATCATCTTGGCAAAGAATATGAAAAGGGAATCTCTTACGATGAATGGATTATTCTTTTGAAAGAAGCAATTCGGCTACATTACTCAATCTTAAAGCCGGGCGGTTTTCTTGTCGTAAATATCGCAGACATTCTTTGCTTTCCAGACGAAACTATGCCGCGTATTCAAGCAATGAATGTAAGTCGTCATAAAGTCAGTATTACACGCGAAGAAGTTTTAGAGGCAAAAACGGCACATCCAGACTACAACAGGAATCAACTTGCCGCGTTGCTTGGCTGTAGTGAACAAACTATTGACCGTCGGTTAAACGGAAATAATATTAGAGGCGGAAAATACAATACGCAAACGCGAGTTCATTTAGTTGGAAATATTATTGAAGAGGCGGCGGCGGCGGCTGATTTGTATTTGTATGACCGCCGAATATGGATGAAAGACCCTGCTTGGGAAAATTCCAAATGGGCAACACTTTCATATCGCGCTGTTGACGAGTTTGAATATCTTTATTTTTTTTGGAAGCCCGGAACTACAATTGTGGATAGAAGCAAACTTACTTCTGAGGAATGGGCTTCTTGGGGTTCGCGGGCTGTATGGCAAATTCCTTCTGTCAGAGCCAATAATGACCATGAAGCAAAATTTCCGCTTGAATTGCCAAGACGAGTCATCAAATTACTAACTTTTCCCGGCGACACCGTTTTAGATTGTTTTATGGGAAGCGGCACAACAGCAGTCGCCGCAATTAGAGAAAGTAGAAACTATATTGGCATCGAAAAGAAACCGGAATATGTTTATTTAGCGCGTGAATCGTGCGAAAAAGAAAAGCAAAAATGGCACTCTACGAACCCGCAAAAAACATATAACTCGGAATATGCGATAAGTGGACATCAAATGACCTTACTGGATAAGGTTTAATTGTTCTCCTTGATTTCGGGCGCGTGTTATCCACTTATCATTAACTTTCACAATTTGAATGCAACGCCAATCGTGCAGATTTGCTAATGGTTCTAATCTAACGCGAGTTCGCTTTTTCAAATAAGTTTGCTCATCTTTTCCCGGAATTAGCAGTCCCGGCGTTGTGGCAAGTTGCGTTTTATCGAACATCAGCAAGCCATTAGGAACACAAGCTACTTCAAGATACTTTAGCGGTTGGTCTCCGATACTTTTGACTTCATAGACAGCTTTGAGGAAATAAGTAAGGCAAACTAAAGGACGGTTGTTCAATACATAGAAAGGCGGAAGTTCGGGCTGGAAAATCATACTTGCTCTTGTTCCAGTCACGGTTGCAGGCGAATTTACAACTCCGTTATTTTCCCATCTTACGCCGTCTCCCGAAATTTGGTGTGGGCTTGCCACAATTTCATCAGCCCTATCATTTGGTCCCGTCAACTTAACGTCAAAGTGAATCAACGCATCATTCGTTGCAAATCGAATATCCCCACCCAAAGGTAAACCCGGGAAAGTAATTGAAGTATCTTCCAAAGTAAGGGCGCGAACTAAATTTTGACTGATGGCTTTCTCTCCGACTTCACTCCAGGGAATTGAAGCACCCGAAGGCGCACGTCCTCTTTGTCTAGGTGGATAATTTACCCAAAATGGCATCAGTTCCGTTACTTGGCAGAAATCAGTATGAATACTATCAGCGGCGCGGAGAGTTACATCTACAAGAAAATCCATATATTGCCGCTCTATTGCGACAATATGAGTTAATTCGTTGCTGATTAGTTCTGACCTGATAGAGAAATAGCCGGCTTCGGTGAGCATTATTTAGATTTCTCCTCAAGTTTTTGGAAGAATTGCGACAGGGAAATATTAAGTGCTTCAACTATTTTTTGAGCGGTTTCAAGGGTAATAGCTTTCTCGCCTCTTTCAATTGAACCAATGTAAGTTCGATGCACACCACACTGATCTGCAAATGCTTCTTGCGACATTCCTGCCGCCGCTCGAAGTTCACGAACTAATGCGCCTACATTTTCTGCTAAAGGTTTATTGAACACATAACAAAGATATAAATTATGAATGCTAAAGTTCTACAGACTAAAGATAGCAGACGCTTATTCAATTGCTAATTTAAGGAACTTACGAGTGGAGATTGAGATGTAATCTGATTATTGGCTCACTTCTTCAATTGCAGTTTTCACGGAAATATTTGCAGCTTCCCACAGACCGTTTTCGATCATTTTCGTTAATTGTGAAATCTCTTCGTCGCTCAGACTTCTGCCAATTCTTTCTTGCGCGGTAATTTGCACGAAATCTTTATCAATCCAATAAATTAAATCGTTTTTATTTAACTATTCCATAATTTCAGTTGAGATGCGGGTAAAGATTGTATTTGTCGTTGGCGACAAGGAAAATGTCGAAATCTTCGGCTAAAAACTTTCGGGCGTTGCGGAGAACGGCGGCGATGCCTTTGGCGTAATCGGCTTGCGCTTGTTTCGATTGTTTTTTGGCGAGCGCGCCGATTTCCTGCGCGTCGCGGCGTTCATAGCCGAAAAGGTCGTAGGCGTAGGCGTGTTGTTCGTGGTAATCAATCAAGCCGACATACGGCGGGCTGGAGAAAATGCCGCGAATCTTTTGTGTTTCGGCTAATTCGGCGAGCGGTTTGTTGTGCTTTTCGAGTTCGGCGAAAATATCAATTTCGGTCGAATCGCCGTTTAAGCAAATCTGAAAAGTTTCGGTTCGCAGTCGGTCGAATTCCGCCAGACGCTTGACGGTATCGGCGGCGTAGCGTTCCCACCAACCGACGATGGTAAACAGAGGTTTGCAGATTTTGCCGTGTTTCGCGCAGTAATAAGTCGTCGTTACGGGTTCGACCAAAGTTGCAAGATCGGCGTGTGTCGTGGCGCGGCAACTGCGAACTGTGCGGCTCAGAATCACCGTCAAAACATCGCGGATTTCTGCGCTTTCTACTTTTTCGATTGCATTGGAGACAAATTCGATTTCTTCACGAACCGGCGCGACAAACCATTTATCCAAAAATCTTTCCTGTTTATCCTGTTTGAGTTTCACGTCGTAAAGTTTGATGTGTTCGTTGATATTTTTTCAAAACAATTGCTTCGTGTTTTGCCGCATAAGCCTTATCATCAAAATCTTTTCTTCGGGCGCGAATTTTGAATTCGGGCGAAGGAAAATATTTATCGTTGTATTTTTTGAGATAATCGTTCAGTTTAGTTTCAAATTCGACGTTAGATTGTTCGTCGGTAAACGCTTTGAGCCAATGCGAAATATCTTTGATATGGGATTGCAGTTCTATGAGATTAATTTTTTTAACTTTGACGTTTGAAATCAAAGCGTTGAAAGCCGAAATATCAATGCCGACGGCATTGATGCCTAATTCATTCGATTGGACAAGTGTTGTTCCGCTTCCGCAAAAAGGGTCAAGAACAATATCGCCTGTTTGAAAAATGTTTCGGTTTTGAATTTGTCGGTGTGATTGTCGAGAAAATATTCGACAAATTGCGGAATGAATTTGCCTTTATATGGATGCAGTCGGTGAACGTGCTTCGTTGTTTGCGATTCGGTGTATTGGTCAAACGATAATGCCCAATTCAAATCCGCGCCGAGTTTTTTTTTCCAATTCGTTTCTCTTTGTTAAGAGTTTCGTAATAATCAATCAAATTCTGTTTATCAATCAAAGTGCCGCCGTTATCGCCGACTTTGGGAATTCTGCCGTAATTGATGAGATAAGCGATATTTGACGGCGTAACGGTTTTGCCGATGTGTTCGGTCGCCCAAATGCTCGCTTGTTTGATGTCTAATAATTCTCTGGATTCAAGCATGACTTTATGTGGAAAATTATAACAAATAGGCGAAATGATTTTGTTGATGATAATAAAAAACCGCGAGAAAGCAAAATATTTCGCGGTTCGTTGGTTGAGACTGGAAAAATTCAAATTATTTAAGTTCAAAGCGCGCGCAAAGTCGGCGGCTCCGAACTTGATAAATTTACAATCTTTTTCATTGATTAGTTTTACTTTACTCAGCGCGAGAAATTTCTTATGCAGCGATTCTTGACGCTCGTTGTTGTGAATGTTAGGTTTTTTCTTTTACACTTTAACTTATAAAAAAAATATGTCGGAAACAGAATTGAAGAAAACGCCGCTGAACAAAGCGCATCGTGAATTGGGCGGGAAAATGGTTGATTTCGGCGGTTGGGATATGCCGGTGCAATATTCGGCGGGCGTGATTGCCGAGCATCTGGCGACGCGTCTGCACAGCGGTCTGTTCGACGTTTCGCATATGGGCGAATTTTACGTCGAGGGCGAAGACGCGATTAAGTTTGTTGATAAGTTGACGACGAACGACGTGACGAAACTCGTTGACGGTCAGGCGCATTATTCGGCTTTTACATACGAAAACGGCACGGTCGTTGACGATTTGCTCGTTTACCGTTTTGACGAAGGCAAACTTTTATTAGTCGTTAACGCGGGAACAACCGAGAAGGATTGGGATTGGGTAACGTCGCACGTCGCCGACGAAAATATCACTTTGACCAACGCGAGCGCGGATTATTGTCAGATTGCCGTGCAGGGCAAAGACGCGCTTGGAATTGTGCAGCAGTTGACCGACGAGAATTTGGAAGAAATTAAGTATTATCATTTCACGGTCGGCAAAGTTGACGGCGTGGACGCGATAATTTCCCGAACCGGTTACACGGGCGAAGACGGTTTTGAAGTTTACGCGAACAAAGATTACGCCGAACAGCTTTGGAATAAGATTCTGGAAACGGGCAAATACGGCTCGGAAGGCGGAATTTTGCCGTGCGGTCTGGCAGCCAGAAATACTTTGCGATTAGAATCGGCGATGTCGCTTTACGGTCACGAGATTTCCGACGAAATTACGCCGCTCGAAGCCAATTTAGGCTGGATTTGCAAATTAAACACCGAATTTCTCGGACGCGACGCGCTCGTTAAATTAAAGGAAGCAGGCTTGACGCGCAAACTCGTCGGGTTTGAAATGGTTGACAAAGGCATCGCCCGCGACGGTTTTGATGTTTACGTTGACGATAAAAAAGTCGGCTTTGTGTCGTCGGGATCGCCCGCGCCTTTTTTGAAGAAAAATATCGGACTGGCATTTGTGCCGACCGAATTTGCAAAAGTCGGGCAACAGATTAAAATTGATGTCAGAGGCAAACATTTAACGGCAGAAATTGTGCCGACACCATTTTATAAAAGAGAGAAATAATTTGCGATTGAAATTCCGGGAAATTTAACCAGATAAAAGTCGAAATGAATTTCCCCGATTAATCGCTGACAGCAAATAACACTATGGCAAACATTCAGGAAGATTTACATTACAGCAAAGACCACGAATGGGTTTCGGTTGACGGCGACACGGCGACAGTCGGTATTACGGATTACGCGCAGCACGCGCTCGGCGATGTCGTTTATGTTGAACTGCCGAAAATCGGCGACAGTCTCGAAGCGCACGAAGCCTTCGGTTCAGTTGAATCGGTGAAAGCCGTTTCGGAAATTTTTTCGCCGCTTGCCGGCGAAGTCGTCGAAGTCAACGAAGGCTTAAACGATACGCCGGAAGCTGTTAACACTGACCCATACGGCGCGGCTTGGATGATAAAAGTAAAAATGCGTAATTCGGGCGATGCCGACGCGATGCTTTCCGCCGCCGAATACGAAGAATATTTATCAGCCAACGAATAACCGGAAGTGAAAAACTAAACGCATTATATTTTAAACTTTTCACTTTTCATTTTTCACTGTTCACTTATTTATGAGATATATACCTAATTCGCCCGAAGAGCGCGATGAGATGCTGCAAATCGTCGGGCTTGACTCGGCGGCAGATTTGTTTCGCTCAATTCCGCAAAACGTACAATTAAACCGAACTCTAAATGTTACCGAACCGCTCGCCGAGATCGAAGTAATTTCGGCGATGGAAAATTTGGCGGCGAAAAATCCCGCATCGCGCAAAACTTCGTTTCTGGGCGCGGGCGCGTATTCGCATTATTCGCCGACAGTCGTTGACCATTTGATTCAACGCTCGGAATTTTTCACGAGCTACACGCCGTATCAGCCGGAAGTAACGCAGGGAACGCTGCAATATATTTTCGAGTTTCAGACTTTAGTTTGCCAACTGACCGGAATGGACGTGGCGAACGCTTCGATGTATGACGGCTCAACCGCGATGGCGGAAGCGTTTCTGATGGCGCAGCGCGTCACCAGAAAAGATAAAGTCGTCATCGCCGAAACCGTTCATCCCGAATATCTCGACGTAGCGAAAACTTACACGCAGCACGGCGATTTAACGATTGAAACCGTTCATTTCAACAAAGACTCCGGCAGAATTTTGAGTGAGGATTTGAATAAATTGGACGACAAAACCGCCGCGCTTGTCATTCAATCGCCGAACTTTTTCGGCTGTATCGAAGACGTTCAGATGCTCGCCGACAAAGCGCACGCCGTCGGCGCGTTGCTGATCGTCGTCGTCACGGAAGCAATTTCGTTTGGGCTTCTAAAATCTCCGGGCGCGTGCGGTGCGGATATTGTCGTCGCCGAAGGTCAAAGTTTTGGCGTGCCTTTAAGCTACGGCGGTCCGTATGTCGGATTGTTTGCCTGCAAAGAAAAATACGTCCGCAATATGCCGGGCAGATTAGCCGGAATCGCTTATGATGCCAAAGGAAATCGGGGTTTCGTTTTGACTTTAGCGACGCGCGAACAGCATATTCGCCGCGAAAAAGCGACATCGAACATCTGTACCAATCAAGGCTTAATCGCGCTCGCCGCCACCATTTATATGGAAACGATGGGCAAAAAAGGCTTGCAGGAAGTAGCGATGCAGAACGCACAGAAAGCCGCTTACGCGAAAAGACGAATCGCTGAAATTGAAGGTTTCTCAATTCCCTTTTCATCGCCGACATTCAACGAATTCGTCGTTCGCGCTCCGAAATCGGCAGACGAAATTTTGTCAAAATTATCAAGCGAAAAAGAAATCATCGGCGGTTTGGCGTTGTCGCGTTATTATTCAGAAAATCCGAACGATTTTCTGGTTTGCGTGACCGAGTTAAACACGAAAGCGCAGATTGATAATTTGGTTGAAGGTTTATCGAAAATTTAATAATTTCTAAAATGAGCATTAAAAAAGTAACATCGCACCCGACACAAAATGAAGAGTTGATTTTCGACCGCTCGCAAACCGGCAGAGTCGGTTATCGTTTGCCGAAACTCGATGTCGAAGAAACGAATATTGACGAAATTATTCCAAGCGAATTGCGGCGCGACGACGATTTGGAAGGCGTGCCGGAAGTTTCCGAGGTTGACGTGATTCGGCATTTTACCAGAATTTCAACGTGGAATTTCTCGATTGATCTCGGAATGTATCCGCTCGGTTCCTGCACGATGAAATACAATTCGCGGCTGAACGAAAAGGTCGCCCGCATCGCCGGATTCGCCAATCTTCATCCGCTCGCGCCTGAATCCGAAGCGCAGGGCGCGTTGGAATTAATTTACGAATTGCAGGAAGATTTGGCGGAAATCACCGGACTTCCAGGCGTTTCTTTGCAACCTGCCGCCGGAGCGCACGGCGAAATGACCGGCGTGATGCTGATTCGCGCATTTTTGGATAAACGCGACGGTGAAGCGTCGAAAGAACGCCGCGTGATGCTGATTCCCGATTCGGCGCACGGAACAAATCCCGCGTCGGCTCATCTTGCCGGATTTACCGTCAAAACGATTCGCTCGACGAGTGAAGGTTTGACCGATATGGAGCATCTGCGGCATCTGTGCGCGGAAGGCGGCGTTGCCGGTCTGATGCTGACGAACCCGAACACCGTCGGACTTTTTGAAATTAACATTCAACAGATTTGCGACGAAATTCATAACGCTGGCGGTTTGGTCTATATGGACGGCGCGAATATGAATGCGCTGGTCGGCGTGGCGCGTCCGGGCGATTTCGGCGTTGACGTGATTCATTTGAATCTGCACAAAACCTTTTCGACTCCGCACGGCGGCGGCGGTCCGGGTTGCGGACCGTGTTGCTGCACCGCCGAACTCGAACCGTTTCTGCCGACACCGCGCGTTGTCAAAGAGGGCGAAACGTATAAATTAGACTTTAATCGTCCCGAATCAATCGGGCGCGTGAAAGCGTTTTTCGGCAACTTCGGAATGATGGTTCGCGCTCTCGCCTACATCTACACACACGGCGCGGACGGTTTGCGCGAAGCGACCGAAGCCGCCGTTTTGAATGCTCGTTACGTTGGTCATCATTTAACCGAGACTTACGACAAACCGTTTGAATCCGACTCGATGCACGAAGTCATTTTTTCGCACAAAAAGCAGTCGCGCAAAGGCGTTCACACATTGGACATCGCCAAGCGTCTGATTGATTACGGCTTTCACCCGATGACGATTTACTTCCCTTTAATCGTCGAAGGCGCGATGCTCATCGAACCGACCGAATCAGTTGGACGAAGCGACCTCGACGCGTTTATTGACGCAATGCAATCAATCGCGCAGGAAGCCATAAACAACCCCGAACTCGTCATCGGTGCGCCGCACACAACCAGAATCGGCAGACTCGACGAAGCAACCGCCGCCAGAAAACCCGTTCTGCGTTGGAAACCGGATATGGAAGCAAGCGCGAAAACCGCTTGAAAGATAAAACCCCCATTAATTTAAAAGAGCCGTGAAAGCAATTTCACGGCTTTTCGATTTCGTGACACATCGAAATATTTTTGACATATTTATCCCTGAAAATGTTAAATAAATTAAACGACGCAAAAACAAAAATTTGAAAAAACTGTAAAAATTCTCTCCGAAATTCATTTTTAACTGTTAAACGCAGGCAAATTTATGTTATAAATTGTCTGCATTTCCCTTTTCCCCGGACGCGCAACAAAAAAATTATGAAACAAAAACTTCTTGTCATCGGATTGAGTCTGATGCTTCTGCTTGTCCAGAATTCTTTTATTTTCGCCCAAACCGCGCCGACGCGCTCGACCGATGAACTGGTCGGCTTGCTTAATGAACCCGATGCGGTCGCCGTCATTAACGTCAAAAAGATGCTGACCGATATTGCGCCGACACTGCTCAATAAAGATGCCGCGTTAATCGCCAAACTCGCTGCGGCGATGAAGATGATCGAAGATGAAACGGGCGTTAATCCATATACGCTCGACAAAATCGTCGTCGGAGCCAAGCTCGATAAACCGGGCGATGATTTTCTACTCGTTTTTCAAAGCGATTCGTCGGAAAAACTCGCCGAAAGTATTTATCAAAACCAACTCGCCACCGCCAAACTCGAAAACGAAATCAATCCGCTGCGGGAGAAGATTTTCACCGTGCAGAATAGAATTATCGTGGAAGGTCTCGGCAGCGAAGATGATCAAGTTATTCCGGCGATAAACGGCAGTTTGGATAAACAACTCGCCGACGCGAGTGCGCTCGAAGCCGCGCTTGATGCGCTGAAGAGGACTCCTACGAATCAGGCTTTAATTGATGCGACGTTGACCGACGCAACTGAAATCCGTGTCGCGCTCGAAGCGTTTAAAAAAGATTTTAAGGCGAAGACGACCGCTAACGAATTTCGAGAACGCGGCGACGCGCTCGATAAACAAGCCAAGAAAATTTCTTTAACCGATACGAACCGCGCCGCGAAAATTGCTGCAATTCAAAAGCCGCTGACGGAGCTGGACCGCGAGACGACCGAATTTTATTATCGCCTCGGCGGGTTGAAATTATCGGTCAACGACAGCGTTGAGGCGATTGGGAGAGACGCGATTTTGGAAAAAGTAAAAGCCTTGGTCGAGAGTTTACCGACTTCCGAAGCCGCCCGCACCGCAAAATATCGCCTGATGCAAAAACAATTGGCAGCAATGCAGAACAGCGTCAAGCTTCTGGCGGCGAATTTGAAGCCCGAAAATTTGTCCGCGCCGCCACCAACCGTGCCGGTCAAATCGGATTTGATAGTCGAAGCGCAAATTTATCCGACTTTGACGGTCGTCACGCGCAAAGAAGAAGCGGTCGAAGGCAAAAAAATGTTCGTCGTTAAAACAGTGAAAAAATATGGCGGCGACCGCGAAGATGTCGTGTCTGATGAGGCGATGATGCTCATTGATGACAAAACCCTGATGATGGGCGAAATTAAAACGCTGACCGGCGCGCTCGCGAATAAATCCACTGACCGCAATAAAACGGCGCGTGAATTGATCGCTAAATCCGGCGACGCGCTCGTTGCTTTCGGCGTTGATTTAAAGACCGTTGATTTGAAAGATTTCGCGGAATTATTCGGCGAACAGAAAACCGCGTGGCAGATTTTCGGCGCGCTTTCCAGCACCGGTAACGATTTATCGCTCGATGCCATCGTCGAGAAAACCGACCGTCCGCTTGTTTTAGCGGTGAAACCAATCACGGAAGATAAACCGAAACCGAACGAACTGCCGGTCGTCGGCGATAATGATGTCGCAACCGAAATAATTGATTTGGCAGTTAAATCAATCGTCGGCATCGAAGGCAAATTCACTCTAAGATTCGAGAAAAAGAAAGTGGTGGCTTTACTCGAAGAATCGCCGAAATTTTTGCGCCGATTAACGAACGGTAATCAAAATTCTGTTCGGAAAGTTAAATAATGTTGTTTGTAAAATAAAGAAAGCCGCCCACTTTGAAAGTGGGCGGCTTTCTTTATTTTACTTTGACCAACGCTAATCTTTCGACGACGATTCCCTTTTCGAGATGTTCCGCGATAATTTCCGGCACATCTTCGCCGCGAACCTGCGCATACCAAACGCCTTCCGGATAAACCAAAACTGCCGTGCCGATTGAACACAGCCCGACCGAACTGCAATCGGTCAGAACGATTTCACCTTTCGGATTTCTGCCTTTTGACGCTTTGCCGTAGCGCAGATTTTTTCTTTCCAATTCCTTTTCAAAAGCCTCTTTGACTTCCGCGCCGCCGAGAGCCAAACACGATTTTCCGTTACAGACGAAAACTTGTCTTCTAATCGGCGCGACGGCGACGGGCGCGAGTTTTTCCAGTTCGGTGCGGTCTTCGATGAATTTCGGTTTAGCCATAATAAAGTCAGAAAAATAATTTCCAAAAAACAGTTTATCCGCTGAAGCGCGAAACCTTCAATTTGGACAAGTGTTTTTCACGCGATTGTGTGAAGATATTCGTTTGCTTTTCATCTATGATAAAATTTGAACAACATTCGGTTCAATTCGTATGGGAAAGTTGATAAAAAAATGGCAGTCGGTTTAATCATTCACGTTTCGGTCAATTCGGAAAAACGCACAGAGATTTTTACCGAAGAAAATATCCGTTTCGGTACCGATGAATCGTGCGATTTGCAGATTCACAGTGAGAAATTTACTGCCAAAAACGTCTGGCTCGAACTGGCGTTTACCGACGGCGTTTACCGCGTTATTGATTTTCTCGAATCGTTGAATCTACAAATAAACGGAAAACCGATTCATCGTTTTATCGCCATCTCGGACGGCGATATCATCGAAGTTCCCGCCAATGATATTTCTTTTTCGTTTTTTTCATTAACTTCAAAATCTTCTCTGATAACAACGAACCGCGAGCCGCATATCGCTCCGTTTATCGAATCAGCCGCGCTCGAATCCGCTGTATCACCGAAACGCGACGATGCGAAAGCTTTTCTGCGCGAATTCGTCCGCGAACTTTCGCGCGAAATTCACTGGACGACCAAAATTATCGTTTTATCAATCGTCGTCGCCTCGTTTGGCGGAATTTTCTATCTCGGTTTGTCCTACAACAATGAACTGCAAAAAACGCGCGTGCTTGCCGAACAGCAGGCGGAAATCGTTCGCCAGCTTCAGGCACAGCTTATCGAAAACAACGAACAACTCGGACAAATTGATAAATCGAACAAGGATATTATCAAAACCGTTTCGCTCGCGCCGAATCTGCGCGTCGAATACGGCAACGGCGTTTGTCTGATCGTCGGCGTTTACGATTTGGTTGATAAAAAAACCGGCAAACCGCTGCGTTATCCAGACCCGCAGGCGTTTCAGCCAAGTCCATATGAACCGGCGGAACCGGCGATGGAAGACGGAATGAATCCGCCGACGCAGATGGCTCTGACGACCGAAGGCAACGGCAGCGCGGTCGAATATGATTTTATCGGCACGGGTTTTCACGTCGGCGGCGGCTATATCGTCACCAATCGCCACGTTTTACAGCCGTGGGAAGAAGACGATCTGGTCAAACAAATGATGAAGGATGCGAACGGTCGGGCGCGCATCAAACGGCTGGTTATTTATTTTCCGAATTTTCCGCAGCCGTTTCCGATAAAAGTTCGGCAGTTGGGAACGCGCGAAGATTTGGCGATTGCTTCGATTGACCCGGAACTCGTTTCGCCGGACATTCCTGTTTTGCCGCTCGAAATTGATTCGCAGGTGGCTTCGGTCGGTAAAACCGTCGTCACGATGGGTTATCCGAACGGACCTGACCGGCTTTTGGCGATGGTTGACGACGCGGAAGCGAAATCAATCAATACGCGTTTCGGCGGTTCACGGCAGGCATTGATTAATTTTCTGGCGCAATCAAGAAAGATCGTGCCGCTGACGACACAAGGCGCGATTACCGATTTGGATACGCGCCGCATCGTCCACGACGCGAAAACTGCGGAAGGCGGTTCGGGCGCGCCGCTTTTCGGTCAAACCGGCAAAGTAATCGGCGTAAATTTCGGCGTTTTTACCGAAAGCACCGCCGCGAATATGGCAATTCCGATTAGTTTCGCGATTGAATTATTAAAGAAAGCCGGTTGGAAATCGGCGGAAGAATTGAAAAATGAAGCCGTCGTCCAAAATCAAACTGCCAGCGCGAACACCAATCAGGCGACGACGCAAAGCAGGCGCAATAATTTAAATTACGCACTTCAAAAGTCGAGTTACATATGAAGATATAAGGTTTTCAAATCGTAATTCGTCATTTGAAATGCGTAATTGGCAATTTATGAACAATCTCGTCTTTTCAAATATGATTCATCGTCCGGCGCGGACGATCGTCAGTATTCTCGGCATTGCGGTCGGTGTTCTGCTGATTGTTTTCACGGTCGGATTATCGAACGGCACGATGCGCGGGCGCGCGAAAATCGAAGCGAATGTTGGCGCGGAAATATTTTTTCGTCCTTCCGGCGCGGTGGGCATTATGAGCGGCGCGGAATCGTTTCGCCTTCCAGTATCTTTAATCAAAGATATATTGAAAATCGAGGGCGTGAAAATTGTTGTGCCGATCGCGCAGAATACGATTAAGGCTGAAGATAATAACACCGGCAGTCGGCTGATTGACGGCATAAATTTCGACGATTATGCGAGCGTCGTCGGGCTGACGATTATCGAAGGCGCAAAACTTCCGGTGAATGGCGACGTTGCCATTATTGATACGGGCTGGCAGAAACAGAAAAAATTCAAAATCGGCGACACGATAAAAATTTACGAGCGCGATTTTAAAATCGTCGGCACCTACGAACCCGCCGCCGGAGCGCGTTTGAAAATTCCGCTTCAAACAATGCAGACACAGCTCGGCGGCGAGGGCAGAGCGACGGCTTTTCTGGTCAAAGTCAAAGAAGGTTACGCGCCTGAAAAAGTCGCCGAAACTCTGCACAAAACATTTTCCGAAAATCAGATTTTGCTCACCAAAGATTTGGAAGAACTTTATATGCAGGGCATTCCGGCGATGAATGTTTTCCTGAACATTTTTATCGGCGTAGCGGCAATTATCTCCGCGCTCGTCATTTTGCTGACGATGTACACGACCGTCACCGAACGCACCAGACAAATCGGCATTATGAAATCTCTGGGAATGTCGAACGCTTCAATCGCCTGGATCATCGCGCAGGAAGCTCTCTTACTCAGCTTTTGCGGCATCGTCAGCGGAATTTTGTTAACGATAATTCTGCGATTTATCTTAACGAAAGTTACCACGCTCGAAGTCGAAATCAGCCCGCTGGTTCTTTTAATCGTCACCGTCGTCGGCTTAATCGGCGGCGCACTCGGCGCATTATATCCGGCAATGAGAGCCGCCCGGCTCGATGCGGTCGAGGCTTTGAGTTACGAATAGTTTTTGACCTGATTTTTACTTTCCGCATCATACGGTTTATGAGAACGACAATCATTTCAGCAGCTATCATTGTTTTTTCTTTCGGTCATTGCTTTGCCCAGCAAACTTCGCCTAAAAGAAATTTATACGCCGAAGCTCTGTCCGCTTGTGTTCATCAAGAAGCTAAACAATTCAGCAGATTTAATTCTGAACGCGACTTGCAAAATCGTATCGTTGAATATGATTTGTTTTTGACAAGCAAATTGCCGACGCAGATTGGCAACATCAAGATAGAGGTTTTGGGCTACGGAGATTTAGTTAAAAGATATAAAAAAGTTAAAAAAAATAAAGAAGCCCGGCAGGAAATACCGTTTATGGCGATTAGACCGATGCAAAGCGACGGCATAACAATCAAAATAGATATTCTCGATTATTGGTTTGGTTATAAAAAACGCAGTTATTACCACGCACTGGAAGGCGGCTGTCATACAACTTTCACCTACGACTCCGAACAAAAACAGTTTGTTTTAAGCGAGACGCTGATAACCGGAATTTGATTGTTATTGAGTAGCTTTAACCAGCGCGTATTGTCAAAAAGCTATGGTAAATCGTCAGGATGTTGCCATCTATGAGTAAGTATCATTCTTCAACTCACCACTTTTCACTTTCCACTTTTCACTGATTCGAGTCAGGTTGATTTCTCGCGTTGATGGTCGTCTGTTCAGCCATAAACATTCGTTCGCCCGCGTCGTCGCCCGTTTTGTGAACGTCGGAAAATTCGCGCATTTTAGGCAGCAGAAACGTCACCAGCAAAGCGAGAAGCGGACAAAATCGCGCCGATCCAGAAAACGCGGTGAATCGAAGTCGCCATCGCCTGCTGTAAAACTTCGAGAATTTCGGGCGCGATTGCCGCTTTCGCCGCCGGATCAATCAAAGCATTCGGGTTCGCGGCATAAGCGGCGGCTTGCTCGACGGTTAAACTTGTTGTTCGACTCGTTGCGGCATTGTTTAATTGAGTCGCCAGACCGGCAGTCAAAAATGCGCCCATAATCGCCACGCCGAACGCGCCGCCGATGGCGCGGGAAAATTGATTGAGCGAAGTCGCCACGCCGAGTTTTGTACGGTCAACCGCCTGCTGAACCGCAATTAAAAGCGTCAGCATCGTCAAACCCAAACCTGCGCCGATTAAAACCAAATCAAAATAAAGCCAGTAAATCGGCAGTTTCCCTCTGAAAAAGCGCGAGTGCGACGAATCCGGTGGTCAGAATGATAAAACCGACGATTGAAATGTTTCGATAACCGGCTTTCAAAAGTATGCGCCCGCCGACGACCGACATCGTAACCCAACTGAGCATCAAAGGCGTGAGTAGTGAACCGGCTTCGGTCGCCGTCGCGCCGAGTGCGCCCTGCGCGAACAAGCGGGATAAACGAAATCGCGCCGAACATCGCTACGCCTGCCAGAAATCCGGCGGCGACTGAAACGGAAACTGTTCGATTTCTGAATAAATCAAACGGAATAATCGGGTCGGCGGCGCGTTTTTCGACCCAGACGAACAATGCAAGCAGAATTATCGCGCCCGCTAATAATCAAAACGTTTTCAAGCGCGAATAATGTCGCCAGAGACGCACCGCCTTCGACCAGTGCCAGCATCAAAAGGCTGATGGCGATCATCAAAAGCGCCGCGCCCGCGTAATCAATCGTCGGTTTTTTATCGAGTTTCGGTTCTTTTAAAGCCAGACCGATAATCAAAGCTGCTGCCGACGCCGACCGGCAAATTTATACAAAAAACCCAACGCCACGAAATCTGATCGGTGATGAAACCGCCGACAATCGGACCGACGACGCTCGAAAGTCCCCACACGCCGCTGAAATACGCCTGCATTTTCGCGCGTTCTTCCAACGTAAAAATATCGCCGATAATCGTCATTCCGAGCGGCACGAGCGCGCCCGCGCCGAGTCCCTGAATTGCGCGAAAAACAATCAACTGCGTCATCGAATCGGAAAATCCCGAAAGAAGCGTGCCGAGCAGAAATACGCCGATGCCGATTTGATAAAGCAGTCGCCGACCGTATAAATCCGAGAGTTTTCCCCAAACCGGAACCGTCACGGTCGAGGTCACGAGATATGCCGAAAAAACCCAACTGTAATGATTCAACCCGCCGAGCGAGGCGATCACTGTCGGCATCGCCGTCCCGACAACGGTCGCTTCGAGCGCGGCGATAAACATTCCCGTCATCACGCCCGCCGTCACCGCCCAACGCCGTTTTGATGACATTTCTAAAATCGGTTTCGTGATTTTTTCCTGCTTAATTTCTGAAATTCCTTCCACCTTTGACACAATTCCCCTTTGATAAATATTTCTCTATTGTAACGGTCAATTCCGGTTAAGCAAAAAACGAAAATAAATTAGCCGCCAAAATATACTGCAACTTAAAATGAAATAACTTCATTTTTATAAGCGTTATTTGCGGCTTGTCCTTTTTATTATTTAGCGAATATTTCCCTGTCTACTTCCGCCAGCAATGCGATTTTTTTCATCAGAAAATCGCCGATTTCCTTGTGCGTTCGCAACGAATCTCGCTTTTCGTAAAATTCCGATAAATCAATCGGCTCGCCGAAACTGATGCGGACTTTTTCGCCGCCGCGCCAGTTACCCAAAATTTGTTTCGGCAAATCGTTGCCCAAGCCCGCGATGAAAACCGGCACGACTTGCGGGTGCGAAGCCATTATAATTTTCCCGATTCCGGGTTGCGCGGGCAGTAAACTCCAACTGTCGCCCGTTAAATTGCGCTTGCCTTCCGGGTGAAATCCGATGACGTGCGCGTTGCCGTTGGTGCAGATTTCGATTAAGCGGCGCATCGAAAATTTGTCGAACTCGCGTTTTTTAACTTCTCGCGCTTCACGAAAAAATGGCGGAAACATCGAAAACCAACCCATCACGAGATTGACGAACCAACCGAGCGGCGAATCATAGAAGAATTTAGCGCGAACCGGAAAAAACAGTTTCATCGGACGTTTTGTGCGGCGAAAAAGAACGCTTGAAACCGTGTACATATCGAAAAACGAGCGATGATTGGCGACAAGCAAAAGCGGTCGTTCAACGTCGGTCTGCTCGACGTTTTCCAAACCGTAAACGTTCATCAAATTGTATGTTGCCAGGTAAATCCAAAGCGAGCCGATATGCCGTTGGCAAATTGTCCAGAGACTTTTCCACCAGCCGCGATTCATCCGGTCGGCGAGTTTGAAACCGAGTTTTTCGGTGAAATCCAAAACGGCGAGTTCTTCCACGGTCGGCGCAATCCAGTTTTCCGAATCTTTGAGTTTTATTTCCCGAGTTTTTCGGTTGTCGAGTGCTTCGTTCATCGGCTAAACAAAAATTTTAACAGATTTAGCGACTGAAAATTCAGCGTTAAACTTCTCTTTCTTCCAATTCCTTTTCAAATTCCTTGCGATATTCGTCTTCCATCTTTGCCGATTCGAGCGCGAGCGGCAGTTCGGCGGTTCGGGCTGAGAGTTTTTTTAACGAGAGTTCAGTTTCGGCAATCGTGCCGCCGCGACGCGACGCGGCTTCGATCATTTGCAGACGCGTTTCGGCTTCGATCTGCATTTCCTTGGCTTCGTTATCAATTTTACTAAGTTTTTCAAGGTCAATTTGTAAGTCCTTTTGCAAATTTGCCGAGTTTTCCGATTTCAGTTGTTTCAGCTTGTTTTGTCTTCTTTTCAATAACTGCATTTCGAGTCTGGTTGATTTCAAAATTCTCGTCGCCGTCAAACGCGCTGCCAAAGTGTCGCGGAAAGCATCAGCCAATAACAAATCCTTGCGCTCGATTTCTTTAAGCGATTTTTTTTCAGTGGTCTTCAATTCGTGCTGAAACCATTCAACTTCGCTCGCTTTTATGCCGTCAATGGCAAGCCGTTCGCGAACATCAGCCAGCCAGCGCGAACGATAATACAAAATTCCGCCCGTCACAATCAAACCTAAAATTATGCCGGCAATCAATGAAATCAAACTGAAAAACACCAGCATCGCCGTCGTCGCGCCGGTGGCGAACAGCGAAAAAACAAAAAGCGTCACGGCAGGAATCAACGACAAGCCGACAGGCGCAACCCACGCACCGTATTTTAACGCTTTGTCTTTCGCCATATCGCGGCGCGTCAATTCATATCGCGGCTGTAATTCGTTCATATTCTTAAGGACATAACTCTACAAACTCTACAAACTTTATTCAAACTCGACGCATCATAAAATTTCAGTTCCAACCAGATATCGTATATCATTAATGATAATAGATTTTATCGCAAAGCGAAGGAAAGCGACGTATGTTGAAAAAAATTTCTGTCATTTTGTCAGTCGTCCTCATGTCATTTTCAATTTCGGTCGGTGAGAATTTCGGTCAGGATAAAAATAAGGAAAAACAAACGGATAGGGTTCGCACGATGACGATTCCGATTTCGATTTTCACAAAAAAGGAACAAAAGGAAAATCGAACCGAAGAATTCGTTCAAGCCGGAGATTTGAAAGTTGCCGAAGACGGCAGCGACCAGGTAATTTTATCAATCAGAAGCGTTACCAGCACGCCGCTCGCCATTGCGATTTTGATTCAGGATGACTTGACGACCGACACCAATCTCAAACTCGGCGAAATAAAGACTTTCATCCGCGAATTGCCGCAAGGTTCGCGTGTGATGGTCGCATATCTGCGAGCCGGAACGATTCAAGTACGCCAAAAATTCACCGACGATTTGGAAAAAGCCGCGAAATCTTTGCGAATTGTCACGGGCAGTTCCGGTGTCGCGCCGAGCAGTCCGTATCAGGGCGTTGAAGAAACCCTGAAACGATTTGACGCTTTACCGAATGGCAGACGCGCGATTTTACTGATTTCCGACGGTTTGGACGTTTCGCGCGGCATCGAAAGTTCCACGCCGGCGCAAAGCCTCGATCTCGACCGCGCCATTCTTCGCTCGCAGCGAAAAAGCGTCGCGGTGTATTCGATTTATTCTCCGGCTAGTTTAACGAATGGCACAAGTTCGATTCTGACGCTGAACGGACAAGGTTCGCTCGAACGACTGGCGGACGAAACCGGCGGACGCGCGTTTTTCCAAGGCTCAATCTCACCAATTTCGTTTGAACCGTTCTTCATTGATTTGAATATGTCCTTAAACCGACAATTCGCGCTTACCTATCTTTCCACGCATTTGAAAAAGGGCTATCACAAAATCAAGGTCACGAGTTCTAACCCCGAAGTTAAAATCGAACATCCGCGCGGTTATTATTACCGGTAAGGTGTTATTTAAACTGAAGAGGCGCGAAATATTATGATAATATTTCGCGCCTCTTCAGTTGATTTGTATTTTTAACTGTATTTGAAACTGCACACCGGACAAATCCGCACATCTTCCTTAATCAATAATCCAATCCAAAAAAGCGGAAAAAACATCACCATCAAAACGGCGAAAGTTATCCAGCCGGCGGTCGAGATTTGTTTGACAACTCTCGGCATCGTTTGGCTCGAACAGCGCGGACATTGATAGCCGTAAGCCATATTTTGCGGGGCTTGCTGGACGAGAGACTGCGGGCGCGGCGGCTGATTTGTCGTCCACGGATGGTTGAGCGGCTGAACCTGATTGAGCTGCTGCGGCTTCGGTTTTTTATTGTCCGTCACCTGATATTCATCGGTTTTCCAGGAATACGGACCCGGCGGCGAATATTCGTAACCGCCCTGACTGCGAATTTTGCGTTTGCGTTTGCATTGGCGTATATTTCGTTCCGCAGAAACGGCAAAAATTGCTCGTGTCCGTATTAACCTGTCCGCAGTTGGTACATTGAATCATAAAAATCCCGCCTGTTTTTCAAAGTATTTTTTACGCGCCACACATCGAAAAGTTCCTTTTTCAAACTTTAGTCAAACAAAATTCTCTCGCCGGTTTTCACCGCTTTGTAACACGCCTCGACGAGCTCGACCGACTTGAAACCGTCTAATGCCGTCACCGGCGGTTCGGTCTCATTTTAAAACCGCGTCAATAAATTGCTCGTTTTCCTGTTGATAACCCCAGCGTTCTTCCTTCGACAGCAGATGCCACGAGAAAAACTGGAAGTTCGGATCGGCTCCGCGACTGTCAGTTAAATTTTCCATTTCCTGCGTCATAATCGTGCGATGTTCGCAAAACGCTTCGACGCGTTCGAACGGAAAAATCCAGCTCGCGTCCGCTGCCGAACAAAACGTCGCGTGCAAGCCGCTTTTGAATTTTAAAAGAACCGAAAAATTATCAATCTCAGGATAAGTTTGGCTCGAACCGAACGCCAGCATTTCCGCGACTTCGCCAAATTGAAAACGCATCATATCGAAAAGATGAATCGTCGTTTCGTATAAAAATCCGCCGGTGACTTCCGTGTCGCCCGTCCACTCAGGATTTTGCAGTTCACCGCGATTCATTTTGATGTGCGCCGAATGAACTTTGTCTTCCGCAATTAATTCCTTGAGTTTAACGTAAACCGGCGCGAACCGGCGATTATGTCCGACCTGAAAAACACGCGCGTTTTTCGACGCTTCGAGAACCGCCCGCGCTTCCATTAAATTCGTCGCCATCGGTTTTTCCGAAAAAACGGCTTTTCCGGCATTGGCGGCGGCGATGGTCAAAGCCGTGTGTTTTGAATTAGGCGTTGTCACAATTATCGCGTCGCACGATTCGATGACCTGCTCACCGTTTTCCATACATTTAGCGCCCGTCTGCGCCGAAACCCTTTGCATTCTTTCAGGTCTGATATCGTAAACGGCGTGAACCTCAGCGCGTTCGCTTTTAGCGTAAAGCTGCGCGTGTGTGCCGCCCATATAACCCGTTCCGATGATTCCAATCTTCAATTTGCCCATAACTTTTCAGCCAATTCGCCAACGCGAAACAGGCTCAAAAAGATAATATAATTTTTGAGCCTGTTGTGCATTTCTCGGTTAAAATTTCAAGATAAAACCGATAAATTCGCGGCAACTGTTCGCCGAGCTGCAAATCAACAACGCGCGTGCCGCCGATTCCGGTTTTAGCAGCGACCATTCCCGCGTGTTCGACAACGATTTCGCCGATGACTGTCGCGTGTCTGCCGAATTCGTTCAAGCGCATTTTTTCGAGCAGCAGTCTCATACTTTCTCATGCTCTCATTTTAGAATGAGTTTGGACTCCTGTTAAATTAGATCATCTCAGTTATGAATTCAAAAAAACGACTGAAAAAATCAATATCCCGTAAATTGCCAAAAAACTCTGTTTGATACCATTACCTAAACTTCAAATCCCTTATTGATACTTTGCGTGGTTTTGGGCGAAAACCCCAAACTACAATTTACCCGCAATTTTAAATCTCGTCTTATTACTTTCCCACAATTCCTCATCTAAAATAATAAAGTCCTTTTATGCCCCACTTTTGAATTGATTGACAGTAAAAATATATTTGGAATAAATTCAACAATTCTTATTGTTTCTTTTAATAAGGATTACTTATGCCATTAATAACAGGTTTTTATTTAAATAAACTCTATCGGCGGAACCATTCCCCGCGTCGGATGATTCCACCTGACGAGCGCTTCAAAACCAACCAGCTCGTTTGTATCAAGCTTGATAATCGGCTGATAATGAAGTAAAAATTCATTGCGATCCAGAGCCTGTCTTATTTCAGTTTCAAGTTTTAATTGCCCAAACGCACGCTCGTGCATCGTCCGGTCGAAAACCTGATACTGGGCTTTGCCGTTGGCTTTGGCTCGGTACATAGCGGTATCGGCGTCGCGGAGTATGTCTCCGGCACTGGTGCTTTCGTTTGTGCTCAGCACGATACCTATACTGACCGATGTGAATACATCCTGATCATTAAGATTCAAAGGAGATTTCAGATCTTCCTGAATACGTTCCGCAATTCGCAAAGCCTCGCGCTCGTCGTCAACTGCATTCAGCAGGATCGCAAACTCATCGCCGCCGAGCCGCGCTATCAGATCGCCGGGGCGCAGGAATTTTTCGAGTCGCTCCCCGATTAGTTTTAATACTTCATCGCCCGCCGAGTGACCTAAAGAATCATTGATAATTTTAAACCGGTCGAGATCCAGCAAAAGCACGGCAAAAGCTGCCCCAAGGCTGCGTTTGCCGCGTTCAATTGTCAGATGCAAATGTTCTATAAAAAGCGTGCGATTGGCGAAACCCGTTAAACTGTCGTGAAAGGCATCGTGAATAATTTGTGCTTCGGCGCGTTCACGCACAACGATTTCCTGCCGCAGCTCCGCTGTCCGGGCAGCCACTAACTCTTCCAAATGATTTTCGTAATGTTTCTTTGTGCGTTTCAACAATTCATGTTCGACTGCGCGGCGTACGCTCGCTTCAACATGATCGAATACGAAAGGTTTTGTAATATAGTCAAAGGCTCCGGCACGCATCGCCTGAATAGCATTCTCGATATTATTCAGACCGCTGATCATAATTATGCAAATATCCGGGGCAAGCTCAATAATCTGCGGAATCATTTCCAAGCCGCTGATGCCCGGCATCTGAATATCGCTTAAAATGAGATTAAATGTCTCTGCCTGTAGCAGTGACAGTGCTTCTTCAGCTGAATTAGCTGCTATGCATTCATAACTATCGCTTAAAATTTTCAACAATATATTTCTGACAAATGGCTCGTCATCAACGATTAAAATTCTCGCTTTAGCTTCGATTTCAGTCAGCATAATTTGAACCCCCTTTTTAGTATTTAAGAATTTAATATTTGCCGTCAGCTTTTTTGGACGAACGGCAAAGCAACATGTGGATTAGAGGGCGGAAAGCTATGAATCGACTTCGAGATCTTGGACGTCGAGTAATTTTCTGACTTTGCGGCTTAAAGCATCAAAAGTGAACGGTTTTTGAATAAAATTACTGTTAGTTTCGATAATGCCGTGGCGCAGCACCGCGTCGTCGGTATAGCCGGAAGTAAAGAGAATTTTTATGTCCGGCATTTTATCCGTTAATTTTTCCGCGAGCTCCCGTCCGCCCATCTGCGGCATTACCACATCGGTCATCAGTAAATCAGGTTGACGATCTCCGGTGCTGCAAATCTCCAAAGCTTCCAGTCCGTCGCGGGCTTCGATCACCGTATAACCGCAGGTTTCCAGCATTTCTCTCGACAGTTTGCGCACCAGTTCTTCATCTTCGACCAGTAGTATTGTTTCTGTTCCGGTGAAAGCTTCATCAGAAATATCGGCTTTCTCCATTTCTTCAGGCTGCCGGGCGACACGCGGCAGATAAATCTTAAACGTCGTGCCGACCGATTCCTCACTGTAAACCGTAATACTGCCGCCTGACTGCTTGACGATGCCGTAAACCGTTGCCAGTCCCAATCCGGTGCCTTTACCAATTTCTTTGGTAGTAAAGAAAGGCTCGAAAATGTGATTTTTAATTTCAGCACTCATTCCGCTGCCGGTGTCCGAGACAGCCAGCATGACATATGCGCCCGGCAAAACGCCGACGTGCTTAAAAGCGTAATTCGGGTCGAGAAAAATGTTGGAAGTTTCAATAGTCAATTTTCCGCCCTCCGACATCGCATCGCGAGCATTGACCGCCAGATTCATAATGATTTGCGAGAGTTGTCCCTGGTCAACTTTGACCAGACCGATTTTCGGATTAAGCGTCGTTGTCAACCGGATGTCTTCTCCGATCAAACGCTCCAGTAATTTAGTTGTTTCTCTAATCGTTTCATTAAGATCAAGCAGCACGGGTTGGAGTATTTGCTGGCGGCTGAACGCCAACAATTGATAGGTTAAATCGGCAGAACGCTTTCCGGCTTTACTGATTTCCTCGATGTTGCGGCGCAGCGGATCATTTTCCGTCATTTTCCGTAAAGTCAGCTCGCTGTAACCGTTAATAGCGGTCAGCATATTGTTAAAATCGTGCGCGATGCCGCCTGCCAGCAAACCGACTGATTCGAGTTTCTGTGCCTGACGCAGCTGGTCTTCCAACTCTTTGGTTTTGGTGATGTCAACCATCAATCCCTGCCAGCCGGTTTTGTTTCCATGCTCATCCAAAACAAAACGTCCCTTATCGTGAATCCAGTTTATCGAACCGTCCTGCCTGATTATTCGATATTCGAGATCAGTTTCAATATTCTGCGCAATCGCATCCTCAGTAGTGCGAAGAACTCTCGCCCGGTCGTCTTTGTGAATAATATTCACCCACATATCAGGTCGAGCAAACCATTCTTCTGTTGTATAGCCGAAGACTTCAACATTCGGACTGACATAAATCGGCGAAAAAGGCGGCTGCGGCTCGGCAAGATAAACAATCGCCGGCGATGATTCGACCAGACTGCGATATTTTGCTTCGGCATATATCAATTCTCTTTCAGCCTTTTTCCTATCGGTAATGTCACTTCTCATCGAAAGAAAGCCGACAATTTCACCGGATTGATTTCTTCGCGGGGTTGTGTGATAAAGTGTCATCAGCTCGGAACCGTCCTTGCGGCGCAGACAAAATTCGCCTATTTCTGATTTACCGGTCAATAAGTATTGCTCGAAACGGTGTTTTGCGGCAGGCAAGTCTGCATCGAAAATAAAATCAAAAATCGGACGACCCAGCATTTCTTCGACCGTATATCCGAGCATCTCCGCCATTTGCCGGTTGACATAAGTCGTTTGTGTTTGGGTATCGGTAAGCCATATTCCCTCATTCGCCGTTTCAACAATGCTGCGATATTTTTCTTCACTTTCAAGTATCTGCTGTTCAATCAGTTTGCGTTCGGTGATGTCCTGACATGTGCCGACCGCCTGCAGCGGCTTTCCGTGCTCGTCCCTGATGATTTCCCAGTGTTCTTCGACAAATTTGACTCTTTCATCGGCAAATAACAGCCGATGCACAACCGTGCAGACCCCATGCTTGTCAAGTGAATCAACAAATGCCTCGTCTATCACCTCGCGGTCGTCGGGATGCACAAATTGCTGAATAGCCCGGTAATCCGGATGATATTGATCCGGTTCCAGTTCATAAATACGAAATGTCTCTTCCGACCAGTTTACCTTCATCGTTACCAGATCGGTTTCCCAGCTGCCGATCTTTGCCACGCTTTGAGCAGTAATCAGACGCTTCCGTTCATTTTCTAACTTATCCGAAAGCTGCTTCTGCTGATTCATACTTTCCTGGATCTTGATTTTTGACTGCACCTGTTCGGTGACATCAATACCGTAGCTGATAATGCCGGAAATCGAATCGTCCGCTTCCCGCAGCGGCATATAAACAAAGTTTATATAGTGTTGTTTAGTGGCATTATCGTCCATCGAGTGCAGCATTAAAGGAATTTCATTACCAATGAACGGCTCGCCCGTCGCGTAAACCTGATTTATTATTGCAGGCAAACCTTGGGTCATCACTTCAGGAAGTGACTTAATTGCCGGAAAACCTATCAGGTCGCGCTGACCGACCAATTGATAGTAAGCAGGATTTGCTTTTTCAAAAATAAACTCCGGTCCGCGCATAGTAACGATGAATGAGGGCGAATTATCGAAAATGTGCTGGAGAAGTGCTTTCTCGGAAGCCAATTCGGTTAAAAGATTTGTTCGTTCTTGTTCTAAACGCTTGCGCTCGGTGATGTCTAAATTAACGCCTCGATAACCGATCGTCAGACCTTCTTTATCACAGATAACCGTTGAATGCGTTTCCACCCAAACGGTGCGCCCGTCTTTGGCAATCCAGCGAAACTCTTCTGTAAAACTTTGACCTTTAAGGAAATTTTCGGCTGTGACCCGCATCATCCTTTCCCGGTCTTCGGGGTGGATAATCGTAAGCCAGAAGTTCGGCGCGGCGAGCCATTCTTCGACTGTGTAGCCAAGCATTGTTTCAACATAATCGCTGATAAAGTCTATATTCTGGGTGACTTCATCAGGCTTGCCCCAGGCTTCCCAAACCACTCCTGTAATATTGGCGACAATATTATTAAGCCGCTCGTGCTGATTCTCTAACTGCGTGGTAAGCAGCATCTTCTCTGCTTCCATTTGTCTGCGTACTGTTACATCGCGTGTCACTCCGAGCAGCGAAGTGATTTCGCCCGCCTGATTACGCATCGGAACGGCGTGAGTTTCCAGCCAGCGGCGCGTGCTTTTTAGTCCGACAATTTCAAATTCGAGATTTTCCGTGCCGCCGGCTAAAACATTTTTCGTTAGTCGGGCAAATGCCCGGCGATGTTCGGGTGCGATAATGTTGATGACCTGCGAGCCGCGCACCTGTTCAAGCGAATCGGCTTCGATCATCGCCAAACCTGCCGGATTCATCTCCTGCAATTCTCCTTTTAATCCGAGAACTTTGACGCATTCCGGTTCGGTTTCAAGAATTGTCCGCAAGCGATTTTCGCTTTCCCGCAATGCGTCTTCGGCGTGCTTGCGGTCGCTGATGTCGAGAACAAAGGCGACAACTGTGTTTTCCCGGTCTTTTAACAGCGTTCCGCCGAGCATTACGGGGACGCGGCTGCCGTCCTTTCTGATATATTCCTTTTCACGCGGGGTTGAAAATCCGAAATCGGACAACTGTTTCTTGGCGCGTTCGTCCTGCCAGAGAATTTCCGGCGGAGTCATATCGTTCCACCGCAATTTTCCATCGAGCAAATCCTGCCGCGTGTAGCCGACGGTTTTCAGAAAAACATCGTTTGCTTCAATAACGGCTCCGTCCAGGTGAGTGATAGTGATGCCGATGATGCTTGAATCAACCAGTTGTCTGAATTTCGCTTCGCTTGCCCGTAAAGTTTCTTCAGCTTGTTTGCGCTCGCTGATATCCTGCTGGGCGCCGACGAAATTCGTTAAAAGACCCGATTCATCGAAGACAGGCGAAATGCTCAATTCATTCCAAAAAGGCTCGCCGTTTTTACGATAATTGAGAATATCGCCGCGAAACGTCGTCTTTTGTTCGATTGCCTCTCTGATTTCATTTACCGTTTGATGATTTGTTTCAGCACCCTGCAAAAATCGGCAGTTTTGCCCTTTAATTTCCTCGAAATTATATCCGGTCAACTTTTCAAAAGCGGAATTTACATAAATAATCGGATTATCAGGCTTTTGCGCGTCGGAAATAACAATGCCTTCGGCAATCGAATCAATAGCGGATTTCATTAACCGCATTTCCGCTTCGTTTTTTTTGCGGTCGGTAATGTCCTGCCCGGTGCCGATAATATGAATCGGAACGCCTGATTCGTCGAATATTACTTCGCCGATTACGCAGACGAATCTTTCCTCGCCGTCCGGACGGATTATTCGATGCTCCAGATTTAACGGTGCGATTTTTGCAATTGCCGCGTCAATCGCCGCCTGCACCATTTGCCGGTCTTCCGGGTGAAAAAAGCTGCTTAAAGATTCAAGAGTGCCGTCGAAATCCTCTTTTGATATGCCGAAGATCCGGTAGATTTCCTCAGACAAGCGCAGATGATTATTTTTAAGGTCGTTATCCCAATTTCCGACGTGAGCGATTCGCTGCGCATTGGCAAGACTCGCTTCGCTGAAGCGCAAATCTTTTTCCGCCTGCTTTTGTTTGCGACGTTTCGCCGCATTTTCCAGTTCGCGTTCGATGGCGGGAGCCAGCCGCGCCAAATTATCTTTGAGCAGATAATCGTTCACGCCGTCACGCATTGCTTTGACCGCAATGTCTTCGCCGATAGTTCCCGAAATGATAATTATCGGTATATCGAGACCGCTTTCCTTTAATATTTTCAGCGCGTCTAAACCTGTAAAGCCCGGCATTACATAATCGGAAAGAATTATGTCCCACTCGCGTGCGCCGAGTGCCGCCTTCATATCCGCCGCCGTCTGCACGAGTTCCGACTGAACTTCGTATCCTTCGTTAGATAAATGGCGCAGCAGCAGCGCCGCATCATCCTTCGAATCTTCGACAAGCAAAGCTTTGAGAAGTTTCATATTATTCAGCTTACATCATTTCGGATAAACAGAGCGATTAACTCCCAGCCAGTAAACGCCGAGCTGATTGGCGACTTCGACGAATTCGTTGAAATCCATCGGCTTTTGAACAAAACCGTTCGCGCCCAGATCATAGCTGCTGATGATATCCTTTTCTTCGGTGGAAGACGTCAAAACGACGACGGGAATATATTTGGTGCGTTTGTCGGCGCGCATCCGTTTTAGAACTTCCAGACCGTTGATTTTCGGCAATTTCAAATCAAGCAGGATTAGTTGCGGCAGCGGTTCCGCATCTTTCCCTTCATAAATGCCCGTTGAAAAAAGATAATCGAGCGCTTCAACGCCGTCGCGGGCGACGACGACCCGATTGAGAATGTGATTTTTTTTGAGTGCGCGCAGCATCAGCAGTTCGTCGTCCGCATTATCTTCGATCAGTAAAATTAATTTCGTTTCCATAATAAATTTCTCCGCTCGGTTAAAGTGTGAAATAAAAAGCCGCGCCTTCGTCCGGTTTGGCTTCGGCACGAATAAAACCATTGTGACGATGAACGATGCGCTGGACGATGACCAGCCCGATTCCGGTTCCGTCAAATTCCTGAACTGTATGCAGCCGCTGAAAAACGCCGAATAACTTATCGGCGTAAGCCATATCGAAACCCACGCCGTCGTCGCGCACAAAATATTCGATCTTTTTACCGTCAATGTTTTGTCCGAAAGCGATTTTCGCCTGCTCGCGTTTCGACGTGAATTTCCAGGCGTTGTCGAGCAGATTTTGCAGCGCGATACGCAGCAGTCTTTCGTCGCCCATGACAGTTATGTCATCTTCAATTTCGAATTCAACCGCTCTTTCCGGTTCGTGTTCATGTAGTTTATCGGCGATCTCGCGGACGCATTTGCTCAAATTTACCGTTTGAAGCCGCATTTCGCTGCGCGAAAGACGCGACAGATTGAGCAAATCTTCAATTAACTGCGCCATATGAGCGGTTGCCGCGCACACCCGCGTCAAATAATGTTGACCGGTTTCATCAATTTTATCCGAGTAGTCTTCGAGCAGAGCGCGGCTGAACCCGTCAATCGCCCGCAGCGGCGCACGCAGATCGTGGGAAACCGAATAGGAAAACGCTTCGAGTTCTTTGTTGGCAGCTTTAAGTTCGGCGGTTCGCTCGGAGACGCGCTGTTCGAGCGTTTCATTGAGCTGCTGAATTTCGTGTTCGGCACGTTTTCGCTCGGTAATTTCACGCGCCGAACCGATGACCGTTTCGACAGTTCCGTCGGCGGAGACGACCGGATTGAAAATATATTCATAAAATCCGATTTCGCCCGTCGCGTTCGGATACTCGGTTTCATCTTTAACAGATTCGCCTGTATCGAAGACCTGCCGGAGATTTTGACGGATTTTGAGGGTTAATTCTTCTGCAATCCCCAAATCGGAAAAATTTTTGCCGGCTAAATCTTCCAGTTTCCTTTCGTATAAACGCTCGACCGATTGATTGGCATAGCGAAAACGCAAGTCCCGGTCAAACGCGTAAGTCATATCGGAAATGGACGAAAGCAGCGTATTAAAATCGACAGCCTGCCGTTCAATCTCTAAGTTAAGCTGTTTTATTTCTTCTTCCGCCTTCAGGCGCTGGGTAATATCGCGGATATTGCATTGAATCACCTGACGATTATTTTCCGTATAGACGTTGCTGACAACTTCGACTTCCCACTTTTCTCCGTTTTTACTTTCGAGCGGCAAATCTTCATAGCGAATGTAATGATTTTTCTTGAGTTCCTCATAAGCGGCGATGCTTTCCGCTTCATCTTTGAGAAGTCCGATTTCCCAGAGTTCCCTGCCGATAAATTCCTCTCGCGCGTAACCGAGAAGCTCGATCATAAACGGATTGACATCGGTTATTTTTTTAGTTTCAAAATCCAAAATCAGGATTCCGTCGCGGGCGGCTTCAAAAAGCCGCCGGTAGCGAATCTCGGAAATCCGTAAATCTTCCAGCATAAGTTTTTCCGAGCCTTCGTTATTTTTTTCAGAATTCATTAATTATTTTCCTTACAAACCAAAAGTTACGAAATCAACTACTTAAAAGCAGTGTTGGGTGTTCCGTCATTGCGTGCTGCCCGCTTTGTTACTCCGCTTCCGATTATCGTTTTGCGGTTGAAATATTTGTTCGGCAGAAATCAAGCGTTTGATCAAAGTTTAGCAGGTTAAGAAGTATTCGTCGGTGCGCTGCCGCGCTTATAGAAAATTTGAGCCGCGAGTTTTAAAATCGGGAAACCTGAATAGACGAGAAGTTTTATTGAAGCGGAAAACTTTGTTCTTCGGCTTTGATGACGGCGTAACAGGGACACGAGATTTTTTCCAATTTCTTGCGGTCAAGAATCCGCATTTTGCCGCGCGTGTATTCGATGACTTTTTTGTTTTGGAGAATGACGGCGGATTTACTGACCGCTTCGCGGCGCACGCCGAGCATATTTGATAAAAAATCCTGCGTCATCTGAAATTCGTTCGATTCCATCCGGTCGGCGGTCATCAAAAGCCAGCGAGCGAGCCGCGCTTCGACTGCGTGATACCGAAAGCAAACCGCCGATTGGGAAATTTGAGCGAGCAGCGAATGCGTGAACCGCCGCAGAATTTTCGGCAGTTCGCCGCCCGCATTGCATTCTTCGAGAAAATCCGCCGTTGTCATTTTCATCGCCGAACCACTTCCCTGCACAATCGCGCGATTGATCGATGTTTTTACGCCGAGAGACGCGGCGAGTCCGATCATGCCTTCACTTCCGACGATCCCGACTTCGAGCAGCGCACTGTTTTCAAGGGCAGCGAGCAAGGAGACGATTCCGCTGTTCGGAAAATAAACATCCCTGATAGTTTCACCGCGTTCATAAATATTTTCGCCGTAATCGAGCGATACTTTTTCAAGCGCCGGGAACATTCGGCGATACTCTTTTGGCGGCAGAAGAGCAAGCAATTTATTTGCTGTCGGCGCATTTCGTTCGGTTGTTTTAGCCATTGAAAATTATCCTTTCCGCGTCTCTATCCTGAGCGGATGACCGCCTTCGTTGTCCCATCTTTCTTTTGCTCTTTCGTCTTCACTCATTTTCACCTGTTTTCATTAAACACAAACATTTCAAAGGTTTATGCCGTTCAATTAGATTTTGTAAACGAATGATAAAGCGCAGCGAAAGACCTGTCCGTGTGTCTGCACACATACGGCGATTTATAAATTTCCGATGAGCCGATGTTTTGTTTTAGTGGTTTTTTGAGATGTATGTTCCGAGCAGCCGGTCGTATTCTTCTTTAACGACGCCGTAGCATTCGCAGGCGGCTGCTTCCAAACCGGGGCGGTCGAGCATCGTGATCGTGCCGCGAACGTATTTGATGATCTTTTTGTCCTGGAGATGTCCGGCGGCGATGGAAACTCCTTCGCGCCGCACACCGAGCATATTGGCGATCAAATCGTGCGTCATAACCAGTTTGTTCGATTGCAGCAGATCGTGATTGATTAAAAGCCAGCGGCACAGCTGCTGTTCGACCGAATGCAGGCGATTGCAGACGGCGGTTTGCGAAATCTGCGTCACTAGATACTGCGTGTAGCGCAATAAAATATTTTGAAAAGTGCCGCCTAAACCGAACTCGAATTTCAGAGCTTTGGAACGCAGACGAAAAGCATTGCCCGCGCTTTGAACGACCGCGCGGTTCGGTGTCGTGCTTCCGCCCATATAAAGCGCAATGCCGACCAGCCCGTCATTGCCCGCCATGCCGATCTCGGCTGTCGAGCCATTCTCCATAATGTAAAGCAAAGATATAATCGCCGTCGTCGGAAAATAAATGTATTCGAGCTGTTCGCCCGATTCATAAATGACTTCGCCGAGCTTGAGTCTGACCGGATCGAGGTTCTCTTGCAGTCGATTAAATTCCGCGGCAGGCAGCTCGGCGAGCAGATGATTTAAACGCGCATCGTCGGTATGTTTGGTTTTCGGCATATGATTTCATCCCTCAAATCCGCGACCCATTAAATCGTTCAAATTAAAGATTCTGCAATTGAATCTATCACAAATAATTTTATTAAGTGCGACAACGCATATAAGGTGGCAAAAATCCTGCTATATGCGACAGCGCACAGACTAAAGGTTTGCATTTGTTTATGTTCGTAATATGACTGAATTAGTCGGAAGAAAATCGAAAGAATTTTTTAAGAGGTGAAGAAAAATGATCGAAGCAAAAACAATGGTTCAGGTTGAGGAAATGAGCAATGAAGACAGCAAAAATCTGCTGCAGCGAGTTAACTACGGGCATCTCGGATTGTCGCGCAAAGCCGTACCGTATGTCGTGCCGATTCATTACGCTTACGACTTGCACGACGTTTACATTTTTACGACCGAAGGCAAAAAAACCGAAATTATTGATGAAAATCCGCAAATTTGTCTGCAAGTCGAAGAACTAACCGATAACCAACACTGGCAAAGCGTCATTGTCACGGGCGAAGCCGTGCGGTTGACGGATGAAAAGAAAATCAAACGCGCGATGGATTTTATTCTCGCCGAAAACCCGAAATTATCGCCCGCGCTGAGCATTCACTGGATGGATCAATGGATACGCGCCAACATTAACGTCGTCTATCAAATAACGCCGACGCTGATGACCGGACGGACGACAGTTGACCGTCTGAATCGCTCGACGGGTTAGCAAAAAAGCGGACAAAAAATGTTCTTTGTTATGAATTGGCGGTCATTTGCACTGCGCGAAATATCGTCCGTCTAATATGAATAGTTTCGCGCCAAAACGGTTGATAGAACAAAGGGATTTGAAAAAAACTGAAGATTTTGACATTTATCTCCTGAATGTTTCATAAAGCATAACAGGCTGATTTAAGCGCTTATTTTGGTCGGTGTTTTAGTCTTACCGTTTACCAAATCCTGAAATGATCAAAGCATTTATTAAATGTATCTTTTTCGGGCATTTATAATTTGGCTGGTGATAGTATTTGCCGAAAGCGTTCACGGAACCTTGCGGCAGCTTTTTCTCGCGCCGCTCGTCGGGGATTTTCGGGCGCGGCGAATCTCATTTTTCGTTGCGGTTTTGCTGATTTTTCTGATCGCATATTTTTTTATCCGGTGGATTGACGCGCCGACCGTCAAATCGCTTTTAGCCGTCGGGTTGCTGTGGATGATTTTGATGACGCTGTTTGAATTCGGTCTGGGAATTTTCGTCATGAATTATTCTCAGGAAAAAATACTTGAAGATTACGACGTCTCGCGCGGCGGATTGATGGGATTCGGTTTGATTTTTATGGTCTTCACGCCGTATCTGGCAGCGACACTGCGAAACCGAAATGCGGCAAATGCGGAGAGGTCTGCGCCAGAAAAATAACAAACCTTCGTTCGAAGCGAAAAACTTAAAACCATTTAATAAAGGAAATTTCAATACGAATGACTGAAACGGATGAATAAGAAAACTAATTTTAGAAGCATTATCTGGTGTCTGATGCTGTTGGTGGCTTTGGCAGGAAACGCGTCGGCGCACGAAAAGTGGTTTCACGAAACCGAAAATTACGGTCTGCGTTGGGATTTGTTTTTTCGCCCGCTGCCGCTTCTTTTATTTGGAGCAGTTATCATTGCAACCGCCGCCGCCGGATTATGGTGGCGAAAAAGAGGCAGAGGTTTTGTTCCGGGACCGGAAAATTTCGGCGCAAACGAGCGAGCGGCGGGCGGCTTTATACGGTTTAATTCCCGCCATCGTCGGCATTCACGTTGCGGTGCCGCTCCTGGTCAGCGGCGTGCAGGGCGAACTCTTTACGCCGAATAACAAACTTCCCGGATTCTGGATGTATGCGTTCGGGTTGGCGCAGACAGGAATCGCGCTGGCGATTTTTTACGGCGCGCTGACCAGAATCGCCGCCGTCGCGCTCGGCTTTTGTGGTTTGCGGGAATTTTTCTCGTTGGGCTTGAGCCGATGCTGGAAAGTTCGATGTTTCTCGGATTTGCAGCTTTCTTTTTTCTCGCCGGTCGCGGTCCGGTTTCAATTGACCGGCTGATTCTGCCGAAACTGGAACCGTCCGCGCAATTGATGTCGAAGGCGATTTTGGCACTGCGGACAGGCTTAGGTTTAAGTTTGATTTTTGTTGCCTTCACCGAAAAATTCGCTAACATTCCGCTCGCGTCCGCTTTTCTCGAACGCTATCCGCTCAACTTCACGGCGGCGCTCGGCATACCGATGTCGAACGAAACTTTTATTTTTTGCGCCGGCTCGGTTGAACTGCTCGTCGGTTTGTGGATTCTGCTCGGCATCTTTCCGCGTGAAATATTTTGATCGCGTGGATTCCGATTAATCTGACCCTGACGATTTTTAACTGGACGGAGCTGATCGGACATCTGCCGATTTACGGCACGCTCGCCGTTCTGCTCGTTTGGTCTTTGGGACCGGAAAACCTTGCACTCTGGCTGAGCGGGCTGCGGAGCGGACCGCTGGCAATTTTGGAACAGGAAGCGCAGAGCGAAACCGCCGCTAAAAAATAAATTGAGACACGCGATATTTTTATGAAAAAACTAAATCTGCAAACTGAAATCGGAGCGGGCAAAGACGTTGAAAGCCATCTTTTATTCGACGGCGCGCACAGAAAAATAATGCAAATAACTTTGCGCCGCAACGCAGTTATGAAAGCCCACCAAGCCGCCGAACCGATCACGATTCAATGCGTGGCGGGCGAGGGCGAACTGCTCGACGTGAGCGGCAATGAAATTCACAAGCTGTTCCCCGGCGTGCTGATAACCGTCGAACCGGAGATCGTTCACGAGGTCAGAGCTTTGCCGGAAGTCTCGATTTTACTGAGCAAATTCAAAAAAGTTTAGAAAACAACTAAAGGCAGCTGAAACCAAATGGAAACACCTGAAACACGACCACTTTCCGCGAAAGACGCTCAATTGATAAACCGCTATTGGCGGGCGGCGAATTTTCTATCGGTCGGGCAGATTTATCTGCTGGCAAATCCGCTTCTGCGTGAACCTTTAAAGATCGAACACGTCAAGCCGCGTCTGCTCGGGCATTGGGGAACAACGCCGGGATTGAATTTTATTTACGCGCATTTGAACCGCGTGATTAAGCGCGACGATTTGAATGTGATTTACATTTGCGGTCCCGGTCACGGCGGTCCGGGAATTGTGGCGAATACTTATCTTGGAAGGAACTTACACGGAAGTTTATCCGAACATTTCGCAGGACGAAATCGGCTTGCAAAAGCTGTTCAAACAGTTTTCATTTCCCGGCGGAATTCCGAGCCACGTCGCGCCCGAAACTCCCGGTTCGATTCACGAAGGCGGCGAACTCGGTTACGCGCTCGTTCACGCTTACGGCGCGGTTTTCGACAATCCCGATTTGATCGCGGCGTGCGTCATCGGCGACGGCGAAGCGGAAACCGGCGCGCTTGGCGGCAAGCTGGCATTCGAATAAATTTTTGAATCCGGTCCGCGACGGAATAGTTCTGCCGATTCTGCATTTGAACGGTTATAAGATCGCCAATCCGACCGTTCTCGCACGAATCGGACGCGACGAACTCGACGATCTTTTGAAAGGCTACGGTTACGAACCGTTCTACGTCGAAGGCGACGAACCCGAAGCGATGCACCAATTGATGGCGGCGACTTTGGACGAAGTTTTCGCTTCGATTAAAGCGATTCAAACCGATGCGCGGGAAAATGGTTTTACGCAACGCCCGATGTATCCGATGATCGTTCTCCGTTCGCCGAAAGGCTGGACGGGACCGAAATTCGTTGACGGTTTGGCGGAAGAAAATTCGTTTCGTTCGCATCAGGTTCCGCTCGATAAATTGGCGACGAATCCCGAACATCTGCGGCAGCTCGAAGAATGGATGCGCTCTTATAATCCCGAAGAACTTTTTGACGAAAACGGCAAATTCATCGCTGAACTCGCTGAACTCGCGCCGCTTGGCAACAAAGCGAATGAGCGCGAATCCGCACGCGAACGGCGGACAGCTTTTGAAAGATTTATTGATGCCGAATTTTTGCGATTACGCGGTCGAAGTTCTCAAACCCGCCACGATCGAACGCCGAAGCGACGCGCGTGATGGGCGCGTTTTTGCGCGACGTGATGAAACTCAACGCGGAGGCGAAAAACTTTCGCGTGATGTCGCCCGACGAAAATAATTCCAACCGCTGGAATGCGATTCTCGACGCGACGAACCGCGTTTTTGAAGCCGAAATTCTGCCGTCCGACGATCATCTTTCGACCGACGGGCGCGTGATGGAAGTTTTGAGCGAACATCTCTGTCAGGGCTGGCTCGAAGGTTATCTGCTGACCGGACGACACGGATTTTTTTCGTGTTACGAAGCGTTTATTCACATTATTGATTCGATGTTCAACCAACACGCGAAATGGCTCAAAACCACGCGCCATATTCCGTGGCGTGCGCCGATTGCGTCTCTCAATTATCTGCTTTCGTCGCACGTCTGGCGGCAGGATCACAACGGATTTTCGCATCAAGACCCCGGATTTATTGACCACGTGATGAACAAAAAAGCCGAAGTCGTCCGCGTTTATCTGCCGCCCGACGCAAACACGCTTTTGTCCGTCACCGACCATTGTTTGCGAAGCAAAAATTACATCAACGTCATCGTCGCCGGAAAACAGCCCGCGCTGCAATTTCTGACGATGGACGAGGCGATTAAACACTGCACGGCGGGCGTTGGAATCTGGGATTGGGCGAGCAATGACGACGGAGTTGAACCCGATGTCGTGATGGCTTGCGCCGGGGACGTGCCGACGCTCGAAATTCTGGCGGCGACAGACATTCTTGCGACGCAAATTTCCCGATCTGAAAATCCGCGTCGTCAACGTCGTTGATCTGATGACTCTGCAATCCGAATCCGAACATCCGCACGGGCTTTCGGACGCAAATTTCGATTCGCTTTTTACACGCGACAAACCCGTTATTTTCGCTTATCACGGCTACCCGTGGCTGATTCACCGCTTAACTTATAAACGCAAAAATCATCACAACATCCACGTTCGCGGCTACAAGGAAGAAGGCACGACGACCACGCCGTTCGATATGGTTGTCTTGAACGATCTGGACAGATTTCATCTCGTGATGGACGTGATCGAGCGCGTGCCGAAACTTGCAAATATCGGCGCACACGCCAAACAGGAAATGCGCGACAAACTGCTCGAACACAAGCAATATATTTGCGAACACGGCGACGATTTGCCGGAAATTAAAAATTGGAAATGGACATCTTAACAATTTTGCGCGACGATTTTTAGCAGATGAATATTCTCGTACTAAACTGCGGCAGTTCGTCGCTCAAATTTCAATTGATTGCGACTAAGTTGGAGCGCATCGCCCAAAACACAGATAGCCGAGATAAATGTAAAAAGTAACAACAGAAGTGATATTAGAAATTCTGACAGGTAACGAACAGATTTTAAGAGGGTGTCAGATTTTTTGTGTAATTGAGTTTTCTGTTATTCCCGGAATCATCATTCTGCTTTCAAAAAGTATCCCCATTTCATTCATCGCCAGACTCCAGTTCTGGATCGGCATTGTCCATTTCTTCTGTGCGTTTTGCAAGCCCAAGTAGAGCAGTTTTATTGCCGCCTCTTAAGTTGGAAAAGCAGCGCGTGTTTTCGTGATTTTCCGCACAATGTAATTGAGCGGTTCAATCACATTGGTCGTGTAAACAACGCGACGAATTTCCTTCGGCAAACCGAACATTAAATTGATGGCGCTGCCAGTTGGCTTGCCACGATTTGTCAATCAACGGATATTTAGCATTCCATTTCTCTCCGAACAATTCCAAGGCAGACAGGGCTTCATCTTCTGTAAGGGCGGTGTAAATCGGCAACAAAATCGGCGACGACCGCTTTTCTGTAGATCGGATCGAAGTTCGATAATCGATCAAATTGCGGTGCACTACATGATTTTTGTGGAGCTGGGCGGCAGTTTTGCTGATGGACGGCTTTTCCTTGAGATAAAGTTCGGTGAGCCGATTCTGATCGAAAATGATTCGCCGTTTCTGCATTTGCGCGTGAAAGTTTTTCGAAACAGTTTTGCTGCGTGTTTTGATTTTGAACTGCTGGAGAAGCTGCCCGACCCGCGACGACGAAATTCCGAATTTCTCGCCGACTTCGTAAAATGAGTGACCGCGCTAGTAAAAAACTTTCATCGCCCGAATATCTTCGGCACTTCGCCGCACGTATTTTCTGGTTTTCGCCATAAAAACTCGTTTTTTTCACAAGGGTTTTTTGCGCCTCGATATATTCAAGTCAAGTTTGATAATATTATTAGCGAATTTTAATTAGTGCTTATTTAAAATTCTCTCTCTATTTGTTCGCAACAACTTATCGAGCTGCACCTCAAAACCATAACTTTTTATATATAAACTGTTTACTGATAAAAACCCTGAAGGATAGTTAATTAAAACCAAATAAAATCACAGGTGTGTCAAGTTCCCCAACATTAAGCCATTGGACTGGTAAGGTTCTTCATAGTTGCGATTTTTAATAATCTGGCTCTATTTTACGGGATGGTGACATTCGACTTTATTAAGCTATACGGCAATCTTTTTTTAATATTCGGAACTTTGCAGATATTTTAAGAGCAAGTTGTTCATTTGATTTGCCGTATTCATGAAGCCCCTTAATTGAATGTTTTTCGCTGCGGCGATTGAAGTTTACTGATTTGTAACGGATCCTGGCTGGGGCGAGACGGAAGCCCTGATAGATTCGGAAAGTTGTTATCGCCAACTTATCATCAGCTATTAATTTACCCATACGTTGTCGCCGAAAGTAAAAAAATCAAAAGCAAATCGTTGGCTAAACAGGAGATTGTTTCTTTGCCTCGAATATTTTGATTTCGTTTTGCGTTCCCATAATTATTTTGGCGGCAAGATTTATAAAAAGTCCGTGTGCCGCCACGCCTTCAATTTCGTTAAGTTTGTTTGAAAGATTTCGGGGATCGGTAATCGCGCCGAAATCGGCGTCAATAATGTAATTTCCTTCGTCAGTAATAAACGTGCTTTCCCCGTTATTTCTAATCTCGCCGGTTCCGCCGATATTCTCGATTTGACCGATTACATAATTGGACGCGAAAGGTATGACTTCGACCGGCAGCTTAAACTTTCCCAGAATTTTCACCATCTTGGTCGAGTCAACGATGATTATTTCTTCTTCGGTCAGCGAAGCGACGATTTTCTCCCGCAGCAGCGCACCGCCGCCGCCTTTGATGAGAATCAGGTCTGAATTAAATTCGTCGGCGCCGTCAATGGTGACATTAATCGAGTTTACGCGATTAATATCAAGCAGCGGAATGTTCAGCGACTCGGCTAATTTTGCCGTTTTGTCAGAGGTCGGAACAGCCCGGATTTTCAAACCCTTTTTGACCGCTTTGGCTAACTCCCGAATGGCGTAGGCGGCAGTTGATCCGCTTCCCAGACCGACGATCTGGTTGTTGCTGACTGCTTTTACCGCTTCTACGGCAGCGGCATGCTTTTCATTTTCAAGGTCTTTTGTCATTACGGAAATTTTAGATTGTTTTGTTCAAAAATAACTTAATTGTTCCCAACGCCTTCCCGGCAAATGCCGACGAGCTAAACACCTTTAAGCGAAAATAATATGATTCTGTTTTGCGGCTATCGTCCTGCCCATCAGTTTCCGTTGCTATTGGCTAACCCCATGTTCGTCTTAATTATTATGCGGTGTTTGGCTGTTTTACTTTTCTTCACGCAATCTGTATTAAAGCTCCTGATACACATTATGTATGCGAACATTGAATGTCATTTATCGTGTTTGGGCTGATAGCTTTATATTGGCGGCGATAAATGCTTTTGCCTCTTTGATTTCGGGTCTGTCGGTGTCTGCCAGGCTGCACAGCGCAACGAGTTTTTCCGAGTTCTTTCACGATCGTTTACCAATGAATCGCTTGAGATAACTTAAGAGAGGAACTGTTGCCAAGACCGCTGAGGTTTAACCGGGCAGCTTTATAACGAAATCACGTCTCGCATCATCCGCGCCCATTGAATTGTTGGGACGTTTTCCGATACGAGACTAATCATTGATAAAGAAACGATTATATTTTAGCTTCATAGACTAAATTAAATGGCGTTTCGGTTGCCCGGCGGAAATGTGAAAAACCGCTTTTGGTTATCACTTCTTTGATCCGCGCTTCACCGGCTTGCGCCCCCAACGCCAGTCCGACTTCCTGCGACAGCGATGCCGGAGTGCACAGCAGCGTCGAAGCCGAATAAAAGGCGCGTCCGATTGGATTCAGATTGTCTTCAACCCGGTCGTGAGCAAACGGTTCGACAATCATCCACGTTCCGTCAGCAGCCAGAGATTCCCGAACGTGCGCGGCGGCGCCGACCGGATCGCCCATATCGTGCAGGCAATCAAAGTAAGTTACAAAATCGTAATCGCCGCCGGGGAAATCCTTCGCTTTGGCAACTTCAAACGAAACGCGTTCGGCAACTCCAGCTTCTTCGGCGCGCTGACGCGCCTTTTCGATCGATTGGTCGTGATAATCGAAACCGGCGAAGGTTGAATTCGGAAAGGCTTTTGCCATCAACACGGTCGAAGCTCCAAGCCCGCAGCCGATGTCGGCAACGCGCGCGCCCGTTTTCAATTTTTCTTCAACGCCGTCAAGAGCCGGGATCCACGAACTGATCAGATTCGCGGCATAACCGGGACGGAAAAACATCTCTGTCCCGCGAAAAAGTCCGGTGTCGTGTTCGTGCCAGCCAAAGCCCTCGCCCGTGCGAAATCTCTCGGTCAGCTTCGGCACGGCTCGCACGGCGGAAACGGCGACGAGAAACGCGCCGGGCATATAAGCCGGACTTGTTTCATCAGCCAGCACAAAGGCTTGTTCTTCCGACAAAAAGTAACTTTGATTGTCTGCGTCGTAAGAAACATAACCGCCCGCCGCGTGCGCGTTAAGCCACTCGCGCACATAACGCTCGTTTGTTCCCGTCGCTTCGGCTACTTCGGCAGGCGTCATCGCTTTGCCAGCTTTAGCCATCGCCTTGTAAAGACCCAGACTTTCGCCGATGACCACCAATCCGGCATGCATCGTCGCGCCGAAATCAGTAACACAGTTTCCCAATAATTGATATAGTTTTTCTTCGTTAATAGCCATAAATCCTCCTAACGTATATCTATACCCTTTTCTTCTAAATTTCAAGCACTCGTTCTAAATACGAAGTGGCTAACAACTGAAAGGTCGCGCGGCGGAACCGCCGCAAGTTTGACGTAAGTAGAAAGACAACGCGAAAAGAAAGATAATGTTTGTGGTGGTTTAATTAACAGTACACAAAATTCACTGTAAGACGAGGATATGCGAAAATTTAGGTGGAGGCTTTTACCCGAAGCGGTAGATTTCCGTCGCTGCATCCGTTAGAAGCGACAGAGCCGAATTTATCGTTTTCCGTTTTAATTTACGGCGCGACGAAACCGTTCAAGGGATTGCCGTAAAAAGCGTCGGTTTTCCACGCCGCTAGATTCCATTTGTTGAGCGTTCCGGTAATTTTTACGGGGACA